>NZ_JAGXBY010000010.1 GCF_018310345.1 Ornithinibacillus massiliensis
GTAACCCTGTCTGGTAATGATGGCGAGAAGGTCACACCTGTTCCCATACCGAACACAGAAGTTAAGCTTCTCAGCGCCGATGGTAGTTGGGGCATTGCCCCTGCGAGAGTAGGACGTTGCCAGGCAAGATTTAAGCCAAGAGATTGTATTGTCTCTTGGCTTTTTTGTAGTGTGCCAGGCATGCACACATTCTCTAGGGTTGAAGTCCTGAATCACGAAGGCAGTAGTAGTGATTAGCTTAAGACAAGGGTGTCTAGGGTGACCTAGAATCTGAAGGAAGTCAGCGGCAAATCTCCGCCTCGAGGAACACAAACTTCATATAAGGCTAGATGTTCTTGGATGAGACTGCTATACAAGTTGAAGTCCTTACTGCCAAAGGGAGCATAGAGTAAATGGAGCGAGGACATGGAGAGGAAGAATGTGTGCTTACCCTGGGAGGTCTGATAGAAATGCGGTACACCTGCCGTAACCGAACATGAGAATGTTCGCTGAACTATCAGAAGTCAGCCGAAGCCATAGTACCGAATGCTCCTAGGGTATTCGGGAAGGGCTGAATCATCTAAGGAGAATTGCCACTTTGCATACGCAACACTTGATGACGCAGAAACATAAGAACCTTCCTAATGGAGGAAACGATGAATCTCGTGGGGGACATTAGAAGGGCTGAAAGTAGTTGCCACATAAGAAGGACGGACAATTCGCGTAGGAGTTCGATATCATGTTGGAAAGAATACTATCACGGGAAAACTTAATACAAGCACTAAAACGTGTAGAAAGAAACAAAGGAAGTCATGGTGTGGATGATATGCCTGTACAAAACCTACGAGCACATATCATGAAACAGTGGACTACCATTCGGGAACAACTCGAAAAGGGAACCTACTACCCTCAACCTGTTCGTCGTGTCGAAATCCCGAAACCAAACGGTGGGAAGAGAAAGTTAGGTATCCCTACCGTGACAGACCGATTCCTCCAACAAGCAATCGCACAAGTCCTAACGGAAGTTTACGACCCTACATTTTCGCGATACAGTTATGGATTCCGTCCAAACAAGCGCGGACATGATGCGGTGAGACAAGCTAGAAATTATATCAAGCAGGGTTACCGTTGGGTAATCGATATGGATTTAGAGAAATTCTTCGATAAAGTAAATCATGACAGACTGATGCGAACATTAAGTAAAAGAATTCAAGACCCAATGGTCTTGAAATTAATCAGAAGATATTTACAGGCAGGAATTATGGAAGATGGGTTAGCTTGTCCTAATACAGAAGGTACTCCCCAAGGAGGCCCCCTAAGTCCACTACTTTCCAATATTGTCCTCGATGAACTGGATAAAGAACTGGAGAAAAGAGGACTTCACTTCGTCCGTTATGCAGACGACTGTAATATCTATGTTCGCTCCAAACGTGCGGGTTTACGAATCATGAATACTATCACTAAATTCATAGAAGAGAAACTGAAACTCAAAGTAAATGGAGACAAAAGTGCGGTAGACCGCCCATGGAGACGCAAATTCCTTGGATTTTCTTTTACCATCCAGAAGGAAACCCCGAAAATCCGGGTTTCAAAAGAAAGTGTAAAACGCTTTAAACAGCGAGTTCGTGAACTGACTTCTAGAAGGAAATCGGTGGCGATGGATAGAAGGATGGAGAAACTAAATCGATTCCTAATAGGTTGGTTAGGCTACTACCAACTGGCAGAAACGCCTTCTTTATTCAAGAAACTAGATGCCTGGATAAGAAGAAGGTTACGAATGATTCGTTGGAAGGAATGGAAGAAAGTCCAAACAAGGTACCATAACTTAATTCGATACGGAATTAAGAAAGGAAAAGCGTGGGAATGGGCTAACACAAGAAAGGGATACTGGCGAATAGCTAAAAGCCCAATCTTGCATAAAGCCCTTGACGACCAATATTGGTCAGGCCAAGGGCTAAAGAGTCTATTTAGTAGATATCAAACGTTACGTTGGACTTAGATGGAACCGCCGTATACGGAACCGTACGTACGGTGGTGTGAGAGGTCGGAGGTTAATCGCCTCCTCCTACTCGATTATAATATAATTCAATTATCATATTTTCAATTGGAATGACTAAACTGATAAGAGAGAAATAGTTAAGAGAAGGGGGAACTAACATGAATGCGGTCTTTGAAAACTTAATCGATGATAACTTCCTTCTAATAATAGCACGTGTACTAATTGCTTTAGTATTATCTGGTTTGATTGGTTTTGAGCGTGAATTGAAAAATCATTCAGCTGGCTTTCGTACTCATATTCTAGTTGGTGTTGGTGCTTGTTTAATGATGCTCCTATCTTTATTTGGCTTTGAGGCATATATTGAAAAATATAATAATGTTCAATTTGATCCAGCACGTATTCCCTCTTATGTAATTAGTGGGATTGGCTTTTTAGGAGCGGGAACAATTATGGTGTATGGAGGCACGATAAGAGGCTTAACTACTGCAGCTTCCATTTGGGCAGTAGCAGGTCTAGGCCTTGTTGTAGGAGCAGGAATGTATGCTGTCGCTGTATTTACCACCTTGATTATCTTGTTAAGCCTAGTTTTTCTTAATAACTTTGAAAAGCTATTCACTAGAGGCAAAACGTCCCTAGTATTAGAGATTATTTCGTATAGTGGGCTACCAATTAATAAAGTTGTTTCTGTGTTAGAGGATAGTGAGCTAAAAGTAAGACAGGTGGAAGTTATTAAAGTTGAAAATGATCTAAAAAGTATTTTTATAAAGGTTGAACGAAAGGCTAATCTAAATAAAATTGAGTTGTTTGAACGTTTATCTAGTATAGATGCTGTAAAAAGTGTTTCAGAAAGATAATAAGTAACTTTTTAGTCCCCTACACATCATGAACAGCTGTGTAGGTTTTTTTATATAATTATAAGGGTGGAAGATCTTCTTTAGATAAATGGTTTTGATTGTTATGAATTTGTCTACAATAGTTATTGTAAGATAGTTGCATCTGATAAAATTTGAAGTATAATAAAAGTAAAGTCAAAGATAGTCAAAGTCAATATGGTGGACGAACCTGAGATTACTCTGGAATCTAGGAGGGAACCAAATGAGCAATATTTCAGATGTAATTGAGCAATATTTAAAACAAGTCTTACAAGCAAAAGGGCAAGATGCTATTGAAATAAAACGTAGCGAGATTGCAGATCGATTTCAATGTGTTCCATCACAAATAAACTATGTGATTAATACTCGTTTTACTGTGGAAAAAGGATATATTGTTGAAAGTAAGCGTGGTGGAGGAGGATATATTCGAATAATTCGAATTAGACACCGCGATAAATCAGAATTAATTGATGAGATTATTGAGCTAATTAACCCTACGGTAACACAGCAAGCCGCTGTAAATGTATTAGAACGCCTTATGGAAGAGGGAATCTTAACGGAACGAGAAGCTAAGATAATGGCTAATGGAATCAGTAGGGAGACATTAGCATTTAAATTGCCTCTACGAGATGAGATTAGAGCAAGAATTTTAACCTCTATGCTCACAACATTAAAGTACTTATAAGTTAATCGGTTCAGATTTTAGATAAGGGGGAAACAAGGTGGAGTGTCAAGAATGTCATCAACGGCCAGCTACTTTGCATTATACACAGGTGATTAACGGACATAAGACTGAAATTCAAATTTGTGAGGTCTGTGCAAAAGAAAAAGGATATATGACGTATCCGGAAGATGGATATTCGCTTCACAATCTATTAACGGGACTATTTAACTTTGAGTCTGGAACCGTCGGGTCACCTGGAGCACACTTACAAAAGGAAAAAGATGTTCAATGTCCAAAATGTGGTTTGACCTTTACGGAATTTAAACAAATCGGTAAGTTTGGATGTGGGGAGTGTTACCATACCTTTTCTTCCAATCTAAATCCAATTTTCCGTCGTGTTCATAGTGGGAATACAGAACATAGGGGTAAGATACCGAAGCGAAAAGGTGGCAATTTACATCTTAAGAAACAGCTAGCAAATTATAAGACGGAGTTAAAAGAATTAATTATTAATGAAGAATTTGAACAAGCTGCTGTAATTCGAGATAAGATTAAGGAATTAGAAGCAAAGATTAATCGTAAGGAAACAGGTGATAGTAATGACACTTCAACATTTCATGAATGAAGCAATCAGTCCTTGGATGCGTGAACAAGGTCCAGATCATGATATTGTACTAAGTAGTCGCATTCGTTTGGCGCGTAACTTTGCAGACATGCCATTTCCTATTATTGCCGATCAAAAAGACTTAGAGCAAATCCGTAAATTCTTTAAACAGGAATACGAGCATACGTCATTTGGAGAATATAAGAACTTTGAATTTATCTCGATCCGAGACATAACCGCAATTGAGAAAAGTGTATTAGTAGAGAAGCACCTAATTAGCCCATTACTTGCGAAAAGAGAAGGTGCAGCTGCTACGCTAATTTCACAAAACGAACAAGTCTCTGTCATGATAAATGAAGAGGATCATATTCGAATTCAACTATACTTTCCTGGTTTACAATTAACGAAGGCATTAAACAAAGCCTTGGAGTTTGATGATTGGATTGAAGAAAAGGTAAATTATGCTTTTGATGAAAAGCGTGGCTTCTTAACCAGTTGTCCGACTAATGTAGGGACAGGGATGAGAGCATCGGTAATGATGCATTTACCAGCGCTTGCTATGACGAAGCAAATCAATCGAATGATGCCAGCTATAAACCAGCTAGGACTAGTAGTAAGAGGGATTTATGGAGAAGGTAGCGAAGCATTAGGAAATATCTTTCAAATTTCTAATCAGATTACACTTGGAAAGACAGAAGAGCACATCATAGAAGATTTGGAGAGTGTTGTACAACAGTTAATTGAACATGAGCGAAAGGCTCGTACTAGAATTTTAGAACAATCCGGAATTGAACTAGAGAACCGTATTTTCCGTTCTTTAGGTGTTTTGGAATATAGTAGAATTATTGAATCAAAAGAGGCTGCAAGATGTTTATCAAATGTTAGACTGGGAATTGATTTAGGAATCATTAAAAATGTTTCTCGTAATATACTTAATGAACTGATGGTTTTAACACAACCAGGTTTCTTGCAGCATTATGCAAAAAAGACGCTAACCGCTTCAGAGAGAGATGTACTAAGAGCGTCTTTAATCCGGGAACGATTACAATTTGAGGAATAGGTAGGAGGAAATCTTATATGATGTTTGGACGTTTCACTGAGAGAGCACAGAAAGTTTTAGCCTTATCACAAGAAGAAGCCGTACGTCTTGGTCATAATAATATAGGTACAGAGCATATTCTTCTTGGATTAGTGCGTGAAGGGGAAGGTATAGCTGCGAAAGCATTAGAATCTCTTGGATTAGAAGTATCAAAAATTCAAGAAGAAGTGGAAAAGCTAATTGGAACTGGTAAGCAACCAATGCAAACCATTCACTATACACCTAGAGCAAAAAAGGTAGTTGAGCTATCCCAAGATGAGGCAAGAAAATTAGGTCATTCCTATGTAGGAACAGAACACATCCTATTAGGCTTAATCCGAGAAGGTGAGGGCGTTGCTGCTCGTGTTTTAAATAACCTTGGGGTTAGTTTAAATAAGGCAAGACAACAAGTGCTTCAATTATTAGGTAGTAATGAATCTCAAGCTGGTAGACAAGGGCGAGGCCAAGCTTCTAATGCTAATACACCGACATTGGATTCACTAGCGAGAGATTTAACACAAAGTGCAAAAGAGGGGAATATTGACCCGGTCATTGGAAGAAGTAAAGAAATAGAACGTGTTATCCAAGTGTTAAGTCGCCGTACGAAAAACAATCCAGTCCTGATCGGAGAGCCTGGTGTTGGTAAGACAGCTGTAGCAGAAGGATTAGCACAGCAAATCATTCAAAATGAAGTACCAGAAACATTACGAGATAAGCGTGTCATGACATTGGATATGGGTACTGTTGTAGCAGGTACGAAATATCGTGGGGAATTCGAGGACCGCTTGAAAAAGGTAATGGAGGAAATCCGCCAAGCAGGCAATATTATCTTATTTATTGATGAATTGCATACGTTAATTGGTGCTGGAGGTGCAGAAGGGGCAATTGATGCTTCCAATATTTTAAAGCCATCATTAGCGCGTGGAGAATTACAATGCATCGGTGCTACTACATTGGAAGAGTATCGTAAATATATTGAAAAGGATGCAGCTTTAGAGAGACGTTTCCAACCAATTCAAGTGGATGAGCCAACATTAGAAGAAACGATTCAGATTTTAAAAGGACTACGTGACCGCTATGAGGCGCATCACCGTGTAACGATTACCGATGAAGCGATAGAAGCGGCTGCTAAATTATCGGATCGATATATTACCGATCGTTTCTTGCCAGATAAAGCAATCGACTTAATTGATGAGGCCGGTTCTAAAGTAAGATTACGTTCCTACACTGTTCCACCAAATCTAAAGGACTTGGAGCAAAAGCTTGAAGAGGTACGGAAAGAAAAAGATGCTGCAGTACAGAGTCAAGAGTTTGAAAAAGCAGCTTCACTTAGAGATACAGAGCAGCGTTTACGTGAGCAACTAGAGATGACAAAGAATGAATGGAAAGAAAAACAAGGACAAGAGGATTCTCAAGTAACAGTTGAAGATATTGCTAGTATTGTGTCGATTTGGACTGGTGTACCGGTTTCTAAATTAACAAAAGATGAAAGTGAGCGTCTGCTACATTTAGAAGAGGTATTACACGATCGTGTTATCGGCCAAGAAGAAGCCGTTAAAGCTGTTGCAAAAGCAATAAGAAGAGCAAGAGCAGGACTTAAAGATCCGAAACGTCCAATTGGTTCCTTTATTTTCTTAGGACCAACGGGAGTAGGGAAAACAGAATTGGCTCGTGCACTTGCTGAAGCGATGTTTGCCGATGAGGATGCGATGATTCGTATTGATATGTCCGAATACATGGAAAAACATTCGACCTCACGACTTGTTGGATCTCCTCCGGGATATGTTGGATACGAGGAGGGTGGCCAACTAACTGAAAAAGTTCGTAGAAAACCATACTCTGTTGTATTATTAGATGAAATAGAAAAAGCACATCCTGAGGTGTTTAATATCCTTCTACAAGTGCTAGAAGATGGACGCCTAACTGATTCAAAAGGTCGTGTCGTAGACTTCCGTAATACGGTAGTAATCATGACATCAAATGTTGGAGCAAGTGAGCTGAAGCGTAACAAATATGTCGGATTTAACTTAGATGATGAAAACAAGGACTATGCGAATATGAAATCAAAAGTCATGGACGAATTGAAAAAAGCTTTCCGTCCAGAATTCTTGAATAGAATCGACGAAACGATTGTATTCCATTCCTTAGAGAAGAAACATATGAAATCAATTGTTACGTTAATGGTTAAAGACGTACAAAAGCGTTTAATCGAACAGGAAATTGATTTCACACTTACCGATAAAGCACTTGAAAAAATTGCTAATGAGGGCTTTGATCCTGAATATGGTGCAAGACCATTAAGAAGATCCATACAAAAGAATATTGAAGACCTATTATCAGAGGAGCTACTAAAAGGTTCGATTAAAATCGGAGAAAAGGTTAAAATTGGGTTAAATAATAAAGGTGAATTTATTATTTTACCGTAAAAAAACTTTTATTTTCTTGAAGAAAAAGCTAGGAGGATTTCACCTTCTAGCTTTTTTCTTCCTCAGAAAAGTATGGTACGATGCAAGTTATAATTGTAGGGCGTCTATAAATTGGCAGTTTTATAGCGGATATAGTATATAGAGCGATGTGTTCTGTTAGTAAAATAATGTTAATGAAACCCTAACTTATGAAGAATATGTGGCAAACTTAAGGAAAAATAATACTAAATTGATAGATTTTTGTAACCTTAATACCACGTAAAACGTATATAATAGAGGTATCCGAAAGGAATGATATGATTGGCAAAAAGAAAGACTAAATTTGTTTGCCAGGAATGTGGATATGAAACTGCAAAATGGTTGGGCAAATGCCCAGGTTGTAATAATTGGAATAGCTTTGTAGAGGAAACCGAAATTACAGGTAAACAATCAAGACATACATTTAGTGGCATTTCTAGCTCTGGTAGTAAACCAGAAAAAATAACATCCATTGAGTCACAGGATGAGCCACGAATTACAACAAACTTAAACGAGTTAAACCGTGTGCTTGGCGGGGGTGTTGTACCTGGATCATTAGTACTAATCGGTGGTGACCCGGGTATTGGGAAGTCAACGCTCCTATTACAAGTCTCATCACAGCTTGCCAAGAAGCAGCTACCAGTTTTATATATATCTGGTGAAGAATCTACTAGACAAACGAAACTTCGTGCAGATCGGTTAGGTGTAAGCTCAGACTTACTTTATGTACTCTCTGAAACGAATTTACTAACGATAACGAACCATATCGATCAATTAAAACCATCTCTCGTCATTATTGATTCAATACAAACCATCTATCGTGAAGAGGTAACTAGTGCACCTGGAAGTGTATCCCAGGTTAGAGAATGTACAAGTGAATTAATGCGAATTGCTAAAACGAGTGGTATACCTATTTTTATCGTAGGGCATGTAACGAAAGAAGGAGCAATTGCTGGTCCGAGGTTATTAGAGCATATGGTAGATACCGTGCTTTATTTTGAAGGAGAAAGACATCACACATACCGAATTTTACGTGGTGTAAAGAATCGCTTCGGTAGCACGAATGAAATGGGTATTTTTGAAATGAAGGAAGAGGGTTTACGAGAAGTGTTGAACCCTTCTGAGATATTCCTCGAGGAGCGGTCACAAGGTACTGCCGGTTCGACAGTTGTAGCGTCGATGGAAGGGACAAGACCTGTATTAGTGGAAATTCAGGCCTTAGTATCCCCATCTAGCTTCGGTAATCCAAGAAGAATGGCAACTGGTATCGATCACAATCGCGTATCATTACTAATGGCGGTTTTAGAGAAGCGAGTCGGATTAATGCTACAAAATCAGGATGCCTATATAAAGGTAGCGGGTGGAGTGAAGTTAGACGAACCAGCGATAGATTTGGCAACGGCGGTTAGTATTGCATCTAGTTTTAGAGATATTTCGACTAGGCCGGATGATATCTTCATAGGCGAAGTTGGATTAACTGGAGAAATTAGAAGGGTATCTAGAATAGAGCAACGCGTTCAAGAGGCAGCAAAGCTTGGTTTTAAACGTGTCATTTGTCCACAAAATAATCTAGAAGGATGGACTATTCCAAAGGATATTCAAGTTATTGGTGTCAGAACGATTCAAGAAGCGCTAGATCTAGGGGTACCAAGATAATAGATTTAAAAAATCAGTAGAATTTTGTCGAATTTTGATTGACTTGGTTAATTTAGTGTGATAAAATTTAATGTTTTGCCAATTTGATTGTTTTTTGAAGCTATGCTATTATGGTGAAGTACTACTCTAAATTGGTAGATGGTAATGTTTTGGATTTTTCCATATCCGTAACGAAATAATTCGTCTTAAATAACTAAAGAAAGCGAAGTTTATTAAAAATTAATGGTTATTATTTTAGGTTAATAGGTAATAATAATGGTTAGGAGGTGACGGTGGTGCTGAAAAAGATTGTTCATTTGTTCTTTATCATTTCAGGGGGTACCATTGGGTATTTATATATACCATATGTTATTAGGCTATTAGATTTTAACAGTTTAGCATGGTTGGAATCACCGTATTTAGGTGCTGTATTAGGCGCAATTATATTATTTGTTATTTCCTATCTGGTTACGGATTATATTGTAGATTTCTTAAGGTGGATTGAAGAGGGATTAGTAAAGATACCAATTGGTGATTTACTATTTGGTAGTCTTGGACTAATTATTGGTTTAGTAACGGCATTTTTAATCAATTTGCCAATTCAGGAAATCAACATTGAATTTGTATCGAAGGTCATCCCGTTATTTATTACCATACTTCTAGGTTATTTTGGATTTCAGGTCGGTTTCCGTAGACGTGATGAATTAATTAATCTGTTAAGTATTAATCGCAAGGATAAGAAGAAGGGTTCTACTGATCTAGATCAACTAGATAGTAATGAACCGAGACCGAAGATATTAGATACAAGTGTGATTATTGATGGGCGTATTGCAGATATTTGCCAAACAAGCTTTATCGAAGGGACAATTGTTATCCCACAATTTGTGTTAGGTGAACTGCAACATATTGCAGATTCTTCAGATGTCCTGAAAAGAAATCGCGGTCGAAGAGGCCTAGACGTCTTGAATCGTATTCAAAAGGAATTACCTATTAAAGTAGAAATCTACGAGGGTGATTTTGAAGAGATACAGGAAGTAGATAGTAAATTAATTAAATTAGCCAAAGTAATGGATGGTATTGTAGTTACCAATGATTTTAATCTAAATAAAGTATGTGATTTGCAAGGTGTATCGGTGTTGAATATTAATGACCTTGCGAACGCTGTAAAACCAGTCGTATTGCCTGGAGAAGAATTAATGGTTCAAGTGATTAAGGATGGTAAAGAGCAAAATCAAGGAATTGCATATTTAGACGACGGTACGATGATTGTTGTGGAAGAAGGTAGAAATTACATCGGTAAAACGATTGAAGTACTAATAACTAGTGTCTTACAAACCTCTGCCGGACGCATGATTTTTGCAAAGCCAAAATTACTTGAA
The DNA here is from genome assembly GCF_018310345.1 of Ornithinibacillus massiliensis. Taxonomy (GTDB): domain Bacteria; phylum Bacillota; class Bacilli; order Bacillales; family Amphibacillaceae; genus Ornithinibacillus; species Ornithinibacillus massiliensis. The sequence continues at coordinate 10,655 of NZ_JAGXBY010000010.1, forward strand.
AAAGCATTATAAAAAAGGTATAACTTATATTGAAGATTGACAATAAATTAAAAGTGATAACAGTCAGTGTTATCACTTTTTGTTATAATGTTATAGGAATGATTATTATATAAATATAGAAAAGAAGGTAGAGACTATTATGACAAAAGAAGTTCGTGTGCGTTATGCGCCAAGTCCAACTGGCCATTTACATATCGGAAATGCTCGTACAGCTTTATTTAACTATTTATATGCGAAGCATTTCGATGGGAAGTTTATCATTCGGATTGAGGATACCGATGAAAAGCGTAACGTAGAAGGTGGAGAAGAAAGCCAACTTAAATTCCTTAAGTGGTTAGGCGTGGAATGGGATGAAGGTGCGGATGTCGGTGGAAATTACGGACCTTACCGCCAAATGGAACGCCTTGATATTTATAATCAGTATGTTAATGAATTGCTAGAAAGAGGACTAGCATATAAATGCTACATGACAGAAGAAGAACTGGAGCAAGAACGTGAAGAGCAAATCGCCAATAGCCAAGCACCTAAATATGGCGGAAAGCATCGTAACTTAACACCAGAACAAATAGCTGCATATGAAGCAGAAGGTAGAAAACCAAGTATTCGTTTCCGAGTTCCTGATAATGTAACCTATACATTTGAGGACATGGTACGTGGTACAATTAAGTTTGAATCTAGTGATTTCGGTGACTGGGTTATCGTGAAGAAAAATGGTGTTCCAACGTATAACTTTGCAGTTGCAATTGATGACCACCTAATGAATATTACACATGTACTTCGTGGTGAAGAGCATATTTCGAACACACCAAAACAATTGATGATCTATCAGGCATTTGGTTGGGAAGCACCAACATTTGGTCATATGACATTAATTTTAAATGAGGACCGTAAGAAGTTAAGTAAACGTGATTCACATATTATTCAGTTCATTGAACAGTATAAAAATCTTGGTTACTTACCAGAAGCTTTGTTTAACTTTATTACACTATTAGGATGGTCTCCTGTTGGGGAAGAAGAGATTTTCGCAAAAGAAAAGCTTATTGAAATCTTTAATCCAGAAAGACTATCCACTTCTCCAGCTATCTTTGATGTACAAAAATTAAAGTGGATGAACAACGAATATATTAAAGCATCAGATCTAGATAAAGTAATTGAACTAGCCATGCCTCATTTGATTGAAGCGGGAAGACTTTCAGCTGATATGGATGAGGAAACAAAAGAATGGGCAGAAAAAGTGATTGGATTATACCGGGAACAATTGCGGTACGGTCAAGAAATCGTAGAACTTACAGAGATGTTCTTCAATAAAGAAATAGCTTACGATGAAGAAGCGAAGAATGTATTAGCAGAAGAACAAGTACCAGAAGTATTACAAGTGTTTACGGATAAACTAATCCATTTAGAAGAATTCAATAAAGATACAATTAAAGATCAAATTAAAGCAACGCAAAAAGAAACCGGACACCGTGGTAAAAAACTATTCATGCCAATCCGTGTTGCGACAACAGGACAAACCCATGGCCCAGAGCTACCGCTCGCAATTGAATTATTAGGTAAAGAATTAATCGTTGAACGCTTAGATAAATTGTTAAAAGATATAGGAGCTTAATGAACGGGGTTTGGATTATGTAGCTTAGGATGTCGGTACTTATTATTCTTATAGCTTCTGACCAGTTCTTATTAGAAGAGCTTGGTCCGCTTCCGAAGCTTTAGTCGTCGTAGCAAGAGGCGTGCACTAGCATACTTTAGAAAAGGAAGTATATTCGGGACCCGATGATCGTCATTCGCTTTTTCAAAATACTGGAGCGAAGTGATTCACATTTTTACTAATCTATAATATAGTATTAATACAATAAATAAAGAACGTTGATAAGGGAAAGTAATAGCTAGTAGATTACACAGAGAGAATCACCATGGCTGGGAGTGATTTTAATCGCTATCTATGAAGTGCTCCTTTGAGTCCGTTATGGAAGGAATTAGTACATAACGGCGGTACTCTACCGTTATAAGAGTATGAGTTGGGGGGGTATAAACAAACACCTCCAAACAGAGTGGAACCGCGCTAAAAGCGTCTCTGTGTTTTTACACAGGGACGCTTTTTATTTTGAAAAAACATGTATCCTTTTCAAGGGGGATTTTTTATGGGGTTATTTAGGCGAATGAAGGAAGATATGGATGTTGTATTCGAACAAGATCCAGCAGCTCGAACATATTTTGAAGTATTTTTAACTTATTCTGGTTTACATGCTGTTTGGTCCCATCGTATTGCACATGCGTTCTATAAACGAAAGCTATACTTTATTGCACGTACTATATCACAGATTAGTCGCTTTTTTACCGGGATAGAAATACATCCAGGGGCTAAAATTGGGCGCAGGCTTTTCATTGATCACGGAATGGGTGTTGTAATTGGAGAAACCTGTGAAATTGGCGACAATGTAACCATCTTTCAAGGTGTAACGTTAGGTGGTACAGGGAAAGAAAAAGGGAAGAGGCATCCAACGATTAAAGATAATGCATTAATTGCATCTGGGGCTAAGGTATTAGGGTCAATTACGATTGGAGAGAATGCCAAAATAGGCGCAGGGTCTGTTGTGCTCAAGGATGTTCCTGATAATTCAACGGTAGTAGGGATTCCGGGTAAAGTAGTCATTCAAGACGGGAAGAAGCTTAGGCGCTTAGACCATCATAAATTACCTGATCCGGTTGAGGAACAATGTTCAAGTCTTCAAAAGGAAATTGAATTATTAAAAGCCGAAATTGCTAAACTAAAGGAAGGGAAATAGGATATGTCAATTTCAATCTATAATACACTAACGCGTGAAAAACAAGAGTTTAAGCCAATAGAGGAAGGCAAGGTCCGTATGTATGTATGTGGACCTACTGTATACAACTACATTCATATTGGAAACGCAAGACCAGCAATTGTATTTGATACCGTAAGAAGATATTTCGAATATAAGGGCTATCATGTTGACTATGTTCTCAATTTTACCGATGTGGACGATAAGATTATTAAAAGGGCAAATGAGCTAGGGGACGATGTGTTTGCGGTTTCTAATAAGTATATCGATGCTTATTTAGAAGACGTAAGTAAATTAGGTGTTAAAAAGGCAACACATAATCCGAGGGTTACCGATACGATGCAAGAGATAATTGATTTTATTAAAGACCTAGTAGATAAAGGCTTTGCTTATGAAGCGGAGGGGGATGTTTATTTTAAACCGAGGGCTTTTGAAGGCTATGGGAAGCTTTCTCATCAATCAATCGATGAATTACGATCTGGAGCTAGGATCCAAATCGGTGAGAAAAAAGAGGACCCTCTTGACTTTGCTTTGTGGAAAGGTGCTAAGGAGGGGGAAATTTCTTGGGATTCTCCATGGGGCAAAGGCCGTCCAGGCTGGCATATTGAATGCTCAGCGATGGCAAAGAAATACCTTGGCGAGACGATTGATATTCATGCTGGAGGACAGGATCTAACATTCCCACACCACGAAAACGAAATTGCCCAATCAGAGGCAAATAACGGGAAAACATTTGCAAACTATTGGATGCATAATGGGTATATTAATATTAATAACGAGAAAATGTCTAAATCACTAGGTAACTTTGTATTAACAAGAGACTTATTAGAACAGCATGATGCTAATGTGATTCGTTTCTTTATGTTAAGTGTTCACTATAGAAATCCTATCAATTTCTCAAGTGAACTATTAGAATCAGCCAAAAATAGTTTGGAACGCGTTATCACCTCGTATCATAATTTGGAGCACCGGAAACCATCAAGTACTAATCTTGATACAAACCAGCAAGAATGGGTAGATAAAATCGCTGTTTTAACATCGCGGTTTGAAGCAGAGATGGATGATGACTTTAACACAGCAAATGCAATTTCTGTTCTATTTGATTTAACAAAAGAAGCAAATGTTTATTTAAATCAAGACCATACATCACCACATGTAATCGACCTATTTCAAGAGAGAATAAAAGCGTTCTTAGAAATTTTAGGAGTAACCGTTGAAAGTGAGACAGCTTTATTGGATGAGGAAATTGAAGCGCTGATTGAGGAGAGAAATGAAGCAAGAAAAACGCGTAATTTCGCTCGAGCAGATGAAATTCGTGATTTATTAAAAGAAAAAAATATTATTTTAGAAGATACACCACAAGGGGTTCGTTGGAAAAGGGGCTAGTGAATGGGAACTGACATTAAACAGATGAAAAGCTTAGCCCTTGCCTATATGGGCGATGCAATCTATGAAGTATTTGTTCGCGAGCATTTATTAGCAAAAGGAACCGTGAAGCCTAATCAACTACATCAGAAGGCCATTACCTTTGTATCGGCCAAAGCGCAAAGCTTTGTTTTACGGGATTGGTTAGAGCAAGGGATTTTAACGAGTGAGGAGGAGCGGATTGTTGCAAGAGGGAGAAATGCAAAATCCGGCTCCGTTCCTAAAAACACCGATGTTGTCACCTATCGTTATTCTACGGCGTTTGAGGCGTTAATTGGGTTTCATTACTTATCTAAAAATGAGACAAGGTTACAGGATTTAATAAATTTAGCGATTGAACAAATAGAAAGGAGGAATGGCTAAATGGATCAAGAAATGATTATTGGTAAAAACCCAGTAATAGAAGCACTAAATTCAGGAAGATCCGTGAATAAAGTGCTTATTTCAGATCAATTAAATGCTAATACACAAGGAAAGATTATTCAGCTCGGCAAACAAGCGGGGACTATTGTACAAAAGGTTCCCAAATCGAAGCTAGATCACATAACAGATGGAAACCACCAGGGGGTTGTCGCTTATGTAGCTTCCTATCAGTATGCATCACTGGATGAATTGTTTAGAAAGGCCAAGGAAAGAAACGAAGAGCCGTTTTTTATTATTTTAGATGAATTAGAAGACCCTCATAATTTAGGATCCATATTGCGAACAGCAGATGCTACTGGAGCACACGGTGTCATCATTCCGAAGCGACGGTCTGTTGGTTTAACCGCAACAGTAGCGAAGACAGCAGCAGGTGCTCTAGAGCATATCCCTGTAGTCCGTGTGACCAATATTGCGAACACAATTGAAGAATTGAAGCGAGAAAATGTGTGGGTTGTTGGTACAGAAGCGGAAGCAACGGAGGATTATCGAAAATTGGACGGGACGCTTCCGATTGCATTAGTGATAGGGAACGAAGGAAAAGGGATGAGTCGACTAGTACGTGAAAAGTGTGATTGGACAGTAAGTCTCCCGATGAAGGGAAACGTTTCTTCTCTTAATGCTTCTGTCGCGTGTAGCTTATTGTTATATGAGGTGTACCGTAAAAGGTATCCTGTCGGTGAGTAGTTCATGGTTGTATTAATAGTAGACGGCTATAACATTATCGGTGATTGGGATGAGCTAAAGCAGTTAAAACAGAAAGACCTAAGCCAAGCTCGAGATCGGTTAATTGAGTTAATGGCAGAATACCAAGCTTATTCTGGATCCCGTGTGATTATTGTATTTGATGCCTACTATGTTCGTGGAATTGAGAGTAAGCTTAAGCAATACAAGGTAGAAATCATTTATACAAAAGAGAAGGAAACAGCTGACGAATGTATCGAGCGGTTAGTTAAAAAAGTAAAAAATGTAAGAACACAAATCTATGTTGCAACATCTGATTATGAGGAACAGCGAATGATTTTCGGACAAGGTGCACTTAGGAAATCAGCTAGAGAATTAAAGGTAGAGCTCGAGAATATGAATCGGGAAATCTCGCATAGTGTGTCAGAGCATATGAAGGCAAGACCAAAGTCGAAGATCCCATTAAATGATGACATATTAGAGAAGTTTGAAAAATGGAGAAGAGGGAAAATGTAACTGTGCATTTCCCTCTTTTTCGTTATAAGAGAGTAGTAAGTAAACGAAGCGGTTCTAGCTATTGGGATAGGATTGTTTAATCGAGGGGTTAGCTATATTTTTCATTTGTCGCATAACTAATCGGAGCAAACATTAAAGCGGTAAAACGTTTGAAAATTATAGCTATTGAGTTATTAAATCGCTTACTGTATAATATTTTTAATGATTGACAATTTGTCAAGGGGGCTTTCCGGATGAACATCAAGCAATTAATCAAAGACAACGACAAATTAGTTACGCTTGATGATGATGAAATTTTAGAGTTAATTCATCAAGGAGACAATCAGGCATTAGATTATTTAATACATAAATATAAGAACTTTGTCCGGGCAAAAGCTAGAACGTATTTTCTAATTGGAGCGGATAAAGAGGATATTATCCAAGAAGGGATGATTGGCCTTTATAAAGCAATTCGCGATTATAATGAGGATAAATTAACGTCATTTAAAGCGTTTGCTGAATTGTGTATTACTAGGCAAATAATTACCGCGATCAAAACAGCCACTCGACAAAAGCATATTCCACTTAATTCATATGTGTCATTGGACAAGCCTATATACGATGAAGAGTCGGACAGGACATTACTTGATGTAATAGCAGGATCAACGGCGATAGACCCACAGGAGTTACTCGTTAACCAAGAGAAGTTTGGTGATATGGAAGTAAAGCTTTCCGAATTACTTAGTGAATTTGAGAGAGGGGTTCTTCAATTGTACTTGGAAGGACGGACCTATCAGGAAATATCAGCCGATCTTAACCGACATGTTAAATCAATTGATAATGCACTACAACGAGTTAAGCGTAAACTGGAGCAGCTGATGGAAGCAAACGAAGTGGGTCAATAGGGCGACGTTGACACAGCCTGTCAACCATGCTACATTTAAGTGAGGAAATATCCCGAAATACGGGGTGAAATCATGACGAAAAAAATTACTTTAGCGTGTGCAATTTGTTCTAGCAGAAACTATACTACTAGTAAGAATGTATCCACACAAGCTTCACGCATGGAAGTGCGCAAATATTGTAAAACATGTGGGCAACATACATTGCATCGCGAAACAAAATAAATTTATAAATTCATTTTTACGCATCTTCAAGGCCTAAGTTTGGGGAGGGTACAAGCATGTTTAAGTTTCTAGGTAACGTATCTAAAGAAATGAAAAAGGTTAGTTGGCCAAAAGGTAAGGAATTAACAAGCTATACGATCGTTGTTATCACTACGGTTATCTTTATGGCACTATTCTTTGGTGTTGTTGATTTAGGTATTTCACAAGTATTGAACTTATTTTTTGAATAATTTTCCTACAAATATGCTATAATGAAAAATAGATTAAGGAAGTTTCTAAAAAAACCCGAAATTTGCGGGTTTTTTTAATATGTTGTTTTTTGATATAAATTCACCTATAAAGGGAGGGAAGGGCAACGTAATTGTCCTAAATAAATGGAGAAAAATTGGTATGTTGTTCATACGTACTCAGGATATGAAAACAAAGTAAAGGCTAACTTAGAAAAGCGTGTCGAAACGATGGGAATGGAAGATAAAATCTTTCGTGTCATTGTTCCAGAAGAGGAAGAAACGGAAATAAAAAATGGCAAAAAGAAAGTCTTGAAAAAGAAGGTATTTCCAGGTTATGTATTAGCTGAAATGATAATGACGGATGATTCTTGGTATGTGGTACGTAACACGCCAGGTGTGACAGGCTTTATCGGATCAAGTGGTGGAGGTACGAAGCCAACCCCACTCATGCCAGGAGAAGCAGAAGCAATTCTAAAAAGAATGGGCATGGCAGAGCCGGTTGTTCAAGTTGACTTTGAGCTGAAAGAAAACGTTCGCGTAACAGATGGACCGTTCTCGAACTTCACTGGTTCTATTGAACACATCGACATGGACAAGCAAAAAATAAAAGTACATGTTAACATGTTCGGAAGAGAAACCCCGGTTGAGCTAGATTTCTCGCAAATTGAGAAAATATAAGTTTTATATAGAAACGTAATAGAAATCGCAAAAAAAATAGTAATAAATACTTGCGGTATATGGTGTGTATCAGGAATTTTACCTGTCTATAGATCGTGGTCATGGTCATGATTCGAACCAAAGGAATATGCTAAACTTTTCAGAAGGCACTTGCATTTTTTCGGAATACATGCTAAAATTCTTTTGTTATTCATGCCCTAGGAGGGAATGAAAACCTGAGTGGGAGGGGAAAATCCCCAATTACCACATCACGGACTTTAAGGAGGTGTGTCTCGTGGCTAAAAAAGTAATCAAATTAGTTAAATTGCAAATTCCAGCTGGTAAAGCGAATCCAGCTCCACCGGTGGGACCTGCACTAGGTCAAGCTGGTGTAAATATCATGGGATTCTGTAAGGAATTCAACGCACGTACGCAAGATCAAGCTGGTTTAATTATTCCGGTTGAAATCACTGTATTTGAAGACCGTTCATTTACATTTATTACGAAAACTCCACCTGCTGCAGTATTACTTAAAAAAGCAGCTGGTTTAGAGTCAGGATCTGGTGAACCTAACAAAACAAAGGTCGCTACTTTAAAACGTGATAAAGTAAGAGAAATTGCAGAAACTAAAATGCCTGATTTAAACGCAGCTGACGTTGAAGCGGCTATGCGTATGGTTGAAGGAACTGCACGTAGCATGGGTATTGTAATCGAAGACTAATACTCTATAAATGTTACTACTAGAGGTTGCGGTAATGGTCTTCCGTTTCGCGCAACCCTTTTTCATGAAATCAATCTATAACTAATAGATTGTATCGCAAGCTTTATAGAAGCAAGCGCTGCTTCTATAAGTGGGAGGTACTACCGCTATTACCACATTAGAGGAGGAAATAAATAATGGCTAAAAGAGGTAAAAGATATCAAGAAGCTGCAAAGCTAATTGATCGTTCTAAATCTTATGATATAAACGAAGCTGTTGCTTTATTAAAAGAAACAGCAAAAGCTAAATTTGATGAAACTGTAGAAGTGGCTTTCCGTCTAGGGGTTGACCCTAAGAAAGCTGACCAACAAATCCGTGGTGCTATGGTGTTACCAAACGGTACTGGTAAAACACAACGTGTACTAGTATTCGCTAAAGGTGACAAAGTGAAAGAAGCAGAAGCGGCTGGAGCAGATTATGTTGGAGACCAAGATCTTATCAACAAAATCAACCAAGGTTGGTTTGAGTTTGATGTGATCGTTGCAACTCCAGACATGATGGCTGAAGTTGGTAAATTAGGTAGAGTTCTAGGACCTAAAGGCTTAATGCCAAACCCTAAAACTGGTACTGTTACTTTCGAAGTAGAAAAAGCAATCAAAGAAATTAAAGCTGGTAAGGTTGAATATCGTGTAGATAAGCAATCTAATATCCACGTTCCTATCGGAAAAATTTCTTTCGACAACCAAAAGCTTGTTGAAAACTTCGAGGCTCTTGTTGAAACAATTGTAAAAGTAAAACCTCAAGCTGCTAAAGGGGTTTACATGAAGAATGTTGCAATTACTTCAACAATGGGACCTGGAATCAGAGTAGACGTTTCCAACTACCGTTAATTGGTAATTGACTTTTATTCCTCGATTCGGTATACTGTAATTTGTGATGAATTGAATACGTTGTACCGTAGACAGTAGGTGCTGAATAGCTTAATATCCTGCCGAGGTGTTTGAAACAAGTTAAACTTTGTTTATTCGAGCCTCCATGTCTATATGGGGGCTCTTTTAATAGTGAAACCTAAAACGGTATGATGGACGAAACTAACGGGAGGTGGAACAATGTCAAAAGTAATGGAAAAGAAACAACAAATCGTACAAGAAATCGCTGATAAATTCCGTGAAAGCCAATCAACAGTTTTAGTTGATTATCGTGGTCTTGACGTTGCAGAGGTTACTGAACTTCGTAAGCAACTTCGTGATGCTGGTGTTGAGTTCAAAGTGTACAAAAACACAATGTCTCGTCGTGCAGCTGAAGCAGCTGAATTAGCTGAATTAAATGAAGTTTTAGTTGGACCAACTGCTATTGCTTTCAGTAAAGATGATGTAGTTGCTCCAGCGAAGATCCTTAGCAATTTTGCTAAAGAGCACGAAGCTTTAGAAATTAAAGCAGGTGTCTTAGATGGCAAAATCGTAACGCTTGATCAAATCAAGGAGCTTGCAGATCTACCGAACTACGAAGGTATGGTATCTATGCTACTCAGCGTACTACAAGCACCTATGCGCAACTTTGCTTATGTTACAAAAGCTGTTGCAGAACAAAAAGAAGAACAAGGCGCGTAAGTTGATTGTGAATCAACCAATTGTCTTAGGATATTAAAAAAACATTAAAAATCAGGAGGAAATAAAAATGACTAAAGAGCAAATTATCGATGCTATTAAAGAAATGTCTGTACTAGATCTTAACGATCTTGTAAAAGCTATTGAAGAAGAATTTGGAGTAACTGCTGCTGCACCTGTTGCTGTAGCTGGTGGAGCTGCTGCTGGTGGAGCTGCTGAAGAAAAAACTGAATTTGACGTAGTACTTGCTGATGCTGGTGCTTCTAAAATTAAAGTTGTTAAAGCGGTTCGTGAAATCACTGGTCTTGGCTTAAAAGATGCTAAAGATTTAGTAGATAACGCTCCTAAAGCTGTTAAAGAAGGCGTTTCTAAAGATGAAGCTGAAGAAGTTAAAGCTAAACTTGAAGAAGCAGGCGCTTCTGTAGAAGTTAAATAATTATAATTCAATGAACATGAGCTCGTCGTAACTATTCGACGGGCTCTACATTTACACAGAATCTTCCTTATATTACATAAAAGTAAAGTAGGTGCCCAAATGTCTGAGCATTACTTTTCACAAAAACCCCAATCAAAAAGTTCACCCAAACATTGGAATTACAGACTGAGAGGAAAAGAATATAAATTTACAAGTGATGTCGGTGTGTTTTCTAAGAATGAAGTAGATTTTGGATCGAGGTTATTAATAGAAACATTTACTCCTCCTGAAATTCCCGGGGATTTACTGGATTTAGGGTGTGGTTATGGGCCGATAGGGATTTCTATTGCAAACGAATTGCTAGAGCGTAAGGTTGTTATGGCCGATGTTAATGAACGCGCGTTAACATTAGCTGCATCCAATGCGGAGCAAAATGGAGTATCGAATGTAGAATTTGTTCTCAGTGATAGATTTTTGGGATTAGAGAATCGAAAGTTTGCTGCTATATTAACTAATCCACCTATTCGAGCCGGGAAATCGGTTGTCCATGGGATGTTTGAAGGTAGTAAAGAAAGTTTGCTTGAAGGTGGCGAACTTTGGGTTGTGATTCAGAAAAAGCAAGGTGCTCCTTCTGCTATACAAAAATTAGAATCTTTATTCGGAAATTGTGAAACGATAGCAAAGAGTAAAGGTTATTTTATTTTGCGGTCAATAAATGATTGACTTCGATAGAAGGACTATGATAATATAATAAAATGCTAATATGGGATTATTTTGTCAAGAGAATTTTTTTGAAAGAGGAAAGTGTATAATTCATCAAGTTTAGGAAACAATGATAGAATCGAATTATGAGCGTTCTATCTATTTTTCGCTTTTGTGGAATTGTTTCAGATGAATGTACAACTTATTATGCTTTTCTATTTTAAAATCATACCCCATATTTTTAGGGATGGCAAGTAATAGTTTTACCTTATAAGTAGAATCAACGTCCGCTGTTGATTCACTTTGGTTTGTTACTTGTACATAAATCCTATTAGTAGTTTTTTCCGTTTTTAAGCAATTGTTTCTCTAACTAAGAAAGCATTAACATGAAACAATTGTTTTCTAACAATATAGTTGTTATTTACATGTGAGCTCTGCTCGCAAATAAAATATGCATGATTTGAGAGGTGAAGCAGTTGACAGGTCAACTAGTTCAGTATGGACGGCACCGCCAACGTAGAAGTTATGCGCGCATCAGTGAAGTATTAGAATTGCCGAATCTAATCGAAATCCAAACCGCTTCATATCAATGGTTTATGGAAGAAGGTTTGAGAGAAATGTTCCAGGACATTTCTCCGATTGAGGATTTTACAGGTAACCTATCACTTGAGTTTGTTGATTATAGCTTAGGTGAGCCGAAATACCCTGTAGATGAATCAAAAGAAAGAGATGTTACTTATAATGCTCCACTTCGTGTAAAGGTTCGATTGATTAATAACGAAACCGGCGAAGTGAAAGAGCAAGAAGTCTTTATGGGAGACTTCCCTCTCATGACAGATACTGGTACGTTCATTATCAATGGAGCTGAACGTGTAATTGTTTCGCAGCTTGTACGTTCACCTAGTGTCTATTTTAATGAAAAAATCGATAAAAACGGTAAGCGTGGTGTTGCGGCAACTGTTATTCCAAACCGCGGTGCATGGTTAGAATTTGAAACAGATGCTAAAGACGTCGCTTATGTACGTATTGATCGTACACGTAAATTGCCAATTACCGTACTATTACGTGCGCTTGGTTTTGGTTCTGATCAAGAGATTATCGATTTAATCGGTGAAAACGAGTATCTGATCAATACGCTAGAAAAGGATAATACCGAAACGACTGAAAAAGCGCTATTAGAAATTTACGAGCGCCTGCGTCCGGGTGAACCACCTACTGTAGAAAATGCGAAAAGCTTATTAATTTCACGTTTCTTTGATCCTAAACGTTATGACCTTGCGCATGTTGGACGTTACAAGATCAACAAGAAACTTCATCTGAAAAATCGTTTATTCAATCAAGTATTGGCTGAGCCTATTGTTGATATGGATACTGGTGAAGTTCTTGCAGAAGCAGGAGATAAGGTCGAACGTAGATTGTTAGATAAAATTATTCCATATATCGAGAAAAAAGATGTTGTTCTTGGTGAACAAATTCTAGAGCCACATGATGGTGTATTAGAGGATCCGATTCGAATTCAATCTATTAAGATTGTTGATCCAACAGACCCAAGTGGTGAAAGAGTGCTTAATCTAATTGGTAATGCAAATATCGATACGAGTGTGAAACATATTACACCGGCTGATATATTAGCATCGATTAGCTATTTCTTTAACTTACTACACCAAGTTGGTGACACAGATGATATTGACCATTTAGGTAACCGTAGACTTCGTTCTGTTGGTGAATTACTACAAAACCAGTTCCGTATTGGTTTATCCCGTATGGAGCGTGTGGTTCGTGAACGTATGTCTATTCAAGATACATCTAGTGTAACACCACAACAATTAATCAACATCCGTCCGGTTATTGCGTCTATTAAAGAGTTCTTCGGAAGCTCACAGTTATCACAGTTTATGGATCAGACTAACCCGTTAGCTGAATTAACACATAAACGTCGTCTGTCAGCTCTAGGACCTGGTGGTTTAACTCGTGAACGTGCTGGTTTTGAAGTGCGTGACGTTCACTATTCCCATTATGGTCGTATGTGTCCGATTGAAACTCCAGAGGGGCCGAACATTGGGTTAATTAACTCATTATCTTCCTATGCGAAAGTGAATAAATTTGGATTTATTGAAACGCCATATCGTCGGGTTGATCCGGATACTGGTAGAGTTACAAGCCAAATTGATTATTTAACAGCAGATGAAGAGGATAATTATGTAGTTGCCCAAGCAAATGCTAGATTAAATGAAGATGGAACATTCGCTGATGAAGAAGTAGTAGCACGTTTCCGTGGTGAAAATACAGTTGTTGCTCGTGAAAAGATAGATTACATGGACGTTTCACCGAAGCAGGTAGTATCGGCTGCGACAGCATGTATTCCATTCTTAGAAAACGATGACTCCAACCGTGCACTAATGGGAGCGAACATGCAACGTCAGGCGGTTCCATTATTAAATCCAGAAGCTCCAATTGTAGGTACTGGAATGGAGTATGTATCTGGTAAAGACTCTGGAGCAGCAATCATCTGTAAGAATGATGGTATTGTAGAACGAGTAGAAGCAAAAGAAATTTTAGTACGTCGTGTATCTGTGGTGGATGGTAAAGAAGTAAAAGGTGATTTAGATCGCTATAAGCTTCAGAAGTTTATTCGTTCTAACCAAGGTACTTGTATAAATCAACGCCCGAATGTAACAGAGGGTGATCGTGTTACAAAAGGTGAGGTACTTGCGGATGGACCTTCCATGGAAAAAGGTGAGCTTGCACTTGGACGTAACGTATTAGTAGCGTTCATGACATGGGAAGGTTACAACTACGAGGATGCAATCATCATGAGTGAGCGTCTTGTAAAAGATGATGTATATACTTCGATCCATATTGAAGAGTATGAATCTGAAGCGCGTGACACGAAGCTAGGACCAGAAGAAATCACTCGCGATATCCCGAATGTAGGGGAAGAAGCACTGAAGAATCTTAACGAACAAGGAATTATCCGTATCGGTGCAGAGGTTTCAGACGGTGATATTCTAGTAGGTAAAGTAACGCCAAAAGGGGTTACTGAACTTTCAGCGGAAGAGCGTTTATTACACGCAATCTTCGGTGAAAAGGCTCGTGAAGTACGTGATACATCCTTACGTGTACCACATGGTGCTGGCGGTATTGTATTAGACGTCAAAGTCTTCAATCGTGAAGATGGTGATGAACTACCACCAGGCGTTAATGAATTAGTACGTGTTTACATCGTACAAAAACGTAAAATCCATGAAGGAGATAAAATGGCAGGACGTCACGGTAATAAAGGGGTTATTTCCCGTATTTTACCAGAAGAAGATATGCCATTCCTACCTGATGGTACACCGGTTGATATCATGCTTAACCCATTAGGGGTACCATCGCGTATGAATATCGGACAGGTGTTTGAATTACATCTAGGTATGGCAGCTAGACAGCTAGGTATCCATGTTGCTACACCAGTATTTGATGGGGCGACAGAGCAAGACGTTTGGGATACATTAGAAGAAGCTGGTATGCCACGTGATGCGAAAACGATTCTTTATGATGGAAGAACTGGGGTACCATTTGATAACCGTGTATCTGTTGGTGTCATGTATATGATTAAACTAGCGCACATGGTTGATGATAAATTACACGCTCGTTCAACTGGTCCATACTCACTTGTTACACAGCAGCCGCTTGGTGGTAAAGCACAGTTCGGTGGACAACGTTTCGGTGAGATGGAGGTATGGGCACTAGAAGCATATGGTGCTGCATACACGTTACAAGAAATTCTAACCGTGAAATCGGATGACGTTGTTGGACGTGTGAAAACGTATGAAGCAATCGTTAAAGGCGATAACGTACCTGAACCAGGAGTTCCAGAATCATTTAAAGTATTAATTAAAGAGCTACAGAGTCTTGGTTTAGACGTAAAAATCTTAGCTGGAGACGAATCTGAAATAGAAATGCGTGACTTAGAAGAAGAAGAAACACAAGCAGCTAGTAAGCTTAATTTAGAAGTTGAAGAAAATTAATGTTGGTGGGGAATTGACTTTATTGTCTTTCCCCCATAGCTCATTCGTAAGTAAATCCATTGGAAAACGGACATTAAAAAGGGAGGTATACCCTTGTTAGATGTAAATAATTTTGAATTTATGAAGATAGGTTTAGCTTCACCAGAAAAGATTCGTTCTTGGTCGTATGGTGAGGTTAAAAAGCCAGAGACAATTAACTACCGTACACTAAAGCCAGAAAAAGATGGTTTATTCTGTGAACGTATCTTTGGACCACAAAAGGACTGGGAATGTCATTGTGGAAAATATAAAAGAGTGCGTTACAAAGGTGTTGTATGTGATCGGTGTGGTGTTGAAGTAACCAAATCAAAAGTACGCCGTGAACGCATGGGGCATATTGAATTAGCAGCTCCTGTTTCACACATTTGGTATTTCAAAGGAATCCCTAGTCGTATGGGTCTTGTATTAGATATGTCACCACGTGCATTAGAAGAAGTAATTTATTTTGCTGCATATATTGTGACAGATCCAGGTAATACACCTTTAGAAAAGAAACAACTTCTTTCAGAAAAAGAGTTTCGTGCATATTACGAAAAATACGGTAGTGCCTTTAAAGCACAAATGGGCGCTGAAGCAATCCGTAAACTTCTTCAAGATATTGACCTTGATAAAGAAGTAGATGCGCTAAAAGAGGAACTAAAAACAGCTCAAGGTCAACGTAGAACGAGAGCAATTAAACGTTTAGAAGTGCTAGAGGCATTTCGTAATTCTGGTAATGAGACTTCTTGGATGATTTTAGATGTTCTTCCAGTTATCCCACCAGAAATTAGACCAATGGTACAGTTAGATGGTGGTCGTTTTGCTACATCTGACTTAAACGATTTATATCGTCGTGTAATTAACCGTAACAATCGTTTAAAACGTCTATTAGATTTAGGTGCGCCTAGCATTATCGTTCAAAACGAAAAGCGTATGTTACAAGAGGCAGTAGATGCTTTAATTGATAACGGTCGTCGTGGTCGTCCGGTTACAGGACCAGGAAACCGTCCATTGAAATCTCTATCACATATGCTTAAAGGTAAGCAAGGTCGTTTCCGTCAAAACTTACTAGGTAAACGTGTAGACTACTCGGGACGTTCTGTTATCGTAGTAGGTCCAAACTTAAAAATGTACCAATGTGGATTACCAAAAGAAATGGCTTTAGAGTTATTCAAGCCATTCATTATGAAGGAACTTGTTGAGCGTGGAATTGCGCATAACATCAAATCTGCAAAACGTAAAATTGAGCGCGTTCACCCAGATGTTTGGGGAGTTTTAGAAGATGTGATTAAGGAGCATCCGGTATTACTTAACCGTGCCCCTACACTTCACAGACTAGGTATTCAAGCATTCGAACCTACATTAGTAGAAGGTCGTGCTATCCGCCTACACCCATTAGTATGTACAGCATATAACGCTGATTTTGACGGGGACCAAATGGCTGTTCACGTACCGCTATCTGCAGAAGCACAAGCAGAAGCACGTCTTCTAATGCTAGCAGCGCAGAATATTCTTAACCCGAAAGATGGTAAACCAGTTGTAACACCATCACAGGATATGGTATTAGGTAACTATTATCTAACGTTAGAGCGTGAAGGTGCAGTTGGAGAAGGTACTGTATTTACGGGTGTAGATGAAGCTAGAATCGCATATCAAAATGGTTATGTTCATTTGCATACTCGTGTTGCTGTTCAAGCATCTAGTTTAAACAACAAAACATTTACAGAAGAACAAAATAACCAACTATTACTTACAACAGTAGGTAAGTTGATTTTCAACGAAATATTACCAGACTCGTTCCCGTATATTAATGAACCAACTAAGACAAATCTTGAGGAACGTACTCCGGAAATGTACTTTGTTGATAAAGGAACAAATATTAAAGAAGAGATTCAAAAACGCGAAATCATCAAGCCGTTTAAGAAAGGCTTCTTAGGTGATATTATTGCGGAAGTGTTCAAGCGATTTAAGATTACAGAAACATCTAAAATGCTTGACCGTATGAAGGATCTTGGATTTAGTATGTCTACCACTGCAGGTATGACAGTTGGTATTTCTGATATCGTCGTATTACCTGAAAAAGAAGAAATCTTAATTGAAGCGCAGAAGAAAGTAGATAACGTCATGAAGCAATTCCGTCGTGGTTTAATCACAGAAGAAGAGCGTTATGATCGTGTTATCGCTGTTTGGACGCAAGCAAAAGATACGATTCAAAATAAACTAATGCAGTCTCTAGATAATCGTAACCCGATCTTCATGATGAGTGACTCTGGTGCCCGTGGTAACGCATCTAACTTTACACAGTTAGCAGGTATGCGTGGACTAATGGCTAACCCAGCAGGACGAATCATCGAGTTACCAATCAAATCTAGTTTCCGTGAAGGTTTAACGGTATTAGAGTACTTTATTTCTACGCACGGTGCGCGTAAAGGTCTAGCCGATACAGCACTGAAGACAGCGGACTCTGGTTACCTAACACGTCGTCTTGTTGATGTGGCACAGGACGTTATCGTTCGTGAAACAGATTGTGGAACCGACCGTGGATTACCAGTAACAGCATTAATGGATGGAAATGAAGTAATCGAGCCATTATTTGACCGTTTAGTAGGACGTACTGCGTTCGAAGAAGTGGTTCATCCTGAAACAAAAGAAGTCATTGTGAAATACGATACAGTGATTTCTGAAGATCAGGCGAAACAAATCGTTGAAGCAGGAATTGAACAAGTAACAATCCGTACCGTGTTTACATGTAATACAAAACACGGCGTATGTAAGAAATGTTATGGTCGCAACTTAGCGACTGGTTCAGAAGTAGAAGTTGGCGAAGCAGTTGGTATTATTGCAGCACAATCTATTGGTGAGCCAGGAACACAGTTAACGATGCGTACTTTCCATACAGGTGGGGTAGCAGGAGACGATATCACTCAAGGTCTACCTCGTATCCAAGAGTTGTTTGAAGCGCGTAATCCGAAAGGGCAAGCGATCATCAGTGAAGTTCACGGTACTGTACTAGAAATTCACGAAGTGAAAGACAAACAAGAAATTGTGATACAAGGTGATGTGGAACAACGTTCTTATGCTGTACCATACAATGCGCGCTTAAAAGTATCTGTTGGAGACCAAGTGATTGCTGGTCAAGAACTAACAGAAGGTTCAGTGGATCCTAAAGAACTGATTCGTGTTCAAGGAGTAGCTGGCGTTCAAGACTACTTACTACGTGAAGTGCAGCGTGTATACCGTATGCAAGGTGTAGAAATTGGCGACAAGCACGTTGAGGTAATGGTACGTCAAATGCTACGTAAAGTTCGTGTACTTGATGCTGGAGATACTGATGTATTACCTGGATCGTTACTTGAGTTACATCAATTCAAAGAAGCGAACCGCAGAGTATTACTTGAAGGTAACCAGCCTGCTGTAGGTAGACCGGTATTACTAGGTATTACAAAAGCTTCCCTAGAAACGGATTCATTCTTATCAGCTGCATCATTCCAAGAAACAACTAGAGTACTTACTGACGCAGCAATTAAGGGTAAACGTGATGAATTACTAGGACTTAAAGAAAACGTCATTATCGGTAAGCTAGTACCGGCTGGAACAGGTATGCAACGCTATCGCAAAATTCAACTACCAGCAGTAGAACAAGAAGAAACAGAAGAAGAATTAGAACAACCAGTTCAATAACTTAATTGACTATGTAACTGTAAAAGTGCTAGTTATCAGTCAAATTAATTAGTCGCACTAAACGGTCCGAATTCATGGAATCTACTATGGGAATTCTCACAAGATAAAGCCACGTAGAAAGAAAGTGTATTCGGACCACAGGTGTGACTTCACATCTTATTTGATCTAATAAAGAAAAAAATATCAAGGAAGCAACAAAAAATATTAGAATTCTAGTTGACATTAAAAAACGAGAATGATACTATATTCAAGGTGCTTCCGATTTATACTTGTAACTTTGGAGGATATACCATGTCTTATGAAAAAGTACTGCAAGTAAAGTCACAAACGATTATTGGTGTGAAGCAAACACTTAAAGCTATGAAAAATGGCCAAGTGAAACAAGTGTATATAGCCGAAGATGCTGATCGGTTCGTTACACAAAAAGTAGAAGAATTAGCAAAAACACTAGACATTCCATGTCAACGTGTTGATTCCAAGAAAAAGCTAGGAACCGCATGTGGAATAGATGTCGGCGCATCAGCGATTGCAATTAAAAAGTAGAAAGTGGTTTTGGCAAGAGGCACTCTTGCGAAAGCTTTGTTTTTTACCTTAAGATGAACCGCCTGGATGTGTGGAATTACAAAACGGTATAAACTAGCTAATTACTAACCAAAGAAAAGAAGGGAGGACAACATAATGCCTACAATTAACCAACTTGTCCGCAAAGGTCGCGTAAGCAAACCTAAGAAATCTAACTCACCAGCACTTAACAAAGGGTACAACAGTTTCAAAAAGTCTCTAACTGATGAAAACTCTCCACAAAAACGTGGCGTATGTACTCGTGTTGGTACACTAACTCCTAAAAAACCGAACTCAGCTTTACGTAAATATGCTCGTGTTCGTTTATCAAACAACATGGAGGTAACTGCATACATTCCTGGTATTGGTCATAACCTACAGGAGCACAGTGTAGTTTTAATCCGTGGTGGACGTGTAAAAGACTTACCGGGGGTACGTTATCACATCGTTCGTGGAGCACTTGATACTGCTGGAGTAGACGGTCGTATGCAAGGTCGTTCTAAATACGGTACAAAACGCCCTAAAGAGAAAAAATAACTCTTTTTAACAACATGATACAGGAAAGGAGGGGGACATATGCCACGTAAAGGACCAGTACCTAAGCGCGATGTCTTGCCAGATCCAATTTATAATTCAAAACTAGTAACTCGTTTAATCAACCAAATCATGGAGGATGGAAAACGAGGCATTGCTCAAAAGATTCTTTATAACGCTTTTGAACTAGTTGAACAACGCAGCGGACAAAATCCGATGGAAGTGTTTGAGCAAGCTATGAAAAACGTTATGCCAGTACTTGAAGTACGTGCACGCCGTGTTGGTGGTTCTAACTACCAAGTACCGGTTGAAGTTCGTCCGGAACGCCGTCAAACTTTAGGTTTACGTTACATTGTTAACTACGCACGTTTACGCGGAGAAAAAACAATGGAAGAGCGTTTAGCGAATGAAATTCTAGATGCTTCAAATAATACAGGTGCATCTGTTAAAAAACGCGAAGATATGCACAAAATGGCAGAAGCAAACAAAGCGTTTGCTCACTATCGTTGGTAATATAAATAAAAATAAAGGTTTTAACAGGAAGGAGAAGAATACATGGCAAGAGAGTTCTCCTTGGAAAAGACGCGCAATATTGGTATTATGGCTCACATTGATGCAGGTAAAACCACTACAACTGAGCGTATTCTTTTCTATACAGGACGCATTCACAAGATTGGTGAAACACACGAAGGTGCTTCACAAATGGACTGGATGGAGCAAGAGCAAGAGCGCGGAATTACAATCACTTCTGCTGCTACAACTGCTCAATGGAAAGGTCACCGTATCAACATCATCGATACACCTGGGCACGTAGACTTCACAGTAGAAGTTGAACGTTCATTACGTGTACTTGATGGTGCGGTTACAGTACTTGATGCTCAATCAGGGGTTGAGCCTCAAACTGAAACAGTTTGGCGCCAAGCAACAACTTATGGAGTACCACGTATTGTATTTA
Organism: Ornithinibacillus massiliensis; assembly: GCF_018310345.1. Classification (GTDB taxonomy): domain Bacteria; phylum Bacillota; class Bacilli; order Bacillales; family Amphibacillaceae; genus Ornithinibacillus; species Ornithinibacillus massiliensis. The sequence continues at coordinate 31,683 of NZ_JAGXBY010000010.1, forward strand.
TCAACAAAATGGATAAAACAGGTGCAGATTTCCTATACTCTGTAGGTACATTAAAAGAACGTCTAGGTGCTAATGCACACCCAGTACAATTCCCAATCGGTGCAGAAGATGAATTCCAAGGAATCATCGACTTAATCGAAATGGAAGCTTACTTCTATGAGGATGATTTAGGAACTCGTTCTGAAGCACGTGAAATCCCAGCTGATTTAAAAGATCAAGCGGAGGAATTACGTACTAGCTTAGTAGAAGCTGTATCTGAATTAGACGAAGAGCTAATGATGAAATACCTTGATGGAGAAGAAATCTCTAATGAGGAATTAAAAGCAGTTATTCGTAAAGCTACAGTAAACGTTGAGTTCTATCCAGTATTCTGTGGATCAGCGTTCAAAAACAAAGGTGTTCAATTAATGCTAGATGGTGTTATTGATTACCTACCATCTCCAGTAGATGTACCAGCAATTGAAGGTACACTTCCTGGTTCAGATGAGAAAGTAACTCGTCCATCTTCTGATGACGAACCTTTCGCAGCGTTAGCTTTCAAAGTTATGACAGATCCTTTCGTGGGTAAATTAACATTCTTCCGTGTTTACTCAGGAACATTAGATTCTGGATCATATGTACGTAACTCTGTAAAAGATAAGCGTGAGCGTGTAGGTCGTATCCTGCAAATGCACGCAAACACTCGTGAAGAAATTTCTAGAGTATATGCAGGTGAAATCGCTGCAGCTGTAGGTCTGAAAGATACTTCAACAGGTGATACTCTATGTGACGAGAAGAATCTTGTAATCTTAGAGTCCATGGAATTCCCAGAACCAGTTATTGATGTTGCTATCGAACCAAAAACGAAAGCAGACCAAGATAAAATGGGTATTGCACTTGGTAAACTTGCAGAAGAAGATCCAACTTTCAGAACGGAAACAAATCCAGAAACTGGTCAAACAATCATCTCTGGTATGGGTGAGCTTCACCTAGACATCATTGTTGACCGTCTAAAACGTGAATTCAAAGTTGAAGCAAACGTTGGTGCACCACAGGTTGCATACCGTGAAACATTCCGTGCTGCTGCTGAAGTCGAAGGTAAATTCGTACGTCAGTCTGGTGGACGTGGACAATACGGTCACGTTTGGGTCAAATTTGAACCAAACGAAGAGGGCGCAGGATTTGAATTCCAAAACAACATCGTTGGTGGTGTAGTACCACGTGAATACATCCCTGCTGTTGAACAAGGTATTAAAGAAGCAATGGAAAACGGTGTATTAGCTGGGTTCCCTGTAATCGACATTAAAGCTTCTTTATTTGATGGTAGCTACCATGATGTCGACTCTAACGAAATGGCGTTTAAAGTTGCTGCATCAATGGCACTTAAAGCTGCTAAAAGTAAGTGTAACCCTGTAATTCTTGAACCAATGATGAAAGTGGAAGTTGTAATCCCTGAAGAATATCTTGGAGATATTATGGGTGACATCACTTCTCGTCGTGGACGTGTAGAAGGAATGGAAGCACGCGGTAACCAACAGGTTGTTAAAGCGTTTGTTCCTCTATCAGAAATGTTTGGATATGCAACAGCATTACGTTCAAACACTCAAGGACGTGGAACTTACACAATGCACTTCGATCATTATGAAGAAGTACCGAAGAGCATCTCTGAAGAAATTATTAAGAAAAATGCTGGAGAATAATTGATTTTTTTATCATTCTCAAGTATAACTTTTATTGTAAGCTAAGAAATAACACAAGCTGCTATTTCTTAGCTCCAACATATACTTACAATCTTTCATTTATTTAAGGAGGAAATATAAATGGCTAAAGAAAAATTCGACCGCTCTAAAAGTCACGTTAACATTGGAACAATTGGACACGTTGACCATGGTAAAACTACATTAACAGCTGCTATTACAACTGTAATGGCTAAGAAAAGTGGTAAAGGTACTGCGATGGCATATGACCAAATCGACGGTGCACCTGAAGAAAAAGAACGTGGAATCACTATCGCGACTTCTCACGTTGAGTATGAAACTGAAACTCGTCACTATGCACACGTAGACTGCCCAGGACACGCTGACTATGTTAAAAACATGATCACTGGTGCTGCACAAATGGACGGAGCTATCCTAGTAGTATCTGCTGCTGATGGTCCAATGCCACAAACTCGTGAGCACATCCTACTTTCTAAAAACGTTGGTGTACCTACAATCGTAGTATTCCTAAACAAAGTAGATATGGTTGACGATGAAGAATTATTAGAACTAGTTGAAATGGAAGTTCGTGATCTATTATCTGAATATGACTTCCCTGGTGATGATGTACCAGTAATCAAGGGTTCTGCTCTTAAAGCTCTTGAAGGAGACGCTCAATACGAAGAAGCAATCGTTGAATTAATGAACGCTGTAGATGAGTATGTTCCAACTCCAGAACGTGACACTGATAAGCCATTCATGATGCCAGTTGAGGACGTATTCTCAATCACTGGTCGTGGTACAGTTGCAACTGGTCGTGTAGAACGCGGTCAAGTTAAAGTTGGAGACGAAGTTGAAATCATCGGTCTTCAAGAAGAATCAAGCAAAACTACTGTAACTGGTGTTGAAATGTTCCGTAAGCTTCTTGATTATGCTGAAGCTGGAGATAACATTGGTGCACTTCTACGTGGTGTTTCTCGTGAAGATATCAACCGTGGTCAAGTACTTGCAAAACCAGGTACAATTACTCCACACACGAACTTCAAAGCTGAAGTTTACGTATTATCTAAAGAAGAAGGTGGACGTCATACTCCATTCTTCTCAAACTACCGTCCACAGTTCTACTTCCGTACAACTGACGTAACTGGTGTTATCAACTTACCAGAAGGAGTAGAAATGGTTATGCCTGGAGACAACATCGAAATGGATGTTGAACTAATTTCTCCAATCGCTATCGAAGAAGGAACTCGTTTCTCTATTCGTGAAGGTGGACGTACTGTAGGATCAGGCGTAGTATCTTCTATCCAAAAATAATTAAATGAATCATATATAAAGACAGCCGATTGTTCGGTTGTCTTTTTTGTATAAAGGATTAGTGCAATCATTTCAGGCATAAGGGATACAGTAAATAAGTGGCCGGGAGCTTAGAATGCTTCATGGTGTACTGAAATTTGTTTCGAAAAATAAGTCAGTAGGATTAGTAGCTTATAAGCTATCTGAAGGTATTGCTCTATTCTTTCGGCAAATTCTATCACTATCAATAATCTCACATAGAACGTCACCATAATGTCTTCGGAAAACATATAGTAATGGTGGAATGATGATAAGGGACGATGAATCGATTAACTTTATCGTTAAAACCAAACTTTCCCAACAAAAAACTCCCAAGAATCCTTGCAATCACTAAGATTACTAAGTATAATACATAGATGTGCAACAAATTAGTTTTATAACTAAAAAAGGGTTGCAATGACCAGGTATATTCTATATAATAAGAATGTTGGTCGTTTCAGGCGATGATGTGGAAGGTTGTTGGCACACCCGGCCCCTTTGCCATGGGCGGTGGTTAAGAAATTTTCACGGAGTATGTCTATAATAATATGGGCGATAAAGGAGGGAAAATAATGGCAAAAGATAAAATTAGAATTCGTTTAAAAGCATATGATCATCGTATTTTAGATCAGTCTGCTGAAAAAATCGTAGATACTGCGAAGCGTTCTGGTGCGAAAGTGTCTGGTCCGATTCCATTACCTACAGAGAAGGCTGTCTACACAATCTTACGTGCGGTTCATAAATACAAAGACTCACGTGAGCAATTCGAGATGCGTACACATAAACGTCTAATCGATATCGTAAACCCAACACCGCAAACAGTAGATTCGCTAATGCGTTTAGACTTACCATCTGGTGTTGATATTGAAATTAAACTATAAAATTTGTTTTTAAATAGGAGGTGTAACGGATGACGAAAGGAATCTTAGGTCGAAAAATCGGCATGACTCAATTGTTTAATGAAAACGGAGAATTAATCCCGGTAACAGTTGTTCAGGCTGAGCCTAACGTAGTATTACAAAAAAGAACTCTTGAAAACGATGGATACGAAGCGATTCAAATCGGTTTCCAAGATCTTAAGGAATCACGTACTAACAAAGCGGAGAAAGGTCATGCTGAAAAAGCAAACACAACCCCTAAGCGCTACGTTCGTGAAATCCGTAACGCTAATCTTGATGAATATGAAGTAGGTCAAGAAGTTAGCGTTGAAATTTTCCAAGCTGGTGAAAAAGTTGATGTAACTGGAACTTCTAAAGGTAAAGGTTTCCAGGGTTCAATTAAACGTCATGGTCAATCACGTGGACCTATGTCTCACGGTTCTCACTACCATAGAGCTCCAGGTTCAATGGGTGCAATTGATGCAATGCGCGTATTCCCAGGCAAAAACTTACCAGGTCACATGGGTCAAGAGCAAGTAACAATCCAAAACCTTGAAGTAGTAAGTGTTGACGTTGATCGCAACCTGCTATTAATCAAAGGTAATGTGCCAGGTGCTAAAAAATCATTCGTAAAAATCACGAGTGCAGTTAAGGCTAACTAATCATATATACGAAGGGAGGATATGTCATGCCTAAAGTAGCACTATTTAAACAAGATGGTTCACAAGCAGGTGAAATCGAATTAAACGCGTCTGTATTTGGTATTGAGCCTAATACACACGTTTTACACGAAGCGGTAGTTATGCAACGTGCGTCTATGCGTCAAGGTACACACGCTGTTAAAAATCGTTCTGATGTTCGCGGTGGTGGACGCAAACCATGGCGTCAAAAAGGTACAGGTCGCGCGCGTCAAGGTTCTATTCGCTCACCACAATGGGTAGGCGGTGGAGTTGTTTTCGGACCTACACCTCGTAGCTACAGCTACAAACTACCAAAGAAAGTTCGTCGTTTAGCTCTTAAATCAGCATTATCTTCTAAAGTACAAGAAGAAAACTTAGTTGTTTTAGAAAGTCTTGCACTAGATGCTCCTAAAACAAAAGAAGTTGTAAAAATGCTAGGTGCTTTAAACGTAAATGAAAAAGCTCTTATCGTTACTGCTGACACTGACGAGAACGTAGTACGTTCTGCTAATAACCTTCAAGGGGTTAAAGTTCTTACAGTTACAGAAGTAAACGTTCTTGATTTATTAATGCATGACAAGTTGATCTTAACGAAAGATGCAGCTGAAAAAGCAGGGGAGGTGCTTGCATAATGACTGATGCACGTGATATTATTAAGCGCCCTGTCATCACTGAACACTCTGCAGATCTAATGGCAGAGAAGAAATATACGTTCGAAGTTAGTACGAAAGCTAACAGAACACAAATCAAAGATGCTGTTGAAGAAATCTTTGGTGTGAAAGTTGAAAAAGTTAACACTATGAACTTAAAAGGTAAATTCAAGCGAATGGGTCGTTACGGTGGTTTCCGCCCAAATCGCAAAAAAGCTATCGTTCAGCTATCTGCTGACAGCAAAGATCTAGACTTCTTTGAAGGTTAAAAAGTAAATAAGTGAAGGAGGGAAAACAAGATGGCGATTAAAAAATTCAAACCTACCACTAATGGTAGACGTAACATGTCTGTATCTGATTTTGCAGAAATCACTACAGATCAACCGGAAAAATCCCTATTAGCACCTCTACCAAAACGTGGTGGACGTAACAACCAAGGGAAATTAACCGTTCGTCATCAAGGTGGCGGTCACAAGCGTCAATATCGTATCATCGATTTCAAACGTGACAAAGATGGTATTCCAGGTAAAGTTGCTACTATCGAATACGATCCAAACCGTACCGCTAACATTGCATTAATCAACTACGCTGATGGTGAGAAGCGTTATATTCTTGCACCAAAAGGCTTACAAGTAGGTCAAGTAATTGAATCTGGTGAAAGCGCGGATATTAAAGTGGGTAACGCTCTTCCGTTAGCAAATATTCCAGTAGGTACAGTAATCCACAATATCGAACTAAAACCAGGAAATGGCGGACAGTTAGCTCGTTCTGCGGGTGCTGAAGCTCAAATCCTTGGTCGTGAAGAAAAATACACATTAGTGCGTTTAGCTTCTGGTGAAGTTCGTTTAATTTTATCAACTTGCCGCGCAACAGTAGGTCAAGTAGGTAACTTAGAACATGAATTAATTCGTGTCGGTAAAGCAGGACGTTCTCGTTGGAAAGGTATTCGCCCAACTGTACGTGGATCTGTTATGAACCCGAACGATCACCCACACGGTGGTGGTGAAGGACGTGCACCTATCGGACGTAAATCACCAATGTCACCTTGGGGCAAACCAACTCTTGGTTATAAGACACGTAAACGTAATAAAGCTTCAGATAAGTATATTGTGCGTAAACGTAAAAAATAATCGTAATTTAAGGTGGGAATAACTCCCATCTTGGAACTTCGAAAGGAGGTTTATCCATGGGTCGTAGTTTAAAAAAGGGACCTTTTGCAGATGACCATCTATTGAAAAAAATTGATGAACTAAATGAATCTGACAAAAAACAAGTTATTAAAACTTGGTCACGTCGTTCTACTATTTTCCCGACATTCATCGGGCACACTATTGCTGTTTATGATGGACGTAAACATGTTCCTGTATTTGTTACAGAGGACATGGTTGGACATAAATTAGGTGAATTTGCTCCAACTCGTACGTACAAAGGACATGCAAGTGACGATAAGAAAACAAAACGCTAATGAGAGGAGGCGCTCTAAATGCAAGCTAAAGCCGTAGCTAAATCAGTTCGTATTGCTCCTCGTAAAGTGCGATTAGTCGTTGATTTAATTCGAGGAAAACAAGTTGGCGAAGCAATTGCTATTTTACGCCACACACAACGCGGTGCTTCTCCAGTTGTAGAGAAAGTGTTAAAATCTGCAATCGCAAACGCAGAACACAACTACGAAATGGATCCAGATAATCTAGTGATTTCTGAAGCATTCGTTAATGAAGGTGTTACTTTAAAACGTTTCCGTCCACGCGCTCAAGGACGTGCAAGCAAGATTAATAAGCGCACTAGCCACATTACAGTGGTTGTAACAGAAAAGAAGGAGGGATAGTTAGTGGGTCAAAAAGTGAATCCAACAGGTCTTCGCGTTGGTATCATTAAAGACTGGGAGTCTAAATGGTATGCTGGCAAAGACTATGCAGACTTACTACATGAAGATATTAAAATCAGAGAATATCTTGAAAACCGTCTAAAAACTGCAGCTGTTTCCCATGTTGAAATTGAACGTGCAGCTAATCGCGTAAACGTAACAATTCACACTGGTAAACCAGGTATGGTTATTGGTAAAGGCGGATCTGAAGTAGAAGCTCTACGTAACTCATTAAACAGTTTAACTGGCAAACGTGTTCACATCAATATTGTTGAAATCAAGAAAGTTGATGTTAATGCTAAGCTAGTTGCAGAAAATATTGCTCGTCAATTAGAAAATCGTATTTCATTCCGTCGTGCACAAAAGCAAGCTATCCAACGTGCTATGCGTGCTGGTGCAAAAGGAATTAAAACACAGGTATCTGGTCGTCTAGGTGGCGCAGATATTGCTCGTGCTGAACATTACAGTGAAGGAACTGTTCCACTACACACATTACGTGCTGATATCGACTATGCAACAGCAGAAGCTGATACTACGTACGGTAAACTTGGTATTAAAGTGTGGATCTATCGTGGTGAAGTCCTTCCAACTAAATCGAACAAATAAGGAAGGGGGCTATATACATGTTAATGCCTAAACGTGTTAAATATCGTAGACAACATCGTGGTAAAATGAGAGGCCAAGCAAAAGGTGGTACTCAAGTTACTTTTGGTGAATATGGAATACAAGCTCTTGAGGCTTCTTGGATTACAAGTCGTCAAATAGAAGCTGCTCGTATCGCTATGACTCGTTACATGAAACGTGGCGGTAAAGTATGGATCAAAATTTTCCCAGATAAGCCGTATACAGCGAAGCCTCTAGAAGTCCGAATGGGTTCTGGTAAAGGTGCTCCTGAAGGATGGGTTGCTGTAGTTAAGCCTGGAAAAGTTATGTTTGAAATTGCTGGAGTTTCTGAAGAGGTTGCTCGTGAAGCATTACGTCTTGCTTCTCATAAACTTCCAATCAAAACTAAATTCGTAAAACGTGAAGAAATTGGTGGTGAAATCAATGAAGGCTAATGATATCAGAGAACTAACCACTGCCGAAATTGAACAAAAACTTAAATCTTTAAAAGAAGAGTTATTTAATTTACGCTTCCAACTAGCAACTGGTCAACTTGAGAACACTGCACGTATCCGTGAAGTAAGAAAAACCATTGCTCGTATGAAAACTGTTGTCCGTCAACGCGAACTAAGCGTAAACAACTGATAATGAGAGGAGGTTAGCCTCAAAATGACTGAACGTAATAATCGTAAAGTATATACAGGCCGTGTAGTTTCAGATAAAATGGATAAAACAATCACAGTTTTAGTTGAAACTTACAAAAACCATAAATTATATGGTAAACGTGTTAAGTATTCTAAGAAATTTAAAGCACATGATGAGAACAATCAAGCAAAAACTGGTGATATCGTTCGTATTATGGAAACTCGTCCGTTATCATCAACTAAACGCTTCCGTCTAGTTGAAATCGTTGAAGAAGCGGTAATTATATAATAAAGTTTCGCTCGGAAGGTATCCGAAGGGAGGTTTAAAGCGTATGATTCAACAGGAAACACGCTTAAAAGTTGCAGATAACTCTGGTGCACGTGAGTTACTTACGATTAAAGTACTAGGTGGCTCAGGTCGCAAAACTGCTAATATCGGTGATGTTATTGTTTGTTCCGTAAAACAAGCAACACCAGGAGGCGTTGTCAAAAAGGGTGACGTTGTAAAAGCAGTAATTGTACGTACTAAATCTGGTGTACGTCGTAAAGACGGCTCATATATTCGTTTTGATGAAAATGCTGCAGTAATCATTCGTGATGACAAAAGTCCAAGAGGAACTCGTATCTTCGGACCAGTTGCACGTGAATTACGTGATGCACAATTCATGAAAATCGTATCTCTAGCTCCAGAAGTTCTATAAGAAGAGAATTACCTTGTAAGGAGGTGCGTAAAGCATGCATGTAAAAAAAGGTGATAAAGTAATTGTTATTTCCGGTAAAGACCGTGGTAAAACAGGCACAATTTTAGAAGCATATCCGAAAAAGGATCGCGTTCTTGTTGAAGGTGTTAACATGATCAAAAAACACGCTAAGCCTTCTCAAGAGAATCCACAAGGTGGAATTCTTAACCAAGAAGCTCCAATTCATGTTTCTAACGTGATGCCAGTAGATCCAAAGACCGGCAAACCGACACGTGTTGGTTACGAAGTGCGTGATGGAAAGAAAGTCCGCATCGCTAAAAGTTCCGGTGAAGCATTAGATAAATAGTATGTGCTGTGAAAGGAGGGCAACATGGTGAATCAATTAAGACAAAAATACCAAGATGAAATTGTACCATCTTTAATGAATAAATTTAATTACAAGTCTGTTATGGAAGTGCCTGGAATCGAAAAAATCGTTATCAACATGGGTGTTGGTGATGCAGTTCAAAACTCTAAGGCACTAGATAGCGCAGTTGAAGAACTAGCATTAATTTCTGGTCAAAAACCAATGATTACACGTGCTAAAAAATCAATCGCAGGATTCCGTTTACGTGAAGGAATGCCGATTGGTGCGAAAGTTACTCTTCGCGGTGAGCGCATGTATGAATTCCTACAAAAGCTAATCGCGGTATCTCTACCACGTGTACGTGACTTCCGTGGTATTTCTAAAAAAGCTTTTGATGGCCGTGGTAACTACACGCTAGGTGTTAAAGAACAATTAATTTTCCCAGAAATTAATTACGATAAAGTAAGTAAAGTGCGCGGTATGGATATTGTTATCGTAACAACATCTAATACTGATGAAGAAGCACGTGAACTTTTAGCTCAGCTTGGCATGCCTTTCCAAAAATAGACATGAGCTAATACAAGGAGGGAAAATTGTGGCTAAAAAATCAATGATTGCGAAACAAAAACGCACACAAAAGTATCAAGTACAAGAGTATACTCGTTGTGAACGTTGTGGACGTCCGCATTCAGTAATGCGTAAATTTAAACTTTGCCGTATTTGTTTCCGCGAACTTGCCTATAAAGGTCAAATTCCTGGTGTCAAAAAAGCAAGCTGGTAAACCCCGATTCGGGAAGGAGGTAATGATTAATGGTTATGACAGATCCAATCGCAGATATGCTAACTCGCATTCGTAATGCGAACATGGTTAAACATGAAAAGTTAGAACTTCCTGCTTCTAAAATTAAAACTGAAATTGCTGATATTCTAAAAAGAGAAGGCTTTGTACGTGATTATGAAGTTATTGAAGATAACAAACAAGGCGTTCTGCGTATTTTCCTTAAGTACGGTGTGAATGAGGAACGAGTAATTACAGGTATTAAACGTATTAGTAAGCCAGGATTACGTGTTTATGCTAAAGCTGGTGAAGTACCTCGTGTACTAAACGGTTTAGGTATTGCAATCGTATCAACATCTAAAGGTGTACTTTCTGATAAAGAAGCACGCGCTCAAGCTGTTGGTGGCGAAGTACTTGCATATGTTTGGTAATTAATTTTTTATGATGAGGAGGTGCATGGAATGTCTCGTATAGGACTTAAGCCAATTGAGATTCCGAGTGGTGTAGAAGTAAAACTTAATGAAAATACAGTAACAGTTAAGGGCCCTAAAGGTGAATTAACTAGAGAATTTCATCCTGATATGAAGATTGTTGTTGCAGATAACGTGATCACAGTGGAACGCCCTAGTGATCAAAAAACACATCGTTCATTACACGGAACAACTCGTAGCCTACTAGCTAACATGGTTGAAGGTGTATCGAAAGGTTTTGAAAAACATCTTCAAATTATCGGTGTTGGTTATCGTGCACAAAAGCAAGGTAATAAAATCGTAGTAAACGCTGGATATTCACATCCAGTTGAAATAGATCCAATCGACGGTATTGAAATCGATGTTCCAAACAACACTTCTGTGATTGTTAAAGGTATCGATAAAGAAAAAGTTGGCGCTGTTGCAGCTAACATTAGAGCTATTAGAAAACCAGAACCTTACAAAGGTAAAGGTATTCGTTACGTTGATGAATATGTACGTCGTAAAGAAGGTAAAACTGCTAAGTAAGGTTAGTTAGGCGAGAAAGGAGTGACCCAGATGATCACAAAACCTGACAAAAATGTTGCACGTAAAAGAAGACATAACCGTGTTCGTAAGAATCTTTTCGGAACACCTGAGCGTCCTCGTTTAAACGTGTATCGTTCAAATAAACACATTTATGCACAGTTAATTGATGATACTAACGGTGTAACATTAGTTAGCGCGTCTACTGTAGATAAAGAATTAAGCGTTGATTCAACTAGCAGTGTTGATGCTGCAACTAAAGTTGGAGAATTGATTGCAAAACGTGCCCAAGATAAAGGTCATAAATCAGTTGTATTTGATCGTGGAGGCTACCTTTATCATGGACGTGTAAAAGCATTAGCAGATGCTGCTCGTGAGGCAGGTCTTGAATTTTAATTGTAAAAGGAGGGACACAGATGAAAACAGTAATCGATCCTAATAAATTAGATCTTGAAGAACGTGTTGTTGCGGTAAACCGCGTAGCAAAAGTTGTAAAAGGTGGACGTCGTTTCCGTTTTGCTGCATTAGTAGTTGTAGGAGATAAGAACGGCCATGTTGGATTTGGTACTGGTAAAGCACAAGAAGTACCAGATGCAATTAGAAAAGCAGTTGATGATGCGAAGAAAAACTTAATCACTGTACCGATCGTTGGAACAACAATTCCACATGAAATTCATGGAGAATTCGGTTCTGGACGTGTATTAATGAAACCAGCTTCTGAAGGTACTGGAGTTATCTCTGGTGGTCCGGTTCGTGCGGTACTTGAGCTTGCTGGTGTTGGTGATATTTTAACTAAGTCACTTGGTTCTAACACACCAATTAATATGATTCGCGCTACTATGAATGGTTTAACTAACCTTAAGCGCGCGGAAGATGTAGCAAAACTACGAGGAAAGTCTGTAGAAGAACTGTTAGGATAAGGAGGGAAACACTATGTCTAAAAAATTAGAAATCACCCTCACACGCAGTGTAATAGGTGCAAAAGAAAAACAAATGAAAACTGTTGAAGCACTAGGTCTTAAAAAAATTCGTCAAACCGTAGTTCTTGATGATACTCCGGCTGTTCGTGGAATGGTTAACAGAGTATCTCATCTTGTAACGGTTAAAGAAGGTTAATAAACAGAAGCGTAAAGAGGAGGTGCTCGTATGAAACTTCATGAATTGAAACCAGCAGAAGGCTCACGTAAAGAGAGAAACCGTGTAGGTCGCGGAACATCATCTGGAAACGGAAAAACTTCCGGTCGTGGTCACAAAGGACAAAACGCTCGTTCTGGCGGTGGTGTACGTCCTGGATTTGAAGGTGGACAAATGCCTTTATTCCAACGTTTACCAAAACGTGGATTTACGAACATAAACCGTAAAGAATATGCTATAGTGAACTTAGACGTTTTAAACCGATTTGAAGACGGCACAGAAATCACTCCTGAGTTATTATTAGAATCAGGTGTCGTAAAGAACGTAAAATCAGGTATTAAAGTACTTGGTAATGGTTCCGTCGAAAACAAATATACCGTTAAAGCTCATAAGTTCTCTGCTTCAGCAAAGGCAGCAATCGAAGAAGCGGGCGGTAAAACAGAGGTGATCTAATGTTCCGTACATTCTCCAATTTTATGCGCGTGGCTGACATTAGACGGAAAATATTTTTTACACTTGCTTTGTTAATTGTATTCCGTCTAGGCACATTTATTCCTGTGCCATTCACAGATAAAACTGCAATTGAACATTTGAACTCGCAAAATAATGTGTTTGGATTTCTAGATACATTTGGCGGTGGGGCATTGATGAATTTCTCCATTTTCGCAATGGGGATAATGCCTTATATTACAGCTTCAATCATTATGCAATTACTACAAATGGATGTTGTACCGAAGTTTACTGAATGGAAAAAGCAGGGTGAAGTGGGTAGAAAGAAACTTGCCCAAGTTACCCGTTATGGAACAGTGGTCCTTGCATTCGTTCAAGCAATAGCCATGTCTATTGGCTTCAATGCAATGGCTGGTGGTTTCTTAATTGCCAATCCAGATCCAATGAAGTTCCTTATCATCGCATTAGTATTAACTGCTGGAACAACATTCCTAATGTGGTTAGGTGAACAGATCACTGCAAATGGAGTTGGGAATGGAATTTCGATACTCATTTTTGCAGGTATCGTAGCTGCTATACCGAACGCTGTTGAACAGTTATATGCCCAGTACTTTACAAATCCTGGAGATGAACTGTTTATCAATATCGTTATTGTAGCTTTAATAGCTTTAGTTGCGATAGCAATCACGGCTGGTGTTGTTTTCGTACAACAAGCGTTACGTAAGATCCCAATTCAATATGCAAAGAAACTTGTAAATCGTTCTCCAGTTGGTGGTCATTCTACACATTTACCTCTAAAAGTAAATGCTGCGGGAGTTATCCCAGTAATCTTCGCGATTGCCTTTATTATGGCTCCAAGAACTGTTGCAGGATTCTTTGATGGTAATGTTGCTAATACAATTGAATCGATCTTTGATTATACAACAACAACAGGTATGCTTATCTATGTGGCGCTAATTATTGCGTTTACGTATTTCTATACATTTGTTCAAGTTAATCCTGAGCAAATGGCTGAGAACTTACAAAAGCAGGGTGGATATATTCCAGGAATTCGTCCAGGTAAAAATACTGAAACGTATCTTACTCGTGTTATCAATCGTTTAACATTTGTAGGAGCAATATTCTTGGCTGCAGTTTCCGTACTACCTATTGTATTCGGTAAACTTGCAGGTCTTCCACAATCAATTCAAATCGGCGGCACAAGTCTACTAATCGTTGTAGGTGTAGCAATTCAAACAATGAAGCAATTAGAAGGTCAGTTAGTGAAGCGACACTACAAAGGATTTATTAAGTAAGAATTTGCCAATGAAGCGAGGGGAAAGTTTTGAATCTATTGTTAATGGGTCTTCCTGGTGCAGGCAAAGGTACACAGGCAGATAAAATAAGCGAGAAATATAACATCCCTCATATTTCAACAGGAGATATGTTCCGATCCGCTATTAAAGAAGGAACAGAACTTGGTGTGAAAGCTAAAAGCTTCATGGACCAAGGCGCACTTGTTCCGGATGAAGTAACAATTGGAATCGTAAAAGAGCGTTTGAGTAAAGCTGACTGTGAGAAAGGGTTCTTGTTAGATGGTTTCCCAAGAACCATTGCACAAGCAGAAGCTTTACAAGCACTTTTATCGGAAATGAATCAAGCGATTGACCATGTATTACATGTAGAAGTACCAGAAGATAAATTAGTGGAGCGTTTATCCGGTCGTAGAATTTGTCCAACATGTGGTAGAGCTTATCATGTGATATATAATCCTCCCAAAAAAGAGGGTATCTGTGATATTGATGGTTCAGCGTTAATTCAACGTGATGATGACAAACCAGAAACGGTTAAAAATCGTTTGGCGATCAACATCGAACAATCGAAGCCGTTACTAGACTTTTATGAAGATAGAGGATATCTTGTAACCGTTGATGGTGATCAAGATATCAATAAGGTTTTTCAAGACATTCAATCGATTATTGAAAATTAATTCATTGTAGGCCCTGCACGAATAGACAATTCTATTTGTTTCATAGTAATAAGAGTCGTTTAGCTTTAATGCTTACTATGTGGATAATGACACCCTGTGTTTAACATTCCACCCTCATTTAGGTGAACGTCATGAAGCGAAACTGATTCGATGCCACGAATAGGTCTTGTTTGTCGAATTTGCAAGAGGCGACAAGGCATTATCGGTTTGAGTGATTGATGATCGTTGTGTCTTGGTAGCAGATGGGGAACACGTAAATATGATCTCGACCAAAGAGAATGAGTAAACATCATATTGAACATGGATTATACGTCTCCAGAAGTCCAAAACAGCCTTCTAGAAACTGGTCGTGTCACAAATGAAAATTTATCGTTTATATGTTGTTTTAGAACAATATTGTGACTGATTTAAAAGAAGGGAGTAAGGCGCGATGGCGAAAGATGATGTAATTGAAGTGGAAGGAACCGTAACAGAAACATTGCCAAATGCAATGTTCAACGTAGAGCTTGAAAACGGTCATACGGTCTTGGCACATGTGTCTGGAAAAATCCGTATGCACTTCATCCGTATCTTACCAGGTGATAAAGTAACGGTAGAACTCTCTCCATATGATTTAACAAGAGGACGAATTACGTACCGTTATAAATAAGCGAGCTCCGATATAAAAGGAGGTAAAGATGATGAAAGTAAGAGCATCTGTAAAGCCAATTTGTGAAAAATGCAAAGTCATTAAACGAAAAGGCAAAGTAATGGTGATTTGTGAAAATCCGAAACACAAGCAAAAACAAGGATAATTGAAGGAGGTGCGCATTTTTTATGGCACGTATTGGAGGTATAGATATTCCACGTGATAAACGTGTAGTAATCTCTTTAACATACATTTATGGTATTGGTAAGAAAACTGCACAAGATATCCTTAAAGAAGCAGGCGTTTCTGAAGATACTCGTGTTCGTGATCTAACTGAAGATGAGTTAGGACGTATTCGTCAAGCGGTGGATGGTTACACAACTGAAGGGGATCTTCGTCGTGAAGTATCGCTTAACATTAAACGTCTAATCGAAATCGGCTCATATCGTGGTCTAAGACATCGTCGTGGTTTACCGGTTCGCGGTCAAAATACGAAGAACAACTCTCGTACTCGTAAAGGCCCACGTCGTACAATCGCTAACAAGAAAAAATAATGTAAGGAGGTAAACTAATAGATGGCTCGTAAAACTAATACACGTAAACGTCGTGTGAAAAAGAATGTTGAGACTGGTGTAGCACATATCCGTTCTACTTTCAACAACACTATTGTAACTATCACTGATGTTCAAGGTAATGTTGTTGGATGGAGTTCTGCAGGTGCACTAGGTTTCAAAGGTTCTCGTAAATCTACTCCATTTGCTGCACAAATGGCTGCTGAAACAGCTGCTAAAACTGCAGTTGATAATGGAATGAAAACTCTAGAAGTATCAGTTAAAGGTCCAGGAGCTGGACGTGAAGCTGCTATTCGTTCTCTACAAGCAGCTGGACTAGAAGTTACAGCTATTAAAGATGTAACTCCAGTACCTCATAACGGTTGCCGTCCACCAAAACGTCGTCGTGTATAATTTAAACGTATATTATTTGTCACCCTGTCTATAATGGGTTATGATGACTAAAAGTATAGATGGTAATAGAGATAAATTTAAGTACACCAAGGTAAATGATGAGAAGATGGTATAGCAACACGCCTTAGGGGCGAGGAGATATATTTCTTATTAAGACCTTACTATACAGCATCGCAAAGACAAACGTACGATAAATTACACAGGTAGTGCAGAAACGCCAACTGCCGATCCCGAGGAATTTCGGTTAGATCACTTTCTAGCCGGGGTTTCGACGTTTTAAAGGAGGGTATTATGGAATGATTGAAATAGAAAAGCCAAAGATTGAAACGGTTGAGATTAGTGATGATGCTACATTTGGAAAATTTGTGGTAGAACCGCTCGAACGTGGTTATGGTACAACTCTTGGAAACTCCTTGCGTCGTATCCTACTATCCTCACTTCCAGGTGCTGCTGTTACGTCAGTTCAAATTGATGGAGCATTACATGAATTTTCAACTATTGATGGAGTAGTTGAAGATGTTACGACAATCATTTTGAATTTGAAAAAGCTAGCCCTTAAAATCTATTCAGACGAACCAAAAACATTAGAAATCGATGTGCAAGGTGAAGGAGTCGTTACTGCGGCAGATCTAACATACGATAGTGATGTAGAAGTATTGAATCCTGAACTTCCAATTGCAACATTAAATGCAAAAGGAAACTTGCGTATGAAATTAACTGCACAACGTGGTCGTGGTTATGTTCCAGCAGATGCAAACAAACATGAAGATCAACCAATTGGTGTTATTCCAGTTGATTCCATTTTCACACCAGTATCACGTGTCACTTACCAAGTTGAGAATACTCGTGTAGGTCAAAGTGCGAACTACGATAAATTAACTTTAGATGTTACGACTGATGGAAGCATTCGTCCAGAAGAAGCAATTTCTTTAGGGGCAAAGATTCTTTCTGAGCATTTAAATATTTTCGTAGGCTTAACAGACGAAGCACAGAATGTTGAAATAATGGTTGAGAAAGAAGAAGACCAAAAAGAAAAAGTAATGGAAATGACAATTGAAGAATTAGACCTATCGGTTCGTTCTTACAATTGTTTAAAACGTGCTGGCATTAATACAGTTCAAGAGCTTTCAAATAAATCTGAAGAAGATATGATGAAAGTGCGTAATCTAGGTCGTAAATCATTAGAGGAAGTTAAAGTTAAACTTGCTGATTTAGGTTTAGGTTTACGTAAAGAAGATTAATATCGGACATCTTTAGAGTTTCAAGAAAGGGAGGGATAGTCCATGGCAAGAAAACTAGGACGTACAACAGATCAACGACTAGCACTACTTCGCAACCTTGCTTCTGATTTAATTATTCATGAGCGGATTGAAACAACAGAAGCTAAGGCTAAAGAACTTAGATCTGTAGTAGACAAAATGATTACATTAGGTAAACGTGGTGATCTACACGCTCGTCGTCAAGCAGCTGCATTCTTATACAACAAAGAGGCTAATGAAGAAGATACAGTTCTTCAAAAGCTATTCAATGATGTAGCGAAGCGCTATGAAGACAGACAAGGTGGATATACACGCGTTCTTAAGTTAGGCGAACGCCAAGGTGATGGAGCGAAAATGGCAATTATTGAGCTAGTTTAATCAATCCATACGCGTTAAGGGCAGGACTTGATCTCTTCCACGAGGTGAAATCCAAGCCCTTTTTTTGTATAGAAAAGGGCTTGGATTTCAGGTTAAGTGGATCACGTGTTTCGATTGAATGGGCAATATACATGTAATATAAGCGGTATGAAGTGGTTAACTAGGGTTAGTTATAGAGGAAATTAGGCATCCGAACCTTTAGATGGTCGCTAGAACTGTAATAGGGAAATATACCATATAATGGGCAGATTTTTCGGATACACGGTTATGCTATACAAGCATAGTTGAAAGCTAATTATCCTGCTTTAGGTTCACTAAGCTAAGTAAGGTCAGCCCCAACCACTTTCCCCAGACACCCTTCGCTAAATTAAACACCTATCTATTAACATTCAACAACAGAAGTAGTAAAATACATACATGGATGTAACCTAAAGGCTACGTAGAGAATAGGAGGAATAAAGATGAGAGAGAAGTTTATAGAGTTTAGGAATGTATCGTTTCGATACGGAGAAGAGCAGCCTTGGGTATTAGAGAACGTTTCATTTGAAATATATCAAGATGAATGGGTAGCGATTATTGGGCATAATGGATCTGGTAAATCGACAATCGCTAAGTTAATGAATGGACTATTGTATCCCCAAGAAGGGGAAATTTTAATAAATGGGATGCCAGTTAACGACGAGCACGTCTGGGAAATTCGTAAGCAAGTAGGAATGGTCTTCCAGAACCCTGATAACCAGTTTGTCGGGACAACTGTTCAGGATGATGTAGCCTTTGGAATGGAGAATAGAGGTGTCCCAAGAGAAGAAATGGTCACTAGAATTGATGAGGTATTAAAGGCTGTACGGATGGAAGATTATCGCCTTACAGAACCACATCGACTATCAGGCGGACAAAAGCAACGAGTGGCGATAGCTAGTGTGCTAGCCATTCAACCAGCTGTTCTAATCCTAGATGAGGCGACAGCAATGTTAGATCCAAAGGGTCGTAAAGAAATTATGCGAACCGTTTCAGAGATTCAAGCAAAGAATGAGATTTCACTTATTACGATAACACATGATTTACAGGAAGTAGTACAAGCAGAGCGCGTTATCGTGATGAATAGCGGTAAGGTATGGGAAGAGGCGACACCGCGAGAGGTTTTTGCTAAAAAGGATGAGTTACGGAAAATCGGCTTAGATGTTCCCTATATTGCGTTACTGGCAGATGAATTAAAACGAAATGGGCTAGAGATCTCGACGGAACCTTTAAATCATGAAGAATTATTGGAGGAATTATGGACATTACATTCAAAGATGTAAGTTACATCTACCAAGCAAACTCACCTTTTGCTCATTCTGCGTTAAAGGACCTATCCTTTCATATTCCATCTGGATCCTTTGTCGCGATAGTTGGTCATACTGGATCTGGTAAGTCAACATTACTCCAGCACTTAAATGGACTGTTAACACCAACTAAAGGTGAAGTTCGAATTGGTGACTTTCATATTAATTCGGATAAAAAAACGGAGAATTTAAAGGAACTTCGTAGTCGAGTAGGAGTCGTCTTTCAGTATCCTGAACACCAATTATTTGATGAAACCGTCGAAAAGGACATCGCGTTTGGACCGAAGAACTTTGGGGTTTCCGATACAGAAATAGCGGAACGAATACGAGATATTATTCCTGCAGTTGGAATGGATGAGTCTTTACTAGAAAGATCCCCTTTTGATCTAAGTGGTGGACAAATGAGACGGGTTGCGATAGCTGGAGTTCTTGCTATAAAGCCAGAGATTCTTGTTTTAGATGAGCCAACTGCAGGGCTAGATCCAAGAGGTCAATTGGAAATAATGGACATGTTCTATACGCTTCACCAAGAGCGCAACTTAACTACGATACTAGTAACACATAGTATGGAGGATGCCGTCAAATACGCTGACCATGTCATTATCATGAACAAAGGAACAAAATATATGGAGGGATCGCCAGAAGAAGTATTTACGCAACGAGAAGCGCTTCATCAGGTGCAATTAGAAGTCCCTGAAGCTATTCAATTTATTACCTCATTTCAGGAGAAATTTGGGTTAACCATCCCCTTCAAGCGTCAAACCGTTGAAGAGCTTGCGGTTGAGATTCAGCAATTACTAAAGGGGGCTGAATCGGATGAATAACATGATGATTATCGGACAATATGTCCCAGGAAATTCTTTAGTGCATCGGTTAGACCCAAGAATGAAGATTACGATCATCTTCTTATTCGTTATTATTGTGTTCTTTGCTAATAATGTCGTTAGCTATAGTATTTTGACAGCATTTGCGATTATTACGATTGTTATCACGAGAATCCCGTTTCGTTTTATATTGAAGGGATTAACACCAGTATGGTTCTTAATTATTTTTACCTTTATCCTGCATTTGATTGTAACAAAGGAAGGTTCCGTAGTTTTTGATTTATTTGGGTTTAAAATATACTCAGGAGCCATTATACAGGGGTTTGCAATCTCGCTACGATTCTTCCTATTAATCTTGATTACATCGCTATTAACGTTAACGACAACACCAATAGAGATCACAGATGCGATTGAAGATATGTTACATCCATTGAAGAAAATCAAGTTCCCAGTACATGAACTAGCTCTCATGATGTCGATATCCTTACGTTTTATCCCAACCCTTTTACAAGAGACGGATAAGATATCAAAGGCACAAGCATCAAGGGGAGTGGATTTTCGTACTGGACCAATGAAGGAACGGTTAAAAGCCATTGTTCCTCTATTAGTACCGCTATTTGTTAGTGCGTTTAAGCGTGCGGAAGAGCTTGCGATGGCGATGGAAGCTAGAGGCTACCAGGGAGGAGAGGGAAGAACGAAGCTAAGGCAATTAAAAATTGATAAGATCGATATCTTTGTTTTGCTTTTCTTCTTATTGGTAATTGCTGGGCTATTCTTAACGAGAAATTATTCATAGTTTGGAGGTTGGACAGTTTTGCCGAAAATTAAATGTACGATTAGCTATGATGGAACTAATTTCCATGGCTATCAGGTCCAGCCCGATAAACGAACCGTTCAACTAGAATTAGAGCATGCATTGGAAAAAATCCACAAAGGTGAAAAAATCCATATTCATGCATCCGGCAGAACCGATACAGGGGTTCATGCTAAGGGACAAACCATTCACTTTGAAACGAATCTAGATATCCCGGGGAATAGTTGGAGGAAGGCACTCAATGCCTTATTACCGAGTGATGTATATGTGACACATGCAGAAGTAGTTTCTAATGATTTTCACGCTAGATACAATGTAGTGGAGAAGGAATATCGTTATTTTTTATTAAATACAACGAATCCTGATGTTTTTAGACGAAATCATGTGTATCATTTTCCATATAAGCTTGATATAGAAGCAATACAAGAAGCTTGTCGTTATTTAGAAGGAACCCATGACTTTACCACCTTTTCTTCAGCAAAGGCAACTGTCAAAGGGAACAAGGTAAGAACGTTGTATGAGGTTTCATGTAATCAAGATAACGGGCAAATAGAATTTATTTTCCGAGGAAGTGGATTTTTATATAATATGGTTCGAATCTTAGTAGGAACGTTAATCGATGTTGGGCAAGGGAAAATTAGCCCTTCTGATATTGGCACGTTGTTAGAGGCAAAGGACCGGAAATATGCCGGGAAAACAGCTCCAGCTCAAGGTTTATTCCTGTGGAGAGTAAGCTATTAAGGAATCATTATTTCTGACAAAACACTACATTTCCTGGGAAATATCGACACCTTTCTTTTTAGATAGAAATGCTGTATAATAGAAAGAGTGTTTTTGCAATGAATTATAAAAAAATATCAATAAATAAATCTGCCAGACTCTTGACAATTTACCCTATTTTGATATATTATGGTCTATGGCATTTTATTTCTAAAACCGCGATTAGCCCCGGAACTAATTGTGTTGAAAATATAGGAATAACGAACTTTAAACATTTAAAAATTAATGAATGAAAAATATGGAGGGAACCAATCATGCGCACAACTTTCATGGCGAATGAAAACAATATCGAACGCAAATGGCTTGTTGTGGATGCTGAAGGCCAACGCCTTGGTCGTCTAGCAAGTGAAGTTGCTGCAATCCTTCGTGGAAAGCATAAGGCAACTTATACACCACACGTTGATACTGGTGATTATGTAATCATCGTTAACGCTGACAAAATTGAACTAACTGGAAACAAATTAAGTGACAAGAAGTACTACCGTCACTCTGGACATCCAGGTGGATTAAAAGAACGTACTGCTGATGAAATGCGTACAAAATATCCTGAGCAAATGCTTGAGATTGCAATCAAAGGCATGCTTCCAAAAGGATCTTTAGGACGTAAAATGGCTAAGAAATTACATGTATACAGAGGTGCTGAGCACAATCATGCAGCACAAAAACCTGAAGTTTACGAACTTCGCGGATAATAAAAGGAGGTAAATCAATTGGCACAAGTACAATACTACGGCACAGGTCGTCGTAAAAGCTCAACTGCACGTGTACGTTTAGTACCGGGTACTGGTAATGTAACCATAAATGGTCGTGATGCAAAAGACTATTTCCCATATGAAACTCAAATTCTAATTCTTAACCAACCACTACAAGCTACTGAAACTCAAGGAACATATGATGTAATCGTTAATGTTCATGGTGGTGGATTTACTGGTCAAGCTGGTGCTATCCGTCATGGTATCGCACGTGCTTTACTAGAAGCAGATCCAGGTTATCGTTCAGCGCTTAAGAGTGCAGGGTTCCTAACTCGTGACCCTCGTATGAAAGAACGTAAGAAATACGGTCTTAAAGGCGCTCGTCGTGCACCTCAGTTCTCAAAACGTTAAAAACCTTATACAAATGGTTTGCCCTCTATGCTCTTATAAAGCAGAGAGGGTTTTTTTATGTCCAAATTTGGATTTGAATACCCCTAGCTAAAATGTCATGTATTACTAGACGAGGCAAACAGTGACAATAACGAACTACTAAATAATGAGTGTTAATATCACAGTAAATGAATATAGCACCTTATAAAACGTCGTTCCTATTTTGGAATGACGTTTTTCAGTTTCGCCCAGCATGGGCGAAACTGAAAAAGCGGAGCTGGTATGCTCCGCTTGATCCACCACGTTAAGGGGCGAGATAGGTCTGAAATTAATCATAAGTGATATTGAAAGATTATTTTTATATGTGTATTATGAACAAGAGAAAAGCAATCAAATGCGTAGACCTCAACTATCATTTATTACCGAATAAGGGAGATTTTATTGTGGGCGCTTTGTTTTTTGTTTTTAATATGTTTATAGCTGTTTTCGTTCTTATCCTGCTTATATTTACTGCCATAATCGTCTATATAAAATTATTAAAAAATAGGCACTACCTTTATTCCTTGCTGCTCTTGTTATATCCATTTTCATTCACAGCCGCAGGCGTTTTACTTATAGCTCGTGGTTCAGCAATAAACCGTGAGGACTTAAATTCTCGTTTGGGAGCTGGTGAAGATGTCCATATTCTTTCCGCTGATGCTGGATTTGAATTTACTTTTTGGGGTTATGCTTTCTTGGCGGCAGCATTAATTTTATTGCTCATAGTCGTAATCTTAATTATAGCTAGATTAGTGCAAAGCTATAAGAGCAATTAGGTTCGACAGCCTGAGCCTACATTTGAATGTAGGCTCAGGCTGTCGAGACTAGCAGAAAGAACGTAAGAAATACGGTCTTAAAGGAGCTCGCCGTGCACCTCAGTTCTCAAAACGTTAATAGAAACATTGATACATCAATGTTTACAGAGCTTTTTAAGTTGCTTCACTTGAACCTTATAAAGCACTTAACAGATTTAAAGCATCAGCATCTTGCTGGTGCTTTTTTTCTGGTATTAATTCCAGATAATAATTCTGTGTGATTTAACATTAATGTGACCTAATCGCTTTGATACATAAGCAATATCTATGTTATTAGCAAATAAAATGATGCATGTGATCTCTTAATCCGTGAAACGTTGTTTTCTCATCTTCATGTATTAATCTAGTCTCATAGCATACAGTTCTCTTTCAAAAGAAACCTCAATTAAAAAATCGTTATTATATATAACTGGTATTTTATGTCCAAATGTTCTGCCTTCTGGTATCTTAGTTCCACAGGCGTTTATTATTCGGATGGCAACAGAAACATAGGCAAAATAAAAGAGCAAGCCTGAGCTTGCTCACAATTAGTTTCTATTACTAATAGTATTGATGGTTCCCCAAAATATAAATCGATACAGAATAATTATAAGGAATATTTAGTTGGAGAGGATGGTCCAACATATGAATCAATCGAACAATTAGCTAGCTTACGTGCTATGCCAAATGTTCATGTCATTCGTTCGGCCTATGAAATTGAAACTCACGCAGTATGGAAAACTGCGATTATTTCAAGAGAACCACCAACAGTTACTTTCTTTTATCCCCATTATAGTTTAAGCTCCCATAGTTAGTTGAGCTACTCTTCTCTCTAAAACAGATCACTCCCCAACAAGGTTAATTATCCACCATTACCTCAAACGACGTGATTCGACAAAATATAACATTTTATCGGTTAATCCGACTATTTTCCTATGCCCTTCTGCACAAGATATTTCATTTTATTAGTGCTAGGGTTATTAATGTATGTCAAAATACTAATTTATGCTGGTTACACAGCCATGGGCAGAAGGGGTGAATTCGACAGTTTGATGTAGGAGAATAAACCTGCAATCGACAGAAAATTATTAAAAGGATGGTTAGATGAAGAAAAGATTTTTAATTTTGTTAATGCTATCATTTTTGGTCGCTTGTTCCAATTCTGGCGAGGAAACAAAAGGGAAGCAATCAGAAAATGATGATCAAGCTAATGAAGAAACAGGAGAAACTTCGTTAGCTATTGAAGTACTTTATTCTTATGATCATGAAGAATCTAGAGATTATTCTCTGCAAGGCATAAAGACTGATTCAGAAGGTTCTGCAGTAGTATTTACCGCCAAAGAAGACATTGACAGAAAAAAAGATTATTATACATATTTTATCGATCGAAATGATCAAGTTATTGAGGCTCTTGAGTTAGCGAATGACCCAGATCAAGAGAGAAGATGTGTAGATTTGAATCTATCTCCGGATGGGAAGTATTTACTGTATGACTGTCATGATGATGGCATCCATTTTTCCATCTATGACTTAGAGGAAGAAGAAACGACACATCAAATCCCAGAGGATGATAGTTTAAACAGAGACGATATTCTTGGAGTTTCGAATGACTTAACGGTTTACTTCGAGACAGAAAATGACGACTGGGAAAAACAATTGACATTTTATGATGTGCAAACTAAAACAACACAAGATTATGTTCTCGACGATTTACTTGGAACTGAGCATGCCTCAATTAGTAAAATCATTCCAACAGACGATGGTAAACAAATACTAATTGATACTGTAGTAGAGCTATATCTTTTTGACACAGAAACCGGAGATGTCCGTAAAATAGAAGATGTGGAACCTTATCAAGAAGAATTTGATAATAACAATTTATTCATATACAATGCTAGACTTTCCCCAGATGGGAAATATTTATATTACAGCATTAGTGAAAATTCAAGTGATCCAGTGTATAAAGAATACTTCTTTCATAATTTAGAAAGTGGAGAAGTCCGTGTTTATGGTGAATTAGATTACAGTGTGCGTAATTTTGACATACACGGAAACTTGTTATTAGAAGGAGACGAAAACCTTTATCTATATAATTTCGATAGGGAGGAAACAAAGATCATTCCCGAGATAGAGGTAGGTGTATATTCGGGATATTTCACCCTAACTCATAATGGACAATTTATCATTTATACAGATAAAGAAAGAAATGACGATAATTATACAACGTATCTTTATCGAGTATCTCTTGGTGATATTAATACGTATGAGACAACTAGTTTTGAAGCGCAAGAGGAAAGGGCAAGAGAAGAAGTTGGTCAGGATGAAATTGCCTTATCAGATGCATCGTTTGAAGAATCCGACCTGTTCCTTGAATTATGGGACAGCAGTACCTCGGTTATGTTCCCAACCGAGTTCCCTGAAACGGTTACTGATAAAACCAATCATTATTCCGGTGATCCAAGTAAAGGACGATATTCTCAAACCATATACGTTGATACAACATCCCATAAAAGAGAAGAAATTAATTTCACTACTTCGAAAATTGACGAAGGAGACACTTGTCCATTACTAAGGGATCTTGAAGTTGTCGAAACAAAGAATGGAAATGACTATTATTTCCATGCATATCAAAATTCCGATGTTGAAGCAGGTGTATTAATTGACAATGTATGTTATTTTATCGATGCGGAAGATTACACCCAAGATGAAATGCTATCTATTGTCCAGTCGCTAGAGCCAATCGATACGGCTTTCCATGAGCTTAAAATGGATGGTTTAAAGTTCCCTAAGAAATTTCCAATTGGTGAGCCAGAAACAAGAAATCCGCGTGTCATTTCCTACAGAGATGGTGAAACAGTCGACTATCTAATCGATTATAGAGGTGATGGGGAAAACGACATCAAGATGGATTTGGAAATACGAAATAGCGAACCGAAGCTCTATATGAATGAGAATACTGGGTTTGAGGTAGAAGTAGATGGCTGGGAAGAAGCATATTTCTTGGAAGATCGTATGAATCTACACCTTTATGATGGAACCTATTACTATATTATAAAATTAGATATTTCGAATGATATGTTAGAGGCATTTGGTAAAGACCATGTCACAGAAACATTTATCGAAATCGGAGAATCAATGAAATAACCATATACATTAACTAAAGAACCGATTCCTTTCTCCAGTGAGAAGGAGTCGGTTTTCCTTTTTACGGTGAGAATCTCCTTATGAAAACAGGATGCATCCTTCTTTTATCGTATTCCTTATATAAGCTGTTCCTATCAATATAGATTGACGGGACATACGCTAGCTCCAAATTCCCTCTAGTTAAAAAATAGAAACGCTCCTCCAAGCCTGCCAGTGGACAAGGCCAACAGCAAATTCTAGTTATTTCATGGCTATCTCAGACATAGGATAAACATGAAGAGTACATTAGCAAGAAGTTATATTTATCCACTTTTTTATTCTTCATAGAAAGTACTTCGTAAAAACGATTAGAGGTGGTGCAAAAAATGAATCGTTATCGTAAATCAATAATTGGTGGACTTGTAGGTGCTTCGACTGCTGGAGGTTGGTTGATCATGGATCTATTACTTCCAGAGCCAATTGGTGACTATTTGTTATTCGGATTAATGGGATTGGTTAACGCTGCAATTGGTTGGCAATTTGTAAGAATGCTTGATAGGAAGCAACGTAAAGGAGGGGAAGCGGAAAGGATAACCACCGGAGCACATTAATGTTTACCTGGTGCATTGAATAGGTTATTCAATGTTACCTGTTTCACTAGGTTAGAAGAAGGCCTGCGATGAAGGCATAAATGTATCCTTCAGGGTCAATCTACTTTGATATATGGCATGCTTTGTTTATATATAGAAGTTAGTAAAAAGAGGGTCTGTACACATATCTGTTAATTTTTATGCGAGTTACTAATAGAGTTAAAGGTGGGTATAAGAAATGAGTCGATTTCGGAAACCTATGTTTGGTGCTTTTGTTGGTGCTACTACTGCCGGAGGTTGGCTGATCATGGATTTAATGCTTCCAGATCCGGAAGGTGATTATTTTTTGTTTAGTTTAATGGCAATTGTAAATGCAGCAGTCGGCTGGAATGTAGTAAAGATGCTTAATAAAAAACCAGAAACAAAAGAAGCCACATCAGAAAAGTGGCATACGGAATCAAACTAAATAGCTTATGTGTGCCAAGTAGCTCCGTAAAGTGGCAAAATTCGGGGATACTTGGCACTATTTTTGTGTAACTCTGGTGCTTAAGCACTATTATTATTTTAAATTAATTGAAAATAATGGATATTTGTGGAACCGTGCGATAAAATTGATAAATATAGCTCCCTGAAAGTTATACAGAAACGGGTGAAAAAATGATTTATCAGGTACAAATTTTTAAACTATTATTTGCAGTAGATGATCATATTTTCCGGATTGGTAAAGCAGAACAAATTCGCAACCCATGGAAAACGATTTCCTTATTGGCGCTTCTCAGTGTCCTGATTTATAGTGGTGCTAGTTTATTGGGAATTGGTTCCTCCGCATTATCTAGCGGAGCTGCTTTATTAAGTGCTGCTGAGTACGAGGTATATAAGTTTTGGTTTATTATCGGTAGGATTATTTATTCATTAGCACTGGTAGGCATGGTTTTATTTATCCCATCCTTAATTTATTATTGGGTAACAAAAATTCCTTATAAAAAACTCTTACTAATGCAAGTCGTAGTACTGTTCATAATGCTTTTGGAGCGGATTTTGTGGATTCCGCTAGCAATTTATTTTGGACTTGACTGGTTTGTATCACCATTTTCCTTAGGGATTATCACATCTTATTTAACAGATATCTCTTTTTTGATTTATCTATGTGGGGCTTGCTCTCTATTCCAACTATGGATTATCATTTTTCAAGTAAAATTCTTAAGTAGACTTTCTGGTATACATAAGGGCTGGATATGGAGTACGGTCATCTTGTTTCATCTAGCAACTTGGACTGTAACAGCTGTAATCGCGCTTACAGATATGCATATGATAAATGGGTGGTTTAATTAATGAAGAAACGAATAAAATGGTTAGCGATAATCTTGTTTATAGGGATTAATAGTCTACTGGTTTGGTTAGATGATGGAGAAAAAGTAGTTAAACAAGCGTATGTAACAAATTGGGAGCAGGTCTATCAAACCGACTTTGTTGAAACGGTAGAAGCAGATGGTGTTGTTGACTACTCCGGAGAAAGCTATGTGTACTTTGACAAAGCGCTAGGAAGCTTTGATCAGTTTCTAGTAGAGGAAGGAAGCGTGGTAGGTGTAGGAGACCCGCTTTTTCAATACCAAGTACATGATTATTTGACGACGGAAGCTCATCTAACGTATGAGTTAGAGAAAGTAAATAGCGAAATCGATGCGATTAAAGATGCGATTACCGAGATGGTAGCGTTTCGGATACCGGGTCCTTCAGTGCCAGTTGTAGGGAGTAACGAGGAAGACGGGACAACTGTGATTGTTTCACCACCTGAACCGGTAGAAGCGGAAGTGATGAAGGAGCAATTTATTATTCAAAAGGAACAAGAGTTAGCTGCCAAACAAGACTTAAAAAATATGATTCAATCACAATTAGATGATTTACATGCGACTGGTGCTGTCATTACAGTGGAAAGTCCGGTTGAGGGGAAAATAAAAAAACTTTCTTCCACATTAAATGATCCGTTAATAAGTATTGAAGAAACAGCTTTACAGGTGAAGGGGAATGTTGATGAATCTGCAAGGGTTGACATTGGCGTGGAGCAACCTGTCGATATTTTGTTAAAGGAAAGTGGACAAGTATTGCAAGGTACTATCTCTCATGTGGAAGATGCGCCGTATGAAGTAGATGTGGATACGGCTAGTATTTATCCGTTTGAAGTGACTTTTACGGATGAAGAAATCTTGGATGTATTACCGGGGTATCATGCTGATTTAACGATAACCGTCAATGAATCATTGAATGCCAATACGGTTGATCCAACTATGGTAAATCATAATCAAGTGTGGAAGTTGACTGAGGCTGGAACATTGGAATTAGTTCCGGTGCATACTGGTATTATGATGGATAACAAATTGGAAATTGTTAGTGGATTGGAAGCGGGAGATTCTGTTACGGATGAATCGATTCCGTTCTCGTACAATGGTATGCCATTCTTCACGCCTCTAAAGATTAAGCAGGTGCCTTGGTTGGAGATTGGGAATTATGAAGAGAGAACGAAGCATATATTAATGGGAATTATGGTGAGGTAACATATTTAAAAATGTTTTTCTTAGCGCAGGTCCCTAGGATAATCCTGTATCACGGTAGAAAGTGATACAGGATTAATTATTTTAGTCAGCATCTCTTTAATCTTAATTGTTATAATATATTTGCAATACATTCGTTAGGAGGAATCCCAGATGATCAAAGAGCTGAATATTAAGGAACATTATCGTGAAATTTTCAAACTATCACAGTTTGCTTTTCAATATACGTTATCGGAAGCGGAATTAAAAGCAAAGCGAGAGGAAGCGGAGCGTCATACGATTTGGGGAGTTATGGAGGAGGGTCAACTAGCTGCTAAACTACATTTAATTCCTTTAGCAGTATCTATCCATGGAAGGTCGATGCAAATGGGAGGCGTTGCATCTGTTGCTACGTGGCCTGAATTTAGACGAAATGGTATGGTAAAGAGCCTATTAGCAAACGCATTAAATCACATGCACCAAAACGGACAAGTATTATCCTATCTTCACCCATTCTCCGTTCCGTTCTATCGGAAATATGGGTATGAAGTTACATTTAATAAAAAACAATATAAAATCCCATTCGAGAAGTTAAAGCGAAATTGGGATGAATCTGGATATGTGAGAAGAACGGAAGTCGATATTGACTTATTAGATAATTTGTATAGCCAGTACATAGGGAACTATACGGGAGCCCTTATTCGGGATGAAAAGTGGTGGAAGCAGCGTGTACTAAAAGACCATCATCAAATTGCGGTAGCCTATAATGAGAATCGTGTTCCGGAGGGCTATATTCTATTTCATGTTAAGGATAAGCTATTTACAGTTAGTGAAATTGCTTATCGGTCCTTAACTGGCTTAAAGCTATTAATGGAGTTTATTGGTAATCATGATTCCATGGCGGAGCATGTTGAAATCACTGTACCAGAAAATGATAATATCCCACTTCTCCTTAAGGAGCCACGATTCGAAACAAAGGTTAATCCGTACTTTATGGCGAGGGTAGTTAATGTAAAGGGCTTTCTTACTCAATATCCATTTGGGGGATTACATCCTTCTGTATCTCTTTTTGTGGAAGATGAGTTTCTACCGGTTAATACGGGGGTGTATGTACTAAATCCTCGTCAGGAGGGAGTGACCTGTACCCATATGAAAGGTAAAGGGAAAGCAGATATTACCTGTAATATTCAAGCATTTACGACGATGTTTTTAGGGTATAAAAGGCCAACAGAGTTACTTGCGTTAGGGTTAATCGAGGGAAATATCGAAGCGGTTAATAAATTGGAGGATATGATACCAAGGCAGCAAACGTATTTACCGGACTTTTTCTAATGCATGTAGTATCGATTCATTCCAAAGTCATAAACCGATTACTTGTCCCATAAAATAGGATGAGGATAAATAAAGGGGAGAATGGAATGAATCGATTAGGGAAAATAGTTGCTTGGATTATTGGGTTAATCGTCCTTGTTGCACTTATCAAATTGCCGTTACCAGATTTAGAGGAAACAATGGGATTTTCTTTACCTCTGGCAGGGAAAACCATTGTACTTGATCCAGGACATGGCGGACCAGATGGAGGGGCAGTTGGTAGTGATGATACATTAGAGAAGGACATTGCGCTAGAGGTATCGAAAGAGCTAAGAAACTATTTACAGCAATCTGGGGCAATAGTGTATTTAACTAGAGAAACAGATACAGATTTAGCGGATGAAAATACGAAAGGTTTGTCGAGGCGAAAGGCAGAGGATATTAGAAAGCGAATGGAGTTTATCCACTCACATGATGCGGACCTATTTTTAACGATACATTTAAATGCCATTCCCTCAACCAAATGGAGCGGAGCACAAACATTCTATTTTCCGAAATCGGATGAGGGAAAGCATTTAGCACAAATGATCCAAGCTGAAATTATCCGTAATTTAGAAAATACGAACCGAAGTGCACTAGCTGTGAATAATCTCTATTTATTAAAGCATGCCGAGGTACCAGGAGCACTAGTGGAAATTGGTTTCCTTTCTAATGTACATGAAAGGGAATTACTAAAAACAAATACGTACCAACGTCAAATGGCGGCAAGTATCTATAAGGGGATTTTGCGCTATGTCACCGAAGAACCTGAGGTGGAGGAAGAATAAGAATTGGATCACTCCTTCCAAAATTCATATCACTTAGATTTCTAGTGATTTATGGTATACTAGCCTTGGACTACTTAATCCATGCTAATAGGAAGGTGATTAAATGTTAACGAAAGAAGAAGTAATACAATTACTGAATCCTGTAAAAGATCCCTTTTTACATAGAACGTTTGAAGAAACACAAGGAATTAAAGAAGTAACGATAAAGGAAGATAAGAAGCATATCAGTGTGAAGGCTGCGATTGGAAAGACGAATACAGCTGAACAAATGCAGCTTCAACAAGAAATAGTAGGCATTCTAAAGCGTAATGGTGCCGTTACAGTAGGTCTTCGATTCGAGCAGTTACCCGACGAAGTTATAAAAAAATACCAGCCTGCAATTGAAAGCGCTAAAGAAAAGGCATTAATGGGTGGCAATAAACAACCCCATTTCCTTGCCATTGCTAGCGGTAAAGGTGGCGTTGGTAAATCAACGGTCACCGTTAACCTAGCTGTTGCATTAAGAAGAATCGGTAAAAAAGTCGGTATTATTGATGCGGATATATATGGCTTCAGTGTTCCAGATATGATGGGAATCGAAGAAAGACCGGTTGTTCGTGGAGAGAAGATTATTCCAGTGGAGCGGTTTGGTGTTAAGGTTATTTCCATGGGATTTTTTGTTGAAGACAATTCCCCGATTATTTGGCGTGGACCAATGCTTGGTAAAATGTTAAATAGTTTCTTTAAAGAGGTAGAATGGGGAGACCTAGATTATTTATTACTAGATCTTCCTCCAGGTACAGGGGACATCGCTATGGATGTGCATGAACTTTTACCATCTTGTAAGGAAATAATCGTAACAA
Organism: Ornithinibacillus massiliensis; assembly: GCF_018310345.1. Classification (GTDB taxonomy): domain Bacteria; phylum Bacillota; class Bacilli; order Bacillales; family Amphibacillaceae; genus Ornithinibacillus; species Ornithinibacillus massiliensis. The sequence continues at coordinate 64,492 of NZ_JAGXBY010000010.1, forward strand.
CTCCACATCCTACTGCAGCATTTGTAGCAGCTCGTGCTGGTCAAATGGCATTGAAAACAGAGCATGAAATATTAGGTGTTGTGGAAAATATGGCTTACTACAAGAGTCCAAAAACAGGAGAAAAGGAATATGTATTTGGACAAGGTGGCGGTAAGAAGCTTGCGGAAGTATTAAAAACCAAAGTGCTTGGACAATTACCAATTCAACAGCCTTATGAAGAAGAGGATGTATTTGCACCATCCGTGTATCAAGAAGACCACCCAAATGGCAAAGAGTACCATAAAATGGCAGCTAAAGTTATTGCCAAAGTAGAAGAATAAAGAGGGAAAAGGTCAGCACCCTGAAAAATGGGAGCTGACCTTTTATCTTTTAGTTTATTCCGCTCCGCCACCGGACCCGCTAGATCCACCGCCAGATTGATTACCGCCACCAGGACCACCTTGCTCACCAGATTGATTACCGCCGCCTTGGCCACCGCCTTTACTTTGTTCTTCAGCAGCTTTTAGTAATATCTCTTGTATTCGTGCCTGGAATATTGGTGATTCTAAGGTTTGCTGGATGGTTTCTTCTAGGTGTGCGCGAAATTGTTGGCTTTTTAAGGTTTGAATTTGCTGTTCTGTCATTTCCGGATTTTGTAATAAATCCATCATTTGCTTTTGGTATTCCGAATCATTCATTAAGTCCTTCATCAACTTTTTCTGATCTTCTTCGATGGATTTATAAAATGTTTCAACAAACTTAGGGTCTTCAAATAGCTTTTTCCACATTTCGCCGCCCTTTTTAGATGATAAGGTCTCATCAATCGCCTGTTTTACTGTAGTGGAGTCAATAACGAGCTGTTTCTGCATCTCTTCATCAGCTAATATTTCTCCAAGGGCTTTTTTTCCATCCTCGGTTTGCAATATATCAACAATCATTTTTTTGGTTGTATCATAATCCGTTTCCTTTGGCGCTGCTTCCCCTCCACATGCACTCATTAATAAAAGCAATCCACTAATTAATGGTAAGTAGACCACACGTAGCATGATAAATCCTCCTTCCACTTATCCTTTAATATGGATGAGATAAGTAAAAATATGCACTTGATAAAGGAAAAAAGATGTTGTTCATGATAAAATACCAATTATGTAAGCGGATTTTGGATTTATACTATATCAGGGGGACATTTCAATTGAATAGTCGCAAAGTAGTAAACTTGTTTTTAAAAACATTAGCATTAGGTGGTCTCGTTGGGCTAATTGTTAGTTTTTTTGTGAATGTTAGTGGTGCCTATACAGAGAATTTGCAGCCGTTTAATTTTATTGGATTATTAGGCGTTATGCTTTTCTTTATAGGACATGGAATGTTGTACAGTGCTGTAAGTCAAACGGGCTTCTTCGCGTACTTGTATGTACATAGATTAGGTCTAAGCATCTTCCGTTCATTCTGGCCGACAGTACAGATTGTATTAATCGCATTCGTTCTTTTTGATTTAGTTTATTTCCCTTATAAAAATGCAGAAGGTGAAGTATCCATCATTTGGTTTATACTGGCTGCTTTTGCTTTATTCATTTATGGATGGATTATTGCCAAAATAAAAGCGAAAGAAACGAAAAAGCATGCATTTATACCTGCTTTATTCTTCATGGTTGTATTTACAGTGGTTGAATGGGTACCGGCTTTACGAATTGGATTTGTTGGTGTCGAGTTTTCATTAATTATGGTATTAACATTACTTGCATGTAATACATACCAGCTACTAATCCTGCATCGTCTTCATAACAGTCCGGATAAAAAGGAGAAAATAGCTAAATAAATCCAAGAAAAACCTGATGGCTTGTACATAGTCATCAGGTTTTTTGATTTATTCGAGGTGTATAGCTTGAGAGAAATTTTGTTATTCCACTATTTTAGATTCTGCGTGGGCTTGATTGATTATTTCTGACACCGTTACAAACGTAAATCCTTTATTTTTTAATCCTGGTAGAATAGTATTCAAGGATTCTGCTGTTTGTTTTACAGAATCAGATGCATGTAAAAGGATAATATCCCCGTTACTCGTTTCTGACATGACATGATCAACGATTTTTTGAGTTCCTGGGTTTTGCCAATCGTGCGGATTAATATTCCAATGAATCACTTTATGTCCCATGTCTTCTGCTAATTTAATTATTTCATCATTGAAGTGGCCATGTGGTGCACGAACAAGCTCTAGATCCTTATAACCTAACTTGCCAAAAACCTCTTTTGCATATTGTAAATCTTTCCTAACTTGGCCGATTTCTTGGTCTAAATAGCTTTTATAACGATATCCTAGCATACCGACTTCATGCTTACTTTCGGATATTTTTTTCAAAATGTCTGGATGTTTTTCGGCCCATTCACCACTTACAAAGAAGGTAGCTTGTACTTGATGTTCCTCCAGCTGTTTTAAAATATCATGCACCTTCTCTTCGCCCCAGCTAATATTAAAGGTTAAGGCAATATTCGGCTCCTTGGAACTTCCCTTTGTTAACGCAACCGCCTCATTCTTTGAGAAAACAGAAAAAACGCCATTGCTTTCAAACCAAAGAAAGCCAGCAGTGAAGAAAGCTAATATAGCTACAAGCGCCCATCTTTTTATCCGACTAAATCGCCACACGTAAAAATGATTCATTACTTACCCTCCTAAGGAAACAAGCTATCAATACATCTTATGAAGGGAACGATAAAATATGAACAAGCTGTCTAGAGATTTGCTAATTTCGTTTGAATAAATTTATTAAAAGTGAGAACGATATAAAATACCCCCATATTACCTAAATAAAAACGAAGGTATATAGTAACAAGAATTATAGTGAAATTTGCCGAATTATGATGAGGTGAAAGAATATGCTAGGATTAATGATTAATCAGACCGAACAAAAGGAACTAGAGTATTTGATAAAAAGAGAATTAGATGAAATCATTTTTGATTTAGATGATACAAGAATTGATAATATGGTGAAGAGTGCGATGAAAGAACGGTATAAAGTGTTGTTCCAGTTATTAAGAAGAGTAGCTAGCGAACAAGAATGTATGCGATACATACCAAAGAAGACACAGAATGAATAAGTTACCATTAAGTCCTGTTTTACATATAATACAATGTTAGTATACTAAAATTTCAGAAGAGATTTTTTTTGAAAAAGACCGTTGATTTTATTTTATAGCTATGGTATATTAATTTCTGTTGTCACATACGAAACATTGTCGAATACAACTTCAAAAAGTTTTTTCGAAAAAGATGTTGACATTGTGTGGTAAACATGTTAAATTATATCTTGTCGCTAAAAACGACAAAGCAAAATGATTGCTCCTTGAAAACTGAACAAAACAACCAGTATGTCAAGAAAAAACATACCCTGTTTTTTCTATTAAAGAATTACAGAAGCTAGCAGCTTCTTTGCTAAGAATTACCTATGATTGATTGGTGTCAATCGTAGACAAACTTTTTTGGAGAGTTTGATCTTGGCTCAGGACGAACGCTGGCGGCGTGCCTAAT
>NZ_JAGXBY010000011.1 GCF_018310345.1 Ornithinibacillus massiliensis
ATTCACTGGATTATTCATTACATACGAATACCGGTTCTGTGATAGTGGGTTATCTAATGTTCCAGCATACGTATCCTCTTGGATGAACCTCGCAGTCGTTGGATCATACATTCGTGCACGCATGTCGTTTAAATTGCCCTTGAGTTGAGCCTCGTATATACCCAACAACGTTCAATTTTTCACCCTTCCGTTACATAAATTGAGATTAACGTAACGCTTAGCCGCTATATTTAGTATAAATTCATTTTATGCGGCTTTAGCGATACAATCAACCCCTTTACCGATACAATTTTATTGTGTATCGTAAAAGTAACATGAAAAAAGAGGAAGGGAATTACCATGCCAATTTCAATCAAACTAAAGGAAATCCTTAAAGAACGTGACCTTTCACAACGTGAGTTAGCACGAATGACAGGGCTACGCCCTAATACAATAAGTCATCTTTGTTCAGACAATGTTGACAGGGTTTATCTATCGACATTAGAAACAGTATGCAAAGTGTTAGACAGCGACATTCAGGAGTTAATCGAGGTGGAGTAGTCCTCACTCTAGTAATCGTTCTATGTACGTCATAGTTGCGAAAAATTTTAAAAAGTAGGGGAAAGCAAAGGTATAGTATTGGAGAATATGGATGGCGGTAGCTGATGATTTTGTGACTACTTTTAAGAGGTAGAATACATTAAATAGGGTATACGTTTTATTAGTGATGTACGTACTAAAGAATTTGTTAATACATCATAGATGGTTTATATGTATTATCTCTTTCTTGTAGGTAAAAAGCGTTTTATTCGGCACTAGGTAGACCCTCAAAAAAAGAAACCTTAAAGGTTGTCCCTCTAAGGTTCTTGAATGATTATAAGATTGTTTTTATTTCTAGAAAGTCACAACCACTAATATTATTTTCTTCCACTGATTGCTTTAAAGTTTCTGACGCAAATAATGGAATTTCATCTCCTTTTAATTTGAATATATTTTTATTATTTATTATGCTATTTGATACTGCATATTTTCTAACGGTATATATTTTTTCGCCGTCTAAATCAATAACACTGTACTCCGAGTTCTCAAGGTTTAATGCATCAACTACATCCAATACATTTGCAACAAAATAATCAGCCTTATCAATACTAGATTTACTTTCAATATCTACAACATTAACAGGTAAATATTGTACATTTCCCCCAAGTGTATTAATCAATTCTTTCAATCTTTCTGATACAATAAACCACCCTAAATTATTTGCTAAATAATCAGTAAATCTATTTCCATCCATCGGATTAAAATAGAAAGTAATATCCTCGTTCCAATTGTCAATAAATTTACCTTCTTTTAAATGATACTGTTCAAAACCATGTGTATTTTCACAATGACAAACAACATCATTATCATTGCTATCATCTAGTAGTAATTTATAATACTTCATTATTTTGACCTCCAATAATCTTTATACAGCATTCCTGGATTATTCCTTACTTCCTTCTTTAAACCTTCAAATAGCTTCAGGAACTTTTCTTTATCTCCTTTGGCTATTTTATCATAAGTACTAAGTTTATCTAGAACAAAATCATGATATGCATATGGGTGTCTCCCCTGATGTGGTAGTAATTCCTTATTCCATGCTCCATCTAAATCTAACCCATACTTTTTAGTTATATTTTCCATTTGAGGGGTATATTTCCTACTTTTATTTGTTGCGTAATGATGATTTTGTAAAGGTTTATCTATACCCTTAGGAATATCTAAAAATGTACTTTATGAAAGGTGGCAGTTTACTCAACCACCACCCATATTGATTAACTAGCTATTGTTTCAGGCATTTCAGGCATGATATAAGCCGTTTTATTTTTCATCATACCATAGATTATTCTGACTAATCTTCTCATAATACAGAGAAGGGCTTGTGACTTTGACTTCCCTTCACTTAGCTTACGGTTATAGTAATCGTAAAATACAGGATTACGGGGAATTTTACTTCCCTTACATACTTGAACTTGTTGGACAGCTAGGTTGTAAAAACATCATATAGCTTTCGGTTGCCTTGTTTTGTTTTCTTCATCGTTTCCTTACCGCCCGAACCCATCTTAATAGGGGCTATGCCTGATACCTTGCTAGTTTATCAGAATTGGTGAAACGATAAACATCTCCGATTTCTGCAATTAAAGCGGATGAAGTAACCGTATCAATCCCTGGCATGGTTTCAAGCTGCATACCTAGCTTTTGAATGGTTACCTTTAACTCTTTATCCATCTTCTTAATCTCCTGTTTGGTATAGCTGATATTTCTAACCATGCTTTGAATGATAAAATCTCTAGATGTCTGATATTCTCGTTTTACTTCACCATCAGCTTGAACAAGTGATAATATCTTTTCTGCTTTTCTAGTTGAACAAGCGTTGTTACTTGCTTCTAGTAAGAATGTTCGTAAGCCTTCCATTGTTACCCCCTTCAAATGAGAAGGCGAAGGATAGCTTTCCCAAAAGGCTAAAGCTGTTATCCCATCTACTTCTGAAAAGAAATCCTTGTAACTTGGATAATGATAATTTAATTGCATATGGAGTTGGTTCTTCAAAGCGGTTTGCGCTTTCACTAAAGCGTTTCTTCTGCCTACAAGTTGAGCGATTATCCAATGTATATCTGATGGTGTAGCGTCAGGTAAATATGGTAGCTTACGAATTAAAACATCTGCCACACATTGAGCGTCCCAACTATCATTCTTTTCGGTCATGGCATAGCTGTTCCGTTCGGCATTGGATAAAGAGGAATTTACAAATTTGACGATATAGCCTTGTTCAATCAGATACAACGCTAAATCTCGTCCATAACCGCCCACATCTTCTAATCCAAATACAGGGGTCAAGCCTTCTGTAAGATACTTATTCACATATTCTAGTAAGATAGGAAAGGCAGTTGGTTTGTTTTGAATAGTCTTTTCTCCTAACTTCTCAAACCAGCAATCCACTATCACCGCTGTATGTTGGAACTTGTGTAAATCTAATCCTATATAAATATGCTTATCTCTTTTCATCAGAAGACTTCACCCCTATTTTAGATTTTAACGATTAAAGCAAGACAGAGAATGTCGGCAACCTTAGGTCGAGCGTTAGTCTTTTGAGACTCGCAAGGGTACAAAAGCCTATCCATTCTCTATCTGTTAACCGTTATAAAATGGCTTGATGTTTGCCATTTGCAGTTATTTCTTCGTAGTGGTATAACCCACTATAAAACGCTTTTCTATCTAAAATCCGTTTGACTTGGACTTTGGTAAACAACTTTCCTTGTTTCGTTCTGTGTCCTTCTTCATTCAATCGTTCTGCAAGTTGTGTTAATGTCCATGATGGATACTGTTCCTTTAAGTCAAACACTCTTTGAACGGTTTTAGCTTGTCTATCATCTATGACAAGCCTTTTCTTACTTTTCTCCACTTTATAGCCTAATGCAACATTTCCTCCTGCATAGCCGCCCTGTTGGGCTTTCTTGTTACGTCCTCTCCCTAGCTTTAACGAGATTTCTAATCGTTGATATTGGTCTAATAACTCCATTAAGCCATTGATTAAAAAATCGCTAGGGTCTTTCTTATGGATACTGTATTGCGGTTGTTCAAGACTCCGAATGTCCACTCCATACTTTTTCAATTCTCGATAAACTAACACTTTCACAATGTCTGACCGCCATAATCGGCTTGTATTAAGTGTCACAACGTAATCCACCTCATGGTGGGCGAGATACTCCAACATCTCCTGAAAGTCCATTCTGTCCACTTCTAACGCTTCTTCATCTACTTTAGCCCCACTGATACCCTCGTCCTTAAACAAGCGTAAAAGCGTGTATCCGTGAGCCTGACAATACGCTTTGATTTCATCTTCTTGATAAGCAAGGCTGTATCCATCCCTGGCTTGACCTTGTGTAGATACTCGAATATATCCGATAACTTTCATGGTAATTTCCCCCTCCGTTACGTTAATCGAGATTAACGTAACGCTTAGCCGCTATATTTAATATAAATTCATTGTATGCGGCTTTAGCGATACAATCAACCCCTTTACCGATACAAGTTTGTGATGTATCGTAAAAGGTAACATGAATAAGAGGAAGGGAAGTACCATGCCTATTACAATCAAGCTAAAGGAAATCCTTAAAGAACGTGACCTTTCACAACGTGAATTGGCACGAATGACAGGGCTTCGCCCTAATACAATAAGCCATCTTTGTTCAGACGACGTAGATAGGGTATATCTATCAACATTAGAAACAGTATGCAAAGTGTTAAACATCGACATTCAGGAGTTAATCGAGGTGGAGTAGTCCTCTTGCCATAGTCATCGTTCTATGTACGTCAAAAGTTGCGAAAAATTTTAAAGGCAGTGGGAAAGCAAAGGTATAGTATTGGAGAAAATAGATGGTGGTAACTAATGGTTTTGTGATTACTTCTAATAGCTAGGATACATTAAATAGGTTATACGTTTTATTAGTGATGTACGTACTAAAGAAGTTGTTAAAACATTATATTGGGCTTACAAGACTTATATCCACTCTGAAAATAATAAGTTGTTTATTCGGCACTAGGTGGTAGTAAATTAAAAACCACCATAAAAGGTCTTTAGCCCTTTAAGGTGGTTTTTTAATTATATTGCTTTTAATACTTCATCTACAGAATTGCTAAACATATCTGGGTCTTCACTTTTTATATCCCTCAGTAAGTTTATTATTATCTCTTTTGAATTGTCATCTAGCTTAGATAGCACACTACCGTATATTCTTCTTACTTGTTCATGATTTAAAATTCTGTAATGTAAAACTTCCATCCATTCTCTTGCCCTATCAATAACACTTGGGACAGCTATAGCAATTAAATATAATCCCTCTTCCATATTTTCTTTATAGAGGTTCTCTATGCCATGTACTAATCCAAACATTATTTCATATTGTTCAGTATCATCGTCAAATACCATACATAATTCGGTAATAACTGATTTATCCTCTAGACCAATGAGATTACCTAATGCTTCTTCAAATACGTCTATTTCTTCTTGAGATTGTAAAAGTCTATTTGTGTAGATTTTATTTAATTCTGATTTCACATCCATATACTCCACCCCACTTACTTATTAAATAATTCAGGATACAACTCTCTATTCTTTCTAATCGCATTTAATAGTCCTGCTCTTATTTCAGGTGTGTAGACACCTTGCTTAATATATATCCTTCTTGCATCTAATATATCATGAGTCAGGGCATCACGGTAACTTAGGTTTAAATATTCTTCTAATTTATTACCACTTAAACCATAAGTATATGTTTCTCTATGCCTACCACCTACTCCAGGATGGGGTTGTTCCATATTCATACTAACACCATCGCTTCTCTTTACTCCTGCCTGTTTCATCTTAGCAGCAGAAGGCATATGATGTGGTGTAATGTTATCAAATGCTGTACCTTGTTTTGCAAGTTCCTTAAAAGTCCCTACTTTACCTTCTGTAGGTAATAGAGGATTATCTATACCCTTAGTAACATCCCGGCCATCTACACGTTTCACAGCACCTGTTGCTTGACTTGTTTTTCTGCCAGCACTTGGAAGTTGGTTTAATCCTAGTTTTGCACCTTTTACTACCTTTCCAACCGGTATAAAA
>NZ_JAGXBY010000012.1:1682-5367 GCF_018310345.1 Ornithinibacillus massiliensis
TGTACCTTGAAAACTAAATAAGAGTAACAACGACATCAAACTTTAAAGCAAGGCTATTAATATAGTGAAACGCTTATTCATAATTAGTTAAGTGAATAAGGGCGCACGGTGGATGCCTTGGCACTAGGAGCCGATGAAGGACGGGACTAACACCGATATGCCTCGGGGAGTCGTAAGTAGACTTCGATCCGAGGATTTCCGAATGGGGGAACCCACTGTTCGTAATGGAACAGTATCCATATCTGAATACATAGGGTATGGAAGGCAGACCCGGGGAACTGAAACATCTCATTACCCGGAGGAAGAGAAAGCAAATGCGATTTCCTGAGTAGCGGCGAGCGAAACGGAAACAGCCCAAACCAAAAAGCTTGCTTTTTGGGGTTGTAGGACACTCCATACGGAGTTACAAAGGAATTCCTTAGATGAAGATACCTGGAAAGGTAAGCCGCAGAAGGTAACAGCCCTGTAATCGAAAAGGAATTCTCTCCGGAGTGTATCCTGAGTACGGCGGAACACGTGAAATTCCGTCGGAATCCGGGAGGACCATCTCCCAAGGCTAAATACTACCTAGTGACCGATAGTGAACCAGTACCGTGAGGGAAAGGTGAAAAGCACCCCGGAAGGGGAGTGAAAGAGAACCTGAAACCGTGTGCCTACAAGTAGTCGGAGCACGTTAATGTGTGACGGCGTACCTTTTGTAGAATGGACCGGCGAGTTACGATCGTATGCGAGGTTAAGTGGAAGACACGGAGCCGTAGCGAAAGCGAGTCTGAATAGGGCGAATTAGTATGCGGTCGTAGACCCGAAACCGTGTGATCTACCCATGTCCAGGGTGAAGGTCAGGTAACACTGACTGGAGGCCCGAACCCACGTATGTTGAAAAATGCGGGGATGAGGTGTGGGTAGGGGTGAAATGCCAATCGAACACGGAGATAGCTGGTTCTCTCCGAAATAGCTTTAGGGCTAGCCTCAAGAGTTGAGTACTGGAGGTAGAGCACTGATTGGACTAGGGGCCCTCATCGGGTTACCGAATTCAGTCAAACTCCGAATGCCAGATACTTTATCTTGGGAGTCAGTCTATGGGTGATAAGGTTCATAGACGAAAGGGAAACAGCCCAGACCGCCAGCTAAGGTCCCAAAGTATACGTTAAGTGGAAAAGGATGTGGAGTTGCACAGACAACCAGGATGTTGGCTTAGAAGCAGCCACCATTTAAAGAGTGCGTAATAGCTCACTGGTCGAGTGACTCTGCGCCGAAAATATACCGGGGCTAAACGTATCACCGAAGCTGCGGATTGTTCTTACGAACAATGGTAGGAGAGCGTTCTAAGTGCTGTGAAGTCAGACCGTGAGGACTGGTGGAGCGCTTAGAAGTGAGAATGCCGGTATGAGTAGCGAAAAAAGAGTGAGAATCTCTTTCACCGAATGCCTAAGGTTTCCTGAGGAAGGCTCGTCCTCTCAGGGTTAGTCGGGACCTAAGCCGAGGCCGAAAGGCGTAGGCGATGGACAACAGGTTGATATTCCTGTACCACCTCATGATCGTTATGAGCGATGGGGGGACGCAGTAGGATAGGGAATGCGCACCACTGGATGTGTGCGCCCAAGCAGTGAGACTGTCAGGTAGGCAAATCCGCCTGGCGTAAGGTTGAGCTGTGATGGGGAGTGAAATATAGTAGCGAAGTTCCTGATTTCACACTGCCAAGAAAAGCCTCTAGCCAGATCATAGGTGCCCGTACCGCAAACCGACACAGGTAGGCGAGGAGAGAATCCTAAGGTGAGCGGGAGAACTCTCGTTAAGGAACTCGGCAAAATGACCCCGTAACTTCGGGAGAAGGGGTGCTTCTTGCATGAGAAGCCGCAGTGAATAGGCCCAAGCGACTGTTTAGCAAAAACACAGGTCTCTGCGAAGCCGAAAGGCGAAGTATAGGGGCTGACACCTGCCCGGTGCTGGAAGGTTAAGGGGATGAGTTAGGGTTTACCCGAAGCTTTGAACCGAAGCCCCAGTAAACGGCGGCCGTAACTATAACGGTCCTAAGGTAGCGAAATTCCTTGTCGGGTAAGTTCCGACCCGCACGAAAGGTGTAACGATTTGGGCACTGTCTCAACGAGAGACCCGGTGAAATTATACTATGCGTGAAGATGCGCATTACCCGCGACAGGACGGAAAGACCCCGTGGAGCTTTACTGTAGCCTGATATTGAATGTCTGTGCAGCTTGTACAGGATAGGTGGGAGCCTTAGAAACCGGAGCGCTAGCTTCGGTGGAGGCATCCGTGGGATACCACCCTGGCTGTATGGACCTTCTAACCCAGGACCGTAATCCGGTTCGGAGACAGTGTCAGGCGGGCAGTTTGACTGGGGCGGTCGCCTCCTAAAAGGTAACGGAGGCGCCCAAAGGTTCCCTCAGAATGGTTGGAAATCATTCGTAGAGTGTAAAGGCAGAAGGGAGCTTGACTGCGAGACCTACAAGTCGAGCAGGGACGAAAGTCGGGCTTAGTGATCCGGTGGTTCCGCATGGAAGGGCCATCGCTCAACGGATAAAAGCTACCCCGGGGATAACAGGCTTATCTCCCCCAAGAGTTCACATCGACGGGGAGGTTTGGCACCTCGATGTCGGCTCATCGCATCCTGGGGCTGTAGTCGGTCCCAAGGGTTGGGCTGTTCGCCCATTAAAGCGGTACGCGAGCTGGGTTCAGAACGTCGTGAGACAGTTCGGTCCCTATCCGTCGTGGGCGTTGGAAGTTTGAGAGGAGCTGTCCTTAGTACGAGAGGACCGGGATGGACACACCGCTGGTGTACCAGTTGTTCCGCCAGGAGCATAGCTGGGTAGCTACGTGTGGAAAGGATAAGTGCTGAAAGCATCTAAGCATGAAGCCCCCCTCAAGATGAGACTTCCCATCACTTCGAGTGAGTAAGATCCCTTAGAGACTATGAGGTTGATAGGTCCGAGGTGGAAGCGTGGTGACACGTGGAGCTGACGGATACTAATAGATCGAGGACTTAACTAACTTATTTGATATCGTTTGTTTACTCTTATTTAGTTTTTAGGGTATAATTATTTTAAAAAAACCCTTGCATTTCTCTTTGGAAATGCATATAATATATCTTGTCTTGATTTTAAGACAATGTCTGGTAGCGATAGCGAGAAGGTCACACCTGTTCCCATACCGAACACAGAAGTTAAGCTTCTCAGCGCCGATGGTAGTTGGGGCATTGCCCCTGCGAGAGTAGGACGCCGCCAGGCGGAGGATTAGCTCAGCTGGGAGAGCACCTGCCTTACAAGCAGGGGGTCACAGGTTCGAGCCCTGTATCCTCCACCATGCCGGCCTAGCTCAATTGGTAGAGCAACTGACTTGTAATCAGTAGGTTGGGGGTTCAAGTCCTCTGGCCGGCACCACTTTTCACTACGAGCCATTAGCTCAGTCGGTAGAGCAACGAGCAAGACTTCCACCGAATAAGCTACGAGTAACCCCGAAGCATACACATCCTTGAATATGCTTGGAGATGCAGGGGTAAACCTTAATGGACGCTCAATTTAATTTAGAATCACTCATTACTATGAGCCATTAGCTCAGTCGGTAGAGCATCTGACTTTTAATCAGAGGGTCGAAGGTTCGAATCCTTCATGGCTCACCATTTAAATATGCGGGTGTGGCGGAATTGGCAGACGCGCTAGACTTAGGATCT
>NZ_JAGXBY010000013.1 GCF_018310345.1 Ornithinibacillus massiliensis
AAACCATTGTCTGGTGATGATGGCGAGAAGGTCACACCTGTTCCCATACCGAACACAGAAGTTAAGCTTCTCAGCGCCGATGGTAGTTGGGGCATTGCCCCTGCGAGAGTAGGACGTTGCCAGGCAATTTTTTGTATATAAAATAGAATATTGTACATAATAGTCATATATTGTATTAACTATTATTCCTCAGAACGAGCATTATTCTCACCGAGAGCATCGAAAAAATGCTTCCATGAAAAGATACGTAATTTATATTATTCCACAGTAGCTCAGTGGTAGAGCAATCGGCTGTTAACCGATCGGTCGTAGGTTCGAATCCTACCTGTGGAGCCATTTTTATGTTTAATTTTCTATTATGCTTCCATAGCTCAGTCGGTAGAGCACCACCATGGTAAGGTGGGGGTCAGCGGTTCAAGTCCGCTTGGAAGCTCTTTAAAGCAGCTTAACTTCTAAATAAAGAGGTTAGGTTGTTTTTTTATTTGTTTCGTGAAGTATTCTGCGTAGAAGATTTCTATCTATTCTAGAGACATAATAAAAACTACCATACACTTTTCCAAAAGGTCTGTGGTAGTTTTTTGATGGTCACAAAATTGACAATAACCAGTTCACTTCCAACATGGGAAAGAAGTTAAAACGAGAACAACGCAAACTATCCAGACGTGCGCTGCATGCGAAAAACAACGGAATCGACTTACTCGACGCCAAAAACTATCAAAAACAAAAACGCAACGTAGCAAGATTGTATGAAAAAGTGCTGAATCAACGTGCCGACTTCTCCTAAACAAGTTAAGTACAGCCATCATCAAAAACCACGATGTCATCTGTATCGAAGACTTGAACACGAAAGGAATGTTGTGAAACCATAAACTAGCAAAATCCATTTCAGATGTATCATGGTCGAGCTTTGTATCCAAACTTACATACAAAGCGGAATGGTACGGCAAAATGATCGTGAAAATAAGTAGATGGTTTCCATCCAGTCAACTATGTTCTGCTTGTGGACATCACGCTGGCAAGAAGTCTCTTGATATAAGGGAATGGACTTGTCCAGTTTGTCACATGCATCATGATCGAGATGTCAATGCGAGTAAAAATATTCTAGTCGAAGGGTTACGAATCGTAGCTTCGGCTTAAACAACCTATAAAACCGTAGGGACTACGGGGATAGCTTGGTAAAGAAGAGAAACCGCTATTAGTTAAGAAATACCACGAACAAGTACGCTCTGTTCCCAAGAATCCCCCACTTCAAACATCCTGAAAGGAGGTTAAGTGGGGGTAGTTCAATGGTCATCTAATTATACACTTTAGATAATGTATCTCATTATTTAATCAGAAATGGCTGTATAAGCGTAATTGGTGTTTCAGGAGGACTTTTTCACCTGTCTCTTCTCTTGAATTGATATAGCGCATTATAAACACCATAGATGGCTATGAATACAAGTAATCCAACCATACAAAGATTAAAATAGTACCAAAATCCATCTCCGAGAAAATTTAGCGGTGTACTGGTTGAAGGTGTTCTAGCTAAGAAAAGAAAATTGGCGTCAAAAATTGGATTGATAAAGAATCCGATAATTGCTGCATAACATAAAAGGTAAAGATAAGACTCTATTGTCTTTTTAAAGGTGATTTTTAACGTAGATGTTAGGACTAAAAATATACAAGCCCAAGATAATATGAGATGGTGTATAAAAAACTGCCAAAATCGAAAATGAGGAAAACCATGGTGTAATTCTGGTGTTACTACCGCAAGGAAGGAAGGTACAATGCCGATGAATAGGATAACTTGAATGATTTTCTTATTTTTGGTTAGTAGTGCAAGCATAGTAACGATTCCCGCTATGCTACATAGTTGAAAGGGAAGGAATTCACGCGGATTCCAACTGCCGTTTAATATCCCCCATGTTTGATAACTAAGTTCAGAGGAAACTAAGATGATCAATAACCCTATCCTAAAAAAATTGGATGTCCTTTTATTGGTAATCCATTTTTTGGAGCAAAATAGTAATAATACAGCTCCAAAAATAAATAAGAATACCATGAATAGGTGGTGGATACCCCATAAATGAAAAGATGATACTGCTTTACTAGTAAACCACTCTCCCATTCAAATCCCCCCTGTATATCCTTATTTAAATAGAAAACAACGCTTACTAAAGCATTTTTAGTAAGCGTCTATGATTGATTATTGATTAGTGAAATTAGCCACCAATTATGTGGTAACCTGAATCGACATGTAGTACCTCTCCGGTTACACCACGAGAAAGATCACTGATAAAGAATAGGGTAGCGTCTCCAACTTGATCCTGGTCAACATTACGGCGTAAAGGTGCTTTTTCTTCCACCATGCCTAGTTTCTCGTTAAACCCAGAAACACCTTTTGCTGCTAAAGTCCGAATAGGTCCAGCAGATACTGCGTTTACGCGAATACCATGTTTTCCAACATCTTCGGCTAGGTATCTAACACTTGCTTCTAGAGAAGCTTTGGCAACTCCCATTACATTATAGTTAGGTATTACTTTTTCAGAACCTAAATATGTTTGCGTAACGATACTGCCACCTTCAGTCATTAGTTCTTTTGCTGCTTTTGTGACAGCAACTAAGGAAAATGCACTAATATCCTGTGCTAATAAAAATCCTTCTCTTGATGTATCGCTGAAATCACCTTTTAGTTCATCTCGGTTTGCAAATGCGACGGCATGGACAAGGCCGTGTATAACCCCAACCTTTTCTTTTATCTCATTAAAAGCGTTGCTTATACTTGCATCGTCCGCAACATCACAAGTAACGATGAGTTTAGCCTCGATATCATTTTGTTCTAATAACTTAGTTAGTTTTTTATACGATCTTTCTTGCCTGTTTGTAAATATAAGGTTTGCTCCAGCATTATGGAGTGATTTTGTAATACCCCATGCAATACTTCTTTCGTTGGCAACACCCATAACAACAATGTTTTTATCCTTTAATAGTTCAGTCATTTGGAACCTCCATTGTGATTAACTATTAGTACCTAACTATAATTTATCATTTTTTAAATGAAAAACCAATTTATTTCTTAATTTATTAATTTTATTAGGGGGATAATCCCTTGTGTATCAAGGGTTTTACGGGGCAGGAAATTTTTTTATAAAAAAATATCATTTTTCTCTTTACAAAGTGTGGAAATCTGTATATAATAAAATTCGTTGACTGCTAAGACAAGTTAAATAAATGAACTGGCCCGTTGGTCAAGCGGTTAAGACACCGCCCTTTCACGGCGGTAACACGGGTTCGAATCCCGTACGGGTCACCATGTGGAGGATTAGCTCAGCTGGGAGAGCACCTGCCTTACAAGCAGGGGGTCG
>NZ_JAGXBY010000014.1 GCF_018310345.1 Ornithinibacillus massiliensis
GGGGCTGTCCCATAAGTCCTAAAAAATAAGGCAAGGGAGAAAAACGAGTCGTATTTCTCCCTTGCCTTTTCGAGTTGTTCGATTTTTCTCTGAAAGTAGCTGGCGGATGCCTGCTACTTTCAGTATGTTGTGGGCTAATGCCACAATCCCAAACTCGACATTCACTTTGTCGAGTCCCCTCAATGAAAATCTGCGGAACGACCGATTGCCCTTGATGTGACCGAACACACTTTCTACTTCTACTTTACGTTGAGCGTAGATAGCGGTCTTTTCTTCACATTCAAGGGCTGCTTTGGCCTTTGCTTTCATTTCTTCAAAAATTGTATTCCAATGAACTTGTCGATTGCCTTTTGCTTTAGTGCATTGTGCTTTAAGAGGGCAATCTGTACAATCCTCACATTCATATATTTTGAAGCTTTGCTCATAGCCAGACTGATTCTTTTTGTTTTGATATTTTTTAAATGTTACCTTCATTCCATTCGGGCAAATAAAACAGTCATCTTCTTCAACATAGGTCCAGTTTTTCGCATTTTTAATGTCTTTCTTGTATTTGCGTGTTTGTTCCTGTACAAAGCTCCCATAAGGAATAAGAAACTCAAATCGTTGCTCTTTCTCTTCCCCAACGCTATAGACATAATTCTCTTCACTACCATATCCTGCATCTGCACTCACTACTTTAGGCATGGGCAGAGAAGAATCTGCCAGTTTCTCCATATGAGGGATAAAACAGCGTGTATCTGTAGGTCGTTGATGGATTGTATAATACAAAATAAACTGATTCTCTGTTCCCATTTGTACATTATACCCTGGCTTAAGTTGTCCGTTTTTCATATGATCTTCTTTCATTCGCATAAAGGTGGCATCTTTGTCAGTTTTCGAATAGCTATTCCGATCACCGAACGTTTCATTTTGTTCCTTATATTTAGTCATGCGAGGTATGAAATCCTCACGGATTTGTTTGATTGATTTCTTTAATTGACTACGTTCTTGTCTTTTTTCTTTTCGAATTTCTTTATCCGTTTCATTTTCAATTACCTCTGTTAGCGCATCAACCTTTACCTCTAATTCCTCCGCAACTTCTATTAATTCTTGTTCGGTAATTTCTTGTTCTTGATCGGTTGATAGTTGTTCAGGTTGAGTTTCTGATTGTGTTAGTTTATGGATATGCTGAAGTGTTTCTTTAATTTTTTCTTTTAACTTCTCTTCGAATTTTGAAGTGGCCCGTTTCCATACAAAACTATACTTGTTGGCATTGGCTTCAATCTTGGTGCCATCCAAAAAGTAATTTTCGAATGATATGTAGTTCTCTTCAATCAATTTGCGAATCATAGCTTCAAATAGTTCATCCATTAAATCTTTCATCCGTCCACCGCGGAACTCATTAATAGTACGAAAATCTGGTTGTTGCATCGCTGTCAACCACATAGCTGGGATATTTTCCTCTGTTAATTTGGCGATTCCACGGCAGGAATAAACCTTTTGGGAATAGCCAAAAAGAATAATTTTAAGCATCAATTTAGGATGGTAGGGACTCCTGCCACCACCTACATAGTACGAAAATAGTTTTTCATCAGGGATTGACTCAACCATTTCGTCTACTACACGAGCTTCGTGATGTTCTGAAATAAGAGATTCAATATCATAAATCATATGAACTTGACGATTATTGTAGGGTTTGAAAGTAGGGGCTAACTTACGAGGGTTAGGCTCTTTTGGTTTATTGCTTTTCTGGGTTTCAGTGTTTTGACATACTTGTTTCTCTTCTTCACACTCTGGAAATAAAGACATCTCCATGTTATAATTATCTTTAGTAATCAATTGATTGCTCATAAAGAATCATCCTTTCAGTAATGTTGTGTCGTAACTTCATTTTACTAAAAAGGATGATTTTTTTGTGTGTTTTTTAGAAAATTTTAATACTAATATTACTGAATAATGAAACCTTGTTGATTGGAGCGGAAGGTACGAGACTCCTGCGGGAAAAGCGTGGCCAGGGGAGACCCCGCAGGAGCTTGCGACGAGGAGGCTCCCGGACCGCCCGCGGAAAGCGAGTAACCTGCAGCGGAAATCAACAACCCTTTTATAAGTAATATCCAAAAACAAAAAACGAGGGGCTATCCTCAAAAGTCATTTTTCAATGACTTTTCGGACAACCCC
>NZ_JAGXBY010000015.1 GCF_018310345.1 Ornithinibacillus massiliensis
TTATCAGGCGTGCGCTCTAACCAGCTGAGCTACAGGCCCATAAATTAATGGAGCGGGTGAAGGGAATCGAACCCTCGACATCAGCTTGGAAGGCTGGAGTTTTACCATTAAACTACACCCGCATAAAATTAGATTGGTTTATTATAACAGCTTACGAACGGTCATGCCCCTGCGTCTACAAGCATATTCAAGGAAGTTTATTCCTCGGGGCAACTCGTAGTGGATTCGGTGGATGTATCGCTCGTGGCTGGAGTTTTACCAAACTACACCCGCAATATCCCGAAATCTAAAATGGTGGCTCGGGACGGAATCGAACCGCCGACACACGGATTTTCAGTCCGTTGCTCTACCGACTGAGCTACCGAGCCAATTAATATAAGTTATACTCTACTCAAGCATCTGAACAAGATTACACATATTCAATAGTAACATCTAACATATTTTATGGAGGAGGTAGAGGGATTCGAACCCCCGCGCGGTTTGACCCGCCTGTCGGTTTTCAAGACCGATCCCTTCAGCCAGACTTGGGTATACCTCCATCAAATTGTAGTAATTCATCTAAAATTACAATCTACCAATCTGTTGTTCTAGTACTGAAGTAATAAATCAGATGGTAAAGTGGAGCCTAGCGGGATCGAACCGCTGACCTCCTGCGTGCAAGGCAGGCGCTCTCCCAGCTGAGCTAAGGCCCCATATCATAATAATTATATTAGTTAAGAGTTAATGATGCCGAGGACCGGAATCGAACCGGTACGGTAGTCACCTACCGCAGGATTTTAAGTCCTGTGCGTCTGCCAGTTCCGCCACCCCGGCATTATATTGGAGCGGAAGACGGGATTCGAACCCGCGACCCCCACCTTGGCAAGGTGGTGTTCTACCACTGAACTACTTCCGCTCGATATAAAACTATTTGATATGATGAGCCATGAAGGATTCGAACCTTCGACCCTCTGATTAAAAGTCAGATGCTCTACCGACTGAGCTAATGGCTCATGTTATTTAAATTATACTTAGTTAACTTGAGCGTTCTTCAAGGTGGACCCCAGCATCTTCTTGCCTATTCTAGGATGTGTATGCTTCGGGGTTACTCGTAGCTTAATCGGCGGAAGTGGTGCTCGTTGCTCTACCGACTGAGCTAATGGCTCATAGTAAAAAGTGGTGCCGGCCAGAGGACTTGAACCCCCAACCTACTGATTACAAGTCAGTTGCTCTACCAATTGAGCTAGGCCGGCATGATAATTATTCGCCTATTAAGTTTCTCTTTTTGCCGAATAGTCCCCTGTATCTTCCAGCATATTCAAGGTTGTTTATGCTTCGGGGTTACTCGTAGCTTATTCGGTAGAAGTATTGCTCGTTGCTCTACCAATTGAGCTAGGCCGGCATTGTGTAATGGCGGTCCGGACGGGACTCGAACCCGCGACCTCCTGCGTGACAGGCAGGCATTCTAACCAACTGAACTACCGGACCATAAAAAAATTTGAATTATGATTTATTATATTAATGGTGGAGGATGCAGGGCTCGAACCTGCGACCCCCTGCTTGTAAGGCAGGTGCTCTCCCAGCTGAGCTAATCCTCCACATGGTGACCCGTACGGGATTCGAACCCGTGTTACCGCCGTGAAAGGG
>NZ_JAGXBY010000016.1 GCF_018310345.1 Ornithinibacillus massiliensis
CTTAGTAACATCCCGGCCATCTACACGTTTCACAGCACCTGTTGCTTGACTTGTTTTTCTGCCAGCACTTGGAAGTTGGTTTAATCCTAGTTTTGCACCTTTTACTACCTTTCCAACCGGTATAAAACTTGTAGCTGCTAATCCCTTCTCTAAAAGCGATGTGTCAGGACTGGTTAGCGTTTTGATATCATCCAAGAATAAAAAGTCTGCCGTACTCTTGAAGAATCCGCCTACTTTTGAAAAGAAGCCTTTCTTTTCCTCTTTTGGTTTCGCTAATTTAACCGTTGGTTTCGTTAGATTTTGCTGATAGGAAGCCACACTTGGCGTTGGGCCTGTTGCCGCTCGTAACATTCGATATCTGTTAAATGTACCACTAGTATAAATAGCTTCCGTTATTTCTTCTCCATTTAGATAGTGTGTGGTTGTCTTTCCGAGCTTAGCACTACCTGCGGGTACTTCTTTATAATTCTTCAGTATTTCATAATTACTTTTTAGTAATTGCTCCGCGGTTATAACCCTGGATTTCGTTTCCGTTGTGACTTCTCTAAATTCTTCAGACTTTGGTAGCAAATGTCCTGGTGTAGCTGTATAGTCAACGGGGTCAATTAACAAGCTTAGAACAGCTTCATAATACCATGTTTTCGTTGTCGTTTCATCCCAGTATGTGGTGATTTCTCTTGCTCCTGTTACTTTTCGGAAATTATCCTCCACAGTCTGACTATCATAGCTTTGAAACTCGTAATTCCACATCTCATGCATTCCGAATCTCGATTCACTTGCATCAATCATTCGGGTGAAATTAGCTCGTTGGTACACCTCATCCGGGATTGCCTGCGGTACCCTTCCAGTCGGATCCCAGTAATTCACTGGATTATTCATTACATACGAATACCGGTTCTGTGATAGTGGGTTATCTAATGTTCCAGCATACGTATCCTCTTGGATGAACCTCGCAGTCGTTGGATCATACATTCGTGCACGCATGTCG
>NZ_JAGXBY010000001.1 GCF_018310345.1 Ornithinibacillus massiliensis
TTAGGCACGCCGCCAGCGTTCGTCCTGAGCCAAGATCAAACTCTCCAAAAAAGTTTGTCTATGATTGACACCAATCAATCATAGGTAAATTCTTAGCAAAGAAGCTGCTAGCTTCTGTAATTCTTTACATAGAAAAAACAGGGTATGTTTCTTCTTGACATACTGGTTGTTTTGTTCAGTTTTCAAGGAGCAAAAAGTTTGTTTAGCTTTTCGCGTCAACTCTTATATTATACTATTTCTAAATTCCTTTGTCAACAGTTTTTTATAAAAGTTTATCGCTTTGTTTTATCGCTTTTCAAATTAGCGACTTTATTAATATATCACGCTGTTAATTTAAAGTCAACAACTTTTTTAAATTAATTTGAGTAGCTATATTCTGCAAAAGCAACGTTATTTACTTTACCATGATTGTGGCCATTAATCAAGACTTTATTACTGGAAAATAGTGGATTAAAAAAAGAGACAAGCCACTCTAAATTTAAGTGCTTGTCTCTTCACCTTCTTGCAAATTATCTATTACGCATTTGCGGGAATAATAATACATCACGAATAGATGGTGAGTTCGTTAATAACATAACTAATCTATCAATACCGATACCAAGTCCACCTGTTGGTGCCATACCATACTCCAATGCTTCTAGGAAATCTTCATCCATTAAATGTGCTTCATCATTTCCTTCTGCTCTTTCTTTAACCTGTGCTTCAAAACGTTCACGTTGATCAATTGGATCATTAAGCTCACTGAACGCATTAGCATGCTCACGAGCGACAATGAATAATTCAAAACGATCTGTGAAGCGCTCGTCTTCTTCATTTTTCTTCGCTAAAGGAGAAATCTCCACTGGATGCCCGTATACAAATGTCGGTTGAATTAGTTTTTCTTCTACCTTTTGCTCAAAGAACTCATTTACAACATGTCCAAATGTCATATTGTCTTTAATTTCTACTCCATGTTCTTTCGCTAGCTCTCTCGCCTTTTCGTCACTCATATGCTCCCAGAAATCTACACCAGTATGTTCTTTTACTGCGTCAACCATGTGCACTCGTTTCCACTCAGGCTTTAAGTCTATTTCGTAGTCTCCATAGGTTACAGTTGTCGTACCTAGTACTTCTTCTGCAATATGAGCAACCATATTTTCAGTAAGGCTCATAATATCATGATAATCAGCATATGCTTCATATAACTCTAACATAGTAAATTCCGGGTTATGTCTAGTAGATACCCCTTCATTTCGGAATACTCTTCCTATTTCATATACCTTCTCCAGACCACCAACAATTAGTCGCTTCAGATGCAGCTCAATTGCAATACGCATATATAGTGGAATGTCTAACGCATTATGATGTGTAATGAATGGTCTTGCAGATGCACCACCTGGAATGCTATGCATCATCGGTGTTTCTACTTCTAGGAACCCTTGGCCATCTAAATAGTTTCGCATTGCACGAATAATTTTACTGCGCATTACAAAGGTTTCACGACTTTCCATATTCGTGATTAAGTCTAAATAGCGTTGACGGTATCGTTGTTCCACGTCTTTAAGACCGTGATACTTTTCAGGAAGTGGTCTAAGTGACTTCGTAAGTAGTTGGAATTCAGTTACTTTAATAGATAATTCACCAACATTGGTTTTGAACATTAGTCCAGTAACCCCAACAATATCTCCAAGATCAATGGAGTTGAACACTTCATACGCTTTTTCTCCAATTGCATCTTTACGTACATACAATTGAATTTGTCCACTTAAATCTTGAACATGAGCAAAGCCGGCTTTCCCTTTGCCACGCTTTGTCATAATTCTACCTGCAATCGTAACTTGATATTTTGCTTCTTCTAATTCCTCTTTAGAGAATTGTTCATATTTTTCATGTAGTTCCTTCGCTAAATCTGTTCGGACAAATTTACCTCCAAAAGGATCAAGGCCTTGATTACGGTATGTATCGAGCTTTTCGCGCCGAACGCGCATATGATCATTTAATTCTTCTGACATTAGTATCAACTCCATTAATCAATTTTTTAAGATAAAGGTATAATTGATTCGACCTTATAAATTCATTAAACAGTATCTCAACATAACCTTCATTTTACACCCGAAATGGCTTTATAATCAACTTATCACACTATATCGTGAACTAAAAGAAAAAACTGCTGGTTTTACGCCAGCAGATTTCTTCCAATATACATTTATACATTTAGGAAACTTTCATTTCCGCTTCTACTTCTCTTACAAATTCAAGTAATATATTCACTAGCTCATCACGAGTCTCCGCTTTGTTAATTTGCTTACGCGCCTTACCATTGCCTTCAATATCTTTTAAATACCAAGCTGCATGTTTACGCATTTCCATAATCGCTACTTTTTCACCTTTTAACTTAATTAAACGATCCATATGAAGCAAACATATATCTACCTTTTCTTGTGGGGTTGGATTATCGATTAAGACACCGGTTTCTAGGTATTGAACAATTTGGTAGATAATCCATGGATTTCCTAGTGCTGCACGTCCTACCATCACAGCATCTACTCCTGTTTCCTCTAGTCGCTTCTTCGCAATTTCAGGACTATCAATATCACCATTTCCGATTACGGGAATATTAACAGCTGCTTTTACCTCTTTAATGATATCCCAGTTCGCATAACCTTCATACATTTGCTTTCTAGTACGTCCATGGAGACCGATGGCACTTCCGCCTGCTGCTTCGATAGCTTTTGCGTTATCAATAGCGTATATATGATCTTCATCCCATCCGGTACGCATTTTTACCGTTACTGGTTTATCAACATTCTCTACAACGGCCTTCACCATGTTATAAATTTTATCTGGGTCTAATAGCCAGCGAGATCCAGCATCTATCTTGGTGATCTTCGGTGCTGGGCATCCCATATTAATATCAATAATAGACGCATTTGTGTTTTGGTCAACATATTGTGCTGCTTGAACAAGGGAATCTTTATCTCCGCCAAAAATTTGGAGACTCATTGGCATCTCTTGTTCATCGATATATAGCATTTTCATTGTTTTTTGGTTTCGATTTAAGATTCCTTTATCACTAACCATTTCAGCTGTAATTAGTCCTGCACCGAATTCCTTCACGGTTAAACGAAATGCCCAGTTACTTACTCCAGCCATTGGGGCAAGTGTTACGCGGTTTGGGATCGTGATGTTCCCTATATTCCACATATCTTATTCCTCCTTCCTACCTGTTAATTCTTCTATATCTATGTTTAGCGTTTCCGCTATCTGTTGGATTAATTTTTCAGATACCTCACGTGTACCTCTTTCAATTTTACCAAGCGTATTAAGGGATATATTCAGTTCCTTAGCTAGACGGACCTGTGTATAACCTTTTAGCTTCCGGAATGCCTTTATTCTTCTTCCTATTCGGCCTTTTTCCATATACGAATCTCCTCTTTATCTTGTTCTGGAAGATTGCGTAATAACTCAGCTACTGTTTTGCTTAATACTGGTACATTCAGACCCGGTGCAATCTCGTGAAGTGGGATTAATACAAATCCTCGCTCTCCCATTCTCGGATGTGGAATGGTTAATCGATCTGTTTCCCTATTTTCGTTATTATAGACCAAAATGTCAAGGTCGATTGTTCTCGGTCCAAACCGAATCGTTCGCTCTCGTCCAAGTTCGGCTTCAATTCCTTGGCATACATCTAATAATTTTTCTGAAGGTAAATCGGTTTTTACTTCTACTACCATATTTAAAAAATCGGCTTGATCGGTATATCCAACTGGCGCAGTCTCATAAATAGATGAGGCTTTGAGTAGCTGGATATGTTCATTCTGCTCTAATAGATTAATCGCTTTATCTAAATACTCTGCTCTTGGTTCTATGTTTGTTCCTAATGCGATATATGCTTTATTCATTTCATTTCTCCCGATAGATTTCAACAGCTACAGATTGGTAATGCCCTGGTATTGGTGGATCTGGCTTTATTACTTTCACTCGACATGCTTCTAGTAGGGAGAATGAACCTAATAAATCAGACGCCACTTCCTCTGCAATTGCTTCTATTAAATTTTTTGAACTGCCTTCGACGATTTTTTTTACATGCGCATAGGCTTGGCTATAATCAATCGAATCGTACATGTCATCACTTTTACCTGCTTTTTTCGTATCTAAATAGAGCTCTGCATCTACTAAAAAACGTTGTCCTAACTTTTTTTCCTCTGGTAACAGCCCGTGGTACCCATAAAATTGCATATTGGTTAAAATAATTTTATCCATTACTTATCCTCCACCCTTATCATCGCATCCATCATTTTAGCTAGCTCCACATTAACTTTCACATTATGTACTCGTACCATATGTGCGCCTTTAGCAATTCCAAGACATGTCGTTGCTCCTGTACCTGTATCTCTTTCGGCAGGTGGTACATCTAATACACTACCTATAAATCGTTTGCGTGAAGTTGCTAGTAAAAGCGGGAATCCCATTGCGGTTAATTTTTCTAGATTCTTCATAACAACGAGATTGTCTTTAGGACTTTTCGCAAAGCCAATCCCCGGGTCAAGGATGATATTTTCCTTTGGGACACCTGCTCTAAGAGCAATATCAATACTTTCCTCTAAATCCTGTTTCATATCATCGATAAGAGAAGTATAATTCTCATTCGTACGATTATGCATTAAAATAATCGGAACGTTATAATTTGCAGCAACAGAAGCAATCTCCGGATCTCGCTTTGCTCCCCAAACATCATTAATGATTTCTGCACCGGCTTCTACAGCCTGTCTTGCGGTTTCTGCTTTATAGGTATCAATAGAAATTGGTATATGGATAGACTCCTTGACCGCGTTAATCATAGGTAGTACTCGGCTGAGCTCTTCTTTAATAGAGATTGGATCATGATCCGGTCGGGTTGACTCTCCGCCAATGTCGATAATATCTGCACCTTGTTGTTCCATCACAACTGCTTGTTCAACAGCCTTTTCAACAGTAGTATAATTTCCCCCATCAGAGAAGGAATCCGGTGTGACATTTAATATACCCATGATATGTGTTCTATCGAATAAGTTATATACTTTTGATTTTGTCTTTAATATCATACCAATCGTTTCCTTTCACCCCGAAATATCTAGTATCATTCTATCATATAACAAATTAAGGTATTAATTTAATGCCGTCTTAAGTTTCCAAAACGGTTAGAGAACTTATGGTAGTCGAATTGAGGGTGTGAGTTAATTCGGATAAATATAGTTCGATATTCTATAAGAGAGAAGTAAAAATGAATAAAGGCTAGCATCAAAGAATGATGCTAGCCTCCATCTCATTGTTTATTCTTCATCAAATTGATAAAGCGCAGTGGATAAATAACGCTCCCCATTATCTGGGAATACCGCAAGTACTTTTTTCCCTTTTCCTAGTTGTTTGGCAATCTTCTTCGCAGCAGCAACCGCAGCACCTGCAGAGATACCACCTAGGATACCATTTGTTTTCGCAACTTCACGGGATGTTGCGAATGCTTCTTCATTTTCGATTTGAATAACGTCATCATAAACCGCTGTATCTAGTACACCCGGAACAAAGCCCGCCCCAATTCCTTGGATTTTATGAGGTCCAGGAGTTCCACCGGATAATACTGGTGAATCAACAGGCTCAACTGCATAAATTTTGATATCTTGGAAATGTTCTTTTAGTACTTTACCAGCACCAGTTACCGTTCCACCTGTTCCGACACCAGAAACAAATGCATCAAGACCGTCCTTCATTTGTTCCACAATTTCGTTACCTGTTGTACGAGCGTGAATTTCTGGATTAGCTTGGTTCTCAAATTGCTGTGGCATGAAGTAACCCTCTTCTTTCACAAGCTCTTCCGCCTTTTTAATCGCACCTTTCATCCCTTCTGCACCAGGAGTAAGTACTAAGTTTGCTCCATATGCACGTAATAAATTTCGGCGCTCCTGACTCATTGTATCAGGCATAACGAGTACTGCCTTATATCCTTTCGCTGCAGCCACCATCGCTAAACCAATACCTGTGTTTCCGCTAGTTGGTTCGACAATAGTGTCTCCTTCTTTTAGCTTTCCTTCTTTTTCTGCAGCTTCAATCATTGCAAGTGCAATACGATCCTTTACCGAGCTACCCGGGTTGAAGAACTCTAATTTCACATAAATGTCCGCACTGTCTCCGTCTGTTATTCTGTTTAATTTAACAATAGGTGTATCGCCGATTAAGCCAGTAATATTATCTGCAACTCTCATTCCAAATTACCTCCTCATAATTCCCACTAAACAGATAGGATTTATATATAATGTAATTCTTAAGCCAAATAATGTCAATCCAAACGCCTAGAAATGGGCTATGGAGAATACAAATAAGTTCCTACTCTAGTTTATTCGTCGTATACCCATTCTATATCAAATTTTTCCCATAACGGGTCTGCAACCAAGTTCTGATTGATTGATTGTAATGCAAGCTCATTTCGAATATATGGTTTCAACTCTTCATAACTAAATGTGATGTCCGGTAATTTTTTATGAAGGAATAAAATCGCTACACCATTGGATGTAACAAATGGTTCACTATAAGTGTATTCTTCCAGTCCCTTTGCAATATCAAAGTAATTACTAGGGATAAATTCTGTGCTCGATGAATTAAATCCTAAATAGCCACCATTTTCTCTCGTATCCTCATCGATGGAATATTCCTTAGCAAGTAAGGAAAATGAAGCCCCTGCTTCTAATTCTTCATATACTTTATTAGCTGTTTCTCTGTTGGCAACTAGAATATGAGATAGCTGAAAGGATTCGGAAAACTGATATTGATTATCATATTTGGTGAAATATGCTTGGACATCTTCTTCAGGCACTTGAACGTCCTGGGCTAGCATTGCTTCTAATTGATAGCGATAGATGATGTCCTCTCTCCAGTTTTCTTCTAACTCTTTTAACTCTTCTTCTGTTGTCAATCCTTGCATCGTCGTTAATAAGGCAATATCACGCTCGATTACTTTTTCACTCACGGTTATATTTTGCTCTTGTGCTAGCTTTTTTACAACCTCTTGATCAATTAAAGTTTTTAGCTCTTTCTTACCATAACTTTCTCGTAACGATTTCATCCAATCTTGAAAAGAAATTTCCGTGCCACCAATAGATGCAACTGGTTTTTGAGTATCAACTTCTTCATCTTCAACTATCGATTCGTCTGACCTGTCGTTCTTCCAAAGCAACATGGTTGCGACATTTGTTATGAGAAGAACAACAATAACACTTAGTAGTAGTTTATTTGACATAGTTTACTCCTTCCAATTACCTGGTAGCTCATAGCTGTTCCATTAACTCATTTAGCTCTTCTTCTGAGAAGTGATAGTTCTCATTACAAAAATGACAAGACGCTTCCGCCCCGTGATCTTCATCAATCATGGCTTGTATTTCTTCTTTCCCTAGTCCCATAATGGCATTTGCTAGCCTTTCCTTTGAACATTTACACTTAAATTGAACGGGCATCTTTTCATGTATTTTCACTTCTTCGCCTTCAAATAATTGGGTTAAAATTTCCTCTGGTGTTTTACCTGCTCGCACGAGAGAAGAAATAGGAGGAAATGATGTAATACGGCTCTCTAATTTATCGACAATTTCATCATCTGCACCAGGCATTACTTGTACAATAAATCCGCCACTTGCAAGAATGGTATGGTCAGGATTTACCAGCACCCCAGCACCTACTGCTGAAGGAACCTGTTCTGATGTAGCAAAATAGTACGTAAAATCTTCACTAATTTCTCCAGATACAATAGGGACTTGGCCGGTGAAGAATTCACGAAGTCCAAGATCCTTCACAACACTTAAGCTTCCTGTCGTACCTACTGCTCTTGCGACATCTAGCTTACCCTTACTATTTAAATCAAAATCCACATGCGGATTCGTTACATAGGCCCTAACCTCACCCAATGCATTAGCATCTGCAATAATAGCACCGATAGGGCCACCACCTTCAACCTTTATCGTTAAAGAATCATCTCCCTTTAGCATGGCACCCATCATAGCAGAGATTGTCATCGTACGCCCCATTGCTGCCGAAGCTGTAGCCCACGTGTCTTGTCGTCTTCTTGCTTCCTCTACCATATTGGTGGAACGAATGGCATAAGCACGAACCATTCCGTTAAATGTTGTTGCTTTTATTAAGTAATCTGACATGTTGTGTTTTGCTCCTTTTCATTTGTTATTGATTAATTTTATAAATTTCATATAAGCCCTTTAATGTTAAATATGGATCAACATAATCTATCGTCTCTGAAGCTTCCCCAATTAATGAGGCTAACCCACCAGTAGCAATTACTTTTGCTTCTTGACCAGCAGTTTGTTTGATTCTGTTCACAATACCATCCACTTGACCAATATATCCATAAAACACGCCAGATTGCATCGCTTCGACGGTTGATTTACCAACGACATTATCTGGTGCTTCTATTTCTATTTTCGGGAGCTTAGAGGCTCGTTGATACAATGCTTCCATGGAAATATTTATTCCTGGAGAAATGATGCCGCCACAATATTCCTTCGATTCATTGATATAGCAATAGGTCGTTGCCGTTCCAAAATCGATAATAATAAGCGGTGTATCGTGCTCCTGGATTGCTCCGACTGCATTTACTATCCGGTCGGCACCAATTTCCTTAGGGTTAGGATATCGCATTTTTAAATTAGTCTTTACGGTATCTTTACCGACGATAATCGGGTTAATCTGAAAGTACGTGTTACACATTCTTTCTAAAGCAAACATGATGGGAGGTACTACAGAGGAGATAACCACGCCATCGATATCGGCAAATTTGATTCCACTAAAATCAAATAATGATTTGATAAGCATGCCAAATTCATCTTCTGTTTTATAGCGGTCGGTTTTGATTCGCCAGTGATATGCTAGTTCTTTATCATTAAAAACGCCTAATACTGTGTTTGTGTTTCCCACATCTAGAACAAAAAGCATGTTATAAGTCCTTCCTACCAATAATATGGTCCTTTAAAAATTAGAACCAGCTGACTTAAGGTAATGTGATATTTTCCGAATAGGTCTACACTCGTACGTAAATATGAGCGAAGTGTGCTTAACCCTGAGAGTAGCAATATTATTACCAGCCAGCGCTAGTGTAAAAAATTTAAGTCCTTAATAATATACCAAAATCAATTACGTAAGTGAAATTTCCTAACCCAAAACAAAAGGTAGCCTCATTAGAAGGCTACCTTGTTTCGATATTGTTAGTCGTTTTTGTTCTTATCTTCTTCTATTTCTTCGCGAAGCTTATCGTCTACTTTTTCTTTTGCCTCTTCAAAAGAGTCAACCGTTTCGTCGTCTTTCTTCGCAGTAATATTTACTTTCACATCATCCACTTCTTCGTATTCTTCTGGATCTGGAAGAACACCTTTATCAAATAGAGATTTAATTTGTCTTGCATCCAATGTCTCTACCTCTAGAAGTGTTTGTGCTATTAATTCTAGCTTATCGCGATTTTCTGTAAGAATTGTTTTCGCACGATCATAGCAATAGTTGATGAAGTTTTGCATTTCTGTATCGATATCATGAGCAACTGCATCACTATAGTTCTGCTCATTATTAATATCTCTACCTAGGAACACTTCTCCACCACCACTACTGTATTGAAGCGGTCCTAGTTTGTCGCTCATACCATATTCCGTAATCATTTTGCGTGCAATGTTGGTTGCACGTTGGAAGTCATTGGATGCCCCAGTACTTACTTCGCCAAAGACGATTTCCTCGGCAACCCGACCACCTAATAATCCGGTAATCTTATCGAATAGCTCTGGCTTCGTCATGAAGTAACGGTCTTCTTTCGGAAGCATTACTGCATATCCACCAGCTTGCCCACGAGGGACAATCGTTACTTTATGAACAACATCAGCCTCATCGAGCACCATGCCAATAATTGTATGGCCACTTTCATGATACGCAACGATATTTCGTTCTTTTTCTGATATAACACGTGTTTTCTTGGCAGGACCTGCTATGACACGGTCAATTGCTTCGTCCACATCGGTCATATCAATTTCCTTCTTATCTTGACGGGCCGCAACAAGTGCAGCTTCGTTTAGAAGGTTTTCTAAGTCCGCACCTGAGAATCCAGGTGTACGCATTGCAATTGTTTTTAGATCAACTGAAGCATCTAATGGTTTATTTTTCGCATGTACTTTAAGTACTTCTTGACGACCTTTTACATCTGGGCGATCAACAGTAATCTGTCTGTCAAAACGTCCTGGACGTAATAATGCAGGGTCTAGAATATCTGGTCTGTTCGTTGCAGCTACGATGATGATTCCTTCGTTTGCTCCGAAACCGTCCATTTCTACTAGTAATTGGTTTAGTGTTTGCTCACGTTCATCATGACCACCACCAAGACCTGCGCCACGTTGACGACCTACCGCGTCAATCTCATCGATAAATATAATACAAGGTGCATTTTTCTTCGCATTTTCGAATAAATCACGAACACGACTTGCACCGACACCAACAAACATCTCAACAAAGTCTGAACCACTAATGGAGAAGAATGGAACTCCCGCTTCCCCAGCAACAGCACGTGCAAGTAATGTTTTACCAGTACCTGGAGGTCCAACTAAAAGAACCCCTTTTGGAATTCTTGCCCCAATTGCTGAGAATTTACGTGGGTCTTTTAAGAATTCAACTACTTCGACTAATTCTTGCTTTTCTTCATCTGCACCAGCAACATCGGTAAAACGAACTTTTTTCTTTTCTTCATTATACATTTTCGCTTTACTCTTACCGAAGTTCATCACTCGGCCGCCACCGCCGCCTTGTGCTTGACTAAGCAAGAAGAAGAATAAAAGACCAATAATTAAGAACGGAATCATTGTAGTTAGGAGTGTAACCCAAATACTAGGCTGATCCATTTGTTCTGTTTTTAAGGCACTTTGTTCTCTTGCCTTTGTTGTAATATCGGTGACGATATCGTTATTATCAGGTACTTGAGCAACAAATTGCTTGTCGTCTTTTAATGTACCAGTGATACGCATAATGCCGTTTACAGGCTTCATCGTCATTTCTTTGACATTACCTGCTTCAAGTGATTGCATGAAATCATTCACATTTAACTCTTCTGCTTGATCATGCTGACCACTTAACATACTAATTACGGCTATAATAACCAGAAATATAATTAAGTAAAAAAACGCACTACGGAAAACTCGGTTCAATGCCCTACCTCCTCCCAAACGGGAAAAACTATTAACAATAGTATCACATGAAATTTAAATTTTACAACTAATTGCTCTTTGCATTTCAAACAATATTCATTAGATCACTTTTTATTCTTCGCCACCATAAATTTCCGGTTTTAATACCCCGATATATGGTAGGTTTCGATATTTTTCATCATAATCTAACCCATATCCGACTACAAATGCATCCGGAACCTCAAACCCAACTAGATCGGCTTCAATTTCTGCCGTTCTTCCTGAAGGCTTATCGAGTAAGGTTACAATTTTTACTGAATTTGCCTTGCGATATTTAAATAAATCCACTAAATAGCGTAATGTATTACCACTATCAATAATATCCTCGATAATTAATATATCGCGACCTTCTACTTTCGTATTTAAGTCTTTTAAGATTTTTACCTCTCCAGAGGAAACCATACTCGTTCCACCATAACTAGATACATCCATGAAGTCCATCTCTAGATGTGTTTGTACTTGTCTTAACACATCAGACATAAATGGTAATGCTCCCTTTAACACACCAACTGCTAATGGAAAACGCCCTTCGTACTCTTTTGTTAATTGTTCTCCTAACTCTTTACACTTCGCCGCTATTTCTTCTTCTGTAATAAGTATTTCCTTAATGTCGTTATGCACGATAATCCTCCTACAATTTACCTTGTTGATAATTTAGTTGTATATATAAGGAATGTTTTTGCTTTGGTATAGAGTCGCGTTTCTTTATACCAATAAGCCATAGTATATCCCCATTATTATCCGTTACTACTGGCCATCTATTCCGATCATGTAAAGGTACTTTTGCATCAATAAAAATATCTTTTAACTTTTTACTTCCATTTAACCCATTCCACGTCATTCGGTCCCCGTCCTGCCGGTTCCTAATATGTAAAGGCAGTACTACTTGGCTTGCCAAACAAATATATGTATGTTCATTCTGTATAGCAACTTCATTTGTATATGTAGCACGTATTGTATCACCATTAGGTAATAGCACCTCACCCGGTACTGCTAACACTTCATGGAAAGGTTCATTTTCTTCTTTCTGTTGAAAATAAAAGATAAGTTTATTATATGCTTTTTCTACCTTTAAATGACGAGGAAAATCAATTTGGACATTTCCCTTTTCTCTACTCATTAACATAAAGAATTGCTCTTCATGGACATAGGATAAATCTTTAGGTACGTCCTCATGATATAGATAGTTTAATATTAGATGAAAGGCTCGCCTTTGTAAAGCAGATGCACGTGATTGAAACTGATCAATACGAAACATGACTTTTATTGGTTTTTCCTCTGTAATAACAACATCCTCAAACAATTTTTTTGCTTCTGATTGTAGGAATGTCTCATCCATTTCTAATGATTCATTTAAATGTTGAATCGTCTTGTGTAAATTAGGGTTCTTTTCCTTTAATAAAGGGAGTACCTTATGCCGAAAATAGTTCCGAGTATAATCGATCGTTTCGTTCGATGGATCAAGTCGTGGTACGATGTTATTCTCCTTACAGTAATCCTCAATTGCTTTCTTTGTTACACATAGGAATGGTCGTATGATAAACCCACCAGCAAATTCACGTTTAACTGGGATACCGGCAAGAGAGCTGGAATCAGCCATACGAACCATTCGCATTACCATCGTTTCTGCTTGATCATCACCATGATGACCAAAAGCCAAATAATCCGCTTGGAAATGCTGCATTTGCTCTGCAAAAAAAGCATAGCGCAACTCTCTAGCTGCTATTTGGGTGCCTAAGTGCATTTTCTTTTTATATTCGTTCACATCAATCGATGTTCCCACAAATTCTATCTTCCACTTTCGGCAAATATCCTCCACATAGTGAAGATCCTCCACACTTTCCTCTCCACGAAGTCCATGGTCTACAGAAAGTGCGACTATCCGTAATCTCCATTGCTTCTGCATCCTGTTGAGAAAATGTAAAAGTGCCAAAGAATCCGGCCCACCTGATACAGCAACTAATACAGTAGACTCCGGGGAAAGTAGTTGATGCTTATGAATAAAGGATTCTACTACTTCATTCACTCATGTCCACCTTCTTATTCTTAAGTACTTCTCATTTTACCACTCTAATTAAGGGATGAACAACGAAGAAAGATAAAACCCTAGCGCCACGATTAAAAACCCTACAGACTCTACTGCTAGTGAAGGATTGTCTTCTTTCCTTCTCGTTGTAGATGCTTTGGATTGCTTCTGCAAATGATAAATTACAGCAGATACTTCTTGTTTCATTTCATCACTGGTATGATATTTCCCGAGCAATGCTTTCTTAAAACATGAAGTATACGGTTGAAGTGCTTTGACGTCATTAATTTTCTTAAATAACGTAGCTTGTGGATTGGACCCCTTAGGAAAATGCCTTGGATAATATACACTAATAAACACCATAACTAACGCAAATAGATCATAGCTTGGCTCAGCCTTTCTCGTTCCTAGTCCCCAATAGCCACGGTCATAGAACTCTGTATATTCTTTTATCGCTCGACCAACTTGTGTGGTACCACCGACATCAATCCATCTAATGCGCGGTGGTGCATGGCTAACCAATAAATTGTCTACCTTTAAATCACCAAATATCCAGCCAGATTGATGTAAATTTCCAAGGTCGTCTAATAGCTGCAGCATAAAGACGCCAATCCATTCGTTGCCATGCTGCTTAATAAATTCTGGTAAGGTTCTCCCTTGGATATATTCCATGACATAAAATGAAAAGGTCGTACCTTGGGGCGTTACCCAATCATCTACATCCAATAAATAAGGTCCAAGACTTTTCGCTTGGACCTTCCCTAGTGATTTTAATACATTGACCTCCATTGTAATGGAAGAACTTTTATCACTAATCTTCAATGCAGCCTTTTTTCCACCTGCATCACATAGATAAACCGACCCAATCGCACCATTTCCAATCTTTCGGATGATAACGTATCGTTTTTGATGCCATTTACCGGTGATTGTCATCCCAAGCTTTAGAAAAGTATCATGCGTTCTCGATGTCTTGTTCATGATTTCCTCTAAAGCTCCTTAACAAGCTTTTCTTACCAAACTGGTACATTGCCTCACGGATAGCTGGCCCTGTTGGCGTAATTCCACCACTTGTAAGCTTCGGAAATACAGATGAAATGGAATCCAACTTCGGAGACCAGTCTAGTACTTTATCAATATCCTTACGTTTTCCTGGGAAGTTATAAATTGCAAAGCGATTTCTTCCAACTCTGGAGTTAAGGCTAATAGATAAATCAATTAATGCTTCCTTAACGGTAGGTAATTTATCATGCATACTTGCACTTGTATCAATAAGTACCAATACCTCTAGGTCACTTGTTTCACCCAAGTCCTCCACTACTTCCATTATTTCTCCTCGTTTTTCAGGGTCTAAATCTTCTATCGTTTGCTCTTTACCTAATATTTGCTTCAGCTCCATATTAACAAATCCCTGGATTGTTTGCGTCATGGCTTGTTTTGTTACCGTTTGTACGGTTTGTGATAATGCCTGCTTATATACTAGCTGGCTTACTCCGCCACCTGATAAGGCAATTTCTTCTACCTCTTGTAGACCCTCAGGATCTTCTGTTTGATCGTCTTCCAATATACCAATGACATTAACTGTTATCCCTTGCTGAAATGCTAATGCAGCTGTTGCCGCTGGGTCTTCCCCTTTATTCGAACACCCATCTGTAATTAATAGAATTTGCTTTAAAGTCCCCTTCTTCATACGAAACACCTCCATATTATTCCTTTACCATCATTGACAAAAATGCTTCGAGATATACCTTTTTCAAAGAAGGAATCTAGCAATTCTATTTAGAGCGCCTCTGTTTGGTAGATTGGAAACGTCGCCCAACGAGGAACATTCTTTTTCACCTTTGCAACTAACACGGTCATATCATCCTCTATTTCACCGGAACGTGTTCGAATCACTTCTTCTAGTAAAAGGTCGGCTATCTCCTGCGGTTGATCTGTCTCCATCTCGCGGATTTTTCGTTTCAGCCAAACATCTGTGTTCTCGACATGCTTAGGACCATCAAAAATACCATCACTCATCATAATCAGGATATCCTCGGACTGTAATTGTTCATTAACAATATCAACATCGAATTCCCTAATGATTCCCATTGGCAGGTTGCTCGCCTCTATTTTTAACAGCTGGTCGCCACGCTTGACAAAGCTTGGTGTCGACCCAATCTTTAGGAAGCGGACAAACGCATTATGTAGGTTAATCACAGCTAAATCTAGGGTTGCAAACATTTCATCCGTTGTCCGTAATGCTAAAATAGAATTGATTGATTTTATCGCAACTTTTTCTGGGATACCGGTTTGGAGTATTTGTTGTAATAACCGTAATGTTTCTTTACTCTCCTCATTAGCCCGTACACCATTGCCCATGCCATCACTGATGGCCATGGCATATTTTCCTTCTCCAAGCTCCATCATCGTATAACTATCTCCAGAAATAA
The DNA here is from genome assembly GCF_018310345.1 of Ornithinibacillus massiliensis. GTDB lineage: Bacteria > Bacillota > Bacilli > Bacillales > Amphibacillaceae > Ornithinibacillus > Ornithinibacillus massiliensis. Next base: position 15,681 of record NZ_JAGXBY010000001.1, read on the forward strand.
TACCTCCACCTTTTGCTGCGTGGGCGACACCAGTTTCTACCGTATATTCCTTTGCCGAGCCAAATGCAAGGAAGGAATAACCATTTGGAAACGGCGAAATATCCTCCTCTTTGACAACAATCGTCTCATTTAAAATATCCGATAAAACTGGGGCAATTAATTTTTCTCCCTCGCCGCGATAATCATAGAATAGGGCTGTTATTTCAATATCAACGTTTCCTTTATCTAATCGATAGACATCTAGTTTCTCTAGTTCAATTCCAATCGATTTTAGTGCATGGACAATTTGTATTTCTTGTTTTTCATGGTGCTCCCGTTCCTTTAAAATTTCTTTAGCAAAGTCCTCCATCACATCGGATACTCCTTGAAGCTGTTCGGCAACAAGCTTCTTACTCTCCACCACTTGCTTTCTTAGCTTGCGATTTGCTTCAAAATAGGACATTTCTTCCTTCATCGTATCGATTACTTTTCGCGATTTAATACAATGGTTTTCAAACTCTCGAAGAACCTTTCTGTTCGGTTCATTTCCAGTTTCAACATTTTGTTTCAGCATATCCATTAACGAATATGTCGTGTCGAATTGCTGTTGCCAACACCTTTCTTTCATAAAGCAGGTTTGACAGGTTTTTTCTGTAACATTACTTAGGAAGTAATCGGTCTCTCGCTGCGATTCCTCTTCCTCAAGGGAGTAATTTTCCGCCGAGCTAAAGCTTTTGGATAACGCCTCAAAGACCTCGGAAAATTGCTCTACACGTTTAGCGGTTACATTGCGGACCTTCTGCAAGTATTGTTGCTGTTCATTGGCATGCTCCTCTGTCCCCGGAATGTATCGTGATAATTGTTTAAACCAGCTACCTGGCGTAAGTAAAAATAATAGGATAGCGACTGATGACTCCATTAAGGAAGGAATTAATGAACTAGAATCGCCATAAATTCCTACCAAACATGTTCCGACTAATAGACCTGCTCCAACACCTATTTTTTTTCCTTCTTTTAATAGACCTCCGAGTAAACCAGAAAAGGCTAGTAAACTCATTTGATATAAGTTCGCTACATTTGCTAGCGATAAAATTAACCCTGCCACAACCCCAACGGTAGATCCAATGGCCGCTCCACCTACAAAGCCAAATAATAAGACAAAATATCGTGATAAAACTTGTTCAATAGATGCGCCATAAAGCTCCCATCCGACTGTTCCGGTTAGAATGGAGGCAATTAAAATTATCATACAGACAATTTCTTCATTTTTTAAGGTTGGCCGATACCTTCTTTTGGAAAGCAATGGGACACTTTGCATAAAGATTAGGACTAATACTGTTCCAAGTACTCCCTCTACTAGTATTAGCATCCATTCATAAGAAGTAAGCTGTCCATAAATAGAATATAAGAAGATTCTTGGTGCAACAGTTGCAAGAAACACAAATATAGGAATTTTAATTTGTTCACTTTTCACGTTTTGAAAGATAGTAGAAATAATGATGAAGAAAAATAGGGAAATACCGACAAATACACCATGCGTTAACGATATAGTAAATGCACCAATCATGGTTGCTAAGAGTGTTTTAGCGGCTTTATCCTTATGCATTAGCCATAAGGTTGCTAAAAAGGCTACTGCGAAGGGGGAGACCACCGATAGAATAACAGCTCGTCCGAGTAAAAAACCTACCAGCACAAATAATAATCCGTGATCCAGTAAGATTTTTTTCCCTTGTGTATATAATTTCATTTTTATGTTTTCCAAGAATGTGCTCTCTACTTCAATTGCTTTTGTCTGGACTCTAGTTACCGATTCCATTCAACCACTCCTCTTTGACGGTTTATTTATTTCATTTTTTTGTTCTAACTTGAGGGATTATATACATATACTCATTATGGACAGGTGTTCTTTCATAACAGTAAACCATAAAAGGTTATTTTTTTTTGTCAAAAGAAGAGGATAGATTTTAAAAATCGTTCGACTGAAATCTAGTGGGTGATGGGTGATTCTACATATTCCTTATATTGCTGTGTCGTTTTTGTCATAGACCGCCAGCGCCTATAACAAGGGATTTCTTGTAGGTTTGTTACTAGAATAGAAGGCGAATGACTAGTGAATAATCCATTCTTAAATTGGCAAATAAAAAAGAATCACGTCAGATACGAGATTCTTTTTTCGCAAATACATGAACTTATTATTGGTTTATAAACCGTTTTAGATATTGTATAGCGGTAGTATGTAGCCCTTCGTGGTAGATGGTTCGGGTTAGGACTTGTTCGATGGTGTACATGCCCATTTCGGTTGGAGGAAATTCTTCTTCTAGTCGCTCTTCATATTTCGCTTTAATATCGGTGATTTGATATGTTAATCGTTCCTTTAATTCTGCTAGATTAGGTGTTTCCTCGGTAAAGTTATTAGGACTAGTCCCAAAACTAAACCATTGATTTAATTGTTTCGTCTCTTCAGATGTTTCTTTGGTTAAAACATGAATCCAGAGATATTGATCTAAATAAATATGACCTAAGTTCCATCTAATATTGTTATGAAACCCCTCCGGTATAATGTTTGCTTCTTCCTCTGTCAAATCCTCTACTAGTCGTAATGTTTCTTTTCGGTATGCATGCAGCTGGTTAAATAATACTTCATGACGTGCCTTCACCTGTTTTCACCTCGTTTTATAACGTTTTGCTAATATATTCGACATTATCTGAAAATATCCTCTTTATTTAAAAATATTGACATGAATCGAAACGTATTGTATGATGATTTTTGTTGACTCAAAGAAACCGTCTTTGACATCAACTTAATATAGATTATATGGCGGCGTAGCTCAGCTGGCGAGAGCGTACGGTTCATACCCGTGAGGTCGTGGGTTCGATCCCCTCCGCCGCTATCATTTAAAAAACCTGTTATCTCTTTTGATAACAGGTTTTTTACTTTAAACCTACTAGCCCGCATCCACTCTACACTGTGCTATTACTTCCCACACGATGAATCATTCTTTGCGGTACATACATAAAAAAATAGCTACCTTGATGATAGCTATTTTTTCGTAACTAACCTATATGATAAAAATTCTAGAGCATTATCTGGTAGACAGCATCTACTATCCTCTTTTAGCACCTCGACCTCCACGTCTGGATTCTGTGTGCTTTTTCAAAGAGGCTAGGCGATCTTCAGAGTCCTTGAGAAAACGGTTCATTTTAGCTTCGAATGTTTCCGTACGTTCTCTAGGATTTTGACGGACTGGCTTCTTTTCCTTTGCTTTCTTTATGGATAAACCAATCTTACCATCTTTTTCAACATTAATTACTTTAACCTCTACTTGATCACCAACAGAAAGGTGTTCATTAATGTCTTTGACATAATTGTCGGCAACCTCACTAATATGAACAAGTCCTGTTGTTCCTTCACCAAGCTCAACAAAAGCCCCAAAATTAGTGATACCGGTTACCTTACCTTGCAGCTTGCTGCCTACTTCAATTGACATAAAAAAAATGCTCCTCCTTAAGAAATTAAAATACTTTACTTATATATTATAGCGAAGCCAGTAAAAGTGTGTCAATAAGACGAGTCCTCATCCGGAGTTTTAAAAATTAGCTCTCCTTCTTTTGATAGGAAGTATTTCGTACGTGCTATCTCTAGAATATAATCCTCATCATTAAGTAATTGTATCTCTTCTTTGAACTTCTTCTCTTTTTGTTCTAAATCTGCTAGTTCTTCTTGCAACTGCTTATATTCTTCCATTTTTTCCGTATGTAAGGCTCGTTGTTGAAAGTGATAGACCGCCATGCTGCCAGCAATTAATACGATAAGCGTCATAAAAAGAACCAGCCTGCGAACAAGTCTTTTCTTTTTCCGCTTCTGTCTTTCTACATGCGCATCGTATTGCTCCATATATTGAGAGTTCAGTTTCGTCACTGTTTTCTTCTTTTGCATAGCGTCACCTCCTCTTTGATGTGATATATCTTAAGCCTTTTCTACATATATTCTGTATTTTACTATAAAATCCTGCTAAATGGTGTAAAAATAATTTGAACTTTTTAGGTAGTAGCTGATATATCTTCATCAAAACCCATTTTATCGGTATAAAGAGGCATTTCATGATAAAACCAAAAACTAGCATAATCATATTAAAGAGGAAGAGTACGCTAGCTATGATTATCTTCACGATATATTTAATTGGCGTAATAAGTAGCCCATTTACTAGACTACGAACAACTTGATAAATTTTATTAACCAGGATAATTAGACTTTCCAGTACACGTTTATAGAGCTTTGCGGCAAATACTTGATATGCCGCAAACCCTAAAAAACATGCAGCGAAGACATACAATCGTAGCTCCCCAGCGTTCACTTGAAATAAAATAAAATATAAAATAAACATCTGGGTGAGCCAAAAGCTTACTTCCATCACATACACTAAAAACACATTCTGTTTCCAGTGCTTATGGAATCGGCGAAAGGTATCTAATGCCATACCAAGATAAAAGCCTCCACCTATCATGGAAACCATGGTTAAAAATTGGACACTAAGTGTCATCGGAATAGCTTGCTAAAGAACCCTTTAGCCTTCTCCTGGTGATGTTCATCTACATAGGACATCTCATAAATCTTCCCTTTAATGGAGACAACACCTTCGCCAACATCTAGATTTTTTAACTGGAGGTTTTGACCACGAATGATAAGATATCCCATCACAGTTTCTAGCAGAAATTCTTCATTATCAAAACTATCCACTTCTTTTACACCAGTAATTTCTAATAGTCTACGATTATTCAGTTTTAATTGATGATCTTGCTGTTGTACTCTTGTACTATTTTCTTTTTCATAATAGTTCATATCCGCTTCCTCCTTATCACTAATAACTTATGAAAGGAGGGACAAGTATAGAACTACTCTGATTCGATTTTTTCTTCTTTTACAATTCTATAAAGCATACTAGCTTCATCTTTTCGTACGGTTTCTTTTAATGATGTAACCTCAACCGTTACTAGTTTTTGACCGAATCGTATTTGTAACGTATCCCCTACTGCTACAGTTGAAGAAGCTTTTGCCTGATTACCGTTAATCGTGATTCTACCTTGGTCGGCTACTTCCTTTGCTAATGTTCTTCTTTTAATTAAACGAGATACCTTTAAAAATTTATCTAAACGCAATGATCTCACTCTCTTTCCTTTGCTTGATTCCAATAGTAATCCATTTCTTCTAAACTAGTTTCCATTATATCTAAGCCTCTTTCTTGTAATTGTTGCTCTATATAGGAAAAGCGTTCGATGAACTTCTGGTTCGTCAGGCTTAGGGCATTCTCTGGATTTACTCTATAATATCTTGTTAAGTTGGCTAGTACAAATAGTACGTCACCAAATTCTTTTTCTATTTCCACTTTATCATCCGCTTCAATGGCCTTTTGTACTTCTTTTATTTCCTCCTCAAGCTTGTCCCAAATATCCGCTGCTTGATCCCAGTCAAACCCTACCTTTGCTGCCTTCTTTTGCAATTTATAGGCCTTTAGTAGAGCTGGTAGAGCTTTTGGTATACCATCTAATATCGACTTCCGTGTTTCTCCTTTTTCCACTCGCTTTAATGCCTCCCAATTGGACAAGACATCATCAACAGAATCGACCGTTTCATTGGAAAAAACATGGGGATGGCGGTGAATCATTTTATCGGTAATGGATTGAATGACATCATCGATCGTGAAATACCCGTCATCTTCACCGATCTGGCTATGAAGCATGATTTGCAAGAGTACATCTCCTAGTTCCTCGACAATTCCTTCGTCATCTTCCTCATTGATTGCATCGATTAGCTCATACACTTCTTCTATCGCATATTCTCTTAATGATTCATGGGTCTGCTCTTTGTCCCATGGACATCCATTTGGTCCTCTTAACGTAGCAATCACTTCTCTAAGTCGATTGAAGGTGTGATTTAATAACTGCTTCGGTGCCGGTGGAACATATACACTCGTTAAATTACTAACTTCTACAGAATGATCTAATTCCTCTAATGGAATGGTTATCTTCTTCTCCTGATCACTTCCTGCTGCATCAATAATGGTAATCTCATAGTCCGGTGGTAAATCCTCTAATAACGCTAGCTTCACCTCAGAGGCGGTAAAGCGATCGTATACCTGACAAAATACAAGATGGTGCTGGTAAACGAGCTGGCTTCGTTCAAATCCAGTTGCATCTACAAATTGGAACCCATCGATTGGATCTATTTGTAAGGAGGTAAATAATGCATCTAAATAGCTTTGTCCCCCAATAATGTCCACTTCTACTTCATCTTGCTCTAACAAAAGCTGAACGGTCTTTTCTGCTAACATAGGATGGCCTGGTACGGTATAAATTAATGAATTTTCTTTTGCCTTTTCTAAAAGAACACGAACAATCTCTTGGTAAACCGATGCAAACTCCTGATTCTGCTCATATAAAGAATCAAATGAAATAAACTGGACACCCTCTTTTTGTAACGATTCTATTACTGGGTGATCTAGTGTTCTTGCATAAAGAACCGTATTCTCCTTTGTTAGCTTACGATAAATGCCAAGCGGTAGCTGATTTATATCCCCTGCCCCAAGACCGATTACTTGAATTTTTTTACTCATAGGTAGACCTCCTTTAACGTCCTGTCAATCTCTTTCCAAACGGTATAAGCTCTATTTCCTTATCAGTAAACGCCTTAAATCGCACTAATAAAACTAAATAGATTACTGCTCCAACTCCCGATAGCATTAAAACGGTGAAAAGCAACGCCAATCTAGAGAATGATTCTGTCGGAAGAAGCCAATCAGCAATGACTAAAAAGGCGACCATGCTACTATTCGCTATCATAAAGGCCTTCCAATTGATAGAAAATACATGATGGCTATTTTTCTTCAGTTTTCTAATGGTACAGATGGCTAGAAACAACAGGCTAGCCACTGTACCAATTGCACTTCCTATAATGCCCCAATACGGAACGAGTAAGGTATTCATAACCCACTTTACGATAAATGCCATTGCAATATATAATGCTGTCCATTTAATAAAACCTAGTCCTTGTAAAATAGAGCTAGCGGTAATCACCATCGCACTTAAAAGCACCGCCACCATCAGAATCATTAACGCTACTTCCCCTTGATTGTCCTGATATAATAAGCGGTTTGTTTCCGGAAATAGGAAGATTAATCCTATACTTGCACCCCAAGCTAAATAAAAGCTAATCTTTAATGAGCTGGTAATATGGGCACGTATTGGTGCTTGATCCAATGACTGCATGCCTATTGTAATACTTGGGATTAAGGCTAAGCCAAATGATGAGCCCAATACAGCACCAATTTGTATCAGTGGCTGTCCTCGATCAAATACACCTTTTGCTTCCATTGCCTCCTGATCCGATAACCCACTTTCGATTAACCCAGGTACAACGGTAAATGAATCCGCAAATTGAATAATTAACAAAATCATATGACTTAATGCTGCAATAAACCCATATACAATAATTGTTTTACTATAGTATCTCCAAGGAACCGGACCGATTACCTTCTTCACTGGCTTATTCTTTACAAAGAAAAAAATTAATATCAAAAAAGCAATCACAGATCCAACGATAGCAGCAACCCCAGCAAAGATTCCCACCCAGTAGACATCCAGTCCATATATAGCGATTAAGCAGGCAATCCCGATAATTATCGAAACACGAGAAATTTGCTCACCAAGCTGGGAATAAGCAGTTGATTTCATTTCGGACTTCCCTTGAAATATTCCACGTAACAATGCGGTAAAAGGAATAACAATCCATAATAGACTTGCAACTTGATATCCCGTAGTAAGCTGTTCATCCCCTACGAATAGTGCCATTTCATCCGCATTTATGTATAAGAGTAGCGCAAACATCCCACATATCCCGAACAGGATCGTCAAAATAGGAAGCATAAAATACTTCATGGAAATGTCTTCTGTTTCTGCTGTTAGCTTCGAAATAGCTGTTGGAAACCCATATAAAGCTAGTATCAAAATGATACCAATAATCGGATAGATTTGTTGATAAATATAAAAACCTATATCGCCTGTAAGGTTTTGCAATGGAATTCGATACCCTGCACTTAATACCTTACTAATCACTCCTGCTAATGTAAGGATTAAAGCACCCTTAACAAATTTATTCGATTCCATTATCCATAACTTCCTTTATCACAATTCTCATGCTGGTAAAATTCCACTACATTATACCATACGTATTACAAAACACAGGGAACCGACTTGTTGACATGAAAAAAGAGTAAAAATTAGTTGCTTCATAACTAATTCTTACTCTTTTAAAAAATTTACTCCATTTGCTTCGCCAAAAAGCTAGATGCGGTTTCTAATGCCTTTTGCTCCACTTCACTTAATTTACCCCCGTCACGTGAAAACATGACGACACAGCCAATCGGGTCTCCATTCGCTATAATCGTACTGATACAGTAAGAGTTTACTTCTTCCTCTTTCCCCGGAAGTAATTCTAATGTACTTGCATCGGTTTCCAGTGTTTGCAATCTACTCTCAATTGCCTTTTCGATTTTAGGTCCAATGTTTTTGTTTAAGTAATCTTTTTTCGATTCTCCTGCTACCGCAATGATTTCATCACGATCACAAATAAATACTGGGTGATGAAGAGAATCGAATAGCGCTTGGGCATATTCTGTGGCAAAATTGCCTAATTCATTGATTGGTGAGTATTTCTTTAGAATAACCTCGCCTTCACGATCAATGAATATTTCTAATGGATCTCCTTCACGAATTCGTAAAGTTCTTCTGATTTCTTTCGGGATGACTACTCTACCTAAATCATCAATCCGTCGTACAATTCCTGTTGCTTTCATTAAAGAAGCCTCGCTTTCTTATGATGATTTCTCGTGCCAAATATAGAAGCTAAGCCTATTATGTCACTCGTACGGTAATAAATGTTGGTTAGGATGCAAAGGTTGCTCATAACCGGTACGTACACAACTTCATGCTTATTATCTGTCATGAGAAATTCTCCAGTTGTGTTTTAGTAGTATGAATCATCTTGGAAGAACTATACATGAAATACCATTTATTGTACTTAGCGATTAATTTTATCCATTTTACCAATAAAATCTTTTATTGTATCGTATCGAGTGAAGGAGGAATCTCTTGAGAAACGATAAATAACCTTTAGTTTCGTTTGCTCGGTTCCTAATAAAATTTCTCTCCCATATTCATTCGCCAGTTCAAATACTTTCGCACCATCTACTAGCTTGCTTCTCTCGTCCGATACAAGTAATTCAATTTTATTGCTTTTCTCCGTAATGGATTCGATTCGCTCTCTTTTAGCTAACCATCTAAGCTCTGAAACGATGAATAGATTTTCCACCTCGGTAGGAAAATCACCAAAGCGATCGAGTAACTCGTCCTGTAAATCTTGTATATCTTCTTTCGACGATATCGTCTGGAACTGTTTATACATATCGATTTTCTGTCTTTCATCTTCAATATAGGTATCCGGAATATACGCATCGATTGACAAGTTTAATTCTGGATCAAATGGCTTAACATCCTCAATTTCTTTCCCTTGTTTTCTTGCCTCGATTGCTTCCGTTAACATTTGGTTATACATATCAAATCCGACAGAATCGATAAATCCATGCTGCTGGGATCCAAGTAAATTCCCTGCTCCACGTATCGATAAGTCACGCATGGCAATCTTGAAGCCCGAGCCTAGTTCAGTAAATTCCTTTATAGCTTGTAGTCGCTTCTCCGCCACTTCATTGAGCACTTTGTCTTTCTTATAGGTGAAATATGCATAGGCCACGCGATTAGAGCGTCCTACCCTTCCTCTTAGCTGGTAGAGCTGACTAAGCCCCATGCGATCAGCATCATAGACAATTAACGTATTCACGTTCGGTATGTCAACACCAGTTTCAATAATGGTTGTGCTGACAAGAACATCAAATTCCCCTTCTAAAAATCCAAACATCACGTTCTCTAGCTCGGTCTCATTCATTTGACCATGAGCAAAGGTAACGCGAGCCTCTGGAACTAACATGCCAATATCGCGAGCCATCTTATCAATGTTCTCTACACGATTGTACAAGAAAAATACTTGACCATTACGAGCCATCTCTCTTTCAATCGCTTCTCGAATTAGCACCGGATTATATTCCATGACATAGGTTTGGATTGGAAAGCGGTTTTCTGGTGGTGTTTCGATAACAGACAAATCACGAACCCCTAGCATGGACATATGAAGGGTACGCGGTATTGGGGTTGCGGTTAAGGTTAACACATCAATATTCGTCTTCATCTGTTTTACTTTCTCTTTGTGCTTCACGCCAAAACGTTGCTCTTCATCGACAATTAATAACCCTAGGTCATGATAGACAACATCTTTGGAAAGAAGGCGATGTGTTCCGATTACGACATCCACTACGCCACGTTTTAAGCCCTCAATCGTCTCCTTTTGTTGCTTCGGTGTTCTAAATCTACTTAATAATCCAATGTTAATTGGGTAGTCCTGGAATCTTTCACGAATCGTTTCATAATGCTGTTGTGCTAAGATCGTGGTCGGTACTAGAATCGCTACTTGCTTACCGTCTGAGACCGCTTTAAAGGCAGCACGAATAGCAACCTCGGTTTTCCCATAACCTACATCTCCACAAAGCAGTCGATCCATTGGTCTTTCTTTTTCCATGTCTTGTTTGATTTCTTCAATACAACGTAATTGATCCTCTGTTTCTTGGTATGGGAAGGATGCTTCGAACTCACGTTGCATATCTCCATCTGGTGAAAAAGCATATCCTTTGCGAGATTCTCTTTCTGCATAAAGCTTTATTAGATCATCAGCAATATCTTCTACAGAGGACTGTACTTTTCGTTTTACTTTTGTCCAATCACTGCCACCTAATTTATATAGCTTCGGTTCTTTTCCTTCTGAACCGACATATTTCTTCACTAAATCAATCTGCTCAATTGGAACGAATAGCTTATCATCACCAGAGTATTTAATTAGCATATAATCCTTATGCTTACCTTGTAATTCTAACGTTTCAATCCCTAAATAACGGCCAATTCCGTGGTTCGTATGAACGACATAATCGCCTACCTTAAGTTCTTGGTAGTTCTGGATACGTTCTGCATTAGAGATATTTTGTTTCTTCCTCGAGCGCTTCGTCTGTTTCTTAAAGAGCTCATTCTCTGTAATGACAGCGAGCTTATGCATTGGTAACTCAATACCACTTGTTATATTCCCAACGATGATAGTAGGCATTTCCACCGGTAACTGTATGTGATCTGAAATCGCTGCTTCGGTGTCGTAATCATCCAAAATGGATTGGACCTTTTCAGCCCGATTTTTATTTGGCACAATTACAACAACGGAGTAATCACCCTTTTCCCACCGCTTTAACTCATTTTTAAATAAATGCATTTGCCCGTGAAAATCTTGCATCGCTCTCGATGAAAGATTGACAATGTTTTGCGGATTTGTGTTTGGAATATGCCGTAGGAACACAGACATGTAAATACGTGTTGCATTCATCCTGCCCCAAATGGTATGCCAATCAAACGAAAACTTACTATCCATAACCATCTTATTTGCTTCCAATAAACTACTGTACCATTCTGCTTCCTCATGGTCTAAATTGGTCGCTGTCTCCTGAATTCTACTCATTTCATCGAGTATGATTAAACCATTATGCGGTAAATAATCTAATAAACTAGCAGGACGATCATAGAAGTAACCGATATACTTATGCATTTCAGGATAATGCTCGAGATTTTTTAATCGTTCAATATCCCCTTCAATTGCATCTACTAATGCTTCCTTTCCTTCTTTAGTCGTGATCTTTTTTAGCGTTTTCGAAAAGGCATCCTCTAATCGCTCCGCACCTCGAAGAATATCTTCATTTGTTACAAGTAATTCGGTTGCTGGTCCTACGGTTACCTCCTGTAAACGGTCCATAGAACGCTGTGAATCTGCATCAAAATATCGAATCGAATCCACTTCTTCATCAAATAGTTCGATTCGGATTGGGTGTGGCTCTGTTACTGGATACACATCAATAATTCCGCCACGTCTACTGAACTCACCAGGAGCTGTTACCATGGAGGCATGTTCATATCCCATATCGACTAAAGAGCTAAGATAGGAGTCGATTGTAATTTCTTCTCCTTCTCTAAATAATAATTGATACTTACTCCAATATTCTATTGGGGGTAATATCCGTTTTAAGGCAGCTACAGGCGCAATTAATACACCTGATTTTTGGTTAGACCACTTCGTCAATGCTTCAATTCTGCTGCTGCGTAGCTCTGGACTTGCGATTGCAATTTCCGTTGCTATTAGTTCATTTACTGGATATAAATGTACCTGGTCCTCATCTAAAAATGCAGTTAAGTCATCATATAATTGTTGTGCCTGTACCAATTGATAGGTAATAAGCAGTATTGGGCGATGAAGCGATGCCTCAACAGCTGAAACTAGCATACTTCTAGCAGAACCAGATAAACCAGCAACTAACTGTTCCTTCAAGCCGCCTTCTACGCCATCTATAATAGATTGTACATCCTTTTGTGATTGTAAATATTGATTAAAAGCCTTCACATCAAAACCCCCATTATGACTTCCCCTTCAAGCACGATATCTTACTAAATTAATAGCATTTAAAAATCTACTAAATAAAAGCGCAAAAATGCCTTGGTTAAGAACCAAAGCTTTGCACTCCATATGCTATTGGATAAAATAATCTAATTCATGATATTCTGGATGATGTCCTAACGATTCTTGGCAATTCTCACAAATTGCATGAATTTGAACATCTCCGTTCTCTTTGTACTGGATCATTTCTCTTTTTTCCTCATCTGTTAGCTTATTCCAACCTAACACGGTAGTATCGACAACTTGTTCTGTTAATTCACCGAGTTTTAGCCCGCAATGTCTACAAGTATAGACAATAGCCATAGAAGTACCTCCTCGAATAAACACATGATTAGTTAATAGGTTTATCCGAAAAGAGATATTTTATACGAGTAGAATCAAATTATCCCTTATGTGTTACACGTTCTAGAAGCTAACTTTTCCTTGAACATGATTTCACTTTATTTATCTTACTCAGAGAGCATTAAATTCATTCATAACTTCTTCAAACGATTGCTCCAACCATTTTTCACATGCATTAGCTGCATTGGTAATGCTTTCTTTTACTAGTGCCTCTTCCTCTTTTGGAAATGCACCTAGTACATAATCAACTACTGGTATAGGTGATATCGGGCGACCTACGCCTAATCTGATTCGTTTAAAATCTTTCGTGCCCAGTTGATCAATAATGGAGCGGATGCCATTATGACCGCCGTGACCACCTTTTTGTCGTAATCGGATTTTTCCAGTTGGTAAGTCTAAATCATCATAGATTACGAGGACGTCTTCTAACTCAATATCATAGTATTCCATTAACGGCCGAAGTGATTCTCCTGAAAGGTTCATATAGGTTTGTGGCTCTAGCAGTAATACCTTTTCCCCTTTCAAGGTTGTAATCGTGTAAAGCCCTTTAAATTTCGTTTTGTTAAGATCTAGGTTGTGACGTGCTACTAATTCATCTATCACCATAAAACCGATGTTATGCCGAGTATTTTGATATTTCTTCCCCGGGTTTCCTAAACCGACAATACATTTCATATTATTTCTTCCTTTTTTAGTATTTAATCTATCTATATAGGGTCGTAGTGTCTTTTGAACACCTACTGTACTATACAATCATTTACTGTTAGGATGCGCTAACGTAAAACCTTCATCCCATGATAGGCTCTCTTTCATAACAAATACAACAACCGAGGCTGGGACAAAACTATTTCTAACATAGGATAAACGAACATGAAAGTTAGCGCATTAGACCCGCCCCGGAATTATACTTCGTCCGCGTGCGGCTGGTGAGCCTCCTCAGAGCTAAAGCTCTTCCGGGGTCTCAGGCAGTGCCCTTTCCTCCCACAGGAGTCTCCGTATATTTCCGGGGCTAATGTGGTGATAGTTCGTTTTTTATTACCTTTGTTTTAGTTTTGTCCCAGCCTCGTTGTTTTGTATAGTTTTCATATGAATTGGATGTTATTCTTCGTTAGCTTCTGATTGTGCTTCTCCAGTGAATTCTGGTTCTTCACCTGTTTCCTCTTGACCTTCCATATCGGCATTTGTCGTAGGGGCAAGTACACTTGCAACTACTGTCTCTGGATCATCCGTTACTTGATAGGTCGATGATTCTCCAATCTCCGCTACTGTGACAATATCGCCGATACTTTTATTCGAGATGTCTACTGTAATTTCGTTCGGAATATGGTTTGGAGTTGCTCGTACATTTACTTCGTATAGCGGTTGTTGTACGACACCGTTCTCTGGTTCTCCAACCACACGAACTGGTACAGTTGTCTCCAATTCCTGTGACATATTCACCACATAAAAGTCTGCATGTAAGAGATCATCCGTTATTTTATCTGTTTGATAATCATGTAGCATAACATCCAAAGGTGATTCCCCTTGGATTTGCAGTGATATGACAGCATTTTTCCCTTCATCTCGAACGGTTTTAAGTAAGGTTATACTATCTACAGAAATTGATTTAGAGCCATTCTCTTTCCCATAAACAACTGCAGGAACTTGTCCATTTTCTCTCAGTTGTTTTGTTGTCGACTTTGTATGATCTTCTCGTTTCATAGCATTTAAGGTTACTGACATCCATATCATCCTTCCACTCGAAAAACTAGTATATCATCTAGTACTGACAACTTTCTCGTATATGCAGGTTGTAGAGCTAAATCATTTATCTAATATAGTATATTCCCCTTAAAACTATTCGCTTAAACATTAATCAAACAAAATACTAACGGATTGTTCCTCATGTACACGGATAATTGCTTCCCCGATAAGAGGTGCAACAGACAATTGGGTAATGTTCTCTATATTCTTCTCTTCCGGTAATGGAATGGAATTTGTAATAACCAATTCTTTAATTTGTGAGTTTTGAATACGTTCAATTGCTGGACCAGATAATACCGGATGTGTACAGCATGCATACACTTCTTTTGCCCCTTGTTCAATTAAGGCATTAGCAGCTAATGTAATGGTACCAGCCGTATCAATGATATCATCAATTAAAATAGCTGTTTTTCCTTCAATATTTCCGATAATGTTCATAACCTCGGCAACATTTGGACGTGGTCTTCTTTTATCAATAATACCGATTGGTGCTTTAAGACGGTCAGCCATTTTTCTTGCTCTTGTTACACCACCATGATCTGGTGAAACGACAATAATATCATCAATGTCTTTTGCTTCAAAATAATCGGATAGTAATGGTACACCTTGTAAGTGGTCAATTGGGCTATCAAAGAAGCCTTGAATTTGAGGTGCGTGTAAATCAAGTGTAATAACACGATCAGCTCCTGCAGTTTCGATTAAATCCGCAATTAGCTTAGCCGTGATTGGCTCTCTTGCACGTGCTTTACGATCTTGTCTTGCGTAACCATAGTAAGGCATTACCACATTAACCGTTTTAGCAGAAGCACGTTTTAGTGCATCTAGCATAATAAGTAATTCCATTAGATGTTGGTTTACTGGTGAACTTGTTGATTGCACAACATAAACATCACATCCACGAACACTTTCCTCGATGTTAATTTGAATTTCGCCATCACTAAACGATGTTACCGTACATTTTCCTAAAGAAATGCCGATATGCTCTGCAATTTCCTCTGCAAGCTTCCGGTTTGAATTAAGTGAAAAAACTTTCATATTTGAGTTCTGGTATTGAGACATGAAGATACCCCTCCGTTATTTATTTTCTTTCAATCTGTTCTTTAATCGTGATGCATATCCTTCTTTATTTGATTGTCTTGCTCGAGCAACAGACAATGCATCTGAAGGAACATCCTTTGTGATGGTCGAGCCTGCAGCAACATAAGATCCTTTGCCAATGGTTACTGGGGCAATTAGATTCGAATTACAGCCAATAAATGCATCATCTTCGATAGTCGTTAAATACTTATTTTTGCCATCATAGTTTACTGTAATTGTACCACAACCAATATTAACATTACTTCCGACTTTTGCATCACCAATATAGCTCAAATGGGATACTTTGCTTCCTTCACCTAATTCGGCTTTTTTAATTTCGACAAAGTTACCAATTTTTGCTCCATCACCTATATTAGCATCCGGTCTAATATGAGCAAAAGGACCAATATTTACCCGTGCGCCAATTTTACTGTCTGTTGCCACACTTTGCTTAATTACTGTACCTTCACCTACTTCACAGTTGTGAATTTCACTATTAGGACCAATAATAGCATTCTCCCGTATGATGGATTTACCACCTATCATGGTTCCTGGGTAAATCACAACATCGGATTCAATCACAACATCCGACTGAATATATGTATTCTCCGGATCAATGATAGACACGCCATTGCGCATATGATATTCATTAATACGACGTTTCATCGTTTTTTCAGCTTGTGCTAACGCAACACGATCATTGACACCTAGTGTTTCATCAAAGTTAGGCATCATATAAGCACTTACTTTTTCCGACTTTTTCTTAAGGATTTCAATTACATCTGTTAAATAATATTCACCTTGGGAATTATCATTTGAGACGTCTTTTAATGCGTCAAATAATGCTTTATTATCAAAGCAAAACGTTCCTGTATTAATTTCATCGACCTGTAGTTCCTCTGGACTTGCATCCTTATGCTCTACAATTCGTTCCACTTCATTTTGGTCATTACGGATTACTCTCCCATATCCAAATGGGTTAGGGGCTTTAGCGGTTAGAATCGTAGCCTTCGAGCCTTCTTTTTCATGATGTTCAAATAACTGCTCAAAGGTTTCCTTCGTAATTAATGGGGTATCTCCACATACAACGATGGTAGTACCTTCTTTATCCTTCAATAATTCTTCCGCTTGCATCACAGCATGTCCAGTACCTAGCTGCTCTTCTTGTAAAGCAAACTTTGAATCATTGCCGAGATGTTCTTTCACTTTATCTGAACCAAATCCAACAACGGTTACAACTTCCTCTAATCCTACTGCCTTTACTTGTTCCAGCACATGCTGTACCATAGGCTTACCTAATACGGGATGAAGTACTTTATATAGCTTGGATTTCATTCTCGTACCTTGTCCTGCTGCAAGTATAATTGCATAACGCTTCTTCATGAGGGTAGCCTCCAATATCTATAATCGATGTTTTCATCAATGCTTCTAATAAATATCCATTTTGACTATATCCTAAAAAAAGGCTAATTTCAACCAATTGAAAGCGAACCAGAGGGACTATTTTGACTCGTTGTAAATCAAAAAAGAGATGTATTCGATGGATAACCCTTACACAGGAGGATGAGCCTGACTAGTACGTCCTGAGGAATTATTCGTTGGGGAACAAAAAAAGAAGGCTAATCCTTTGGAGATTAGACCTCTTGTTGAAAAGGGTTTCATTTCTAGGAAGCTCCTGCTTCCTCAAATTCCACTTCTTCACCTGCACGGCGATATTCTTCTAATACGGCATCTTGGATCTTTGCTCTCGTATTAGAGTTAATCGGATGTGCGATATCTCTGAATTCACCATCAGGAGTGCGTTTAGATGGCATTGCTACAAATAGTCCATTATTCCCATCAATTACTCGGATATCATGAACTACAAATTCCTGATCTAACGTAATAGATGCGATAGCACGCATTCTACCTTCCGTATTGACACGGCGTAATCTTACGTCAGTTACTTCCATGCTGATTCACCACCTTTTCGTCTTTGAGTTAGTTATTAAATTCTACAAAAAATTAAAAATTCCTGCTTATATTTGAAAAAAGTTTAATAATTTACACAAAAAGTAAAAAATTAGGGGTTTTACTAGGTCTCGTAGAAAAGAAGCCTATACTCGAAAGCTACATTTAGCTGATTCACACCATTAAAAAAAGACCTCCCTAACTAGGAAAAGTCTTCTTTACCCTATATAAAATTACCACGCTGTACAGAAATGAAGTTTTCTTTAATATCAACATTCGATATTTTTACTAGTGACATATAATCATTCACAACTCGTTCTTCCTCTTCATCATCCGCTTCAGCCAGAACTCCAATTGCCTTCACATTCGTGTTAAACTCTTTTAATAGACTTACCATACCGTTAATCGTTCCGCCTGCTTTCATAAAGTCATCAATAATGCATACATTAGACCCTTCTTCCAAGCTACGCTTCGGTAAGACCATTGTTTGAATTTTTCTAGAAGAGCCAGAAACATAGTTAATGCTTACGGAAGAGCCTTCTGTTACCTTAGGATCTCTTCGCACAATAACAACAGGAACGTTCAGGAATGAAGCTACCGCATATGCAAGTGGGATACCTTTGGTCGCGACCGTTACGACAACATCGATATCTAGCTTGGAGAAGTTAGAAGCAAAAATTCTTCCTATTTCACGAACTGTATGAGGTTCTCCTAATATATCACTCATATAAAGATAGCCACCAGGTAATATTCGATCTGGATCTTTCAATCGTTCACATAACTGATCAACAAATTCCATTCCCTTTTCCATTGGGGATTCAGGAATATACATGACGCCTCCAGCTGATCCTGCTATGCGCTTTAAATGTCCTAATCCTTCCGCTCGAAACATTTGATCAATGATGTCTAAGTCTTCACTGATGGATGCTTTTGCGGCTTTAAACTTTTCTGCAAATGATGGCAGATTTTTATGAACTCTCGGGTTTTCTAGAAAATAGTTTGTTATTGCAACTAATCGCCCGCTTCTTTTCATGCTTTCACCTCTAAAACCGAATTATTTCATATAAATATACCACCATTATACGCATTTAGCAAGCTCCTCAGCCGATTAATCGAACTAAATACACCTCCTGGCAAAAACCCTTCATCCCATTATAAATTCGTTGTGCTTTACTTTGTTGTTCGACTAAGCCATATACTGTAGGACCACTACCGCTCATTAATACACCGGACGCACCCGCATGGAGCATCTTTTCTTTAATACGTAGCACCTCAGGATGTAATGCGGTGGTGATGGCTTCTAGTGAGTTACCGATATTCTGACATAGCTTGTTAAAGTCCTTTTCATATAATGCTTCCACTACCTGATTCGTATTCGGGTGAATAATCTCGTCCATTTTTACACGTTGAAAAATCGTTCGTGTTGAGACACCAATATCTGGCTTAGCTAATACCACCCAAAACGGGGGTGGTGATGGCAGTGGTTCAATGATTTCCCCGAAGCCTTTAGCAATACCCGTTGAACCATAGACACAAAAAGGTATATCTGATCCCAAGGTTGATCCAAGCTCTGCTAGTTGCTCAATAGGAATGTCCATATTCCATAAACGGTTCAAGCCTCTTAATACAGCCGCAGCATCCGTACTGCCTCCGCCAAGCCCTGCAGAAACTGGGATAACCTTTTCAATTTTAATATGTACCCCTTTGTTTATATTATATTTTTGTTTAAATGCCTTAGCTGCCTTATAGGCTAAATTCCGTTCATCGTTTGGAACATATCTACTCCATAAAGAAACTTCGATTCGATCTTCCTCCAAGGTATTTAACTCAATTCGATCTGCTAAATCAACCGTCGTCATAACCATTTCCACATCATGATAACCATCCTCACGTTTTCGCAAAACATCAAGAGATAGATTGATTTTGGCAGGCGCTTTCTCAAAGTGAGTCATCTCCGTCACCTACTTTTTTCATGTATGGAAATTGTAACATATATTAAAATCGGTTGCGACTTGTTCTATTTACGGATTCTATGTCCATATATAAAGAGCAGATCGATTATGATCTGCCCTGTAAATTTTGCTCGGCTATTTCAATTGCTCGCTTTACCATGTTCCCGGCATCCCTTGCCTTAATACCGCCCCAGCCTTCTTTTTGAACCGTGTCGTAAAAGCCTAACTCTTTTGCAATTTCTTCTTTTAGTTGGTCTGACATAATCCCACGTCTACCCAAAGAAGAACAACCCCTTTCGTGTTATAACCTGTTACGACATGTTTATTATTTGTAGCAATCATTAGATTAGACAAGTTATATCTAGGAAACCAAGGGAAAATCTTGCTAAAATTGATATTCCTTTAACAAACTCTCTAGCTTAAGAGCTAACCCAATATTCCCATCCACTTTTAACTTTCCTGTCATAAAAGCAGTCATACTATTTAAGTTACCCGCCAGAAATTTTCTAAAAATAGCGTTTTTCATTTTTAGTGTACAATCTGGGTTCGAGGCAGTCGTTGGCAAAATAGAGAATTCCCCATTCTCAAATTTCAATTGATAACTAACTGCCTCATCGGTAATGTGAATTTCGTATGTAGCCTTTATTGTAGCGTACGGATCTGGGTTCTCCTGTAATTTCATCTCAATCTCTTCCCAAATCTCCTGCACCGTACCATTCTCGATTAAGCTCACCATTCATCCCCTCCCGAAAACTTTTTCAAATTGTCTAATAATTATATACAAAAAATAAAGATCAGTAAACCATTGGGCTACTGATCTAAAAACATTGCTTTAGTATGTTCATCATTGAAGTTTAATTCTACTGTTTCTGTAAGTACGTCTGCATAGCTGTATGAAACACGTTCGAAAGCATTCTCATCTTGATCAAGTTCAACGATAAATACAGAAGGGTACGTTTCTGCTAAAATTCCCGTTCTTTCAATTGTCTTCCTTCTGCCACCATTAGCTTTTAACGTTAATCGCTTTCCAATTTGACACTCGAGACCTTGCTTAATTTCGGTTAATGTTTTAGCCAATACACTCCACCTCACTGTAAGTTAACTATACCATATGCTTGTTTAAAAGTCAAAGAAAATCTTATATTATAACAAGATACGTTTTTTCCTGTCAACAAGTAAATTCCACTTATTGATATTATTATGACAAAATGTTGACATATTATGTATATTTTTTGCATATAACGTAAAGATGCTGGGACAAAACTATCTCTAACGTCGGATAAACCGAACATGAAAGTTAGCGCATCAAATCCGCCCCGAAAAAATATACTTGCGGTTAGTGGGCGGCTGGTGAGCCTCCTCAGAGCTAGAGCTCTTCCGGGGTCTCAGCCGTGCCCTTTCCTCCCACAGGAGTCTCCGTATATTTCCGGGGCTAATGTAGTGATTGTTTGTTTTTTATTACCTTTGTTTTCGTTTTGTCCCAACCTCGATTCTATCTTTATTCCATTGGTATCGATTCGCTTGATTCCTCATCATCTGTTAAATAGGGTAACCCCGTACGAAGCAATCCTTTTGTCTCTACTCCGCCCATCCCCTTTTCACCTGTCATCGTATTACGTAGCGCATCCCATACACTCACCTTTTCCATAAAAGGTGTATAGGCTATCTTAGCCGCGATATAAACTGGATCTAATGCATGGATATTAATACGGTGAGGAGAACTTGCAAAATTCGCTCCGGCCCGAATTAAGGATTCGAAATGGGACTGACATGCCCCTGCAAAGATAACTAATTGATCAAGGTGTGGAACAACCTTTCTTGCTTCTCTAACGGTTTCTGCAAAATATTTTGAATGGCGATAGGCTCGTATATCCTGTTTAGCCCCTTTGCTTTTTGAAAAGGAATCATGACCGGTAATGACAATGATATCTGGTTGGATCTTTTCAATTAGGGTCTGAATATGAAAAGACATTTCCTTTTCGTTCAAATGAACCCCATGTACTTGTAACCCTAACCGTTGATAGAGACTAATACATTTTCGCAGGTAGTTTTGATCTCCATCTAGATGTAATACTTTCGCTGGCAATTGAAAGTAATCTGCATATTGATAACCGTCTGTTGATTGATAATCACGCTTTTCCTTCATCAACTGATAATCCTGACGAAACAACCGATAGGAAAACTCTTCCTGTTCTTTTCCCTTTTGTCTTCTTTTTTCTAAATCTCGTTCTTCAACTTTAGTTAAATCCTCTAGTGGTGCATCTGCTTCTAAACGTATATCTTCCCCATGTAAGATTGCTTTATCCTGCTTGATGGATGAAACCCGAAATAACAAATCATGATGATATGATTTCCTTGTAACTAGTTCACCTACTACTCTACGCTCCATATATACACCTCACAGCCTCCATGTACCATGAAAGCATTCTCCTATATAGACTATGAGTAAGATGCCTTATACGTGCTTTAAAGCAATATAAAAAGGTGCCCTCGTAAGGACACCTAGCTAATTATGATGCTGTAGCTTATAAAAAGCGTTTGCTAAAATACTAAATTCTTGCATATCCAGTGATTCGCCACGTCTTGTTCCATCAATTCCAATTGCTTCAAGCTGCTCGTTAATCGTGTCTTTATCCAATATTCCTTTGAAATGGCTGGTGAGATTATTTCGTAATGTTTTTCTTCGTTGTGCGAATGAGGCCTGGACAAGTGTGAAAAAGTAATCCTCATCCTCCACCTCTACCGGTGGCTTGCTTCGCGTGACAAGCTGTAAGATGCTAGAATCGACATTTGGCTGTGGCATGAATACGGTTTTCGGCACATTCATTACAACCTTAGCCTCTGTATAGTACTGTATCGCTATGGTTAAGGAGCCATAGCTTTTCGTATTTGGCTGTGCAGCCATTCGATCCGCTACTTCCTTTTGGATCATAACGGTGATACTTTCAACAGGTAAACGTTCCCGGAGTAACTTCATTAAGATTGGCGTCGTAATGTAGTACGGTAAATTAGCCACGATATGGATAGGCTGATTCTCCTGGAAGTTTTCTTTAATCACGTCATGAACATCCGCTTTAAGAATATCTTGATGTACAATTCGAATATTATCATAGTCGGATAGCGTATCATCCAAAATCGGTAAGAGACGGCCATCAATTTCAAAAGCTACGACCTTATCTGAGTGGATAGCCAGTTGTTCTGTTAATGCGCCAATACCCGGGCCAATTTCCATTGTTCCTGTCGTCTTATCGATTCCTGCATGGCCAATAATATTTTTGAGCACATTCACATCTATTAAGAAATTCTGCCCGAGGCTCTTTTTAAAGGTGAAGTGATATTTTTGTAAAATCTCTTTTGTCTTTATAGGTGTTGCAATATATTTCTTATCCATGAATGTCCTCCTGCTCTATCTTTTCCATCGCTTCTTCTAACTGTGCTTTAGAAATTTGAAACATCGTGAGGCGTTTGAGTAATTGTTTTCCATTCGTATGGCCAACTTGTAGTATTTCTCCAAGTCGTTCCCGTCGCTTACTTGATCCAGGCCCTCCAATTAACCGATAGTTCATTAAATCTTCTTTCGTGATATCCGTTTGTTCGATGTCGGCTAGTTCATATACATCCTCTAATGCCTTTCTAATGACTTCTACGGATGCATGCTCAATTCCTAAGCTCTTGTTATTAGGATGCTTCGCACGGGCGTTATCTTGTGTTAGGAATGCGTGCTTACACCCTGGAACAGCTTGGTCAATAATATGTCGGATACGTTCGCCTGGATAATCTGGATCGGTAAAAATAATCACACCGCGTTTTTCTTTTGCGTGCTTAATTTGTTGAATCGTTTTTTGGTTAATAGCCGATCCGTTTGTTTCGATCGTATCCGCATCGACTGCTAGTTTTATTTTCGTCGTGTCGTCTTTTCCTTCAACGATTATTATTTCTTTTATTTTCAATGAATGTTCCTCGCTTTATTCAAAATATCCCATACGCATAGCAGAATCATGTATTCTCGTCCGTTAGCGAATGTGTTTTTTCTTATGCTTACGGAATATATTTTTATACTTTCCTGACTGTAAATAAAAAACCATGCTCTTACCACTATAACATGGTGGGAGCATGGTTTACATTAATCTAATATTTTTACTTTTACTTTTTTCACGCCCCAATTATAGGCATCTGCTTTAGTTGGGACATGGATGTCAATACGGTTTCCTTTGATATGACCGCCTGTATCTCCTGCAATTGCTTCTCCGTAGCCTTCTACCCATACTCTAGTACCGAGTGGGATGACATTTGGATCAACCGCGATGACTCTCGTATTAGGATTATCCTTTAGGTTAATCCCAGTAGCGGTATATCCTGAGCATCCATTACACTCTGCTGTAAATGCACTTGCAGTCATCGTAATTTCTTTGCCACCGCCATCTGATAATGTAACAAGATTTTGTGGCTCTTTCGTTCCAATTGCGACTATACGGTTTTGACTTTCTTTTGTCACTTCTTCACTTACTAGATCCCGGCTTACTTCTTTGCCGTTTTCATATGTCACTTCATATGTTTTAACAACGGCACCCTCTTCACCAGGCGAAATGACTTTTTCTTGCCCTTTGTCCAATGAACTATCCTGACGTGTTTCGGTTTGGAAAGCAACGATATCTGTTACTTCTTCCACTTTCTTTTCAACTCGAACGATGGAGATTGTCGTATCCTTCGTAATCGTTTTATCTAGAGCTGGCTTTACTTGATCAAGCTCTGATAAGGTGACCTTACTTTCGTTTAGCAACTCCTGAACAGAACTACCTGTCGTCCAAATCTTCTTTTCTTTCCCACCATCATCAATCGTCACTTGAAAAGCTCTCTTGACAGAAAGATCCAAGTTATCTTTAATCACTTCGTCTAATGGATGGGATAATTCGTCATGCTTAGCAATAGAAAGATTATTTTCATTTAAGAATTCTTCTACTGTGTCGGCTACTGTATAATACATTTGTTCTTCGCCGTCTACTGTAACCATAACTTTATTTGCTTTTTTATATTCTATTTTCATTCCGTTTGCAATCTCTGCACTTAAATCATGTGATAGTGCATCATGCTCTCCGAATTCAATCCCTACTTCTTCTAGTAGCTCTTCTACTGTATTGGCATGGGTTGCTATTGTTCTATCTTTTCCATTCTCAGCGAATACTACTTCTTTCTGTGTTGCGTAAAATAGTATCATACTTCCAAATGCAAAAAGTGCAATTACACCAATACTTGAAATAACCAGCATCCGTTTCGAGGCCGGCAATAGCTTTGAAACAATTCGCATGCTTCTTGCCTCCTTATTCGAATTGATTATATAGACACTGTTATGTAAAAGTAAATGATTATAGGATTACGGTTGTTTTACAGTTTTATTACAACACCCATATCCGCTCGTTGTCCAAATAGCATTGACCCCAGCTAAACCCTTGCTATTTCTAACTTTGTCAAAAATAAAAAAGACTAGATTTTCCCTAGTCTTTTTTATCTAAAAAAATGAAAAAAATATGTTTTTTCTAGTTACATTTAACTATTTACCTCTTGATTTTGAAAATGGAGCATGCATTTTCGGTTGTTTTTTCACTTAATTCTTCTAGCGAAATTTGTCTTATTTCCGCTATCTTTTCTGCTACTAATTTTACATAGGCAGGTTCATTTCGTTTTCCCCGATTGGGATGTGGAGCAAGAAATGGTGCATCTGTTTCGATAAGTAAACGATCGATTGGTACCATCGCTGCAACTTCTTTTGGCATTGGTGCGTTTTTGAATGTTACGGGACCGCCTAGTGATATATAGAAGTTCATGTCCAAGCATGTTTGAACATATTCGGCAGAGTCATTATAACAGTGCATAATTCCGCCAATTTCTTTCGCATTCTCCTCTTGAAGGATCGTAATAATATCTTCGGTTGCTTCACGGTTATGAATAATGATTGGCATCTTCACTTTTTTGGCTAATTGAATTTGTTTACGAAATACTTCTTTTTGAACGTCCTTTGGTGACTTGTCCCAATGATAGTCTAAGCCCATTTCGCCAATCGCGACTACTTTCGGATGTTGTGATAATTCCTCAATCCATGTCAAATCTTCGTCGGTCATGTCGATAGCATCTACTGGATGCCAGCCTACTGCTGCATAAATAGTGTCATATTGCTCCGCTATTTCTATTGCTAGTGGAATCGTTTCGCGATCAAAACCTACTACAACCATGTATGTTACGCCAGTATCGAATGCACGTTTTATTACCTCGTCACGGTCTTCTAAAAATTGCCTAGCGTTCAAATGTACATGTGTGTCAAATAACATGTTATCGTCCTTTCTATGAAAAAAGGTCAGGCTGCTACACGTTCGGGGCGTGTAGTTTGCTGACCTTTATTTGATTCATTATCAGTCCGAATACCATTGATTAGTGTCCAGACTCCTTATTGTTCACTAGAATCACGGTCTACAGACCATTTTTTTCTTACTTTACAATCGAACCGTTTGGTAGGGATTGTTCTACAGTTGCTAGTGATAGGTTACCTTGTTCATCTTCTCCTGATAGAATCATACCTTCTGACATTTCACCGCGTAGTTTAACCGGTTTTAGGTTGGTTACACAGATTACTTTCTTTCCTACCATTTCTTCTGGTGAATAATATTTTGCAATACCAGAAATAACCTGACGTTTTTCGCTACCTAAATCGAGTTGCAGCTTTAATAGTTTGTCGGCTTTTTTCATTTTTTCGGCATGGATAACCTCTGCTACGCGCATATCAAGCTTCATGAAATCATCATAGACAATTTCCGCTTTTTTATCTGCCTCTTGCTCTGCTTCTTCTTCCTCCACTGCTGGGCCTTTCATCATTGCTTTAATGGCTGCTACTTCTTCTTCCACCTCAAGACGTGGGAATAATGGTGCACCCTTGACAACCTTTGTACCAGGCGTAATTTGCCCTAGCTCATATACACTATCCCATTCTTTTAATGCATCATCTTGAACGCCTAGCTGTCTAAATATTTCTTCTGGCGATTTGGTTAAGAAAGGCTGAAGCATAACCGCAACTATGCGTAAGGAATCCGCTAAATGCGCCATCACATTGCCAAGTCTTGCTTTATTTGATTCATCCTTTGCTAGAACCCATGGTGTTGTCTCATCAATATATTTATTCGTTCTACTAATTAATTGCCAGATAGAGGATAGTGCAACAGAGAACTGCATATCTTCTAATGCTTCTTCTACTTGTTGAATCGTGTCTTTTATCGTCGCTTCTAGCGATTGATCGACCTCTGTTTCCGTCAGGCGATATTCTGGAAGCTCCCCATCAAAGTACTTTTCAATCATAGCTACGGTACGATTCAATAGATTACCTAAATCATTTGCTAAATCAAAGTTCGTACGCTCGACAAAGCCTTCTGGTGTAAATACCCCATCTGAACCAAATGGCACTTCACGAAGTAAATAATAACGTAATGCATCCAGACCATAACGGTCAATCAAGCTTACAGGGTCAACGACATTCCCTTTTGATTTAGACATCTTACCGTCCTTCATCAGAATCCAACCATGTGCGAATACTTTCTTCGGAAGTGGTAAATCAAGTGCCATTAACATAATTGGCCAATAAATGGTGTGGAATCGTACAATTTCCTTACTCATTAAATGGACATCTGCTGGCCAGTATTTCTTAAATTTCGCTTCATCTTCTGAACCATAGCCAATAGCAGTAATATAGTTGCTTAGTGCATCAATCCAAACGTAAATGACATGCTTCGGATCCCCTGGAACTTTAATTCCCCAATCAAAGGTCGTTCTCGAAACTGCCAGATCTTCAAGTCCTGGCTTAATAAAATTATTTAACATTTCATTCTTACGGCTCTCTGGTTGGATAAACTCAGGATGTTCATCATAGTACTGCACTAGACGATCAACATATTTACTCATTTTGAAGAAATAGGATTCTTCTTTAACCATCTCTACCTTACCACCACAATCTGGACAGTGCCCATCAACTAATTGGCGTTCTGTAAAGAAGGATTCATCGGAAGTACAATACCAACCTTCATATTGGTCTAAATAAATATCGCCTTGTTTAACTAATTGATCGAAAATCTTGGCAACTACCTTTTTATGACGCTCTTCTGTCGTACGAATAAAATCATCGTTTGTAATTTCAAGCTTTTTCCATAGGTCTTGGATTCCACTTACAATTTCATCCACATATTGTTGTGGGGTAACCCCTTTTTCCTCGGCTTTACGTTGTATTTTTTGTCCGTGCTCATCTGTACCTGTTAAATACATAACATCATAGCCACGCATACGTTTGTAACGAGAAATAGCATCGCCAGCAACTGTGGAATAAGCATGTCCTATATGTAGTTTACCGCTTGGGTAATAAATTGGTGTGGTAATATAAAATGTTTTTTGTTCACTCATCAAATAGCCTCCTCGTAACCTGTTAAGATTCTTCTATTGTATCGATTTTATCAATAGATTTCCATATTTTCTTACTTGTTATCATCACCTATACCTTGAATTATTAGCGTTAAGAGCAAATTTTAGACAAATAGGCTGTAGATGGCTTACAATTACTCTCAAAATGGAATATTTATAAATTTTTTTGTATGTTCTGGTTTAGGTTTATGCTAGACTGGGTATGAAAAAAAAGAATGTTAATTCATAAAATTTTCCTATAATTAGGTCAACATATTTGACAGAAACAGGAAAGGTTTGATAATATAGGCAAAGAAATATGTCGAAAAGTGACGAAATGGCTTTTATTTCGAGGAGGGGAATATTAATGAAATCTACTGGTATTGTGAGAAAGGTAGATGAGCTTGGAAGGGTTGTCATTCCTATTGAGCTACGTAGAACATTAGACATTAACATCAAGGATCCACTTGAAATTTACGTTGATAATGACAAAGTAATTTTAAAGAAATACCAACCTAATATGGCGTGCCAAATTACGGGAGAATCTTCAGATGAAAATATTTCATTGGCTAACGGTAAAATCGTTCTTAGCCCTGAGGGAGCAAAGCTTCTAATTGAAGAGATTCAATCCCGATTTAAATAGGTCAACTTATGAAAAGAGCTACAACAGGAGATTCTGTTCTAGCTCTTTTTTCAAAAGATATAGTATAAAATCCAAGCGAGAGCACGGTGCTTTTTCATTGTGCTTACGATTATGCTTATTCAATATGATAGGCTTGATAGACCTCTCGCTTTGGAAGATTTCTATCCTTTGCTACTTGTTTAATAGCTTCTTTACTAGAGAGACCCTGCTGAATATAATGTTCGACATGATCATTTACTTCCATGCCCTCCCACCAGACTTCTGCTTCCGGTTCAAGTTCTTCAGTGCTTCCTTCCACAACGATACAAAATTCACCCTTTGGCTCATTTTCATTAGCCCATGCAACGATTTCCTCTGCTGTTCCACGTACATATTCTTCAAAGCGCTTCGTCAGCTCACGAGCGATCGCCATTTGACGATTACCAAGCTGCTTTTGTATCGCTTTTAAGGTCTCTTTTATTCTATATGGCGATTCATAGAAGATAATGGTTGCTTGGAGTCGTCCTAAGCGTGCTAACTCCGCTTCTTTATCCTTTTGCTTTCTAGGCAGGAAGCCATAAAATAAAAACTCCTTATTCGGCAACCCAGAGCCTACTAAAGCACATAATGCCGCATTGGCACCAGGTAAGACGACTACAGGGTATTCTTGTTCCGCACAAGCCTTCACTATCTCATAACCAGGATCCGAAATGGCCGGCATACCAGCATCACTTACTAATGCAATCGACTCACCACCTGCTAACTTTTCTAGTAGCTGGTTCTCTCGTCCGATTTTATTATGCTCATGGTAGCTGATTAACGAGGTAGAAATCTCAAAGTGATTTAATAGTCTTTTCGTATTCCGCGTATCCTCTGCAGCAATTACCGATACCGATTTTAATACAGAAAGTGCCCGGTAGGTAATATCCTCTAAATTACCAATAGGGGTCGGAACAACATATAACGTTCCTACATCACGGGGTTCAAAGCTCTTTTGAACGATCATACTGCATAACCTCTTTCAATTTATCTCGGATTAACTGGAATTTCCCTTTTCTCGTTAATTGCTTAATTTCATATTCTCGCTTCATCGCTTCTTCTTTCGTAGGGAATTTCTCCACAAACATTACTTGAAAAGGTCCACGTCCTCGTGTGTATTTTGCACCCTTACCAGCTTCATGCGCCTTTAGCCGATTCTCTAAATCATTCGTGTAGCCAGTATATAGTGTATTATCACTGCATTTCAGGATGTATACCGTATGTTCTTGATCACTCATAGATAATCTCCTTTGCTTCCTCTGTGTAAGTACCATCTTCATTATAAATAACTAATGGCGGCAAAATATGTAAATCTGCTTTCCCATCACGAACGCCCTCAATTAGTAGCATATTCGCCTCACGACCCTTTTTCGGATAGACGAGACGGATTCGTTTCGGTTCCAACCGATAGGCGCGGAAAGTAGTTAAAATATCAACAAGCCTTCCTGGTCTATGTACCATCGCTACTTTTCCACCTGGCCGAACATGTAGCTTACATGCTTTCACGGCATCTTCTAATGTGCAGAGCACTTCATGTCTCGCAATTGTTAAATGCTCATTCTGATTATGCTCTGTACGAGATGGCGTTTTAAAATACGGTGGATTACACGTTACCACGTCAAAGCTAGAATGTCCTAATTCTTCCTTTAGGTTGCGAATATCTCCATGAATCATTGTAATCTGCTCGGTTAATTCATTTAGCTCAATACTGCGCTTTGCCATATGAATAATCCTATCCTGTATTTCAACACCTACAATTTGTGCCTGACTCTTTCTAGACAATAAAAGCGGGATCACACCATTGCCACTACATAAATCAAGAATGGACCCTCTCTTAATCGGTATTTGAGCAAAATTCGCCAACAGCACCGCATCTAACGAAAAGGAAAAAGCAGTAGGACTTTGAATAATCTGCATCCCCTCATCTGCCACTAAATAATCCAGCCTCTCATCATCAAATAATTTAACCATGCCTCTAAATCCTTTCCTACTACCTGAAACATTATGATTATTTTTCTTGTTGTTTTATAACAGTAACTCCAATTATACTTAAGCCAAGATACTCTGAAGTGTTTAACGAGTCTCTATCACGGCATAAGAACAAAAAATAAAGAAAAGCTGTCTGGATTTAATCTTCACCAGACAGCTATATTATATGTTATTTCTTTTTACTAAGAAAATCTAAACAAAACATACAGTCTTCATTCCGTCTTGGACTCCCAAATTCCAAATTACAAATATGAAAACCCTCTTCATATAATCTTGCTAAATTATCATAGCCCTCACTTGGCATCTTCGTTAACTCTTCACCCGAGGTTTCCGGATCAGACTCCAATCCATCCAATCGATTACGTAAATGATGGTTTTCCATAGCTAAGCGATGATTTTCTTCTAGTAAATCACGAAGTTTACCCTTCAAATCACCTAGCTGTTCATATAATTCACCAATTTGCTTTTCCATATCGGTTACTTGGTCAAATATTTGTCTTTTTTGCAATTCGACTCACTCCATTATTCTTGGCCCTGAGCTGTCACAATTCCTTCTTCGATGAGTTCATCCAAGGTATATTCAATAACACGTTCTTTTGATGGAATTTCTATTTGAATAACGCGATCAAGAATATTAAGACCAACCACATGCCCTCTTCCGTGTGGCGTTTTTACATGCTCGCCTAAATCCGGAAGCTCACGTTTTGCTTCTTCATATTCATCATTCTCATATTTTAGACAACACATAAGTCTTCCACATAAGCCAGATATTTTAGCTGGGTTGAGAGACAAGTTTTGATCTTTGGCCATCTTAATTGATACTGGTTCAAAATCCCCTAAAAAAGTAGAGCAACATAGCATTCTACCACAAGGTCCAATCCCACCTAGCATTTTTGCCTCATCACGAACACCAATTTGTCTTAGCTCGATTCGTGTTTTAAACATTGCAGCTAAATCTTTTACTAGTTCACGGAAATCAACACGTCCGTCAGCAGTAAAGTAAAAAATAATTTTATTACGGTCAAATGTATATTCTACATCGACTAAATTCATATCTAACACATGCTCTTCAATCTTCTTAGAGCAGGCGGCAAATGCTTGATCCGCATATTCTTTATTTTCCATTACGGTAAGCTTATCTTTCTCGTTCGCAATGCGAAGTACTTTCTTTAATGGCAGAACGACATCTTCCTCATCTACCATCTTATTCGCAATGACTACTTTACCAAACTCTATCCCTCTTACCGTTTCCACGATGACATAGCTATCCGTCTCTATGTCTAGGCCGGCAGGGTCAAAATAATATATCTTACCCGCTTTTTTAAAACGGACACCAATAACCCCTATCATCCTAGTTCACCTCTCTATTTGAAGTGTTAGCTGTTCCATCACAAGTGTTGGATGGACATTCTGCTTCAACTTTCTCTTTGCATCTAGCAAATCATGGAGGATCGTCGTTAATTTCTCCTGTGAAAAGTACATCCCCAAACGCTCTAATCGCTCCCCCTGCTGGAAAAAGGTTAGCGATTCAACATGATCCAGATGGTAATATAGAATATCTTTAAACGCTAAAAGCAATAAATCAATTCCTTGCTCTAGCTGTTTTCTTTCTTTAAAGGTAGAAAGCCAATGATTATGTATAAATAAATACACATCATTTGAATTATCTGTAAATGCTTCTACTAATTGTACCACTACTTTTCTAGCTACGGCAAACCACTCATCTTGACTCCACTCTAATGCCTCATCCAAATTATTCGTTAGTGCACTCATTAACCTGGCTGTTGCCTCATTTAATCCCGAATCTACTAACCTCTGTTGAAAATGCTCTGGATTTAACGGCTGCAGATCAATGATCTGGCAGCGGGAGCGGATGGTCGGTAAAATGGCTTGGCTATTCTCTGTCATCATGATAGCCGTTGTTTGTTTACTTGGTTCCTCTAAGAACTTTAAAATCCGATTTGCTGCGTTTGCTGTTAGGGTATCGGCACCCTTTATCATATAAACTTTCTGATCCGACTCAAGACCAGAATAGGTAAATTCCTTTTGTAAGTTTTTAATCTGCTCGATTTTAATCGATTGACCCTCTGGTTCAATCCAATGGACATCGGGATGATTGCGCGAATCAATCCGCTTACAATCCGTACACGTTAAACAAGGATCAGCTCCTGTCTTATTCCTACAGAATAGGACCTTCGCAATTAATACCGCAATATCTTCCTTACCAGTCCCACGTGCACCTTGGAGTAAATAAGCATGTGAAATCCGATTTTTCTTTATACTATTGGTAATAACCTTACAAACCATCGGCTGAATCTCAGCCACATCAGACCACGTCTCCATAAAAACCTTCCCTTACAACTAGTCCATTTCATTCGTATGTTTGTTTATTGGTAATGACGCAGTAAAAGGCTAAGCCTTTACGGATCGATACGTGCTTACCATTACTTCACCATACCAATTTACGTATATATGTTAACCAGTAGACCCTTAATCTCACCTATAAGTCCTAATAGATCTACTGTCTTTTTTTCCTGATTCATAATCTCTTCTGTAAGCTCTATTAACTTTTCATCAATCTCTTTCACTAACGTCAAATTCCGACTACTGCCTGTATAACTAAAGCTAAGCGACTTCTGTAAATCCAATCCATTCGAAACTGCTTCCTCTAAAAAACGTTTAATTAGCCGCTTAAACTTGACCAAATCCTTAAAAGAACGAAATCGTGCTAATCGGTCTCCTTGAACCGTAATATCACTCATTAATCTCTGAAGTTCTGCAGCTTGCATCTTTTGGGCTTGGGACTGAACAATGGACCCAAAAGATGGTTGATCTTGTTTCGCCGTACGAACACTTTTTTGAGAAGTATCAATCTGTTTTAGCATTTCTTGACTTATCTTCATCTGCTCAGCCCCCTTCCAAGTTCTAGTTTAGAATTGAAAAAATGATTCAATCGGCAATACAAATACTGTAGCTCCGCCAACCTCTACTTTAACAGGACGTGGAATATACGAATCTGCATTTCCACCCATTGGTGAAATAGGTGCTACCATCTGTTCGCGTTGAGAACAGTTTTCTTTGATGATTTGTAATACATCATCGACACGCTCATCCTCACAACCGATAATTAAAGTGGTATTCCCCTCTTTTAAAAATCCACCGGTCGTTGCAAGCTTGGTAGACTGATAATTATTTTTTCCAAGGGCATCTGTTAAGCGGTTGGAATCCTTATCTTGAATAACGGCCATAACTAATTTCATACGCTAACCTCCTTTCTTTACTCCATAGTATTTAAATATTGGGTTATTAATGATAGGCTGTCTTCCTCTACCTTTTCTATCGACTGATCGGCATTAATAACTTGAATTCTTTCTGGGAATCGCTTTACTAATAGCTGATAAGCCTCATAAACCTTTTCATGGAATTCTATTTCTTCTAGATCCAATCGATTTCTTTCTCTATCTTTATTAAGCGAGATTCTCTCCAAGCCTTTTCTCGGCTCAATATCAAAGAATAAGGTTAAATTAGGCATTGCATTCTGAATAGCGAATTGATTAATAGTAAACACTTCATCCATTCCTAATTCTCTCGCATAGCCCTGGTAAGCTAAGCTGCTATCAATAAAACGATCACATAGTACAATTTTTCCCTGTTCTAATGCTGGGAAAACCTTTTCTACTAAATGCTGTCTTCTTGCTGCTGCATATAATAATGCTTCTGTTCTTCCATCCATTGCTGTATGTGATGGATTAAGAATAATATTACGGATTTTTTCCGCTATATCAATACCACCGGGTTCACGTGTTTGAACCACGTCATACCCTAATTGTTGTAGCTTATCTGCTATAGAGTGAAGAATAGACGTTTTACCTGCTCCTTCGCCACCTTCAAACGTAATAAAATAACCGCTCACGTAATTTCTTCTCCTTTAGTTTTCAGCCAAAAACCTGGATGCCTTGCTCCATATCTTGATGCTGAATTGTTGCCCCTTGCTTTATTAAATGATGAATTAGTCTAATTTGTTCTTCCGTTATCCTTTCTCCTTTTAAAATAACAGGAATACCTGGTGGATACGGAATAATCGCTTCTGCCGCAATCAAGCCGATTGCCTGCTCTATTGGAACCTTTTTCTTGGGCAGACTATACATATCAAGATAGCTTACTGCTAGTTCTTTCATCGGTTCATGAAATAATGTACTTACCTCTATTGTAGCATGATTTGTCCTATATTTATATTGTTCGTTCATCGAATTTACTATTTTCTCAACCCGTGTAAACTGGTCAAATCCTTTTATTCCGTGAATGAGTAGTACCTGTGTATCTGTCGCTAACTCGGGATATACATGGTAATCTTCTAACACACTTGCTAAATCAAATCCAGACAGTCCTTTTCTTACTTGTAGCGTAATTTTCAATGGGTCATCACTTTCCACTATGTGCCAGTGCTTCCCTTTCTTCCATATATTCCGAAGTGTCTGAACCGACTCTAGTACACGTTGGATTTCATCACCTGATAAATTAGCTAGATAATGTCTCGCCATATCTAAAGAGGCCATTAATGGATAAGACGGACTACTCGATTGGATCATTTGTAAATAATGAGCAATTTGCTCCTTTGAAATATAAGATGATTGGACATGTAGGAACGAGGCCATCGTCATTGCAGGCGCCATCTTATGTGCCGATTGGACAACAACATCCGCTCCTAAAGCAAGTGCTGACGTTGGAAAAGGCTCCCCAAGTGAAAAATGGACCCCATGGGCTTCATCTACTAAGACCGGCAGCTCGTGCTCATGTGCGAAGTCAATCATTTCTTTTAAATCATAGGTTTTCCCAAAGTAATCCGGATAGGTTAATACGATCGCTTTAGCATCTGGGTGGGCCAGTATTGCTTCTTTCACTGTTCGAAAGCTTGGTGCTGTAAAACGTTCCACCGCTTCATTAAATACAGGACTAATCAATATCGGCTTCGCACCAGACAGCTCAAGGCCATTCATAATCGATTTATGGCTATTCCGCTGCACAATTATTTTATCGCCCGGTGCACAGGTAGCAAGTATCATAGCTAAATTACCGGCCGTACTCCCGCCGACTAAGAAAAAGGTATGATCAGCGCCAAAGTATTCTGCTGCAAGTCGTTGTGCCTCGTTAATAACCCCTTGTGGAGCATGTAAATCATCCAGCCCCGATAATTCGGTTAAATCGATTGGTAAAATCGATTTAAAATAAGGCTCTGCTGCTTTAGATAGAATGTCACCATGCTTATGTCCCGGAACATGAAAGGATAGCGGATTTTGTTTATTAAATGTAATTAATTGCTCTAGTAAAGGCATTGCTTGTTGATTCATCGGTCATTTCCCTTTCAAAAACTGATACCAATATCATAACAACTAAAAAAGCCTTTGCAAGAAATAATGCAAAGACCGATTTCACAATCTATGAAAAGAGTGAAGGTTGATTAATATTTTTTAGTTTTTGCAAATAATAATGGTATTTTTCCTCTCGAGGCTCTGTATGAATCATATTGTATTCACACTCCGTGCATATAAACATGTTGTATACATGTATCCCAAGTTCCTTCTTTTCCTCGCATATACCACAATGTTTTAATTCTACTATTCTTTGTTCCATGTTCCCCACCTCCGTTAAACTAGTAGCTAGTTTAACCAGAATAAACGGAAGCTATACTATAATTCTTTGAAACTTTTATCTTCAATTAGGGAAGAATAATCATATGAATTGCCGCAAGCGAAGCAAGTCCAAATAATCCCAGGAATCCAGATACAATCGCTGTGAATAAATTGATTGGAATATGCAATCCAAACGAGCCACCAATCACATTGAAGAAGAATAAAATTAAAATCCCGATTCCTAATTTAACCGTACCATGCGCAAGAAATCGCATCGGCTTAAATGAAGTACCAAAGAGAAGTAATAACACAATAACCCCAACCATGATAGAAATGACGATTGTCGGATTCACTTACATCAACTCCTTTAACTTGTCCCTTATATAAGTAAATATGATTGGAACGGTAAAAAAAGAACTAACTTAGTGGATATTGTAGAAAATACATAATTTCTCATCGTAGAAGGCTTTACTCCACTTGCAAAAATAATCAATTAATAAGGAATTATTGGAAAAATATTGATATAATAAATGGAATCAGGCCGCATCGTTTGATTTTTAAATGATGTGGCACTCATAAAAGCGGAGGTAACGTCCAATGGTGAAAAAATAATATGAGAAAATCTATATAATCTAACTTGATAATAAGCATGTAGATTTTCTCTTTTCGCAGATGATTAAAATGTAGAGGAGAAGGAACATGCTAAATAAATTAAATCAATCTATCTATTATTTAGATAACGACGATAATAAAGAAAGACCAACTTTAGGGCTGGTCTGTGGAGATAAATATAGTTTAGTAATAGATGCCGGAAATTCTGTTCAACATGCACAAGAATTTTTAAATGAAATTAAACGTCTACCTGTACCACCAGTAAAATATTTGGTCATTACCCATGGACATTGGGACCATTTTCTAGGGTTAAATGAGTTTGATTCTTCCATCATCATCGTAAATAACCGGACAAATGAATTTTTAACTACATGGCAAAACTATTCATTTGATGATGAATCGCTTCAAACATATGTAGACTCTAAATGGATGTCATCTAAATGTATGGAAATGATAAAAAGTGAAATACCAGCGAGAGAATCATTTAGATTACATGCTCCAGATATTATGTTTGAAAAGTCGCTTACTATTGACTTAGGGAACAAAGTTTGTGTACTTGAAAAAATTAGGAGTACTCATAGCAATGATTCAACGATTATTTATGTTCCTGATGATAAAGTGCTTTTCTTAGGAGATAGTGCTTATGGTACAACTACAAATGGTTTATTCCATATCAAACAATCACTTTTATTGCCTATGATCGAGGATATTCAAAAATATGATGCTAATTACTACTTACTCGGACATGAATCAATTTGTGATTTGGAGGAGATGAATCGCTATTGGAAAGAACTGATTTCCACCAGCAACGTAACCAATTCCACATCATTAGAAAAGGCCGTTGCGAATTTTGAGCTGGTGTATAGTAGGACTCCAAATTCTAATGAGCACTTCTTTTTAAAAGCATTTGTAAATGACCAACGAATTCATTCACAATAAAAATGAAACGTATCGGTATTTTATTTTAGCCAACTAAAAATCAGCTATCCGAACGACATCTAGTCGTACAGACAACATGCAAACAGAGCGCTCAAATTTTCTAAGCGCTCTGTTTTCGTTACTACTATATCTCATTTACTATATCGTATCGCACTAATATTTCGGTGCTTTGCCTCTTTTAATAAAAATAAATACTTCGACCGAGCTAGCTTTTCTGTGCTATTTCCCTCGAATGTCGGCTCTATGGAACGATCAATAAGAGATTTTATTTGTTTCCATTCCTTTTCGACGGAGAAAATAGCATCCAATAAAAGCTCATCGACCTCTCGCTTTTGCTTTTGCTTTCTCTTTTTTCCCACAAGTGTCACCTAACTTTACAGTTCTCTCCTACCCTCTAAAGCTTTTGACAATGTGACTTCATCTGCATATTCTAAATCGCCGCCAACCGGTAATCCGTGTGCAATTCTTGTTGTACGGATTCCAGAAGGTTTTACTAAACGCGAAATGTACATTGCAGTGGCTTCTCCCTCGATATTAGGATTGGTTGCCAAAATAATTTCATTCACTTGTTCATCCTTTAAACGATTTAACAAATCTGGAACATTTATGTCTTCAGGACCAATTCCATCCATTGGTGAAATGGCACCGTGAAGGACATGATATTTCCCATGGAATTCCTTCATCTTTTCCATTGCTATTACGTCCTTTGGATCCTGAACCACACAAATAACCGAATTATCCCGGGTTGTGTCCGAACATATAGCACATGGATCTTGATCCGTGATATGACCACAGATGGAGCAATGTGTTAGTTCGCGCTTAGCATTGACGAGTGAATTAGCAAACTCTAGTACATCATCATCTTTCATGTTTAATACAAAAAAAGCCAGACGAACAGCCGTCTTCGGCCCAATACCTGGCAATTTTGTAAAGCTGTCAATCAGCTTTGAAATTGGTTCTGGATAATACATGAAGTTTCCTCCTAGAATTAGAACATGCCTGGCATGTTTAATCCTTTGGTAAATTGTCCCATGGTTTCATTTGTTTTGTCATCCACTTGTTTAATCACATCATTTGTTGCTGCAAGAATTAAGTCTTGTAGCATTTCGATGTCGTCTGGATCTACTACTTCTTCTTTAATTTGAACATCGATAATTTCTTTTTTTCCGTTTGCTTTAACGGTAACCATGCCACCGCCAGCTGATGCTTCAAATTCCATTTCGAATAATTCTTCCTGTGCCTGCATCATTTTCTTTTGCATTTTTTGCATTTGTTTCATCATATTGCCCATATTTCCCATACCTTTCATGGAAAACGCCTCCTTTGATAGTTTAATTTTCAGCTCTTGGCCTGATCGTTGTCGTTAATCAACCTACGCAACAATCTAATCTAAAAAAGCCTCATGTTCAATCATGTATCTCAATCAAGTCATCCCCAAATAGCTTTCTTGCTTCATCGACGATTGGGTCGGTGTTCGTTTGTTCTGGGTTAGATGGTTCTTGATTATTAATATATTCACTTCGTAATTCTTGCCATGCATTATTCGGGATTGGAATAATGGTTAGTTGTTTATTTAATACACTTGTTAGTACAGATTCAACTAGCTCACGGTTATCTAAAAATAATGAACAGTGTATTTCGTATTTAAATGCAACAACAAGAGATGTCTCGGATGCTGCTGCCGGTTTCGAATCCTGAATGGTCGCATGTGCTGGTGCACTAGTTGTTTTTAATTTACTTAAGAAGTTTGCCCACACAGACTGAACTTCCTTTAGTGCCGGCTTTTCTGCTTCCTTCAGGACATTACGAATTCGCTCATATGGAATCTTATAGCTATTCTTAGATTTACCTGTTTGTGTTCTTCGTCTTTCAGGCTGCTGAGCTTTTGTTCCTGTATTTACTTGTGGTGGTGCTTGCTTCAAGTTGGTGATTTCTTTTTCCAGATTAGCGAGCTTTTGTGTTAATTGCATAACCGCTTCAGAGGAAACAGAATCCGTTGACTCTAGTTTATCCTGATAACGATTAGAAATGGTAATAATGGCAATCTCAATAAATACTTTCGGATTATTAGACCATTTCATTTCTTGCTGGGTTTGATTTAATTGCATAATAGCATGCTGAATCCAAGGCTCTGGTACACGTTCTGATAACTGCTTAAAGTCGTCATCGATAATAGCTCTTTCTAGTATCCCTTCAAGCGACGGGGCACTTTTGTACAGTAGTAGGTCCCGTAAGAAATAAATGATATCATAGACAAATCGAGCCGGGTCTTTTCCATTTTGAATAAGCTGATCTAACATTTTCAATGCTAATTGTACATTTTTCTCATGCATTGCCGCTACGATATCGGTTAGAATTTTTTGTGAAACACCACCGGTAACTGCTAGTACGTCCTCTAATTCGACCTGTTCATCACTATAGGAAATCGCTTGGTCAAGTATACTTAACGCATCACGCATTCCGCCTTCAGCAGCTAGAGCGACAGCATCTAATGCTTCCTTTGTCACCTTGACATCTTCTGCATCTATAATCGTTTGCATCCGCTCCACAATAGCTTGGTTGGAAATCGGCTTGAAGTCAAAACGCTGACATCTTGAAATAATCGTCAGTGGTATTTTATGTGGCTCTGTGGTTGCTAGTATAAACACGACATGCTTTGGTGGTTCCTCTAAGGTTTTCAGTAATGCATTAAATGCATTAACAGAAATCATGTGTACCTCATCAATGATATACACTTTATATGGGACAACACTAGAAGCATATTTCACGTTATCACGTATTTCCCTAATATCATCTACACTTGTATTAGAAGCTGCATCGATTTCAATGACATCAGAAATAGAACCGTCCTGAATGCCACGGCAGGCCGCACATTCATTACAAGGCTCTTTTACTGGGGCTTTTTCACAGTTAATGGTTTTGGCAAAAATCTTAGCTGCACTAGTCTTACCAGTTCCACGAGGGCCTGTAAATAAATAAGCATGTGAAAACTTCTGTTGCTCAATTGCATTTTGCAATGTTCTAGTTATGTGGCTTTGGCCTACAACGTCTCCAAAAGTCCTTGGGCGCCATACGCGATACAATGCTTGATAGCTCATAATTGATTCCCCTCTATGATTTCTACCTAATTATACCGATTTTAAGTTGGAATGTGAATGATAATGAAAAAGAAATCTAGTACTTAAGTAATTGGAAGTATTTTACTTGAGGATTGTAAAATGAGGTACGACAAAGCCCCTTGTACAAGACAAGAGGCTTTAAACTCATTATGTATGCCGTGCACCCAACGTCGATGAAGCGACCCCATGCGTTACTCAAGTTCATGGCTCAGTTTAGGTAACCCCACGGCACACAAGAATGACCACTTACTGCTGCTTCCTTCCGGACCTGACAGGGTTCGTGGGTTCCTGTTGCGCAGGACCTAAACGTCAACACCAATCCCTTGAGGCAGACCACACGGTCACTCACCTCGTGATGGGAATTCAGCCTCGCTACAGCGGATTGCGAGTTACAGGGCACCGCTACCTCCCCGCCTAGCACGGTAATATCCATTATAACATGTTAACCAAAAAAATCAATGGACTACTCTATAAGAATATTTTCCAGCTTATTGTTTTTTCCGCTCTCGTAAGGTTTTAAAAAAACTAGTCAGTAATTGACCACATTCCTCTTGCAGAATACCAGAACAAACCTCCACCTGATGGTTGAACCGGTTATCATCTAGCAAATTCATCAAGCTACCAGCACATCCTGCCTTGGGATCCTTAGCACCGTAAACCACCCGTTTGATTCTAGATTGAACAATAGCCCCTGCACACATTGGACAAGGTTCTAATGTCACATACAATGTGCAATCCTCCAAACGCCAGCTTCCGATTTTTTTATTGGCTTCTTGTATGGCAATCAACTCTGCGTGAGATAGCGTCTCCTGGGACAGTTCTCTCACATTGTATCCCGATGCAATGACCTCATCCTGATACACAATAATTGCTCCTATCGGTACCTCGTTTTTCTCTCTAGCCGTTTCCGCTTCTTTTATCGCCAGTTGCATATAATACGCATCATTCATGCTTATCACCGCTCTCTATCGACATCTGTATAATCTAGCCTTATTTTTACCATAATAACAACTCAAGACTATTAGGAGGTGTTCTATTGTTTGAATAACCAACTAGCGAATACTGCTGTACTTTTTATAGATTTAATCAATGATTTTAACTTTCATGGTGGTGAAAAACTTCGTGCCAACATGGAAGAAATTGTACCTAATCTATTGAAACTCAGACAATTTGCAGAAGAACATAACCTTCCTATTATTTATGTAAATGATCATTATCGGTTATGGCAATCCAATCCAGATATCATTATTCAGCATTGTACCAATGATGCCAATCAACATATTATCTTAAAGGTAAAACCAAAACCGAGTGATTACTTTCTCATTAAACCACAGCATTCTGCCTTTTTTCAAACGCCATTATTGTCTCTCCTCCGTGAGTTAGGTAAGACACATATCATCATGGCTGGTATTGCTGGAGATATATGTGTACTATTTTCAGCTAAGGATGCTTATATGTATCAATTTTCCATGCATATTCCGAAAAATTGTATGGCTTCGGAAGAGAAAGAAGGCAATGAATATGCATTGTATTTAATGAATACGGTCATGAAGGCTAATATCGACCCTATCTAAAAGCATAACGTACATGCTCCCTTCATAAAGTTGAATATAGATCATATTCAACTTTTTGAATGACTTTAAGGAGGGAGATTATGCAAATCCATGTTGTCTCACAAGGAGATTCCTTATATACCATTGCCAGTACATACGGCACAACAATCGATGCGCTCGTTAACGCAAATGAATTAGATACTCCAAATCAGTTAGTTGTTGGGCAAGCTTTAGTCATTCCAATTGCCGGACAGTTCTATTTCGTGCAACCTGGAGATAGCCTCTATACCATCGCACAGCGGTTTGGGATGAGCTATCAGGAACTTGCTCGTGTCAATAATATTTCCGTTAATGGGATTTTACCTGTAGGATTACGATTATATATTCCCCAAGGACCGAGACCTGAAATCATTTCCAATGCTTATATTGAGCCACTAGGTGGAACTGTATCAGAAGCATTAGAAAACGCCGCAAGAAAAAACGCCCCATATTTATCCTACTTGGCACCATTTAGCTATCAAGTCAATCGAGATGGCAGTTTAAATGCCCCACCACTAAATGATTTCAAACAAATTGCCGATGCCAATAACGCTAGTTTAATGATGGTGGTTACCAATCTAGAAGAAGGAGCTTTTAGTGCGGAACTAGGGCATATTATTGTCACCGTTCAAGCCGTACAAAATACGTTGTTAGACAATATTGTCAATACAGCCCGTCAAGTTGGATTTTCAGATGTGCATTTTGATTTTGAGTTTTTACCACCGGAAGATCGTGACGCCTATAATACTTTCTTAGCAACCGCAAAGGAACGTCTTTCCCAGGAGGGGCTACTCATGTCCACTGCCCTTGCTCCAAAAACTAGCGCTACACAAGAAGGGGCGTGGTATGAGGCGCATGATTATGCAGCCCACGGGGCAGTTGCAGACTTTGTGGTGCTCATGACCTATGAATGGGGATATAGTGGTGGACCTCCCATGGCAGTATCTCCGCTAGATCAAGTGCGTAGAGTAGTGGAATATGCGTTAACGGAAATGCCATCGAATAAAATATTACTAGGTCAAAACTTATATGGGTACGATTGGACATTACCATACGAACCAGGAGGAGAATATGCTCGTGCGGTAAGTCCACAACAAGCGATTGCCTTAGCTCGGCAGTATAATGCCTCCATTGAGTATGACACTACGGCGCAAGCACCACATTTCAACTATTGGGATGAGGAAGGTAATGAACATGAGGTATGGTTTGAGGATGCACGGTCCATCCAAGCAAAATTTGATTTGATTAAGGAGCTTAATTTACGAGGGATTAGCTATTGGAAGTTAGGTCTTGCATTCCCACAGAACTGGCTGTTGCTACAGGATAATTTTACGATTGCGAAGGATGATGAAGCGTAGTTGTTGTTCATGGTTAGCATCTAATAGAGTCTTGGTATCGAAGATTGTTTTCTACCTATAGTGGTTCCATCCGCACCCGTCTCCGGGGAAAATAAACGGGCTAATGGTACACCGTAGCAAATAAAATACCCTCCAGCTCACCATTAGCTGGAGGGTTATTCGTTAAGATTCTAATGTAGATGTGTCACCAGTAGGTAGCCCTAGTTCCCAAGATTTAAGCAGACGACGCATGATTTTACCGCTTCGTGTCTTTGGAATCGAATCACGTACTTCAATCTCACGAGGTGCAGCATGTGCACTTAATCCCGTTTT
Source organism: Ornithinibacillus massiliensis (assembly GCF_018310345.1). Lineage (GTDB taxonomy): Bacteria > Bacillota > Bacilli > Bacillales > Amphibacillaceae > Ornithinibacillus > Ornithinibacillus massiliensis. The sequence continues at coordinate 60,012 of NZ_JAGXBY010000001.1, forward strand.
CACAAATTGGCGAATATCCTCTAATAACTCATCCGATTCCTGATATCCAGGATTTAATGTGATGAATGCTTTAATAATTTCCCCACGCTGTGGATCTGGTTTACCGATAACACCAGCTTCGGCTACTGCAGGGTGTTCAATTAGCTTACTTTCTACTTCAAACGGACCTACACGCTCACCAGATGTATTAATGACATCATCTAAACGACCTTGGAACCAGAAGTAGCCATCTTCATCACGGTAAGCACTATCTCCTGATACATACCAGCCATTGATAAAGTAGCTATCATATTTACTAGGATTATTCCAAATCGCACGCATCATGGAAGGCCATCCTGCTTTAATCGCTAAATTACCCATTTGATTTGGAGGGATTTCATTCCCCTCATTATCGACAATCGATGCTTCAATACCTGGAATTGGTTTCCCCATCGAACCTGGGCGAATCTCCTCAGAAGGTAGATTCACAATTAATTGTGCACCCGTTTCGGTCATCCACCATGTATCATGAATACGTAAATCAAATGCTTTCAGTCCCCATGTCACCACTTCTGGGTTCAATGGTTCACCGACACTCAAGACATGGCGCAGTGAAGAGAAATCATATTTTTTTACTAGGCCTTCACCAGCACTTACGAGCATACGTAATGCAGTAGGTGCCGTATACCAAACGGTTACGTTGTGTTTATCTAATGTTGAATACCAATCCTCTGGTGTAAAGCGGCCTCCACGAATAACATTGGTAACCCCATTTAGCCATGGTGCAAACACGCCATAACTGGTGCCTGTCACCCAACCAGGATCAGCTGTACACCAATATACATCGTCATCCTTTAAATCAAGTACCCATTGGCCAGTTACATAGTGCTGAATCATCGCATTATGCACATGGTATACCCCTTTTGGCTTACCAGTAGATCCAGAGGTATAGTGAATTAACATTCCATCCTCTAAATCTACCCATTCGATATCAAAGCTTTCACTTGCTACTTCCATTTCCTCATAAAAATCGATATATTTATCGGATGGCTCACTACGATTACCAACTAAGATGATTTTCTCTAAGTCTGGTAAATCCTCTTGTGGTACACGTTCTAATAAATCAGGTGTCGTAATCAGCACTCTTGCCTCACTATCTTGAAGACGATCGCGAACCGCCTGTTCCATAAAGGCTTCAAATAATGGACCCGCAATTGCACCTGTCTTTAAAATTCCGAAAAAGCTTACATAGAACTCCGGGCTTCTTGGCATGAACAAAAATACCCGATCCCCTTTTTGAACATCGTATTTCTTAAGTACATTAGCAAATTGATTACTTTTTTTACTAATATCGGAAAAGGTTAAGGATTCCTCTCTCCCAGGCGCTGAGTATAAAAGTGCAACTTTATCTTTTTTCTCTGGGTTTTCCGCATGGCGATCAATTGCTTCATATGCAATATTCACTTTTCCTGTTTCATTCCACGAAAAGTGCTTATGCACATCTTCCCATTTGAAGGTAGATCGTAATTCATCATAGTTCTTTAGATTATAATTTCCTTCTCTTGCCGGTACACGTTGCATATCCATCCTTTATCACCTCATCTACAAAATTTGCAACCGATTACATTTCTTAAATTATGAAATATTTAAAATGTTTATTAGTATTTTAGAACATTTTGTGAATTTTTTAAAGTGTTTAGCACTAATTTGATAGAATTTTATATCAATTAGTGAAAAGAAGGGGCTATCCCCATAAAAAATCAGCGGCTTTCCGTAAATGTTCACTTATTTCGTATATAGTTCTAATTTACCATTATATTTTGTAAATAATGGTATTAATGGTATACTATATGTAGTTATTTGTTGTAAGCAGAATTGTGTTATTTTTTAGAAGTATATAAAATAACAATCCAATACTGATCTAATGTTTATGAACAAACTGACATAACTAATGAACATCTAATAGAATTATATGAATCTATTTAATTTAAGAGAAGTCAAAAAGGATCATATAATTATATGGTTGTTATCAACTATGTATTACATAGATGATATAAAAAAATAAAAAGGGGAAAAAAATATGAAAAAATTCTTGTTACTATTTGTAGCAATCCTACTAACTGTCACTTTAGTTGCTTGTACTGAGGATGAATCATCTTCAAGCGATAAGGGCAACCAAGATTCTGACACAAACGCCAGCGAAACTGAGAATAATTCTAGTGAACCGGAAGATGAGGAAGATTCTGATGAGCAAGAGTCTAGCGAATCACAAACCCTCTCTATTGGAGATACTGCCGAAGTTGATGGAATCAAATATACATTGAAAAGCGTATCACTTACAGAAGAACGCAATGAGTTCGCAGATACTGAACCAGCTATGGTTGTAAAAGTGGAATATGAAGTAGAAAATGGAAAAGAAGATGAGATTCCTGTTGGTGCAGATTTAGAAGTATATGATGGAACTGGCAACAAAATGGATTCTTACCCATTAGATAACTCAATGGGTAGTTTACAACCAGGAAAGAAAATGCAGGCTACTCAACACTTTGGAATTGAAGAAGGTCCTATCGAAATCTATTTTAAACCTTTGATCTCTTTTGAAGATCCAGCTATTTTCAGTGCTGATGTTGAATAATTAATATGGTGTGCTATTGGGCACACCATATTTTTTTATATAAAACGAACTTACATTCTAATACGCATTTAAAAGCTTTATAAGATGGAATTACTTAATTGACTTATAGCATCTATTCCTTGGCCACTTCTGATTTACTTCATAAAAAAATAGCAAGAGGTGAAATGGATTAACCTCTTGCTATTAATACGTTTTTACGAGTGCCCACGGCAGGATTCGAACCTGCGACACACGGTTTAGGAAACCGATGCTCTATCCCCTGAGCTACGAAGGCATATGGTTAGGAACATTCCTTATTATACAAAAATCCGTAATAAATTCAAAGTCCAAAATCTTAACCCCTATACCAAATTTTACTTTCTAATCCTTTAAATCGAGTATAGATAGCGCTTTTGTAGTATGATAAAATTAAAAGATATCTGTCTGATTTCATTTGATTGGGGGAACTAGAATGACAGAGGTCCCATTTATTGCAATAGAAGGACCAATTGGTATTGGTAAAACATCGTTAGCAAAACGACTATCAGATCATTTTAACTTCTATTTATTAAAAGAGATTGTAGAAGAAAATCCATTTCTAGGGAAATTTTACGACGACATCGATGAGTGGAGCTTTCAAACAGAAATGTTCTTTCTTTGCAATCGATTTAAACAACTAGAAGATATTGAAACAAAGTATTTGTCACAACGAAAACCTGTTGTTGCAGATTACCATATATCGAAAAATATGATTTTTGCCAAACGTACCTTACAAGCGGATAAATTTGAGAAGTACGAAAAAATATATCATATCCTCACCGCAGACATGCCTGTTCCAAATATGATGATTTATTTACATGCAAGCTTGGATACCATCTTAAATAGGATCCAAATGCGCGGTAGAGAAATTGAGCAAAATATTAAGGCATCCTATTTAGCTCAGCTTGCAGAGGATTATGAAGCCTATATGAATGAATTTGAAGTGATGCACCCTGATATTCCAGTCATCCGTATCAATGGTGATGAAATGGATTTTGTTCAATACGAGGATGATTTAACGAAGATTATCGAGCAAGTACAAAAGCAATTGAAGTCTTTTGAAATAGTATCTAAATAATAACTTTTAACCTTTAATAAGAGGAGATTAACGATGAACTTACGCGAAAAATATCATATCCCAAATGATAGTATCATTACAATCGCTGGTACGGTTGGAGTAGGGAAGTCTACGATGACAAAAGCATTAGCCAATGCATTAAACTTTAAAACATCCTTTGAAAAAGTGGATACCAATCCATACTTGGAAAAGTTCTATGCAGACTTCGAACGATGGAGCTTCCATCTACAAATTTATTTCTTAGCAGAACGTTTCAAGGAACAGAAGAAGATTTTTGAATATGGTGGAGGTTTCGTCCAAGACCGTTCGATCTACGAAGATACTGGAATCTTCGCCAAAATGCATTATGAAAATGGAACGATGTCAAAAACAGACTATGAAACATACACTAGCCTATTTGAATCCATGGTGATGACACCATACTTCCCACACCCAGATTTACTCATTTATTTAGAAGGTTCTTTTGAAGAGGTTCTGAAACGAATTCAAGAGCGTGGGCGTGAAATGGAAAAGAGTACACCGATTTCTTACTGGGAAGAAATGTACAATCGCTATGAAAACTGGATCAATAACTTCAATGCTTGTCCTATCCTAAGAATTAACATATCGGACTATGATTTAATGGAAGATGATACTTCAATCGAACCAATTTTAGAGAAGATTGGCCATTTCATTCAGCAGTCAAGACGTTGGGAAACAAGAGAACTTATTAAATAAGCAAGACAAATGGTACATCCTAAGCGATGTATCATTTTTTTTTGGAAAAATTTTTATCTACTTTAAAACGGTATTAACCCATGCTTTGCAGTATAATAAAACTATCATGTGGGAAAGGAAGAAATACCTTGCATACAGGAGAAAGTAATATTCAGAGCCTAAAAGAAATCCGTAAAGAATTAACTCGTTTTATGATGTCTTATAAATTTGGTCTCGATGAAATGGATACAAAAATACAAATTTTAAAAGAGGAATTTCAACATATACATGACTATAATCCAATTGAACATACGAAAACAAGATTAAAATCTCCAGAAAGTATTTTTAAGAAAATTACGAGAAAAAATATTGATTTTAATCTCGAATCTATTGAGCATGCTATACGGGATATTGCGGGAATTCGGATTGTTTGTTCCTTTATTTCCGATATATATATAATTAGTGATTTATTGCAGAATCAAAAGGACGTTACAGTTGTAGAATGTAAGGATTATATCAAAAATCCAAAGCCTAATGGGTATCAAAGTCTTCATTTAATAGTTAAGATACCGGTTTACCTATCTGATCAAATGAAAGAGGTTTATGTTGAAATACAAATTAGAACGGTTGCGATGGATTTTTGGGCTAGTTTAGAACATAAGATTTTTTATAAATATAGTAAGAATGTTCCAGAAGATTTAACGAAGGAGTTAAAGTTTACCGCAACTGTAGCCTCTGAATTAGATTATCGGATGGAGAAGCTTCATAAAGAAATCAATAAGCTGAAGGAAAGCGAAGCGAATGAGTTTGATTTACTACATTCGGAGCTTAATAACGAGAAATATTATATCCCAATCGCCTTATTAGAATCATTTCTGGGGAAAGAATAGTGCAAAAATGAAAAAAACCGCTACAATATAGCGGTTTTTAATATCTCCAATATTTATGCGCTTTGTTTAAAATGGAGGAGGTAGAGGGATTCGAACCCCCGCGCGGTTTGACCCGCCTGTCGGTTTTCAAGACCGATCCCTTCAGCCAGACTTGGGTATACCTCCGTTAACGACAAATATTAATATACAGGATTTGATTTTTAATGTCAACATGATTATAACGTTTTTTTAACGAAACAAAAATAAAAGACTTTTCCAATTTGAGCAACAATTACTAAACGCCTTGTAAAGGAGTTATGAAGCTGTTTAGGCAGTTTACTCTAGACATTTCCTCTCTAAAAGAGGAAGGATACCTACTAACCAGTAGGTATCGGAATCATCCTCCATTGCTAGATTTTCCTAACCTAGACAGCTCCAATCCATTTATTTAATAAACTCTACTCCACCCATATAAGGAACCAGCACTTCTGGCACTTTGACAGAACCGTCTTCTTGTTGGTAATTTTCTAAGATTGCTGCTATCGTACGGCCGATTGCAAGACCTGAACCATTTAAAGTATGAACGAATTCTGGCTTACCATTTGCTTCTCTTCTGAAACGAATGCCAGCGCGTCTTGCTTGGAAATCTTCAAAATTAGAGCAAGAAGAAATTTCACGGTAGGTATCTTGGCTAGGAATCCAAACCTCAAGATCATATTTCTTCGCAGCGGTAAAGCCTAAGTCACCAGTACACATGCTCATGACGCGATATGGTAATTGCAGTAGCTTGAGTACTTTTTCCGCATGTCCGGTTAGTTCCTCTAATGCTTCATAAGAGTCCTCTGGTTTAACAAATTGAACCAACTCTACTTTATTAAATTGGTGCTGACGGATTAAACCACGTGTATCACGACCAGCAGAACCCGCTTCAGAACGGAAGCTTCCACTAAACGCAACATACTTAGTCGGTAGGTCTTCTACACGAAGGATTTCTTCGCGATGATAGTTTGTCACCGGTACTTCAGCAGTTGGTACCATGAAATAATCCCAGCCTTCTAATTTAAACGCATCCTCTTCAAATTTAGGCAGCTGACCAGTTCCTGTCATGCTTGCACGATTGACGATGGTTGGAGGGAGCATTTCTACATAACCATGCTCATCGGCATGTAAATCCATCATAAAGCTCCATAATGCACGCTCTAGTCTAGCTCCAAGACCTTTATAGAATACAAAGCGGCTTCCAGTTACTTTTCCAGCTCGTTCAAAATCAAGAATATCTAAATTAGTTGCAATATCCCAGTGTGGTTGTGCTTCAAATTTAAATGCTGGTACTTCTCCCCATTTACGAGCTTCTATATTGTCATCTTCACTTTCACCGACTGGCACACTTTCATGTGGAATATTGGGAATAGATAGCATGATTGTTTGTAATGTTTCTTCAATCTCTCTTAATTCATCATCGTATTCTTTTATTTGGTCACCAACTTGACGCATTTCTTTAATCGCTTCATCAGCATCCTTTTTTTCCTTTTTCAGCTGTGAGATTTGCTTGGTTACTTCATTTCGTTTTGCCTTAAGTGCCTCCGTCTTGGTAATTAATTCACGACGACGTTCATCTAGTTCACCAAAGCGATCTAGCTCAGATAGGTCTTCACCGCGATGCTGCAGCTTTCCTTTTACTTCTTCAAAATTATTGCGTAAATACTTCATGTCTAACATTTACATTTCCTCCTTTTATAAATACAAAAAAACCCTCATCCCAAAAATAGGGACGAGAGTTTATATTCCCGCGTTGCCACCCTTGTTGAAGAGTAATCTCTTCCGGCTCTAATCGTGTTAACGGTACGTAACCGGGTTTACTTACTATTATTTCGGTAAACCAGTTCAAGGATGGATTCACAGCAGATTTTCATCGATTCGCACCAACCATCGACTCTCTTTGGAAAATAATACTGTTACTATTTCCTATCATAACTTTTCTAAGTTCATTTTTTAGTTAATCATTATATTAGCTAATTTTTGTAAAAAGTGCAAGTTTTATTCTTAGATTGTTTTAGTTAACCATCATTCATTAAAAAAAATCACTCGCCATAATTGATTATGACGAGTGAACATAATTACACATTATTATTTTTCAAGAAAACCAACCTTTAACCATATCGACAACAGAGGAGAAGATTCCGCTAAAGAAGTCACCAACTGCACCTAGTGCTAGCATGAACCAATTGGATTTTTCAACTGCCTCGTCCGCGATTAAATCTACTGATAGATTAGTAGTATTCGTGATATATCCATAATCATTATCACCAGTAAATACTAGTTGTGCTGTACCGATTTTATCGCCTTTTTTAACTGGTGCTACTAATTCGCCATCTTCATTTAGCTTATCTTCATCGATGTTGTATTCTAATTTATACAGCTCTTCGTCTCCCTTTTTAATTGGAAGGGAGATTTCTTCACCGATGGAGACTGCTACTTGATCTTCTTTCCCTTTTGCTACAGGAATTGTTTCTTTATCCTTCAGCTGATAGCCAGCAGCAAATAGTTCTTTATTTTCAAATTGACTGAAACCGTAATCCATTAATCTAGCAGTCTGCTCAAATCGAGCTTCCTTACTATCTGTACGCATGACAACAGTAATCAATCTTCTTCCGTCACGTTCTGCTGTACCAGTAAACGTATAACCTGCTAGACCAGTGTAACCTGTCTTCAATCCATCGATTCCTTCATAGTAGAACTGCTTGAGATATGTTGCTTCATGTGGCAGCATCCAGTTCAAGTTCTCTACTTTATATCCTTCGAATTCAGTCTCGATTTGACTAGAAATATCCAGTGCGTGTGGATAATCATTAATTAAGTTATAAGCTAACAGTGCTAGAGAGCGAGCTGAAAGCATGTCTGTTCCGTTTGGATCCGTACCTTCTGGATAGTTATCTCCAAGCGAGCTATTATCTAATCCAGTGGAGTTAACAAATTGGAAATCAGGAAGGCCCATTTCTTCTGCCTTTTGATTCATTCGTTTTACAAATTCACCTTCAGAACCAGATACTAGTTCAGCAAGGGCAATGGTTGTCCCATTATCAGAGAAGATGGCCATTGCTTCATATAATTCCTTTACAGTATACGGTTTATCTTGTGTTAGACCAATACCGGAAAACTCAGGGTTAGCTGAGATGCTATATGCGTAATCACTAATTTGTGTTGTTGTTTCCCATGTGATTTCCCCATTTTCAATCGCTTCCAAAACAAGATATTCTGTCATAATCTTTGTCATACTTGCTGGTGGAAGGGCAATATCAGGGTCTTTGGCATAAAGAACTTTCCCTGTATCCGCATCAACTAAAATAGCTGATTCAGCATCTAATTCTAATTCTTGAGCTTGTATATTCGTAGGTTGTGCTATAAATGATGTCATGGCTACTAGAATTGCTAGAGACACCATTAATAATTTTGAATAGATCTGTTTCAATGTTGTGACCTCCACCCTATATTTCAATGCTTTTATTTTTATAGAACACCTTTCCTATTTTATCATAAATTTAGCTATTATATAAACCCTCATCTCGCTTATTCTGTCGTAAATAGGTAGTTTTACTTATGCGTAATTTTTACCAATTACTAGAGTTACTAGCTTATGCTTTTAGTAACATAATGAGAAATGCGCAGGGTACCCAAAGAGACCGCTATGATTACATACTTTCCTATCCCCAAAAGAAAAAACCGAACTTAATTGAATTCTAAGAAAGAATTACAATATCAGTTTGGTTTTTTCATAGGTACGATTATTTTTCAGCCTATTCCCTTCAAAAATTACCCTTTCAAGGAATAATTCGGTGCTTCTTTTGTAATTTGAACATCATGTGGGTGACTCTCTGTTAGGCCAGCATTCGTAATGCGAATGAATTGTCCTTCATTGCGTAGTTGGTCTATTGTCGGTGTTCCACAATAACCCATACCAGAACGTAATCCGCCTAGTAATTGATGAATGGTATCTGCAAGTGGTCCTTTATAGGCCACTCTTCCTTCAATGCCCTCTGGTACTAGTTTTTTCGCATCGGCAGATTCTTGGAAGTAACGATCCTTCGAGCCTGCTTTCATCGCGCCTACAGATCCCATACCACGGTATACTTTATATCTTCTACCTTGATAGATTTCCGTTTCACCAGGGCTTTCAGATACCCCTGCAAACATACTTCCAAGCATTACCGCATGTGCTCCTGCTGCAATAGCCTTTGTAATATCACCAGAATATTTAATTCCACCATCTGCAATGACTGGAACACCATATTCTGCCGCTGCTTCTGCACAATCATAAACTGCTGTAATCTGAGGAACGCCAACACCGGCAACAACTCTTGTCGTACAAATCGATCCAGGACCAATTCCAACTTTTACAATGGTTGCACCTGCTTCAATTAATGCTTTCGTTCCTTCTGCTGTTGCAACATTCCCCGCAATAATATCCAGTTCTGGATAAGCATTTCGGATTTTTCTCAATTGATCTAATACACCTTGAGAATGACCATGTGCTGTATCGATAACTACGACATCCACACCAGCCTGAACTAGTGCTTCGATTCGTTTCACGGAATCTCCTGTAACCCCTACAGCTGCACCTACTAATAAACGACCTTGTGCATCCTTAGCAGCGTTTGGAAACTCAATTACTTTTTCAATATCTTTAATGGTAATTAATCCTTTTAAAATACCATGTTCATCTACTAAGGGTAATTTTTCAATTTTATATTGCTGAAGGATTTTTCCAGCTTCATCTAATGTCGTTCCAACTGAAGCAGTTACGAGGTTTTCACTAGTCATGACCTCAGAAATTTTAATAGAGTAGTCTTGGATAAAACGTAAATCACGGTTCGTAATGATACCAACAAGCTTCTGCTCTGTTTCATTATTGACTACCGGTACACCGGAAATGCGATATTTCCCCATTAAATGTTCTGCGTCAAATACTTGATGATCTGGTGTTAGGAAGAATGGATTGGTTATAACACCACTTTCAGAGCGTTTTACACGATCAACTTGTTCTGCTTGCTCTTCAATCGACATGTTCTTATGAATGATTCCTAAGCCACCCTGTCTAGCCATTGCAATCGCCATTGTTGCTTCGGTCACGGTATCCATTCCAGCACTAATTAAAGGCGCATTTAGCTTGATATTCTTACTTAAAACCGTACTGACATCTACCTCACGTGGTAGAACCTCTGACTTAGCAGGAATTAATAGAACATCATCAAACGTTAATCCTTCTTTCTGAAACTTATCCTTTCTCATATAAAATCCTCCTTCAATTTAGTAGTGAAAACAAAGGTAAAAGAATATTATATCTATCTCTGGGAAAGCTAATACGTATATCTATTGTTATATACAATACGCCAACCGAATCATAATTTCAATAAGAGATTGCTGGTAATTTAATGTTCATATTTTCAAATTTTTCTATCAAAAAAGAGGAAGTATTTTATGCGTTTTTCGGAAGATATTCAGTCGTTTTACACCTATTTACAATCACAGCAAACCGCCCAGAAATATTTATATCACTGCTACCTGCAATTAGAAGATGTCGATGCCGAGCGGAAAAGCTACGAAAATTGTAATGTCTTTATGTATTGCTTAAACCATGGAAAAGAATATTATCGTGCAGGTGAACAACTTGATTTAGTTTTAAAACCTGTCATGTTTTTTTATGGGATGGCCCATCTATTAAAAGCATGCTTACTAACGAAAAGACCGGATTATCCTGAATCTACCTCTGTGCTAGCACACGGTGTATCAGCAAGAAAGCGGAAAAAGAAGGACTATAGCTTTTTAGAAGATGAGGTTAAGCTACAGCATAAAGGATTATTTCCATACTTTTCACAGCATCTCTTCGGCATCAAACAGCTGCCGTTTGAAAAAATTACGATGAGAAGTTTATTTAGCCTTATTCCAGAGCTAATCACTTACTTTGCGTTAGAACAGGATCAAAGCTTGATCCCAATTGGGAAAAGGGGGGATAGATTAATCCGTATCCCAAAAGAAGTTTGCGATCATTATCATATGACAGAAAATGCGTTAATCAAACGGATGAAAGATTATCTGTCTTTCCAGGAAAGCCAGATAGATTCCGAATCGATTACGATCCACTTAACAGATACCCTTATCCAAACCGTAAGCCCTTTTCAAATGGACCTGGATGGCATGATCTATCTCCCTACTGATCGACAACTCTTTTTTCCACTATCGGAAATAATGGTACACTATTTGCTTTTATACAATCTTAGTATGCTATCCCGTTATGAAGCAGAATGGTGGGGAGAATTATTAGCAACGAAGCCGGATGCGGATTATCCATTCATCTCAAGCTTTTTAACGATTACCCAAAAGAAGATTCCACTCTTAATTGGAGAATTTCTTCATAAGAAAATAGAGGGGCAGTAAGCTGCTCCCTCTATACTATTTCCTTAATATGCAAATTATGATGATTGCTTAACGTAATGATTTCTCCATTGTCTAATCGAATAATCGGTCTAGTAGGTTGTTTCTGATCAATAAAGACAATCTCTCCAACCTGCTCATTCGATAACACAATTCTCGTTCCAATAGAAAAATTAGCAATAGCATCGACGAAGACTTGAACAACGCGATGATCTAGCTTGCTAAATTGATCCTGTTGTAATGCTTCAATCACTTTAAATGGTGATTGCTTCTTTCGATATATCCGCTCACTTGTCATCGCATGGTAAATATCACATACGGCAATAATTCTAGCAAATCCGTGAATTTTGTCTTGTGATAAGCCTAAAGGGTATCCACTTCCATCTATTCGCTCATGGTGCTGAAGAACTGCTAATTTAACGGTATAAGGGAATGTTGAAATCTGTTCCAACATACGATAGGAGTAGGTTGGATGTTTTCGCATTTCTTTGATTTCCTCTTTCGTCAATTCGCCTTCTTTATGGATGGAATAGGTATCTAATTTTGCCATACCAGCATCGCATAATAACCCAGCCATCCCGATTTGATACCATTCCCCTTTTTGATATCCCATCTTCTTGCCTAAATAAGCACTAAGAATGGACACAGAGACACTGTGGTGGAAAAAATAATCCTTTTTATTCGCATACTGATGGAGGGTGTATATTTCGGAACCAATATCGTCCATTCGGTCAATTAACGGTAAAATTAGATTACGAACTGCCAAGCTATCAATAGGGATACTGTTACACCAAGAATGATACAGCTTTTTGTATTCCGCTACGACATGCAGATAATGTTCTTTAAATGATAACTGTGGTGCGAGGTGGTTTGATGTTGGGCTAGGTGATTCCACTTTTTCATCTGTGGTCTTGGGCTTAAATGGTGTACCATCCTTTAGCCGTTCCGAAACATCAACCTGTTTAATTAAAAATTTATGTAATATCTTAATATGCTTTTCATCTAATACGGTATTTTGGGGGATAATTGGACGGTTTGTTTTCCCTCTAACTTCACGTAAGAGAACACAACCAGGAACTATTTGAGTTGGTGTAACACGCATGTTATTCCCTCCCTTTGATGAATATTGGTGACGAAGAAAATTAATTTCTTCGTCACCTCATTTTTATCTATTATTCATCCTCTGAACTAGTTTCTCCTGAAACATTTGATTCTTCTTCATTAGGAGCCTCTAAATCTTCTTCATCCTTATCAATCTTCGCTACCGTCGCTACTTCTTCGCCTTCTTGTAAACGGATTAGACGAACACCGCGTGTGTTTCTTCCTGTTTGTGATATTCCTTCTACTGGAATACGGATTAACACACCAGCTGCTGTAATTAACATAATATCTTCATCACCTGTAACCGCTTGTACAGAGACAATATGACCAGTTTCTTCTGATATTTTCGCTGTGAAGATCCCTTTACCACCACGATTGGTGATACGGTATTGGTCTTCTGGTGTACGTTTTCCGATACCCTTATTCGTAACATGCAGAATTTGTAAGCCTTCTTCTAGTATTTCCATCGACACTACTTCATCATCGTCACGTAAGGAGATACCACGAACACCTGTAGCAGTTCTACCCATTAGTCTTACCTGATCTTCAGGGAAGCGAATTAAATAGCCTTCCTTCGTAGCAATCATAATATCCTTTGTTCCATCTGTTAAACGGACGGAGATTAGCTCGTCATCATCACGTAAACCAAGTGCGATTAGACCGCCTTTACGAATATTAGCAAATTGCGATAGGCTAGTCCGTTTTGAAATCCCTTGCTTCGTCGTGAAGAAGAAGTTTAGGTCCTCACTAAATTCACTAACAGAGATGACCGCATTAATCCATTCTTCTTTTTCAATTTGAAGGAGGTTAATAATTGGTAATCCTTTTGCAGTTCGGCTATATTCCGGAATTTCGTATCCTTTTACCTTGTATACCTTCCCTTTATTCGTAAAGAATAAAATCGTATCGTGGGTGGATGTTGATACAAGATGCTCCACAAAGTCATCCTCATTTGTACCCATTCCCTGAATTCCACGGCCACCACGCTTTTGAACACGGTAGGTGGAAGAAGGTAGACGTTTAATATAGCCTTTATGGGTTAGGGTAATCACGATATTTTCTTCAGGAATTAAATCTTCATCCTCAAAGAAATCAGAGCCACCAACGGTAATTTCGGTTCGGCGATCATCACCGTATTTCTCTTTGATTTCGGTTAGTTCTTCACGGATGATTTCTAATACTTTTTCTTCATCCGCTAGAACAGCCCTTAATTCTTGAATAAGCTTTTGTAACTCATTGTATTCATTTTCTATCTTTTCACGCTCTAAACCAGTTAAGCGTTGTAATCGCATGTCTAGGATTGCTTGTGCTTGTTTTTCAGTTAAGCTAAAGCGTGTCATTAAGCCTTCACGAGCTACATCTGCCGTTTTGGAATTACGGATTAAAGCAATCACTTCATCCAAATGATCTAAGGCAATACGTAGACCTTCTAAAATATGAGCTCTTGCTTCTGCTTTTCGTAATTCAAATTCCGTACGACGTCGAATGATTACTTTTTGATGGTCTAAATAATGAATGAGGCATTCTTTAATATTTAGTACCTTTGGAATACCGTTTACAAGTGCTAATGTATTGACCCCAAATGTAGTTTGTAATGACGTATATTTGTAAAGGTTGTTTAGTAATACATTCGCATTGACATCACGACGTAACTCCATCACAATACGCATACCATTACGATCGGATTCATCACGTAGGTCGGTAATTCCTTCAATTCGCTTATCACGAACTAACTCAGCAATTTTTTCAATTAGCTTCGCTTTATTTACTTGGTATGGTAGCTCTGTTACGAGAATAGTCGATTTACCATTTGCTTGTTCTTCTATTTCCACTTTAGCGCGAACAGTAACCGAGCCTTTACCAGTTTCATAGGCTCTACGAATACCACTTCTGCCTAAAATAATCCCTGCAGTAGGGAAGTCCGGTCCTGGTAAGTAATTTTCCATAATGTCATCAATGGTGATTTCTGGATCCTTACTCACGGCTAAAACGGCATCAATCGTTTCGCCTAGATTATGTGGCGGAATATTAGTAGCCATCCCAACGGCAATCCCTGATGCTCCATTAACTAATAGGTTTGGAAAACGGGAAGGGAAGACTGCTGGCTCTCGTTCGGAACCATCATAGTTATCTTGATAATCAATGGTGTCTTTATTAATATCACGCAGTAGCTCCATCGATATCTTTGACATTCTCGCCTCTGTATAACGCATTGCAGCAGCTGAGTCGCCATCGACAGAACCGAAGTTACCATGTCCATCCACTAATGGGTAACGATAACTAAATGGCTGTGCCATACGTACCATCGCTTCGTAAACAGCAGAGTCACCATGCGGGTGATACTTACCGATTACTTCCCCAACAATACGTGCAGATTTTTTATATGCTTTATCGGAATGCATTCCTAGATCATTCATCGCATATAATATTCTTCGGTGTACAGGCTTCATTCCATCACGTACATCAGGCAATGCACGTGCAACAATTACACTCATCGCATAATCTAAAAAGGATGTCCGCACTTCTTGGCTTATATTTATTTCTTTTACGCTTTGACGTTCCTGATCCGCCATCGATTAAAAACCTCCTGATAATGTCTAGACCATCTATATCGTTTTAGACATTTATGGAAACCGAATAAATCGGTTTCCGAATTCTATTACATTTTATTTAGCTAGCTTAAATATCCAAGTTTTTCACGTATTGAGCATTCTCTTCAATGAATTGACGTCTAGGTTCTACTTTATCACCCATCAACATATCAAATACCTGATCCGCTTCAATCGCGTCTTTTAACTCCACCTGTAGCAAGGTACGGTTGTTTGGATCCATCGTTGTTTCCCAAAGTTGTTCGGCATTCATCTCACCAAGACCTTTGTAACGTTGGATACCAGGTTTTGGCACCTCTGGTAATTCTCTTAAAATCCTATCCATCTCAGCATCATTATACGCATAATGTACAGCCTTACCTTGTTGGACCTTATAAAGAGGTGGTTGGGCGATATAAATATAGCCATGTTCAATTAATGGACGCATAAAACGGTAGAAAAATGTTAATAGTAATGTTCGTATATGTGCACCATCAACATCGGCATCGGTCATAATGACGATTTTTTGATATCTTGCTTTTGTTATATCAAAGTCATCGCCAATACCGGTTCCCATCGCTGTAATCATAGAACGTACTTCCAGATTAGATAAAATACGGTCTAAACGCGCTTTTTCCACGTTTAAGATTTTACCTCGTAACGGTAAAATTGCTTGGAAATGTCTATCTCTACCTTGTTTTGCAGATCCACCCGCAGAGTCACCCTCTACGATATATAGTTCACTAATGGAAGCATCCTTCGATGAACAGTCAGCAAGCTTACCTGGTAAATTCGAAATTTCAAGGGCACTTTTTCTTCTCGTTAGATCACGTGCTTTTTTCGCAGCAGCACGTGCACGGGAAGCCATTAATCCTTTTTCTACAATGGTTTTACCAACGGAAGGATTTTCAAGTAAAAACGTAGAAAATAACTCACTAAAGATCGAGTCTGTAATCGCACGAACCTCGCTATTTCCTAGCTTCGTTTTCGTTTGCCCTTCAAACTGTGGATCTGGATGTTTAACTGAAACGATTGCTGTAATTCCTTCTCGTACATCATCCCCAGTTAAATTAGGCTCACTTTCCTTCATAAGACCATTTTTTCGAGCATAATCATTAATGACACGGGTTAAGCCTGTCTTAAATCCAGACTCATGTGTACCGCCTTCATACGTATGAATATTATTCGCAAAAGAGTAAATGCTGCTATTAAAGCCTTCGTTGTATTGAACCGATACTTCAACACTTATCCCTTGATCTTCACCTTCTGCATAGAAAGGCTCATGTAGTACCTCTTTATTACGGTTGATATATTCCACATACTCACTAATACCACCCTCATAATGGAAGGACTGTGGCTCTTCTCCCGTACGTTTGTCCTCAATGGTGATACGAATACCTTTATTCAAGAAAGCAAGCTCACGTACACGTTGTACGAGCGTATCTAAATCATACGTAGTCGTTTCTGTAAAGATTTCTGGGTCTGGTTTAAAGTGTGTGGTCGTACCAGTGTGATCGGTCTCCCCAACTATCTGAAGTTCATTTGTCGGTACACCACGTTCAAATCCGATATAGTGAATTTTCCCATCACGATGGACATATACTTCTAAATTAGTTGATAGTGCATTTACTACGGAAGCACCTACACCATGAAGTCCACCAGACACTTTATAGCCGCCACCGCCGAATTTACCACCGGCATGGAGGACAGTCATGATGACTTCAACTGCTGGTTTACCTGTCTTTTTTTGAATATCGACTGGAATTCCACGCCCATTATCTTTCACTGTAATACTGTTATCCTCTTCGATAATGACTTGGATATGATCACAATAGCCTGCTAATGCTTCATCAATACTGTTATCAACGATTTCCCAAACTAAGTGATGTAGTCCCTTTACACTTGTAGAACCAATATACATCCCTGGTCTTTTTCGTACTGCTTCTAAACCTTCTAATACTTGTATCTGGTCGGCATTATACGACTGATCTGCTTTTACGTTTTCTTCCATTGCTTTTTCCACCTACATTCTAATTATTCAAGCTCTAGATCCTCTGAATAATCATCGAGTTTACTGATAGTTGATTTAATACTTGCCCGCTTTTTTAATGTTGCAACAGACAATGTACTCAAATACAACTGATTATTCGTGATAACGACTGACTTTGCACCTTCCTTAGGTCCAATAATATGTTTTTGGTTAGCTGTTATCATCTCGTCCATGATTGTTGATGACGAAATAATATTATGGTCAACAATGGAAATAATATCGCTTGACCGGATAACATTGCCATTTCCAATATGAATAAACAATTTCTATTCCCCCAACAAGTCACCTATTGTCCTTTACCTAGTGACTGTTCCATTATGGATCCTGAAAATATCTGCTTTCTCCAAGGTTTCGTGATGAATTCCATCAACACTAGTTGTCGAAACAAAGGTTTGAACCTTACCTTGAATGGTATTTAGAAGATGCGATTGCCTAAAGTCATCTAATTCACTTAGGACATCGTCCAGTAGTAGGATTGGATATTCTCCTACTTCGCTATATATAAGATCGATTTCAGCAAGCTTTAAAGACAATGCGGTTGTCCGCTGCTGACCTTGTGACCCATAGGTTTGAACATTTTTTCCGTTCACATAAAAAAGGATGTCATCCCGATGTGGTCCTAAAAGCGTTGTTCCACGTTCAATCTCTTTTTCTATAATTTGATTAAATTTATCTTGATAACTACTTTCTATTTTCTCCTTAGATGCGCCTTCTAATACTTCAATTGATGGTGAATAAACAATCTCTAACTCTTCTAGTTCATGACTTATTCCATGATGAATTGGCTTTGCCCATTTTCTTAATAGCTCAATAAAGGCAAAGCGTCTTTCTAAAATCGTACTGGCATGCTCTATTAGTTGCTCGGTTAGAATACCAAGCATCACCCGATCCATACTTCGATCTCGCTGCATTTGCTTCAACAAATGATTCCGCTGCTTGAGTACTTTTTGAAATTGTCCAAGGTGATAGATATATCGTGGCTGGATTTGCCCCAGTTCCATATCGATAAATCTTCTACGAATTTGTGGAGGTCCTTTTACGAGTGTCAAGTCTTCAGGGGCGAACATGACGACGTTTAAGTTACCAATATAATCACTTAATCTTCTTTGCTCTAAGTGATTCAACTTAGCTTTTTTGCCTTTGGCAGAGATGACGATCTCGAGTGGAATCGACTGATTTCGTTTTTTTACTCTACCTTCTATTTTAGCATACTCTGTATCCCAACGGATTAATTCTTTTTCTTTTGGTGTTCGGTGGGATTTCGTAAAGGCGAGAAGGTAGATGGATTCCATCAGGTTGGTTTTCCCTTGCGCATTTTCACCTATGATGACATTTACTTTATTGGCAAAGCTAAGCTCTAATTTTTGGTAATTTCTATAATTGTTTAGTATTATTTCTTCAATATGCATGTAGATTCCTCATTTAGGAACTAATCTTTCTTAACCACAATAAAAGACCCAGCACCCTCAATTTCTACAACATCATTCGGGTAAAGCTTTCTTCCTCGACGTTGTTCTCTTTCCCCATTGACAATTGCACCTTGATCTTGTAAAAATGCTTTTACCATACCACCAGATTCTAATATGTTGGTCAGTTTTACAAATTGGCCAAGGGTGATATATTCCGTATTAATTTCAATTTCTGTATGCAAGTTGATCACCAGTTTCTCATTGTTTATTTGAAATCATCGCTTATTATCATTTTACTAAAGTTTTTGCTTTAAGGAAAGGTATGCCCCTTAAATTATAATTAAAACGGTTATATAGGCTTATAAATGCTTTTATGTGCATGAAAAAATGGCTTTTATCATTCATTTTGGTGATAAAAGCCATTTTTTATTCTAGCCAGAACCACAGCCGGCATACACAACTCTTTCTAACGGGTTGCCCATAAACCCTTTTTGCTACTTCTTAAGGGGTGTCATGGAGGTTCATTAATCCCGCGGAGCCTTCGTGTATGCCGACCGTTCCGTTTCATTATGATTATTTTCCAAAGAGTACTTTATATCCTTACAATGGAAATACTTTTCCTCTAAACCGTCCTTATACATTGGTAGAGTGTTTAGGATACTAATGCTTCAATAGGAAATTTACCAAAACTAAACTTTATGAAAAAATAATTATCCACATGTTAATAAGTTCGTACTGGCAAGATTAATTGGATCATGGCTGGATCGTTGATAGGGCGGATGATGAATGGTCTCATTGCCCCAGTGAAGTCTACCATCACTTCATCAACATCCATTACTTTTAGTGCATCTAGCATATATTTAGAGCTAAACGAAATCTTCAGTTCTTCTCCTTCGATGGATTGTACGGTCAGTTCTTCCGATACATGTCCAACTTCAGGGGAATTACTTGTGATTTCTACAATATTTTGATCTAAAGTAGATAATTTTACGACGTTATTCCGTTCCTCACGTGCTAGTAAAGAAGCACGATCAATACTAGAAATTAAGTCTTTTGTTTTAACTTGTAGAACGGTTTTACTTTGTTCAGGAATTAATCGAGATGTCTCTGGATAGTTACCGTCAAGGATTCTCGATAGGAAGTTTAAGTGTTTCGTTCTAAATAAGATTTGGTTATTTGTTACACTAATTTCTACCATTTCTTCCGAGTCATCTAGAATTTTATTTAATTCATTTAAACTTTTTCCTGGTACGACGATGCTTTCGAATTGAACCTTTGTTGAATTAACAGGAACTTCTCTAGATGCTAATCGGTGACTATCTGTTGCGGTAAAGGATAATTTATTATCGACAAGTGATAAATTGACACCAGTTAGAATTGGTCTAGTTTCCATGGATGAAACTGCAAATACAGTTTGTTTAATTAAGCTTTTTAATAAATCAGTAGGTAGTTCAAAGCTATCATCTGTTTGTAATTTTGGTAATTGAGGGTACTCTTCTGCATCTTGACCATTTAGATGGAATTCTGCTTTACCAGAACGAATTGTGACGCTAAGATTCTCATCCGCTTCAATTTCTACATGTTGTTCAGGTAATTTCCGTACAATATCAGGGAAGTATTTCGCATGTAATACAATACTTCCTTCTTCAATATTTTCTACATTAACCATTCCTTCTTCTTCAGCTGGAATATAAGATTCAATCGAAATATCGGAGTCACTACCAGTTAACGTAATACCATGAGATTTCGCCTCAATTTTCATTCCAGTTAAAATTGGAATCGCTGTTCTTGAAGATATGGCTTTCATTACATCTTGAACACTATCGATTAATTGATCACGTTGAATCGTAAATTTCATGAAAAAATCCTCCAATGGATGGTTCTATATATATTTATTTTTATTATAAAAAGATAGTAATAATAGTAATAAGGGCTGTGATTATGTGGATAACCCGTTTGAACCTAGATAGAATATAGTTATCCACATGTGAATAAACTGTTTGTAACTGTGTATGTGTTATCCACGCTATAAACAGGGGATAACATCTTAAAGAGCGTGTAATTGTTGTTTAATTTCTTCGATCTCTTTTGCAAAAAGAGAATCCTTATCTAACATGCCTGCTATTTTTTCATGGGCATGGATGACAGTTGTATGATCACGACCGCCAAATTCTTCCCCGATTTTAGGTAAGGAATAATCTGTTAGTTCTCTAGATAAATACATCGCAATTTGTCGTGGAAAGGCAATGGACTTTGTACGTTTCTTAGCCAAAAAGTCCTCTTTTTTGACATTATATTTCTCACCAACCACTTCCATAATCGTAGCAATTGTAATCACTCGTGGTTTATTGTTAGGAATTATATCTTTTAATGCATCTGCTGCTAATGCCGCATCAATATCTTGATTAACAAGTGATGAATATGCCACAACGCGAATTAATGCCCCTTCAAGCTCACGAATATTCGTATCAATTTGATTAGCAATATAGAGCATGACTTCATTTGGGATATCAAGACCTTCAGCCTTAGCCTTTTTCGTTAAAATGGCGATCCTGGTTTCCAAGTCAGGAGGGGTGATATCCGTTATAAGTCCCCATTCAAATCGAGAACGAAGGCGATCTTCCAGTGTTGGTATTTCCTTTGGTGGCCGGTCACTAGAAATAATAATTTGTTTATTTGCTTCATGAAGCGCATTAAAGGTATGGAAAAATTCTTCCTGGGTTGACTCTTTTCCAGCAATAAATTGGATGTCGTCGATTAGCAATACATCAACATTACGGTATTTATTACGGAAGTTAGTCGTTTTGTTTTCCATAATGGCGTCGATAAATTCATTCGTGAACTTTTCAGACGAAATATATACCACCTTGGCATCTTTATTATGTTCTAGTACATAGTGGCCAATCGCATGCATTAAGTGGGTTTTCCCCAAACCAACGCCACCATAAATAAATAATGGGTTGTAAGCTTTAGCAGGTGCTTCGGCAACAGCTAAGGATGCTGCATGCGCAAAACGGTTTCCCGATCCAATTACAAATGTATCAAATGTATATTTAGGATTTAACATCGTTTTTCCGTCATGGGTATCATGAACATTTGCTTTTGGCTTTGGTTTCTGCTTTATTTCTTCTTCTATGACAGTATCTAGAATAATAATTTTTATATTAAGCTTTGACCCTGTTACTTCTAGTAAAACCTTTTGAATTAGCTGGGAGTATTGTTCTTCTAACCAATCTCTAGCAAATTCGGTTGGAGCAGATATCGTTAGCGTATTTCCTTCTAAATTCTCTGCTTTCGTCTCCTTTAACCATGTATCAAAGCTAGGTTTACTGATTTTTTCCTCTATCTTTTCAAGAGTAGCATTCCATAAATCATGGATATTTTCCAATTCGTTCCCCCCTTTCAAATAACGATAATAGATTAGCCTAAATTAAGAATAAAAAACCTCTCTCAATCTTTTCCGCATATTTTAAAAAGATGCTTCATAAGATGGAAAGGTACATAATCTATTATTTTTTTCGCAGATAGAACAAGGTTAAACTATTTCCAGCTTGCAATAGAAAAACAATCCCATTTGCTATTAAAATGTGACGTTTTCTAACTATAACTACAAAAAATAGTTACATGTGGTTGTGGATAATTTACATTATACAGTACAAGTACGGAAAAGAGTTATTCGCAGATTATATAAATTTGTGGATAAGGTTAAAAACAGATTGTGAATAATTGTCCACAGGATATCCACAAATTGTGTATAAGTTTTACTAGAGAAATACTTATTAACATGTTAAAACACAACTATAATATCAAAAAAAAGCAAGCTCTGCAATGGTTTTTCGACACTTATCCACAATATCTAGTGGTTGTAGACATTTTTTATTCACACCACTATATTTTGTGATTATCTTGTCGACAAATGTTGTGGTTAGAAAATTGGGCGTAAAAATTCATGAACAAGGTGTGTGGATAAGTGTTTTTTTGTTGTAAAAGGGGGAATAAGTATCGTACTTGTTTGTGAAAGAAATGAAATCGGGATTGTTAAAAGAGGAATAAATGTAAGTTTTTCTGAAAATGCAAGTTGACGTTGGTGGATTTTTTCAGTATAATTGCATGGATGTCTATTGGATTAGATTTTGTTTTGGAGAAATAAGATCCCTCGGGGAGGTGCAACATAAATGAAAAGAACGTTTCAACCAAATAACCGTAAGCGTAAAAAGGTACATGGCTTTCGCGCACGTATGAGCACTAAAAACGGTCGTAAAGTTTTAGCTCGTCGTCGTCGTAAAGGAAGAAAAGTATTATCTGCATAGGCCACTGAAGCGTCAGTGGTCTTTTTTACGCTAGAGAGAGAATGAACGGTGTAAAACGGAATTCTAAATTGGATAGAATAAACTTTAAAGCAGTGGTTCACAATGGATATAGACCCACCTGCTTTTTTTACATAAAGAACAGGGGAACTTGGCTTTTTTAGTGTTAGGTGATGAGTGATGAAGAAAGAATATCGGGTGAAGGACAATAAAGATTTTCAAGCTATTTTTAAAAAGGGAAAATCTTTTGCGAATCGACAGTTGGTTATCTATTATATGAAGAAAAAGGATCAGGAACATTTTCGAATTGGCTTATCTGTAGGAAAAAAGATTGGGAATGCGGTAGTACGGAACCGGATTAAACGTTATTTACGTCAAGCATTTCATGAGCTAGAAAATGATATTGAAGCTTCCTATGATATGATTATCATTGCGAGGCAGCCAACTAAGGCGATGGATTTTTTTGAGATAAAGAAAAGCTTAACGCACTTATTGTCGAAAGAAAGACTATTAAAGCGTAGGTAATGTGTTAGATTAAGATAGAATCTAATGCTCGTTTATTGTAAAATATGTGTTATAAAAGTTTATGATAGATGTAAGCGATTTTTTTGTTGGACTAGTTAGGAGGAGCAGAAGTTGCGTAAGAAGATATTTTTTATAGCAATACTAATTGGATTGCTAGTAGTATTATCTGGTTGTACAGAAATAGATCAGCCAATTACAGAGGAAAGTGAAGGAATATGGAATAGTTATTTTGTTTATCCGTTATCATGGTTAATTATGTATTTTGCTGATTTATTTAACGAGAACTATGGATTAGGAATTATTTTAGTGACAGTAATTATTCGTACCTTATTACTTCCACTAAATATTAAGCAATTAAAAAGTTCTAAAGCAATGCAAGATATTCAACCGGCTTTAAAGGAATTACAAGCGAAATATAGCTCAAAAGATGCGAATACACAGCAGAAATTACAGCAGGAAACGATGGCACTATTTCAAAAGCATGGTGTTAACCCACTAGCAGGTTGTTTACCAATCTTTATTCAAATGCCAATCTTACTTGGTATTTATCATGCGATTATGCGTACTGAGGCAATTGGTGGGCATACATTCCTTTGGTTCCCATTGGATCAAGTGGATTATGTATTACCGATTATTGCTGGTTTAACAACATTCTTACAGCAAAAACTAATGATGGCAGGAAGCCCTGCAGCAGCAAACCCACAAATGACGGTTATGCTTTATATGATGCCGATCATGATTACGGTATTTGCATTCTTCTTCCCAGCTGCACTAGCACTTTACTGGGTAATCGGTAACTTATTCATGATTGCACAAACCATTTTCATTCGTAAGCCAATGATGAAGGATACGAATTCTGGGGGAGACAAAAAGTGAGAGAAGTAACTGCTACTGGACAAACAGTTGACGAAGCGGTCCAATCAGCATTAGAGCAGTTAAACACATCTAGGGACCAAGTAGAAGTGGATATTATTGATGAGGGGAAAAGAGGAATTCTAGGTGTATTCGGTGCTAAGCGTGCCATTGTAAAGGTGAGGCTTGCTAAGAATCCAATACAAGAAGCTGAAAAATTCATCCTTAATGTTGTGAAAAATATGAATGTAGAAGTGGATATTACCACTACTGTTGATGGGAACCATGTTAATTTTGATTTAAGTGGAGAGAAAATTGCTCTCTTAATCGGAAAACGTGGACAAACCTTGAATGCATTACAATATTTAACACATTTAGTCATCAATAAAGAAGGCAATCAGTACTATACGGTTACATTAGATGCGGAAGGCTACCGCGGGCGCCGTAAGGAAACTCTTGAAACTTTAGCGTTACGTATGGCAGACAAGGCAAAGCGCTTTAATAAAAAGGTTGCACTTGAACCAATGCCAGCCTATGAAAGAAAAATCATTCATAGTGTATTACAAAATAAACAAGATATATCGACATATTCCGATGGAGTAGAACCACATCGACATGTCGTTATTAAACCATAGTAAGTAAAAGACCTCTGGGGAACCAGGGGTTTTTTTTGAAAGATAAGAAAGTATAAAAATCTCCGCTCTACCACAGTGTTTCTAACTGTGGTATTTTTATGCGAATGGGATGGAGGTGGGCAGTTGGTGCCCTATTTCGGTTGGGTGAGAGTAGAGAGGGCGAACGGAGGATGTCTGTCGATACCCTTATTAGGTTGAGTGAGCTTCCAAAGGTAATAGAGAGAAGCTGTTAGTGCCTTTTTTCGGTTGAGCGAGGTGAGAAAGGTAACAGAGGAAGAGTGTCAGTGCCCATTTTTAGTTGGGCGAGGAGAAAAAGGTAACAGAGGAGGAGTATCAGAGCCCATTTTCAGTTGAGCAAGCCGAAAAAGGTAACAGAGAAAGAGCATCAGTGCCCATATCAGGTTGAGCCGAGAAGAAAAAGTAACAGAGGAAGTATATTAGTACCTTTTTCCGGGGAAAAGAGGTGGTGATTCTGCACCAATCGTAGATAAGGGGAATGAAGTGATCGATAGGGTATTTTAATTAAATGAAGCTGTAGTGAAGGAAGAAGTAAAACATTAGAGGATCCCAAGTAGTGAATAAAAGCAGAGGTTAAGATTAACGTTTGAGAGCAGTAAGTAAGCAAATATCCTCATGTATGTTTTAAGGAAAGTGTTCCATACTAATGAATAATGTCTGGATGTAAAAGGAGAAGGACAAGTGGAACAATTTAATGGAATCGTATTTCATGGAGAAATTGAACATAATAGCTTCTATTTAACCCAAGTCAAGAATATTTCCACTGCATCAACCTTGTCTTTGGAACAGTTAGTTAAAATGGTTTCTTATTTAGATAGACAGAACGATTCTTGTTATATTACCGTAAATGATCAAGTTCCCATTTTGTTAAATGATGATGATATGAAAAATCTGCAAAGGGATCTAGAAGTAATCGTGAAGCAAATACATTAACATAGGAAGGAAGATTTGATGGGTAAAGATAAGAAAGAGTTAAATAAATCTAATGATGTGGCAGAAAAGTATTTTGATGTATCGGGATATCAGAGTAATAATCAAGCGGAAAAGGGTATGGCTATTACACATGAGCAAGCAACCGATGCATATACAGAAGGTACCATTGATGGCAGCATTGATCAGCTAGATGAGCAAGGGGAGTTAAAGAGTTATCACGGGGAGGAACTAGACAAGGATAATTTCTAGTAGAGATAATGCATATTATATGAAAAAAGGCTAAGTACCCTAATATAGGAACTTAGTCTTTTTGCTTACGGATCACGTACCTTATAGCGCCTATTATTCCAGGTATGAGAAATGCGATACCGAAGAATAAGGTAAGTAAATTGAGATGTGGTGTTTCATAATAGGTGAACCATTCTTTGAAAAAAGCAGCTTCCATGATGTTTCCCAAAAGTTTCCCATCCATATCACGATAATTAGGCATCCATCCAGTTGCTTCCAACGTGATAAAAATTAGTTGGGATAAGATAAATACACCAATGGAGGACACCCAACTCTCCCTCCAAAACGGCCGAGAATTTTGCTTCGTAACCAATTGCGTTCTCCCCCTTTATTCTCATAGTAGCAATACGACAGAATAAGATAAAAAGTTTCAAAATTCGTCTCCTATTGGTTAGGAACGATTGAATGCTGCTGTATGTAGTAGCGTTAAAAGGATTATCAGAGGCTGGGACATAACTAAAACAAAGGTAATAAAATACGAACAATCACTACATTAGCCCCGGAAATATACGGAGACTCCTGTGGGAGGAAAGGCATCGGTGAGACCCGGGAAGAGCTTTAGCTCTGAGGAGGCTCACCAGCCGCCACGGAAAGCGTAGTATATTTCCGGGGCGGCTTTGATGCGCTAACTTTCATGTTCGGTTTATCCTATGTTAGAAATAGCTATGTCCCAGCCTCAGTAAATTCTCTCCAGCTTGTGCATAAATTTTATACACAAGCTATTTTTACTACAAAACAATGTTGTGTATAACTAATTTTTTTATCTCTACTCAAATTATCCACATGTTAGTAAGTGGTGAGAGGATAAAATGAAAAAATATTATTGTGGATAAGTTTATTTTTGTCTGAAGTTGTGTTATTCTATTAAGTTAGTGACGGTAAAAATCCGTTGCTATACAATTGTGGATAAAAAATAGCGTTTATATAGATAGAAAATGTTAGTGGAGGTGAAAAGAATGTTGGAGACAGATACGATTACGGCGATTTCAACCCCGATAGGTGAGGGAGCAATTTCGATTGTTCGTTTAAGTGGACCAGATGCATTAGAAATAACGGATAAGATTTATCAAGGGAAAGATATTACGAAGGTAGATTCGCATACGATTCATTATGGTAAAATAATCGATCCAGAAACGAATGAAGTTGCGGAAGAGGTAATGGTAACCGTAATGCGTGGACCAAAAACCTTTACCCGTGAAGATGTAGTAGAAATTAATTGTCATGGTGGATTAGTTTCCGTTAATCGTGTGCTTGAAATTGTATTATCGCAGGGTGCGCGTTTAGCAGATCCTGGTGAGTTTACAAAACGTGCCTTTTTGAATGGACGTATTGATTTATCACAGGCTGAAGCGGTAATGGACTTGATTCGTGCCAAGACAGATAAAGCAATGAATGTAGCATTAAAGCAAATGGATGGCCGTTTATCTGCTTTAATTAAGAAATACCGCCAATCTTTATTGGAAACCGTCGCACATGTAGAGGTTAATATCGATTATCCAGAATATGATGATGTAGAAGAAATGTCTCATGAGATGATGCGACAAAAAACGAAAGAAGTGCATGGAGAGATAGAAGAGCTATTAAGTGTAGCTAAACAAGGAAAAATCCTTCGGGAAGGAATTGCTACTGCGATTATTGGTCGTCCAAACGTAGGTAAATCCTCCTTACTCAATGCATTAGTACAAGAAAACAAAGCGATTGTTACCGATATTCCAGGTACGACACGAGATATTATCGAGGAATATGTAAATGTACGAGGTATTCCTTTGCGCTTAGTCGATACCGCTGGAATTCGGGAGACAGAAGATATTGTAGAGCGAATTGGTGTGGAGCGTTCTCGCCAGGCCTTAAAAGAAGCGGATTTAATTCTATTTGTTTTAAATAATAATGAAGAATTGACCGAGGAAGATTTACGATTATTTGAGGCGGTTAAAGGGCTCGAATATATTGTGATTGTGAATAAAACAGACTTAGAGCAAAAGCTAAATATGGATGAAGTGCATGCATTAGTTGGTGATAAGAAAATTGTTACGACTTCCTTATTGAAGGAAGAGGGAATTGAGCAATTAGAATCAGCTATTGCAACGTCTTTCTTTGCGGGAGATATTGATTCAGGCGACTTAACCTATGTCTCTAATGCAAGACATATTCAGCTATTAAGACAGGCGAAACAAGCGTTAGAGGATGCGATGAATTCTCTGGAAATGGGAATGCCACTTGATATTGTTCAAATTGATGTGACAAGAACATGGGAGTTTTTAGGTGAAATTATTGGAGATACAGCAAGTGATAGTCTTATCGATCAACTCTTCTCGCAGTTTTGTTTAGGAAAATAGAGCTTGGAAGAAGCACTAATCTTACTGAATGATTATGAATGCTAAAATAACGAAAGGATGAACAGTTATGGTATATGATGCAGGGCGATATGATACGATTGTTGTCGGTGCAGGTCATGCAGGTGTTGAAGCTGGTCTTGCTGCTGCGAGAATGGGTGTAAAAACACTAATGCTGACGTTAAACCTTGATATGATTGCTTTTATGCCATGTAATCCATCAGTCGGTGGTCCAGCGAAAGGTATCGTGGTACGTGAAATCGATGCCTTAGGTGGGGAAATGGCTAAAACAATTGATAAAAGCTATATTCAAATGCGTATGCTAAACACAGGTAAAGGCCCTGCAGTTCAAGCATTACGCGCACAAGCAGATAAACCTATTTATATTAAAGAAATGAAGCAAACCCTTGAAAATCAAGAGAATCTTACCGTTCGTCAAGGAATGGTTGACTCTCTCATTATCGAGGACGGCATATGTAAAGGGGTTCTGACCGAAACCGGTGCTGCTTACCGTGCTGAAACAGTCATTATTACAACTGGTACATTTATGCGTGGAAAAGTATTAATGGGAGATTTAGAGTATGAAAGTGGACCAAATAACCAACGTCCATCTATTAAGCTTTCAGAGAATCTTGAAAAACTAGGAATCGAATTAACTCGATTCAAAACAGGTACACCACCACGAGTAAATAGCCATACGATTGATTATTCTAAGACAGAAATTCAACCAGGGGATGAGAAGCCTCAAGGTTTCTCTTATGAAACGACGAAGTTTATTACGGATCAAATTCCTTGCTGGTTAACGTATACGAATGAATTTACCCATAAAATTATTAATGAAAATCTAGGACTTTCTGCTATGTACTCCGGTGCTAAGCGTGGTACTGGACCTCGTTATTGTCCATCCATTGAGGACAAAATCGTGCGTTTCAATGATAAACCACGTCACCAAATTTTCCTTGAGCCAGAGGGTAGAGATACAGAAGAGGTATATGTGCAAGGACTATCTACGTCGTTACCTGAATCCGTACAGCATGATATTCTTCGTTCTATTCCAGGTTTAGAAAAAGCAGAAATGATGCGTCCTGGTTATGCGATTGAGTATGATGCTGTTGTACCAACTCAGCTATGGCCGACATTAGAGCTTAAGAAAATTCCTGGTCTTTATACAGCTGGGCAAATTAACGGTACTTCTGGTTATGAAGAAGCTGCTGCACAAGGTATTATGGCTGGTATTAATGCTGCAGCCAAAGTTCTAGGCAAAGACCCTGTTATATTAGATCGCTCCCAAGCGTATATCGGTGTGTTAATTGATGATTTAGTGACAAAAGGTACGAGAGAGCCTTACCGTCTATTAACATCTCGTGCAGAATATCGTCTATTATTACGTCATGATAATGCGGACTTACGTTTAACCGATATTGGCTATGAATTAGGCTTAATTTCGGAAGAGCGCTATAAGCAATTCGAATTGAAGAAACAACAAGTAGAAGCAGAAAAGAAACGTTTAAGCAAAATTACCATTAAACCAACTCCTGAAGTGCAAGCAATGCTAGAAGGAGCAAATGCTACACCATTAAAAGAGCCAATGAAGGCATATGATTTAATGAAGCGACCAGAGTTAAACTACGATTTAATCGATTCTGTGATAGAATCCGATGACTCACTTCCTGCTGATGTAAAAGAGCAAGTAGAAATACAAATTAAGTATGAAGGGTATATTAAGAAGGCGAATGAACAAGTGGAACGTATGAAGAAAATGGAAGATAAGAAAATTCCAGATGATCTTGATTACGATGCAATTAGTGGTCTTGCAACAGAAGCAAGACAAAAACTGAAAATGGTTCGTCCACTATCCGTTGGCCAAGCATCTCGCATTTCTGGTGTAAACCCTGCAGATATTTCTATTTTACTGGTTTACATTGAGCAAGGGAAAATAGCTAAAGTAGCCAATTAAATTTATTTCAAGGGTCAGACCTTTTGCGAGAGAAGGATACCTTCCTTGCTGTATTTAGATAAACTCGCATAAGAGTGCGTTTATCTAAAGGGTCTGACCTTATGTATACATAATGATGAATAAAGGAGTTAGTAAAAATGAATCCAACGCAATTCGCAGCTGAACTGGAGAAGCAGGGGATTGTTTTAACCGATCGGCAGTTAGAGCAGTTTCGAATTTATTTTGAAACGTTAGTAGAGTGGAATGAAAAAATTAATTTAACCGCATTGACGGCAGAAGAAGATGTCTATTTGAAGCATTTTTATGATTCCATATCAGCTGCCTTTTATCATGACTTCACTACAGCGCAACAGATTTGTGATGTCGGTGCAGGTGCTGGATTTCCAAGTATTCCATTGAAAATTTGTTTCCCACATTTGAAGGTAACGATTGTAGACTCCTTACAAAAGAGGATCGGCTTCCTTAATCATCTAGCTGCTCAATTGGAGTTAACCGATGTAGCATTCTACCATGATCGTGCAGAAACCTTTGGCAAGAATAGCAAGTTCCGGGAGTCATTTGATACGGTAATGGCAAGGGCGGTTGCGAGAATGTCCGTTTTAAGTGAATTATGTATTCCATTAGCGAAGAAAGATGGCGTGTTAATCGCGATGAAAGGTGCACAAGCTAATGAGGAGCTTCAAAGTGGAAAAACTGCCATCGAGGTTTTAGGGGGAGAGATAGAATCAACCCACACCTTTACATTACCAGAAGAGAATAGTGAGCGATCCATTGTGATTATTTCAAAGAAAAGACAAACACCAAAGAAATATCCACGTAAACCGGGGACACCTAATAAAGAACCAATCGAATAGGTTATAAAACAGGAAAATATCACTTTTCCTGTTTTTTTGTCGAAGGAGTATATCATTCATGTCCAAGCTTAATAGATTGTGATAAAATAGGCTTAGCGTTAATTCTATGGTAAACTAGAATAGATTTCGTGTAGGACATAGGCGAGAATATACATAGTTTCAGGCTACAATGTTTCACGTGAAACATTTCATATAGAGGAGAGATTTATAGATTATAGGTACAGAACTATTAATCTATCTTATAAAGATAAAGGTGGTGTCTGATGATGGTAAGTCCATTTAACCGCATATTTGGTATTGGTGAAAAGGAAAATGAAGTAGTTGAGGAAGAGAACTATCATCCAGATGAAGTCATACAGCTTCCAGTTAAACAGATTCAACCAAATAGGTATCAACCAAGATCCGTATTCAATGAAGAGAAGATAGAAGAACTAGCAAAGACAATTAATACGCACGGAATCATCCAACCTATTGTTGTTCGAAAAATAGATACGGATAGCTATGAGATTATTGCCGGAGAACGTCGTTGGAGAGCCGTTCAATTACTAGGCTGGGACAGTGTGTCTGCTATTATTCGCGATATGAATGATACGCAAACTGCGTCGGTAGCACTGATTGAAAACTTACAACGTGAGGAACTAACTGTAATTGAGGAAGCAATGGCCTATGCGAAGCTATTAGAGCTTCAAGAGCTGACACAAGAGGCATTAGCACAGCGACTAGGGAAAAACCAATCAACCATTGCGAACAAGCTTCGCCTGCTTAAGCTACCAGAGCCAATACAAGAAGCGTTATTACAAAAACTTATTACAGAGCGACACGCAAGAGCACTGATAAAATTAAAAGACGAAACACTTCAGTTGAAATTATTACAAGATATTATCGAACATGACTTAAATGTAAAGCAAACAGAAGAACGAATTGATACGATTAATAACGCAAAAGAAAAACCAAAGAAAAGAAAACCAAAATTAAAGGGTGTCAACAAAGATATCCGAATCGCCATGAACACGATTAGACAATCATTAAATATGGTGTCTGATACCGGAATCGACATAGAATCTGACGAGCAAGACTTAGATGATTATTATCAAATTACAATTAAAATACCAAAAAAGAAATAATCCCTTCCCCCATCTACTAAGATGGGGATTTTTATGGTTTGCTGGGAGGATTAGGAGGAAATGAGCAGATGTCATTCCTTTTACTGGAAGAAACTAGTCTATTCATCTAGTAAAACACTAGTATAATAGGCTTAATTCACTCATTTCCACAAAAAAAATAAAATTAATAGTTTTTAACTCCAAAAAAGTGATAAAATAAAAAGTATATTGTTTTAGGTAGGTGGAAAAATGGGGAAGATTATGTCTGTCGCTAACCAAAAGGGTGGCGTTGGAAAAACAACTTCATCAGTTAATCTAAGTGCCTGCTTAGCTCACTTAGGAAACAAAGTGTTGTTAGTAGACATAGATCCACAAGGTAATGCAACCAGTGGGGTTGGAGTTAATAAAGCCGATATGGATAAATGTGTATATAACGTGCTAGTAGAAGACCTACCAGCCCGTGAAGTTTGTGTACCAACTAATGTTGAAAATCTCGATATAATTCCTGCGACAATTCAGCTTGCAGGAGCAGAAATAGAATTAGTACCAACGATTTCGCGTGAAATAAGATTAAAAAAAGCGTTAGAAGAGGTAAAGGATGAATACGATTATATTATTATCGATTGTCCTCCATCACTTGGGCTATTAACATTGAACGCGTTAACGTCATCGGATTCCGTACTAATTCCAGTTCAATGCGAATATTACGCATTAGAAGGATTAAGCCAATTGTTAAATACAATTCGTTTAGTGCAAAAGCATTTAAATAAAGAGCTAATGATAGAAGGAGTACTTCTTACTATGCTTGATGCGAGAACTAATTTAGGTATTCAAGTAATTGAAGAAGTGAAAAAATACTTCCAAGACAAAGTCTATAATTCTATCATTCCAAGAAATGTACGGTTAGGCGAGGCACCAAGTCATGGCCAACCGATTATTACGTACGATCCAAAATCGAAAGGTGCAGAAGTTTATCTTGAATTAGCGAAGGAAGTGGTGGCTAATGGCACGAGGGTTGGGTAAAGGATTAGATGCATTTTTCCCAGAAATAGAGGAAAAATCGGATGATGTTGTTCAGCAATTGCCGATAAAGGACTGTAGACCAAATCCTTATCAGCCAAGAAAGACTTTTCATTCGGATTCTATTGAAGAATTAAAGGAATCAATCTTAGAATATGGCATTATTCAACCTTTAATTGTTCGAAAAAGCATTAAAGGCTACGAAATCGTTGTAGGGGAGAGACGTTTCCGAGCTGCTAAAGAAGCTGGATTAACCGAAATCCCTGCAGTTGTTAAAGAATTAACCGATGAAAAGATGATGGAATTAGCATTACTCGAAAACCTTCAGCGTGAAGATTTATCGCCAATCGAGGAAGGACAAGCGTATGCTAATTTAATGAAAGAGTTAAACATTACACAAGAAGAGCTAGCAAAACGACTCGGTAAAAGTCGCTCCCATATTGCGAATATGGTAAGACTACTAGGGTTGCCTGATCAAGTAATTGCATATATAAATAATGGTGAATTATCAATGGGCCATGGGCGTGCATTACTTGGGTTAAAGGATAAAGAAAGGCTAATCCCAATCGTTAATAAAATCCGTAGTGAAAAACTAAACGTTAGACAAGTTGAAAAACTGATCATTGCTTTAAATGAAAAGCCAGTTAAGAAAAAAGTAAAACCGAAAAAAGATATCTTTATTCAAGAAAGAGAATCTGTCCTTCGTGATAGGCTTGGAACGGCAGTGAGTATCCAACGTGGAAAACGTAAAGGAAAGATTGAAATTGAATTTTATACGGATGATGATCTAGATAGAATCATCGAAGTGTTAGAAGGGTAGGATATACCTTTCAAAGGACTAGGAGGTCATGCATCTCCAGTCCTTTTTCTATATTAGACAAACGAATAAATGACATAGTATGATAAAGGTCACATAAAATTGTTTCACGTGAAACAATTTTAGAAAGGATTAGTTTAGAAGAGTTCTAGCAGGAGAGAGGGTACATAGAATGGCGTTATTTGGTACATTAGTAAATGGAGCATTAATTGTTGTTGGTAGTTTATTAGGGTTAGTATTTACCAAAATTCCAGAGCGCTTTAAGGAAACCGTGATGCATGGGATTGGCTTAGCGGTCATATTAATTGGAATGCAAATGGCATTTTCAACTGAGGTTATTATTGTCGTGCTATTGAGCTTGCTGTCTGGTGCTATTATTGGTGAGCTTCTAAGGGTAGAGGATAAACTGAATCAGTTTGGAAATTGGATAGGAAGTAAATTTAGAACCAAGTCAGATAAGACTTCTGTGTCTCAAGGATTTGTGACGGCTTCCTTAATCTTTATAGTTGGTGCGATGGCGATTATAGGTGCCTTGGATAGTGGGATTCGAGGCGATCATGAAGTGTTAATAACCAAAGGCATCCTCGATGGCTTTGTAGCCCTTGTATTAACGAGTACACTCGGTATAGGTGTTGTACTATCCGTCGTTCCAGTCGTGGTATATCAGGGGGCTATTGCATTATTGGCTACCCAGATTGAACGATGGGTTCCAGACTACTTTTTAAACGGACTAATTGTGGAGTTAACAGCAGTTGGTGGTTTGCTAATTGTCGCAATAGGATTAAATATGTTAAAGGTTGTTCAAATTAGAGTAGGGAATCTATTACCTTCTATTATAACAGTAGGGGTAATCTATTATATCTATCAATTGTTTTAATATGTTCTAGATTACGTGTAAGTAGAAAATATATGGTCAAGGATAAAAAATCCTATCACAAGTGGCGTGGTAGGATTTTTTTTATCGAATAATTAAATTGGTTTCTTTTTTTGTTGTTGCATTAATACTGCTGGTGTAACATAGCTGGAGGTTAGTTGTTGATCTATGGTATCTATGACGTTTGCGATTTTTTTAGCCATCTCGACGACAATGGATAGTCTTGTGTTCTGTAACACAGAGTATTCCATAAAACCACTAATATTAACTACTCCAGTAATATGCACATCACCAATCGGCGGAAGAGGTTTGTTTAATGCTGCTCCTGGCTTTAATGCGCCTTCACAGGCAATGATTTGTCCGACAGAACTTGTCTTTCCTAAACAAGCATCCACAGCAATAATAAATGGGTGCTTATGCTGATTATGAATTAAGGTTATATAATCCTCTAAATTTGTCGCGTGGACTGGGTCATGCAATGTTCCATATACAGTCATATGCTTCAGCTTTTTATCCATCAAATAGGTACCGGTTAAAGGGCCTAGCGCATCACCTGTAGAACGATCGGTACCGACACAAACAACAATATATTCCTTTGGTATTTTAGGAAACCAGGATACGATTCGCTCAGGTATGGCGTCCATTAGGGTTGGGTCAGTATGTAACATCCTTATTGCTTCGTTTTTTTGTGATAAACGACTCTTTAGATTCATAGGTTCTCCTCCGCATACATATTGTTATTAGTATACGGATTAGATTTTTATTTTATACATGTGTAATCGTATAAAATTCTGTGTGTTACGGGACGGTTATATGTTAGAACATGTAGTTAATTCATAGGAATGTAATTGGGGGAGAAGCAATGTGGAAATCAGGATTTAAATGGATGTTTCTTATTATAGGGACAACCATTGGAGCAGGGTATGCATCAGGAAGGGAGCTATGGGAGTTTTTTGGCCATGGAAGTGGACTAGCTATTATGTTGTTTGTTATCTTTTTCTCCGTTTCGTGTTATGTTATCATGTCGATTAGCTATCATAAGCAGTCTACAGAGTATCGACCGGTATTACAAGTGATAGTGGGGGATAAGATATCACCTATTTATGACGTGATGATATTTCTGTATCTCTATACAACAACGGTTGTGATGATGTCTGGAAGTGGTGCAGCTGGACAGGCATTTAATCTTCCTTATTGGGTTGGGATCGTATTTATTGTGGTCATGCTTGTTTTACTTTTCTTTAGGGATATAAGTGGATTGCTATCTTTTAATCAAGTCATATTACCAATATTAATTATTGGACTACTATATGTACTATTTACATTCACCTTTGATCAGAGATTACATTTGTTCTCTCATTGGCATGAGCAATTTAACTGGACAGCAGCATTTCCGTTTACGGCTTTAAATGTCTTACCATTGATTGCGGTGCTTGGGGCGGTAGGGAATAAGATGACCTCCAAGAAGGAGATATGGATAGCAAGCCTTGGAAGTGGCGTAATTCTTGGGGTCGTTACTTATGTCTATAACAATAGTCTCATTCAAATCTCCGAACAAATTCTGTTATATGAAATTCCACTTTTTGCGATATTAAGTAATTATCCATTTTATATGGTAATATTTATGACTATCCTATTATGGTTTGCCATATTTACGACAGCAGCATCGGGTGTGTTAGGGTTAACGACTAGGCTCACAGGCTATTTTAAATTGCCATTTTGGTTGCTTGTTTTAGTAATATTAGCTACAATGATACCATTAACAACACTAGGATTTTCTACGTTAATCAGCATTTTATACCCACTGTACGGATTGCTTAACTTATATGTCTTAACTAGGTTATTGCTGTATCCGTTATGGGTAAAAAGAGACAAATAATCGATATTTCAAATAATATTTAATATAAGGGGCAGTACAAATGGTGGATAAGGATTTTCAATTACATGATGTTGTACAAATGAAAAAACCCCACCCATGCGGGGAGAATCGTTGGAAAATAATTCGAATGGGTATGGATATTCGAATTAAGTGTATGGGTTGTGAACATAGTGTTATGATTCCACGAAAAGAGTTTGCCAAGAAGCTAAAAAAAGTATTGGAAAGGGCTGCAAATTAAAGCTTTTTTATAGACGAAATTCCAAGAAAATGGTAAATTATTTCATAGATAGATAGAGAAAAGCATTAATAATAGGGTAAAAACGCAAAAATAGGCTTCAGCACGAAGCCTATTTTTGCGTTTTACTGGCTTGTCTTTTTTCATACGTAAATCTATAATTGAACTATTGAACGCGTTCTATATGAATGGAATCCTTAAGGAGTGGAATGAAATGGCTTTAACAGCAGGAATCGTCGGACTTCCAAACGTAGGAAAGTCTACATTATTTAATGCAATTACCCAAGCAGGAGCAGAAGCTGCAAACTATCCGTTTGCGACCATCGATCCTAATGTAGGCATGGTGGAAGTACCTGATGAGCGCTTAAATAAATTAACGGAATTAGTAAATCCGAAGAAAACTGTCCCAACAACATTTGAATTTACCGATATTGCCGGAATCGTTAAAGGTGCAAGTAAGGGGGAGGGACTAGGAAACCAATTCCTTTCACACATCCGCCAAGTAGATGCAATATGCCAGGTTGTTCGTTGCTTCGTGGACGAGAATATTACCCATGTATCGGGGAAAGTGGATCCGATTGATGATATCGAAATCATTAATTTGGAGCTTATTCTAGCAGACTTAGAGACAGTGAATAAACGGTATCAACGTGTCGAAAAGCTAGCAAAACAAAAGGATAAGGATGCACTAGTAGAATTTGAAGTGCTATCTAAGTTAAAAACAGGTCTGGAAGAAGAAAAGCCAGCTCGCGCAATTGAGTTTACAGAAGAGCAGCTAAAAATCGTAAAAGGGCTTCATTTACTAACTAGTAAGCCAATGCTCTATGTAGCCAATGTTGGGGAAGATGAAGTGGCAGATCCAGAATCGAATCCTAACGTACAAAAAGTGAAGGAATATGCTAGCAATGAAGGGGCAGAAGTAATTGTTATTTGTGCTCGAATTGAAGAGGAAATTTCGGAACTAGATCAAGAAGAGAAAGAAATGTTCCTAGATGAATTAGGTATTACAGAATCAGGGCTAGATAAGCTAATTAAAGCCTCTTACAGCTTATTAGGACTTGCGACATACTTTACAGCTGGAGAGCAAGAAGTGCGTGCTTGGACGTTCCGTAAAGGAATGAAAGCACCACAAGCTGCAGGGATTATTCATTCGGACTTTGAGCGTGGATTTATCCGAGCAGAAACGGTATCCTACGATGATTTAGTTGAAGCAGGATCTATGACTGTTGCACGTGAAAAAGGAAAAGTACGCCTAGAAGGAAAAGAATACATCGTAAAGGATGGCGATGTTATCCACTTCCGATTTAATGTGTAAAAAGTTTTTTAACATGGACTAGGTCAGATAGGAAATATAACGTAAAAAGGATTCTATCGAAGACTTGTTATTTCATATGAGGTTTGGTATAATACACTATTGTGAGTAATGAATTTTAAGATTACTCCTTGCTCTTATTGCGAAAGTTTACTTTCAAGAAATAAGGGCCGCTAAGACCAAAAGGAGGTGTAACGGATGAGAAAATATGAAATCATGTACATCATCCGCCCAGACATGGAAGAGGAAGCGCAAAAAGCTTTAATTGAGCGTTTCAATGGTATCTTAACTGATAATGGCGCGGAGATTGAAAAAGTTGAAGAAAAAGGCAAAAAACGCCTTGCATATGAAATCAACGATTACCGTGATGGATACTATGTTTTAATTAACTTCTCTGGCGATGAAAAATCAGTTAATGAATTTGATCGTTTAGCTAAGTTTTCTGAAGACATTATTCGTCACATTGCAGTTCGTATAGATGAATAATAATAAGGAGTGGTTCTGATGTTAAATCGTGTCGTACTTGTCGGCAGGTTAACGAAGGATCCTGATTTACGTTATACACCAAATGGAGTTGCGGTTGCCAATTTTACAGTAGCTGTAAATCGTCCTTTTTCTAACCAACAAGGAAATAGAGAAGCCGATTTCATTAACTGTGTTATTTGGAGAAGACCTGCAGAAACATTAGCTAACTATATGAAAAAGGGTAGCTTAATTGGTGTGGATGGAAGAATCCAAACGCGTTCTTTTGAAGGTCAGGATGGAAAAATGGTATATATCACAGAGGTTGTGGCTGATAGTGTACAGTTCTTAGAATCCAAAGGTTCTTCCCAAGGGCAAGGACGTGGAGGACAAGACTCTTATTCACCAGGATTCCAACAAAATCAGAACCAAAATAGAAACCAAAATCAGAATCAAAATCAATTTGAGGATGATCCATTTAAAGATAATGGAGAGCCAATTGATATTTCTGATGATGATTTACCATTCTGACCCCTGTTCACATGTGTAAGTAGCAAATTATGGTTACTTCCATCTGTATCAAGGGTTTTAGTGAAAACAAACTGTGTAAATATTATGTGTGTATAAGCGTATGACAATTAGATTATACGTAGTGTGTAAATTGTGTAAAAAAGTGTGTATATAAGAAGGATTTTTGTCAAACACCATCGAATCTTAATGTATAAGTGAAATGTCCGAAATAGTGTGTGGAGGACCTGTATAGATTATCTATGCATTCACTTAGTATTATGATAGGTGGTGTTTTTTTTATGCGCTCATATACAATAGGGAGAACAATGAAGGATAATGGACAACAATCGGTTGTTTTAGTGGATGAAGAGTTAAACATAGTAGAGGAGGTTGCTCTATTCTTGCAGTACCTTGAAGGTAAGGGGCTGGCATTTAATACCATAGAAAGTTATTGTAGAAGCTTAAAGGAATACTTTAAGTGGCTTTCCAAAAAAGATTTGAAGTTTTATGAAGTGAATAAGCGAAGTATTATCTCGTTTATTGAATTCATTAAATCAGAAGAAGTCGGAAAGAAAGAAGAAAAGTCAGCAAAGACAATAAATAAATACCTTGCAGCAGTTGCATCATTTTATAAATATTATGAAGCTGTTGGGGGATTTATAGATGATAACCCTATAACAGTGAAAAATAAGCTACAAAAGAATAAATATTATGTGCATACAGTAAAAAAAGATAATTTGAATATGAATCTGTTTAGGCAAAAAGAAGAGAAATCAAAGAATACCAAGAGATTATTTCTAAATCAAATTGAAATACTTTATGAAGGTATTGATGGTTTATCTAAAGATAATGAAATAGTTGCTAGAAACAAGCTTTTATTTAAATTTCTTTATGAAACTGGTTGTCGAATAGGAGAAGCTTTAGGATTACGTCTTATGGATTATAGTGAACTAAATCCAACAGAGCAGATAGGAACAATATATGTTAGAAGGCATCTGCCATCCTATCATAAGGATCACACTATTAAAACAAATGAAAGGGATATCCCTGTTTCGATGGATTTAATTTATTCGATTGATGATTATGTTTGTTCACACAGACCACAAAAGGATGAAATAGATACCATCTTTGTAAATCATGGTTTAACGAATGCTGGAATGTATATGACAAGAAATACAGCTGAAAAGGCTTTTAAAGCTTTATCAGATAATGTAGGAATAAAATGTACACCGCATATGTTAAGGCATACGCACGGTACTGAACTAAAAGAATGCGGTTACAGTGAAGTTTATATTATGGATTACATCTCTATATTAACAAATACAGGTTACTATTTCAAATAAATACACTTTTCAGAAAACAATATAAAAATACCTATTATAGTAAAGTTAAGAGCGTTATATAGAATTTTATTTATATTTAACATTTCAATTTATTAGCAAATTAAGTTATTATATTAAAGAGACAATTTACTAAGGGGGTTTTTTTTTTGTCTATTGTTTTAAGTGCAAGTAGAATAAGCAAAACATTTTCAAATGAACTGGAAGTTATAAAGCCAACTTCTTTCGAAATAGAAAAAGGAAAAATATATGTAATAGAAGGAAAGAGCGGTTCAGGTAAATCTACATTCTTAAGTATGTTAGCAGGTATTGAAGAGCCTACTTTAGGAAAGGTTTTTTATCGAGATCGCTCTTTGTATGACTTAAATGATAATGAACAGGCCAGGATACGGGGAGAATCGTTTGGATTTGTTTTTCAATCATTTCACTTAATCCCAGAATTATCAGTTAAAGAAAATATTGAATTACCCTTAATGTTTAATCAAAAAGATAATATATTTAAAACTCAATATCTCGCAGAGAGATTAGAGATTGAATATTTACTAGAAAAGAAGCCGCACCAACTATCTGGTGGGGAACAGCAACGAGTTGCAATAGCAAGAGCACTTATTACTTTACCTGAAATTATTTTTGCTGATGAA
The DNA here is from genome assembly GCF_018310345.1 of Ornithinibacillus massiliensis. GTDB lineage: Bacteria > Bacillota > Bacilli > Bacillales > Amphibacillaceae > Ornithinibacillus > Ornithinibacillus massiliensis. The sequence goes on from NZ_JAGXBY010000001.1 coordinate 101,759, forward strand.
CCGACAGGAAATCTTGATTATGCAACAACAAGAAAAGTTGTAGATTTACTTTGTCAATTATGTAGCGATTATAGATTAAGCTTAGTTATAGTCACACATGAAAAGAATTTAATTGAAAATCCTCATCATTTATATACAATGCAGAATGGAGAGTTAAAGGTGGAACGCACTAATGTTTAAATTAGGGTACAGACTTTTAATTTCACGAAAAAGTTGGTTCATTTTATTGGTAACAACCATAGCTATTGTGCTGGCCAGTATAATAGCTGTTTCTACAGCATCCGAGTCCATTAAAATCGGATTGAAAGAACAGGCCTATTCCGATTATGGGGAGCATACACTTGTCTTATTAGATTCTATTGAATCAAAAGAAACTCTTAACGCAAATGGAGATATAAAGAAAATTGGCGGAATAGGGATTATGGGTAATATCGAGCTAAGGGATGAGTTTATCGCAACAGTTGGAACCTTGGATAAGCAGGCTTTGGAGATGGGAAGAATTGAACTATTAAATGGCTCATTTCCTAATAGGGAAAATGAAGTCGCAATTGAATCTTCTTACTTATCATTAGTTGACAAAAACTGGAAGATAGGAGAAAAGAAGATATTAAAGATAAATAATAAGGAGTTAGAGTTGATATTATCGGGGATTGTTAAGGATTATTCAGCGAAGTGGACTGTTTCCAATAATGTTCAAAAAGGAGTTAATGATTTTCCAAATATTATTCTTTCAAATAAAAACAAATTAGAGATTGAATCTCAGAATTTCTTAGTTCGATTAAATGGGAATAATGGAAATATTGATTCTATGCAAGAAAAGTCTTCTGATTTTTTAGTAGATCATACTGGTTTTATTAATGAACGTCTATTTTATAACGGATTAACAAACTATCAGGAAATCGCAATAATATCGTTTGTTTTTCAAATAATAATTCTTTTAGGCTCTTTTGTTAGTATGTATTGTTTATTTTATTTTTTTAATATTAATCAGCAAAGAAAATTAGCTGTATTAAAAACTGTGGGATCGACCAATCTAAACTTGCTTAAATTGAACTTATATCAAATTTTTATTTTATTATTAATCGGTCTTTTTTTATCTTTACCATTGCTTTATTTCTTATATGTATGGATTATTAATAACACTTTCAATATTAGTAATCTAAATCTATCAAACATTTTATATATCATAGTGATAGTAGTTATTTGTATTGTTGGAGTATTTTACATTACTTTACATAGCTCTTATTTATCGATTAATTTTATTAAAGATAGCTCAATTAATACATTACTAAAAGAGCCTCATTCTAACAACATAAAAACTAATAAAATACCAATTAAAGTTAATGATTTCACCATGAGAAAAGTTCTGAATCAGCTGCAGACTAAGCCTAAGCATTCTCTATTAGTGATACTCACTCTAACTTTATCAATTTTAATCATTAACTTCTCTTTTTTTGTCGAAAAAGAGTCAGCTGGTATCTGGAATACGAAAATTGATTATTATTTAAATTCACAAGAGATTTATAGTTATGATGTAGTTAACAACCTAACTGTCTTACATCAAGAGGGATTAACTTTTTCTCCGGAAGTAGTCTATCAACTTGAAGAAGATCCGAGTATAAAGTATTTAGAAAAAACGCCCTTTATGGTAGATGTACATCCTTTATTAAAAAAGGATTTATTAAACAATGCCATTAAAAATTGGTTAATCGAAAATAATTTTAGCGATGTAACTTATTATGATGACTATATTATTCCTAACGTTAGATATGTTTTAGTTGATGAATCTGAGTTTTCAAAGTTATATCCAAATCTAGTATACGAAGACTTACTTGGAAAAGTTATTTTATATAACCCAGCTTATACACAAGAATTAGACTTAAATGAACTCAATGGAGAAGAATTAACCTTTATACAAAAAAAGAAAGAGGATTCAAGTTATAAGACGAAGAACTGGGACTTTGAAATATTAAATATGTATAATGGACCGTTTACCTTGGAAATCAGCGAATCAATTGATATACAGTATACGGATTTCGTTGTTGTTATGGCAGAAGAAACCGCTATTGATGAGGGGTTGTTTTCGGGATATAATGAAATATCCATTTATCTAGAAGACCAAATAGGTAGAAAAGATATTGAACAGCTCGAATCTGAATTGTCCGAAATTATCGCTCTTACACCAGGGAGCTTATACCAAAAGATTTCAACTCTTATAGAGGATGACAAACGTATATCGCTATTCGTTGGATATTTGGGAAAACTAGCTTATCTCATTTCAGTCATCTTATCGATTGTAAGTACAACTGTTATTATCTTTAGTAAGTATAGAATGACAAAAAAAGAATGGGGAATTTATCTAACACTAGGGATGAAGAAAAAGGAAATATATTATCTATTATTATTGGAAATGCTCTTTTATATAATTATAGCAACTATTTTATCTTTAATAGTATTTTCACTGACTCAACTTTTGGATAATTTATACCCTTATTTCTTCTACCTTCAATATTTTTGCTTGTCAGTCCTATTTATTTTATTTTTAATTATGATTGGATGGTATGTAATTGTAATAATAATCAAACATCAATCTATTTATTCTTTAATTCGGGAAGAAGAGTAAAACTAGGGTTTAAACAATTTTACATGTCTCATGTTAGAATGCCAATCATATTTTAAACTCAGAATGGGAGTGGGAGATTAGATGAAAAAAATATTCAGAATTGCTTTTAGTATAAGTTTCTTGTTTTATATAATTGCTTTGGTGTTTTTATTATTCTTAGATTCAAGAATTTATATTCGGCAAGACATATCGTTATTAAATTATATAAGGGAATCATCAAATTTAGTTCCATTTAAAACGATAACAACATATATTAAAGCTTTATTTGACCAAAGTATGAATATAGATATACCGATTAAAAATCTTGGGGGAAATTTAGTAATGTTTCTTCCACTGGGTATTTATCTTCCGCAATTCATAAATAAGTTAAGAGGAATAGGCCTGTTTTCAATTTTAATGGTAATGTTGTTCTTTATTATTGAAGTATTACAACTAATAACAAGAACAGGAAGTTTTGATATTGATGATTTCTTATTAAATATGTTTGGAGCTTTAATAGGATTTGGAATATGGAAATCAAAAGTTGTTCAGAGAATATTGAAATAGTGTTTATATAAACATTTCCCGAGATACCTAGATTATAATAACAAGGTGATGTGATTTATCATTGCCTTGTTATTTAAATAGTAAGATATAAAACAGGGTTATTGTTATCTGATGATTCTTAGCATACTAAAACTCATCGGGTCTTTCTAAGCCAAAGGATCAACTCTTCTGTATTAAGTTGAACCATTTGAATAGATAAAAGAAACTCCTTTTGTCTCGTTAATAATTGCATAGATAATTTTTAAAAGTTTTGACTCAAAAGGATTAAGTTAAAATAAAAAGCAATCAAATAATCTATTTATTAGGAATGAAGAAAGATTTCTTTTTTCCGAGTTCAAATAATATTTGACTTTACTCCTCTTTTTATATATCATAAATATTGCACATTACACACAAACACACAAAAGATATACACATAAATAAATAATCTTAATGAAGTGTCTCCACACAAGGCAAATCATTAACTTATGTCAATTCAAAGGTATTATAAATAAATTTAAGAACGAAGGAGGTATTTAGATGGCAGCTCGTCGTGGACGCGGTGGTAAGCGCCGTAAAGTGTGTTTCTTTACAGCGAACGGTATTACACACATCGATTACAAAGACGTTGATCTTCTAAAACGTTTCATTTCTGAACGTGGAAAAATTCTTCCTCGTCGTGTAACTGGAACTTCTGCAAAATATCAACGTAAACTTACAATTGCAATTAAACGCGCTCGTCAAATGGCTTTATTACCATATGTGGCAGAGTAACTTTTGGATTTTTGATTAAGAAGACATCCCAAAATGGGTGTCTTCTTTTTTTAGTGTGCCAGGCATGCACACATTCTCTAGGGTTGAAGTCCCGAATCACGAAGGCAGTAGTAGTGATTAGCTTAAGACAAGGGTGTCTAGGGTGACCTAGAATATGAATAAGGAATTTGAGAAAAGTATAGATGACCTGCGTGGAAAGGTTATAAACAAATTAAAATTAAACGAAACTATGGACAATATTATAATTTCAATCTATTTATATGAAACAGACTTAGATAAATTTGCTGATGTCTACAATTCGTTTTTAAGTGTTTATTGCGGATGAATTGAGCCGCTTATGCGTAGTTTTGAGCCACCGAATGCGGAACATTGAGCCACCATTTGCGGTGCGAGAGCCACTAATAGTACAACTAATCTTAAATTATAGAGTCAGAGCCATAGCGGAGCTACTTGCCATTGACTGTAACGCCCGTTTCTTTGCTTTTGCTGGAAGGGGGCGGGGCCCCCACCAGCGAATGCTTAGAATCGGCTTGTCCGTGTTATCATACTTTAGCAGGTGTGCCTCTTTGGCATTATTTGTGACAAACCTGCAATTGTTCCTCAAAACGGACAAAAGTTAAGTCAATGGTGGCGGACTACAGTACCTATGCTAATTATGGCAAAGCGTTGGCGATGGTTCTCCCTTCCGCAATTACTGGCTCAAACGTCCGCATACAGTGGCTCAAAACTTCGCACTTCTGGCTCAATCTGTCCGCAATACTCATTAAGAAACATATTATCTTTAATTAACTATCTATATACTGAAAAGCATTATAACAAAGCAAGAAATATGGTATCACTTTATTTTTCACTTTATATTGATGGAGAACCTAACCTAAGGAATAATTTTATGAAGAGCTTAAATGAATTCTTGGCATCACTAGACACCAATCTATATCTTCTTCTAAAATACTTTTAAAATCATAAACTACATTGAAGAACTAGAAAACGCTTTTGTTTTAGACCAAGATAATCATGCTGAATTTATTAATACCTATTACCAAAAGTTACAACCGAAAACTGGACCTAATACTCTTAAACATGCTATTTCCAAGTTAATTGCTGATTATGCAATAGAAAACACGGATCTTCATATTATTGCCAGTAGTGCAAATCGTACTAGAAAAGGTAGAAAGTATTTGCTTGAAGAAGTTTATGATAAAGATAAATTTATCCGTATATTGGTTCATTTCGATATTGCCGATGAAATTCTAAAAGAACGGGTAATTAATAGTAAACGTAATACCAATATATTTAGAAGTGCCTATTCAAATTTTGAGCAGGTGCTTATTCGGCAACAAGCTGAATCTTTACATGAAGATGTAGTTGACCCAGAAAAAGGGGAAGGAGACTATTTATTTGTAATTAAAGATGACAAAGAAGTTAATTCCGTTATTAAAGAAATTATTAACATTTCTAAAAGTAAATGATGACCTTTTGTATTTATAATAAAGTACTTATTGCGGGTGCTTTTTTAGATGAAGAGCATGGGGTTATAACAAGCAGATCTGGATAAAACAAACGAAGATGTCACATTCTAGTTATAAACTATATTGGAGTGAGCATCTTGAAAAAAGTGATTGTCTTCCTTACGTTCCTAATGATAATTGCTACTAATTACTACTTAGTTAATGCTAAATCTCAAGAGCAAAAGGAAATTAAACCTTATGCTGAAGACTGGTATGTTACACCAGAAGATATTATTTGGGATATTATTTTTCCAGTTATTGATAAAAGGGTAATAAAAGAGTATGGAGGGAAAGATAATTCCGGTTTTGGGTGGGGGAAACAAAGGATTGTCGATATCGTTTATAACAACAACCATTCTTATGATATTTCTATAAGGATTCAAGTACCTGACAATAACCCTCTTAAATATATAGAAGACTTGGTTAAAGTAAGGGTATCTCCACCTTGTGATAGCCCAAAGATTAATTGTAAACATAGTTTTAGTGTAGAAGTGCTAGAGTACAAACATTTAACACAAGAATAAATAGAAAAGGTGTTGCCATAATTGGTAGCACCTTATTATATAAATAGCTATTCAACAGTCTGATTTTAGAATATATTTTCGGAATATTATGCTATTATTTGTTTATAGTAATTTTACACCAATGATTCGGTTAGTTGAAGAAGAGTATAATGTATGGAAATTTATTATTTGGAAGGTGAAAATAATACGCAAAAGGAATGATTAAAAGTGAAAATTTCAAGAAATCCAGATACAATACATCAACCAGTGGCTTCTTACTAGTACACTACTTTAACAGTGGGCAATGATATTTTTTATCAGAGCAAGTTACTTTAAACTTTTGCAACTTAAAAGACGTGCTGTTTTTTGCACGCCTTTCTGTAACCGCACTAATGAAAATTACTTTTCCAATTGCCATTTTAACATATTATTTTCTGAGCCAATTCGCTTCATCTGTAACTTTTCTAGCACTCTTATTGAAGGGGCGTTATCAACAAGACATTCAGCAACTATCTTCGTTACGTTTTTATTTGAAAAAGCCCACTCTACAAGTTTTTGAACAGCTTCCGTTGCATAGCCTTTCCCTTGTGCGGAAGGTACAATTCCATATCCAATTTCAACGGTGTTTGCTGAGTTAGGTTTTCCCTTAAAACCAATATCACCAATAATGTTGTTATTTTCTTGATCTATCACAAACCATACACCCCAACCCAATAGAGTAGGATCTTCTCTTAGTTCTCCTAAGTACATATTTATATGTTGACCCATTTCATATTCTTTTGACGTGCTTAACATGGATATTGACACTTTGGTACAAGGAATTAATTTTAGTCTTTCTGTTAGTAATTCCATCATTTATCCCCTTTTGAGTTTTCCAAAGTGGTAATGGACAACCAATATGTATTACTCATTTGTATAGTATGACAAGTAGGAATCATTTATTTGAGCATTTATTTAAGACATCATTCTCTTCGGATAAACCTTAATAATGGTAAACAACAGCACGAGAGTCCAAACTAAAGATAACAATAAATACGTATCTTCAATTGGGTAAATTAGGGCCACTACCGTATAAAGTATAAACGGGATTGTTGTCGTATACGCAATCATCTTCCATAAAATTTGTAGCTTTAGCTTACGGTGCATAAGCCTCGCAACCCATGTAAAGAGATAGCCAAGGAAGGTAATAAATAGAAATACCATAATCGTTAACGGCAAATAGTAAAAAATAAAGAAGTAAATGAGTTTAAAAATGACATTCATATCAGAGCCTATCCCGGTAGATCTAGTTAGCTGATCAATTAAAGAAGGAATAGAAACAATGAACAGCAAAATAAACATATAAAAAACCGTTATATCCATCGGAATTCGGTTTAATTGAAAGACAACCTGTTTTGCTGGGAGCTTGATACTTAATAGAAATGTTTTCCATAAAAGCATTATTTTCAATCCTTTAAATATGGTTTCCTTTATATTATAATGGAAGTTGTCATATAAAGCTTGAACAATTACCGAATTTTCTTCTTCTACTTCACCAATGCCCTCATTATAGAAGCAATCGCTCAAAGATACTCAGTTCTATTACCAGTTACACAATTAAACATGTTATCATATTATAATAAACTTTTTTTAAAGCATGAGGTGCATATTGGATGAATAAATCAAGACAATTAAGAGATGGAGCACTACTCACAGCGATATATATCGTATTATTATTAGTATCTATTTTTATTCCGGTATTATCAGTAATTACGATGCTATTACTAGCTGTTCCATTTATTATTTTTGCCGCTAAATATGATTGGAAGCCTTCCTTGATTATGCTAGGGGTTGCGACCATATTATCGATACTGTTTGCTTCTATTATGGTGTTACCTATACCAATCGTTGTGGGAATAGGTGGTGTCATGATAGGAACCGCGATTCATCGTGAATTAACCCCATATGAAACATGGGCAAGGGGAACGATTGGATTTGCTGTAGGTCTGCTCTTGACCTTTGTGTTTTTGCTTTCCGTACTAAATATAAATGTAATAGAGGAATTTTCTCAACAAGCAGATGAGGTATTAGAATTAAGTAAAGATATGGCTAATCAGCTTGGAATGGAAGCAGACGCAGAGTTTACTGTCATGGAGCAGCAGTTGAATTTGTATAAACAACTTGTACCTGTATTTGTTGTGCTTGCTTCTCTTTTACTGGCACTATTAAATCAGTGGGTTAGCTATAAAATCCTAAATCGATTGGAAAAACAGCGACTACGCTTTCCAAAGTTCAGAAATCTGCGCTTTCCAACAGCAATACTTTGGATTTACTTGTTAGCAATGATTTTGATATTATTCCAAGGTGAGCAAGATGGAACATTGGTTGTTGCCTTACAAAATGTCATGATGCTTACTGGATTGTTCATGGCGATACAAGGATTTTCCTTTATTTTCTTTATTTCCCATCATAAAAACATATCGATTGCCATCCCAATTGTGCTGGTGGTTGTAACGTTGATATTTGCACCATTACTTTTTCCGTTGGTACGAATCTTGGGTATAATTGATTTAGGGTTTGGACTAAGAGACCGTATGGTAAAATAGAAGTGAATTATTATACTAGCGCTCATTAATAGGAGCTGAATGTTCAATGTCAGATAAGTTGAAACGACCAACGTTAAGCAAGCATTTATGGCTGATATATGCTGTATCTGTCATCTTACTTGGAGTCATATGGTATTATGAATGGATACTCGGGATTATCATGACCGTGCTTTTAATGGTGTCGTTTTATTATACGATTCAACGAGAGAGAAAACTGTCCGATGAAGCGGAGCAATATATCGCGACGTTATCCTATCGTGTTAAAAAGGTAGGAGAAGAAGCGCTATTAGAGATGCCGATTGGGATTATCTTATTTAGTGAAGATTATACCGTGGAATGGACGAACCAATATATGAATCAGTTTACCGAAGAGGATACGATTGTTGGTCAGTCTTTAAATGTTATTTCAGAGGAACTTATTCCGATGATAAAAGAGAATAATGATGAAGTTCGTATTCGCTTAGAGGATTTTGAGTTTCAAGGGATAATCCGTAGGGAAGAGCGATTAATTTATTTATTTGATCGTACGGAACAAGCAGAACTGGAAACCTTATACCAAAATGAACAAACGGTATTATTTATTATTTTTCTTGATAACTATGACGAAATTACCCAGAACATGGATGATACGATAAAGAGCCAACTAAACTCGGAAGTAACAGCCTTTTTAAATCAATGGTCACAGGATAATGGCTTATATTTAAAGAGAACGTCACAAGACCGTTTCTTAGCTGTTGGAACGAAGGAAATATTACAAGAGCTAGAGAAAACGAAATTCGATATATTAGATGAAATGCATGAATTTAACAATGAATTAGATATTCCGATCACCCTAAGTATTGGTGTTGGTGTAGGAAATGCACCATTACCGGAGCTAGGGAAGCTTGCCCAGTCTAGCTTGGATCTTGCGCTAGGACGTGGGGGAGATCAGGTGGCCATAAAGGACGATTCTGGAAAAGTTCGCTTCTATGGTGGGAAAACCAATCCAATGGAAAAACGAACGCGTGTAAGGGCAAGGGTAATTTCCCATGCACTACGAGATCTCGTCAAAGCAAGTGACCGTGTCATAATTATGGGGCATCAAGCTCCTGATATGGATTCGATTGGTTCTGCGATAGGAATATTGAATATTGCCCAAACCAATCAAGTAGATGGGTATATTGTATTTGATCCGGATGATGTAACGACAGGGGTCAATCGTTTAGTCGAGGCAATTAAATCAGAGCCGAATTTATGGCAGCATTTTGTGAGCCCAGAAACGGCAGAGGACCTTATTACGAGTAGGAGCTTAATTGTTGTAGTCGACACCCATAAGCCTTCTATGGTAGTAAGTAAGCGACTATTAGGTAAGTCAGAATACAAAGTAGTCATTGATCATCACCGTCGTGCAGAGGAATTTATAGATAATCCTACATTGGTATATATGGAGCCATATGCTTCATCAACTGCTGAATTAGTGACGGAATTACTGGAGTATCAGCCAAAGGGCGAGAAGCTTAAGATGCTGGAGGCAACGGCATTACTGGCTGGTATCATTGTAGATACGAAAAGCTTTACATTACGAACTGGCTCTAGAACATTTGATGCAGCCTCTTATTTACGAGCGAAAGGGGCAGACACCGTTCTGGTGCAACAGTTCTTAAAGGAAGACTTGGATTTATATGTGAAACGGAGTAAACTAATTGAACGAACGGAGATTTATCGTAACACTATTGCGATTACAAAAGGAGCACCCGGTGAAATCTACGGGGCGGTACTAATTGCACAGACAGCAGATACATTGCTGACTATGACAGGCATTTCTGCTTCATTTGTTATTGCAGAGCGTAGTGATGGTAGGGTTGGAATCAGTGCCCGGTCATTAGGGGAAATCAATGTTCAAATCATTATGGAGCAAATGAATGGTGGAGGTCACTTAACAAATGCGGCCACCCAATTAGAGGATATGACAATTGAAGCTGCAGAAGCACTTTTAAAAGCTATATTAGATGAGTATTACGAGGGGAGAGAAATAGAATGAGAGTAATATTTTTACAAGATGTGAAAGGTAAAGGTAAAAAAGGCGAAATTAAAAATGTTTCAGATGGCTATGCTAGAAACTTTTTATTAAAAAATAAATTAGCAGAAGAAGCTACTCCTGGGAATTTAAAGGCTTTGGAAGCTCAAAAGCGAAAATCTAAGCAGTTAGAACAAGAAGAGAAGAATGAAGCGGAGAAATTAAAAACGAAGCTTGAAAGTCTAGAAGTTAAATTGAACGCTAAATCTGGTGATGGTGGAAGATTATTTGGTTCCATTACAAGTAAACAAATTGCCGATAGTTTAAATAAAGACCATGGGATTAAAATTGATAAACGGAAGATCGAGCTGGATCAACCAATTCGTGCTTTAGGATATACCAATGTCCCGGTTAAACTTCATCCGGAAGTTATGGGGACGGTTAAAGTACATGTTGTGGAACAGTAAGTTGCCGATGCTTACGGTTAAAGGAGGAATAAATCATGAGTGAGTGGAACGATCGAACTCCGCCACATAATATAGAGGCGGAACAAGCTGTCCTTGGAGCCATCTTTCTTGAACCAGAGGCATTTTCAACAGCGTCTGAGCTACTTTTGCCAGGCGATTTCTACCGAGCAAGTCACCAGCGCATATTTGAAACGATGCTTAAGCTATCGGATAGAGGAGAACCAATTGACTTAGTAACGGTTACGACGTCATTAGCAGATAGTAAGCAAATCGAAGAAGCTGGTGGTGTTTCCTATTTAACGCAGTTAGCAGAAAGTGTACCGACTGCAGCAAACATTGAATACTATGCTAAAATCGTGGAAGAAAAAGCAGTTCTTCGTCGTCTCATTCGAACGGCAACGGATATTGTCACTACAACATTCGCCCGGGAAGACGAGGTAGAGGATGTTTTAAACGAAGCGGAAAAAAGTATTCTCGAGGTTTCTGGTCGTAAGAATACGGGTAGCTTCAAGGAAATCAAGGATGTATTAATTGAAGTATACGATAAGATTGAAATGCTTCATCGTAATAAAGCAGACGTCACTGGTATCCCAACAGGCTACCGTGACTTAGATAAAATGACATCTGGATTCCAGCGCAATGACTTAATTATTGTGGCAGCCCGACCATCTGTAGGTAAAACGGCATTCGCCTTAAATATTGCGCAAAATGTTGCCGTAAATACGGATGAAAATGTTGCGATATTTAGTTTGGAGATGGGTGCCGACCAGCTTGTACAACGTATTCTCTGTGCAGAAGGAAATATCGATGCCCAGCGTCTACGTAATGGTACACTCGAGCCAGATGATTGGACCAAGCTTACGATGGCAATGGGAAGCTTATCGAATGCGGGAATCTTCATTGACGATACACCAGGTATCCGTGTAAGTGAAATTCGTTCGAAATGCCGTCGCTTAAAGCAAGAGCATGGCTTAGGAATGATTTTAATCGATTACCTTCAGTTAATCCAAGGTAGTGGTAAGCCTGGGGAAAACCGTCAACAAGAGGTATCGGAAATCTCTCGTTCCTTAAAAGGATTAGCTCGTGAATTAAATGTTCCATTAATCGCACTATCACAGCTATCTCGTGGTGTAGAACAACGTCAGGACAAGCGCCCGATGATGTCTGACCTCAGGGAATCTGGAAGTATTGAGCAGGATGCGGATATCGTAGGCTTCCTATACCGTGATGATTATTATGATAAAGAATCGGAGAAACAGAACATTATAGAAATTATTCTGGCTAAACAACGTAACGGTCCAGTTGGAACAGTAGAATTAGCCTTTGTAAAAGAATACAATAAGTTCGTGGATTTGGATCATCGCTATCAAGCTAGTGATATCCCACCAGAACCTATTCATGCTTAACAGCCTTGAGAGAGGCTGTTTTTTCGTGGCTATAAAAATAACGTTCGTGTTCTGTTTTCCCCATCCCCCCTTGCTTATTTTTACTAGTACGATAAATAAAGCGGATATTCCACCACGATAGAGTTAAACTAACCATAATAACTCGTATCTCACCAACATGATAATAATATTACAAATTGCCGAACGATATATGGATAAATCAAATTATTATTCGTGTTTACATTGACTATTAGCTGAAACATTGGTACACTTACCAATGGAATTAAACCAAATACATATAATGTATAAAATGATGGAGGTGCGCTATGTCCTCAGTAGTAGTAGTTGGAACCCAATGGGGTGACGAAGGTAAAGGAAAAATTACAGACTATTTATCACAAAACGCAGAAGTGGTTGCTCGTTATCAAGGTGGTAATAATGCTGGTCATACGATTAAGTTTGATGGAGTTACGTATAAGCTTCACTTAATACCATCTGGAATTTTCTTTAAAGAAAAGATTTGTGTATTAGGTAACGGTATGGTCATCGATCCAAAAGCGTTTGTTGAAGAAATTGCTTATTTACATGAGAGAAATGTTTCAACCGATAATTTACGAATTTCAAATCGTGCCCATGTTATTTTACCGTATCATTTGAAATTAGATATATTGCAAGAAGAAGAAAAAGGTATCCATAAAATTGGTACAACGAAAAAAGGAATTGGACCAGCTTATATGGATAAAGCAGCAAGATCAGGAATTCGTATTGCGGATTTACTTGATAAAGAGGTGTTCCGTGAGAAGCTGGAGCAGAACTTAAAAGAAAAGAATCGTTTATTTGAAAAGGTATATGAAGTAGAGCCATTAAATGTGGAAGATATAGTAGAAGAGTATTATGAATATGGACAACAAATGGCGAAGTATGTTTGTGATACTTCCGTTGTGTTAAATGATGCGCTTGATGAAGGCCGTCGCGTTCTATTCGAAGGTGCACAAGGGGTTATGCTGGATATTGACCAAGGGACTTATCCATTTGTAACATCCTCTAACCCAATTGCTGGTGGGGTAACGATTGGTTCTGGCGTTGGCCCGACGAAGATTAAGCATGTCGTTGGTGTCTCTAAAGCCTATACAACGCGTGTAGGAGATGGACCATTCCCGACGGAACTACATGATGAAATTGGTAATCAAATTCGCGAGGTTGGTCGCGAATATGGTACGACAACAGGAAGACCACGCCGTGTTGGCTGGTTTGATAGTGTCGTCGTTCGCCATGCAAGAAGAGTAAGCGGAATTACCGATTTATCATTAAACTCCATCGATGTATTAACTGGAATTGAAACATTGAAGATTTGCGTCGCGTATAAATATAAAGGGGAGATCATGGAAGAATTCCCTGCAAGCCTTAAGGTACTAGCAGAATGTGAACCAGTTTATGAGGAAATGCCTGGTTGGACAGAGGATATTACGAATGTGAAGAGCCTGCATGAACTACCAGCGAATGCACGTCACTATTTAGAAAGAATATCACAATTAACACAAATCCCATTATCCATCTTTTCAGTAGGACCGGACAGAACACAGACAAATCTGGTTCGCAGTGTATATGGAAACTAAGCAGAAGGAGAGCAGAGATGCTCTTTTTTTGTTGGCGTAAATGGTCGATTTTCTATAATAGACGAACCGCAGACGATCGTATTGTTCCCTCAAAAGTCGTGTTACACGAATGTAAACAAAATGTATAAAAATGGAAGAAATACCCCATTTTTCAACAAAAATCGGATAAAAATACAGTGATTTTAGAAAATTTTGTTGCTTATTATACAATTAGTTTACAAAAAGGCGGATGATGTTCCTTACCCTATAGGATTATGGTAGATTAGTAGAGGGTAGACATAGGTCTTTTAATCTATAAAAAAATAACCATTTATATATATATTACATATAGTAATAGGGGGAAAGCATGTGTTCTCGAGAAAAAGAAAGCAAGCTAAGCAGAAAAATAGTCTGCTTAAGAAAGCCATCATTAGTACGGGGCTGGTAACAGTCTTAGCGACAGGAGTCGTCTTTGCGGAGGAGACAGATACGGTAGACAAGGTGCATCACGTTTATATTAATGGCGAATATATCGGCCAGGTAAGCGATGAACAAATTGTTAAACAAGTCATCGATGCCAAGCTTCAAGTAGAGGAAGGAAAATATCAGGATATTGATCTAAGCATAGGAGAAGACGTTAAATTAGTCTCCGAATTAGTGTTTAATCCAACCTATAACAACGACTCAATAAAGGAATATCTAGAAAATCATCTTTCTGTTCAAGCTCAAGCGGTTGAGCTAACCATTGGTGATAAAGTAGTAGGATATTTTGAAAATGAGCAAGACGCCCAAAAGGTAATAGAAGATTATAAACTAAAGTATACGGATAAAGATACATTAGATTTACTAGAAGCTGCTAAATCAGCGTCGAGTGATACACCAAAAGAACTAGTAGACCTAGAGGTTGGTGAATCTACTATTGTAGACGTTACATTATCGGAAGATGTTTCATATTCTACTAAAAAAGTGAATCCAAAAGAGGTTTTAACAGTAGCAGACGGTCTGGCTTTACTGGAAAAAGGCACCCTTAAAGAAGAGACACATGCAGTTCAAGAAGGAGAAGTGCTAGGGGAAATTGCCTCTCAATACGATTTAACGATAGAAACTTTGTTAAAGTTAAACCCATCACTTAAAGAAGATTCGCTTCTTCAAATCGGGCAAGAACTTCATGTAACAGAGTTAAAGCCTTTTGTTGATGTAATCGTGACAAAGGAAGAGAAGAAAAAGGAAGATGTTTCGTTTGAAACCGAAGTCGTTGAATCGGACGAGTTGTATAAAGGCGAAGAAGAAGTACAGCAAGAAGGCTCTGATGGTGAGAAAGTCGTTCATTATGCGATCGAAATTCGTAATGGCAAAGTAACATCTACTGATGTAGTAGATGAAGAAATGGTGAAAGAGCCGGTTAATAAAGTCATTGTCAAAGGAACTAAAGTAATCCCATCCAGAGGGACCGGCGACCTATCCTGGCCAACGGTTGGCGGATACATTTCCAGCCATATGGGAAATCGTTGGGGATCTTACCATAAGGGAATTGACATTGCACGGCCATCGAATCGTTCTATATTAGCTGCTGACAATGGAACAATTGTATCTGCCGGCTATCAAGGTGGATTTGGTAATAAGATTGAAATTAACCATAATAATGGTATGAAAACAATTTATGCACATCTTTCATCTATTGATGTAGAGGTCGGACAAACCGTTGAAAAAGGCCAACAAATCGGTGTCATGGGATCAACAGGAAATTCAACCGGTGTTCACTTACACTTTGAAGTGTATAAAGATGGCAAATTAGAAAACCCTGTAGACTATTTGAAATAGCATTAGAAAACGCTGACTCATCATGATGTAATGAGTCAGCGTTTTTAGTGATAGCTTTTTCTTCATATATTTGTTGCATGAGGGAAAGCTTAGACCAAGTTACCGTCTTTCATAAAGCTGTTACAACCTACATCGGTCTTTAGAAACAAGACATTTAACTTAAAGTACGTTAAAATAAAGGAATACCAACCTAATAAACAACTAACTTTGAATATATATTAATGAATAAAGAAGAAAAGGATGTGTTAATATGGCACAGAAAATTTTAGTAGTAGATGATGAACAACCAATTGCAGATATATTGAAATTCAATTTAGAAAAAGAAGGCTATGAAGTAGTCGTGGCAAATGATGGTGACGAAGCAATTAAATTGGCTGAAGCAGAAAATCCAGATTTAATCTTATTAGATATTATGCTACCGAATAAAGATGGTAATGAGGTATGCCGTGAAATCCGTAAAACGAAAACGACACCTATTATTATGCTAACAGCTAAGGATTCTGAAATTGATAAGGTATTGGGTCTGGAGTTAGGTGCAGATGACTATGTTACCAAGCCATTCAGTAATCGAGAATTAATTGCCCGGGTAAAAGCCAATCTTCGCAGACAACAGCAAGTACCTGAAGATGATACAAGAGAAAATAAAGACATTACAATTGGATCCCTTACGATTCGCCCGGATGCCTATACGGTGTCACGTGATGGAAAAGAAATCGAACTAACCCACCGCGAATTTGAACTATTACATTATTTAGCTCGCCATATCGGGCAAGTTATGACCCGAGAACATTTACTTGAAACGGTATGGGGCTATGACTACTTTGGTGATGTTCGTACGGTCGACGTAACCGTAAGAAGACTAAGAGAAAAAATTGAGGAGAATCCAAGTAACCCAGCGTGGATTGTGACACGACGTGGTGTTGGATATTATTTACGTAATCCTGATCAGGAGTAGGTTTTATGCATAAAGTCGGCTTTTTCCGTTCGATACAGTTAAAATTAATCCTTATTTATATCTTGCTAATCTTATTAGCCATCCAGATTATCGGTTCTTATTTTACTACTTCCTTGGAAAGAGAGCTAACGTCTAACTTTAAGAGCTCCATCGATGGCAGAATCGAAGTGTTAAGCCATTATTTACAAGAAGCTTTTAACAAGGAGCGCACCGATGAAGAAGAGCCAACTATCCAAGAGGATGTCCAGGGGATTATTGGAGATATCGAAACCGATAGCTCGTGGAAAAATCTAATCGTTGTCAATAATCAAAGTAAAGTGTTGGCTACAAACAATTATAGTCAGCAGGATAAGATTGGCAAAAAAGATACGCGAGACATCATTCAAAAAGTATTACTTTTCTCCGATGAACAGGTTCAGGATAGAAAAGATTCAGATGGGAATCGTATACACGTTCAGGCAACCCCTTTATTTGATAACGAAGAAAAAATGGTCGGTGTCATTTATTTAGAAGCATCGTTACAAGACATTTATGATCAGTTATCGGAAATCAACCAAATTTTTTACCAGGGGACAATATGGGCGATATTAGTATCTGCCATACTTGGGATATTAGTGGCTAGAGCCATCACAAAGCCAGTTATGGAAATGCGTAGGCAGGCCCAAATTATGGGGAAAGGTGATTTTACGCAAAAGGTTAATGTTTATGGTACCGATGAAATCGGGCAGTTAGCCATCGCGTTTAATGATTTAAATGATCAGCTGAAACACTCCTATGCCAAGACAGAAGAAGAAACGAGGAAATTAAACTCTGTTATTGAAAATATGTCTGACGGGGTAATTGCAACTGATGAGACGGGTGCTGTAACCTTAATGAACGAGCCAGCAGGTATCCTTCTAGGGGTGAATCCAGAAGAGATATATGGCCAACGAATTATGGATGTATTAAAACTAGATGAAAAAGTAGTAGATCCATCCGAATTACCGGAAAATGGCTCCATGATCATTGACTTTAGTGAAGACGATGATATATTCCTCATTCGGGCGAACTTCTCTACGGTGACCGATGAGGATGATGACGTTACGGGCTTTATTACTGTTATTAGTGATGTTACCGAACAGGAAAAGATTGAACAAGAGCGTAGAGAGTTTGTATCGAATGTATCCCATGAGCTAAGAACACCATTAACAACGATGAAAAGCTATATGGAAGCATTAATAGATGGCGAGTGGAAAAATGAAGACATCGCGCCTAGATTCTTGGAAGTGACACAAAACGAAACAGAACGCATGATTCGAATGGTCAATGATTTATTACATCTTTCTAAGATGGATAATAAAGAGCATCAGCTGCAAAAAGAACGAACCGAGTTTATCCAGCTATTCCATCATGTTATTGATCGATTTGAAATGAATTCGCCTGAACATATTGAGATTGTTCGGGAATTACCAAATGAAAAGCTCTTTGTCTGGATCGATCAGGATAAGTTAATCCAGGTTATTGATAATATCATTTCAAATGCTATTAAGTATTCCCCTGAGGGTGGCAAAGTTACTTGCCGCGTAATTAAACAAAGACATCAAATCCTAGTGTCTATTACGGATGAAGGTATGGGAATTGCTTATGATAAGCTGGAGAAAATCTTTGAACGATTCTACCGAGTGGATAAAGCGCGTACGAGAAAGCTTGGCGGTACCGGATTAGGTCTTGCTATCTCGAAGGAATTAGTAGAAGCACACCATGGCAGAATTTGGGCGAAAAGTAAAGAAGGCAAAGGAACGACGATATTATTTACGCTCCCGCTAATGGGTAAGAAGCGGAGGAATAATTCATGAAGCTAGAAGTGATCAAAACTTATATTTTAGCTATACTAGTCGGAATTAGTCTTATTCTGTCCTATAGCCTTTGGAATTATAATCCGGATAAAGAAACGTTAGAGGAAGAACAGTTATTAGATCCTAATGAATTAGACTTAGGTGGTACGACGGAATTAAGGAACTCACTCGTGGTGCCCAGTCAAATGATTTTTAGTAAATATGAAAATAATTACTTTAGTTTTTCCAATCCAGAAGAGCGTACGAAATTATTTCAGGACATGACCTCGTGGGTTCTGTATAATTTCCGAATTAGTGAGGCAAATGGAAGGCCGAATGTAACACAGGGATATCTAGTAGAATTAATTTTCCCAGAAGCGTTACCGATGGATGTCATTCCGAACTTTTTTACCGTAAATAATCAGGATGAATTTCAGGTTCCAGACAATGAGAGTTTTGAACGGGTTTATGTCACGTTTAATGAAAGCGAGCAATCAATGACATTTAGCTTTCTTTCTGTAGATGGAAAAACACAACTACGAGCAGATGTAAATAATGCACAAAAATACGATCTATTATATAGTACCATTTCGAACTTAACCGATTTAGAAGAATATACGATGCTAGAGTCTTCGGACTACCCGATCTTTGTTCCGATAGAACCTAGTAATTTAATGAAATATGATTTAAGGATCAAAAAATTGCCTTATTCTGTATTAAAGAATGCTCTATTCTTAGATCCTTCAGCGGTAATAGAGAATATTACAGCAGATCAGACACTTTGGTATCAGGATGGTCCTAGATCGATGCAAGTATTTGATGCAGATAGTAGTATTCGTAGTATGGAGTTCATTTATGCCCAAGCAACTAGAAGTCCGATGACCGTTCTTGAAATATTAGATAAAAGTATTTCCGAAATTAACGGATTTAATGGTTGGCCAAATCATTATCAATTAGAGAATATTGACACGCTATACAATGATATTCAGTATCTGATGTACTATAAGGGATATCCAGTTTTTCACCCAGATAACGTTACGATGATTGAACAACGGTTAACGAGTACGGAGATAATAGAGCACAGGCAACCATTATTTTCGATTTCATATGTAGTAGAGGGAGAGGAATATAGAATCCCTTCTGGTAAAAAGCTAATTAATTGGTTGAAGGGTGAGGATTCCCTTTATTCATTGGGGGATATCCAAGATATTAAAATTGGGTATCGACTAAACCCTCTTTCTGATATAGCCATTAGTTTAACACCTGCTTGGTACATTAAAGTTCATGATAGGTGGCTGCAAGTAAATCTAGACGATAACCTACCTAGAAAGGAGTGAGTTAAGGATGCAATGGGGTCAAATAAAATCATTATTTATCCTTTCCTTCTTACTTCTTGATATATATTTGATCGTTTTAGTCGTGCAAAAGCAGGATGATGTAAGCTTATTGGAATCAACGTCAACAGAGGAACAAGCATTTCTGGAAATAGAAAACATAACCATTCCAGAAAATTTACCTGAATCGGTACCGAATGAGTCCTTAATGGCTACAGAGCCAAAACAATTTACCGAGGATGAAATAGCAGAAATCACCGCTAGAGAAGATCAGGATGTGGCAGTTGTCAATGATAGATTTATTATTGCCCAAATGAAAACACCTTTTGCTGTTCCAGAAAATGCTAAAGGAGAAGAAATAGAACAATTGCTTGCTAGTACGGTATACTTAGGGGATGAGTATACGTTTGATTCTTGGGATAGTGATCGGAATGTGCTGATATTCTTTCAGAAAAAGGATACTCGCACCATATACTATAATCAAAATGGCATGATCCTCGCCTTCTTAAATGATAACGATGAAATAGTTGGCTATATGCAAACCTATTTGGGAGAACTGGAAGTAATCAATGCGGAAGAGTCGGTAGTAAAACCTCTATCTGCGATTCGAGAGCTATATAATAAAAACGCATTATTTTCCAATGAAGAAGTGACAGGTTTTGAACTTGGTTACCATACATTCTTCCCTTCTGATAGTGGACGTCAAGTACTAGTTCCAACATGGAAATTTACGATCAATGAATCTCGAAGTCGTTTAGTGGACGCATTTGAGAGAAAAGTTATTCCAGTTAACCATGAATTTGTCGAAAATGTAATAAACTTAAGTATCGAGAATACTATAGCAATTGCTGGAAATGAAGATTTTAAACAGGAAATGCTAGACCTATTGTCTAGCAAATTAGAGCAATCGGAGTGAATCAACATGGCATTACGTTTTAGTGTCCTAGCATCCGGGAGTACGGGAAATGCTTTTTATATCGAATCAGATAAAGAGAAGCTGTTAGTGGATGCGGGCCTGAGCGGAAAACAAATGGACAAGCTCTTTAGCGATGTTCACGTTTCACCGTCAGACTTATCCGGGATCCTCGTCACACATGAACACAGTGATCATATTAAGGGATTAGGGATCCTAGCGAGAAAGTATAATCTACCAATCTATGCAAATGAAAAAACCTGGAAAGCGATGGAAGGCTCCATCGGTAAGCTATCGCTCGACCAGAAATTTATATTTAATAGAGAAGAAGTAAAAACATTCGGTGACATCGATGTGGAATCATTTGGCGTTTCTCATGATGCAGCAGAGCCGATGTTTTATGTCTTCCGCAATAACGGGAAAAAGGTAGCACTGGTTACCGATTTAGGATACGTATCCGAGCGAATTAAGAAAACCGTAGAAGGTGCCGACGCCTACATCTTTGAAGCAAATCACGATGTCGGCATGCTCCGCATGGGCCGTTACCCATGGAGCGTCAAACGCCGTATCCTAGGCGACTCCGGCCACGTATCGAACGAAGACTGTGGACTAGCTTTAACAGATATTATTGATAACAATACAAAGCGAATTTACCTCGCACACTTAAGTAAAGACAACAACATGAAAGACCTCGCCCGCATGTCAGTAGGAAACATCTTAGAGGAACGAGGCATAAAGATAGATTTACACGATACCGACCCAGCCGTACCAACAGCAATGTTTGAAGTTGGGTAGGATTGGGATTTGGGTTTGAGTTTGGTTTGGGAGAGCGACCGGGGGCGGGCGCTCTTTTTTTGTGTGGATGGGATGGAGGGGAGCAGTTGGTGCCCTTATTAGGTTGAGTGAGCGTTAAAAGGTAATAGAGAGAAGCTGTCAGTGCCCTTTTGTGGATGGGAGCGGGGATAAAGGTAACAGAGGAAGAGTGTCAGTGCCCTTTTTCAGTTGGGCGAGCGTCAAAAGGTAACAGAGGAGTAGTATCAGTGCCCTTTTTCGTTTGAGCGAGTCGAAAAAGGTAACAGAGGAGTGGTATCAGTGCCCTTTTTCAGTTGGTCGAGTCGAAAAAGGTAACAGAGGAAGAGTGTCAGTGCCCATTTTCGGTTGAGCGAGTTAAAAAAGGTAACAGAGAGATGGTATCAGTGACCTTATCTAGTTGAGCGAGTCGAAAAAGGTAACAGAGGAGTAGTATCAGTGCCCTTATTCGGTTGGGCGAGGATAAAAAGGTAACAGAGGGATAGTATCAGTGCCCTTATCTGGTTGGGCGAGGATAAAAAGGTAACAGAGGAAGTGTATTCCGCGTAAATATCTTCAAAATAAGCGTTATCCATACCTTCTTTCAAGCTAACGAACACAAGTAGGTAATAGATACGGGCGGTCTGAGTTCGTTCTCCTTATCTGGTGAGTTAATCTCCCTAAAGAAAAAAGTTCAAAAGGGAGTAGTGGATCCCTTTTGAACCAAGTTACTGATAGTAAGACCATCGGTTGACGTGTATTAAAGTATATTCTTTTGTTAATATTCTTCTGAGTTTTTTCTTAGAGGTGGTGATTCTGCACCAATCGTAGATAAGGGGAATGGTGATTTTTTTATTTGGGAATAGCAATCTTAACTCCTCTACACTTCGTAAAACGGCATCGTCAATGAACTCCTTGTGATTACAATTGGAACAAATACAATGTTTACCTTCAACTACCAGTTTGATCCTCCCACAGACTTTACAGCTAGCACCCTTTCTCAGCTCCTCATATTTATACTTAGGCAATTTGGAATATGGAGATTCCTTCAAATGAAGGGAAGCTAACTTTTTGGCCAGTGCAAGATGCTTCTTGGTTAGCCGGGATGAGATGGTATTAAGTTGTTTTACATGACGCTTTAGTTGTGTAGGAAAAATGATAGGTTTATCAGATGGTGCGTGATACATGGTGAACTCGGGGTTTATAAAAACAACGGAAGCATGGAGAGTGAAGTTCATTCCGAGGGTCTGGAGTAATTGTCTAAGGAGGGTTTCGGTTCTGTTGAGTTGGGTAAGTGGATTTGCGATTTCGAGTTTATTTCGGTAAATGCGGTCTGTATCGTAGTAAAAATCCCCATCGTAATTTTTGACTTCATACAAGTAAATTCTGTCGGCAATAATCAGGGTATCAATTTGAAATGTTGTATGGTTGACCTGGAGTAGTAAATCATTCAATACATAACAATCTAGATTCAGCTCTCGCGTTATGGTATCAAACATTACCTCTCCTTCATAGCCTTTTTGCAAATGGAGTAAATACTGTTTGTCCTTCTCTGATAACTCCATTCTGTTCTGCAAGATTTCCTGGACTGCTAGTTCCACTGGTTTTGTTCGTTTTTTATATTCCATATGCCACATCCTTTCTACTAAAAATCTATTATATTTCCTTGCTAAATGCAACCTCATGTTTATTCCAATCAAAACAGAACATAATAAAAACTGGAATTCGATATAAAGGAGCTATTATATGGGTTACTACGATCAACATTATCCACCGAATCCCCATCGAAGGAGAAGAAATAATTGGCTTCCTATTTTGCTCGGTGTCGCTATTGGGGTGCTAGTGATGGCGATAGCTGTTCCGAGAATCCAAGAGATGGGTCAAGAGGATAATGATCATACGAATATGGTAAACAACACGGAGGAACAGCTCGTTTCCTTAGATATTTCCACGCGCATCACGGAGGTGGTGGAGGTTGTGTCGCCTACTGTGGTTGGGATTACGAATCTACAGCATAAGGCCGACTTCTGGGAGCAACAGCAGGAGAGTGAAGCGGGAACGGGATCTGGAGTTATTTATAAAAAAGATTCCCGGTATGCGTATGTCGTAACCAACCATCATGTCATTGAGGGAGCGGATGACATTGAGGTGATGCTCAATGATGACACGGTATTACAGGCGGAGCTTTTGGGAGCGGATTTGTTCTCTGATTTAGCGGTATTACGGATAGACGGGACCAATGTAGACCGTACGATTGAACTTGGATCGACTGAGAGTCTAAAAGTTGGAGAGCCTGTCATCGCGATTGGCAATCCGTTAGGGCATATGTTTTCTGGGTCTGTGACGCAAGGGATTGTGAGCGGGACACAGCGGACGATACCACAGGATTTTAATTTAGATGGTCGGGCAGACTGGCAAGCCGAGGTTATTCAGACGGATGCAGCGATTAATCCTGGGAATAGTGGTGGTGCCTTAATTAATATGGATGCCAAGCTCATTGGAATTAACTCGATGAAAATTAACCAGGAAGCGGTTGAAGGAATAGGCTTTTCCATCCCAATTGATACGGCAAGGCCCATTATGGATGAGTTAGAAAAAACCGGACAAGTAAAGCGACCATACTTAGGAGTTGAAATTTATTCGCTTGATGAGATCCCGAGAATGGAATGGTCTGAGACGCTAAATCTTCCAAGTAAAGTGGAAGGTGGCGTGTATGTGTGGAGTGTGGAGCCGCGCTCACCTGCAGATCAAGCAGGGTTAGACCGACTGGATGTTATCACCCATCTAGATGGAAGACAAATCATGAATATGATTGATTTACGAAAAATTCTGTACCAGGAAAAAGAAGTCGGGGATGAAATTCAGGTGACGTATTACCGAGAAGGTAAGAAAATCGAAACAACGTTAACATTAGATGTACAGCGATAAGGACAGGAAAAGGGCATCTTGATTCCGAGTGAAGGAGTCAGGATGCTGTTTTATTCACAGCTAAGTATTGTGTTTCATGTGTAAAGACCCACAACTTATCCCCATTTTCAAAAAGTTATTCACAAATTATGTGTATAAATCAGGATACAATCTATATTTTGTGTCAAATGAAATCGAAAACACAAAATATCTGCGAACATTTGTGCATATGTGGATAAAAATGTGTATAACTTAGCAAAACTAAGTTGATAATCTGTTAATATCCAAATTTCCTCTAAAACTTTTTCCAGGGACATGCTTGATTAATAATAGAAGCAAAATAAGAAGTACAATATCTAGCCGAGCTTGAAAGGCAAAAGAAAGAAAACCGTCCTCCGCTATCAAGGCTAGTTTTGAGTAATAAATCGCCGCCACCATAATCACGAGCAATGGAATGCTTGCTTTTCGAACATACATCCCACCCGCTATTAATGCCCCGCAGCCTAATTCGATAATTGCTACTAAAAATAAGGTCGTTTCAGGAAATGGGACACCTAGAGAATGAAAGGTGGCTCGAAAATCAGTATTGATTAATTTCATTACCCCAGAAGTAATAAATACATAACCAACCGCATAACAAAGCCAAGTTGCCATATTTAAGTGAATTTTTATCGGAATCTCCCCCTTTACGAAATGTTACTCCCTACAATGTATGCGAAAAAGTGGACAATATTGACAAGCAATCAAATATTTCACTTCTTGAAAAATTCTAATCATAACATTTTCCTTCTTGTGAACAAAAATGTATAGTATAAAAAGAGACTGAATTGAGAAACGCTGATTCTATAGTGTTTTGTTTATGGTAGATAGGAAAGAAAAGGAATCCTTTCCGACTGCTAAGAAAAACGGACTTCTATCCCCCAGAGTGAATGGGCGTTTATCTAATAACAGAAGGAAGTGCAACAGATGTTAAGACGTTTTTTCTCTTACTATAAGCCTCATAAAAGGCTTTTTATTATTGATTTTACTTGTGCGGTATTTGTAGCTATTTTGGAATTAGCTTTTCCAATTGCCGTACAGCAGTTTATCGACAAATTACTCCCTACTGAAAATTGGGATATAATCGTGCTTGTTAGTGTATCGCTATTAGCGGTCTATTTATTAAGTACGTTTATGCAATATGTCGTGACATATTGGGGTCATAAGCTTGGTGTCAATATTGAAACCGACATGCGCCAGGATTTATTCCAGCATGTACAAAGACAATCGTTCCGTTTTTTTGATAATACGAAAACAGGACATGTCATGAGTAGAATCACTAATGACCTTTTTGATATTGGGGAATTTGCTCACCATGGACCAGAGGATTTATTTATCGCATTTATGACCTTTATTGGTGCATTTACCTTAATGTTCAATATTAATTTCCATTTATCGGTTATCATCTTGATTATCGTTCCGATTCTCATTTGGTTAATTACATATAGTAATATCAAAATGAATCAGGCTTGGAAATCCATGTATGAAGAGATTGCAGAGGTAAACGGCCGCGTGGAAGACTCTGTTTCCGGTGTACGTGTTGTCCAATCATTTACAAATGAAGATTACGAAATGAGCCGTTTCACAAAAGATAATTACAACTTTAGAAAAGCAAAGGTTGGCGCTTATAAAATCATGGCATTTGTTCATTCCAACATTTACATGATGATGCGGTTAATTGTCTTAGTTGTTTTAGTTTACGGTGCATGGCTAACCTTTAACAACTATATGTCGTATGGGGAATTAGTAAGTTTTATTTTATTTACGAATGTATTGTTTAACCCAATCAACAAAATTAGTGCCTTACTTGAAATGTATCCAAAAGGAATGGCAGGATTCAAACGATTTATTGATATTCTTGATACAGAGCCGGATGTGCAGGACAGACCAAATGCTAAGCCAGTGAAAAACTTAAAAGGCTATATCTCTTTCCATAAGGTCACCTTTGGCTATGAGAAAACCCAAGGCCCGGTAATAAAAGCAATGAATTTTCATATTAATGCAGGAGAGACGGTAGCTTTTGTTGGTCCATCTGGCGCAGGAAAAACAACGATTTCTTCCTTAATTCCACGTTTTTATGATGTGGATAGTGGGCAAATTACGATTGATGGCATAGATATTCGCGACATGACAAAGCGCTCTTTACGTGAGCATATTGGGATTGTGCAGCAGGATGTATTCCTCTTTACTGGTACACTGCGTGAGAATATCGCCTATGGTAAGTTAGACGCAACAGAAGAGGAAATTCGTGAAGCAGCGAGACGAGCACACTTAGAAGAATTCATAAATGAACTACCAGATGGGTATGATACTCAAGTTGGAGAGCGTGGACTGAAGTTATCTGGTGGTCAGAAGCAGCGGATTGCAATTGCTCGGATGTTCTTAAAGAATCCACCAATTCTAATTCTGGATGAAGCAACGTCCGCATTAGATACGGAAACAGAAATGATTATTCAACAAGCATTAAATGATTTAGCCAAAGATAGAACGACACTAGTTATTGCCCATCGACTTGCGACCATTCGCAATGCAGATCGCATTATGGTCGTGACGAAAAAAGGAATCGAAGAAGAAGGAACACATGATGAATTAGTGAAACGAAATGGTGTCTTTGCTAATTTGCATAAAGTACAAATGCATTAAAGGGATGAGAAGATTTGCTACGGAAAACGGGCAAATCTTCTTTTTTTACAAGATAAGAAAGTAGAAAATCAAAGCGGTCTAGCTCCGGGCACTTGCGACTAGCGAGACTTTCCCCACCTCTGCACAATAAGTCAACATCAGTTTCTCCAGTCGCCTCGTATCCTTTATCGCTACAGCTAAGTCTAGTTCGTGCGTCGCAAAATAGTCGCGCTAAGCTTTTTCCATGCCCCGAGGGAATCAGAGAAATACTATCAAATTAGTACCAAACCATTCTCTAATCGTTTAGACTAGTAGTAGATGGAATTTCTTTACGGAATAGGAGGTTGTCATATGGTAGTTGAAAATAACAGATCGACTAAGTTTACGGTGTTAGCCACGTTCTTTAATTGTTTACTTTTTATTGTATCAGTAGTAGGTATCATCTATGTGGCCTTTCTAGAAAATCAGGATGTTAATAAATCACTCTTTTACATTACTTTCGGATTGTTGACGTTGAGCTTTGGAGGCCGATTCATTTTAAACATCTTATCACTAAGAAAAGGATAACGTGTAGAAATCCCAGGGGATCATATTAGCTTCTAGGTACTAGTAAAGTATGTCCTGTCTACTGCACTAGTACCTTAGGTTACAGGTGTTCCATTGCGATAAACCTCTAAAGGAGATGCTCGACACTTAGTCATAATCCCTATTTTGAAGCCGTAACAAATCCTAAAACAGCCTTCTTAAATTCTTCTGGACAATCAAGATATGGATGATGCCCACTATCTAATGGTTGATAAGTCGCATCTTTAAAATCAAACCCCTCTTGATGGACCGGTCCAATCGCATGATCATATTTCCCCGATAATACTAGTACAGGTTTAGTTATTAGTGGGGTAAGCTTTTTAAAGTCTTGAAAATACTCCTCAGAAGAAAAGATATGCTGCTGAAAATCTGGTTGGGTGTCTAATTGAGCATCTATTTCATCCAATTTTTCCTTATCCGCGATAGACCTATATTGGAGTTTATAAAATAGATTCTTCTCCATTAATTGCATGACGGTGGAAAAGAACGTATCTACTAAATCGTGGATACGATATTCCTCGATATCAATGCTGTCATGCTCTAGTCCAAGTAGCTCCCGTCCTTTCTGAATCTGATGTGCAAAGGATTCCTTCATATGTAATGTCCCATTGGAAAGGATGATTCCTTTCACAGCATTAGGGTATTTCAGCGCATAGTTCATGGCGAGCAATGCTCCAAAGGAATGCCCCATCACATACCATTCTTTTATTTGTAGCTTCAATCGGACCTCTTCCAAATCCAGGAGTAGCCGGTCTAATGTGTAATCCCCATTCTCTGCTAAATCAGACCGTCCGCACCCTCGTTGATCTAAATAGACTAGATTTAGATCCTTATGTAGTAAATCCCCTGCAAGATGCTGAAAGGATTTACTCCAATATCCAGGCCCGCCATGAAGATATAGACATGGTATCCCAGTTCCTTCTAGTTCAACATGTAAATTTACGCCATCACTCATTTTTATCATCATCATGTTGCTCTTTCCTCCTAAAATAATCCTCGAAAAATCACATTGGCCGATACTGGCTTCAGATTTAGCTCTCTAGCCCAGATCGATAGTTGGCCGATATGATGAATTTCATGTGCAATAATATGATGGAGAATTTCATGACGCGTAAAACTACCTTCCATCCAAGGCGCTGTAACACGTTCATTAGAGATTGCCTCATTGGATTGTAAAAAGCCCTTTATTTCATCACGACATTGGTGAGATAACTCTCTAACCTGATGGACTTCCCCGTAGCTGCTGAAATCCAACGGGATATCCTCCTTTTGTTGCATCGCACGGACCCAGCTATATTCCACATCGATAATATGTAATAACGTATGGAGGATATTGTGATGTCCCCCAATTCGTTCTTTTAAAAGTTCTTCTTTAGCGAGTTGTTCACACCAGGTAAACCACTCATCCCGAACCTGCCAATTATATTGAAAAAATGTATACATTAGCTTAACTTCCTTTCCATTCTGATTCGACAACGTATGTCGATATTTCCCGGGAAATGGGAATGCTATATTCCTTCTAACATCTCATCTAACTCCAGAAGATGCTCGGAAAGCCAGATCATTTCCTGTGTAAATCGTTTTGGTGGACCTTGACGAACATCCATATTTGCATCCAACCACCATTCACTCTCTAAGTACCAGACTAATATTAAGGCATCCGTAATAAATCGAACTCCAGTTGGATAGAAGTGGCCATACCCTTGGACAAAGGCTTTAACGCCATCGATACGAAGCGAATCGTCATCCAATGCCCCAGAGAGAACAGCCCGTCCGACATCCAATAGAAGATGGTCAACGTCCATTCGGTCAAAATCAAGTATTGCTGACAGATGACTATCTTGGAACAACAGATTATCCACCCATAAATCGCGGTGACACCAGCCTATATAATCAAGCTGAAGCTGATCCAATGGAAAAGCTTCCGTCAACTTCAATTGTTTCTCTATGATCGGTAACAGCGCTAGTTTCTTTGCTTGATCAATTTCTTCATATACCTTATTCCAATAGGTAATCCGTTCTTCTTTAGTAGGGGGGAGGAAAACGGGTTTTGCTTTAGTAGGTAAACTCCCATCATTTAATAAGGAATGCATTTTACCTGTGTAAAAGCCTAAATAGTACATTTGCTCATCGGTTAACTTGCCAGGTGAAGCTAACTGACCAGCACAGAATTTCATCATGATAAATTGTTCGCCACTTGATGATTGGAAGAAGACCTCATCCTGATTCGAAACTATTTCAGGGCAGGGAAAGCCAAGGTGATGGAGACGGTTTTGCTGGGTGAAAATTTGTTTGAGCTGCGGGATCGAATACTTTTTCAATCGGTCTTTGTTATACTGCTTGAGTAGAAACTCCCCTTGATCCGTGTAGACTTTCCATTTTAAATTTAACCAACCTCGTTTAATCGGTTCAGCCTGGAAGAAGTCCATATGAAACCGGGAGCGGACGGTATCCAGTATTTCTTCTAGTAACGCATCTTCGGATAGGATATTTTTCATGGGAAACACCACTTTTCAGAAATTTTCTATTATTAATTATAAACTAGTCCTGAAACAAAAACAAGAACATATATTCGTAAAACCGAAAAAGCCAGTGACCCATATCAGGTCCTGGCTCTACTTTAATTGATATTGAATTAGTTGGGTTTCCGCACCTAAATAGCTATCCGTACCAATTCTACTAATTTCTTTAAACCCTAGTCGCTCCAGCATTTTGCGAGAACGGGTATTGGATTCGTGGGATTCTGCATAAAACGTCGTAATCCCGAAGTTCTCAGAACCATAATCGATCATCTTCCTACAGGCATGATACCCGAGTCCCTTTCCCCATAAACGACGCTCTCCGATAGCAATTCCTAATTCCGCCGCATTGTCCGCTATTTCTGCCAAATCTGCGTAACCAATGAGCTGGTCCTGCCACGTCACCCCTAGGCGAACAAATTTATTCGTATTCCCGTCCACACATTGCCTCCACCACTGATATAATTCCTCTGGATCCCGGTGAAGCGCCCATCCATTATAAGAGCAAAATATATCATCCCTACTCCAGCGAAGGACCGCGTCGTAATCAGCTAAAGCGAGTGGGCGTAATTTTAATTCCGTCATAGAAAAGCCCCCATATCGTTAATTACCAGACTGACGGTCATAGTTTCGTAGCATCATAGCGGTAGACTTTTGCATCCCAAATCGCTCATAATAAGGGACTAGGTCATCGTCACATGCCAAATCAATCATATAAAGATGGTTTAAATCTCTTAGCATGTGCTCCACCAATTTGGTGCCAATCCCCTTCGCCTTGTATGCAGGTAGAACTTCAAGAAGCGGAATATAAGCGGAAAGAACGCCATCACTAATGGCGGTAATAAAACCAACCACCTGA
The DNA here is from genome assembly GCF_018310345.1 of Ornithinibacillus massiliensis. Taxonomy (GTDB): domain Bacteria; phylum Bacillota; class Bacilli; order Bacillales; family Amphibacillaceae; genus Ornithinibacillus; species Ornithinibacillus massiliensis. The sequence goes on from NZ_JAGXBY010000001.1 coordinate 132,877, forward strand.
TTTTGCTCCTCATCAATTGCCATCACGACATGACTACTTTTTTCTAACAAGCTTAAATGGGTCTTCGGATTAGGCGGTTTGGGCCAGTCTACAAAGAACCCCTGCAACATTTCTTCTGTTATTCCTTCTAGGGAATTAGTATATTTCATAGGATTCACTCCAATATGTTAAGCCTTCGTTATTTGTTTTAAATGATCGATTTGATTATAATCCTGGATTACCCAGTTATTATCCTGCCAATAAATCGTGGAGATGCTCGTATTCTCAATTTTTCTTCCGGAAAGATTGATTTCCGTCTCGGAAAGATTGGATAGAATACGATAAATAACAGCACCATGGGCAACTAACAATACCCGTTTATTCGGATGCTTTTGGCGAACCTTTTCCAAGCCATTCATTACTCTCGTGGAGAAAGCTTCTAATTCCTCTTGATTCGGATACTCATGATCAGGATAAAGCTCATTACGCTCGTCAAATGTTAGTCCCTCAGCATCACCGAAATGACGTTCCGCAAAATCTTCCATCACTTCAAAAGGAAGTTCTAAGTACTGATTGATGATCTCTGCCGTTCGCTTTGCTCGTTGTAATTGACTAGAAATCACTACATCATAATCTTCCGGCTTCAGTGCAGCACCACAAAGTGTTGCCTGCTGTTCACCTTTATCATTTAGCGGTATGTCTGTTTGACCTTGCATTCTTTTTTCCGCATTCCAATTCGTTTCCCCATGTCGTACTAGATATATAGTTGTCACCCTATTTCCTCCGTCTCTATTTATTTCTCGATTGATACGATAGCATCGATAAAGGAATCAATACTCCCATTATGATGCTGAATACCCTCTACATAGTAGAAGGTCGTAGCTGTAGCCGGGTCTATTTTTTTCCTGGAATACAGATGAATCTGCTTCTGCATGCCAAGTGCTATCCCAAGCTCCGTGTGTGTACCCTTTCCTCCTGGAAGAAGCACCAACACAACATCACTTTCCATAACTGCTTTCCATTCAGCAGTACCAATATCGCGCAACTTAGTTTCAGTTGTTGCCCGTTCATTTTTCGTCCAGTCATATGTCTGATGATGCCCCGCCTGTAAGAGACGATCGCGAACATATTGAACTAGCTTTCTATTTTCCAATCCAGATGCAAGGTAAAACTTCATACTAATTTCTCCTTAATAGTCCCATTCCGATGCAAGCATCCCGTATAGGACGAGGTCTACATAATGGTCATATAACCATTCCCCTTGGCGAATCCTTCCTTCAATTTGGAAGCCTAATCGCTCGGGTATTGCCCGGCTTTTGACATTTTCAAAGCCTGCTCGTATTTCAATTCGATTTAAGTTTAGCTGGTTAAAGCCATAATCGATCATAGCCGTCACCGATCTCGTCATAATCCCGTATCCTTGGAAAGGACTCCCTAGCCAGTAGCCAATAATGCCAATACGGTTCACCCAGTCAATGGTATTAAAGCCAACCATCCCAGCAAGTCGCCCACGGTAAAATATCCCTACTATTAATCCACTTCGTTCCTCAAATATAGCCCAATTCGCTTCGATAAATTGTATCGAATGATGAATCGTAGTCGTGCTATCGATCCACCCTAGCCATTCTCGTAATTCATCACGAGAATAATTAATTAAATGCAACAGTTCTTCGGCATTACGCTTATCTAATAACCCTAAGGTAATTTCACCATCCACATCAAATGAAAACAAGCTATCCTCTCCCGTGCATTTATAGTTAATCTTATCATATGTATAGATAACTAACATTAGAAAAATTCTGTATAGACAAACAAAAGTGGTGAGAAATTGTTATAATAGTAGTATGTATTTTCAGATAAAGGGAAGTAAATGTATGAGTCCTATTGAGTAGACTACCTTGGGCGAATGAAAAAATAAATAGAAGAGTAGGTGATGTTTTGAAAAAAGTTACATTAGTTCCCCATAACGTAAAGTTCGCAAGCGCTATGTCCACTTTGTCTTCCTCTCCCCATGTAAGAGACGCATTGGGGCTAAGTATGGAACAAACATCACTAGAAGGTACTAAGGCTTTTATCGAATTCGTCATAGACCAAGAAAAATTAGGAAAGCAGTATTCTCGATGTATGGTGAATGAAGACAATGAACTTATTGGGGTCATTACGTTAAAGGACATCGATATCGCCAATAAAACGTGCCATATCGGTACATGGATTGGATATCCATTTTGGGGAAAGGGATACAACGAACTAGCAAAAGCTGCCATATTACAGGATGCATTTACTAAATTAGGACTAGATTATGTATTTGCTGGTGCAAAGGTATCAAATATAAGATCCCAGAAGGCTCAAGAAAAACTACCCTATCTAACCTTACATGTAGAAGACGAGTTTCCAATAGAACATAAAGCGTTAGAATCCGCAGTAAATGCTCCATGTGTTTTACATGTGATAAAGAAAAATGATTTTTTAAACTGGTATAAGAACAGCAAAATAGAAAGAGGGGTTCCCGTGAAAATTAGAAAAGCAGTAATTTCAGATGCAGCAGGTATTGCCAAAGTCCATGTTGATAGTTGGAGAACAACCTATCGAAAAATTCTCCCGGAGTCATTCTTGAATAATTTATCCTATGAAAAGCGCACAGAACTATGGAAGAATAATATTGCTCGAGAAGATAATTATGTATTGGTAGCGGAAACGGATAAAGGAGAAATTGTTGGATTTGCAGATTGTGGGAAGAGAGAGGACAATCAAGTACCGAATTCTGGAGACATTACTTCGATTTACTTGCTAGAAGAATACCAAGGAAAAGGAATTGGAATCAAACTACTTACCCAGCTTTTCCAGCATTTACAGCAACTAGGCTATAAGAAAGTGTTTGTGGAAGTGTTAGAGGCAAACAGCAGCCGTTATTTTTATGAACGCTACGGCGCAACGCTAGCGAAAACGGAGAAAATTAAAATGGCAGGAGTAGAATTGAATCTATTAACCTATGAATGGAATGATCTAGGGAAGGTTCTTGCGTAGAGGGATAGCATTATGTACTTATATGAGGAGTTTTTGAGGGTTACAAAGGTGTTAATTAGGAAGGGTCCAGGGTTGCCGTGAAAGGTAGTATCTGGGGATGCCTACTCACGGGTCCTTCCGCAAATTTACGTTGAACCTTGTAGTGTGTGTGGCGAGGAAAAGGAACTACGAATGTATGGCGATGATGATTCGACAAGCGTTGCTATGGGTGTGGGAAGGAATAGGCTGGAGTTATAGATGAAAGAGGAGAGAAATCCAATGTAAACAAAATCCCTTACGTACAGCATTAATTGAATAAACAAGATAAGGGATGGTTTGAGCATGCGTTTAATTAGAAATAGAAACTTTTTGATTATGTGGATCGGTCAGCTTGCCACAATCTTTGGCAATCGCTTTAGCGAAATTGCAATTCCTTTAATTGTCCTGCAATTTACAGGTTCCCCTTGGCAAGCAGCTTTGGTAGTTGTTTGCTCACAAATTATTCCACTCATTCTAGCACTTCCGGTAGGTTCTTGGGTGGAGACGAGATCGAAAAAGAACATTGCGATGATGGCAGAAATCGTTAGCTTTTTAACGATGAGCTTATTAGTCGTGTTCGTCTGGTTAGAGCTATTAAATATGTGGGTACTAGCAGCGGGCTTACTAATAATGGGAGCGACAGGGCTATTTTACCGAGTGTCCTTTGGGGCAATGGTTCCGATGGTGGTTGGAAGGAAGAACCTAGTTAGTGCACATAGTTATTTTGAGGGGGCAGATGCGATTAGTACATTCCTTGGACCGGTAATGGCTGGTGTCGTTCTCTCCACCCTTGGCGTTGCCGCGGTATTAAGCGTAGATGCGATGACCTATTTTATTTCATTTTTAGGAATCGCCTTCCTATCTGTGAAAGAAAGTAGAAAAAGAGAAGAAACGAAAACAAAAACAACCTATCTATCCTCCTTCCAGGATATAAGTTATTTATTTGCAAATGGCTATCAAAGGTTTGTTTCGTTTAATCAGTGTATCCTCAGCTTTTGCACAACGGCTGTCACCTTAACTGTAATTGTGTATACGAGCCAGACATTGAGCTTAAGTGAATGGCAGACAGGATTAGTATTATCCTCCGCGGGTGCAGGTAATATGATCGGGGTGTTCCTATTACATCGGGTAAAAGATTTTTCTTGGAATAACTTATATGCTGTACTAATGCTTGTATCAGGGGTGGGATTATTTTTAATCCTGCTTACCGGATATTTACCACTTATTATGCTAGGTATGTTTATCTTTGATGGCGCCCTTTCCATGGCATTTGTCGTCAATGGTTCAGCAAGACAATCGATAACACCAGATCACTTCTTGGCACGAATTGGTGGCGGTGCTATTTTGATTTCAGGAATAGTGGCGATAAGTGGAAATTTATTTTCGGGTGGGGTTTCCGAGTTGCTAATGCCACAAGCGATTATAGCGTTTTGTGGGTTCCTGCTTTTAGTAGCATCGCTCGTCTCTTTGTTATTTAAGCAAGGGAATAAGCGTATACAGGAACTAGTACCAATAGAGTTGGAAGAGAGCTTAACGAAATAATATTACTCAAGTCACACTCCATATAGCCATATCATGACCACCGATAGTAGTCTCACCTACTACACTACGGTATCTTGATAATATACAGTAACGAGATCCATCTGATTCGAAAAAATGGAGTGTGTAAAATGAGCTATTTTATAAGTTATGTATTATCTGTTACCCTAACCTCCTTGTCTTACTACGTGGGGAGTCATGTAGTGAAAAATGGTATAGCACTCTGGAAGGCGTTTGTTATCGGTACCGCTGTTGTAACCCTTGGTGCCCTTACCGAGGCATTTGGTGCGCCTATCTGGCTCATCGTGTTAACCCCATTTCCAGTAGGAATGCTGCTATTATATGTATTCCTGAAGAAGCCATTTCTAAAGTGGCTTCTAACTTATAGCACAATCTTGCTTATTTATACGATTGTTCATATCATCATGAGTTATTTTTTTGATTTCCATTCGTTAATTCCGGCTTGGAAATTATCGTAAAGCAGTTCATATTTCTAGGTTGACATGGAGTTCACTCCATCTTTTATGATAAATGAAATAAAAGAGAGGAGTGAACAGCTTGGTAATCATTACATATAGTTTAGCGGGGCTGTATGCCGTATTAACAGGAATAGCGGCAATTGCACAATGGAAGGAAAAGGGATTTCAAATCCAGCGATGCTTATTCTTATTGGTATCCATTAGTATGCTTTTCATCATGTGGATACCCAATAAAACAAACGTCGTCATCTCCTTTGTTCTAGCGTTTGTTTTCCTGCATGTATTAGCAATTATAGAGGGAATGAAAACGCAGGGGAGAATTAATTGGAGGCATCATATGACACGCTTTGCCTTCCACACTTTATTAACCTTTTTACTTATCCGCAATTTACTTTAGTAGGTGAAATGATAGAGAGGGTATTGAGTAAAAATTCAACCGTTTCCATAAAGTTAATAGTAATATCAATCACACTTGACCATTCTTAAACTATCGCTCATAGTGATACTTTGGGATTATATAAGGTTGTTAAAGATTTTCATTGGGTATCTAGAATATGTAACTGTTAATCTGCCTTAGCAAGAGTTACATTTATTATAAGATTTCGGTATTCTTATCCAATTAAGTGAAAGAGGATATGAATATAGGTAATAATAATATTCTTATAAAGGAGCTAGCTAATGCCTATTATTAAGCATGAGCAATTTATTCAAGCATCGCTGGATGTATGCTTTGACCTTGCTAGAAACGTAGAAATACATACTCTAACTACTTCTAAAACAAAGGAAAAAGCTGTTGGTGGGGTTACACAAGGTTTATTAAAAAAGGGAGATACTGTTACTTGGGAAGCTACTCACTTTGGTATTAGACAAAAATTAACAGTAAAAGTAACTCATATGGAAAAGCCCACCATGTTTGTTGATGTTATGGTAAAAGGCGCGTTTAATTCTTTTACACATACCCATCGGTTCGTAGAAGAGAATGGCGGGACTATAATGATAGATATCTTTAAGTATAAGTCACCTCTTGGTATAGTTGGTATTATTGCAGACAAATTATTTTTAGAAAAGTATATGACAAATTTTATTATCTCTCGTGCGAAAGAACTAAAAAGGATTGCAGAAAATCTTGAATAATATGAACTGTGAGTCAGATTTATTATCACAGCTTTTCTATTAGGCTTATATAAAGTCGTGTTCTGTAATATTTCTGTTATAGTAAGTGGCATGAAACATATACTATGTTAATATGTAGGAACGGAAACAGGGAATATTGAATTAGAAAGACTTATGGAAAGGCAAATCACGATTAGTTGGAGAATAATTTTAGTAAAGACCTGAAAGGAAGGAATCCCTAATAATAGAAATTCCCCCTTCCCACTGCCTATCTATCCAGCACATAATCCACTGCCTCGGACAGCAATCCCGTAAAATCACTTGGGAAAAAGTGCCCGAGCCCCTTAATTGTAATCAATTTACACGGTATACCATGCTGCTTAAACAGCTCCGCTAATTGAACCGTCTTCTCATAGAATGGATCCTGGTCACCGGTAATGATTACACCACGCACGGTGTCACGCGAATTTTCCGCAATTATCCTCTCGAACCCGGAGAGGTCTTGTATTGCTGGGATAACGGCAATAAATCCCTTCGTCTGAAATGTTTGCTTTAGCGATAATTCAATCGCTAGCTTGCCACCTTGTGAACCGCCTGCTAGTATATCTTCCGTTGTATTCCCTTTTGCCTTGTATTCTGCATAGGTCCTTGTTAGGTCTTCTAGCATGAGCTCTTGATCGTCCCAACAAAATGCATTATAGCCAAAGACTTGTGAGGATTGTGGAAAGCCGAAAAAGTAGTCCTGTGACGTCTGTTCATCTAGCCAATACGGTGCAAAATCAGTGGCATTCGTCCCCCTCATATGTAATGAAAATAAGCCAATTTCTGCCCGTACATTCCCATAGGTGAAAAGTGGAGAAGTAGCTTCTTGCTTCGTACTTTCCACGATCGCTTTACATCTGCTAACAATGGTTTGAAATTCATCTAATGCTTGCAGTTCTTTCAAATCTGGGTCGTGCGTAAGGAGGATGGGATTCCACCAAATCCCCTTCGCTAACCCTTCTTGAAGCACGGTTAGGGCATCGGTAAGCTTATGTTCCGTCGCATAGGCACATGCTTTCCAAAAGATAATTTTATCTAATCGATTGGGAAAGGTTTGCTCTGCCTTTTCAATCAGCGGATAAACGCGAGCGATATTCCCCTCCTGAAAAAGCTGAAAGAGTTCATTCTGCAATGCGATAAACTGAGCTTCTGACATCTACCAATCTCCCCTCTATGAATTAGCCACAATCTTTTCTGTTTTTTTCTTATTAGTTCCTTTTTCATCGCTATCGACGATGACACTGTTTCCATTAAATATCCCACCATCCTCAATGATGATTCCACGTGAGGTAGCAGTTCCGGTTAGTTTTCCTTTTGCCTCGATTTGAATCTTTTCCGATGTTTCGATATCGCCCTTTACTTCCCCGGCAATGACGATATTTTTTGCTTTAATGCTTGGCTCGACATAGGCGTTTTGCCCGATGTAGACATCGCCACTACACTCAATTTCACCAAGTATTTTACCGTCTACGCGTAGACTAGTTGGTAGGGTGATTTTTCCTTCAATGACAGTTTCTGAACCGATAATCGTCTCGATTACCTTTTCCATTTTCTTCTTATTCAATATTCTCATGACATCCTTTCTGAATGGCTATTCGATATCGAATTCGCCGTAAATATTAAAGTATGGCTTCGGATCAACGGGCTCGCCATTCTGTAGTACCTCGTAATGCAGATGTGGTCCAGTGCTGCGACCGGTACTACCAATCTCACCGATAATATCGCCCTTCTTCACCATATCGCCTTGCTCCACGTCCATGCTCATTAAGTGACCATATAAGGTTTTGTACGTGTCGGAATGCTTAATTTTGACCGTATTTCCATAGCTGCCATAATACTTCGCTAACGTAACCAATCCATCAGCCGTAGCGTAGACTGGTGTCCCATACTGACCACGAATATCGACACCACTATGGAAGGAAGAGGAACGATTTAGTGGGTCATTACGAATGCCGAAATCGGAGGTGATGGTATTCGGGTTCGTAGGCCAGGCGGTCGGTGTATACTGTAGCTCCTCACTAATCTCGTCTACCATGGCAAGGGTATGCTTATATCGTTCTAGTAGCTCAGAGGACGGAATTATAAGGCCATCTTCTGTTTCCACCAAATTCGTTTCATCCGCTAAAACCTGTAGACCACCGCTCGGCTCTACTATCGTGGGTAATTCATCGATGTATTGGCGCATTTGCTCCTCCAGCGCGGTTAGCTCCACGAGCCTTTCCTTTGTTTCCCCGGTTTCCTCCTCTAATATCGAAACCGTTCGTTCAAGCTTCTCACTTTTTGCAGTTTCTAGCTGTAAGTGAGCAGTTAGCTCTTCGATTTCAGCCTGACTATGTTGATTCATCGTCATGAAGTAAATGAGTGCGATAACCGGAATAATGGGAAGCACCATCAGGCTGTAAAAAAAAGCTTTGTTCATATGGAATCGTTTGACGACCTGATTCGCATCATTCGATAGAATTGTAAAGGTCAGCAAACGATTCTTGTTACGTTTCCTTTTCAAGCTTTTGTACTCCTTTCCCTTTTATTTCTGAATCTATTGTAATGAAACAAGCTGTAAGCCATGTTCTTGTAAATAGGAAATAATCTCCGGTAGTGCCTCTACGGTTGCTTCGGTCTCATGAAGGAGAATAATAGAGCCAGATACGTCTTGTGATTTCACCTGTTGGAGGATGTTGCTGGCATTACGTGATTCCCAATCCTTGGGGTCATTATTCCATAGGACGATCCGTTGTCCTAATTCACGCGAAAGCTGCTTTGTATCTTCATTCATTTGGCCATATGGCGGGCGGAATAAGGTTACCGCTTCCCCAGTGACAGCCTCTATCATTTCGATGGATTGCTGTAGTTCCCCTTTTTGCGTTGCTAAAGAGCTGTTGGCAAAATTAATATGATTCACCGAATGGGTGCCAATCGAGAAGTTATTGTCGTGGATATACTCCACACTATCCGGATGCTCGTCCATATTGGACCCAATCAAAAAGAACGTCCCACCAGCGCCGAATTCCATTAAGATATCGACAATCTGCTTCGAATAGTCGGAAGGCCCGTCATCGAACGTAAGGGCAACCATTCCCTCATCAAGCCCCGAGGAAATCTCCGCATTTAATGCGACTGCAGGAATCGCCCTTTCTCCCTCCGAGGTCATCGAATCCCCAGGTAGCATGGTCTCAGGCTTCGGCTCTTCTTGTATAGGCTGTTCTGGCGTTTCTTCCTGTTTTTCTGAGTCTGCATTCACATTGGTAAAAATCGCGTGGCAAGTAAAGGAAGACAAGATAGCAAGTAGTAAAATGAAAGTAGCAGTAAGTGGCCAAGGAAGTTTGCTTTGTTTTCGCTGCTTTCGGGAACCGGAGAAGCTAGTTTCCTGTTTAAATGCTAGATTACGAGATAAAAAGGCTAGCTCCTCCAATTGTTCGGTAGATTCCGCATGCTGAATCTGTGTAAGCTGTTCTGCATAACGCTTGGAACAAATAAAACCCAAATTCTTGCTTTCGTTACGATACGTCTGGGTGATGTGACTTTGACGATGGGTCGTTTCCCATGATAGCTGGTAGAAGTACCCTTTTGAAAAATCAGTAATGGCTTGCAGCCGAATTGCTGTCTCCCGGTCTACTTGCCAGTAATATGTAGTCTTCTCGTTGGCATGAAGCATGATATGTAAATAGTGTGTATCACCCTGCTTATGAATACGGATCAACTGGAGCAGCTTAACTTGATGCACGATCATCCCCCTTTCTAATCAAGTGTTAGTCCTAATCCAGTATGTAGCGCCTTCCTTTTCATAAATGCACTTCTATTGTATCGGCATAGGTTCTTTTAAAATGAAGTAAGACGTTATGTCACTGTAGGAAGGCCTAGTAAATGCCTAAGATACTAGGCATCCCAGTAGGGAAATATAGAATTCTCTAAGTTCATTGTAAATATATGTCGATGAATGTCAATGGATAACCGTGTGTTGGGGGTAAATACAAAAGCGGGGACAGTTATGATAGATACTTAAAATTAGTGAATAGCGATTCCTTATCAAACAATTCTAGAGCGATCGCAACTCTTCTACCTCATGTAACCATAGTATTTCAGCCATTATAATCTCCTAATTACCATATCATGAAATTTTTTCCATAAATATTATTGACACACTTATATTATACGTCATATAATATGTGCAGAAAGTATATTATATGACGTATAATATTATAAATTAAAAATGGAGGTGTTTCCATGTCATTCCAGCTGGGTTCCTCATTACTTGATGCATGTGTTCTTGCCGTATTGGCGAGAGAGGATGCATATGGTTATTCTCTTACTCAGCAGGTGCGTGAGATTATGGATATATCAGAATCGACACTTTACCCTGTACTGCGTAGATTGCAAAAGAAAGAATATTTAACAACCTATGACCAGCCATACCAAGGCAGAAACCGCAGATATTACCGAATCACAGAAAGCGGTATGGAAAAGCATAAAGAATTGACTCAAGAGTGGGTGGAATATAAACAAAAAATTGATTCTGTTTTATTAGGAGGTAAGAATGATGAGTAAAGACGAGTATCTAAAGAAACTACGGTTGAAAATCAAAAAGCTACCAAAACAAGAAATAGAAGAAGCCATCAATTATTATCAAGAATATTTTGAGGAAGCAGGAGAGGAAAATACAGCCTCTGTTATTGCCAGATTGGGCTCCCCGTCCACTGTTGCTTCACAGATTTTAGCTGATTATGCGGTGAAAGACTTAGGTACGGATCATGATTCAACGAAAAAAAGCTTTTCTGCAATTTGGTTCATTATACTGGCAATACTAGCTTCACCAATCGCATTGCCTTTGTTAGCTGTCGTCATTATCTTTGCACTTACCTTGATTTTAGTATGTGGGGTGACGGTTCTTACGTTATTTGTTTTTGTGATTGGGTTACCTATTTCGGGACTTGTCAGTACCATATCTGGGATTGCAGTATTCTTTCAGCATTGGCAAACATCGATATTCTTTATTGGCCTCGGTTTAATTGCATTTGGAATAGGAATGCTGTTATATTCCCCAATTGTATATTTCTCCAAAAAGGTTAGCTCTGGTTTAGTGAAATTACTAAAAGGGCTAGTGGACAAAATCACACACCGAAGCAAGGAGGCGAGATAAATGAAAAGATCAAAAAATCGCATCAAAATAATTGGGAGCGGATTTATTGTATTAGGCATCTTTCTTGCAGCTATAGGCCTTATTGCTGGGACGAAGTTTGCGATAATTCATACTAGTGATGGGTTTAAAGCAATAGGTGAAAGTGACCGGCTAAAGGAAGAATTCTCATTAAATGAATTTAAGCTTATCAACATCGATCTTACTGATGCGGATGTAGAGGTTATTCCTTCAACTGAATACAAATTAGAGATTGAAAGAATGGAGATTACGGAAATAGCTCACACCGTAGAAAATGATGTGCTTAGCATTAGCGATACTTCGAAATCTTGGTTTCGATTTAGTATGAATCTAGGTGTCTTTATCGATAAAACAACCGTTAAACTCTATATACCGGAGGATGCTGAATTAGTAGATGCCACGATATCTAGTGATTTTGGCAGTATACAAATAGAAGGAATAGCAGCAGAACATTGGAATGTTCAATCTACAGATGGCGATGTAGTGATAAGTGATATTCAATCGAATAGCTTAATAGTTGAAAATAAGTTCGGCGATTTAACAGCCTCTAATGTGAACACACAGGAATTAAAGGTTGAAATGAGTGATGGTACTGCAGATTTAGAGTCTATTGATGCCATGAATACGAGCGTGAACAATTTGTATGGTGACACTTACTACAAAAATTTTACAAGTCATGGGGCTAAATTAGAGAGCGTAGATGGGGATATAGGCATTCACGGAGTGCTTCTCGGCGAGACCATAATTGAAAGTAAATTTGGAAGTGTTAACTTACAATTGGAAAATAAAGAATCCGAGCTGAGTTATACCATTGAGTCTACATTTGGCGAGGTTTCAGTGAATGATAGCGAATTTAATTCAAAAGCATCCCAATCTGTTGAAACGGATAATAAATTGGAAGTTAGCTCAACAGATGGTGATATAGACGTTATATTTAAAGGAAACTAGATGCTAGAACTTTGACAACAGCCTATGGCTCAGACTTTTTCGTACATCGCAAAGTGAGTGCCTTAGGCTATTCTTATCCTTTAGGGGGAAAATCACGTTGAGTACACTTATAGAAAGAGTAAAAGGTAAATAGTATTAGGAAATTACAAGTATTATAGGATAATAAATAATAACCAGGAGCAAAAAGTGAATAAAATTACATTTTTCTTCCTTACTACTGCAGCTATCCTTGTTGTTCTAATAGTATGGCATCCTAACAAGGAACAGCAGCAGGATATTTATGTGGCACAAGATGGAAATGACGAGTATGATGGATCAAAATCAAAGCCTTTTCGTACACTGAAGAAGGCTGCATCCGTAGCGAAGGCGGGGACAACGGTCCATATACGTGAGGGAATCTATCGGGAGCAGCTCATTGTTCAGCATAGTGGTACGAAGTCAAAAGAGATTATCTTCCAACCTTATCAAAACGAAAAGGTAATTTTGAGTGGAGAAAATCTTACAAGTGAGGAAGGGGATACTTCCATCATTTCGATAGACAATAAACACTATGTGACGATTAGTGGCTTAGTCATCCAGGATTTAACGACTGATTTATCAGATGAGACCGTTATAGGGATATTTGTGATAGGCTCAAGCAGTCATATAACACTAGACCATAATCATGTAAGGCATATTGAAACCCATGCAGATGATGGGAATGGTCACGGTATTGCGGTATATGGAGAAGGCGCCATGAAAGATATCACGATTACAAACAATACGGTAGAGGACCTTATGCTTGGAGCAAGTGAGGCGCTCGTTATGAACGGAAATATTGATGGGTTTATAATCGACCATAACATAGTGCGAAGGAATAACAATATCGGGATTGATCTAATTGGCTATGAAGGTGTCTCCTCGGATAAAGAAGCGGACTATGTACGTAATGGAGTTGTCTCCCATAATACCGTATATGACATTTCCACCTATGGAAATCCAGCATATGGCAAAGAGTATAGTGCTGGCGGGATTTATGTTGATGGTGGAAAAGATATAACGATTAAGGAGAATACCATTTACCATAGTGACATCGGAATTGAAGCTACCTCCGAGCATAAAGGGAAATATGCGGAGAACATCGAGATACTAAACAATACCATCTATGAAAACCACTACACCGGTATATCAATAGGCGGGTATGATGAAGAACGCGGCGGGACGATCCATTCCCAAATATCAGGTAATATAATATATCGAAATGATACAAAAGGGCTTGACGGTGGACAGTTAATGATCCAGCATGATGTAAGAGACAATACGATTGAGAAAAATATACTAACAGCAGGCCCTAATCGTCAATTTATCGTAAATTATTTCACCACCAATGAAAAGAACGAGCTAAGCCATAATGTGTTTCATAAGGAGACAGGAGAAGATGGGATATGGATTTGGAAAGATGAAGAATACCATTCATTCGCGGCCTTCAAAGAAGCTTCTACTAGTGATAAGGAAACGAGTTACATCGATCCAGGCTATGTCGATTCAGATAGTTATGATTTCCGATTAAAGGAGGATTCCCCCGCTAGAGAAATTGTTGAGTAATGTCCTAGGTATGGTCATGACCTAATTTTTATAGATTTGTACGGCTATTAATCTAATTAATTTGTTATAAGCCCGGTGCTTTTATTGGAGCCTACCCGAGCATAGCAATTAGGGATTATATCCAAGGAGCACTATCATTACTATCGTGAAATGGAAAGGAGAATCTGGCCTACTGGAGATTCTCCTACTTTCATTTTGTTATTTAGTAGGATCACAATCGGGAGGGGGATTATTAGTAGATTCAGCTAGTTTATTCAAATAATAGCATTCTTCTCTATACATATGATCTGCCATCAGTGCAGAGAAGGTACTTAATACTGTATCAGATAATTCCATTTCCTCCACTTCATGAAGAAATGTGCGGAATAGGTTGATCTCCACCTCTACATCATTATTAAATCTTTTCAAGGCTGGAAAGGTTGTGATATTCGCCCGCAAATAACCAGTTAGTTCAACAGCTTTTAAATAGAATTGTTCAAAGTGCTTCGCAAACTCCTGACTCTTTTCCTTTAAGCGCTTCTCCACACCATCTAGCTCATCATTAATCGCACCAGCATGGCCCGAGGCATCGGCTAGCCAGATTAAGTGGTGGTGTAATTCATGAAAGATAGGAGCAGGTTTGCCCTCCTTTAAATAGCTTATTACTAAAACATATTCATCTAATTCATTCACCATATGGTTGATAAAGGTTGGTGACAGATGAATGCCAATGTCCCCAGTTAAATGCCTTTTGATGATGGAAAGCTTAAACTCCCTCATTTTCTTTGTAATCGTCTCTGCTTCCATTGTAAAGGCGATAACATTATGGTTGGATAGCTGTTCTGTCTGTTCCAATAAGGCTTCGTATGTATCCATAAACTCTTTTGCTTGCACAATGTCCTTCTCCTCTGAAGGATAGAGTGAATCATGTATAAACCGTGCATGATCATGTAGTACCCTCAGCCAAAATCGATGCTCGAATGAAGCACTCTCTAAATAATTCTTCAAATGACCTCACCCCCTTTTTCTTCATCCATTTCATTGTATTCGCTATGTGGGGGGATTATTAACTAAATATTAACGAAGCATTTACGAATCAATCCCATGTAGGGTATGGGAAATTAAATACACCATTTAGAAGACAGGTCGAGAAGTGTGAAAACAGGCTGGATTTGATACACTAATGAAGACAGCACGCGAAAAGGACGGGAAATTAATGAAAATAACAATTATATCGGTTGGAAAATTAAAAGAGAAGTATTTAAAGCAAGGTATCGCGGAGTATATGAAGCGATTGTCTGCCTATGCCAAGGTGGATATTGTGGAGGTAGCGGATGAGAAGGCGCCTGAGAATATGAGCGAAGCGGAAATGGAAGAAGTGAAGCGCAAGGAAGGCGAACGGATTCTTTCCCATGTGCAGCAGGATACGTATGTGATTACATTGGAGATTAATGGCAAGATGATCAGCTCGGAACAACTGGCGGATAAGATGGATCAGCTAGCTACTTATGGGAAGAGTAAGATTGCGTTTTTGATTGGTGGGTCACTTGGGATTAGTGAGGCGGTGCAGAAGCGGAGTGATTATGCGCTGTCCTTTTCGAAGATGACGTTTCCTCATCAGTTGATGCGGTTGGTTCTACTTGAACAGGTTTATCGGGGGTTTAGGATTATTAGGGGGGAGCCTTATCATAAGTGAATGGGGTTTTTTCTTAGATACAAAGATTGATTATGATTAAAGTATTAATTCTGGGAGTTTAAATGAATGGAGGTAAGATGATAAATATGCAATTTTCTATTTCACTGGAGAGGATTCAAACCGATGCTGTTAAATGGTCAATAGATAAAAAGGATTATAAGACTCATAATTCATTATTAGAATGCAGTGCACAAAAATATTTGGATTATCTATATTCAAATTCACTTTACCTTGCAACAGAGAACCCTTCCTTAATTAATTCAGTTTCATATATAGCACAAAAATACGTCAACTGTATAGTGAAAGTTGACGTATTAGATATACAAACTGAAATCAATTTAATAGAGTCTCAAATGATTGAGTCTTTATTTATTCCTAAAAATATAGATTGTGGTATTAAGGAAAATATATATGTTATTTTAAAGAGCCTTTGTAATAAATATAAAGTCGAGCTTAGAAACTTAATCTCAAAATATTCTAGAGAGCACTTATTGAAGGTTTTCTATACTAATGCTAGTGTTATTAGTTATATTTCGGCACAATCTCGTTATTGGAAGCCAACAGGTGAGATTGATAAAAATTATATTAACTTAATTTCTGAAACGTTTAATGCGATTTATAAGTTTAATAGTGTCTTAGTTAATAATTTCCTGGGAAGTGAGAAAAAATCTTATGAATATTTAATTCATTTTATCTTAAATAGCTCTGTAGAATTTCAAAATATCGATGACGAGATAGCTGATATTGAAGGGATTCTAAAAATCACTAGATTACTAATTTCTACAGAACAGTTATTAAGAAATATTTCCTTTATATATAAATCAAAAGGTACTATTAATATAGAAAACAATCAAATATATTTAAATGGCCCATTGAATGAAAAACTTAATAGTTACTTTAATTTAGATAATGAAAATATAATTAATCTCCAAAGCGAAAAAATTAATAATATATATAGAGAGTTTGAAAAGAAAAGGGGATATTCACCGTTTCTTTTGGAAGAATATTTGTTTAAGTTTGAAGAGAAATTTCTTGAAACAAGAACGTTCTCGACATTAATTGAAGATAAAGCATTAATTTTTGATATATTTTCAAAAACAAATCAACCAGAACAAGCCATAAAAAATATGTTAGAAGATTTGTCTTTAATTCCAATTAATGAAAAAGATATTTATACGCAAGCTTTTAGCAATGATAACAGACTGTTTAGAACACCATTAATAAAAATATCTAATTACTACCTAATTTCGTATTTTATTTTAAGTGAATCCTCCTCTTACTTTAGATATAGAATACTTAAAAATGAAATTCGAAATAAATTAGATAAGAAATTGGTTAATTTAGTTAAAGAGGATTTTAATGAATTGAATTTAATTGACTTGAAAAATAAATTAGAGAACTCAAATATTCCAGGAGATATTAACTTTGAATTTAATAAGAATTCGGAATGTAAGCACTTATTCGAGAATAAGAAAGGGTTACCTCAAGAAATAGATGGGTATTTCATAAAGAATAATAAATTGTATCTTATTGAATTGAAAAATAAGGATTTGCATAAAAGTTTGAACGATATAAGCAAAAGTGTAAAAAATACTCAATCTCACTTAAGGAGTCTAAATATGTTAAAGAAAGTTATTCAACAAAATAAATCTCTTATGCAAGATGTTTTAGGTGGTGAATTTTCAGAAGTTAAAATTTTTTTAACTCATAAATTCCCTCACTTTTTAGATGGTAGTTATGATGAGGAAAATGAAGTTACTATATGTTCTTTTAAAGACTTACTAAATTATTGCGATAAAATCTTATAAAATTACAATTTAGATACATTTAGACATGACACGAAGATACATTTTTACTATAAGCATTAAATTCGAGCCTTTAATCTGAGATAAAGTGTCTTCACAACCTTTATCTCCAGTGATTCAGCAGCATTTGTTAATGCATAAGAAACTCGCCCTTTAGTAGAAACATAGTTTTTCAAATTGTCTTCATGTAATGCCTCGACTTCCTTTAGCACTGTTTGGATCTTATTTCTACTATCTAGTAAATGAGATAGTCTGAAGTAGTCATTGCATTCAATGGAATCAACTATCTCATCAATAATTTTTTCATTTTCATTTAATAAAGATTGATAGATTGTTTTAATCTCTGGGATAGAAACTCCTTTCCCATTAATCAATTCATGATTCAGCCATAAGTTCTTCTGCATAATAAAATTCCTCCTAAATGATATTGGATAATCCTAATTAGCTGTTGAAGTGGTGATAACTTGAGTGTTAACTTCAATACCATTCCATCTGACTTACTTTTCATAGTCAGAATGAGTCCATCATCCTCGAGTTTTGATAGATTAACCTTTTGAATGTCATACTTCACTAAAAACTTTGCAGGGATCCATTTGTTTAGCTTCTTAGCTTCAATTAGAATCTTGACCAATGAGTTGTTCATCTTCATTCCTCCTTTCATAGTGGCTCCTCTCACCACGCATGTCGTCTCTGTAACGCAAAAAACCGTTATCTATCCAAATGGATAAACAACGGTTTATATAAAGGGGTGGGGCGTGAAACGGATGGTACCCCCTTTGTTTATTTAACTGTGGTGCTGAGGGAAAATATGTATGAAATTCCCTTCTTATATGTAACTTTTATTTATTAGGGAAGAAATCATAGGTAATTTTACATCTATTCTTTTATTTACAATTAATTAAGGATATAATTTAATAAGAATTTTACTAAAAAATAATAAGAAAAATACAAGACATGATTTGAAGGTGATCTATATTAATACATTTTGTAGAAATCAAAAGGAAGTTTCATCTGTAATCAATGCAGTTATTGATCAGTATTGGGAAAAGGTTATTAACGAACAGGAAATGATTAAAATGATTGAAACAATTGTTGCCAATAATGAATCGCTAGTTTTAAAGAAAAAGTCGTTTACTACGACAGTAAAGCAAGTATGTGGTAAGCGTCGTCTTGAAATTGTCGCTAGAATTATTGATTTATAGTCTAGATTTATAATTACATTATTTTTTGAATTCATGGAGGGAAAATGGAGAAAACTTTGTTGGAGTATTGTAAACCACGTGGAAGTGTGTTTGATGAAACAAAAAGAGACAATGTATTAGATTTGACTGATTTAATAGAAAACAACATAGATCCAAGAAGATTTTTTGATGAAAACTTCCCTACCCAAGGAATGAAGGCATTAATGGATACTGCCTTTAAACGTTTCCACAGAAAAGGATCGATGGTTGTTGTAAAGCTTTCTCAGTCAATGGGTGGCGGTAAAACACATAATATGATAGCACTTGGATCAATATTAACTAAATAAAAGGACTGAAATTCATATGTCAAAGAAATATTTATTACCTATCACAGAAATTGAAGATAGAGTTAAACAATTAGTTGAAAATTTAAATGAAGAGACATTTATTGAAGAGTTTTTAGGGCTTTTTGATATTCCTAAAACTAGTATTACACGTGCAAAATCGAGCGAAGGAGATTTTTTGATACGAAATAAAGTTCGTTATCGTAAAGTTGAAAATAATCCACTACAAGCTATTGATGAAATAGAGCAGGAAATTGTATCTCAAAATCAAAAGCCTCGCTATATTATCACAACTGATTTTGAAATGCTTTATGCAAAAGATACAAAAACAAACGATTCACTTGCCATTAACTTTGAAGATTTACCAACTAATGCAGAGTTTTTCCTTGCATGGAATGGGATTGAGAAAGTAGATTACCAAAAAGAAAACCCAGCAGATATTAAAGCTGCTGAGCGTTTCACAAAACTTTATGATGAATTGGTTAAAATCAATACAGAGCTTGCAAAAAAGGAAGCTGACGGCAAATCTTTTAACCTTTTTCTAATTCGTTCACTTTTCTTATACTTCTGTGAAGATACAGAAATTATAGCTAAGGGCTCTTTTACTAACGTCCTTAAAACAAGAACTAAGACCGATGGAAGCAATCTAAATTCAGTCATCAAAGAGTTATTTTTAATTTTAGATGTACCTGAAAGCCAAAGACAAGATGTCCCTGAATGGTTAAGAAAATTCCCATACGTTAATGGTAAACTATTCAAAGAACCGCATCATGACTTAAATTTCAGCACTTTAACCCGAAAACTACTTATCGAAGCAGGTGAATTGCTTAACTGGAATGAAATCAATCCGGATATTTTGGGGGCAATGATTCAAACTGTTGCAAACAAAGAAGAACGCCAAGTCTCAGGCATGCACTACACTAGCGTAACAAACATCATGAAAGTAATTAAACCCCTATTTTTGGACAATCTTCAAGCTGAGTACCAAAGACTTTCTGATCGTGCAGATGATTATTTAGAACGTGAAATCACTGAAAAACAAAGACGAGAACAACAAAGAAACATTATTAAAGCCTTGAATAGTTTGCTAGAGCGAATGAGTGAAATTAAATTCTTAGACCCCGCCTGTGGATCTGGTAACTTTTTGATTATTGCATACAAAGAACTACGAAGACTTGAAATTCAAATCCTTGTTAAAATCCGTGAAATCCAGGACGCTTTAAAGGAAAAGAATGTTTATCAAGGAGAATTTCTCAAGCAATCTAAGATTAAACTGAATCAATTTTCGGGCATTGAGGTCGATGATTTCGCACATGAGGTGGCTAAACTTTCTCTTTATATTGCTGAACATCAAATGAATGTTGAAATGATTGAATCATTAGCAGATTATCAACCACGAATTCTTCCACTCCAAGAATCGGGGAATATTGTTCACGGTAATGCTTTACGTTTAGATTGGCGTGAGATTGTCCCGCATGAAGTGAATGAAGAAGTTTATATTATGGGTAATCCACCGTATATAGGTTCAAGTCAACAAGATTCTAATCAAAAGAGTGATTTAGTAAGTATTTTTGGTGAAATTTCTAATAATTACAAGAGGTTAGACTATATTTCAGGTTGGTTTTTCAAAGGGGCTTCATTCATTAAAGATTCAAAGGCTAAGCTTGCTTTTGTAACCACAAATTCAATTAATCAGGGGAATCAAATAGAGATGCTTTGGCCGCTAATTTGGAAATTAAATGTAGAAATATATTTTGCACATCCGAGCTTTAAATGGTCTAATTCTGCTAAAAACAATGCTGGAGTTACCGTTGCTATTATTGGACTGAGGAATGTTTCACTAGAAGAAAAGTTTCTTTATTTTGATGACGGTACTATAAAAAAGGCCGTAAATATTAACCCATATTTAACTGAGGGAGAAAATATAATTATTAGTAGTAGTAACAAAAGTATATCAAATCTCCCAAAAATGAGAGACGGAAATAATGATAGAAGTTATGGAGGATTGCTCTTTGATAAAAATGAATATGAACAGGCATTAAATGAACATCCAGAGTTGAAAAATTATTTCGTTAAGTATATTGGCGGTAATGAATATATTAACGAAGAAATTAGATATGCTTTATTTTTAAGTAAAGAAGATTATGAGGTTATAAAAGATATTCCTTTGGTACAAAAGCGTTTGGAAATTGTACGAGAAAAAAGGCTCAAAGCTAAGGATAAGACTTTAAATAATCTTGCAAACAAGCCGTGGAAGTTTAGGGATACACACCCGACATCAGCACAGACTCTAATTGTACCTTATACCTCTTCAGAAAATAGAGATTATACCCCTATGGGGTTTGTTGGAAGGGAAACAATGCCATCTGCGGGTGCTAGAGCAATCTATGACGCTCCAATATGGCTTCTTGGAATCTTAGTGTCTCGCATGCATATGATTTGGCTTCGGGCAGTTGGTGGTAAATTGGAAACACGGTATCGTTACTCTGCAGGGATGGTTTACAATACTTTTCCAATTCCAAAGCTCTCAACAAATCGCAAAAATACCCTTGAAGAAGCCGTATTAGACATGCTGGATGTCCGTGAAGAAGAAGGAGGTACTCTTGCTGAACTTTATGGAGGGGCGAATAAACCAATGAACGCAAGATTACGAGAAGCACACGAAAAAATTGATGGAATCGTGGAGCGTGCTTATAAGCAAGAACCATTCAAATCTGATGAGGAACGTTTGAGTGTATTGTTAAAACTTTATCAAGAAATGGTAAGTGAGGATAAAAAATGACATCTAACATTTTTGAAATTAATTATAGTGGTACGGGAAAAAGCCAAAATATAAATGAATTAGGTATGCGCGAGATGCAGGCGCGTGTATATGAGAAACGTGCATCACAATATCTATTAGTTAAAGCTCCTCCTGCTTCAGGTAAGTCACGCGCATTAATGTTTGTAGCTTTGGATAAGCTTACAAATCAAGATATAAAAAAAGTAATTATAGCGGTTCCAGAACGTTCAATTGGAAAATCTTTTCAAACCACAGCGTTAGCAAAATTCGGCTTCTTTACGGATTGGGTTATTAATCCCAAAAATAATCTCACGGATCGTGGGTCGAGTAAAAGTAAAGTGTCACAGTTTGTTGATTTTATTCGTTCTACAGACTCAGAAGATAATATCATGGTGTGTACTCATGCAACATTACGTTTTGCTTTTGAAAATTTGAATGAATCGGACTTTAACAATGTTTTACTTGCCATTGATGAATTTCATCATGTATCACAAGATGATAATTCTGTCCTTGGTAATGCATTGCGTAATATTATGGGTAATTCTTCTGCCCATATCGTCGCTATGACTGGATCTTACTTTCGCGGTGATTCAATCCCGATTCTTGAACCAGCTGATGAGCAAAAGTTTGATAAGGTAACTTACACTTATTACGAACAACTTGAGGGTTACAAGTATTTAAAAAGTTTCGCAATGGGCTATAGCTTCTATAGAGGTCGTTATACAGATGCACTTTCAGAGGTTTTAGATACTTCAAAGAAAACAATTATTCATATTCCAAATGTTAATTCAGGTGAATCAACTAAAGATAAATACGATGAAGTTGATCGTATTTTAGAAGAATTAGGTGAAGCAAAATTTGATGAAAATACAGGACTTTGGCTAGTAACTGAAGAAACAGGACGAGTATTAAAAATTGCTGATTTAGTTAATGAGGATGGTCGTGAAAAGGTTCAAGAATATATCAGAAATATGTCTAAACTCGATGACTTAGATATTATTATTGCACTTGGTATGGCAAAAGAGGGATTTGACTGGCCTTTTGCAGAATATGCTTTAACAATCGGATATCGTAATTCGTTAACTGAAATTGTGCAAATTATTGGTCGCGTGACTCGTGATAGTTCAAATAAAACTCATGCACAATTTACCAATTTAATTGCTCAACCAGATGCTCAGGATGATGAGGTCATGTTTGCGGTTAATAATGTCATGAAGGCAATAACTGCGAGCCTTTTGATGGAATCTGTATTGGCTCCAAACTTTAAATTTAAGCGTAAGGATAATGATGATCAAAAATCAAACGGAACAGATATTTTTATCAAAGGGTTAAAAGAGCCAAGTACTAATCGTTCAAAAGATATTATTCAAAACGATTTGAATGATTTGAAAGCCACTGTCTTACAAGATAGTCAAATTCAGCAAGCTATTGCTGCTGGTGTGGAGGCGAAAGTAATTAATAAACAACTTATACCTCGTGTCATAATGAATACCTACCCTGATTTATCAAATGATGAGACTGAGGAGGTACGTCAGCACTTAGTTGCACAATCTGTTATTCAATCTGCTGAGCGTGAAGAAGGAACTGGCGGGAATCAATTCCTAAAAATGGCTAATAAATTTATCAATATTGATGATATTGCCATTGATTTAATTGATGAAGTGAATCCTTTCCAACGCGCTTATGAGGTTATTTCAAAAGAAATAGATGCACCAACATTACGATTTATTCAAGATTATATGGATGGTATAAAATTTACCTTTTCTGAAGATGAATTAATTATGTTGTATCCTCAAATTGTTCAATTTAAAAGTGAAAATGGAAGAATTCCAGATAAGTCTAGTTCAAACCAATACGAGCAAAGATTAGCGTATGCTTTATTACGTTTAGAACAATTAAGGAGAGAGAGACAGAATGGATAAGCGTACTCTTGATGATATTTTTTCGGATCCAATTTTTGATGAACTAATAGCTGAATCTCCTAAAAAGGAAGTGAAGCGAATTGACCCGGATTTTGAAAAGTTTCAAGAGATTATTGATTGGATAAAAAATAACGATGGAAAAGAACCCGAAAAGTCTCGTAATATGACTGAAAGAAAATTATATTCCAGACTAAAGGGCTATCGGGATAAGCCAGAAATGATAAAGAAGCTAGCTAAGATAGATGAACTAAACTTGTTTGATAGTAAAAATACAGTTTTAGAAAATTCGATAAAAAATCCTGAATCTCTTGATGATATTCTTAATGATGATACACTTTTTGAGAAAAAAGACAAAGTTGATTCACTACTTGATTTGTCGAGATATAAGAGAACAATTAATGTAGCTGACAAATACAGTGTTAGGAAACGAGCTAGCCATTTTGAACGATATGAACCTCTATTTAAACTTGTTCAAAAAGAAGTTGCAAATGGCACTCGTAAAATAATACCTGTTGACACTGAAAAAAACATTAAACCGGGGAAATTTTATATAGATAATGGGATTCTGTTATATGTTCTATCAATGGGTGACTATTATATAGATAAAAATGGTTATCGTAACGCAAAGCTACATCTTATTTATGAAAATGGAACTGAAAATAAAGGAATTTTACTGAGATCGTTTGCATCCAATCTCTTTGATAATACTCGACATGGTAGAATGGTAACCGAAGTAATGAGTGATGTTATGGGAGAAACTACTGTTGAAGAAAGAGCTGCTGAATATCTGACTACTGGCTATATTTATGTAGTAAAATCACTTAGCTCGAATCCTGAAATATCAAAGTATCAAAATCTTTATAAGATTGGTTTTGCTAGTGGGAGTGTAGAAGAACGTATTAGTAATGCTGAAAATGAAGCCACTTATCTTTATGCACCTGTGAAAATTGTTGCGACATGGGAAGTTCAAAACTTTAGTGGCCGAAAGTTGGAAACAGTAATACATCATAGATTTGCAGATAAGCAATTACAAATCTCTGTTCCAACAGCAAATGGTAAAATTGAAAATCCGCAAGAGTGGTATATAGTTTCTTTGGATGAAATTGAAGAAAATATAAATGATATTATTGTGAAATTGAATATTTAACTTTAAATTAGGATAGTTGTTAAAGAATTATTGTAATAAACACCAATGAATCGATTAGTTTTGACACTATACTGCAAGGCTTCGATATGCGAATGATTAGCTTGAAAAAATAATAAACTGAATCCTGCCTATTACTTATTTTAAGTAATAGGTCTTTTTTTTGTAAAATGGGAGAAGAAAATGGAAATTTTCTGTATAATCATAAAAGAGTAGGATGGACGGGGTTCAAACTGCATATTTCATAATGGAAGCACCCGAACCATTCCAGTACTTCTAAAATAAATGAGGTGAATAAAAATGACAACTAGTTTATTAGCTAAAGAGTATCCAATAGATAAGATCTTCAGTAACGATTATGCATTTTCAATACCTAATGTTCAAAGACCATATTCCTGGACAGAAGAAAATACAGAAGTTCTATTAGATGATTTACTAGAGTTCATTGACAATTCTTCAACAAATAACATTAATGAAATGAACCCGTACTTTTTAGGAAGTGTTGTTTTAATAAAGGAGGACGGGCCGGATTCACAAGTACTAGATGGACAACAACGATTAACTACTCTAACTATATTATTAGCTGTATTAAAGCATTTATTGCCAGAAAAGGCCAATGAGATTAAAGGATTCTTGTATGAGGAAGGAAATTCTTTAAGAGGCACTCCTGACCGTTTTCGATTGACATTAAGAGATCGGGATGCTGAATTTTTCAGGGAATATATACAAGCTGACGGCGGTATTGATAAATTATCATCTGAAGTGAAAGTTGAGAATGATAGTCAACAGCAAATAGTGAAAAATACACTTCTTTTAATTAAACGCCTTTCTAATATTTCACAAGAAGAACGGACTCAACTTGCTACCTTTATTATTATGAAGTGTTATTTAGTTGTCGTAAGCACGCCAGATTTTGATTCAGCGTATCGCATATTCTCTGTTTTAAATGACCGTGGGCTAGATTTATCACATTCAGATATTTTAAAAGCAGAAATTATTGGAAAGTTACCTAAAAAAGAGCAGGATAAATACAATGATATGTGGGAAAATGCAGAGGAATATTTAGGTAGAGAAACTTTTAATGAGTTATTCTCCCATATAAGAATGATTTATCGAAAGTACAAGTTGCGTTCAACAATTATCAAAGAATTCCGTGACTATGTTAAACCTTCTGAGAAACCAAAGGAGTTTATTGAAAGTAAGTTAGTTCCCTTTTCTAATGCACTTAAATATATATTAGAAATGAATTATAAAAGCGCTAATTTTGCAGAAGAGATAAATAACCAATTTTTTTGGTTATTAAAGGTTGATAATAGTGATTGGGTTCCTGCCGCAATACTATATCTATCTAGAAATGAAAATGAACCTAAAAAGCTATTAAATTTTTTCACCAACCTTGAACGATTGGCAATGGGAATGATGATTCTTCGATACAATATCAATCAACGTATTGAGCGATACCGAAATCTACTTATTGAAATTGAAGACGATAAAAATCTATTTATATATGAATCATCTCTTCAATTAACAATTGAAGAAAAAAGACTTATCGTCAAACAATTAGACGGTGATTTATACCAAATGAAGAAAGTCCGTGTACCAGTATTACTAAAATTGGATTCATTATTGTCCGACGGGCAAGCTTCCTATAATTACGAACGAATTACTGTAGAACATGTATTGTCACAAAATCCCCAAGAAAAAAGTCAATGGACTGTATGGTTTCCCAATCAGGAAACTAGAGATGACTATGTACATAAGATAGGTAATTTAGTGTTGCTATCAAGACAAAAAAATAGCCAAGCAAAAAATTATGAATTTGATAAGAAAAAAGAAAAATACTTTAGTTCTAAGAAAGGTGTAAGTTCTTTTGTACTCACTTCTCAAGTATTAAATGAGAAGGAATGGACTGAAGATACTTTAAAACAAAGACAGGATAAATTATTAAGTAAGTTGATAGAGCATTGGAGACTATCCCATGAATCATAGTGAATATGTAAAGCTATTAAATTTCTTTGATGGTAGATTGTGGGACAGGAAAGTTACCGAGACAAATTATAATTATAACGGATTAATTCTAGATTACTATTTTGAAATGTCCATTTTAAGTGTGGATTATTTAGATATCTATGACTATTTTAGTAGTGAAGGAGATTTTCAATTTAATGACACTGAATTGCTTACAGACCAGTTTGGAAATGTTAAAGAGGAAAAGAGAATAAAGCTAGTAGAAAAAATTATTAACATTTTAGAACTCTCAAGCTTTGACAAAAATACCTCTGGGAATATAGTTGATAAAGTAGTTAAGTTCCTTGAACGGAATGGAATAATGGTAGTTAATACGGAAAATACACCAATAGAACTTTCAAGTGATAACAAAATTGATGAAGGCTCTTATTGTAACATATTATTTGTGGAAAAGAACGTTTTGAGAAAGGAATTAAATAAATCTCATAAAGATGATACTAATCTACAAAAGAGAATGAAGTATGAATTTGAAAACATGCAAAAGCTTAAAGATTGCCCGCAAATTTTAAACGTTTATAGTTTTGATCCTACAACCCACTCGTATTTAATGGAAAGAGCTGATATCAATTTATATGAATATCTAAGAAAGGAAGTAGATATATCTTTCGAGCAGAGATTGAAAATTATTTTTGATGTATTAGAAGGTATGAAGTATGCTCACGATCATTCAATTATTCATAGAGATTTACACCTTGGGAATGTGTTGAAGATAGGGAATGATTTTGTTATTAGTGATTTTGGCCTTAGCAAAGATGAATCAATCGAAAGAAGTTTGAAATCATCTGCAACTGAAAAAAATAATCATATATTTATCGATCCTTTAGCCATAGGAGACTTTTCTAAACTTGATAAGAAGAGTGATATTTATTCACTCGGTAAGATGATTGATTATGTATTTACCTTGGGAGCAAATAATACAGAGCATTTACTAACTTTTATTGTTGAAAAGTGTACAAGTCGTAGTAAAGATAAAAGGTATGATACGGTAGATGAAATCATTAGAGATATTAAAGTTAAATTAAATCTGCGAGATAAAAGCATTGATAAGAAACAAGTGTTGGAAAATATAAAAAATAACATCTTTACTCTACAGGTAAATGAATTTATTAAAGAACTAGTAGAAACTGATATGATTTGTGATTATTTAGTAAAACATCGAATTTCATCTTTTGGTAATATAATTTTAAAAATGAATTCATTAGATCAAATCTCTACTTTAGAGGCAATTAATCAAGGTTATGTAGTTGCCACAGGTTACCGTCAGTTTCAAAATTACGATATATTTGCTAGTATCGCATATTCCGTTTGCGAAAATACAGATGAAAATAGCGTTTACGATATTTCCCGCGGGATATTAGAGGGATGTGCTCATTATAGATATGAAGCTTCTAATTTATTAGAAAAGATTGATAGACAAAGAATCTAGTATTTATCTTTTTGAACTATTTCTTTTCATTAAATGGCATTATATAAAATTTTGAATCTCCTTGAAGGGGGAAAAGAAGAATGGGTAAATTTAGAGATGGAGTCAAATCAATATCTGGGTTAGGAATAAATACATTTTTAGATGTTGCTTCTTCATATGCATCCAAAGAAGCTAAAGAACAGGTTGAACATTTTGCAGTTGAGATTGCAGCTGATGCAGGTGCCTCACTTATACCAGGTATTTCCGGTGCAGTATCATCATATAAGCGAATGCAATTCGAAAAAAATATTAATAGAATTATTGAAGAACTAAAGGCTTGTATTAATGATATTCAAAATAATTTCCAATCTAAGACAGATAAACAACAGGAACAAATAGACAAATTATTTGGATATGTATTTGAGTATGCTCTCAATGAACCTCAAGAAGATAAAATTGAATTTCTTATTAATGGTTTTGTCAAGATAGCGATGCACGATTATATCACTGAAGATTTTGTTTTAACTTATTACGATGTAATGGAGGAACTAAGATTAGTTGATATTTCTGTATTAAGAATTTACAGTCAAAATTTATACATAGGACAAGGTTCAGAGACGTTTCATGATGTAATGGAGCAGCATGGTTTGAGTTACGAACAATATGATTCGGTTAGAAATAATTTATTACGGCTTGGTTTGTTAACTACAAAAAAGGAAGTTCAAACATTAGGAGACTTAGAGACACTTTTTAAATCTATCAGTGAAATTCATAAATTTTTAAACATTGCCTTTGGTAAGACCAAGAAACGATTACCAAGTTTAAAAGAGCCTAAAATGAAAGCGAAAGATCAATTTCAAATTTTGAAATTTGGTAGAGATTTCGTAGGGTTTTTCTTAGAATCTTTACAAGAAACCGATAAATGAAGGTGGGATAATGTGTCTAATTTAAATGCTCTTGTAGTTGGGGTTAGTAATTATTATATTCCTGATGTTGTTGACCTACCTTTTTGTATGAATGACGTTACTTTAATGGAAGAAGCTTTAATAAAAGGATTGAAGGTACAAAAACAAAATATTACAACTTGTGGGAAGTATGGCGAAGCTAAAACAGAAGATTTTAAGCGTGCTTTATCTAAGGTAACAACAATTGATAAAAATGATACTCTAATTTTTTACTTTTCAGGTCATGGTGCTACTATAGATGGCCAACACTATCTAGTTTTTAGTGATGGAATCATAAGTACACAAGAAATTATAGAACACTTTAAGGAAATCCAGGCAAAGAGTAAGGTGATATTATTAGATTGTTGCTTTTCGGGTAACTTTTCAATTGATGAAACTTCTTCTTTTTACATCGAAAAGACAGTAGAGGAGTTTCAAGGTGAAGGGTATGCAGTGTTATCATCTAGCAATTCAGACCAAGTCTCTTATGGACATCCCGAAAAGCCTGTAAGTGTATTTACAAGTTTTCTCTGTGATGCATTTCAAGATAAGCACATAGTCAAACAAGGAAAAGTATCTTTATATGATATACAAAGACTTGTGTCCTTGTATTTAGAAGTGTGGAATAAAAGAAATCCTGATAAAAAGCAACATCCCATTTTCAAGGCAAATATGGGAGGAACAATATTCTTCGATGTAAAAGAATATCAGCCGTACTATTCAACCAATATATATGCCGAATATGACAATTATATAATTTACAAAGTTGAGCCCGTTCATACAGGCTTAGCCAAAAGATATTCATTTAAGGTGATTTTAAAGGAACCGCTGTCATTAGAGGAAATAGGGAAGATATCATTAAAGATCAAAGACCGGGCTAAAAATATTGAAGTCTATAATAATGAAATTGCCGAAAAAAGGTGGATTAATAAATTACCAAACATTATATGGGTTTACTTCGGTAGAGATGAAATTGATATAATAAAAAACAATTATATATGTCATACAACATGGGTAGATGAAAAGCAAGATAAAAAATGGTGGTATAAAGTCAATGGTAAAGAAACTTTTATCTTAAATGGAGTTCATTACAACATTCATCCTTACTATGAGCAATTAAGAAGCTTGAATATAGAAAACACAGCTAGCAAAGAACACTTGGTATTTAAAACAAAAGATATTCTATCACGAATGATAACCCTCGCGGAGAAAGTAATAAAGATATATAACGATTATAAAAATGGGGAAATAACTGAAGAGGAATTATTTGAGGAAATGGATGCGTATATACCTGAATTGGACAAGTGTTTTATTATGAGTACAGATTTAGATATAGCACCGATTGAATTGCATGATTGGGACTTGGCATGTTCAGGATTATTTGGAACAATCCACGATTTTACATTATTTTATAATAAAAAATATAAGTCACTAAGAACATCAGAAAACAGAAGGGCTTGTATGGAAATGACTATAAAACAGTATTATTCGGATTTAAATAAGATAAGTAAATTAGAAGACCAAATACTTAATGTATGAGAAAGTGGGATGAAGCATGAGGCCGGAACTCTTGTATCAATTTTCTCTACCGAAGCGGACGAACCGTCCCGACACATTTATTAATTGCTATTAGAAAACTGATATCTTAGCTGCCAGAGTAATATATACTGATAAATTCCTTTTAATTATAATTATTTTGAGATACATGTAAGTGATATTGTGTTGGGGGATGTTTTTAAAAGGGCAAGAAAGGAATTGGAAGAAAGAGGATTCATTGAATGGCGTTCGAGGGGGAGAAATCTTGCGCCTTTTTACAGGATGAAGAGTCTTTGTGTGGAGTTTAACAGTGCTGGAGGGTATGGGTCTAGTTTAGTTGAAACAGACGTGGACCAGCAGGTGAACCGTCAAACGGCCCCTTTAATTAAACAAAAGGAAACAAAACAAAAAGAAATGAAACAAAGTCGTCAAGAAGGGACAAGAACTGACGCGGTTGCTTTTTATCAAGATAACTTCGGTCTAGTCACTCCGTTTCTGACCGAGGAGCTCTTATCGTGGGTTAATGATTTTGGTGATGAATTTGTAATTGAAGCAATGAAACGGGCGCTTGTACGTGGGAAGTTGAACTTTAGTTATGTGAGGGGCATTATGAATTCTTGGTTGAATCAGGGGATTAGGACTGTGGAGGAGTTGAAGCTTAGTGAACTAGAGGGGAGGAATAGCAGGAATAGTGGTTCTGGCTGGAATCGTAGTAGATCTCGTAGTGATGAGGTTGTGCCGGAGTGGTTTTTGGAGAGGCAGCGGAAGCGGAAGGAAGATTATTTAGCTGACGAGGAAGAGGGGGATGCTGGGGAGATGTTGAAGGAGTACTTGGCGCAGAGGACCGTGTAATGAGGCGATAATTACGAACAAGGTAAATATTTGTAAGCTTAGAGGGTGCACATTCTTTGGAAGTTTATTATACTAATTGTGGAATATTGGAAAATTACTACCTTTTTGTTTCCGCTTAAACTCTTAAACCTTTCTTTAGCCTTTTCAAACCTTTTTATAATCTTTGACTCTATAGAAGGAGATTTTTTAGGAGAACGGTTAAGACTCTCAATCCACCTTCAGCAGCTAAATTGGAGTAGGCATCCTTACTATTTTTATATCTTCCTTTCTAAAGCAAGATATGTCTGTAAACTCAACTTCCCCATACTTATATTTAACGACATGACTATCCGGACCACCTATCTGTAGTCCCAACGGCACTTCAGGCTATTACTAGTTCTACAATTAAGAACTTACCCATCATTCCTTCATCTTCATGCTTTAAAATATGACAGTGATACGTCATGGATATTGGGCATCTATAAAGTCTCAAATTCTACGACTAATTTAACGCTTCTTAATTGGTTCATTATTCAAAGGAACGGCGTCATTTGCTACTAAATTAAAAGGCCGACAATCATATAGCTATTGGTCTATTTTACACATCTGATTTATTTCGGAAATTCGATAGTCGAAAGACAACTATTTCAGCAAATCAAAACCACATCTATTTATGATAAGGTTCCAGGTACTACAAAAATTAGAAGTATACTACCTCCGCATAAAACAAATTAATGATAACAATCAATTTTAAATTTTCTTTCTTGATTTTATTCTCATTTAATGAACCGCCCTGGCATGAATACGTACAATACCACAAGGCTTTTATCTAAAGTACGGTAAATGCTATACGTAAGTCTCCTCATAATTTATTTATTTTTCACTCGATATTATTCATTAGCCTAGACCAGTTTTAAAGACAACCTAATAATCCGTTATTGATTTTTAGTTTTATTTCAAAACCAGAAGATAAAAACCCGAAATAAAACAACTTAATAAATATACAGTTAGTATTGCGATTAGGAATCCAGGCGATTTATTAACAAGGACCATCAGAAAAACAAAGTATCGCAAAACTCGCTTTAATTGAACCACCTATACCTTGTAAAGGTTATTTCACTTTAGAAAAACCTCCTTTAAATAATTTATTTGAAACCGAACAGGTATAATTCTTGTTCGATTTTTTGTTAACTTTATTTGTAGCCGAATAAGTAAATATTATTCAAAAATTCTAGAAGACAAAGATGCAACCTTAAATTGACAAAGCGCAACCCCTGAATGATAGATAAAAAGTAAAGAATAATTAAAATAAATGATGACAATTAAAATTTAAGGAGGATAAAAATGGATGTAGTAGATGTTAGAGATTTAACAAAAAGTTTTGGAAGATTTACAGCTTTAGATGGTGTGAATTTTAGAGTTCGAAAAGGAGAAGTATTTGGATTTATTGGTCCAAACGGGGCTGGTAAATCAACTACAATCCGTGTAATGCTTGGAATTTTAAAAGCAACAAAAGGGGATGTTAAATTATTTGGTAAAGATGCATGGAAAGAAGCAGTTGAAATACACAAAAGGATAGCTTATGTACCAGGTGATGTAAATTTATGGCCAAATTTAACAGGAGGAGAAATTATTGATTTATTTATGAAATTACGGAGCACAAAAGACAGAAATAAAAGTAAAGATTTGATAAGAAAATTTGGTTTAGATCCTACAAAAAAATGTCGAACTTATTCAAAAGGAAACCGACAAAAGGTAGCTTTAATTGCAGCTTTTTCATCTGATGCTGAGTTATATATTCTAGATGAGCCAACATCGGGACTTGATCCTTTAGTAGAACAAGTATTTCAGGAGTGTATTATGGAGCTAAAAAATAATGAAAAAAGTATTCTTCTTTCCAGTCATTTTCTTTCTGAGGTAGAAAAATTATGTGATAAAGTAGGAATTATCAAACAGGGAAAGATTATAGAGTCCGGTTCGCTAGATGAACTGCGTCACTTAACTCGCACACATATACTTGTTAAGACTAAACAATCCATCTCATCTTTAAATGAATTACAGGGTATTTATAATATAGAGGAGACCAATCAGGAATTAAGGTTTCAAGTAGATACAGAGCAGCTCGATAACGTCATTTCTTATATTAGTCAGTTCGGTATCTTGAAATTAGAGAGTAATCCGCCAACCCTTGAAGATATATTTATGCGTCATTACGAAAATAAGATTGCGGAAGTAATGAAGGAATCAGGGGGTCTCTTAAATGCTACGGAGTAGATTTGCCAACACTGGTAAACTAGCGCAGTTTATTTTCCGTCTAAATAGGATAGGAATATTATTCTGGACAATTGGCTTAGTATTATTCACAATAATCATGGCAATTTCTTTCAATTATTTATATGAAACTCAGCAGGATAGAGATACAATTGGTAAGGCAATGGAAAATCCTGTAATGACAGCAATATTAGGGCCGGGCGAAATAAATAATTATACAACTGGTTCTATGACGGCCCATCAAATGTTATTAATCACTGCTATAATCGTCAGTATAATGGCAATTTTGCTTGTTACACGTAATACAAGAGCAGATGAAGAAAAAGGTCGTCTAGAGATAATTCGCTCTTTACCATCTGGCAGCCTATCCCAATTAAACGCCTCAATAATTGTAGCAAATGGAACATTTACTGTTCTAGCAATATGTATAGGGTTTGGATTAAATGTGCTTCATATCGAGAGTATGGATTTGGAAGGTTCAATGTTGTATGGTGCTGTTTTAGGTGGCACAGGTTTTATTTTCACTGGAATAACAGCTATCTTTGCTCAACTTTCCAAAAGCTCAAAAGGTACAATTGGACTTTCAATTTCAGTACTACTTCTAGCTTATCTTTTTCGAGCTGTAACAGATATTAGTAACGGAGTATTATCCTGGTTTTCTCCATTAGGGTGGGTATCGAAGGCTGAAGTGTATTCATCGAATAATTGGAATCCAATCATTTTAATGTTGGGTATATCTTTATTATTAAATATAGTTGCCAATTGTCTAAATAGCATACGTGATTTGGAGCAAGGATTCATAGCTTCCAGACCTGGAAGAAGATTTACTTCCCGGTTTGTACAAGGACCAGTTAGTCTCACTTTTCGATTACAGCGTACAGGATTTATTTCTTGGACAATCTGCCTATATATACTTGGTGCATCTTATGGATCGATTTTTGGCGATTTGGAGATATTTCTAGGAGAGAGTGAAATGTTTCAACATGTAGATGCTACTTTTATTACTGAACAATTTATTTCAACTTTAATGGTAATCTTTGCTCTTATAGCGACCATTCCACCAATTGTTTCTATGAATAAACTACGTGCACAAGAGAAAAGAGGGTATATAGAACATTTAATTGGTAATATTGGTTCAAGAGCAAGACTTATCGGATCATACTTAATTCTAGCAGCGGTTAATAGCTTTATAATGATATCTATTAGTGCGCTTGGGCTATGGTCAACTGCGACAGTTGTGATAGAAGATGGCCTTGAATTCGGGCTGGTATACTATGCAGCCATGGTATACTATCCGGCAACTCTTGTGATGATAGGAATCGCTGCTTTTTTAATTGGATTCTTTCCAAAGTTGACACCTTTGATTTGGTTATTTTTAGTTTATTCACTCTTTGTTAACTACTTTGGGAATATAATACAATTACCAGATTGGACAAGTCAACTTTCTCCTTATTATCATATTCCACAAGTACCTGTTGAGGACACAGCTTTTAAACCATTGTTCTTACTATGTGTTTTAGCGTTATTATTAATAATATTTAGCTTCTTTGGTTACCGAAAACGGGATTTGATTAATTAGTTCAAATAAAAGGGGGGATACTCCCCCCTAACTTCAAACACTACTGTGCATTAGACTAACATAATTGGACTTCTTTCATGGCTTATTTACAATAAGTGTTGTTTGTGATTCATGAGAAAAGTGTAAATGTAATACCTCTACGAGATCATTTTCAGATAAATTTTCAAGTGTAGGCAATACCCTAAATAAATTCATTTCATTAAAGTAATGACGTGTAAATTGGTTAGCAATAAATAGTGGTGAGTTTATCGACTTTAAGAAAAAACCAATCACTTTGTTAATTGCTCTTTGTGCATCTTCTTGTTTTATAGATTCCATTTTATAATTATCAATTGTTTCATTTACCATTTGAATGATAGCTTCAGGATCTTGACTGTCCCCACTTATTATTGAAAAACCAAACCCCTCTTCATTGGTACAGTCATAATTAAATGGCATATTTATATAACCATAATCATACAATTTTTCATATGTCATTGAGCTTTCACCAAACATTAGCTCAAATAAAACATATTGAGATAACTCGTATTTTAATAGGTCCTGACCTTGTCTTTTTGGGTTAGGCTCTTTATGACCAATAAAAAATTTAGGTATTGGAACTGAAAACTTCATTAAGTCTGATCTTTTATTCACAATTGCATCTTCATCAGTAGGTATACGATAAAACTCTCCAGTTCCTCGGAATATTTTATTCTCTTGATTATTTTTAATATGCTTTATTAATTCATCGGGAACTACTGGCCCTATAACAAAAAGTAACATGTTGTTAGGATGATAGAAAGTATCGTAACAAGCGTATAAATCCTCTTTTGTGATTTGATTGATGGAATCTATTGTTCCTGCTATGTCATTTTTCGCTGGATGATTATTATACATGTTCTCTAATATTTTAAATCGAGCACGCCAGTCCGGATTATTATCATACATTTTAATTTCCTGTTCGATAATTCTTTTTTCCTTTTTTATCATTAAATCTGTAAAGTATGCATCTTGCACAAAGTCTAGTAGAGTTGAAATATTTTTATATATGTTAGTAGTAGTTGATAATGTATATGAGGTGCGGGTAAAATTTGTAATTGCATTAATCGTTGCTCCTTCCTTCGCAAATGAATGAAGGACGTCACCTTGTTTACTTTCAAACATCTTATGTTCTAAAAAATGTGCTATCCCATCGGGAACTTGGATCGGAATTTTTTTTTCAAGAGGTGAAAAATAGGTATCTATGGAACCGAATTTTGCTGTCAATGTGGCAACTGATTTATAAAAGTCTTTCTTAGGAAGTATGAAAACTTCAAGGCCATTAGATAATTTTTCATAAAACAAGGTCTCTCCTAGTTTCTTAGAATGGATTAATTTCACTTTTATCATCCTCCTTTCCACTTAAAAAGTATATTGTATCAAGCTCCCACTTATTTACTGCACGAATAACATCATTCTTTGATATCTTGCTAATTCTTTTAATCTGATTATTTATATTAGATAATCCACTATCAATAGCTTGTACTGTCAAATCCATAATCCCTAATGGAGTATCATATGCTTCTAGGAATAGGTGAATCAGCATCGCTTTAGCCTGTTCAACTTCATCTTCTGTAAAGTCTCCTTTTTTCATTGCATACTCCTGTTCTCGTATTAAATTAACTGCGCGTTCATAGTTGCCAAAGTCAATTCCAGCCATCGCAATCATCAACCCTTTATTACTTTCTATTTGTGAAAAAGCAAAATAGGCAAGACTTTCCTTTTCACGTAATTGGGTAAATAGCTTAGAAAACGGAAATCTGCCAAAAATTGCGTTTGCTACCCTTGTAGATTCATAATCTTTATCTTGTATGGTGGCAAAGGTTCTATAGCCCAACAGGAGGTTTCCGTGCTTAACATCCATTTTATCTTGAATAACCTTTACTTTTTTTCTAACTTTACGATCTTCTGGAATTATTATGTTATAGTTTTTGTGAAATTGTTCGCAAAATATATCCTGTACTATGAATTTAACATTTTCTTCATTAAAGGAACCAATTATGAATAGACTAAAGACAGCGTTTTGAAGTAAATCTTCATACACTTGATAAATAGATATTGCATTAAGGTCGTCGATATCCTCTTTTCTCCCCGCTGCGGGAAGTTCGTATTGTTCCCCCTTAAACATTTCTTCTATTAAACGATTGTTAGAGTAATGCATTTTCTCATTATAATTGGAATTAATACGTTGTTCTAAGCTACGTTTTTCTTGTTCAACAATAGAAGATTGAAATACACCATTTTCAAGTGCTGGATTATAAACAATTTCGTGTAGTAAACTAAGGGATTTTTCTATTAATGAATAAGAGGTATTTATATATTGATCTGCTGGGATTTCTATATTAAGAGAGATAATATGACTATCTCCTTTTTTATAGACATCAGGGGTAAGTGTTGCTCCATACATTTCATCCAGTTTTTGTTTTATAAGCCTACGACTAGAGTAGTTTCTTGACCCACTAATCAAAATATAAGGAATTAGCGCTCTAGCCGTAGTAAGTTCCCTATGAAGAGGAATCTTCATTGTTAACGTAATACTAACTGTTTTAAATTTGAGAGTATTACATAGATGAAGTTGTAAACCATTGTGATTACTGGAATTTATACTTATGTTTTCCATTTAGTAACTTCCTTTCTATAACTTATAGGTAATCTTCAATCACCTTTTTTATGTGAGATATTTGTATTTGAAACGTTATAATGAGGGTACGATTTTATGTACTATCTCGATTATTTTTCTCCATTCAAATAATGAGTTTTTAGTGTAAAAGAAAGGGAAAATTTAGAAACCATTCCACAATTAGTTTGTTGAAATAATTCAAAAAGTTTTTTTTGCTGAGAGACAAAATTCCATCTTTTGTCTTAAATATCATAATAGTTTAAATATGCGGAAAATGTCAATGATTTTTGTGAATATTAAGTTGCCATGTGTTTAGTATTTTGACTCCAGGTTATTCTAAGAAGAATTGGATATCTTGTTGAATTAAATTAATGGGTAAGCCTGCGATACTGAACATATTTTATATATATTGAATGTAAGAGGTTTCCTTGTTCTGGATAAATTAGCAAATGTGTTCAAAATAATTTAAATAGTGAAATGCATATAAAAACTTTATAAATCCTTTCCTAAATCATAAATAGTAAATAAGGAATTTTTCCCTAAATCTTATGTAAAACATGTTCTACTACAAGGTTGCAACTGTAAGTTGACAAAGTGCAACCGCTACATGGTAGAAGTTGGAGTGATGTTTCTCTAAGATATAAGTAGTTATAAGGAAGGAGGATATATCTAACGAAAAATTAAGAAGGAAGTTTTAAAATAAAAAGTGAGGAAAAGAAGTCTGATATTTACGAGGTGCCAAGAGTAAAGCCGATACCAATTAAGCCATCATAGGCAAAACCTTTTAAAAATTATGTATAGTTCGCGATATGTTAAGTTACTTGTGGTACACAATTTTGAAGCCTAGATTTAGCTAGAAGTTACTTTTTCAATAGTAATTTCTCGATGAACTGAATAATAATTAAGAATTATATGGTACTTTTACATCAAAATGTGGTAAATTGCAGTTAACAGCATTCGGGATGTATCAAAAGGGGGATAATATTAACTTCAGTTCTTGAAATCCTTACTGACTTTTTTCTAGCCAGCACTCTACTTAACTTTGGTGTAAGGTCCGCCCCAGAATAAATGCTGTTCTGTCGGGAACAGTCCATATTGCCTGCTATTACTGAGATTATGGCTATCTCATTAAAGATGCTTTAAATAGATGAAACAGTTTAAAGCAAATTAATTTCTTCCGTGTAGAGTCTAGTAAGTGAGATTATCTCTTCCTTAAGGACAGATTTTCGTGCTTTAAGGTCTTCAAAGTACAACATAACAGAGAGTTTTCCAGCTAGTTCGGTAATATTAAATCCTTCAATGGTAGGTTTTAAATCTGGAATTCTTCCTTCATTAACAAAAAACAAATGGTTCAAAATCGAATACTGTTGGGTCCTCTAACAACAATTGTTAGAAAATAATCATAGATTCTTATCACAAATATAAAATTAGTTAATTTAAAACGTTGACGCATAAGGTAACGCAATTGTCGAATATCAAGATGAAGTTAAAAGGCTTCCGGGCACGAGAATATGTTAAATAAACCAGTAATCCATTTAACACCCTTCTTATTCGTCTTTTTACCACGGATAACCTTGATGTAAGTATTGACTGACTTATTAAATGTTTGGAATAGAAAGCAAAATAACCTTTATAGTTACGTGTATGAAAAATCCGCTCAGCACAACTATACTTTATAGCATTTTGTGCCTTAAACGAAAGGAATGATTTTAAAAATGAAACAAATATCTATTATTGGAGTTATTTTTACTGTAGGAGTATTAGTTCTTTTAAAAGTTTTTCAGGGAGATATTCCAAGAATTGATGAACCAATAACTAATACACTCGTCTTTTTGGGGTTCATTATTTTTTGTGTTCTATATGGGATATCGCAGATTAAAAAAAATAATAAAAAAAAATAAAGTAATGGAGATAAGTATGGAGAATATTTTAGAAGTTGAAAATTTAAATAAAACTTATGCAGAATCCAATTTTGAACTAAAAAATATCACGTTTTCCATACCATATGGTTCGATTGTGGGATTTATTGGTGAGAATGGTGCTGGGAAAACGTCAACAATGGGAGCAATATTGGGTACATTAAAAGTAGATAATGGCTCCATAAAAATTTTCAATCAAGAGATAGACTATTCAAATGAAAAGTGGAAAGAAGAGGTCGGTGTTGTTTTTGATCACATGAATTTCCCCAGTAATCTAAATATTATTCAAATATCAAATATCTTAAGTTACATTTATCAACAATGGGATACGGAGAAGTTCTTTCATTATATTGAAGACTTCTCTTTACCCAAGAATGATAAGGTTGGAAATTTTTCACGTGGGATGTCGATGAAATTATCCATCGCAGTAGCACTCTCACATAATACAAAATTACTGATGTTAGATGAGGCTACATCTGGTTTAGATCCCAAGGCTCGAAATGAAATATTAGGTGTATTTTTAGAATTTGTAAAGGATAAGAACCGGTCAATTTTACTATCTTCCCATATTACAAGTGATATTGAAAAAATTGCTGATTATCTTATTTTTATTAAAAAAGGAAAGATTATTTTGCAGACAAGTAAAAAAGAACTATTGGATAATTATGCCGTTATCCAGTGTGCATCAACAGAAGTAGGGCAAATAGACTCCCGTGTTATAGTTTCACATAGATATAAAGCAGGTTTACTGGAAATGCTTGTTTCAGATAAAAATACAATACCCGCTACATTTAAAATAGAAGATAACTCGCTAGATGAGATCACGTTACTATTAATGGAAGGGGATTGTTATGAAGGGTCTCATGCTTAATAATCTATATTCAGTGGAAAAAAGTGTAAGATCTTCCTCTTTGTTAACTGTTATTGCAGTAGTTTTTCTATTTCTAACTAATCATTCGGCAGCATTGAAGTTAGCTGCATTTTTACCATTTGTACTTATACCTGTTCATGCGTTTGAAGTATTAAAGTATGACGCTATGTCAGGGTGGAATAAATATGAACTCGTACTTCCCATATCAAGAAAAAGGGTTGTTGGGAGTAAATATTTGACTTTCTTGTTGCTGGTTATTTTTAGTTTTTTATTAGTTTTTAGTATTTCTTTTGTCGTTCATACTCTTATGTTCCCTACCATTTATTCCGTATTTTTGAATTATTCACTGCGAGGTATGGGACTAATCATATGTATAGCTGCTATAATTTATCCATTCACTTACAAGCTTGGAACAGATAAGTCAGATTCAATTATGATGGGAAGTGTTGGCTTTTCCTTAGGTATGTTTTTCGCAATAGCTTTTATAATTGATTTGATAGGTGTAGAAGGATTTGATGAAAAGTTCTCCACTTTTTTCTTCATGTTATCAATTATTTTTCTAACCATTTCTTATATAATTTCAGTAAATATATATATAAACAAAGAGTATTAAATTCATAATGATCGGAAGGAGCTAAAAGTAAATGACATTTGGTGAAAAGCTTTTTAAGTTGAGGAAAGAAAAAGGGCTTTCCCAGGAGGCTTTAGCTGAGAAATTACACACATCGAGACAGGCCATAAGTAAATGGGAGAATGGTCAAGGATATCCTGAAACAGAAAAGCTTCTGATGATTGGAAATATTTTTGGGGTCTCCATGGACTATTTATTAAAGGATTCTGCAGATCCAAGAGGAGACAAAGAGACAGGATATTATGTTAGTAAAGAAATGGCAGAGGGGTATTTAGTGTCTACACATAAAGTTTCTAAATATATGGCATTGGGAATTTTCTTAATTGCATTGTCCACAATCCCATATTTTATCTTTAAACAAGACCCATCGGTATACATTATCCCAACCATCATTTTAGCTACATTTGGTATAGGGATGTTCGTTTCTGTATCATTTATAGAAGACAGTCAATATAAAGTACTTAAGAAAGAGTCCTTGTTTTTTGATGAAAAATACCATAGCGAGTTGACAGCAAGGTACGCACTTTTGAAAAAAAAATACGGTGTTATTAATTTCATAGGTATGTGTTTATTTGTTGCAGGACTCTTAGCCTTTGGAATAGACAGAAAATATATTACCTCCGAATTTTTAGTACCATATTATCCAGTCTGTATAGGAATGATTTCGATTGGCTTGTACATTATTACACGAACTTCAATCTTTCTTGATGCATATAAACTATTGGCAAAAAATGAGGAGTATATTAATAGTTTTAGTTTTAAAATTCGCAGGAAGGTAAGAGAAAGGGTTGACAAATTATAATACCTGGATTTATGTGTTTTTTGATTTTAAATGTTTACCAGAAAGGTTGTATGATTTAATATTACTATATTCATTATATTCATCTTCAAGGTACTCGTTAGGTAGGAGAGTGTGGGTGAATATGTTCGTAGCAGTTAGCATCCTCGCCCTCTCTCACTGTTCAATAAGGTATTAATAGAACTAATACATCACCACACACGTTCCTTTTCTTTTTCGAGTTTCCCAAACCGGAATTTTGTCGGTCAAAATAAAATACATACATGGAAGCCTTTACTTTTTATTTTATGCCATTATATTGATTTTGGCAAAAGAGTTCAACTTTATTACATTCTTGTTAGGTCAATTGTTGTTTAGAAAATTCTCGGTATAAAGAGTGGGTCTTTGCCAATTCTTGGTGATTGCCACGCCCCGTTATCCGGCCTTGTTCTATGAATAGTATTTGATCTGCATGAACAATTGTTGATAATCGGTGGGCTATTACAAAGGTGGTTCTTCCTTCCATTAAACGTGTTAGTGCTTGTTGGACAATACTTTCCGATTGGCTATCAAGGCTAGCTGTTGCCTCGTCCATCATTAAAATTTTCGGATCTCGTAAAAAAGCTCTCGCTATCGCTATACGTTGCCTTTGTCCTCCAGAAAGCAGTACTCCTCTTTCCCCAACCTCTGTATCAAGACCTTCAGAAAACTCTTCAATAAATTCTTTGGCATACGCCATCTCTGCCACCTTCCAAAGATGCTCGTCTGGGATTTCCTCCCAATTACCTAATCCGTAGGATAGGTTTTCCCGAATGGTTCCTGCCATCATGGGACTATCTTGAGAAACATAGCCTATTTGCCGACGCCATGAATGAATGGAAATATCTTTAATAGGTGTTTGACCTATGTAAATCTCACCCGATTCTGGTTCATAATATCTTTCAATTAGTCCAAATATCGTTGATTTCCCTCCGCCACTTGGTCCAGCTAATGCGATTAATTGACCGGGTTCTGCGTGAAAGGACACATTTTGTAGGATTGGCTCGTTCTCAACATATGAAAAAGAAATGTTTGAAACTGTAATGGATCGATTACTAATATCAACTTCTATTCCCTCTTGTCCCTCTTCCAATGAGAGGTTCAAGATTTCAATGATCCGCTCTGTCGCTCCTTTAGCTTTTTGTAATTGTGTAAAGAACATCGCGAAGGTTGTAAACGGCATAATGATTTGGAACAGATACAATAAAAATGCAACTAGTGCGCCAGTAGACATTGTTCCACCGGCAACCCTCATTCCTCCATAGCTAATAATAATGACAATGACAATCATAATGGTAAATTGCATTAAGGGGGAAATTAAGGCGAAGATTCGTCCTTCCTTTATTCCATATTCAAGCAATTTTTGTATTCCTAATAACCCCTTTTTCTCTTCATTTTTCTCAGCAGTAGAAGCTTTCATTAATCGGATTTCACCTAATGTTTGCTGGATGTTCCCAGTGAATTGAGCTGTTTCATCTTGTAAGTTACGAGATATTTTCATCATTTGGCGGCCTACAGGCATAATGATAGCTAATGTAATAGGAACAGCAAATAGCATCATTAACGTCATTTTCCAGTCCATCAAAAGCAGCAGTACGACAGCACCAATTATGGATATAATTCCTGTGATAAATTGAGGAAAGTGGTTGGAAATTAATTCTTTGACAATACTTGTATCATTTACGACACGGCTAACTGTTTCACCACTTGATGTTCTATCAAAATAACTAACAGGTAAACGAATAAGTTTATGCCACATTTTTCCCCGTAGACTAGCGACGATCTTTTGACCTACAACTGTTAATAAATATATAGATAATCCACTTATAATAGCCTGAATGATAAAAGCAGTCCCTATTAGGATAATCAGTTTGGGGTTTATTGAATGGATGGAAAACCCATCCACTAGAGCTTTTGTGAGTAGTGGGATAACTAGTCCAGTAAGCGTTGTTATAACACTTGTTATTATTCCTAATATAAGTGCAGATTTAGGCATTTTAATTGAGAGAACGAGATTCAAAAAGGGTTTTAAACTATTTTGATTTTGAACCACCTGTCTTAACTCCTTTCAAAATATAGAATAGTCTATAAAATATTACTATTAGAATAATAACACCTTTTTGTTTATTTTGATAATATAATGACAAGAAAGATCATTAAACTAGTTAATCTTTAGTGTTAATATAATTTATTTAAAATTTTTGTAATAATTAGTAAATATATGGTATTGTTTACTTTGGGGGGGATAAATTTGGAGAAACAATTAATATATATGGCAAAATCATTTGTCGATAAAGGGTTTATGGAAGATAGTATCAAAAATAATACAAAAGATTATATCGAATATAAATTTAATCAGTCTATTGAATTTGCCA
The DNA here is from genome assembly GCF_018310345.1 of Ornithinibacillus massiliensis. Lineage (GTDB taxonomy): Bacteria > Bacillota > Bacilli > Bacillales > Amphibacillaceae > Ornithinibacillus > Ornithinibacillus massiliensis. Next base: position 177,453 of record NZ_JAGXBY010000001.1, read on the forward strand.
AAATTACTGCTATTCATTTTGATATCTTTAGAGATCAGAAGATTAATATACATAAAGTGAAAGCGATGACAATTATAGAATTAATTATACTTATATCAGATATAATGGACGATATGCAAGATGAAGATACGCGTCAAGATGCACCATGGAGTAAAGTGGATAATGCATTTAATTTTAATATCATTGTTGGAATATTACTTATATGCTTAAAAGAAATGAATGGAATTGGAAATTTTACAGACAAAAGTCTGATAACACAAAGGGCGAACAAGTTATTGTTACAATCCATTTCTGGTCAACAGATAGATTTAAAAAATGAATTATCGACTGAAATGGATTATTTCTATATGTGCTATCTAAAGTCAGGGTCTTTAATTGCATTAGCATGTTTATTAGGAGCAGGAAGTGTTAATAAGCAATTAAGTAAAAAGATTATTGAATATGCCAACTATCTTGGGGTAATTTTTCAATTGAGAAATGACGTTAATGATATGAAAAACGGTTTTGAGAAAAATGATCTATTATATAGGAAAAGGACATTGCCAATATTATTCTATTTAAACACAGAGGATGAGGCGTATACAAGAATCCAAAACTATTATTCAAGCAAAAATTCATCAAACCTCGATGTTTCAACGATTCATCAAGATTTGATGATTGAAGATGCACTCATATATTGCTGGATTACTGAAAAGATTTTTATTCGCAAATACGAGAGAGTAATCAGTCAATTAAACATAACAAAAAAACAAAAAACTTCATTACTAAGTATTATCTCCAGTTAGTAGGGACCGGAAGCGAGTAAGCAGTATTTCTAATATTATTTTTGATTGCTTCATTAATAAAAGATGCTTCTTCTGGTGAAAGTTGAAGATTTATGTTTAGGCGACTATCCTGGTGGTAAAACTTTGATGGGACGTTCATTGGAGTTTTGTTTAATCCTCGCTGAACAAGCTGCATTATCATTATTCACCCCTCCTTTCTAGATAAGGATAAAAAAGGAGTAGAAGATAAATGCTAAAAGTAAACAAATACAAACTAGTAAAAACAACTTTTTATCTACTGCATATTTTTTTATTAATTAATTTAATCCAGAAATATAGTAATGCTTGGAATATGCTATTTTTACCGGTTGCATTTTCAGCAATTACTTCTATCTTAACTTATATTATATACATACATAGTGATAAAAAAACCAGTAAATTCCTAATTTATTTTTTACTAGCAGGTTCTTTATCTTACTTTACCTCAATTGTACAGTCCATAGAAAACTATTTAGCTATTATTGTATTCAGTATTTCTTTCCCTTTAACGAGTTATTTTTTTAATAAATTTACTACGGAAATATTATATAATAGACGAATTATTAGAAGAGAAAAAAATAAACTTAAAAAAATAAATTTGTACTTTTTAGTAGTTGTCATAGGCCTTGATTGCTTTGCTAATATCTTTGAAGAAATGCTAGATATAAGTAAGGTTGCACTTATTCTATACTTCTTTACTAATATTTCATTACCGTTATTAAAAATTATTTATTTTTTGTTGGTTAGTAAAGGAGCAAGAGAAAGAACTTTTCTAATCTGGTTGTTAGTTATTCCCTTGGTTGCATTTGCCCCTTTTATATTTTTGCACGCTTTTCCTCAAATATTTTTCAAGGAGGGGGTTAATGCTTACGTCACTGCGTGGTCATTCTTTGTGATTCCAATTGGATACACTTATCTCATTCTAAACAAGAAGCTCTTAGATCCTCAATTTATTTTTAATCGCACCATTTATTATAGTTTTTTATCGTTGATACCTTCAATTTTTATTATTTTTTTTCTGTATTTACTATATCCTATGTTTAATATCTTCGACTTGATACAATTGTTTGTTATTGTAATTTTATTTAATACAATGTTTTTATTTGCAAAGGAACAAATTGATTATTTATTACGTAATTCACTTTTCCAAGATAAGAATAATATTGTTCAATTTGTTGAAAGATTAATAGTAGAAATAGAAAATTGTTTAACACTACAGGATTTAAAACAACTTGCAATAAAAGAGATTAAAAAAAGGTTTCATAATGTAGATGCAACTATTGTGAAATTTAATACCCGTACCAAACAATTAGAGAATGAGTATTTAATAGGGCGAAATAATTTTGAAAACATTCCATTAAATAAGATTATTAATATTAAAGGTCAAATAATCATAGACTATAAAAGCAATTTTGGAGTTTGTTTATCAAAAAGTTCGGATCGTATAGAATATCTATGTATTGGTGACCATAAAGAACGTTCACATTTTAGTATCTATGATAAATCTTGGTGCATGGTTTTTATTTCATATCTTAGACTTACCTATGAAATTATAAGAATAAGTGAAGACTCTGTAACTCAACTAATAAAGGGAGAAAAAGTTACATCCAATGCAATATCGCGTTTCCTCTTTCATTTTGCTGAAGCAGAAAGAAGGAGACTAGCTGAAGATATTCATGATACGATCTTACAAGATCAAATATATATTTATAGAGTATTAGACATACTTGCAATTGAAAACAACCAACCTGAATTAAGAAAGTTGAGAGACCATCTAAAAGAAATTATAGATAAAACCAGAAGAATATCTACACAAATGATGCCTAAAGCTTTATCGATTAAGGGCCTAGTCTATTCTTTAAATGAACTACTTGACCAATTCAAACAAAAATCCCAATTTCAGTTGAATTATGAAGTGGAGCTAACCACAGATCACTTTGACCATTATGAAAAGCCGCTATTGATTTATCGAGTAATCGAGGAGTTAATAAATAATGCTATAAAGCATTCTGATGCTGAACAAGTGTCAATAATTATTTGGGAGACGGAGGATCAAATAAATATTGATTATTTAGATGACGGTAAAGGTTTTAATTATAAAGAAACGCTTCACCAAGGTCGAATTGGACTGAATAGTTTAGTAAGACGAATTAATAATATTTATGGAACTATTGAGTTTGCTACAGATAATCCAAAGAAAGTACATATATATGTAACGATACCGAGGTGATTAGATAAATTGTTAAGAATCTTAATTGTAGATGATCACTATATTGTAGGAGAAGGAACGAAAACTATATTAACAAAAGGCGGTGATATATCAGCACATTATGTATCTTCCGGAGCTGAAGCTTTAGCGTTAAGTGAGGAATTTGATATTTATATTATAGATATTCACATGCCTGTAATGACTGGAATTGATCTATCAAGAGAACTATTAAGTATCAATGCTAGAAGAAAAATTATTTTGTATACTGGATTTACAGAACAAGAAAATCTATATATATTCACTGAAATAGGAGTAAGCGGTATTATAAGTAAAACAGCAACAAAATCAGAATTGATTGATTTGATTCAAGCAGTTGTATCAGGGTATACGATTGTACCCTTAAGCTTATTTAAGAATAAAAATAAGTTAAATTCGGAAAGTAAACAGCATGGATTAACAGAAAGAGAACTGATTATTTTGAAGGAGATATCTAAGGGGTTAAGTAATAGAGAAATTGCTGATAAATTATTCTTGTCTGATCGCACAGTAGAATATCGTTTGACCAAAATTTATAGAAAGTTAGGTGTAAAATCTAGAATCGAAGCATTAAATATTGCTTTAGATAATAAATTCTTTGAATAATTTCTCAATAATTTAATTTGATAATGTAGAAGGATCATATTCTACTGTTAACAATGTAAGATTCTTGCCATGTATTTATAATTCAAATAATTATATCCCTGCCATTTAATCTGAATAATATTAAAAATAACCACTCTGTTATGGGGAAAAAGCTACTGAATAAAAACCTTTTATAATAACTCTCTCATAGCAGGTGTAAACAAATTTGTACCCTATCTAGTTTGCGTATGAGAAAAGTATTGTGGGAAACCCTAAAATCAAATAAAAAAATTGTGGTATTCCGCATAAGAAAAAATAGGGGATTTTAACGGAATATACAGTTATTTTTTATGCTAGTATGAAGCTAGATTAATAATCAAACTATTAATCTAGTAATTTAATAAGGGGTGAAAATGAAATGGAACAGGTTCTAAATTTACAAAAGCTTCCTCAAAATGAAGCAGGAGACGTAGCTGTTGCTTGGACTCCAATTACTTTGACAACTCTATGGTCAACAAAAAGTGAGAATTGCTAATTCCCATCAAAGGTAAGACATAAGATACATCACTGGAAGACCTAGTTGGATTTATTTCTTAACTAGGTCTTCATTTACATAATACCATTAAAAAATAGCATTAAAGTTAAAAAAATCTTTCTTATTTCTTAGCTTATAATATATCAAAAAAATACTTGGGAGTGAATCTGTGATGAGCAATCTTCTTTTTGAGCACTTAAAAAAGCCTGAAGTTTTTGAGCCAAGTCCTGATGATATTTGGACAGATCCTTTAATGTCAAGCTTAGTAATGGATGAACACCTAGACCTAAATACTCCAGGAGGAAGTGCAAATGATAAATTTATAGAGAAGTGTGTAAACTTTATTGCTGAAATTGCCCCTCCGAACAGGTACGAGAAAGTTATTGATTTGGGTTGTGGACCAGGTTTATATTGTAAAAAGCTTGCAAGAAAAGGGTATGAGGTAACCGGTATAGACTTTTCAGAGAGTTCTATACGTTATGCTGAAGAACAAGCGGAAGAAGAAAATATACACATTAAATATAGAGTTGAGAATATCTTGAATTGGGAAGAGACGAATAAATATGACCTAGCACTATTAATTTATTATACTTACAGCTCATTAAATAAACAAGAAAGAGAAAAGGTATTAAAAAATATATATAATAGTTTGAATAAAGGTGGAATACTAATTATTGATGGGTTTTCTGCAAATGTTTACGAAGATTTTAAGGAAGAACAAATTTGGAGCTTTAACAAGAAACAAAGTAAGTTATCTACAGAGCCCCATCTTGGATTTATTCAAAATCTAAAATATCCAAATTTAGTTACACTAACAAAAACAACAGTTTTATTAAATAATATCCCCCCAAAAACATATAGTTATTGGTATCAATATTACTCTAAAAGTTCATTTGAGAATGAAACTAGTATTGCAGGTTTTAAAACAAAAGGAATTTATATGGATGTTTCAGGTGAAAAATACAGCAAAGATGGAAACAGTATAGCGCTTGTAGTAGAAAAATAATATAAGTTTTATACTTGCTCAAAAAGATCTATGAGAGGAAAGGGATATATTTAATGGATAGAAATTTTGCTTATTATGATTATTTAAATGAAGATTCAAATTATTTCGTTCCCATTAAACCATCATACTCTGGTGAAGAATATTCGGTAGTAAATTTACCAGACGGTTGTATTATAAGTGATGATGAAAGATCAGTATGGAAAGTCTATAACTTTAAGGAAAGTGTTTTAATAGAGCAAGGTTGGAAAATCCATATTAGTGCGACTATAAATAAAGCAAAGGAAGTATTAAGTATAGTCAGCGATCTATTAATAGATCGCAAAATAGCTTTTAAACATCTTAAATCTGAGTATGAATTTATAAACACAAATTCAAAGACTGCAAATAGAGCTAGTTCAGGAAAATTTATTACTATCTATCCACCAAGTAATGAAGAGTTTTTAAACTTATTAAATTTATTATACGATAAACTAAAATTATATGAAAAGGGGCCTTATATCTTTAGTGATAAGCGTTGGAGAGATAGTAATATTTATTATAGATATGGTGGGTTTATTGCAATCTATAACGAAGATGGTGAAATGTGTATTAAGGACGAAGAAGGGAATTTGATTGAAGATGAAAGAGTTCCTTATTATCAAGTACCAGAAATGGCAAAAGAATTTGATCAGTTTTTAGATACTCTAAACAGTAAATATACAGTAGAAAATAACAATAATAGTAAAAAATTTGCTGAATATGAATTCAAAAGTGCTATTCGTTTTACTAACGGTGGTGGAATATATGAGGCAATGAGAAAAAAAGATGAAAGAAAGGTTATTATAAAAGAGGCAAGGCCAAAAGCAGGATTAGATGGCCAAAAATATGATGCTTTAGAAAGACAAAAAATCGAATATGATGCCTTAACAAAATTATCTAAAGTAGACGGTGTAGTTAATGTATTAGACTATTTTACCTATTGGGAGCATAGTTATCTTGTAGAGGAATATGTTGAAGGTATAAGTTTAGAGCATTGGACCGCTGCTAACTACCCTTATACAGCAAACAGTGATGTTATTACTTATAAAGGGGATATAATAAATATTATTTCAAATCTGGTAGATATCGTTGATAATATGCATAAAGAGGGCATCGGTATGGGAGATTTACAACCAGCAAACATAATAGTATCTCAAGATTTAAAGGTAACCCTCATCGATTTTGAAACAGCCCGACCAAAAGATTATGAAGGTAAATCACCAATGCGAACTTATGCATATTCCCACCCAGAAAATAAAAATAACGGAGAGAGAGATTGGTATGCCATAAAGAAAATACTACGATATTGCTTTATGCCAATTGGAAATATCGAAGACATAGATCCTGGGATGTACGAATATCAATATCAATGGATAGTAAGAACTTTCGGAGAAGATTCACAGAATTTTTTACAAGGTATAATAGATAAATGTAACAAAAATTTGTCAATAAAAGAGAAACCTAACTATGCTGATAATCATATGAAAAGAGCAAATAATATACCTTCTATCATTGAAGGGATTAGAAATGGTATTCTTAAAAATTTAGTATATGGTGATAAGTTAGTACAAGGTGATATAAGACAATATATAGATAATGAAGGGAAATTAAACGTACAAAATGGTGCTGCGGGAGCAATATTAGCATTTTCGAGATCGGGTATTCTAACTGACGATGTCAATCATTGGGTAAAACAAAAGTTTATTCAAAACTTGGGTACTGTATCACAAAATGGTCTTTTTACAGGTAAGGCAGGAATCGGAGCACTCCTTTATGAAATCGGCTATAGAACAGAAGCGCTGAATATTTTTGAAGAAATTGATACAAATCTTGATCCTTTTGACATTACGCTTAGATCTGGGCTTGCAGGTATTGGTCTTATGTTAATTAGCTTATATTTAGAAGTAAAAGATGAACAATACCTTTCAGAGATAGAATCGATATCAAAATCAATAGACAATTTTATCTCGGAGAATAACGAATTAACATCTAAAGATTGGTCGGGTATTCCAATAGGTATAATCGATGGATGGTCTGGTGTATCACTTTTTTATTCGGCCTTATATTCGATCACAAAAGATGAAAGTCACTACTTTAGAGCACTTGATTTAATTAATAAGGATTTAGAAAAGACACAAGAATCAAAAATGACACTACAAACTTTAGATGATGCCAATCGATTATTACCATACCTTTCAGGCGGTTCAATAGGAATAGGGATAGCAATAGTATACTTGAATCATGTAAGCGGGAAAAGGCATTTTCAAAAAGAGCTAAGTTTAATTACTAATTTGAGTAGTGTTAAATGTACAATAAACGCAGGTTTATATGATGGGGCTGGAAGTTTCTTATTAATTCCCCCTATGCTTGGTCAGAACAACTCAAATTACATATATTCAAGGGAATATGTAATGAATTTAATTAGTTTATTCTTTATTTGTAAGAGAGACCATATCTTAATTCCAGGTTATCTTTGTTATCGTTTATCGGATGATTTTCAGACAGGAGGTTCTGGAATTATACTAGCACTTCAAGGGATTTTAAAGGATAATCCCCTGTATACGTTACCCTTAATAAATATCGATAGTTTTTATAATCGTACGAGTTTCCTAAAGGATGAATCTAAAATACATGAAGTGTATAAATAAAATAATTACAAAATGAAATAATTGCATGAGATTAAGGTTTAAAAAACAACTTCATGCGATTATTCGTTTTATAAAACATTAAGCAAATTCATGTTTTTTGATATAACGTTTCAATTATTGTGTTGCCCCTGACCGTCACTATATATAAGTAATAAGTAGTTTGCTAGTTACAAGAAAACAAGCATTGCGAATCACATCCCAATGCTTGTTTTTCGCCTCTAACTACTTAAGGCTTCCGAGCCTTTCATTCTTAAAGCCCGCTTCTCCTCCGATCTATCAATAAGAACTGCTGCGGTGGCATCACCAGTAATGTTCATGGTCGTATAAGCCATATCAAGTAATCGATAGATGGCTGCGATAGGGCCCATTAATTCAACCGGTAGATTAAGAAGGGTAAGGAATGATGCCCCGAGTACAATTCCCCCGCCTGGAATGCCGGGTGCTGCCATATTTAAAATCGTTGCGATAATAACGAGATAAATAATTTGGCCAACACCGAGTGGAATATTGTAAAAGTCGGATACAAAGACAGCAAGTAGACTAAACGATACTGCTCCGCCGGCCATATTAATGGTCGTCCCCAATGGTATAACAAAGTTAGTAATGGATTCGGAAACTTTAAAATCATTTCTGGTTACTCGCATTGTTGTTGGCATCGTTACAGCAGAACTTGTTGTGGATAGAGATACAAGCCACACTTTATAAATGCCTTTAATAAAATCAATCGGATTGAGTTTACGATATAACCAGGCAGGAATTAACATAACTAGGATAAATACGATAATACATGCGAAATATGCTGTGAAAATATATAAACCAAGTGCAGAGAAAATACTAGCACCATATTCAGCAGTGGCGAATGCCATCAGAGAAATAATTCCGATAGGGGTTAGTTCCATGATGAAATCAAGAATTTTAAAAATGACTTTGGACAAACTGTTGATAAACGTTTTGACTGGGTCCGCCTCTTTCCCAATCACCACAATGGCTACGGAGAAGATAAGCGTAAATAAAATGGTTGCCAGAATATCCCCTTCAGAAATCGCCTGGAATAGATTACTTGGTACGATATTCATAAAGAAATCGGCAAAGCTTGGTTCGGTGATTTCACCATCATATCCGACCGCATCAATATTAATTTTCTGACCAGGACGAATCAAGTAGGAAATGACTAAACTAATTGCTGCTGTGGTGATAAACATGACAACAAAGACAACAATACTCTTAAAGCCAATTCGGCCGAGATCACTGGAACTGCCAATATTAATAATACCAGTGGAGACGGCTACGAAAATAATAGGAATAATCATCATCTTAATTAAATTTAAGTAAATATCGCCGACGAATTTTGCTTGAATAGCGAGTTCGGGTAAAAGTATACCAAACAGGATTCCGAGTCCGAACCCAATCGCAATGCGGGTGAATAAGTGTTTTTTAGCTGTTAATAGTTGTTTCATTTTGTAGAGCTCCTTTGTAGGTTGGGATTTTACCTTTACGGTAACTGCCTAAAATATTGATATATGTGCAACTATCTTTTAACTCTTCTAAAGCCATCTTGAGTGATTCGTTACCAAGACCGCTATCAATATCGATAAAGAATCCATATACGAACGGTTTCGTTTGAATTGGTCGGGAAATTAAGTTGAGTAAATTAGTATCATGCTGTTTAAAAATGTTTAAAATATCGCTTAGTGAGCCAGTGCTGTGTGTTGTTTCAACGTAAATAGATGTTTTATCTTGTACTTGATTCACTAGAGCCCTTTTCTTTTTAAAGAATAAGAAACGTGTCGTATTGAATGGATTGTCGCTAATATTTTCTTGAATCACTGTCATGCCATACAATTCTGCAGCGTGGCTACCTGCTATGCTGGCGATGGTGTTATCCTTTGAATTTTTAACAAGTTTAACTGCACCGGCTGTATCCGTATATTCGAGAACCTCGATATGAGGATACCGGCTTAAATATGTATAGCATTGCTCCAGTGCTTCTGGATGTGAGTATACTTTTGTGATCTCCGACAGCTCGATTGGATGCTTTGTAATGAGTGCGTGATCAATTTTTACATAGATTTCATCTGTAGCGGCTACATCTAAATACTTCAATAAATCGATCGTTCTTGTAATAGGCCCGGTTGTTGAGTTTTCTACTGGTAGAGCAATATAATCGACTTCATCATGTAGCAATGCATCCACTAATAATCGAAAGGTACGAAACCCTCTCATCTGATAATTATTTTCTCCGCTAAACTTTTGACATGCGATCGAACTGTAACTACCTTCCACACCTTGATAACCAATTAACAATATACTCACTCCTCTAATGATGATAAGAAACCTTGGCAAGCCAATCCTGAAAGGCGCGGATTGCCTGGTTTTGCTTATACTTTATTCCTTTAAACTTTTATACTTTCTTAAAGTGTAAAAAAAAGACCATTTATGCTTCAGCCTCTGAAAAAGGAGAGAAACGTAAATGGTCTAGAAAATATAAAAAACCAGCCACTTCGATTTCTCCTGTGACTGGTTAAACATTTTTACATGCTAATCAGCCATCTTAGATATAGGTCGTCTATATCCGTGATGGCATATAGACGTTATCTAAAATAGCTAAAAAAGAACTGATTTAATTGTTGGGATGTATGCTCTAACATAATAATCACTCGAATCCTCTAATTGTTAAATAAATTCTAACGACTTGTGTGTGTGTTGTCAATAAGAATTTTTAAAATTACGCTTATAAAATAGCTGTGAATACTATCGGGAGGAATTAATATATTTATTGGACTAAAAAACTTCGCTACAATCTGTTTTTATAGCATAGGGATTTCCCTGACGATGAGTAGGAAATCTAATGAGTGAATAAAGTCATTTGTTGTAAAAAGATTCAGCTGAGATAACCGCATGCGCACTTCTCTACGTTAATTTATTTAAAAAAGCGATGGTTTTACTATTGTATGATTTGACCAGTAGAACCTTCCCCATTACTTATGATATAATAGGTAACAGAATACAACCCTTCACTAAAAGGAGATTGTTTTTATGAGTGTGCATGTTCTTAATTAATCCATAATTGGATAGCTTGAAAAGGTTCAAAAAACTAGCGATTTAGCTAGTCTATTTGTGTTGTCCTTTTCAAGGTGAATTAAGAACAGGCTACTAAGCGGATAAGTTAAGATACGGACTTAAAGCTATGGCTGTTTTTGCCATAGCTTTTTTTAATCGCGGTGAAACCGACAGTTTCCCCCTTCTAAACAGGAAGATAAGGGACGCTAACACCGTGATTGGTCCACTTACCATCAGGGGAGTTCCCGTTGATGGAAGGTTCTCTTATGTAGATGTTTCGTTAAAGGGACATCTATCTAAATCACACTAGTGAAGGGATTCTTGCAACCGTCTTAAGCATAGGCTTGAGACGGTTTTTTTATTTTCATTGAAAGCGAGGAAAAGACAATGAATCAAAATACGATCGAAAAGCTTGAATATAAGCGGATTTTAGAAGAAGTTTCACAATTTGCGTTAACAACAAAAGGGAAGCAAAAAATAATAGAAAGCCATCCGATTCAAAATAAAAAGCAATTGGAAAGAATGCAGGAGGAAATAAAGGAAGCAATCGGAGTCTTGAAGATAAGTGCCAGTGTGCCAATTCATTCACTTGATGATGTGGATATTTATTTGGAGCAAGGGCATAAGGGGCTTGCTTTAAGGGCGGAGCAGTTAGTAAACATTCAAACCTTTTTGGATCATTGTAGAAAATTAAAGCGATTCATGCGGGATAAGGAACATATTGCGCCAACGATATCAACTTATGTATGGTCGATTGAAGATCTTCAAGGAATCGAGGATGAATTAGCCCGTTGTTTGAAATATGGCCAGATTGACGACTACGCAACCCCTGAGCTTGCGAAGGTTAGAAGACTGATTAGCCAACGGGAAAGAGAAGCGAAAGAAAAAGCGGAGGCAGCTGCGAAATCCAAACGTATAGCAGACTACTTGCAGGAAAAGCATTTTGTTGAAAAGAACGGTAGTTACGTACTTCAAGTAAAAGCAGCCTATAAAAATAAAATAGACGGTCACGTCGTCGATGTATCATCATCTGGGGCAACGGTGTTTATTGCGCCAAAAGTAGTTGCTGAAATACAAGGAGAGGTAGAACTACTACGGATGACGGAGGAAAATGAGGTACAACAAATTTTATACACCCTTACAGGGATGATTCTAGAAAAGGAACAAGAAATCAAAATCGCAATGGATACGATGCTTCATTATGATGTCCTGTTTGCTAAAGCGAAGCACGGCCTATCCATTGATGGTGTCCTGCCCATCTTAAATGAAACATACGATATCCATTTAAAAAATGCTCGCCACCCCATGTTAAAGGGAAATGTGGTTCCACTGTCTGTTCATCTAGATCGATTAGCTCGTGCCCTTGTCATTACTGGTCCGAATACGGGAGGGAAGACCGTTACGCTAAAAACCGTGGGTCTATTATGTATGATGGCTCAGACTGGCTAATGATTCCAGCAGAGGAAGGGAGTTCGATTCATTTATTCGGGAAAATCTTTGTAGATATGGGGGACGGCCAAAGTATCGATGAAAACTTGAGTACCTTTAGTTCCAGATTAAAGAATATTATCAATGTCTTGGAGGAAACAAACGATTACACGCTCGTTCTATTGGACGAACTCGGCTCAGGTACGGATCCGAATGAAGGGATGGCACTAGCGCAAGTCATCATGGAGCAGCTTGTAGATAAAGGTGCAACTTTACTTTCTACTACCCATTACAGTGAATTGAAAAGCTTAGCGCAGAATAAGGAAGGCTTTATCAATGGTTCGATGGAGTTCGATTTGCATACACTTCAGCCAACATACAGACTAATTGTAGGTGAAGCTGGGAATAGCCAAGCATTCCCAATTGCGATGAAACTAGGAATGCATCCAAAATTGGTGGAGCGGGCTTTTCATCTTACCTATAAAGATAAGCAAAAGTCCTTCATTTATGAAGAAAATGAAGAATTTAAGCAAAGCTATCAAAAGCAAATCGTAGTCAACCGCTATGTAAGAGCGTTGAAGAAAGAAAAGATTCAAACGGAGATAGCTCAGTTTGACCAAGGGGATAACGTAAGGATTTCGCCAAACGGGGAGACTGGGATTGTTTATAAAGGACCTGATAGTATGGGGAATTACGTAGTTCAAATCAAAGGAGAGAAAAAAACAATCAATCATAAATTGCTGAAGCTTCATATAAAAGCTAGTGCGCTTTATCCAGAGGGATACGATTTTGATCAAATCTTTAAGTCTAAAGAGTATCGAAAGAAAAGTCGGTTAATGAATCGGAAATATGTAGAGGGATTAATGATTGAAGTGGAGAGGGAGGATGAGTAAAGAGGGGACATATGGGGGGGGGCTGCAGTAGATTTGCTAAAAGTGGCACATACGTAGTTGTGTCGCTTTTTTATAGGTTTTTGAAAATCCATTGTTTAGATAGCGAGGAAGAGGATGCGACTTGATGGTGGAACAACTGCCAATAAGAATAACGAAGAATAGTAGACAGCCTTACAGAGATGTAGGGCTGTCTTTTTTTACAATAACGGAGAGTGATACATTCTCGAGTTACTTCATATTTATAAAGATATTATCTTGTTACGCCTAAACGATGATAACAACTCATGCCGGCCTTTTTCAGGTTTGTCTAGATCTATAAAGTAGTCTTTATAGTTATTGACGAACAGTGATGTGAAGTTCTTATTCGGTAGAGTTCAATATTCAGGGAAGTAATGTACGTATTCCTTCCTAATAGACGGTTTTTTACATAGCACCTCCAAAATTCATTCCATTTTGAAAGATTTATTGAATATTATGTTAGTATGGAAAAAAAGCAACATTTTACGGAGAATAAGTGGGAGGCATATCATGACAAAACAACTCTATATTAAGCAAAAGGTATTCAGTCTAGGTGAGAAATTTAAGGTGAAGGATCAGGATGAGAACGATGTTTATTTCGTGGAGGGCAGCTTCATGAAAGTCCCTAAGACCTTCTCGATTATGAATACAGCAAGAGATGTAGTTGCTACGGTTACGAAGAAGGTATTTAGCTTTTTGCCGAAGTTTTTTGTTGAGGTGAATGGACAAGAGGTGTTAACGATTAAGAAGGAAATTTCCTTCTTCAAGGCTCGCTATACGATTGATGCAGTAGGTATTGAAATTCGAGGTAATTGGTGGGATATGAATTTCCAAGTAGAGCGTCATGGTGAGGTCGTGGGAAAAGTGAATAAGGTATGGTTCTCATGGGGGGACAGCTACAAGGTCGAGATATTGGATGAAGCGATGGAGACGATTATGATTGCCATTGTAGTTGCGATTGATTGTGTGAAAGATGACAATTCTAAGACAGCTAACTCCTCGATTACGACGAATTAATTAAGGCGGAGCCTAATCTACCATTAATTATGAAGGGGAAACAGGTGGGCATGAGGAGTTGGTCAACCAAGTTAAAGATATTGCTATGGCAAATGTAAAACAAGAAAAAATAGAAAAAAGCTTTCTTCTAAAGGCACTAACTCAACGTTTCAAGTGAAGGAAAAGTAAATGGGGTGAAATACGTTTTAGGAATTAAAAAGGACATATTCGTCAACTTTATCCTGTATATTAATATTTAGAAAAGGATAGGTAGAAAATGTATTCAGATTTGCAAATAGAAACATATATTTTAAAGAAACCAGTTTATGATATAGCTGATTTGGAAAAGGATCCGTATAGTTATCTAATTCTCCTACAACATGAAAAGGTGGAAGCAATAGAATTATTACGGGGAAAAGTAGAGAACCCATTTAATAGAGCAATAGATATAGAAGGATCTATATATATTTGTTATAAGGGAAGAGAAGTAAGTCCACTAATTTACTGGGATGAAGTAGATAGCCTCTGGGCATATTATATAAACCTGATAGAAGAATACTTAGAGAATGGAAATGCTACATGTTATTTTCCAGGACAACCAATTCCGATTATCTTGAAAAAAGGAAGTAATAATATGATGCTTTTTTCAGTAAATAATGTTGAAATTCTAGTAGCAGAAAGATATTTTTTATTAATATTATTAAATAAAGCAAAAGAATTTTTTGAGTTTTTATCGAGTATCTCTCTTAATAATTATTATGAAAATGAAAATTCTCAAATTAAATCTATACTAGCTAAAATAGGTAAAGCCTAATTCTAATACAGCTACCTCCTCGATTACGATGCCTTAATTATAGTAGTTTAGAAGGCTATGGTAGTCTAATCTAGGGAATAAGATAATCCAAATGACATGAGGATTTGGTGGGTGGAGTTCTCAATGTAATCCAATGATATAATATTGCTCCAAGACAGAAGGCACAACGGTAATCCCCGATGTCCCTTCTGTCTTTATCTATAAGCAGAAACAAGGCCCCTTTCTTATCTCGTTTTCCCCTTCTACCAAATTGTAAAAATATTTCTGCTATGCTAGAGTTGATGTAATAGTTTATAGGAAGAGGCTTTGAGAGCATGAACTATGAATATGAGCAAATTAATTATAAAAAGGATCTGCCGATTAATGTATTTACCCATACAGTGGAACACTTCCCGTATCACTGGCACGAGGATATGGAGATTTTATTTGTATTAGAAGGTGCTCTTGAAATACGGGTTGGGCAGGATAGCTACGATTTAGAAGTGGGAGATATTTTCCTTGTGAATGGTAGTGAACTGCACTTTATTAATTCTAAAACAGATTATGGAAAGACCCATGTACTCGTTTTGCAAATAAATAGTGACTATTTAAGAGAACAGCATCTGGATATCAAGCATAAAAGATTCTTTATCTATTCGAAGGGTCTAGGGAATGTCTCAAAAGACGTGATGGATGACTTAAAGTTTATCCTCGCTAATATGATGGACTTAACCATCAATCGAAAAAACTTATATGAACTGAAAGTGAAAAAGTGGTTATTAGAGCTTATCATTATTCTAATGGAGCATTTCGAAGTCCCACAGGAAGAGGATTATGACGAGCTAGCGAAGGACGAACGTCTGCTAGAAATCTTAAAGTATATGAATATGCATTCTGCTAGATCCAATTTAAGCTTGCAAGATATTGCGGAAGCGTTTTCGCTTAATCCGCAATATTTGTCTCGGTATTTTAAGGCCAAAGTCGGCGTCACGATAAAGAAAAAATTAGATGGTATGCGCCTGAACAAGTCTTTAATGGAATTGCAGACGACGGACTTAACGGTGACAGAGATAGCGCTGAAGTATGGATTTCCAGATAGTAAAGCATATTATCGGGTGTTTAAAGAAATATTAGGGATTACCCCTAGCGAGTTTCGTGAGCACTACCATTTTGAACTGGAACAACATGTATCGAAGGATTACCTAAGTATTAATAATCGTGAATCGCTAACGAACTTATTTAAATATTTACATCGAAAGAAGAGTAATCATCCAGTAGTAAAGACGGAAGCAAGAAATCTATCAGTAGACCTGACGAACACAAAGAGAAGGATAGAGCATACCTTTACTAATTTACTAACATTTGGATATGCTCCTCTTGCTTTGAGAACCGATTTTAAGGCCCAGCTTCATCAAATACAAGAGGAAATTGGCTTTCGTTATGTTCGATTCCATGATGTTTTGACAGATCGATTGCTTGTTTACAATGAAAAGTCTGATGGGTCCTATTACTTTAATTTTCATAATATCGATGTGGTTCTCGATAATTTACTAGAAGCGAACGTGAAGCCGTTTTTAAAGATTGGATTTATGCCGAAGCAGTTAGCCACGACTACGGAGACTATTTTCTTATGGGATGCCCATGTTTCCCCACCAAAGGATATGCTTCGTTGGAAGGAGCTAATCGATGCTTTTATTAGACATGTCATCAATCGTTACGGACTTGATGAAGTAAGGACATGGTATTTCGAATTTTGGAATGAGCCAGAGGTTGAATATTTCTGGAGGGGAACAAGAGAGGAATTCTTCACGTTATATGCGGAGACATATAAAACAATCAAAGCGATCGATCCGGAACTAAGGGTAGGCGGTTTTAGTAGTGTTAATTTTAGCCGTTACGAGGAATGGTTGAAAGCGTTTAACCAACTGGCGGAGAAAGAAGGAATCGGGTTAGACTTCTTTTCTGCTCATGTATACAATTTTACTAGAAAACCGGCTGAAGAAATAAAGCATACTGACAAGAAAGCCGTTATTTCCGTTGAAAGTGTGACTCAATTTTCTAGCATTATGCTGGGGGATGAACATAATCTGACTAAAAGTATCGATAGTGTTATTGAAAAGGGCAAGGAATTATCAACTACTGATGAGATATGGTTAACGGAATGGAATAGTAATAGTGATAGTAAAGATTTACTCCATGATACCTGTTATATGGCGCCCCTTATCGTGAAGACTTCGATTGAAAACTTTGAGAAGGTAAAAGGGATGGGCTACTGGACGTTTACCGATTTATTTGAAGAGTTTAGCCGGGAGATGTCACTTTTTCATGGTGGGTTTGGCTTGATGACATTTAACGGAATTAAAAAGGCAGGTTACCATGGATTTTCCTTCTTAAGTAAGCTGGGAGAGGAACTAATTGTAAAGCGAGAGGATATGATTGTTACCAAACGAGGCGAGGATTACCAAATTCTTATTTTTCACTACTTACACCCTAATCGTTTGTATCGTACCTTTGATTATTCCCAGTTGTCGGAGCATAATCGGTATACCGTTTTTGAAGAGGAAAGAGATCGGCAGTATACCATTTTGCTAAAAGGAATTCAGGGCAAATATACGGTGAAAAAGCAGTATGTGAATCGCGAAAAAGGCTCTGCATATGATGCATGGGTTGAAATGGGAGCACCAAGTACCCTGGATCGTGAAGCGCTTAGCTACCTAAAGGGACGAGCAGAGCCTGGAATTTATGTGGAGGATGTAGAGGTTAGGGGGGATTATACACTGACAACGAGTTTACAGCCTCACGAAATTCAGTTGATTGAATTGAAGAAACGGTACTAATTATATCTTTTTAAGATGGAGCCATCTGCAACTATGCGGGTGGCTCTTTTCATTGTGATGTCAAAAATCGTAATAACAATACGATGAAAATGGGAATTGGATGGTGTGTTGTTTTGGTTAAGAGTCAATAATTGGAATGCGATTTCTCTTTTATTGGAATGATGTTTATCCTTCTGCCATGTATAGTAAACGTATTGTGACATTTTATGTTATCGCTTTCATGCATTTGATTAAAACAGACATATAGGTAATAGGGGGAAAAAGAGAAATGGCTAAATCGGAATACCGACAATTAAAGAAGGGTTACAAAGAAGAAGCCAAGGAAAGATCGAAGCAAGTAACATCGGAAAAGAAAGAAATGAGGAAGCTTCCGAAAGAGGAAAAAGCCCTTAAAAAGCAAGAAATAAAGCAAAAAATCGAGTCCTGGAAAGAGGATATTAACGCGACGGAAGACAAGAAGGAAAAAAAGGCGAAGAAAAAGGGATACAAGAAATATAAGAAGATTAGAAGACGGCCTTATGTATTGGCTACATGGGCAGCAATTATTCTTTTATTAGTTGGATCGTATACGAATTTTTATATGAAGAGAACTGCTCCAATGACGGCGGAACAGGCAGAAGCGGCGGAATTTTCTAAAGCGGTTGCAGAGCAGGTGATGGCAGAAAGTATCGTTTTATTGAAAAATGAAAGCGATTTTTTACCACTTCAAGATACGAAAATAAATGTGTTTGGAGCAGGAGCAGCGAAGCCGGTATTTGGTGGAGGTGGAGCAGGAGCGATTGATAGTTCCGAGGTTGATGACCTATATTTGGCGTTCGATCAACAAAATATTGAATACAATACAACGCTATATCATCTTTACAGTAATTTCATCTATGACGGAAATGCAAGTACAGAGCCATTTGAAAAGCCTGGAAAATCATTAATGCAGAAGCTATTTCCAAATGTAATTGGGTTTATCCCACAATTTACAAAGGAAATGCCAGCAAATGAGCTTTCTGAGGATGTTATAAAAGAAGCGGTAGATTATTCCGATACGGCATTGTATGTTATTTCGCGAACTGGTTCGGAGGCAATTGATCTGAAAGTAGAGGATGTGCGCTTGAAGCAGGAGGAAAGAGATACATTAGATATTTTGGATGCAAACTTTGACCATATTATTTTGTTAGTGAATACGGTTAATGCTTTTGAATTAGGCTTTATTGAGGAATATGAAAATATTGATAGTGTTATGTGGGTTGGTGCACCTGGGAAGTACGGAACACATGCGATTGCGAAGGCGTTAATTGGTGACGTAACGCCATCTGGTAAGCTCGTAGATACGTATGCATATGACGTAGAAAGCAATCCAGCTGTCATCAATACAGGGAATTTCGAATATGTTGATGAAAACGGTGAAGGTACAGGACGTTATTTCACTAATAATCTAGAAGGTATTTATGTTGGATATCGTTATTATGAGACATTTTTAGATGATACAGAATACAGGGAAACCGTTCAATTCCCATTTGGTTATGGTCTATCTTATACCGATTTTGATTGGGAAGTGGTGGGGACAGCGTTTAACGATGAAGAAATTTCAGTAGATGTGGAAGTAACGAATACGGGAGATGTTGCAGCGAAGGACGTTGTACAAGTGTACTTCTCGGCACCATTTACAGAAGGTGGTATAGAAAAGGCTAGCATTGAGCTTGGTAGTTATGCGAAAACAAGTGAGCTAGAACCGGGTGAATCGGAGGTCGTAACGGTAACTTTTGCAACGAATGATATGGCTTCTTATGATCAGGAAATGGAAGAGGCATGGGTGTTAGAAGCGGGCGATTATCAAATTAAAGTAGCTCGTCATATCCGTGATACAGTCGAGCAGTTCACGTATAATGTGGGTGAGACGGTTGTTATGAAAGAGGATCAGGTGACCGGTACGGAAATTCATAATTTATTTGAGGATGCAGCGGGAGATTTAGTTTACTTATCTAGATCGAACCCAGAGGATACCTTCCCGAAAGCACCTACAGAAGAGGAGTACCTCATTCCGGAAGTGGTGGTAGAAACTGCTGAGTACACAGTGGAGCCATCTACGGAAGAAGCACCTACAACTGGTGCGGACAATGGGGTGAACCTTGCTGATCTAAAGGGCTTGGATTATCATGATCCACTTTGGGAGGAGTTTTTAGATCAGTTTACAGCAAAGGAAATGGTAAAACTAGTTGGTGATGGTGGGTACTGGACAGAGCCAGTAAAACGATTGGGAGTACCGGCTACAACTATGTATGATGGGCCAGCAAGTATTCGCTCATTCTTTGAAAGCTGGTCATCTGTTGCCTTCCCTGTTGGGGTCAATATGGCAAGTACATGGAATGATGAGCTGATTGAACAGATGGGTGTTGCGATGGGGCAAGAAGCAGTCGCGTATGATGTAGATGCCGTGTATGCGCCATCGATGAATATGCACCGTTCCCCATTAGGTGGAAGAAACTTTGAATATTATTCAGAGGATCCGTATATTTCTGGGAAGCTTTCTGCTGCTTATACGAGAGGGCTACAAAGCACTGGTACTGTTGCGGTATTTAAGCATTTTGCTGGAAACGATCAAGAAACGAACCGAGCCGCGAATGGTTTGTACGTTTGGGCAACAGAGCAAGCATTACGGGAAATATACTTTAAGCCATTTGAAATTGCAGTGAAGGAAGGAAATCCATATGGTGCTATGTCGGCATTTAACCGAATTGGCACGACATGGGCTGGTGGAAATCGTGCATTACTAACCGACTTACTACGAGAGGAATGGGGATTTGAAGGCTTTGTGATTACTGATGCAGGTATAGGACCACAAGGAAATCACTTCGATCCACACCAAGCCATTCGTGCGGGTAATGACTTAATGCTAGCATTCCCAATCAACTTTAGTTGGGATAATAAATTTGAAAAAGAACTGAAGCAGTATTTAGAAGAGGACGAAGCAGGTACACTACTTGGACTGAGAAACGCTGTCCACAATATTAGTTACTTTATCTTACAAACAAATAAGGTGGATTAAATGACGAATTATAAAGAGTTAATAGCAAACATGACACTAGAGGAAAAGGCATCCTTAATGTCCGGGGAAAATTTTTGGAATACGAAGCAGATTGACCGGCTTCGTATTCCATCTATCATGCTGACGGATGGGCCCCATGGATTACGCAAGCAAGGTGGAAAGGCGGATCATTTAGGCCTTAACAAAAGTATTCCGGCCACCTGTTTTCCAACGGCAGCAACACTAGCCAACAGCTGGGACTTAGATTTAATTCAGGAAGTGGGTTCGTATTTAGGGAAAGAAGCAGCTAGTGAGCAAGTGAGTGTATTACTTGGTCCTGGGTTAAATATTAAACGAAATCCGCTTTGTGGCCGGAACTTTGAATATTTCTCGGAAGATCCCTATTTAACTGGGAAGCTTGCAGCAAATATGGTAAAAGGAATTCAGTCGCACGGAATCGCTGCTTGTCCGAAGCACTATGCAGTTAATAGCCAAGAGCATATGAGGATGACGATTGATGAGGTAGTGGATGAGCGGGCATTGCGTGAGATTTACTTGGAAGGATTTCGTTATGCGGTAGAGGAAGGCAAGCCCAAAACAATCATGACCTCCTACAATAAAGTAAATGGCGAGTACGCGAATGAAAACCATCACCTTATGCAAGATATTTTGTACGGAGAGTGGGATTTTCAAGGAGTTGCGGTGACCGATTGGGGTGGAAATAATGATCGCGTCGAAGGTCTAAAAGCGGGAAATCAGCTCGAAATGCCATCTACTGGGGGAATTACGGATAAAGAGATCGTAGAAGCAGTTCAAACCGGAGAACTCCAAGTAGAAGTGTTAGATGAAGCGGTGGAGCGAATGCTTCAGCTCATCTTTGAAACGACTAATGCATTGCAGAATACGGAAAAGGTAGATTACGAGGTGCATCATCAAAAAGCAATCGAGGCGGCGAGAAAATCGATTGTCCTGTTAAAAAATGATAAGGCTACGCTGCCACTTAAAAAGGAGCAAAAAGTTGCGATCATTGGTGATTTCGCTGAAAATCCTCGATATCAAGGTGCGGGAAGCTCCTTGATTAACCCGACTAAGTTAGATAATGCATTGGATGCTTTACAAGCAACAGACTTAGCGATTATCGGGTATGAACAAGGGTTTAAACGTTTCGGTGGAAAAAGCGAGTCCCTGAAAAAACGAGCCTTAAAATTAGCCCAAGAAGCAGAGGTCGTGTTGTTATTCCTTGGTCTAGATGAAGGTAGTGAAGCAGAAGGTATTGATCGCGTTGATATGAGGCTAAGGGATAACCAGCTAGAACTGGTGAAGGAATTAGCAAACGTACATGATCATATAGTCGTTGTGTTATCCGGTGGTTCAGCAATTGAGATGCCTTTTGCAGAGGATGTGCAGGCAATTGTCCATGGGTATCTAGGTGGTCAAGGTGGCGCTACTGCTATTCGCGATGTCTTACTTGGGGATTATAATCCAAGTGGGAAGCTGGCAGAGACATATGCCCTAAAGTATGAGGATATACCGTCAGCACCATATTATCCCGGCTTAGAGGCTACTAGTGAGCATAGAGAGAGTATCTATATCGGGTATCGCTATTTTGATACGAAAAAGGTACCTGTCCTGTTCCCGTTTGGGCATGGTTTATCGTATACCGAGTTTGCTTATAGCGATTTAAGGGTTAGTGAACAATCTGCTACCTTTACGATTCGTAATATTGGCGAAGTAGCGGGTGAAGAGGTTGCACAGCTCTACATCAAGCCGACTAACGCAAGCGTGTTCCGGGCTAATAAAGAGCTAAAAGGTTTTATCAAGGTTCATTTAGAGCCAGGCGAATCAAAGGAAGTGAAAATCGAATTAGATGACCATGCATTTTCGTATTATAATTCCTTTCATCATTGCTGGTCGATAGAAACAGGCTCATATGAAATACAGGTTGGTAGTTCGATCGATGATATACGATTATCTGCTGTTGTAGAGGTGCAAGGTGATGACACGGAGCATCATTATAATAAAGAAGCGCTTAAACCGTATTATCAAGCAGATGTTCACCATATCGGTGATGAAGCATTTCATCAATTACTTGGGTGGACACCTCCAAACCCATTATGGGATCGGAAGGCTAAGCTTGGCTATAATGATACGATTGCCCAAGGAAAATACAAAAAAGGGTTTGGAAAGCTTCTTTATATCGTGGTGTTACTCGCTAAAAAGTTCCTATTTTTCATCCGCAAGCCTTTACTAGCGAATAATGTCATGTTCGTCATGAACATGCCCTTCCGCCAGATTCCTCGGTTTAGCCAAGGAAAGATTAGTGAGAAGATGGTTGATCGGGTATTAAAACTGATTAATTTCTGGTAGAAGATATACATTTACAGTTCGTGGAGATGGGTAGAATTCTAGGTAAAGTAGAATAGTATTAATAATAAAGTGCTAAGTGGAAATTAGCACTTTATTTTTGTGTTATAGCAATTATTTTTTTGTAGGAAAAGAGTGGCAGCATTGATCTTAAGAGACGATAAGTTTTATACTAATTCTTTATTCTTTTTATAGGAATTCTTTAAGGAAATATAATCCACGAAAAATAAGATTAAGCCACCTATAATCGATACGGCTATCATTTCATACCATTCACTGATACTGTTAGGAAACATAAAAACTAGGTATAAAAGGTGAAATATAATGACAAATCCACATGACTTAGTAAGAATTACTTTTAATTGCTTTTTATAAGCCTTTTCCGTAGAAATGTCTGTATACTCCATACCTGAAGTAATATATCTTAAGAAAACGTAGCCTAAAAAGATCCAGATAGCTATAAATAGCGCAAACTCTAAATCTATCTGAAAATAGGGTACATACCTGTTAATAATGAATATACCGATTAAAAATAGTAAGAGGATTACAGATCCTTCAAATAAAAAATATAAAGCTCTTTTCTCCCGATACTCATCATCTGGTAATAAAAACGATAACCAAGATTTCATTAGTTTTCTACCTCCCAGAATAAATCATCTAACGTTTTATTTAGTTCTTTTGCTATGGCAACGCAGAGTTGAAGACTAGGATTATATTCTCCTTTCTCTATAAGTCCAATCGTCTGTCTAGTTACACCAACTTTTCTTGCTAATTGCTCTTGGGTCATTGAAGTTTTCATTCGAGTTATTTTCACATTATTTCTCATTATCCTACCCTACTCAATTCAATGTAATATATATCTTGCATATGCAATTTATATATTACATTGAATGGGCCAGGAAGTCAAAACTTTTTTAATTAAGGAGTCGAGAAAAAATTTTGCTGAGAAAATATATAGAGGTTATTTACAGGTTTTTCACACTATAATTCTACAGTCATTTATATTTAAACTTATTTAATTGTCAGGTGCTAAGAATTTATGTTCAACAAAGGTTCCGAAATAGAGTCCAATGGTTTCAAAAGGTATATAAAACATACTAGATTAGTAACTTATCTCTAGTAAGAATGTTAGATGTAGTTGAAACGCCAACCCTCTATTCAACCATAAGTTGATACAAAGCATAAAGAATGTCAACTTTTACGTTATACATTATTGCAATTGAATTTATTATAATAGGGGCAACAAAAGGAATGGGGTGATCCGGTGAACGAGAATAAAATGAGTTCTGAGCTAAGTCATAATATTAGTTGGTTAAGAAAGAAATGTGGGTTAACTCAGGAGCAACTTGCAAAGCGGTTAGGTGTTAGTAATCAAGCAGTAAGCAAATGGGAGAATGGACAGTCTTTTCCAGACATGTTACTTTTACCACAGCTTTCCGATATTTTTGGAGTCTCGATTGATACGTTCTTCGGTCGAGCGGAGAGATATATTGATTTACGGAAAGACCTTGTATTGGAGTATTTGTTCGAAGGAGATGTTCAAGATAGTAGCGGGAATAATAGGCATGGACGATTAGAAGGGGCATTATTTTGTAAGGACAGATTTGGTTTAGAAGGAAGAGCACTATATTTTGATGGGGAAGATGATTATGTGGTTATCAATGCTCCCCCCGCTCTATCTGAAAAAGAATTTTCTATATCATTATGGTGTTATTACGATGCCCAAACTTCATTTGATGGATGGCACAGTGCGATCATTTCGCAAGATGGCCAAAAACAGAATAGAATTTTCCAACTGAGTACGAAGGATGAATACATGACGTTCCATCGTTTTTTACTTGATCCAGATCTGTCGATGAATAAAAAAATAATAAAAGAATATTGGTACCATGTTGTAATTACTTATAAGGATCAGCGGTTCTATAAATATGTAAATGGGGAATTGGTGGCCGAGAAAGAAGGTCAATTCACACCTCATCACCATGAACCAATTTATATAGGAAGAAAATCAACAGACGAACCGTATTTCTTTTTCCATGGCAGGATAGACGACATACGAATATATAACCGAACAATTAATAATGCTGAAGTGAATGCTCTTTTTTTAGAACAAGGATGGAAGCCTGGTCCTTTACAACAATTAGAGATGGCAGAGGAAAGAATCCCTGTCCTCGAATGTGTTGATGCTGTTCGAATGATATTGCCTAGGACAGAATTACAAAAGGCAGTAAAATGGTATAAGAGTTTACTAAACTTTAAGTCACTTGTAGAAGAGGATTATTTTGTAATACTATCTCTATATAAAGGACCTGTATTGGTAATAGATGGAGCAGATGGGGATTTGGTTGAACAAAATAGGTATGCGCCTTTTGTTTTCAAGACAAAACATGAGATGGAAGAGCTACATGCACAATTAGCTTCTGCCGGCGCGACAAATTTGCTAGTGAGAGACGAAGGATTTGCGATTTTCTTAGATTTTAAAGATCCCTTTGGACAACATTGGATGATTATGAGTGAAAATAGATAACAATTTAAGGGCATTGGATATAACTCCAGTGTCTTCTTTTTTACCTGTTAAAACACGTTGGTCTAGATCCTTTACCAATAGTGGTTACAAATAGTTTTATCGATATATTACTCATCAACCACATAGTTTCTGAGAACCGATGTGAAAGATACTAGTCATATCATAAGCCATTTAACTTACCCTAAGTCTGGATGGATGTTAATAGCGCGGGAGGAGGAATCAATTTATAGGTATGATTTACCTGCTAATTATTATGCCAGAACTGACGAACAAGAGAAGAAAAACGTCCCTTTTTTAATTTGTCTAATGGAACGACTTTTCCATCGATGGAAACTGCAGGCAGTGTTGCTATGTTATACGCTGCTACTTTTGAATCCATCGTTCTTGTGGTTTCCGGGTTACTTGCATCATAGACGAGAATGGAACAACGCGAGCAAGCATAGTTTTTCACTTGGTTTTCAAGGTCATTCGAAAAACGACTACTATCTGTAAAAATTTCGATGGTTTTGCCCATCATTATCACCCTTTTCTGATTTTATTTAAGACAGGACAATCTCGTTTACTTCTAGGAAATGGTTGGGATGCTTGTGAGGCTGCAAGTTCCAACAATGATCTGAATTGTTCTAACCTGGAAATCGTATCATTAATGTCTTTAATCTTATCCATAGCAAATGTATACATGGCATCGGTTGGGAAATAATCGTCCTGTTTGATTAGTGCTAATAAGTGTTTGATCTCGTTTAGGGTAAACCCAATTTCTTGTGCTTTTTTGATTAGTAATATATCGTCTATTACGGATTTTGAAAAAAGTCTGTAACCTGCACGGTTTCTCTCTGGTTTGGAAAGAAGCCCTCTTTTTACATAGTATTTTACGGTTTCTACATTTACATTGGCAGCTTTAGCCACCTGACTAATTTTTAACTTATCCAAATTCATCATCTCCTCCCAATCATATCGTAAACCCGGTACCATAATACCGGGTCAAGTAAAAAAGAAAAAGTAAGTACTTTAGTTTGATTTTCAAGGGTAGCAAAGCAAGTGGCTATTCTAGAAAATGTACCTTTCTAACTATAAGAAAGCCCGTTAGCTTAATGATAATTCTATCTCAGCACTAACATAATACTCAATGTTGATATTGTCATTTGGACCAATAGAAAAAGAGCAAACATCCTTTATTTAATTGTTGATCCTTTAACACAAAAAGACTAATCATGAAAAAACAGTCTTCGGTGATACTACCATTGAGGTGATACATGTGGCTTGTAAACTATTGCTTTCGTTAATTCCTATGTTTTTCTCATTTAATCTATGTATAGTAAATGCACAAAGCATGACGAATATAGAACTGTTTGATATTGAAAAGAACGAGATAATAAAAACAACTAAACCAAACCGTAAGATACAATTAGAAGTTGAGAAGATTATTAAAGAAATTGATGATATTGTAAGAAAACTGAAACCTATTCCAGACAAAGGTTATATGATCAGAATCCCATTAAAGCCGTCTATTCAATTAGAAAATCAATGGGTGTATGCTCTGATTGATGAAGTGATCATTATTATTCCAGAAGATGAAGAGCCATATTTACTCCTATTTGATGATGAAAATAAGACTCATTTTTTCACCTTTGAAGCAAAAATTGATACGTTACTAAATACTCTAAGTTTTTCCCTTTAAAAGCCTACGTGTTGGGCTTTTTATTATGTACTTCTTCCATTCTACTTCCTCAATTAATTTAAAAAAGTGGTTTACTATTCAGTTGAACTGTATTATAATGTTATAAAGTCGAACTATATAGTTGAACTGAATAGAAGGTGAAAAGTATGAAACATAGTTTATTGCCGTTGTCTGAAACCATGCATTATATTTTATTAGCTCTTCGTGAGCCGCTCCACGGCTATGCCGTAATGCAAAAGATAGAGAAGATAAGTAATGGTACGGTTATTTTAGCGGCTGGTACGTTATACGGTGCGATTGAAAACCTGCATAAACATGGTTGGATTGAAGCGGTTGGAAATTCGGGTCGGAGAAAAATTTATCAAATAACTCCAGAAGGGATCTCCATTTTGGAAATGGAACGAGAAAGGCTACTCCATATTTTATCTTTGTATGAAGGAAGTGAATCAAATGAAGAGGTTTAAAGTATTCTTTAATATTGAAAAAGAAGAGAAGTGGCTGAACGAACAATTAGAAAAAGGCTATCGCTGTACCAATATCAGTAGATCGGGAATATACACGTTCAAAAAAACCGACAAAAGATATGTGATGCGACTTGATGTTCAAGATTATTTGCCAAAGAAGAAGCTCGAGGAATACAAGGCGATATATGAAGACTTTGGTTGGAACTATATAACAGGTTCCTGGCTTGGTGGCATACGGTATTGGCAAAAAGAAGATGATGGTCAAAATGAAATCTTCTCGGACCGCCAATCAAAGGGCAGTTATTATAAACGATTAATGAATTATTCCTTAATATTGGGGATGCTGTGTTTGTTTTTCTCTTTTTCGCTATACAATGACTCGAATTTATATCACGAAGGTCTTTGGAGTATGAATGGTGCATTATTTTGGAAGGCACTGGTAATTGAAACGCCATTCGTCCTTTTGAAGCTGCTTCCTGCCTTTATGGCTGTTGCTCTTGGTATCAGCTACTATAAAAATTATCGGAAGTATTCCTTGTTAAAAGGGAAATAACGTAAGAGGGTTCATTATCAAGATCTATATTTCCACAAGATCTTAAGATTATTTTAATACTGCGGATAGGGAATCGCTATAGGGCAAGTAATTTCACTGGTGGCAGTAAAGTTGCTGGACCTAATGGAAACTACTAAATTCTAATCGTATTGCATCTACAGATACTAAAGCAAGATAATATTATTTCTTAGAAAAAAATTAGGTGAATAGATAAGACATCTTTTCACCTAATATTTATAATCTATGATGGATCTAAAACGTTGTATTTTTTAACTCTTCCTAAAGTAAATATCATTTCCTCGCCAAAGGAAAACTGATAGCAACTTTAAACATATCCCCATCTATATCTACTTTAAATATACCGCCACTCACATGTGTAAAGCTTTCTGCAATGGATAACCCTAGACCACTTCCATCTTCCGTTCTTGCTTTATCTCCTCTGTTAAATCTCTGAAGTATCTCGTCTGCTGTAAAATCTATTTCATACGAAGAAGTGTTTTTTATTGTCGCTATTCCCATACCGTTCTTTTCTTCAATTTCTATAAATATTCTCGTTCCTTTTAATGAATATTTAAATGCATTATCAAGCACGTTTTGAATTACTCTATAGAGTTTATTCCCGTCGGACACTATTTCTATAGGAGTATCTGGAGACTTCATCTTTATTTGACCCAAATCTTCAATACTATCCTCCATATCTAGTAACGTTTGTTCAATTAACATTCTCATATCAATCGTTTCTAAATTTAAATTAATATCACCACTATTACTCTTTGCTAAATCAAATAAATCAGAAACAATATTCTTCAATCTATCTGATTTTTTCGCAAGGATTTTAACGTAATCTTTTGCAGTATCTGAAAGATCTGTTTCCTTGGACAATAAATCTACATAGCTTATGATCGAGGTTAAAGGAGTCTTCAAATCATGGGATACATTGGTTATTAATTCTATCTTCATCCTTTCTGATTTCATCTGTTCCTCTAAACTCTCATTAATGCCTTTGTTGATCTCATCATATGTCTTATTATTATATTTCACATACCAATATATCAGTACAAGCTCAAGCAATGGTGGAAATATTACTAAGGGAGTATGAATGAACATGATGGTTAATAATATTAAAATTCCGCTACCTATGATGAAGGCTAATTGCCTTTTATGCAGATTCTTAGTTAGTGGATACTTTGCATATCTTCTGCCATCAAATAAACTCTTAACAAAATCCTTTGTATTCCAACAAATGACATATAATATAAAACCCTTTATAAAATTCCGCTTTTTAATCTTTCTCACTAATGCTAATAATCCTACTCCAGATAATAAAGCACATATTGTGGTTACTATTCCAACAAGATACAAGCCAGACCCCTGAATCGAAGGTGTCCGAAGTATATGAGTATAATAGTAATAGTTATCTAGAACATAAATAAACATAGCTATAATTGGCAGAATAAATAATGCTAATAAAATTTCACTATATAACTGATCTATCCAGGTTGTTTGTAATTCTTCTTTTTTTGGCTTCTTTCCTGTAACATTGATTAAAAAGATAATAAGAATTATTGCGATTACCATATAAATGGAAAACTCTATCGCTTGATCACGTAGTATATGGTTTGCATCATTCCAATCTTCCTGCTTTTCTTTCATATAACCATCGTTAAAGGCAATGTACATGGTTGTGTCCTGGCCAAACCATAATGTGAATCTTTTATTAATACTACTACTGTCAGATTCAAAATTTCCCTGATTATATTCATAGAAATAATTACTATAATGTATAAAATCCTCTCTATTAAACTCCTCTCGATTAGTTATTGTTTTCTTACCATCGTTTATATAATAGATTAGATTTTCATTCTCTATTAACGTCTCTTCATTATTATTAAAGTTCGAATATATCCTACGAAAAGTTCGTTCTAGCTCATTCGCAAATGTGTTGCTTTCTTCGTATGTCTCCACCAATAGTGGTTCTATATTATATCCTTCCCAATCTACTTGCATTAATTGAATAACAGCCATGGAAATCATAATAGCTACTATCAAAAATGCTATAAATTTTGTAAATGTATTTCTACTAAAATTTTTCAATTTTGTACCCAATACCCCACACCACCTTTAAATATTTAGGTTCTTTTGGATTTATTTCTATTTTTTCACGAATACGCCTTATGTGGACCATTACAGTATTTTCAACCCCATAAGCAGGCTCTCCCCACACTTTTTCATAGATATGTTCAGCTGAAAAAACAATCCCCGCATTGGTTAGTAAGAAATCTAATATCTTATACTCAGTAGGAGTTAATCGAGTAGGAACACCATCTACTAACAATTGTTTGGATTCTTTATTCAGTTTCAACCCTCCGACTGTAATCTGAGCATTATTTGTAATATTGCCAACATCCCCTAGCGTGATATACCTTCTCAAAAGACTTTTCACCCTAGCAATTAATTCATCTGGATTAAATGGTTTCGTTACATAATCATCTGCTCCCATAGATAATCCTAATATTTTATCACTGTCTTCAGACTTTGCAGATAAAATGATAATTGGTATATTCTTTTGCTCTCTGATCTTTAAGGTGGTTGAAAGGCCGTCTAGTTTCGGCATCATAACGTCTAAAAGAATTAATTGAATATCATTCTGTACCAAAGCATCTAATGCTTCTAAACCATTAAATGCTTGAACAACCTCATATCCTTCCAGCGTTAACAACTTATCTAGCGCATTTGCTATCTCCCTGTCATCATCTACTACCAATATTTTAGTGTCCACAATATGACGTACCTCCTGTAACCTATACATTTAGATTAACCATTAAATCTTTCAATCATCTGTATATAAACCTTACAAATTTCTTAATATTTCCATTCGAAAACAATACCATACATCAGGAGCGTGTGCGGTTCTATGATGTATCCAAGTGATTCTATAATTTTGCTAATTTAATTAACCTACCCCTATTGTATATGTTCAACAAGAAAAGTGCTTCTCCTTTATGTATTGCCTTTCATGGCGTATGAAATAATAGGAAATGGACCATTATAACCTGCTATACGGCAGCAAATCTTTCAACTATATGCTAGGGAGTTAGATGTTCAGATAAAGAATAGAGTCATTGAAATGAAGAGTCACTAGTGGAGGGTAGACTATTGATAATTGGGACGGGAGCTCCAATTGATAGAGTATTTTTAGAAGTGGGACCATTGACGATGTACTGGTATAACATCATTATTGCTGTTGGAACCTTATTAGCGGCTTATTTAGCTACAAGAGAAGCAAAAAGGGTTGGACTAGACAAGGATATCATTATAGATTTTCTTGTTTATGCTGTTCCAATAGCCACCATTTTTGCTCGAATATATTATGTGCTTTTTGAATTTGATCGGTATGCTAGTGGTCCGTTTTGGAAGGTATTTGCCATTTGGGAGGGTGGTATTGCCATTCATGGGGCAATTATTGGAGGAATTATTACTGCAATCTTCTTTACAAGGAAAAGAAAAATATCTTTCTGGAAATTTGCTGATGTATAGCATCTAGCCTAGTATTCAGATAGCTTATGTATCATTGGTGATTTACGTACTGCACAATTAGTATCTATTTTAGCGCTTGTCATTGGAGTTATTGTTATGGTCTATCGAACCAAAACAACAACTGCTCACTATATAGATACGCCAGCGATAAAAAAACGATAAAACCATACATAGAAGAAATGGTTTTCTAAATAGTACTCTGAGAGGAGTAACGAAAGTCAAGCTCTTCCACTATAGTTTTATCCTCATATAGAAGTGGGCAATCAATTGCCCACTTTATTTTTATACATTGGAATTCTTATATGATTAATTCAACGGGGAATTCGCATACCCTTCCGTATAGTCGTAGATTTTACCATTACTTGAATTAACGCCGTAGTAATAGGGTGGAAGGTCATCATCATAATCTCCTACATAAAAATAATGATAATCAACTCCATCCTTAGCTTCTGTTCCTACATATTCAATTTCAGTGTATGGTCCTAGCTGCTCCCATTCCTCCCACAATCTTTCAATTTCTTCTACTGCTTCATCTATTGTTAAATCAATGTTCATATCCTCATTCATTGTTTCTGAATGATTAGTGACAGCATCTGCTGTTGTGGTAGCTTGTGCTGCAGATAATATTTCTTCCGCTTTTTTGATTAGTGCTTCTGATCCTTCAGTCTCTTTGATGACATCCTGTGCTTTTCCCTCAGCAAGCTCAATGTCGTCCAACTCATGAGCGGTTAAAGCCTCTAGGTAATTACTTGTTTGGCTTAATAACGCCGTAGCTTTTGCATCTTGCTTTTTCTCTTCTAGTGCTAGTTCAAAAGCGCCCTCCGCTTTTTGATATTCTTCAATTGCTATGTAATCCAAGCCTTTTTGAATCGCATTATGATAACCCTCATCACTACATCCTGTTAAGATAACGATGATAAATAAACTAGTAATCAATAATTTCTTCATTCTATTTAATTCCTTTCACCTTACAACTTCACTTTCAATAGTAATATTACCTTAAGAAGCTTTATCGATTCTTAAATTATTTCACCTTGATATACGGCCTTTGCAGATCACCTTGATCGTAATTATAAACACTTCCATCAGTTGGATCTATTAAGTATAAGTCGGTCCTCCCTGGGGCTGTAGGGCTTTCCACATAAATGCCATAATAAGGTTTACCATCGAAAGCCAGAACATCTGGCTCTAACTCAAATATAGTAGATGGAGGCCAGTCTCTATCATTTTTAATCGCCTGGAATGCATCTTCAGGCGTTAAATTGACCAGTCCTTTATTGGCGCTTCTTGTCGCTGTCTCTTCTAGCTTCTCGGTCTCAACCTTTTCTTTCTCTTCTTCTTTTCCTTCAACCAGTTCTTTATTGGTTGGTTCTATCTCTACTTGTTCATCTTCTACTGCTATTTCCGCTTCTAACTCAACCTCAATTTTTTCCTTCTCGAGTAAAGCTATTTCGATATTATGTTGTAACATATCAGCATCGTTTTTTAAAGGGTGGAAGAGCAAATGATCTAAATCTGAATTCAATACTGTATCAATTGTTTCTTGCGCCTCAGGATATTTCCCCTCTTCAAAATACTGCATTGCCAAATCATAATTCTCCGTTAGGGCAGACTGTTTTGTTAGTAGATCTTCTATCGATAGCAAAAGCTCTTCTGCCTTATGGATTAATGCACTTGAACCATCTGTTAGTCTACTAACTTCTTCTGCCTTTTCTGTTGCTAGTTCGAGGTCAGCTAGTTCTAAGGCGTCTAAAGCTTCCAGGTAATTTCTTAATTGTGTTAATAGTGCTGTTGCTCCAGAGGCATCCTTTTCTCCCTCTAAAGCTAGCTCAAATGCAGCTTCTGCCTTTTTATAATCTTCACTGGCGATATAATCCAACCCCTTTTGAATCGCATTTTGATAAGCATTGTTATTACAACCAGATAAAATATATAAAAATACAAAACTACTAAACATTATCTTCCTCATGCTATTTCTCCCCCACTTCTACCCGTTACAAACAAGTTAAATTAATATTGAATTATAGCACATCGTTCCAGGTTGTCCTACGAAAGAACTGTTTTGTGACCGCCTACTAGAATAATATGCCTTACTAAGTATAGTGTTTTTTGCTAAGCACGCTATAGTTCGGGACTAATGTATCACATATTGAGCTGTTCATGGTATAGTAGTCCTAGCATAAAAGGAATTCAGAAGGAGAAGAGTAAGCGTGAAGAAAGTTCTATTTAGTAGTTTGTTTTTAGTAGTTATGTTAATGGGGTGTAATGAGGAAGCTTACAATAATGCAATTCAAAAAGGCCTCGATCACATTGGAAGCGCAGAGTATCAGAAGGCTGAAAGTGCATTTGAACTAGCGCTAGAAGAAAAGAAGGAAGATGTAAAAGCAACTGCTTTATTAGCACAAACAAGATATTATCAGGAAGCCCTCGAAGCTTATGAAGAAGCGGAACTAGAAGCTGCTGCAGAAAAAGCTGAGAAGGTTACGAAAGAAACAGAAGGGTCAGATGCATTAATTAAAAAGGCAGAGGAATTAGTCTCCTCTATAGAAGATTTACAGACAACACTAGCTGAAATAATGGAAGAGTATGAATCAGCGATGTACCAATTTGAAGAAGAGGAATATGAAGGTGCCAATAAACTAATAGAAGATATATTAAACAAGGATTTAAGTCATCCACTCTTTCAACCTGTGAAAAAGGAAATGGAAGAATTGCAGCATGATATTGAAGCGGCTGTTCTTGCTAAGGAGAAGGCAGAAAAGGAAAAAGCGGAGCAGGCTGCTGCTAAAAAAGCACAGGAACAAAAAGAACAGTCTACCAAAGTAAATCTAACGGGTGACGAAGCATTAACCATTATTAAAAATCTTAATGACTGGCCGTCAACAACCACATTTGATTTAGACCCTAATTTAATAGAATGGGGAGAAGAAAGTTATTATGGGATTTACATTGATACACATGTAGATGAAAGCAATTCTTCAACAAGTTTATTACGTGTAGATGCTAAGGATGGTTCTGTTTATGACTTCAGTCGTGGAGAGATGGTACCGGTAAATTGAGATGCAAAAACTTAAAATAGCTAAGCATTAGATACTTTACGATGAACCCATATCCTAACTAGTTAGAATCAAATGAAACCTTAAAGCGCTACTAAATCAACGCTTTTGAGGTTTCTTTTTTATACTTCAGAAATCTTTCCCTAATTTAATAATAGTGTCTGCAACTTGTTCCTTTGTGATTGTCATGGAAGCATACTCTTGTACATGATGATCACCAACACATACACTGTATTTAGCGTTTTCAAACAGGCATTGATCATTGCTGTCGTTCCCAAAGGCGATGAAGTCTGTAACATGTAATCTATTAAGTCCATGAACTTTATTAACACCCAGGGGGCTTATATCAATAGCGTTTTCTTTTTTATAAGCAGTAACACTAACAGGTAATTGGGCTATCTCTTCCAGTACCGTTTTGGTAGGGTTAAATAAAACGAGTTTACAAATCTTCTCTAAATCTGTGAATAATCGATTCCTTGCAGATGATTGGTTAATATTATGATAGATAGGGTGGTCCTGACTACCAGTATAGGAATAATCCCATTCTCCATCTGCTAAATACGTTAATTGATAGGTTTGAATAAGGTTATGTAATGGCTCTATTACATCTGGATGAAAGTAATTGGTTGTAATCTTTCCATTCTCTGAGATATAACAACCATTCCCACCAACTAATTTTCCCTTTTGAAGTTGGGTTGGGAGAACAGGTACTAAATCACGGATAGGTCTAGCAGAAGCAAAAATAATATCGTGTCCACACTTCGTTAGTTCATCCAAAGCTTCTATAATAGATGAGTCTATTGTCTTTCCATCAAAGCAAATTGTTCCGTCAATATCGAATACAAATTCCATTTTTAAATCGCCTCCATAAACGAGTATAATTAGTAGTAGTATATTGCCGAAAGGACAGGTGTCCTCAACTGTGGATGTAAAAAAATTCAAACAACTCTACGCTTATGAATTTCCGAACGAATTATTAACTCAAATCCAAAATCGTACCTATCAAACGAATGATTATATTTTAAGAACAGGTGATGAAATTGATGGGTTGTACTTTTTAATCGAAGGGAAATACTATGTATCTAGTCTTGAGATAACAGGTAAAGAATTGTTATTACGATATAGTAAAAGGTCTGGCATATTAGGGGATATCGAAATCTTGGAGCAATGTGCCATTCAATCGAATTGTATTGCTGCTGAGAGATGTGAATTTATCTATGTACCTCTAGCCGTCTATGAGAAATATTTAAAGCATGATATGGCATTTACACAAATACTGTTAAAAGAGTTGGCATATAAATTGAAGACTTGTACGACTTCCTCAAGAGTAAATGCGTTATCACCTGTGTCAGTTAGATTAGCAGCATATTATTGTACGATTGCGTCTCCCGAATCCAATAGTGACTATATAACGTCAAGTAAACTAGATGAGGTAGCTTCATTAATTGGTACTACGAAGAGACATCTTAATCGAATCTTAAAACAATGGAGTGAGGAGGGAAGTATTCATAGAGATGGTGATCATATTCAAATCCTAAATTGGGAGAGGATTAAGCAGCATTCCAATAATGTGCGTTTTGAATAAATTAGATGTAGTCAGGCGCTTTATACCTAAACTACATATAAATGAAGGTTGTCCTAGCCTATTGTAACAGCTATTGTTCAAATTTGCTCAAAGCTATTTCTTTGGCTCGGGATGGGGAACTTTAATCGGGCTGATTATATTATATTAAAAGGTATGAATTGCTTTATAATAGACTAGAAGATAAAAAAAATTCAATAATTTAAAGAAAACTATTACATGAAAGAAAGGAGTGACAACTATTGTATGACAATAAGGCACAAGACTTTATCAAGGAATTGGAAAAGCATCGGAATGAGCAGGATGTTGAGAAAATGAAACGTTTCTTTAAAAGCTCTGACCCAGATACGTTATGTCTGGGACTTCAGATGCGTACCGTTTTTCAGATTGCGAAACAGTTCATGGATATGTCCTTATCTGAGATTGAGAAGGTACTAGAAAGCCCTTATTATGAAGTAAGGATGGGGGCGGTTAGTATCATGGATTATCAAGCGAAGAAAAGGAAAATTTCTGAGGAGGAAAGAAAGTCCCTGTTTGACCTGTATCTACGCAGGCATGACCGCATTAACAATTGGGATTTTGTAGACCGATCGGCACCTTCTGTAATTGGTACGTTTTTATTGGATAAACCAAAGGACATTCTCTATACGCTAGCCCGTTCAAGCAATATGTGGGAGCGCAGAACTGCAATTGTTAGTACACATGCATTTATTAAAAAGGGAGAAATTAATCATACCTTTCGTATCGCAGAAATACTGATCCATGACCCTGAAGAGCTTATCCAAAAGGCTGTAGGCAGTTGGATTCGAGAAGCTGGTAAGCAGGATGAAACAATGCTAAAACGTTTACTGAACGAATACGCACCTACTATGCCTAGAGTTACATTGAGATATGCCGTAGAAAAGCTGAACAAGGAGACAAGGGATTTTTATTTGTCGATGGGGAAGTGAATAGAGGGTGTACTAGGCTGTGGCAGAGGGAGTATCATACCCCACTATCACAGCCTTTTTCTTATCTTCTAAACCCTACTTCGTATTCGTAAACCCGCGATTAATATGAATCCCTTTACCATTACGGTTCCTGCCCTGAAAGTAATATTTATCCTCTACTACTCTCCTCTCCTAGTAATCTAGCCTAAGTAAAAAAAGGTTCCAAAATTTGAAAAAAATGGTTACGATATGAAGGTGTATGTGGACACACAAAATACATATCAATAGCTTACATTATTATTAAACTGACGTATGAAATAGAGGAGTATAACATGAGAAAACGCGGTATCACCGTTAAATTATTCGCTGTAACAGCTTTATTCTTTTTGATATTTTACGCCATGATTTTGATATTTCAGCTATTATTCTTTGATCGTTTCTATCAGCACCATAAAACAAAAGAAGCAAGGGAACACATACATCAATTAGCAGCAGCGTATGAGAAAAATTCTTGGAGCGAGGAGGAACTGACAAAACATACGCTGTCTTATATGAAGGAGACCAAAAGTCCATTGACGATTGTGGATGCGGAAGGTTACCAGTTGGTACAGGATCCGTTTAACATCATGCTGGAAACGAGAGATGGCTACGTTGTAGAGGTATCGCTTTCCTTACTCGTCACCAATTACGGGAAACAGATTCGAGAATTACGTATTACAGAGGGAGATACATTGATGGTGCACGGGGAAGCAGATGCGGAGGTTCCGTTAGTTATTTATCCAACTGTTATTACGAAGAATGGGGCAAGTGTGGGGGAAAGTCCGTTCGAGAACGATGTGATAGTCGAAGGAAAAGTAAAAAGCATTTCGCTGCCTAAGGCTGGGATGATTGAAAGAGGATTAGGGATTCTCTATGATGCGCTACTCGAATGGTTCCCACTAAAGGACGAGCAGTTAAAGAAGCTTTCCAAAGGGGAAAGTCTGCAGCTAGATTGGGTAGAGCCATGGAGTGGAAAACATAATTTAGTACTAATTGAGCCCTTTAAGAAGGATGGCGAAATGCAATTCATGTTCTCTGTCACATCGCTTCAAGAAATCAAAGAAACCAATGAAGCACTTCAGCTATTTTATGTCTATATCGGGATAGCCGGCTTCATTCTGATCCTTTTGCTGTCGTTATTCTTCTCCCGTCTTGTTAGTCGACCGCTAATTAAGCTGAATGAAATGGCAGAAAAAATGGTGCATCTAGACTTCTCGAAGGTGAACCCGATTAAGCAGAAGGATGAGCTAGGAAGCCTTTCAAACAATATGCTTGTGATGGCGAAAAATCTGGATGTGGCACTAAATGATTTGAAACAAGCCAATGACAAGCTGAAGCAGGATATGAAAAAACGTGTGCAGATGGAAAAGGAACAGCGTGAGTTTTTTGAGCATGCATCACATGAACTGAAGACCCCGCTTAGCATTGTCAAAAGCTTTGCTGAAGGACTACAGGATGATGTTAGTCCGGATAAGCAGGACCACTATGTAGAAGTGATTATAGAAGAGTCCGCAAAGATGGAAGTGTTGATTCAGGATATGCTGGATTTAGCTAAGTTGGAAAATGGTGTAATTAAGCTAAGAAAAACATCTTTTCTACTCAGTGAAATGATTGAGGATTTAGCCGATAAACTATTCTGTATTGCGAAAGAGAAAAAGGTCGCGATTGAAATCATGCCGAAGAATGAACAGCATATTTTGGCGGATTATGAGTGGCTGGAGCGAGTCATGCAAAATCTTCTCATGAATGCGGTTCGGCACAGTGAGCCTGATTCTGTCATTGTCATTCGAATCGAATTGGATGCGGAAAATGGTGACACGGTGTTCAAAATTGAAAACAAAGGCACGCAAATCCCAGAAGAACAGCTGGATAAAATCTGGAGACGCTTCTATCGGACCGAATCCTCTCGTAGCCGGATGACGGGTGGTACAGGATTAGGGCTGGCCATTGTTCGGCAAATTCTAGATTTGCATGAATTTCAATATGGGGTGGAAAACATGCCTGACGGTGTGCGTTTCTATGTTCGTTTTCATTAATAGGACTAATTACTTATGAGGACACATAAAAGACATATCGCCTTGTTACTATATTGCTAGATTGGAAGGAAGATTCACGATGGGGAAGAAAGTGTTGCTTGTCGAGGATGAAGTGAGAATCCGAGAAGTGGTAGCTGATTATTTCAAAATGGATGGTTGGGAAGTGTATGAGACGGATAATGGCAGTAGTGCTATTGACTGGTTTAATGCCATTTATCCGGATTTAGTCATTCTTGATATTATGATGCCACAAATGGATGGATTTGCTGTTACCAAGCAGGTTCGTATGAATTCGGGTGTACCAATTATTCTGTTAACAGCAAAATCCAGTGATGATGATAAAGTTCGTGGCTTTGAACTCGGAGCCGATGAGTATGTTACAAAGCCCTTTAGTCCAAGAGTGTTAGTAGCGCGTGCTAATTCTTTAATGAAACGGGTTACCGAGCATTACCTGCCGACAGGACATATGATGAGCTTCGGTGAGGCAATGGTTAACACGAAGGCCCATCAGCTTCAGATTGCGGGCCAACAAGTCGAATTGACACCAAAGGAATATGAATTGTTGGTGTTCCTGCTTCAGCATAAGAATCAAGTCCTTTCACGCGAAACCATTTTGAATCACGTATGGGGCTTGGACTTCGATGGTGATATTCGAGTGGTGGATACACATATTAAAAAACTAAGAGCTAAATTAGGCGGCGAATCTCATCATATCCGAACGGTTATAGGGACCGGCTATAAATTTGAATAAAGGAAGAGAGAAAATGAATAGGCTCAAACAATTATATACGCGCCATGGCGTTCGTTTTGTTTTACATACTTGTTTTTATCTTGGAATCCTTATTACCTTGTTCTTGATGTACGGCTTCCATACAGCCAATACAGGTAACTATATTTACAATGATTTCTAAATGGAGAAGATAATATAATGAAACTTTTAACTAGTATTGCACAGCATGCGGAAAGAAACCCAGAACAGATAGCATTTCGAACAGGAGACCAGGTATTGACCTATGAATTGCTTTGGGACAGATCGAGGCGACTAGCAAGCTTCATACACGCTAAGCAGCTCAAAAGACAGACACCAATTGTTGTCTATGGTCATATGGACATTGATATGCCGGTATCGTTCCTTGGATGTGTACAGGCTGGACACCCTTACATACCGGTAGATACATCTATTCCAATCGAACGAGTGCGTCTAATCGTAGAAAAATCTGGTGCGGGACTGGTTCTGAATACAACTGGTAGTATGCTAGATTTTGAGGATGTCACAGTTTTAGATGTACAGACACTACAGCTGGAGCAAGAAGAGCTGATTGGTGATGACTACTGGGTGAAGCCTGATGAGGTCTTTTATATCATTTATACATCCGGCAGTACGGGAAATCCAAAAGGTGTTCAAATAACCTCATCCAACCTGCAATCTTTTACCGATTGGATGGTCGGTGACTTTCCGTTAGGTCAAGGAAAGGTGTTCTTGAATCAGGCGCCTTTTTCATTCGATTTGTCTGTGATGGACCTTTATCCGGCGCTTCAGAGTGGGGGTGCAATTCATGCCTTGGAGAAAGAAGTCATGAATAAGCCAAAGCTAATGTTTGAGAACTTGAGTCGTTCGGGATTGCAAATATGGACGTCGACACCATCCTTCGTGCAGATGTGTTTTCCAAATCCGGACTTTCATCAAACGATGCTGCCGGAGCTTGAGGTATTCCTTTTCTGTGGGGAAGTGCTACCGCTAGCGGTGGCTAAAGAGCTGAAGGAACGTTTTCCTGGGGCGAGGATTTTTAATACGTATGGGCCAACAGAAGCAACCGTTGCGGTGACATCTATTGAAATTACGGAAGCGTTGCTTGCGCAAGAGAAGGCTCTGCCGGTAGGCTATCCAAAATCGGATATGCGTATCCTCGTTGTGGATGAATCGGGTAATCCGCTACCTGAAGGTGAAAAAGGGGAGCTTATCCTTATCGGGCCAAGTGTTTCAAAAGGCTATCTCGATGAACCTTTACTAACAGAAAAGGCATTCGGCGTGATAAACGGAATGAACGCCTATCGTACTGGAGATGCCGGCTATATACAGGACGGGCTGGTGTATTGCCAAGGCAGACTGGATTATCAAATCAAGCTGCATGGTTACCGGATGGAGCTAGAGGAGATTGAGTTCCACCTTAATCAGTCTGAATATATTAAGGCAGCCATTATTATCCCGTATGTACCAAACGAAGAAATTGAATACTTGATTGCGGCAGTGGTACCAGCGGAGCATAGCTTTGAGAAGGAATACCAGCTGACAGCTGCTATTCGAAAGGATCTTGCTTTACGCTTACCGGCCTATATGATCCCGCGTAAGTTCACGTATCATACTGCTATTCCAATGACGATAAATGGGAAAGTAGACCGTAAGAAAATGAAGAAGAGGTATTCGCATGATTCCATATAGCTCTTTCCTTTTCTTTATCATTCTAGGTATCTTGCTACTGCCAACGATGATTCTCGGCATAATGGGCAAGCGCCTTCGTTATTACAATGTGTTCGTCACCATTGTTGTATTGGCGATTATATTTTCCGGAGGGGATGAAGGCTTCTTCTCGTTAGTAGTCTTCACTATCCTTCAGGTTGTTCTGGTCAAGGGCTATATTTCATATCGGCAGACAAAGAATAGCAGTCTCGTATTCTATATCATTAGCTTTTTGTCGATTCTACCTTTGATTTTATCCAAGCTGTTGCCGATATTGGCAGTGGACAACTGGGCAAGCTTTCTCGGTATCTCTTATCTGACATTCCGAGCGGTCCAAATCATTATTGAAACAAGGGATGGATTGATTAAGGAGCAGCTCTCGGTTTTTCAGCTTGTTAATTTTATGCTGTTTTATCCAACGATTTCATCAGGTCCGATTGATCGCTTCCGGCGCTTCCAAAAGGATGAAGAAAAGCGCTGGACACCGGAAGAGTACAAGGAGCTGCTTTATAAAGGGATCAATAAAATCTTCCTTGGCTTTTTGTATAAATTTATCATTGGCTATAGCATCAATACGTACTTCATTATGAATCTAGATAGTATAGCGACTAGCCAGTTTACGAATCATTTATTGTACATGTACAGCTATAGCTTGTACCTATTCTTCGACTTTGCCGGCTATACGGCGTTTGCGGTCGGAGTTAGTTATATCATGGGAATCCGGTCACCGGAGAACTTTAATATGCCATTCATCAGCCGCAACATTAAGGATTTCTGGAACAGGTGGCATATGTCACTATCGTTCTGGTTCCGTGATTATGTATTCATGCGCTTCGTCCTCTTGATGAAGAAGAAAAAATGGATACAGAATAAAATGCTCGTATCGAATTTAGGTTATATCCTGCTGTTCCTGTTGATGGGGGTATGGCATGGATTAGCGATTCAGTACATTATGTATGGAGCATATCATGCCTTGATGATGGCCGGATTTAATTTCTTCGAGTCCTGGAACAAAAAACATAAACGCTGGCCAACAGGAAGGGCCATGACAGTGGTGTCTATCGTCATCACTTTCCATGTCGTGTGTTTCGGTTTCTATCTGTTTTCCGGCAGACCATTTCAATAAAAGGGGAATATAAATATGGATTTTAAAGAGAAAGTATTAGAAGTTATTGCAGAAGTTTGTGAAGATGATGTGGTGAAAGAAGAGCATGATTTGGATATATTTGAAGCAGGATTGATTGATTCATTCGCGACCGTGGAATTACTTGTTCAATTTGAGGAGCAGCTTGCTATTAATGTACCAATTACAGAGTTCGACCGAGAGACATGGAATACACCAAATGCTATCGTTGATCGTCTGAATGAGCTGAGATAATGAAGAAGAAGTATCTGTTTGGACCGATCATTCTGGCATTGGTCCTGTTTGCCGGGGTCGTCTTCGTACCTGTATCATGGCTGGCTAAGTTAGTTCCAGCAGACCGTTTGGCGGAATCGGCTATCAGCTTGGAGCCGAATATGTTCCAGGGAACCTATTTGCAAAGTGAAATGCTCCGTAATTCAGAGTATGTTCCAATCTATGGTTCCTCTGAATTGTCGCGCTGGGATCCATTCCATCCATCGAATTATTTTGAGACGAATGATGCTGCCTTTACACCTTATTTAATAGGAAAAGGCGGAATGACCTCGATTATTCATGATTTAAACTTTGCAACACATGCCGATCAATTGAAGAACAAGAAGATGGTCATTATTGTATCGCCACAATGGTTTGTAAAGCATGGTACAGATGAGCAGCATTTTGCACCAAACTACTCCTCACTGCAAGCGTACCAGCTTCCATACAATGAGGAAGTGGACGAAGAGGTGAAGCGAAAACTGATGCAACGCCTGATGACGTATGAGGCAGTTAAGAACGACACCATACTTTATCAGCTTTATGGTGCGTATTTGAATGACAATAAGGTTATGTTTAATATCTTGTCCGTTCCTGCAGAGGCATATATATCCATACTGAAGAAAAAGGATCTATATTTCACCATTATGAAGGATAAACCAACGAATCGACATCAGTCAGATGAAGTGAAGGGGAAGACATGGGAGGAGCTGCGGGCACAAGCGGATGCTTATGGCGAGAAGCGGACACAGCATTCCCAATTTTACATTGAAGACAGCGTGTATAAGCGTAAGAAGGAGTATATCAAGGGAATGGAAGGAAAGAATAAAACCCATTCCTATGCCGAATCACTGGAGTACGATGATTTCCAACTGATGTTGGATATTCTGAAGGAAGCAGGTGCTGAACCGCTATTTGTCATTATCCCTGTAAACGGAGCATATTATGACTACACAGGATTCCCGGAAAAGGGACGGCAAGACTATTACAAGCGGATAAAGAA
Organism: Ornithinibacillus massiliensis; assembly: GCF_018310345.1. Lineage (GTDB taxonomy): Bacteria > Bacillota > Bacilli > Bacillales > Amphibacillaceae > Ornithinibacillus > Ornithinibacillus massiliensis. Next base: position 221,956 of record NZ_JAGXBY010000001.1, read on the forward strand.
ACAGATTCGTGATAGCGGCTTTTCTTATGCCGATTATTCCGACCATGAATATGATCCGTATTTCATGCGTGACACGATTCATATTGGTTGGAAAGGCTGGGTTTATTTAAATGAGGATATCCAGAAGTTCGTAGAAAAACACTAGTAGATGGGAGCGCTTGTGTGATGGGCAGTCACACGTTCTCAAGCATTGGGGTATTAGATAGAAAAGGGCTGTGGCAGAGGGGCATTAAAGCCCAGTGCCACAGCCCTTTTGAGTTAATCATGTAAGGCTTATTTCGTATTCGTAAATCCACCATCGATACGGATTACTTCACCATTAATATATTCTGCTTTAGAAGTAAGTAAAAAGGTAACAAGCTCAGCCACTTCTTCTGGCGTTCCTAGACGTTTCTGTGGAATTCCACCTGTAGCATTTTCCTTCATTTTCGGATTTGCTTCGTAGAACTCTTTTACCATTGGTGTTTCAGTAGGTCCTGGAGCAATAGCATTTACACGCAAGCCATCTTTTGCATATTCTGCTACCATACTCTTCGTTAGCCCAACAATTCCGTGTTTTGTAGCGGAATAGGTAACAACAGAGTCTTGTCCAATAACACCTGCACTAGAAGCGGTGTTCACAATGGAGCCTCCCCCATTTTCTAACATTGCCTTCGCTACATAATGTACACCGTATAAGGCACCCATTAAGTTAATGCCAACGATTTTATCAATTTCTTCGATAGAGGTATCTAAGAAATATTTTCCGCTACCTGATATTCCGGCATTGTTAAAGAAATAATCAATTTTACCGAAGTGTTCTAGTGTTTGATCGACATAATGTTTTACGTCTTCTTTTTTGGATACATCCGCTTTTATGAAAATAGCATCTACGTTATGTTTTTTCACTAATTCTACTGTTTCATTTCCACCTTGTTCATTAACATCTACTACCGCAATACTAATTCCTTCCTGTGCCAATCGTACAGCTGTTGATTGACCTAATCCACTACCTGCACCAGTAATAATTGCAACGTTACTCATCTATGAAAACCTCCTATATAATCAATTGGAAAACCAATTTTTCATCGGGTTCATTTCCACCGTATTACCTGTTAGCATTACCATTGTATAACCAACTATGCGTCTAGCAAGCGTATATAGTCGAAAAATGGATCCGTACTTCAAGGGTAGAACTAATATTTCTCCAGGTCAACTATAGTAAACTGTGACTTCTTTTCTGAGAATTTCTAAAAAAATCGATTTGAAGAATGGAACGGCTCAATAGATAACATTCACCAGAAGTTCGTTTCTTTAGAATATCAGCGAATTAGAGAAGGCATGTTTCCGAAAATGGTACGTATACACACTTCTCTCTCCAAACAGATAATTTGTATTCTTTAAAAGCGAGTATTATAATTTCCAACACAATGGAGTGCACTCCATTATCCAAAACTTGTTATGGAGGGAAAAATGACATGACAAGAAATACTCGATTCATGATATTGCCGGATAGGATTGAAGAATGGGAAAACGCTAGTGCGAGCACTTTCCTAAATTTGTACGCCTTTGGACGTTGTGAAGGTTTTTGCGATTCGATTGGCTAGGTGTAAGTTTTATGTGTTTTATCGGGTAATTTATCAATACTAAAGAGGAAAAGCTTGCCCGGATAAGCGGCGCAAAAAGCCAATGTATATGCTTAAGCGCTCGTTTAGGTTTTTAACGCAAGGTCAGTTTAACTAAACATAGAAGGAGAGATTCTTTTCATGAAGGATTTATTTACCCCCTATCAAATAAAGAACTTAGAATTAAAAAACCGTGTCGTCATGCCACCTATGTGTCAATATTCCGTTACGAAAAAGGATGGAATTGCGAATGATTGGCATTATATTCACTATGTTAGCCGTGCTATCGGAGGAGCAGGGGTAATCATTATTGAAATGACTGATGTGGAGCCGGATGGCCGTATTACAGATTATGATCTCGGATTATGGTCAGATGAACAAATCCCAGCCATCAAACGAATTGTTGATGCCTGTCACCAACATGGTGCTAAAGTTGCTATTCAAATTGCCCATGCGGGACGTAAAGCAGAGGATGCAGCGGTTCCTGTTGCGCCATCACCAATTCCGTTTGATGAAAATTCCAAAACTCCGAGGGAACTGACAACAGAAGAAATTAAAGAAATGGTTGAGAAATTCCGATTAGCAACAGAACGCGCGGTAAAAGCTGGTGTCGATGCGATCGAAATTCATGGGGCACATGGTTACCTAATCCACCAGTTCCAGTCCCCATTTACCAATAAACGTACTGATGAATATGGGCAAGATCTAACCAAGTTTGGTAAGGAAGTTATTCAGGCCGCGAAAAGTGTCATGCCTAGTGAGATGCCATTAATTATGCGTGTCTCTGCGGTTGAATATGTGGATAACGGCTACGGATTGAAGGAAAGTGTCGCATTCTCGAAGGTCTATCAGGAAGCTGGCGTTGATATGTTTCATGTTAGTGCTGGTGGAGAAGGACAAATTGCTGCTCATGGAAGACCAGGAACGCATGCTGCCTACCAAGTACCTTTCGCAAGAGAAATAAAAGAAAAACTAAATGTCCCGGTTATTGCGGTTGGAAGACTGGATGAACCAGCACTCGCCAACGCAGTGATTGGAAATGAGGAAGCAGATCTTGTAGCGGTAGGTAGAGGAATGTTACGTAATCCATACTGGACACTAGAAGCAGCAGCTACATTAAAGAAGAAAAACACCGTTCCTACCCAATACTCACCAGCCTTTCCATCAAGATCATAAAGGAAACGGATAGTTTTAACGAAAGAGTATATATTAATTTTGAATTATAAGGAGGAATAAAGCATGGCAAAAAAAGTATTGATGGTTGTGACAAATCATACAACTATTACAGATGATCACAAAACAGGTCTATGGCTAGAGGAATTCGCTGTACCTTACCTCGTTTTCAAAGAAAAAGGCTACGAGGTACAAGTGACCAGCATCAGTGGTGGTGAAGTTGCACTAGACCCGAACAGTATTGAAGAGAAGCCAGAGTGGAAAGATGCTGAAGCGGAACTAAAAAATACGGAAAAACTAACGAAAGACTATGCACACGGATATGACGCTATATTCCTACCAGGTGGACATGGTACGATGTTTGATTTTCCAGATAGCGAAACACTTCTTTATGTATTGCAGGAGTTTGCGGAAGAAGATAAAATCATCTCCGCTGTTTGCCACGGACCTGCGGGATTGGTCAATGCAACATACAAAGACGGTACACCAATCGTGAAAGGCAAGAAGGTTACCGCCTTTACTGATGAAGAAGAGGTTGAAATGGAGCTAGATGTTCACATGCCTTTCCTTTTAGAGACTAAATTACGAGAGAACGGTGCCGATTTCGTTGCTTCTGAAAAATGGACTGATCACTCGATCCGAGATGGCAAACTAGTGACAGGACAAAATCCGCAGTCTAGCAGAAGTACAGCGGAGAAAGTGGTAGAGGCGTTAGAGGAATAAGGTAGTGGATTAGTAAGGGGTACTTCCGAGCTTATGGCTTGGGGGTATTCTTTTTCTTTTTGTTGGTTTAAAATTGGTTTATACATAACTTTCTGCACAAACAACCCTGGGTTGTAATCTGGCATAGGTGCTTCTTTCATACTAGTTGTCTAGAAAGTCTCCCCATATTAGGAATAATAATACATGTTATAAAAAATATGATTAAATTTAAAGGAGCTACTAAGTGATGGAGAGGATATCTATAGAAATTCACTTTAAGTTAGAACCTAAAGATATTTGGTCGTATAAAAAGAACGCAAGAATTTATTCTCGTAAAGTTATCACTTCTATTCGATTGGCAAATATTATTTTTGCGGTTTTTTCATTTATTATCTTTTATGGTCCTAACTTGTTTCAGACACTAGTTAACACATTCTTTGCCTCTTTTGTAATTTTTCCTCTTGCAGAGAGATATACTTTATATGCTAGGCATAATTTGTTTTTAAAAAGAGATGCTGCTAAACTCGGGGAAAAACATTTAAAAATTAACCATGACGGCATTACATTATCTTCTACAACAAAAACTTTTTCCCAAAAGTGGAGTAGTTTTATTCGAGTAGTAAAGAATGATTCTTATTACTTTATATATGATCAAGACGAACGTTCCTATATAATACCAATAAGGGAACTATCATCTGAAAACGAACAAAAATTCCAAAACCTGCTTGTGGAACATAATAAACCCTTAATACAACAAGAAACTTCATCAAACCTAGAAAAACTTACGAAACTCCGGGTGATTTTACTTATTTTCTTTGTATCCTTAGCCATCATCAATCAAATAGAAAACGCACAGGATTCATTATCTCCTGTAAAAGAAGAAGTATATGGTTTATTTCAAAATATTGATACAGAAACTGAGATGGAAGATTTACTAAAACAGAAACTCAATATAAAAGAATCCGTAACACAAAAAGATATATAGACAAATTGTATAATAAGTTGAGTATGATTGATTCTGAGGATGCTAGTTACGATGACAAGTTTCAATTAGCCTCTTTAATAAAAAAGGCTGAGCAATTGATATATAATGGTTTACCAAATACGACTCAAGTCTATCACGGTGAAAGTACGCATTGGAAAGTAGTTGATTATAAAATACAAGCCAATCCTGTTTTGTTTCGTACCTACGCTGGAAGAATGTATATGAAGGAACAGGACGTTTTTGAAGCAGACTATTTCAACGTAGAAGTATATGTTATTTTTGATGATAATGAGGAAATACGCCTTCATAAAGAGGTATTTTTAGCTGATTATCAAGATAGAGCTAAATCAGTAGAATTGGATATATCGGAACAATCAACAGGTGAATTTGCTGCTAACCAAGAATCGTATCGAAACAAAAGTGGAAATCCTGTTAGTATTGAAGACATAAATGAGGTTTTTATTTTGGTTCAATGGAAAGGAAAGAATGAAAACGAACTAGAGGAAGAAAAAATTATATTGTCCCCAGCGAACATATAGATAAACACCACCCATATAACGCGGGGGGGGGGTTTTGCGGCTGGAAGCTTTTGACTGCCTCAACCCTAAAGGGCGGCTGATTGATTTGTCCATTTATTACGATCACTGGCCAGAACTCAAAAGTCTCCCGCTCAGCTATTTCGTCTTCTTTTTCCTTCGTTACCTGTAATTACCTAAACGTATTTCAGCTTAATTGCTCTAGCAATTCTACCAGCTCATCTATTAATCCTTCTTGTTTTGTTATATCGGGTTCAGCGGTTATCTCAAGACCTACATCATTAATTTCTTCTAGTAATCCAGTAATTCTGCTGTCACTAGTCTGGTCTAAATAATATCTAGCATATATACTCGCGCTAGAACCCATATGGGGATAATGATTTTCCTTAGTAGTGTCCTCAGGAATCTCTTTTAATGACTCTTTCGTATTCTTTACCCAATCAGACATGGAGGCATATTCAGATATTTCAATAGTTGATGTCTCAAGCGTTTGTTCGGACACTACTTCCTCTTTTTCTATTGCTTCATTCTTAGAAAACGCTTCGTCAGGTTGTGTCGCATTTCCCTTCTGATCATCATTGACGAAACTGATTATAATCATAGCGATTAAACTGATAGTGACTATCAATGCACCAAATGACAATAGATACTTTTTCAAAGTAAACTCCCCTTTAATGTTTTATGAATAAATTTATTCGTGAGTATACCTTCTGGCTCTTATTCGGTGGATTATCCCACGTTAACACATCATCCACCCTGTCCATGCTACATCTACCAGTCCCATACCGAATTGTATTATTATTACCATTATATCAACCTAGAAAATAGTTAACAAACTGTATTCATACTATTTTATAAAGTCGATAAATTATTTCTTTATAGGAATTTTGCTTATTAATTTGTTGTCGTTCGCTCTTCCTCTTTTGCTTTTCTCCATTATTTTAGACGACAGTTTTAGATAAAAGGATTCCTATTAGTAGAAACAAATCTTTATGTAAAAGAGAAAATCCATCCCCCATCACTATCAAACTCTCAATAAACACGTCATATCAATTACACCATAACAACCACCTAAGCTATAATACAAGAGTAATCCATACATACAAATATGAAAACTTCCCATGTAGGTAGGCTTAATTATGAAAAAATAGGGTATTAACAAAAGGGACCTATCACTCTATTAAATTATTTTCGTACCGTTTTCTACTATGGAGCAATCAAACTAATAAGAAAAGGAGTTTAATCATACATATGTTCATTCTAATCTTAATCAGCACACTCGTAGTATATGGAGGACTCGTTTACTACATTGGCTGGAGGGGCTATCGCTTTCTTAAACCAGAATCATCAAGCAAACGATTTAAAATCATTTATAGCCTAGTCGTAATAGTAGTAGCGAGTTCGTTTTTCTTTGGGATGATGTCTGGAATCACCTTTTTACAAATAGTTGGCGCATATTGGATGGCATGCTTCTACTTGCTGTTACTATTAGTGCCGCTTGCTCATATTACTGTTATTCTCTTGCGTCGTACGCGACTACCAAGGCATAAAACACAGAGATGGGCAGGGGTTGTGATACTCGTATTAATGGTATCCTTCTTGGGATATGGCATATTTAACGCTTATAGTCCGGTCGTAGAAAGCTATGAGATTAAGATTGATAAAGGCGATTCCTCTCTTGATAGTCTTTCGATCGCCATGGCAGCAGATACCCATTTTGGACTATTGTCAGGTAAAGGCCATGCAGAGCGCTTTGTAAAGGAAATGAACAACCTAAATGCAGACATCATCCTCTTGCCGGGCGATATCATTGATGATGACCTTCAAATCTTCCTGGATCATAACATAGATCAAATACTGTCCGAGCTCCATGCACCATATGGCGTCTATGCATCACTTGGGAATCATGACAAGCATGAGGGGACTATGCAGGAAATCATTGATGCATTAGAGAACAGTGGAATCCAAGTCCTGTATGATGAGACAGAGGGAATTCAAGGGCAATTTACGTTAATTGGACGAAAGGACAAAATCGACCCAAACAGGCTACCTTTAGAGCAATTAATGGATGGAGTAGACCCTAACTTACCAGCTATTCTAATTGATCACCAACCATATGATTTGGATATCGCACAGCAGGAAGGGATTGACCTCATGATCTCTGGCCATACACACCGAGGGCAAGTATTCCCAGGCAGCCTTATTACGGATGCCATTTATGAAAATGATTATGGCTACTTGCAGAAGGAGCAACTGCATTCTATTGTGACATCAGGCTTTGGTTTTTGGGGACCGCCAATACGTATTGGTACACGCTCAGAACTCGTGAAGATCGATATTACGTTCGAGTAGATACATATCGATATAGGATTAATTTTGATATAATATTTAGACAAATAAAAAAACAATGCCATTAGAGTGAACTGGCATATTAATGGGGGAATATACATGTTTCAATTTCCAAAGCCTAGTATCGAGAGCTTTTTCAGAACGATAAATATCGTCGATTTTGATGTGAATGCGACAGAGGATGAAATTCTTTTCTCCTCTAATTTAAATGGTTATTACAATGTATGGGCCATGAGACTTGATGAGCGGTACCCTTACCAGTTAACAACTGCCAATCAAATGAATTCCTTTGTAAAATATACACCCGGGGGTAACTACTTCTTAACTGGTTACGATACAGACGGAGATGAAAATTATCATATCTATGCAGTCAAAAGCAGTGGAGGAGAACCGGTCGCAGTGCTAAAAGCTGAGGGAGAAAAGTTTTACTATGGTGATTTGGCGGAAGATGGCCAACATCTCTATTACATAACGAGTGTAGACAATCCCAACTTTTTAAATATAGGCCGAGTAAATCTGGAGACAGGTGACAAGGAGATTTTGATAAAGGGTGAAAAAGGACCAAGTTATCTGTATTCTGTGAGTCCGGATGAATCGAGCTTTGCGTTCTCAAAAGAGCTAGGAAATACAAGCTCATTTGGCTATCTCGCTAAGGGTCAGGAGATTATCCCACTTACCCCTTCACAGAAAAAGCCGCATCGAGTTCGTCAAGTGAAATATCTAACGGATGATCAGGTGTTACTTTTAACCAATTATGAAAGTGAGTTTTACTATTTAGCTAGCTTTGAGATTAGCACGAGGACATTTACGAAGCTAGTAGCGTTCGATGGCTACGAATTATCGAATTTAACCGTTGACCGGGAGCGAAATCGTGTCTACTTTGTCGCAGAGCGTGGTGTAGAGGACCGTTTATATAGATTCGACTTAGCTACAAATGAAGCAACTTTACTAGATAAGCCATTTGATATGGTCAATAAAATAAGGATTGGAAAAAGTGGCGCCATCTATGCATTAGGTAGGTCAACAATCTTCCCAGCAAACTTATTCGAGTATACCGATACAGGCGGCTGGGAGCAGATAACCCAGCACCGTATCATAGGGGTGGATAATGAGGCATTAACAGAGCCTGAGGTGCTTACCTATAATAGCTTTGATGGATTAAAAATCGAAGCACTACACTTTTCACCAAATCCGGAGCTGGATAATGGGCATACCATCCTATGGCCCCATGGTGGACCACAGCATGCGGTAAGAAAAACCTTTACACCGCTCTTCCAATATTTATGCTCCCAAGGGTTCAGCGTGTTTGCGCCGAACTTCCGTGGTAGCACTGGCTATGGAGAGAGCTTTATGAGATTAGTAAATAAAGACTGGGGAGGCGGCCCACGCCTGGATATCATCGCCGGTATGGACTGGCTAGACCAACAAGGGAAATCTAGTTCGGATAAGTGGTTCTGTATTGGTGGAAGCTATGGAGGATATATGACCTTACTTCTTCACGGTCGCCATGCAGATCGGTTTAAGGCATTTGTTGATATCTTTGGCCCAAGTAATTTATTTACAACCATTGAGACAGCCCCAGAACATTGGAAGGAATCGGATAGAGAGTTAATTGGTGATGTCAACGAGGACCGGGAGAAATTAATAGAAGACTCGCCAATGACTTATATTGACCAGATGACCAAGCCAATGCTAGTCATTCAAGGTGCCAATGACCCACGCGTTGTGAAGGTAGAATCCGATGTAATCGTCGATGCTATGAAAAAAAGAGGCCAAGACGTCGAATATCTCGTACTCGAAGACGAGGGCCATGGCTTCTCTAAAACAGAAAATGCCTTAAAGGTTTATTCGTTGATGGTTAGCTTTTTGCGGAAGTATGTGTAGGGTTGGGGAGTGGTATTTACCACTCTAATGGCGGATGCCAACTAATTGGCAACTTCACACAGGATCAATATTTAGTGATGAATCATCTTAATTACATTAGAAGGCCTCCTTTTTAACTCTTTAACTAAGGTACAATATATTTCCTCTAGTCTAGGAAACATATTGTACCCAAATATTGTTGAAAGCGTTTTATGATAGAAAGATACTAGAGGAGGTGCTACGATGAATACTCGACAACAACATATCTTAAAAGTGCTATTAGAAGGTAAACCCATTACAGGCAATCAATTAGCACTTAAAATTCATGTAACATCTCGAACGATTCGAAATGATATTAAAGATATTAATCAACAGTTAAGTAATGCAGGTGCGCGTATTGATGAAGAGAAGTTTAAACAGTTTATTTATAACGTTTTAGATTTAGATAGGAGCTTCCCAGTTGAACCGGAAGATAGAATTCATTTCTTAGCTAAAAAGTTTCTTCTAAACCCAGATTATATAAAGGTAGAAGAATTGGCGGATGAGCTATATGTTAGTAAATCGACTCTAAAGAACCATATAAAGGATGTTAAGGTTGTCTTACAGCAGTATGATTTGCAGTTAACGCAAAGACCTAAGTATGGGTTAAAACTTATTGGTACAGAAAGTAATATAAGGTTTGCCATTTCCGAGCTATTGTTTCAACATTCTCCCCAAATGAAAGATGAATTTAGTCATCAACCATGGCTGTTATCAGCAGAAAAAATGGAATTAATACGTGAATCGGTTTTAAGAGAATTAAAGTCGTTTAAATTCAACTTATCGGATATTTCGTTACATAATTTAGTTGTACATATTGCCATAGCCTATAAACGAATAAAAAGCGGGAAATATGTGGAAAGCTTAAAAGACATTGAAGATGATATACAAAGCAAAAAAGAATATGAGGTAGCCCAAAGTATTATTAAATGTATAGAGCAAAAGTTGCATACCACTTTTCCAAAGGTAGAAATTTTGTATGTGGCGATGCATTTATTAGGTACAAGGCTTCTTTTAAATCATAAGCAGTCGGAATTAATTAGTAACTTTGATCAACGTATCTTAAAAACGGTAGAACGTTTAATAGATCAAGTTGATGAACAGTTGAATCTAGGTATTAAGCATGACAAAGAATTGTTTGCGGCAATTGCGCTTCACTTAAAACCTGCAATCCATCGCTTTAAACACAATATGAATATACGGAATCCAATGTTAGAAGCGATAATAGTAAATTACCCCATTGCATTTGATGCAGCAATTATAGCAGGGAAAGTTATTGAAAAAGATTTTGATATCGAAATAAATGAAAATGAGATAGGATACATTGCACTACATATTGGTGCAGCACTTGAGAGATCGAAGCTGAATAAAAAACCAAAGCGGTGTCTGATTGTTTGTACTACCGGTCTTGGAAGTTCACAATTATTGCTGTATAAAATGAGGGCCAAATTCGGTAATAAATTGACCATTATAGGTGCAACCGAGTTACATAACCTCCCAAATTATGAGGAAGATGCTATAGATTTTATCGTTAGTACGGTTCCCCTACCGGAGGATTTAACGATCCCTCATGTAGTAGTAAGCACGATGTTAGATGATGGTGAACTCAGCAAGCTTGAATTTGTAATTGGCGATTTTAAAGAGTCTGTTATTGATTCTTACGTAAAAGAAGAGTTAATCTATCCTAACTTAGCTTGTGAACCTTCTGAAGAAGTGATTAATTATTTAGGTAATGAGCTTATTCAAAAAGGAATGGCTGAAAAGGGAATCGTGAGCTCTGTCCTCCAACGAGAGGATGCCGCGTCAACTAGTTATGGTAATCTCGTTGCAGTACCACACCCACTAGTGGCCCAATCCCCCTATACGTTTTGGACAATAGCTACTTTAGAAAAGCCAATTGATTGGGGTAAAAACAAAGTACAATTTGTATGCCTGCTTCATGTTGCTGATGAAAATAAAGAAGAGTTAAAACCGATGTACGAGGCACTTCTTCAACTGATTGATAATCATGAGATTGTTCAAAAACTTGTTTCGGCTAAGGATTCTTCTACAATAATGAACATAATCAAGAGAATGTAGTTTAATAGCTACATTCTTTTTTAATGGTTAGAGCTCAGAAATAACAAAGGCTTAGATTTGGCAATGGTGTTCTAGGATTGCAGTATTTGGAATCGCGCTTACGGTGGTTGAGCATTAGCTTTTCACGTATATTTCCAGATGTTGATGATATTTTGTGAGCAAATTCTTTCCGTTTATTGTGGAAAAAGGTTGACTTTTAATGGAAGCGTTTCAGTTATATAGTTTAGACAAGGTATAAATTTAGCACAAGAGGGTGACGATTTGGAAAATCAAGAGGTAATCATGGGGATAATTATTCACGGTGGAAATGCTAGAAGCTCTGCTATGAGAGCAATAGCTGAGGCGAAAAATGCAAATTTTGGAGAAGCTGAGAAATTAATAGAAGAATCCAATGAGGAATTAAACAAAGCCCACCGCATACAAACAGACTTGATTCAAGCGGAATCGAGAGGCGAAAAGACAGAGATCTCTTTACTCATGGTTCATGCACAAGATCACCTCATGAATGCAATGACTGTAAGAGATTTAGCAATAGAAATTATCGATTTAACAAAGAAAACAATTAATATCTAGGAGGAATTGAAAATGAAAAATATCTTATTAGTTTGTGCAGCGGGAATGTCTACAAGCATGCTGGTGAATAAGATGGAACAAGCCGCAGTTGAAAATAATGTAGAGGTTAGTATTAGAGCGACTTCCGGTGGGGATATAAAAAAATATATTGATGAGGCTGATGTACTATTACTTGGCCCACAAGTCTCCTATTTGAAAAATGACTACAAAAAGCAATTTGAACCGCAAGGAATTCCAGTAGAAGTAATTAATAGTATTGATTATGGAACAATGAATGGTGAAAAGGTTTTAAATTGGGCGTTGGATTTAATCAATTCTAAATAAAAGTAGAATATGTAGGTTAAATCCTTTAAATTACTTTTGAAGGAATGGAGTGTCATATATGAGTACGCGTACAGATGCTATACAAGGGAATTTACAGCGTATAGCAGGAAAAATAGGAGAAAATAGATATTTAAAATCAGTATCAGAGGGATTACTTTTAGCATTACCAGTTATTATTATAGGTGCGCTTTCTATTTTAATTTCAAATATAAATTTGGAAGCATACCAAAATTTCATTACAGAAACAGGGCTGAAAACAGTATTGTCTCTACCTTCTTCTGTAACGATTTCCTTGATTGCTCTTTATGCCGTTTTTTGTATAGCATATAGACTTGCAACTCTATTTAATCAAGATGGAGTTGTTGCTGGTATTATTGCATTAATTTGTTTCCTAGTTTTAACGCCCTTTGCGACATTGGATGATGCAAGTGTGATACCTGTACAATTTCTCGGAGCTCAAGGTCTTTTTGTCGCAATTATAGTAGGATTATTATCTGCTAGAATTTATGTATTTATCGTGGAAAAGGGCTGGACTATAAAAATGCCATCTGGTGTACCACCAACCGTTGAAAAAACTTTTGGGGGATTATTACCAGGAATTATGATTGTAACGCTCTTTACAATCATTAGTGGACTGTTTACATTAACAAAGTTTGAAAGTGCCCATGAGTTTGTTTATTCATTTATTCAAACTCCATTACAAAATCTGGGTGGAGGATTCTGGTCAATGGTTATCCTTGTTATCATTATCCATACGCTTTGGCTTTTTGGGATTCACGGGACGCTAGCAATTTTACCTATCCTTTACGGAGTCTGGATACCATTAGGACTAGAAAACCTAGATGCTATTGCTGCAGGTAATCCACCTGAAAACATTGTAAACACTGGTTTTCTAGCTGTGTTAATCATTATAGGAGGAGCTGGCGCAACGCTAGCACTTACCCTACTTTTAGCGTTCTTTGCTAAAAGTAAACGATATAAAACACTAGGTAGATTAGCCTTACCTCCAGCGTTCTTTAATATTAATGAACCAGTCATATTTGGACTACCTATCGTACTAAATCCATATCTGGCTATACCATTTGTTGTAGCACCTTTAACGAATGCCATTATTTCCTATTCATTGATGAAGTTCGGCGTATTTCCACTGGTCAACGGTCTCCATATGCCGCTTGGAACACCAGTATTTGTGAACTCTATTTTAGCAGGCGCTGTGTCCTTGATCTTGCTTCAGGTAATCCTGATCATCATTGATATACTCATATATTTACCTTTCTTTAAAATACTAGACAAAAAGGCGCTAGAAGAAGAACAATCTAATGCAGCCTAGATTAATAGGTTAGCAAAGAGTCTTCTATCATAAACGACATTGGAGTGTTTACCATGACTAATAGTAGAAAATTTCCAAATGAGTTCCTCTGGGGCGGAGCCATTGCTGCCAATCAAGCTGAAGGTGGATGGGACGAAGATGGTAAAGGGGTTTCTATCGCAGATGTGGTTAGAGGTGGAATAATCTCTGGAAAAGCAGATAAAGTAATTGACCCTAATAAATATTATGCAAGCCATGAAGCGATAGATTTTTATCATCGTTATAAGGAAGATATCGCCTTGTTTAAAGAAATGGGCTTTTCGTTGTTCCGGACTTCGATTAACTGGACAAGGATTTTCCCAAATGGAGACGAAGAAGAGCCTAATGAGGCTGGCTTACAATTCTATGACAACTTATTTGATGAGCTAATTAAGAATGGTATGGAGCCTATGGTAACAATATCGCATTATGAAACACCATTACATCTTGTTGATCAATATGGTGGATGGGAGAACCGAAAATTAATAGATTTCTTTAGTAGATATTGTGAGGTTATCTTTAACCGGTATAAAGATAAGGTGAAATACTGGATGACCTTTAATGAAGTGAACAACATGCATAAAATTCCTTTCGCAGCTGGGGCATGCCGTATTGAAGAAGGACCAGACAAGCTACAAAGAGTCTATCAAGCAAGTCATCACCTGCTTGTAGCAAATGCCATGGCGGTTAAGCTAGGAAAAGAAATAATGCCTGAAAATGAAGTGGGCTGTATGTTGTCATTAAGTGCCTTCTATCCTCATACATGTCATCCAGATGATGTGTTTGGAGCATATGAATTTAGAAGAAGATCACTATTTTTCTCTGATGTCATGTTGAGAGGGAAATATCCGTCCTATACCAACAGAATATTCAAGGAATATAATATTCATATTGTTAAAGAAAAGTACGATGATGAACTTTTGAAAGATAATACTTGCTCATTTTTAGCGTTTAGTTACTATTTAACGTCGACCTATAAATCTGGCACACCTATATTTGAATCAACTGGTGGTAGTATGGGATATGAAAATCCTTACTTAGAAGTTTCTGATTTCGGATGGCCAATTGATCCAAAGGGATTAAGATATGTATGTAATGAATTATATGATAGATATGAAAAGCCATTGTTTGTAGTTGAAAATGGTTTAGGAGCGAAGGACGTTATAGCCGAAGACGGCAAGATACACGACAATTACAGAATTGAGTATATAAAGAAGCATCTAATTCAGCTTCATGAAGCCATTGAAGATGGTTGTGAAGTTCTAGGATATACGTACTGGGGTCCAATTGACATTGTTAGTGCGGGAACCGGGCAAATGCAAAAAAGATATGGTTTCATTTACGTGGACAAAGATGATGAAGGTAATGGAACATTGGACAGAATGAGAAAAGATAGCTTTTACTGGTATAAGAAAATAATAGAATCGAACGGTGAATTATTGTATCAAGATTAACCCAATAAACCCCTGTAGGTTATGCGACCTATAGGGGCTATTTTTATATACCTAGTTTGCTCTTTTTTACTTAATCTATCTTCCAAAATGGCGATGGATTTTATCAAATCCTGAAACACCCCCTCCAAATCCTGAAGAATATGTCAACTAGGCTGCCACGCTGCGGGTTCAAAAACAAAATGTTCGCACACCCCCCAAGCGTTCCTCCACCACCAATTAACGAAATCGGTTTCCTTAAAAATGAGGAGA
This sequence comes from Ornithinibacillus massiliensis, assembly GCF_018310345.1. Classification (GTDB taxonomy): domain Bacteria; phylum Bacillota; class Bacilli; order Bacillales; family Amphibacillaceae; genus Ornithinibacillus; species Ornithinibacillus massiliensis. The sequence continues at coordinate 237,234 of NZ_JAGXBY010000001.1, forward strand.
CTCCAACTATTAATTATCTAAACTTTACTACTTTTATTAAAAATTCCTAAAAAAACATATTGATTTTTAAAAAAGTAAGCACTATAATTCTTTGTAAGCGGTTACTTATTTATTTTTTTGAATTCTATAGAAACCGGTTTCCTTAGTCGTGTATAGGAGGTGTCCATTTCTAGAGTGAATCAAGAGGGTTTTACAAACTATTAAACTAATTATAGGGGGTTATATCGTTGAAAAGTTTTAAACATATTGCTGTGTTTGGATTATTAGCTTTGCTTGTGGTTTCTTTAGTGGCTTGTAGTGGTGATGGTGATAAAGAGGCAAGTGGTGATAAGAATAGTAATTCGAACGAGGAAATTACGCTAGACTTCTGGACGTTTGGTGCAACTGGTTATGAGGATTTAGCAAAAGAATACGAGGATCAAAACCCAAATATTAAAATTAAAGTGAAATCATCCGAAACTGCAGACCATCATGATGCACTCTTCACCTCATTATCTGCTGGAAGTGGTGCACCGGATATTGCGATGCTAGAAATTGATCAATTCGATCGTTTTAAGGTTGCCCAGGATCGTTTTGAGAACTTGTATGACCTTGGTGCGAATGATGTAAAGGATCAGTACTTAGATTGGAAATGGGAAAGTGGAGAGAATGTGGATAGAGATTTCTTGTTTGGCCTTCCAACAGATATCGGTCCGAAAGCATTATACTATCGAACCGATTTATTTGAGCAAGCAGGACTACCAACAGATCCAGAAGAGGTGGAAGCTTTAATTAACTCACCTAAGGCGTTTGAAGAGGCTGGGTTAAAGGTTAAAGAAGCAACGGGAATGCCATTTGTGGATAGTATTGAAATGGCCTTTAGAGCGTATTTAGATGCAGCAGAAACAGCTTATTTAACTCCAGATAATGAATTGAATCTTGGAGCAGATAGTGAAGTCAAAAAGGCATATGACTATGCGGTTCATCTGAATGACCTGGGAATAGTTGGTAAATATGAAATGTGGAGCCCAGAGTGGGCGAATGCGGTGAACAAGGGTGAATTTGCTGCGGAACTAGGTGCAGGCTGGTTGAAAGGCTGGATGGAAGGAAATGCACCGGAAGCTGTTGGTAAATGGAAGGTAGCGACATTACCTACTGAGTTCGCTGCAAATTGGGGTGGATCATATATCGCAATCCCAAGTGAAACTAAGCATGCACAAGAGGCATATGATTTTATTGAATGGCTTGTATCACCAGAAAATCAATTAAAATCATTCCAAAGCCATGGATTATTCCCTTCCGCTCATTCAGTCTATGAGATGGAAGAATTCACATCGAATGAAGATGAATTCTTTGGCTCTCAGGCAACAGCTCCAGTATTTGCTAAGGCTGCCCAAGACATTACGGGGATCGGATACAAAGGGGAAAAATACTTCCCTGTTCATAACGAAATCTTAAATGCACTGAAAAATGTGCAAAACAATAATGCAGATCCAGAGAAAGAGTGGGAAGCAGCTGTAAAACGTGCCGAGGATTTAATGAAACGTTAATCTATTAAACTCTGAAGACTAAAGGTATGATAGCGAACGAAACAAATAGTAATGGTCGGTTTACCGAGACAAGCCTTTTGCAAAACAGGGATGGAAGGAGTAAGCCGGCCACCTTTTTACAAGACCCAGAAAAAACTACGTTAGGAACGCCTAAAGGCACGGTACTATTTTGAAATGGAAAAGAGGCGTGAACATGAATTCTGCCAGTAAGAAAGAAGCTATAGGGAAAAAGAAGAAAAATAGGTCTGAAGAAAAGAAGGACATGATTTCGGGTTATTTGTATATAGCGCCTTTCTTTATTATTTTTGCACTTATTGGTCTATATCCTGCGCTTTTTAGCTTTTACTTAGCTTTTCAGAAGTGGAATGGCTTAAGTCCAATGACCTTTAATGGGTTAGCTAATTTTGAGCTCGTACTGACTGATCCGCTGTTTTGGAAATCGGTTTACAACACGATTATCATGGGGATTATGGGAACGGCTCCACAATTAGTTGTCGGACTTATTCTAGCCTATTTATTAAATTTGGCATTTCTTAAGTTTAAGAGCTTCTTCCGAGTAACGATATTTATGCCATATTTAACCTCAATGGTTGCCGTGGCACTTATATTTAGTGTGCTATTCAGTAATCATGATTCATCTTTTGCTAATTATGTGTTAACGAATCTTTTTGGACTCGACCCGGTCTCTTGGGCTGCCTCTGAATGGGGAACCAAGATTGCCATATCGCTTATGGTGTTTTGGAGATGGGTTGGATATAACACAATCATTTATTTAGCCGGGATTCAAAGTATACCGAATGACTTATATGAAGCGGCAACTGTGGATGGTGCTAATAAGTTTCAGCAGCTTTGGTATATTACGATTCCGATGATGAAGCCTTTTATTATCTTGACTGTATTTACATCAACCGTTGGCGCGATGCAGTTATTCTCTGAACCAACTGTATTCTTAGGGGCTGATGCTTTCACAAGGGATGAAGCGATGACAATTGTTATGTACTTATATCGTGATGCCTTTAGATTGCAGTCCTTTGGAACGGCATCTGCAACAGCGATTATTCTGTTAGTTATCATTACGATATTTGCTGTAATTAATCTAAGATTGACGCAAGGATTTGGAAGGAAAAAGCGAGGTGTTCATAAATGAGTAATCGCATAAACAAAAATCGCAAAAAGCTATCGTTCAGTAAACTATCCATTTACTCATTTTTATTCATTGCTTCCATCCTTTCTCTTTTTCCTTTTTATTGGATGTTTGTTATGGCGACACGACCAAGTGCTGCCTATAATTCTATTCCACCAACCCTTACACCAGGAGATATGCTAGTTGAGAACTTTAAAAAGGTATTAAATCAAATTGATTTCTTTGGTGGAATGTGGAATTCATTTGTATTGTGTGCGGTTGTTACGATTGTGGTTCTATTCATTAGCTCCCTAGCTGGCTTTGCTTTTGCCAAGTTTAAGTTCCCGGGGAAGAATTTTCTGTTTGTCGCGATCTTAGTAACGATGATTATTCCTCCACAGCTAGGGTTAATTCCGCAATACTTTCTAATTTCGAATGCAGGACTCCTTGATACCTTACCAGGGGTCATGATTTTGTTCTTTTTAAATCCGTTAGGGATATTCTTGATGCGCCAATATATTTCAGGAGCAGTTCCGGATGAACTAATCGAGGCTGCGAAATTAGATGGATGCTCGAATTTCCGCATTTACTGGAGAATTGTCCTACCGATTATCCTACCAGCATTTGCAACGCTTGGAATCATTGTCTTTACGGCGGTTTGGGGAGAATTTTTATGGCAGTTTACGATTTTAAGAGACCCAGACATGTATACGATTCAAGTGGCATTAGCACAATTAAGCAATACGAATAATGTGGACTTCGGGATGATTATGTCTGGCGTATTCTGGGCGACTGTTCCGTTACTAGTCATTTTCTTACTATTTAACCGATTATTTATTTCTAGTATTACTGAAGGATCCGTAAAATAATTTATTTTTCCTGCCTGGCTATTGTATCACTCTATGACTCTTAGTAATCTAGCAGTAGGAAATATATATCAAGGAATTAGAGGAGATTATACGATGGGGTTAACAATAAAAGACATTGCACAAATGGCAGGGGTTTCACAGGCAACTGTTTCAAAAGTAATCAATAATTATAAGGGAATAAGTGAGGAAACGAAGAATAAGGTCATGACCGTAATTAATGAAATGGGCTATGCACCTAATTTTTCAGCAAGGTCACTAGCAACGAAAAAATCAAACCTCATCGGTCTCATCTATGCCGGTAGGATTAATGTGGATATGACACACCCATATTTCAATGAAGTAATTTCAACCTTTAAGAAAAATATTGGCTTATTAGGGTATGACATCTTGATGTTTTCTAATGAGCATTTTCTACAGGATGAGGGAAGTTATTTAGCAAGGTGCAAGCATTTTAACGTAGACGGCTGTTTGATTATTGCTGGTGAGAAGGTCGAGGATGCTACGTTTGAGCTTGCGGAAAGTGGATTCCCTTGTATCGGTATAGATATCGAATTAAAAGGGCCTAATGCGAGCTATGTCATGACGGATAATGTGAGCTTATCAAGGAAAGTGGTGGAACACTTTTATTTGAATTCCCATCGGAAAATTGGTTTTATCGGTGGAATGCGTGAATCGGTCATTTCAAATTTAAGGTTAAAAGGGTTCAAGAATGCGATGCAGCAGTTCGACCTTGAGCTACGAGATGAATGGATTCAATACGGAGATTTCCAGGAAGAGAGTGGCTATCTCTCTATGAAGCGAATGCTTGAATTAGATGATGTCCCCGAAGCCGTTTTCGCTGCTTCAGACTTAATGGCATTAGGTGCATTACGGGCGGTTAAAGAGGCCGGATTACAAGTTCCAAATGACATCCGAGTTGTTGGGTGTGATGATATTCCAGCATGCCGTTATAGTAACCCGAAACTGACCACGGTAAAACAGGATAAGGAAAAGATCGGTAAATTATCAGCTTATATGTTAAATGATTTAATTGAGGGGCAATCGAAAATAAAGCCAGTGTTTACAGACTCTGAACTTATTGTCAGGGAGTCATGTGGAGCGGATAAAACCTTCTGGTAATATTACATCGATTTATTCTCGGAAAGTGTATAAAAACAATAGCAACTAGAATCTTGTATGGGGTGTTAGGAGGTTTTTTGGTGAACTATTATGCAGTTTTTGATGTGGGTGGTTCCGCAATTAAGTATTCCCTTATGGATGAGGCTGGGTCTTTTATAGAAAAATCCTCTATTCCAACACCGAAGGACGGTATAGACGCTTTTGTAAATGTTATGGATTCCGTGGTGAAGGAATTTCAGAAGAAACAGGTTCTAAGTGGTATCGCCTTAAGTATGCCAGGAGCGGTAGACGTAGAAACTGGATTCATTAAAGGGATTACGGCTCTTCCTTATATTCATGGTCCTAATATCAAACAACTCATCCAAGAACGAACAGGGCTTGTGGTTGAGCTGGAAAATGATGCGAATTGTGCCGGTTTGGCTGAAGGCTGGATTGGTGCTGCTAAAGGGATTAATGACTACATTTGTATCGTGATCGGTACGGGAATTGGTGGGGCACTTGTTTTAGATAAGAAGATTCGCCATGGTAGCAATCTTTTCGGTGGTGAATTCGGCTATATGATCCTTGAGGATTATTTGGACCAGCCGATTGGGGAAACGTGGAGCTCACTTGCTGCAACTGGGGGCTTAGTGATGCAGGTTGCAAAACGCAAAGACATCGACCCTAACACGCTTGATGGGATAGCGGTGTTTAAAATGGCGGATGAGGGTGACCTAGAAGTACAGGATGAGATCGAAAAATTCATCAAGCGCTTAGCAGTAGGAATTTATAATTTACAGTACATGATTGACCCGGAGAAAATATTAATTGGTGGAGCAATCAGTAAACGGGATGGGCTAATTGATAACATCAATGAAAAGCTTAAGGTAATGAAACCGAATGAAGAATGTTTAGATATTAGGGTGCATCCATGCCAATTTGGCAATGATTCTAATTTAATTGGGGCGCTCTATCACTTCTTACAAAGGGCTACAAAACAGTCCATTTATAGATAGTAGGGGCTGGGTATACGTTTACTTAGTCTCCATGTATAGCAAATTAGATTGAAGGAGGGAATGTGATGATACATAAGAATTTAGAAGCCTTTCCTAGTCAGTTCCTATGGGGATCGGCTTCTTCTGCTTATCAGATTGAAGGAGCATGGGATGAAGATGGGAAGGGGCCTTCCAACTGGGATCAATTTGTCCGAATTCCAGGGAAAACCTTTAAGGGTACAACTGGTGATATGGCAGTCGATCATTACCATCGTTATAAAGAGGATATTCGCTTAATGGCCGAGATGGGCTTGAAGGCATATCGCTTTTCAGTTTCATGGGCTCGAATATTTCCTAATGGGAAAGGGGAAGTCAATGAAAAGGGCATCCAATTTTATAGTAATCTAATCGATGAGTTAATTAAGCATCGTATAGAGCCGATTTTAACCATCTATCATTGGGATTTACCACAGGCACTGCAAGATGAATATGGTGGCTGGGAATCTCGAGAGATTATTCGGGACTTTACCAATTATGCGGTTACATTGTATAAGCATTTTGGTGACCGGGTGAAATATTGGGTGAGCTTGAATGAACAAAATATCTTCACCAATTTTGGATACAGAACGGCTCTACATCCCCCAGGAGTAAAGGATGAGAAGCTTTTCCATCAAGTCAATCATCATGCGAATTTGGCAAATGCCAGTGCGATTAAGGAATTCCGTAACTATGTATCAGATGGAAAGATTGGCCCTAGCTTTGCCTACTCCCCTTCGTATCCAGCATCTGCTAAGCCAGAGGACATCATTGCTGCGGAAAATGCAGAAGAGTTAAATGCACATTGGTGGATGGATGTTTATGCATGGGGAACATACCCTCAGGTGGCATGGCGTTACTTAGAAGGAAAGGGCTTGGCACCAACTATCGAAGACGGTGACCTTGAATTACTAAAAGAAGGTAAGCCGGATTTTATGGGCTTAAACTATTACCAAACGACTACCTTTGAAAGGAATCCATTAGATGGTGTATCAGAAGGGAAAATGAATACATCTGGAAAGAAAGGCTCAACCGAGGATAGTGGAGTACCAGGTCTTTATAAAACCGTGAAAAATGAACACCTGGAGCGGACAAATTGGGATTGGAACATCGACCCAACCGGACTTCGCATCGCCCTCCGCCGCATCACGAACCGATACGAATTACCAATTCTAATCAGCGAAAATGGCTTAGGGGAATACGATAAGCTTGAGGAAGGCGATATCGTAAATGATGACTATCGTATTGATTATCTACGAGTACATTTGAAGGCGACCCAAGAAGCGATTAGTGATGGTGTAGATGTTATTGGTTATTGTACATGGTCCTTTACAGATCTACTAAGCTGGCTAAACGGCTTCCAAAAGCGCTACGGATTTGTCTATGTGAATCAACATGAAGAAGGGGAGCATGACCTTCGCCGGATTAAAAAGAAAAGCTATCATTGGTATAAAGAAGTCATTGAGACAAATGGAAAAAATCTATAAGTAAGGCTTATAACAAGAGGAGTGTTGGTTATCAGACAGCCAAAAATCGGAATGGTTGGTCTAGGATCCATTGCACAAAAGGCGTATTTACCTATTTTAACAAAGGAAACCAATTGGCAATTTGTTGGTGCTTTTTCACCGAATGCAGAGAAAAGACAGCGGGTTTGCAGGCAATATCGAATCCAAGACTTTCCTAGCTTATCGGCATTAATAGAGGAAAGTGATGCAGTGTTTGTCCACAGCTCAACAGAATCCCATTTTGAAGTCGTATCCGAGCTTCTACGAAATGGAAAGGACGTTTATGTGGATAAGCCACTCGCTGCGACAGTGGCACAAGGGGAGAGGCTAGTAGCGTTGAGTGCGAAGCATAATCGAAAGCTAATGGTTGGGTTTAACCGCCGCTTTGCACCGATGTATGTCGCTGCAAAAGAGCAAGCACAGGATCCTACTGCATTTTCCTTGGAGAAACATCGTGCACTTGACATTGGTCCACACGATTACCGTTTTACCATGCTAGATGATTACATTCATCTCATTGACTTGATGAGATGGCTTCAGGCTGGAGAAAGTAAGTTGGCATACCATAAGATGGATATCAACGCTGATAAGCAGATTACGTTTGCCCAGCATGTGTGGGAAGGGGAGCATGGTAATCCATTTACACTTTCCATGCATCGACATGCGGGAACCAACTTAGAAGAATTGAAGGTGTTAACGGCCGGTGCGCTCATTCGAGTGAAGAATATGAATGTAATGGAAACAGAGCAAGACGGGAAAGTAACGATACAAACCTCCCCATCCTGGGAGACAATTTTAAAACAAAAAGGATTTGTTGACGCGGTCAAGCATTTTGTAGATTGTATCATAAACGACAGCCAACCATTCGTAGATGGAGAAGAAGGGTTGAGATCACAGCTATTAGTGGAACAGTTGTTGAGAGAGCAAGGGTGAAGCGTGGAGCCATGCTTCACCCTTTGCATTTGTATTTATGGAAACACTCTTACATCATAAGAACTTTTCACCGTAGATTACGCCTCGATGATTTATCAAGTTAAATTTCTTACCACTTCTCATAATGAATTTTCCCTCAATTCCAAAAAAAGCAACCTAGAAGAATTTACGCACTGCTTAACGTGCTAGAATAGGATAAACTTGCTGTTTCCAACTACAGCAGGAAGCCTGCTTGTAAAAAGTGGAGGGATAAAAGAATGGGAAAAACAAATCTAAAGAATCTTGTGCAAGATTATTTTAATGCGTATGAAACAAAGGAAAGGGGAATTTTAGAGGAATTGTTAAGCCATGACTTCACGTTTAATAGTCCGGTCGATGACAAAATTAACCGGGAGGCATATTTTGAAAAGTGTTGGCCAAGTTGTAAAGACATAGAAGAATATCACATCCAAAATCTTTTTACAGACGGAGATGAAGCGGTCATTCGATACGAATGCGTATTAAAGTCTGGTGCTACTTTTCAAAATATGGAACATTTTTTATTTGAGAATGGGAAAATTAACGAAATAACCGTCTATTTTGGCTTCGATTTGAAGCACGATTCTGTAAATATTGCGAAAGTACAAAGGTTAAATGAGGCATTCGTGACAGGTGATATAGATTATATCGTCGATAACATTGCTGAGGATATTGAATGGAACTTTATTGGAGACTCCGTAATGGAAGGAAAAGAAGCTGCCAGAAATAACCTTGAGCCAATGCGTGGGGTTGTAGCAAAAGAACATACGGTTGAAAAAATCATCGTACAGGGGAATAATGCGCTCGTCGAGGGTACGATGAAATTGCCAAGTAAGCATAGTGAAGGAACCACGTATGCTTTTTGCGATGTATATAAATTTGACAAAGAGAACAATAACAAAGTTAAAACATTATCATCGTATCTGATTGAATTGTCGAGTGAGGACTATGATAGGTTAACAAAGGGTAATAAAACGAGTATTGAATAAAGCATCCCGACTTATGGCAAAAACATAAAATTGTTGGAGAGGTTGTGGAAGGAGCTAGGGTAAAGGGTAGGGTGGTTCTCGTGCTTTTCCCTTTGCCACTCCTTTCCTCATTGGAATATAAAACATCCCACCGGAAGTCTGTATCCTCCAGTAAGTTATAAATATATTTATGTACCAGGCAAATAATATGGGTTGAAGGGAGGATACTAACATGGAGTTTAAAGGTGCTGGAAACAAAATTGAACAAACTGCAGAAACGCTTATAAGAAAGGGTATCCCAGAAAGAGCAGCTGCTTTTGCTGCTTCAATGGGGTATTTGCGAGAGTTAAAAAAGAAAAAGTAAGCGGATGAAGCTTGGGAGGGCGGTGTTCTAGGGTTAGGGTACCATTTCAAAAGGGGCATTACCTGGCTGATTTTATGAAATCCTGAAAAAGGTGCCTGAAATCCTGAAAGATAGCGCTCAAATCCTGAACCCCCCCCTCCAAATCCTGATGAATATGTCAACTAGACGGTTTTGCTGCGAAATAAGCGCTACTCCTAGGTATAGTTCTCTTTACTGACCAAAAAATAGTAGCTAATCCATAAATAATGAGGATTATTCTCCATACAGTTGTCCCGATAACGATATTGTGCCTCTACTAACCCCTAAATCCTGATAAAGCTCATGCCACTTTGGAGAATAACCTTGGCATTCGGTTAGGGGATTGACAATGGATAGAATTATTGTATAATTCAAAATAGGAGAAACACGGAAGGTGGAATTCGGTTTGCCAGCTTACTTGTAATGGTTAAGCAATTAAATAGTACATTTCTTTTTTGAACTGTGTGTTCATTCTACGGGAGAAGTGTGCCTATTTTTAGCCATTACGGGGAACGCGGGATAATCTGTTGTTTTAAATTCCAAGCGGGATACCTATAAGGTGTCCTGTTTTTTTATGTGGGAAATTTTCTCCCTTCAGCTATTATTAGCGTTCCTCTGGAAAATAGAGGAGCGGGTTATGAGTTTAAATTATGTAGTGAAATATGAGGTTATTGCACAGGAAAAGCCGAACGTCATACGACATTGTAGGAATTGTAAGAGAAGCACGGAATACGTTTGTAGTGATAAATTTAGGGTGAATGCAAATCAGAAAGTCGTTGATATTTGGCTTATTTATAAGTGCATGCATTGTGAAAGTACTTGGAACTACCCTATTTTATCCAGAGTACATGTAAATCGAATAGATCCAATACTACATCAAAAGTTCATGAATAATGATCAAGAGACAATTTGGTACTATGCGTTTCAAATCAACAAATTACGGAAATTATGTGATGATGTGAGTAAAAATATACGCTACGAGATTAGAAAGAAAAAGTCCGAATCAGTTCCTAATGAAATGACCATTAGGATTTGCTGTAAATATGATGTTGGTCTAAGAATAGATAAGCTCCTAGCAGAAATCTTGGGTATTTCCAGATCAAAAGTAAATACCATGGCAAAGGCTGAAAGGTTTTTGCTATACCCAAATGTTACGATGAAGGACAAAGTGATAGATAATTTACACATAACAGTCAAAGGTAATTGGATGCTTTAACTTCAAAATCTTCTATGAAGCAAGATTGTGGGGCTTTTCTTATAGGGTTTTAAGAGGGCGCTATCTGGGTGATTTTATGAAATACTGAAGAAGGTGCCTGAAATCCTGAAAGAGGTGCCCCAAATCCTGAAACACCCCCTCCAAATCCTGAAGAATATGTCAACTAGGCGGATTTGTTATAACCATATGTCATAGGACAGTTACAGATAAGAGCAATTTAAGAGAAAATACGGTTCCCCATTAAGGGAACCGTCATTTTACAATCGGTATCAAATAATCAAAGCTATCTTCGTCTATACTTGAATATCTTTCTAGCTTATAATCCGCTGGTTCGAACCCGTAACGGATGACGATTTGAATATAAGAAAAACATAGAAACGCATCATCTGCCCGACAGCCTTCCAAAACGGCAAATAACGTAGGGGGAACTCGTTCCAGACGAATGTTATCGTCTTCTTCTAAAGAAAAGTTACTGTTTACCTCAAATCCAATATCCCCAATAATACTATTCGAAGTGATTGCCTCTGTTTTTACATACACATGCTCGGAAGCTACTTGTCCATTTAACCGATCTTTAGCTTGACCAAAGTATTGCTTAAATGGATGTGGGCTACGGTCTGCTTCAACTCGTTGCCAGACAAGGATTTTCTCCTTCTCCCACTTGGATAGTAATAAGGTGTGAGTGCTGTCTGCTCTTATTCCGCCCACATATTTACGGGCTGCCAAGATGGCTTCCATTCGTTTATCTAAATCTTTTTTCCATTGTTCAAGCAACGCCTTCTTTTCTTGTTCCGTTGCATCACAATATCGCCTGATATCATTCATCGCTATATCTGCTTGCCTCAATGAATCGATCATTTTCGCAAGATGAACTTGATCTGGGGTATACGCTCGATACCCATTTTCTAGCCGGGTAGATGGCTCTAATAAACCCTTCTTATCATAATACCGAAGCTTACTGGGAGGTAAACCGGTCTTATTCGAAAATTCCTGTATAGTAAAATGCATACTTGTCTCTCCTGACGCTAGTTAGCGATATATGACCAGACGTTAATACGATTATTGTCTGGATCATAAATATGGAAACCACCCCAACCATTAATTGGGTCCCCAGCAATTTCCGATGGTTTAACCCCATTCTTAATTAATTTATTATACTCCTGAAAGAATACTTCTGGACGAATATCATAATAGGTTCTGGCTTTATTATCATTCGGTTTTTCAACTACTTTGTTCGTTTGTAGTAGCCAAATATTATCCCAGAAGCATTGGTCTAATGCATTTCTATCATAGGCGTCCTCTGTTCGAAGATGTGCATAACCATTTTCGTTATCAACTTCTACGATATCAAATCCAAGATGTTTTTCATACCAGTCAGCGGACTGCTTTGGATCAGATACATGAATAATTGTATTCACGGTTCCAAATCCAACAATTCCAGATGGCGGATATTCCGCTTCATCCTCACCTCTTGGCTCTTCAGCAATAGCTAGTTTCGTATTATCAAAGGCGAATATATCACAATATCGCTGCCCATTTGGTAATGTTTTTATTTCAGTAAACTTCACATCTTTATCCGCTAAGTAACGTAACGTTCCATCAAGGTTGTATGTAGCAAAACCAAGCCTTACATTCCCCTCTGTTTTTGGAGATTGAAAATGTTCATACTCTCCTTCAAACGATTTAATGGTCACAACCCCAGAGCGTGGCATTTTCATAAAAGCCTTTCGACCAACCCATGAAGTTATTTTGTCTAAACACTTCCAGCCTAATAGCTCTTCATACCACTCAACTGCCTTGTCAAAATGCTCCGGGTCAACCATAATAAATCCCCCATCCCAACGATACATTATAAACACTCCTTAAAAATTTATTTACAACCTAAGCATAAAGGTTAAACCTAGTCTAATGTCAATAGTACTTCGAAAATTCTATATAATAAATATTAATGACGGATAGACTTGTTAAAATTAGGACTGGGGCAAACCTATGTACCAAGATGGGAAGCGCCACTACTTGGTATAACTCTCTTTACTTGGCCATAAAATAGTAACTATTGTAACTAATCCATGAATAATCAGGATTATTCCCCATATAACGGTTGTTCCATTAACGATATCACTGTCATAAAATTGGACTAGATTGCTTAGTGGAAACGTTTCTGTGACAAACCGCTCCCCAGAAGGATTCAAGCTAAAGATATGCCAGCCCTTATAACCATCAAAAATATAGAATGCCAACTGTCCAATTCCGAAAATGATAAGGTGGAAAACCCATAAAAGTCCCTTTCTCCACGAAGGACGGGTATGATTATTTGCTTTCAATTTTTCTCCCCCTATACTTAATTTTTCTTAAAAATGACTTCAAACTCCTTCTTAACTTAAGCATAAAGGTTAAACCTAGTTTAATACCAACAATTTGTTAAATTTTGGAACACCATCTTAGAAGTTTGGAATAGATAAGTACATCATATATGCAATCTGATAAACTCTTATTAGGATTAACTCGTCTTTTGTGAAATATATTTGATTAACTTGTAAGAAATGCCATAAAACACTCGTTACTTGATTTAGAAAGAAAAAAGGAGGTGGAGGAATTGCTTTATGGAGTTGGAATTTTTGTCCCTGTTACGGATTTAACTCGCTCCAAAAAATGGTATATGGATATGCTTGGATTTGAACTTGTCCATGAAGATGAACCAGATGCCTATACGATGAAATTAGGTGATCGAAGGGTAATGATATGTTTAGTTAAATGCGAGCAGATAGAACAGCCGAGGTTCCCTAAAAATAATTATGCGGTTGATGTTTACTATAATTTTCACACGGATAATGTGGATGCAGCGTATGAGGACCTGTTAAAAAAAGGGGCAAATATAGGTGAGATTCAGAATTATGATGGCATTCGTGGCTTTGATGTAAGGGATCCAGACGGAAATCGTTTTGGCGTTGTAACATGAAAAATGATGTGGGGTATAGCACTAAAAACTAATTAAGCTAGAAGGGAGATTTAAGGATGTTTCATAAGAATAACCAACAATTCAATGTGTTAGGGAAAAAGTACACAGGAAAATTTGAAGAATATCCTATCATAATACCAAAAGCAATTGAAGACTTTAGAGAGTCTTATCGGGGAGACGATTCATTTACCAGAGTGATAGTCTATGAACCGAAAAAAAGTCCTGAACATACAGTTGGGTATTTTTATTTAGGAGCACTTGTGGAAGGAGAACCAGCGGGAGAAGTACCGGAGAAGATGAATCTCTTTCAGTATGAGGGTGAATTTGCAAGCATATCGGTTCCTTTGGATTTAACGAAAATGGGCGAATACTATGACGAGTTAATCAACTGGATTGTTAAAGAAGGGGATCAAGCTGACCCTAATTATCATTTAATCGAAGTATATCGTCCTACCAATACAGGACAAGAACAGTTGGAGATCTATATGCGCATTAACACGGTTAAAGAGTAAGTATAAGTAACATAAGGAGGTGTTCCTATGTATCCCTATTCTAAAACAATTACAACTTTGCCGTTGCGACCATTGTTGTCCTGAAGGAGAACAATCCATCTTGTGTTAGTTCCATGATTTATAATGGTGATTTCATTGGTGAAAAAAGTTAAGGGGATGGGTGTCACCTCCGCTTTATTAAAGAGAAATGGAATAAGTGTAATTTCAGAAGAGGATTTTGCTGAAACCTTTCTATAGCTTAAAATAGTAACTGTTTGTCCACAAATAACCCATGTAAAATGATCTAGAAAACTATAGTCGGTTTTCAAAGGCAAGTTTGGGAAATATTCTTCAATACGGTTACAAGGATGAAATAATCAAATTGAGAGATCTTTATTTTTTGAATAAATATTTGATATATGAATCAAAAAGTAGCGTTAAAGATTTTCCTAACGGAGTATTATAGTGGAAAAACCTTCCTGTGGGAAGATTGTTATGATATGATAGGAACAAACGTTCTTGTTGGGGGTGGTAATCATGCAAATCTCAAAAGATAACACAATAAACATCAGACTTGCAATACCTACAGATACTAGTGAGGTACTAACATTCTTTGAAGAGAACATAGAAATCTCTCATGATCATATTTATAACCGGGAATTTGTTTGTCCGGATGGGGTTAAAGCTGCTATTAGAAGAAAACAAATGTTAATTGCCAAAAAAGAGTATGGTATAGTCGGCGCTCTTAGATTTTACAAGAAAAAAACAGACGGTAGTATATCACTTTATCAATTTGCTATATGTAAAAATCATAGAAAGCAAGGTTTACTAAAGCAGATGCTTTCTAATATAAATACAGGCCCGGTTCGTGTTAAATGCCCGAAGCATTCATCAATGAACCATTATTTTGATAAAACAGGTTGGATCTTGCATGATGCAATAGGTGAACTCAATTGCTGGCAATTATAAAATGAAAAAAGGGGAATGTTGATGACTACAAAAAAAGGAAATATAAAATTAATACAAGCCGTATCTCTTTTTACCCCCAACTTGGATCAGTCAGTTGATTTTTACAAAAGTACATTTGGAGCAACGGAAATGTTCCGCTCTAATCAAACAGATGGTTCTAATATGGTGGGGTTACAATTCGCTAATGGGGAAACAGAGTTTGTTTTACATGATAGTGAAAATTTGAAGGAACCTGACATTGAAGTGTTAGTTGATGATGTGAAAGACTTCTATCATACCCATAAAAGCAACGAGAATATTCATTGGATACAACCCCCGATTGAAAAACCATTTGGCGGGCACCTTGCTGTTATGCGCACGATAGCAGATGATATTGTGTTAATAGTTGTAGGGCCATAATAAAGATATTTTTGCGAACTGCTTGTATAACACTCACGGTCTTCTGGAATAAAAGTCCCCCCTTGGTATTGAATAACCAAGAGGGAAAACGCTAGAATATATGGTTAGCCTACCAATATTCAGTCATTGCAATGGTTTTAATTTCTGAAACCTTCGCTGGCAGCCAGCCTACTAAACATCAATATTTCTCTACCGCAATAAACATATCAATCTCATTATCCGGCTGCTCCCGCTTATATCGTTCGTCCCATAGCTCGAGATCATACCCAACAGGCATATAATTATTTGCCTTTAACCATCTACCATATAAATAATCATACGATTGTTGTAGGTCACTTTCTGGTCCTTTGTGTGTGTAGGCTACATAGGTGTTCTTAGCTATAGTATGGAGGATAGCGCCATCTGGAACATCTTCATCAGCCACTTCATAGCCAATAATATTGGTAAACGTATCCTCATTCACATCGAATTGGTCCTTCATTGGATAAACTTGTATTAAATAAAAGTGATTCCCTAGCTTGTGCTGGAATAGGTCTGCATTTTCCTTCAGCTTTGACAATGTTTTGCCAACCAAATCCTGTTCCTTAACCTGTTGTAAATTTGCTTCAAATTGATATCCTGCGACTCGAAACGTGTCTTTCTCTATAACTTTCGGTTCCATTTTCAAAATCTCCCCTTTATCTGTTCTTTTCCAAGACAAGGTCCCTCTCCAGACTAAGCTTCGGCCACCCTCCCCAAATATCAATAAGATTACCATCGGGATCTTCTAATTTGAATTGAAGTGTAACTTGCCCTGAGAAGAGAAAACAAAGAAGGTGGATTGCAAGAATGAGATGACTCTGATAAAGAGTGAATTGCTTCTTTAAATAGTAACGCTACACCAACTAACTTCTCATTAAATGAATGTATCTATTAACATAAGATTGATTGAGCATTAATATAGCTTTAGTTCCATAATAATCGTAATGAGATTAGTTTTATAATATTCATTATAATGAAAAATTAGCCAAATAACTAGAGTTAAAAGGTCTAAGCTGTCATTTATTTGTTTCGTCACCATGTAGACTACTTGGAGAAAAGGCATGAGCAGCAATTATGGCTCTTACCCAATGCCCTAATCTTTTTCCAATATAACTTTTTATTATACCTTTTGATTGAATATTTGTATTTTAATTATCCGTAAATGTATATTAAACTAACATTAATACAGAAAAAGAGTTTTTATAAAGGGGGAAATTGAATATGATAACGTTAAATCCAATTGGGCTTGCTTACAATGAAAGATACGAAATGGAAGATGATTATTGGGGTGGCGTAATTAGTAAGATTATATTAGATCAAACTCTTCCAGAAGAAGCATTATACGAAATTGAATCATTTTCTCACTTAGAGATTATTTTTCACTTTCATATGGTTGATAAAAATAAAATTATTAAAGGCGCAAGGCACCCTAGAAATGACATAAATCTTCCGAAAGTTGGCATCTTTGCTCAGCGTGGGAAAAATAGACCTAATCAGTTAGGTCTTACAACTGTAAGGGTAATTAAAAGAGAAGGAAGAGAATTATTTGTATCTGGGCTGGATTGCATTAACGAAACACCGATTTTGGATATAAAGCCCGTTATGAAAGAGTTTCTACCTAAAGAGTCGATAATCCAGCCTAAATGGTCTCACGATATTATGAAAAACTACTGGAGTTAAATAGTTACCCTCTTGTATTCTCTAATAATGCAAGGATTGTGATAAAATATGCCTAAACTAACTTAGCAGGCCATTTTAACAAGAAGAAGATTAAATTGCAAACGGTATCATTAATGTAAATAATCGTAAAGAATAACCTGGGGGAGTATTTTATGACTGCTGAAATAATTTTTGCATCAAATAAATTAGGATACATAAAGGATGAACAGTTAGAATTAATGCTTACTAAATTTAATTTGGGTAAACTTATTTCATCTAAAAAAACTGACAATGGTGCAATGGGTCAAACCATGTTCGTCACATCAACGGAAGGGAATTTTGTTTTGAAGGGAAACCCACTTTATAAAGGGCAGTTGATTGAGGAACGGTTCTTTATAGAAAATCTTGAAGAAAGAACCAGTGTACCAGTCCCTACACCATATATAATTGACAATTCTGAGGATATCTTTGGCTGGAACTATTCTATTATGCCACTACTTAAGGGCGACCATATAAATTCAAATCATCTGAAGACAGTTCTTAAATTTGAAGATAAGATAAAGATAGCTGAATCGATTGCTAGAACCTTGTCATCTTTTCATAAATGGAAAGTGAATGATTTTGGTGAGCTTAACACGGAAACCTTAGAGATAACTCCTTTTAATAATTCTTATACTCAATGGCTTTTTAGGAGAATAATGTTTTGGGTAGAAGATGCAAAGAAGTACTCAGTAATAAATGATAGTGATATCGATTGGGTTAAGTCTTTATTAGATGAATCCGAAAAGGAATTTAATAACTTTTCTTCTCCCACATTTGTAATGGGAGATTTTAAGCCTGGGAACTTTTTGGTACATCTAGGAGAGAATGGCTGGGAAATAAGTGGTGTATTTGACTTTACAAATTCTTATTTTGCTGATCCGATTTCTGATGTAATAAAGATGGTTACGTATTATATAGATAACAACGAAAGAGAAATTGCAAAGCACTTAATGAATATGTACTGTAGTCAATTGGAAGAAAGAAATGCTATAAAAAAGCGTTTAAAGGTGCATATGCTTCATCAAAGAGTGTTAGATTGGGGGAGTGCAAAAGCAACTAAAATGGTTACTTGGGATGATGAACTTTCATTTTCTAAATGGACAGAAGCATACACTGATGTAATTGAAAGTCTTATAGAGTAATACAGCAAATATTAAATAGTTGAACCATTTAATCAGTAGTTATCGTGAATATGACATATTTCAAATCATCTTATAATATCTTTTAGTGTCGATAAATTTTAATGCTGGAGAGAGGGAGTGGGAAATATGGCAATCAGACCCCCTTTGTTACAAAGAGGAGATACAATTGGATTAGTTACACTTGGCAGCCCTCTTGATGCGAATATTATTAATACTAGAGTACAAGTCTTGAGAAATATGGGCTTTAATATCGTTTTTGGTAGGCATGTTTATTCTTATGATGGCATTGTAGCGGCATCAGCTCAAGAAAGAGCAGATGATTTAATGAATATGTTCAGGGATCCGAGTGTCAACATGATACTTGCCACCCGCGGAGGGACTGGAGTTCAGACCATCCTTCCTTATTTGGATTTTGATGTTATAAGACAGAATCCTAAAGTTATATCAGGTTATAGTGACATAACAGTATTATTAAATAGTTTGTATCAATTTAGTAATTTAATCACGTTCCATAGTTTAATGCTTATTGACTTTAGACCAGAAACACCTGCGTATAACTTCAATCAATTTTTTGAAGCAACGTCTACGTTAACTTCCCCTAGGATAATTCAAAATCCCCCCAATTATGCCCTAAGGAGCTTAGTACCAGGAAATGTAACTGGACCTATAGTAGGTGGAAATATGACTTCGTTAGTAAATGCACTCGGTACACCATATGAAATTAACACACAAGGAAAAATACTATTTTTAGAAGAAACTCATTCTCCAACTACAATGGTCTTTAGGTATTTAACACAACTATTAATGGCAGGTAAATTTCGAGATTGTCTTGGTATTATTATGGGAGAGTGTACTAATTGTCCGGTATCGTATCGTACAACGTATGAAGATTTAATTAATGCTCTACTAGTTCCCTTAGGAAAACCACTGATTACCAACCTTAGTTCAGGGCATGGCTTATATAAAGCTGCCATTCCAATCGGTGCCAATGTAAATATAAATTCAACAGAAAGTACCTTGACTGTGATGGAACCAACCGTTTCTTAGTGGGTGGGAGTTTTTGTTTTTTGATTTTGCCAACAAAAAACTGATAAAAATCAAATGGAGAACTTTAACGCTATACCTTGAACTGAATTATTCATCAATAATCTCTCCTTTAATTAGTTAATGTTATACAAAAGTAAACCAATAGCGGTAATACTGTTAATAAAATAAATAGTGGTATCTTATTTTTGTTGAAAATTACTAATGAAGTATTAAATAGATTGATTCCCATTAGTATTAAAACAAGTGGAGTGTATGATTGATTAATACTAGCAGGAATGAAAGTAACCCTGTATAAAAAATACAGGGTAGCTGATAATCTTGTTGGAAAAAATCATTCTGACCACGGAGAATGTAAAATACAATGACAAAAGTTCTTATTTTTATATTCCGGTTGAAAATGTTGAATAACATCTTCTTTCATATTGCCGAAAGTAGTTTCAGGCTTATGTTTAAACCCATCATAGAATGCTGGTATAATATCCTTTTTGAAATTGTTACGAGGAAACGCTTTAATTATTTCTTCACGCAATTCTTCAGGGAATAGTTCAAAGCCATCTCCCATAACATCTAAACCAACACCATGAAAGAGTAATGCTACTTCTGATTGTTTATGTTCTGCAACACCCGGAGTCGTATGTAATGCAATTGCATCCCATACAAGTTGAATAGTTTCATCTGGAATTTGATACTGTTGAAGAAAACTTCTTGCTGCATTTGCACCGTCTACCTCGAATCGTAAGTCGGCACTACTGTATTTTTTAGTTAAGCCTAAATCATGGAATAAAGCACTGACATATAATAATTCCAAGTCATAATTCTTCTTCGCCTTTTTTCCATTTACCGCGCCGAATAGAAACACTCGATTGGAGTGATTCCACAATAGATCATTCCCCTGCTCGCGTAAAATATCAGCAGCATCTTTCGCCAACCTAGAATCCGGAATACGGATACCCGCTATTGTTTGTACCATGATTAAAAACCCCTTTACAATAAATTTACTCATCGGTTATGAGTTATTTTCATTGTAAAGAGGATTCTATTATTTATCTATTCTATAATTTCTATGATAATAATAGATAAAATCTATAACAAAGAATTTTGTAAAGAAGTGATCGCACTTTTTTCCGTGTGAAATTGAAGCTTTTCGATCTCACTTACTAATAATTTTATAAATTTTCGTGCTGCGTAATTAATAAAACAATTCTTTTTCATCATGAAATAAACTGCTTTTGTCAAAGACGGCTCTTCAATATGCTGGAAGAATAAACCCTCTGTATCATAAAATTCATATAACGTTCTTGATACTACACTACTCCCAACACCACTTCGAACGAGATTTAATATAGATTCAATACTAGACGTTTCAACAATAGGCTCTATTTGCCTATCCATTTCATAGCTTGTTTTATCAAGTATTTTTCTACATTGGTGTATACTTGGGAATAGAATAAGAGGCTGAACCAGAACAGAGGATAATGAAATCTTCTGATTCCCATTACGTTGATTACTAATAAAGTAAAACTCTTCATCATACAGTTTTGTTACTTGCAACATATCATATTGATTAAGATGAAAACCAATACCAAAATCAGCTTGATTTTCTAGAACAGCCTTTTCCACCTGATCAGTGGTTACAATAAACACTTTAATGTTGGGATATAACTGGCTAAATTGAATACATAAATTAGAAACCAAATCTGTTATTTCTCCCGGTAACACAGCAATTTTTAATTCTCCAAGTTCTACTTTCGTCAATGCTTTGACTTGAGAAGTTATATTTTGAATAGAACTTCGAATATTCATAGCTTCTTGCTGTACAATTTCCCCAACCTTGGTAAGTTCAATTTTTTTGCCAATACGGTTAAAGAGTGGGTAGCCCACCTCTTGTTCAAGCATCTTAATTTGATGACTTAGTGTGGGTTGTGAAATTCCTAATCTTTCAGCTGCTTTAGTAAAATGTAATTCTTTACTAACCATTAAAAAATATTCTAAATGTCGTAATTCGATTTTTTTTACTCCTTTCTAATATAAGAGCTATCTTTAATAAGAACTTATATATCAAGCTGGACTAGCTGAAGAAATTATACCACTGATTGTACTCTTTTTCTTAATTAACTTCACGTGTTATCGCCACAATAATACTTGTATTGATGTATGGCGTCACATTACTCTTTCCCCGACTTACCCAAATGTTATTATAATTTTACACCTACATTACCCCCAACTATTACAATCCATTATTACTAGAACAATCTCTATTACATTAACACCGTTACCCTATTATATCGCAAATACTAAGTATAATTTAAAAATTATTCTGTATTTTCGGCTTGCAACATATCATCCCTCTTTACACAACTAGCCTCAGTTCAAATGTAACATATATTCATATGCTGTTAATCCGTATACTTTTTTAAAGTGCTTATTTAAATGAGTTAAATCAACAAAATCACATTCCGAAACGGCTTGGTAAATATCTTTATGTTTATCGATCAATTGCTTAGCCCGTTCAATCTTACAGTTGAGAAAGTATTGATATGGTGTGATACCAGTATGAGACTTGAACAATCGAATAAACTGAAATTTGGATAGATGAAGCTCCGTACTAATCTCTTCCAGTTTAAGTACATTCCCTAAATCAGAACGAAGCATATCTTTCGCTTTGTTAATTAGAGCATTGTCCTTCGTAATAGCCGTTGAGAGATTGGTTTGAGTAAGTGTATCGGTGAGAGATATGAATAGTTCACTACATAACGCCTCATCTTGTTCCTTTAATATCGCATTTGCTAGACTTAATACTCGTTGTTCAAGTGTATAATCATACACTACTGGGGTCTCGAAACTTATCCTATCTTTTTTCCCCGAAGCTTCTAAAAGTAATTGTGGATCAATATATAGGATGACATAATCAAGACCTGTCTCATCATGTGCCATTCCGTCATGTGCCTGTTCTGGATTAAAAAGCATTACGCCATTAGGATAGGATAATGTTAAATTGCCATCTAAGTTATAATGTTGAATACCACGTAGGGTTACACCAATTGCATACTCCATATGGCAATGCTTTTTATACTTGAAATCAGTGATACTTGCTGACAACGCGGTAATACCGGCAGCTTTTTTATAAATAAATTGATCCATTTTATTCACCTCGTTAAACATTACCTATACCCATATCATAATGGTCGCATAAACTAAGCCTAGTGCCATAATTATATTTACAATCCTTGTATACTTATGTAAAAACCTTTTGAGAATGGTACCAAAAAGAACCCATGAAAGTAATGCGATAAATCCAATGATAGTTATAGCGATCACACTTAACGTAACAGTAGGTGTATCGGTATTGTAGGATAAAACAAAGCTAGGAATAACGGTCATGGTGAATACGATTACTTTCGGATTTAAAAACTGCATAAAGAAGCCTGTAGTAAACGTGCCAGTTTTATTGTTAGTTGATTGTGATGTATCCATTTTATAGATTTGGTAAGAGAGATATAACATATAAATCGTACCGATAATCTGCATACCTATTATAATTTTAGGAACAACGGTTATCAGCACTGTATTCAACATTGCAGATATAGCTAGTAATAAACCAAAAGCAATTATCGATCCAAATGTATAATTCATGGCTTTTTTGGGCCCATAATTATGTACGGTAGATAAAATGACGATATTCGTTGGCCCTGGAGTTATAGTCACAATAAAGCAGTATAGTATAAAAGATGTCATATCCATGATGAAAACCCCTTTCAGTGTTTTCACCTAAATATACATCGAAAAAATTAATTGGATATAGTATATTATTGCAGGATTATAAGTCCCCATCCAGCCTTATTTTATTGCTAAGGCCCTTCATAACAAAAATCATCCTTTATTACTAGCTAAGTTTCCTTCAGTACCAACCTGTTAGTGAAAAAATAGGGTACTTCTCTTCTAAAAGGAAAGCCCCCATTTGTTAACCCCGATATTTTATTTTTACCTTATTTCCTAACGACAGGAATCCACATTTCACCAAACACCAAACCGTTTTGCTGTCCCATCTCTACAGTGGCATTTGGCCCACCAACATAGGCGACATCCTTTAATTCAGGTAGAACCTGACCAAATGCAAGGCCAGTAAGTGTTTGACTTAGTTCATCAGCAGTTTTCGCTTCTGCTTTAACAACTACATATTCTCCCTTTGGAAACTCAATCACTCTAGTTGCTTCAGGTAGGGTTGCATCCGTCATAACACCAGCATAATGCATCATCTTGTTATTCACCGCCTCGTTTACGGCGAAAATGTAGTCGTTTGTTGCGACAGATTTTAATGTATCCAGTATGCCATTCTCTTTGACCTCGTGCCAGAAGTCAGACTTCTCCTTTGTTATCCCAGCATAGTCTGTGTAATCACTCTTTAGCTCCGTGCCAAAACCTAGAACTGTGAAGCCTTCCTTTTCCTCTAACGTATAATTTGCCATAATCAAATCTTCCTCTCTTAATGAATTGATCAAATGATTTTTATTTTCACTTGATGGGTTTATAATAACTTTAAATCATGTCAAAAAGTGATACTGTTTTTGGAGGTTTCTATGAAAAAAGTTGAACGGATTAATACAATTATGCGGTATATTAACAACCGTGCCCACTTTACTATTTCCGAAATCATGCAGGAATTTAATATTTCTCGTTCGACAGCGATTAGAGATATTAGGGAAATTGAAGCCATGGGAATGCCTCTTATTGCTGAAGTTGGCAGAGATGGTGGGTATTTTGTTATGCAAAATTCGGTACTTCCGGATGTTCGCTTTACCGATAATGAGGTGAAAGCCCTTTTCATCGCGTTTATGGCCACAAGAAATCTACAGCTTCCGTATTTAAAGAGTCGCCTGTCCTTAGCTGAAAAGTTACTGGGCCTACTATCGGAAGACCAGCAGGATGACCTTGTTCTGTTAAATCAAATCTTGCTTTTTGAGGGCACTAACCCTAATAATCCCGACCTACTAGACCTGTCAGACCTCCCCCATCCCATGTTAGAAAAGCTTATCCAATTCCTTCTGATGGATCGCTATTTCGTGATTACTATCAATGAAGAGGAAGGTAGCAATACCTATCCAATTTACCTTATGCATCTTTACCGCGAAAAAAGTCGCTGGATGATGGAGTGCTTCGATATAAAGGAACGAAAGAAGCTTATGGTTCCTGTCGACCATCTTGGCAATATTGAACCATACTCAGCGAAGAAAAGATTAAGTAAAAAGAGTATAGAGAAACTATCTAAGCAACAAGAAGTTGAGAATCTTATACTTGAATTAGGTCCAAAAGCGATAGCCCAGTTTAAAAAGTATCATCCTATAAAAGCTTCTCTATCCTATACGAATCCCTTCCAAACGACAGCTGTTCTAAAGACTTATATTCAAGTTAGTGACGAAGAGGAATTAATGGACATGATAAATTGGCTGCTTTTTCTAGGTGAAGATATAAAAATAAGAGAAATACCGAAAGAAGTCTTAGCTGGATTACGAGGGAGATTATCCTTATATTACCCTTAAGTGATGCCGCTATTAACTAGTGCATCTTGGAAAGTTAGTGTCTATTATTTTGTAGGAGCATGGAATAGAAGCACTAAAACACAACGGAAACAAAAATAGCAGTAATATAATAGGATTTTCACCAAGCACAACCTTTATAACCAAAGCAGAGCCGATAATAGTTCAAGTATGTAAATGAATGTTCCCCCTCCTTTAGTTTCCTTAAAATAACCAACCTGCTAATGAATGAACGTTAACAAATAGGGCCTTCTCTTCTAAAAGATAAGCCCCCATTTGTTGAAAATCCGATCCCGTTATTTTAATAGCTTGTAATTAGAATGATATTTGGAATAAAACCTATATAAGAATGGAGTTATCGTAAAGGCAATAGTACTTAATACTAGAGAAACTATAAAAGATATTAAAATAGATAAAGTACTGGAAGTGTCAAAATACGTTAGTACCAAATAACCGCCAAAAAATGCAATAAAAAATACAAACCCTATGCTGATGATTTTGGATTCCATGCTTGTCATATGCTCTGTACCACATTTTCTACAATTCATCGTATTATTTTTGTTAAACGACGACTTCCATACAAATTTATATATTTCTATCCATTTGAATTTCGTATGACACTTCTCACACTTTTGCAAATGATTCTCCTCCTTTATATTCCTCTCCTGTTGGCAAATTGTGTGGTTAATCGTAATCCAACAAATTATTTCTCCTTTACCGAAACATAATAAATTATCCCCAAAACAATTGGTATCAAAAATACAAATGGTTTTAGGTTGTCAGGTAGGTATAATAATAAAAATAGCCCGACTATAAATATAGGAATCATTAAAATAATATTTCTTTTTACTCATTTTATCCCCTCCGTTAAACATAACTACCTAGTTAGTTCAACGAGAAACCTTCCTTAAAAATTTGCAAATAATCTTTTTTATTTAACTTGGAGAAACTGCAATTTCTTTTTAGCTTCTTATATTTTGTGAAACCTCATAAAAAGGGCCCCGTTAATGTTATTAACTTTCTGTATGATTTTGGATATTGACCTTGAAAAGATAAAAAGGGGGATTTCCCCTTACCATCTTTAAATACATTTTAACATAACATTCTAATAATTTACATAAAGATATACCCATTTATTACGTTGGAAAATTACTCTGTCAAAACAGATGCTGGAATGCTACATTGTTGTATTTCAACGGCATCTCGTATAAACCCATCCTAACTCCCTCTTCCCTCTTCACAAATGAATCAAGTATAAATTTAAAATTCTTCAGTTCCCAATTCTAAAAAGAACTCCCTAACATCCTCCGGTAACGCTTCTACCGCAAGAATCTTTAACCGTTCCGTCCCAGGAGAAGTCATAATCACATAGGACGTTTCACCGAACTCCATAAGTGTGAACTGTCCTACTCTATTTGCTGTATTGGCTTGAATATAGGTGAAGTCCTCTTCTGTAAAGTTATTCTCATAGCCATCTAATATAAGGCTTTGTACATCTTCAAAGCTATCAGCAAAATGTAATTCTTGATACATTTCAAGTGAGTTCTTTGGTGTGAAAAATAATACATGGAATACAGAACCCCCAACGATGATGAAGCAAAAAACGAAGAACCATATCCAATCAGCTGGTGTTTTCCTTTTGATTAACATGAAAATATCCCCCATTATTTTTTAGTAGAAATCGTGATAAATGGCTCTTGTTCACTCAGTACATCAATCATAAACTCAGATGTTATATACAAATGATGTTCAACAGAGGGATGGATATCAAATAAAACAGGATTAATCCCTTTATACCAGGATAAATAAGACGAATTCTTTACTTTATAAAAAGTTGGCTCGTAAGTTAGTTTACTTAATCCTTGTGTTTCTCTATCTTTGCCTACTCTTGAAATAAGCTTTTCAATATCTGTTCTGGCTATTTCATCAAGTATGCGAAACGTAATGACTGAATTAAGATTAGATTTATTTTTCCCGTAAGTGAAGGTATACTCCTTCGAACCATTGAATTCCTCAAATACTAGTATAAAATTCCCTTCATAATGCATGTTTACTAAGTTCATTGGATTATCAAATCTACTAAAGGGATTATTCGTAAGAGGCTCCCAAACTATAAGTTGCCCTTTTTCCAACATACAACCTCTCTCCTTTGTTTTTTGGATCCTATTTAGATATTCGACTATTACTTCTAAATTCCTTTAATCTCATCACGGGAATCAGGAAATCAATAAAAACACATCAATTATTAATAAAATTTTATTGTAAAACGATAAACAAGATGGTAAAGTAACATTGATAATAGATAAGTGAGGTGCTTTTATGGAACGAGGGAAAACGATCTTTTTAAGGATAGCTGTTTATCTTATTGGGATTATAGTACTTGCTTTGGCAATATTTTATTTGCCAAGGTTGGCAAACGATACGGCAGAAATGTATCCTGAGTTTGCTTATCTGAAGTTTCCTGTATTATTTGGTTTGTACATAACCGTGATACCATTTATATTTGCGATTTATCAGGCATTGAAGCTTTTAACTTATATTGATCATAACCATGCCTTTTCGCAAATGTCTGTAACGTCCTTAAAATATATACAATACTGTGCCATTATGATCAGCATCATATATGTAATAGGGATGATCTATTTCTTGTCCCAACATGCTTTACACCCAGGAATTGCAATTATCGGATTTACCATTATGTTTAGTTCTCTTGTTATTGCAGTCTTCGCGATGGTTCTTCAAAAATTGTTGAGAAATGCGTTAGATATAAAAGCAGAAAATGATTTAACGGTCTGAGGTGAAAACAGTGGCAATTATAATCAATCTAGATGTGATGCTAGCTAAAAGAAAAATGAGTGTAACAGAGTTATCCGAAAAAGTAGGAATTACAATGGCTAACATATCTATTTTAAAAAATGGTAAGGCCAAGGCGATTCGGTTATCAACCCTAGAATCGATTTGCAAGGTATTGGATTGTCAGCCTGGGGATATTCTGGAGTATCGACCTGACTAGACAATGAAGGTCAGAATGAAATGGGAGAATTGTTTAAAATGAAAGGAAGTGGACGTCATGGGGATTTCTCTCATATTTTTTATGGTTATAAGTATCATTTTCATTTCAACCATTACTATTCCAATAATTATCGCTGCGAGAAAGAATGAGAACAGAAGACCACCTCGAAAGATTTCTTATGTCATAGTAGGGCTGTTGCTACTTCATTGGGTATTTTTCTTAACTAGTGGTTATGCTTTACTACCAACGAATATTGCAGATGCTATATTCTTGCCTGTGTGGTTAGTTTTGTGCGGGGCAGGTGCCATTACAGCTATTTATGAATTTAAAGGTAATAAAGTTTTTGCTATTCCGGTAGCAGGCTTAACAACCATTAGTTTATTATTTAGTTTTTTCATTTACGGACTCTCCAAAATGTAAAACACTGGGGATAAAGATGAAGATGATTCATTAAGAAGAGTGATCAAATAAATACATGACTCCACCAATTTAAAAAACCCTAATCCACTCACTAGACTTTAGTAAATGGATTAGGGTTGCTTCAAAAGCCTATATTCTCCTGATCACATCAGCTGCGTGATGAACATCGTCGCAATCCCGAAGTAAATCAGTAAGGATAAAATATCATTGATCGTTGTAATTAGCGGTCCTGATGCGACGGCAGGATCGACCTTAAATTTATATAGAATTAATGGGATAATCGTTCCTGCTAATGTTCCAATAATTAACGTGATTAATAACGAACTCCCCACTACCAAGCCTAGTGTTAGACTACCTTGCCACAAATAGGCAATAATCGTAATCATGATGGCACAGATAATCCCAATCATGATACCTACCCACAACTCACGGGCGATTAGCTTGATGACTTGTTTAAAATTCAAGTCTTTTGATGCAAGTCCCCTTACGACTACTGCAAGTGATTGGGTTCCTGTATTACCGGTCATCCCTGCAATCATTGGCATAAAGAATGCGAGTGCAACTGACTTTTCTAGCGTTGCAGAAAAGCCATCAATGATACTACCTGAAATAAGCCCAATAAAGAGTAGTAAAATTAACCAAGGTAATCGCCGAGAAGCAGCTACGAGAGGCTTCGTATTGAAGTCAATCGCTTTACCAGAGGCAGATAATTTTTCAATATCTTCGTTCGCTTCTTGAATGACGACATCGATAATATCATCGACCGTAATAACCCCTACTAATTTATTCTCCTCTTCCACAACTGGAATGGAGACAAAATCGTACCGCGAAATTATCTTAGCAACTTCCTCCTGGTCTGTTAGTGCATCGACCTTCACGACTCTACTATACATAATGTCCTCAATCTTATCTTGCAAATCTGCCAGCAATAAATCTTTATACGACACAACACCGATAAGATGCTTATTCTCATCAATGACATAGAGATAGTTAAGGTATTCAGCCAGCTCTGCAAAATGCTTTAGCTTATCGACTGCCTCACGAACAGTATAGTTCCTTGGTATCCATACATAGCGGTTATTCATAATCCTACCGGCAGTCTCGGGAGGATAATTCATTAAGTTTTGGACGATTTGGTATTCTTCCTGCTTCATTTCTGATAACAGTTCTTCCATTTTTTCCGGCTCTACATTTGCTAGTAGATCCGCCAAATCATCATTTTCCATTAAATCCAGAACTTTAGTTGATTTTTCAATTCCTACTTTATGTAGCACATCTAACTGCTCTTCATTCTCTAACTCCTGGATAAAGTCTGTTAGTTGTTCAATGGACAAGTAGAGAATAAACTTATTTCGATATTTAGGAGCTAATTGAAGATATTGCTGCGCTAAATCATACGGCTGCAATTCATCAATAATTTCTTGGAATGTCTCTTTCTTTCCATCTTTTAAGGCTTGGATAATAGCCAATGTGATTTCGTTCTCTATATTTAGCGTCATCCATGTCCCCTCCTTTACGTAGGATGGCAATTGAATTAATTGTCCTTATTGAATTATTCCCATAAACTAGTCCTGTGAAAAGTAGTATAAAAAAATGTGACCAATTCCTTGGAATAAGCAATGCTATAATGATGAAACCTAATAAAAATAAGTCCTTATGTACGCATTAATTAGGATATAGACTAAATAGGGAAAAAGCAAACCCCTGCTAAATGCTTTGAGAGTAACAAAGGAAAAAAATACTAATTAAGTAGACAGCGTGAAAACCCTTATCGATAAAGGGATTAAAGTGTTCTGTTGATCTGTTATTTATGGAGTTTCTACCAATCAACTTTATTTTCTTTATCTAATCTTTACATGAAATTGATATAATTTTAATGTTTAAGTAGAATTTAGTGTTTGGGGTTTATTAAGGTTAAACAAGGATGGGTTCTATGAAAGAAACAATATTAATTGTGGAAGATGAAGATATACTAAGAGAGATTAATAAGGACTATTTTGTCGATGCGGGTTATAAGGTGTTAGAGGCAAAAAATGGGAAGGAAGCATTAACTTTATTTGGAAGTTTAGCAGTTGATCTAGTCATTCTTGATGTGATGATGCCGGAATTGGATGGATGGTCCGTATGTAAGAAAATACGTGAAAAGTCCACCGTGCCCATCATTATGCTAACAGCAAGATCAGATGAAGAGGATACTCTATTAGGATTCGAACTAGGAGCAGACGATTATGTAACAAAGCCATTTAGTCCACGAGTTCTGCTAGCAAGGGCAAAGCGCTTACTCACCTCGCAAGGTGGACATAGCGTACCCGAAAATAATGAAGTCCTGACGAGTAAGCATCTCGAAGTAGACCTCCGTTCCCATTCTGTTAAGGTTGAGGATGAGTACATTACGTTAACCCATACTGAATTTGAAATATTAACCTATCTAATGAAAAATAAAAACATCGTCGTATCCAGAGAGCAATTAATTATTAAAATTTGGGGATACGATTTTGCTGGGGATGATCGAACGATTAATACGCATATCCGTAACTTACGACACAAATTAGGGAAATGCGCCAATCAAATCAAAACCATTGTACGTGCAGGATATAAATTTGAGGAGCTAGAATGAGAAATCGCATTGTAGTGAAATTATTCTTGCTCACGTCAGGACTGTGTATATTAATATTGGCGAGTATTTTTATTGGTCAAACGATCCTATTTGAAGATTATTATGCGAACAATAAACTGAATCAGCTATCACAAGCCGTTGATTCATTCATCGTAGATTATCAAAAGCTTGATGAAGATGAAATAAGACGGCAAGAGCTAGAGCAACAATTCTATCAAGAAAACAATGCATGGATTGCTGTACTGGACAAACATGGTTATATTAACGGGACAAAAGACTATTCTGTGCAATTAGATCAAGGGTTTGTATTAGAAGACGAATTGGTTACCTATACAGATCAACAGTTTGTCATCCCTATTTCCTACCTAGAGGATACGTATAATGAAAATGACCAGCTCGATTTTTTTGATGGAAAAGAAAATCGCCTAATTGAAATTCATGGGATAGAAAAGGATGATGAGATTTATCCGTATGAACTCATTGTTAGTACAGAAGAAGTTGTGTATGAACCACAAAATCCTTTTTATCTGCTAAATGGCGGAATTGATAATGTGAGTTTTTGGAAAAATACTGCACTTGCTGCAGAAGCAGAAAAACATAAGGATTCCAAGAAAATCGTAAACCAAATAATATATGGAAGTATTGATGACATACACATACCAAGTAATAATAGTCTTTTATATGCTTCAACACTATCCAATCGACTATTTTTGGAACGAATTAAGCAATTTCAAATTGATTTGATTTTTAACCGTACTCAGGTTCCTTTATCTGATGAGCTAGAATATGAGGAAAATGGAATAAATTATCGAGTATTAATCAACGAGCAAAAAGATAGCAATGGTGAGACCATCTATTTCTTTACGATGGCATCCCTACAGCCGATTGATGAAGCTGTAGAGATGATGAAGGATTACTACATCTATATTATTCTTGGCGTCCTCGTATTAATTTTGTTAGTGGCATTTTATTATTCGAAAAAAATAGCTAGCCCATTATTAAAAATCAATAATACAGCAAAGCGGATAGCTAATTTAGATTTTAAAGAACGAGTACCAGTGAAGTCTAAGGATGAAATCGGTGAACTGGCTAAGAATATCAATTCCCTTTCGGATACGTTACATTCCTATATACGAGCATTACAGCAGGATATCGAGAAGGAAAGGCAATTAGAACTAACACGTAAAAGCTTTATCGCTGGCGTGTCGCACGAGTTAAAAACACCTTTAAGTATTATGAAAAGCTGTATCGACATCCTACAAGATGGTGTAGCGAAGGATAAAAGGGAATATTATTTCGCAGCGATGAGTCAGGAAGTTAACCGCATGGATCGCTTAATTGTTGATATGCTGGAGCTGGCTAAGTTTGAATCAGGAACATATAAAATGAAAATGGAAGTCTTTCGTATAGACGAACTGATTCATAATGTTTACCAGCAATTGCTAATTAAGGCGCATGACAAGGAGTTACATGTGCACGTGAACGTAGAGCCTATTGAGGTAGTTGCGAATGAACATTGGATCGAACAGGTAGTAACGAATTTCGTAACCAATGCGATTCGTCATACCCCTGAATCAGGGAATATAACCATCAATACAAATGAAGAGGATAGTAAAGTAAAAATAACTATAGAAAATGAAGGTAGCTCTATTGACCCAGATCAATTGGAAAAGGTATGGGATCGCTTCTACCAGGGGGATAAGAATCAACGCTCGAAGGAAGGGACAGGACTAGGACTTGCTATTTCCAAAAACATCTTACTATTACATGATGTCGAGTATGGGGTTTATAATACCGACACAGGGGTATGTTTCTACTTTTATTTAAATAAAACATAATGTTTTAGACAGTCGTCTAACCGCCCTTTCTGGTTAGGGTTAGACGACATGTTACTTGGAATCGTATTCTAGTAATCTTTAAGTTAACTTCACGCTATCTTTTTTTTATCTTTATTTCACTATACTACTCTAGCATTATGCACCAACAGTAAAGGGTAAAGTGAAAGGAAGATCATCAATATGTTAAAAAGTTACCGACCACTAATAATTTGTGTTGTACTAATTATCGTAGCTTTCGCGATTGTAACGAAATTTAGCTCGACCGCTGTTAGCTCAGAAAACAGTGAGAATAATAGCGAGCAATCGTTATCCATAGATTCAGAGGATGAAAAGGTACAAGATAAAGAGGAAGATACCGTAGAGCCGTCAGAAGATACAGTATCACCGGAAGTAGAAACGAATGAGAACGAAGAAGTAACGGAAGAACCAGTAAAATCAATAGCAGATGAGACGGGGAAAGTCGTATACTTAACATTTGACGATGGCCCAAGCTCTGTTTCAGATGAAATTTTAGATACGCTTGATCAATTCAATGCGAAAGCAACATTCTTTATGCTGGAGCCTGCGATGAAGCAATATCCAGAGGCAGTAAGACGTACGGTTAAGGACGGACATGCTGTCGGATTACATGGGGTGACCCATAATAAAGATATATTTTATAAATCCGAGCAGTCTGCTTTAGGGGAAATGAAAACAGCACAGGATACATTAGAGAGTATTTCAGGTGTCCATTCCTCCTTAATTCGTACACCGTATGGAAGCATCCCATATTTAACCGATTCATTTAGGGAAGTGTTTGATCAGAATGGATTTAAATTGTGGGATTGGAATGTAGATAGCAGTGATTGGAGTTTATCAAAGGATGAATACGTAAAGAATGTTATATCACAGGTAGAAAAATTAGAAAATGATGGGATAACCCCAGTTATATTAATGCACGATCGTGGCGAGACCGCCCATCATTTATCTACTCTGCTACAGTACTTACAAGAGCAAGGTTTCCAGACGAAGGTAATTGATGAGCATATACAAGCATATCATTTCAACTGTTATAATCGCTGTTATCGTCTTCCCTAGTAATAGGATAGGTATGGACTAGTTCTACGTTACTAGCGTATTCATGCAAGATAATACGAAAGTGAGGGAGATTACATTGGAGAACCGAAAGCAAATTAGAAAGAAAAAACGGAGAAAATTAACTTGGAAGTTTTTATTATTAATTGTCGCCGCAGTCGTAGCATATAGTATTTATTTCTTTGTAAATGTTTATGCGGCTACAAAAGAGGCTCATGAGGAGATTGACCGTCCAGATAACAAGTCGGCACTTAGAGAGGAAGAGGTTGACTTTGGTGGCGACCCGATATCGATATTATTAATGGGAGTGGATGATGGGGCAAGTGGCCAAAATGGTCGTGCTGACTCGCTAATTGTTGCTACATTAAATCCGAATACCAAGCAAGTATCCCTAACAACCGTTCCACGTGATACAAAAATGGATTTTACGGCAGATGAAGTAGACCCTGCTTATGTTGGTTACCATAAAATTAACGCAGCATACTCCTATGGTTCTATGTTTGGCTATGGTGCCAATAAACTAACTGTCGAAAAGGTAGAACAATTGTTAGATATTCCAATCGACGAATATGTTGCGGTTAATTTTGAAGGATTTAGTGAGGTAGTAGATGCACTCGGTGGCGTTACGATTGATGTCAAAGAACCGTTCTCACAAAAAAGTCACATTAAAGGTGGCGAGACCTTCTACTTTGAAAAAGGTGAGCAAAAGATGAATGGTGAGGAAGCTCTTGCCTTTGTTCGTATGAGAAAACAGGCAACGAATAACATCTATTCTCGTGAAGAAAGACAACGCCAATTTATCAAGTCAACCTTAAAGGAAGCAATTTCTACGGACACCTTGTTTAAAATAGGAGAACTGGCAAATATTATCGGATCAAATGTGAAGACTAGCCTAAGTCCTAGTGAATTATTCCAATTACAGAAGCTATATTCATCTATTGATGCTTCAGAAATCAAAACGTATGAAATAGAAGGTCAGGATGAAAAAATAGAAGGCATCTATTATTTCATCCCGTCAGAAGAAGGATTAGCTACTATTTCTAATCAATTAAAACAGGAATTGGAATTATAATTTGTAAAGTAGTCTATACTGAAATATTGGTATAGGCTACTTTTTTTATCTTTATCTCACCTTTACATCAAGGTGTTACACTGTAGATGAATAGGTGAAATAGACTTAATACTGGATAAACAATAATTGTAATAAACATACAGCTACTAGATGTGAAACAAGGAGAATTTGCGTATGAAGAAATGGATTAGATTAGTGGTTTTTAGTCTGTTAGTCGTTCTACTAATATTTACTTGGAAGGAAAATGTGGAGTTAAGTAAAGCACTAAGCCAGGCCAAAAAGGAAGAGCAATTGAGTAACCAAGATGTGGTCGTATCAAATGAACAGGAAGATAGCTCTTCAAGCCCGGTTTATAAGGTCGTAATTGATCCAGGGCATGGTGGCGATGACCCGGGGGCAATCGGTGCTAGTGGTTCTTTTGAAAAGGACTTCACATTAAGCTTGTCAAAGAAACTAGCAGCACTACTGGAACAAGAAGCAGCATTGGAAGTATATATGACTAGAGAAGAAGATGTCTTTATTTCAACGGAGACAAGAGAGAGACCGAACTTTGCGAATGACCTATCCGCAGATCTGTATGTTTCGATACATGCCAATACGTTTGATAACCCGTCTGTATCGGGTACGGAAACGTATTATTACCATGACGATGCAGAAGTATTAGCCAATACGATACATAAGCATTTGTTAAGTGCAACTGGCTACACCGATAGAGGGGTTAGAAAGGAAAATTACTTTGTCCTAACCGATACGACGATGCCTGCGGTCTTATTAGAAATAGGTTATTTGACCAATCCGGAGCAGGAGCGAGAGATGATATCGGAGGAATTTCAACAAACCGCGGCAGAGGCTATTCGTGATGGCATAAAAGAATACTTGGATCTGTAAATGGCCTTGCAATATGTAATCTCTTATCAGTATGTAACTTGAAAAGCCAGTTATTTTGTCATGAAGGAAGGGAAAAGCACGGTTACACTAGCGCCATACATCATCTACTAAAAAAACGGAATTCTCCCTTTATGGTACACCTTATAAGATTTATACTATATTATAATAAGCTAAGGTTATGGGGGAGTACATGATGCAACGTCTCAATCAAGTCATATGCGAGAGAAGAACGTATTCGAAGGAATTCCATTCACATCAACATGATTTTGGCCAATTTCTTTTCCCTTTACAGGGTACCTTAGACATACAAACAAAATGGCAAGCGGTAAACCTTACATCCGATTATTGCTTTTACCTTCCTCCAAATTGTAATCATCATTACCGATCGGTCGATAGGAATGAATTTCTAATATTAGATATCCCAATTCACTATTTGCCGGGAGATACGGACAGCATGTACATACCGTTAGATAAACAATGGAGTTCTATTCGTTATTTGCTATTGGAAGAGGCAAGGAATGAGGATAACTTATCTTCCTTAGTGGATTTGACTAGATATGTAACGAATAAGCTGCAAATCTCCCATTCACCATCCATTGATTATATTCATAAACATTATAAGGAGCCTATTAAGCTAGAAGCATTAGCATCGATTGAACACTATCATCCGGTATATTATTCAGCTTGGTTTAAGAAAAAGACTGGGAAGAGTCCGAAAGCATATATTTCCGAGCTTCGCTTGAAGGAGGCAAAGCATCTCCTGCTTGCAACCGATTGGTCTATGTCGAGGATTAGTGAGGAATTAGGCTATGAGAATTCGTCCTCATTTACGAGATGGTTTGTAGGCTGTGAGGGAATCGCTCCACAACAATATAGAAAGCTTCAAATTGGATAAAAAGGATAGTAAACTTGGTAAAGAAAATTCTTAAGAATTTTTCTATGATAAGTTTACTATTCTTTTTTTAATTGAGGTGAGCAAAATGACAGGGAAGTTACCTCCTTTTTTGATATTATTGGCTGCGATTCTGTGGGGGACAACAGGAACATCACAAGCGCTTGCCCCAGATTCCGCCCATCCGATTGCGATTGGGGCTACTCGTTTAGCGGTAGGAGGGGTATTTTTATTACTAATAGTTCTCCTAACTGGTAAATGGAATGTCAGGAACTGGCCAATTAAGCCGACACTAATAGCGGCTTTATGTATGGCCTTGTATCAACCTTTATTTTTCTCAGCTGTTACATTAACTGGGGTGGCTATAGGGACTGTAGTAGCGATTGGGAGTGCCCCTATTTTATCTGGATTTTTAGAATGGGTTTATCGTAGAAAACGTCCACCTATGATTTGGTTGTGTTCTACATTGCTCTCTATCTTCGGCTGTCTTTTGTTATTTATGAATAAAGACGCTGTTCAAGTGGACCCGGTGGGATTATTCTTGGCATTGGGTGCGGGGTTATCATTTGCAGGATATACGCTAGTAAGTAGGGAGCTAGTAGCAAAATACTCTTCTATATCTGTAGTGGCAATTGTATTTACCCTTAGTGGGATTTTGTTATCGCCATTTTTGTTTGTGTTTGATATGTCCTGGCTAGCAAGTTCTCGCGGTGTTGTAGTCAGTCTTCATCTGGGCATCGTGGCAACAGGAATAGCCTATTTATTATTTGCCAAAGGGCTTACCCATGTATCCTCCTCTACCGCTGTTACCCTATCGTTGGCCGAGCCGCTAACAGCTGCATTATTAGGCGTCTTTATCGTAGGGGAGACGTTAAGCCTTATCTCGTGGGTAGGGATGATCCTTTTACTTATTGGAATCGGGATATTAATAAGGTCGGAGAAATCGAATGGAGAAATGGAACTTAATGAGCAGAAAAGTATGAGTGGTTGAAGCATAGCTAGACATGAAGTCCCTTTACAAAATAGCGTAAGGGGGCTAATTTTTGTATTCCATAACTAATCAACCTATTACAGCAAGATTTGGTTAATCAACCAGTCTGCCAAAAAGGAGCAACATGAAAAATGAACTCTCCTAACCAATGGGTAACTTTAATAGGCGTATAAATATCAAGTTTGCGAACATCCTGAAAGCGGGACTACTCAGGGAATAATGGTGAATGACCAAGACATTATTTATAATAAGTGTAGAGGTCTATTTTTTAATAAAAATGTTTCTGTGATAAAGGTAAGTCTATTCTTACAGCCGATTTACAGGGGGTGAATTATGTATACCATTGGTCAAGTTGCTAAATTTTTGGGAGTTTCTAGGGATACATTAAAGTATTATGAGGAAAAAGGTTTGGTTAAACCGGAGCATGATGCTCATAATGGGTATAGAAAATATAATGAATATGATATTCAGGACGTTATTACAACCAATTTTTATAGAGAAATTGATATCGAGATTAAGAAAATCCAAGAGATACGGCAGAATATGAGTGTAGTCGATTTAGAAAGTATATTAGAGGAGAAGGAAGAACAAATAGTTGAGGAACTTGAATATAAGAGTCTTCTTTTAAAAAAGATTAGATCGGTGAAAGAAGCTTGTAATAAAATTAACAATCATTTAGGAAAGTATACGATTAAAGAGATGGGACCATTAGAAGTAGTGGGCAACATAACGGATTATAAAGCTTACAATGAATATGAAATGTTAAAAATTAATACAGAGGAGAAAGCTGTTACGTTAAAGAGTGCAAGACGTGTTATCTATTTTGATCAAAAGGGAATTAAAGAAGATCACTTTGTTATTGTTAGAGAGATGGGAGATCCAGAACATAATGATAACGGTGGTATCCTTTATCATCCGCAATGTATGTATATGGTAATCGAAAACGGCAGAGCGGTGGATGGTGGGGAAAGTATGGACCAAGAAGTAGGAGAAAGGCTTTTAAAGATAGCACGTGAAAATGGGTATGAATTAGCTGGTGTAACGTATATCAATATATTATTGACTACATATGTAGATGGTCTAGAGCGTGTGTTTTTAGAAGTGTACACCCCTTTAAAATAAATCGTAAATGGTCTTGAGCTGGGGGTAACCCACAGGTTTAAAATGATGATTAGTAATGGATGACTCCATTATTAACGACTTGTTTTAAAGGAGTGGCTTTATGAAAAAGAAAAAACCAGTCAAGAGACCATTGATAAGTTTTATTATCCTAAGCTATGTTATATTTTTGGTGTTTTTTATCGCTATTGGCATAAGTATGCTATTGGGGGTTCCTGATAGTATAACCAACCTTCTACAAGTTATCGCTGCATGGTCTTCAACCTTTGCTTTTATTATATTGTTTAAGAGAATTCAACAAGAAGTAAGTTTAGTAGAGTTTATAAAAAAACAATTTGCTGAAAGAATAAGGCCTTCTGTATTGATTAATGTAGTAAGTATACAAGTTTTAATCCTCTTTGTAGCTATTATAGTACTATCCAATATACAGGGTACGCTAGCGTTTTCCTTTACGAGCTTCGGACTATTGCTCATTGCTTTTATAGATAGTTTAGTAAGGGGACCTTTAGGGGAAGAGTTAGGTTGGAGAGGATATGCTATAAGTGAATTACAAAAAAAGTACTCTCCATTATTATCTGGCATCATAGTAGGAATTTTGTGGGGATTTTGGCACACCCCACTATGGTTTGCCTCGGGATATGCTGGGATCAGTTTAATCAAGTACATGGTGCTTTTTATGATTGGGATTTTATCTATTTCCATTATGATGACGTTATTCTACAATCTGAATAAGAACCTTGTGATACCAATTGTCATTCATCAATTGTTTAATTTTTCTCTAGTGGTAATTCCGGGGGATGTATTAGACGTTTTACTATATGTAATGCCTTGTTATGTTATAGTCGCATTACTATTAATTGTTATAAATCCTAGAAAGATCTTATATGGTAGGGATCTATAGGTTATTCATTAGGTTCAATTAAATATTCCTTGCTCTGTGAAGGTCGTTCTAAAGTAATGTGACTTGAGA
This sequence comes from Ornithinibacillus massiliensis, assembly GCF_018310345.1. Lineage (GTDB taxonomy): Bacteria > Bacillota > Bacilli > Bacillales > Amphibacillaceae > Ornithinibacillus > Ornithinibacillus massiliensis. The sequence goes on from NZ_JAGXBY010000001.1 coordinate 277,063, forward strand.
CTTAGTATTGTAGTATTCTTCCATATAAATTAATCCTTTCTCCTCATATTACTAAAAAGCCTAATATGTTACACTGTTACCAGTTTGAAATCTTGGAGGTTGGAAAATATTGGGTAGAATATCGATGGTTCTTGTCACTATGATGCTAGCATTATTTATTTTAAGTGGATGTGGAAGTGGTGAGAAAGAGACAGCTAATGATAATGAAGATGTTTCAAAGGAAGATAATGAAGAGGTTGACGACGAAGAAGTTCAAGAAGATGAACCAGAGGAAGAAGCGGAATCAGAAGAAACGAATCGAGCGGCTACTGGTGATTTTGCAGAATTAATTACTTATATGGAGGATAAAACAGAAGGAACGGCGAATGTACTTTATGAAAATAAGGAATCACAAGTACATGAATTGGACGGTGTTACGGTTTCATTGGATGCCTATACACTGGTTGAATTAAATGATTTCCACACTAATTTCGATATTCCTTTCAATGATGAGACCGATGGTGGTGTCATTATTGCACAATATACCGTGACGAATGAGCTCGATCAAGATGTATATTATATGCCTACTTTTTATCTGTCATTTACTGGTGCGGATAAGGCTTATAACAATTATAAAGAGCTGCTTCCAGAAGAAGAACAGCTACCAGAAAAATTATCACCGTCAAATGATTACACCTTAAAAGCTGGTGAATCTGTAACTGGTTATTACGCTTATCCATTCGGTAAGTCCCATTTACAACAAGCATTAGATGTAGGGACTGTGGCTATAGAAGTTCCATCTGCTGAAGCAGAAAAAGGGGACTTCGGTAATCCGATTGGAAAGGATGGCAAATTTACACTAAGCTTAAATGAAGCAGGTGCTGAGAAGGTAGCTGCCAATGAAGCTTTTTATAAGGATAAGGTAACTACTGACGATATGGGTGAGAAGAAGATGCTGAAGGAAGAGTCTGATATTGGAGAAAGTGAACAGTTAGGAGATGTAACGGTTACACTAGAAGGATATCAGATCACAGAATTCACACCAAATGAAATAGAAGCACCACGCTTTACTGATTTTAATAATGGAATCGTATTGCTGACAGCTAAGTTCGAGCTTGATAATAAAGGTTCAGAGCCTATTAATCTATCATCAATGAGTTCAAAGCTAATTGTAAACGATGGAAGTCAGTACATTCTCGACCAAGGGATGCTACTTAATTATCGGTATGGTGATTTGATTGAAGCTGGAGAGTCTGGTGAATATCTGCAAATATATACATTAGACAAAGAGCAGTATGATAAAATTTGGAAGGATAAACCTATTGAATTAGAATTTGGCCCTATTCGGGGTGAGGAAGCAAAAGATTTATCCAAAGGAAAAACAGCTACTTTTGAGTTATAATTGTTTTACTTTTTAACACGTTCATGTAAGAGTAATGGATTTATTTTAAATCTGTTACTCTTTTTTTGTCTCCTTAAAGAAAGGAATAAAGCAATTGGTAACCTAATAAAATAGAGATTGACATGTGCACAAGGAGTTGTATAATAAAGAAATCAATTGCATACCCGAACGGGAGAGGTTCCTAGCTTAAACCCTCTATAAAAAACTATGGATTGCTATGTCCATAAGGGCATAGTTTTTTCTTTTTTTAATAGATAAATGCTATGGCCTCTCTTGTGAAGTGGTAACAAACTTTACGAGGAGGTTTTTTTATGTCACCAAGAACCAATAAGGAAGGATTAGACGACTTACATTTACTAGGGAATCAAAACACGAAATATCCCTCTGATTATGCACCGGAGGTATTAGAGTCTGTAGACAATCTGCATGCTAACCGAGATTATTTCGTAAAGTTCAATTGTCCGGAATTTACTAGTCTATGCCCAATTACCGGCCAACCAGATTTCGCGACTATGTATATTTCCTATATACCAGATAAGAAGATTGTAGAGAGTAAGTCATTGAAATTATATTTGTTTAGTTTCCGAAATCATGGCGACTTCCACGAGGATTGCGTGAATATCATTATGAACGACCTAATCCAATTGCTAGATCCGCGCTATATCGAAGTGTGGGGCAAATTCACACCTCGTGGCGGTATATCCATTGATCCATGGTGTAATTATGGCAAGCCAGGTACCAAATATGAGGAAATGGCGAATTATCGTTTAATGAATCACGATCTCAATCCAGAAAAAATTGATAACCGGTAATCTTAAGAAGGGGAATAAGACATGAGAATATTTTTATATTTATTATCCATTGTCGTTGCTAATGTGATAACGGCAAAATTTGCGCCACTAGTATTTGGCGTGTTTATTATTCCAATGGGAACGTTGTTTATTGGTGCAACCTTCATTCTACGTGACCTTGTGCAAATGCGACACGGTAGAAAGAAGACGTACTTGATCATATTTACCGCATTAATTATTTCTGGAATTGCCTCCTATCTGTTAGGCGATACATTAATGATTGTAGCAGCATCTGCACTTTCATTTATCGTGGCAGAAACAGCCGATACCGAAATATATACGAGGCTGAAGCTACCAATCCCATGGCGTGTGTTCTATAGCGGGCTAGTAGGTGGATTCCTCGATTCGGTTGTATTTATCGTGATTGGATTAAGCCCAATTGGTGCGAATATTTTACCATGGGCAGCGATACCAGGTGCTATCGCTGGACAAATTATGGCAAAGACGTTGGTTCAAATGATTGGAGCGCTTCTTTTGAATCAGGTTTATCATATAAGAGGGAAAAGGCTTGTTTTAAATAAAATTAATTCATGAGGCATTATGGATAATGTCTTGTACTTCAGGCCGAGCAGGGTGGTTAAAAGTATCAATACAAGGTAAATAACATGTCGGCAAAAATCGTCTATCCTAATGGATAGGCGATTTTTTACTTTAGCTATAAAATGATAATTTTTTTATGCAAATATACTTTATTGATGTCATTAATTGTAAAAATTGTATTTTTTATCATCTATACAATTCCTATACTAATTCCTCAGAACCATACAAATTTTATGTGATATACTAACTAATTCATATATGACAATATAACCAATTTTCAGATAAATTATGTCGGTTCTTGGAACATTATGCTAATATGTGGTTAATATTTCCACTGATTGCCTCGTTCCTCCATTTTATATCGAAAGGAGATGATTTTGGTTCAAATATGATGAAAGGGATATGGGGGAAACTGCTAGTTTAATATACGGAAACTTTTTAAAAATATTGATATAAGTTAGGAGGAAGAAAAGTGAGACCTAAACGATTCCTAAATAGGAAAATGAAATCTGGATTACAGAAATCATTTATTATCTTCATGTCCATGTTAGTCATTTTAAGTGGTGCTATACCATATACGACCCCACTTGCAATGGCAGAGGGATCTGGTAGTCAGCTACCAGTTGTGTCAAAAGATGTCGATGGGGAAGAAAGTAAAGAGATAATCAAAGGTGAAGCGTACCAATATAATATAAATGTTATGTTGCCTGAGAATCTATCAAATTATGAATCTATAACGATCTCTGATGAGCTAGATCCACGATTAGATATTAAAGGAACTTCAGTGCTTATCGACAAGGAAGTTAATGATACGTATAAAGTAGATATCGATGGCCTAAAAGTTTCCTTGACATCGACTACAGAGCAACTTAGTGATCTTTCTGGAAAGGAGGTAAAACTCCAAATTACAGCTACGATAAAAGAGAATGCTACGACTGGAGAAAAAATTGACAATATCGCTCAAGTCGTGATAAATGACAGTACAGTTTTAGAAACGAACACTGCCGTTGTTATACCAGTTAATTCGGAGGAAAAGGATGTAATAAAGCAAAATGAATTAAAAGAGGAAGACGGTGAGACTGGAAACGACGAAGGCGGTTATTCAGATAAGGATAGCCGTGACCAACTCGTTAATAAAAATGATAGTTCTGTTTCTAGTGAAAACTTAGATGCATCAATAAATCAAGTTGACATATCCGCGGAGTCGATTTCCCTTAATGAAATTGATTCATATGGTAGTGCTTCTAATGGAAAAATATATCAAATAGACGGGAACGATCCAACCGTTGTAAAAGGAACCGTTACAATTACAGGTATACCGGACACGTCTCTTAATGGATTAGCTATATCGGAGAATGAAGATTTTTTGTATGCAGCTAGGGCTACAAGCCTTTATAGAATTAGTCCTGATGGCTCGGCTCAATTTGTGGATATGCTAGCTGGGGGCGCTACTAATGCGGTAATTTACAAAGATAAATATTTTCATTCGTATTTAAACAACGATGACGGGAAGTACTACCTAGGCACTTATGATTTAACCACAGGGGAAAAATCATCTAAGGAAATTAATGGTTATGATCCTGGTAGTGGTGTTGGAGGGGACCTGGTAGTTGATAGTGATGGTTATTTATGGTTTGCTGCAAATCAAGCTAATGCTCAAGATACCTATATTGCACAGATGAATCCTGAAACTGCTGAAGTTATTCGTGTTATTCCTATAACACAGGCAGATGGTACACCACTAGAGGGTGGGGTCAGAGGAATTAGCTTCTTACCTAGTGGTGAGATGCTACTTAATTCTGGTCCTACTAATACCTATTTTACATTATTCATACTTGATCCTGTAACTCTTAGTACAACTTACTTGACGTCTGTGAATGATGGAGGTCTATCTGTCGACTTAGCTTCACAAGTTACACCACAATTCGATCCATTTCCACCCGCACTAGAATCAGAGAAACAAGTGGAAATTTTCGAAAAAGCGTTAGGTAATACGGATGTGAATAATCCTGAAGAAGGAGATATCCTGACTTATACGATTCAAACGAGAAACACTCTAGAAGAATACAGCATTTTAAAGAATCTAGTTATCTCTGACACTATACCAGAAGGGTTGGAATATGTGACAGGAACACTATTGGTAGATGGAGAAGCTGTCACTGATGAAGAAGATGAAGATAAAGGACAAGTTGTTGATAATGAAATTGTTGGAGAATTAGGAGACATAATTGATAACGACTGGCATACGCTTGAGTTTCAAGTAACTGTTCAGCAAGGTCAAGCTGGTAAAACAATCGATAACATTGCAACGGTAGATGCAGCCAATACGGAACCAGATAATCCAGAGGCAGCAGTCGATATTTATCCACGCCAACCTGTTCCGGATGCTTGTGCTGTTCCAGTAGCATTGATCAATGGAGAATTTGAAGAGCCGGAGGGACCTGGTACCTATGATAACTCGGTAGCAGGAGGTGGCTATTATTATGCAGACACTGTTCCAGGATGGGAAACAACTGATGTCGGCCGTACACCAAGAGGGATCATTCAAATCATGGACCCTGACCGGCCGAGTACGATACCTCCGAATACTCCGAATCAGGAAAATCTTACGAGCAGATTTGCAGAGTTGAATGCTGATACACATAGTATGTTGTATCAAGAATTGCCAACTGTTCCAGGGCAGACAATTTATTGGCGGTTAGATCACAGATCATACACTGGTGTGGATACGATGAGTGTTAATATTGGACCGGTTACGGACGATCCATTCAACACCACGCCAGAAATAGAAAGAATTTCAACTGGGACTATATGGGAAACTTATACAGGGAGTTATACAGTTCCAGCAGGCCAAACAGTGACGCGTTTTGGATTTAAAGCCATTAGTTCATCTTCTGGATCTGTGGCTTTCGGTAATTACATTGATAATGTTTTCCTAGGAACAGAACCATGCGTAATTGCCGAAAAAACTGTCTCTCCAGAGGGAGAGGTATTCGCAGGACAGGAATTAACCTATGAAGTAACAATTAAGAATAACGGTGGCGACATCGCTGCTGATGTCGTATTCGAAGACGTTATTCCTGAAGGTACAGAGTATGTTCCAGGCTCATTGAAAATTATTGATGGACCAGGAGCAGGTGATTTAACGGATGAAGAAGGCGATGATGCCGGTCATTTTGACGGGGAAAAAGTCATCATAGAGTTAGGTGACCTGCCGAACACCAATAATTTACCTGATGGAATTACGGTTCAGTTTAAAGTAAAGGCACTGGTAGATGATACCGTAAGTGAAGTTATCAATAAAGCACAAATTAACTATGAGAATCTATTAACCAATGAAAGTAAAACAACAGAATCAAATGAGACTATAACAGATCTTACGTACCAGGATCCTGTGTTAGAGTCTCAAAAAACAGCAGAAGTCTTAGAAAAAGCGGAAGGTAATACCGACTTAGAACATCCGGAAGTAGGCGATACGCTTTTTTATACGATTCAAACTCGAAATACAGTGGAGAACAGTCTGGTTAAGAATCTCGTAATCAGCGATTTGATCCCTGATGGGTTGGAATATGTAACAGGAACACTAACAGTAGATGGTGAAGATGTTACGGATGAGGAAGACGATGATGCTGGTCATAGTGTAGACGGAGAAATCTTCGGAGCATTTGGGGATGTCACCGATACCGAATGGCATTCTGTAACCTTCCAAGTAGTAGTTGGGGAAGGACAAGCTGGAAAAGATATTGAGAACATCGCAATAGTAGATGGAGACAATATTGATGAGCCAGACGAGCCAAGCGAAGAAGTTCTAGTATATCCACGCGAACCGAAACTAGACTCCGATAAATTCTCTAGCATCGAAGAAAAAGGTGAGGGTAACACTGATACCGAGAAGTACCAAGTCGGTGACACGATTAAATACACGATCCAAGCCCGTAATACGGTCAGAGAAAGTGTAGTGGAAAACTTTGTAATTTCTGACGTGTTACCAGAAGGGCTTACTTATGTAGAAGGTAGTTTGGAAGTAAGCCATGACGGAACAGGAACGATGGAAGATGGAACCCTAACAGCGAACTTCGGCAATGTCACGGATGTCGAATGGCGAATCGTAACGTTCCTAGCGACCATTGATTCCGGTCAATCCGGTCAAACCATCCAAAACACGGCAACCGTCGATGGAGATAATATCGATGACCCAGATAGCCCAGAAAATGAATTTAAAGTCGATCCGCGTGAGCCGAAATTAGAATCAGAAAAAACCTCTAGTATTGCAGAAAAATTAGAAGGTAATACAGATACCGAACACCCAGAAGTAGGGGACGTCTTAACGTACACGATTCAAACACGTAACACGGTAGAAGATAGTCTAATAGAAAAACTTACTATACGTGACGTACTTCCGGAAGGACTGGAGTACGTGGAAGGAACACTCACTGTAGATGGTGTATCCGTCACAGATGAGGAAGATGATGATGCCGGTCATAGTGTAGACGGAGAAATCTTTGGAGCTTTTGGTGACATTATCGATACGGAATGGCACAAGGTAACCTTCCAAGTAGTAGTAGGGGAAGGCCAAGCAGGAAAAGATATTGAGAACATCGCAATAGTAGATGGAGACAATATTGATGAACCGGATGAACCTAGTGAGGAAGTTCTAGTTTATCCACGAATTCCAGTACTAGACTCGGATAAGTTCTCTAGCATCGAAGAAAAGGGCGAGGGAAATACCGACACGGAAAAATACCAAGTTGGAGATACAATTAAATACACAATTCAAGCCCGTAATACGGTCAGAGAAAGTGTCGTGGAAAACTTTGTAATTTCCGACGTGTTACCAGAAGGGCTTACTTATGTAGAAGGTAGTTTGGAAGTAAGCCATGACGGAACAGGAACCATGGAAGATGGAACCATAACGGCAAGCTTTGGCGATATCACGGATATTGAATGGCGAATCGTAACGTTCCTAGCGACGATTGATTCCGGTCAATCCGGTCAAACCATCAATAATACCGCAACGGTAGATGGAGATAATATCGATGACCCGGATAGCCCAGAAAATGAATTTAAAGTCGATCCTCGTGAGCCGAAAATAGAATCAGAAAAAACCTCTAGTATTGCAGAAAAACTAGAAGGTAATACCGATGCAGATAACCCAGAAGTAGGGGACATCTTAACGTATACGATTCAAACACGTAACACGGTAGAAGATAGTTTGGTAGAAAACCTTACCATCCGCGATATCCTTCCAGAAGGACTGGAATATGTAGGAGAATCACTAACTGTAGATGGCGTATCTGTCACTGATGAAGAAGATGGTGATGCCGGTCACAGTGTAAATGGTGAAATCTTCGGGTCATTTGGCGACATCACTGATACCGAATGGCATACAGTAACCTTCCAAGTAGTGGTAGGGGAAGGACAAGCTGGAAAAGATATTGAGAACATCGCAACAGTAGATGGAGACAATATAGATGAACCAGACGAGCCGAGCGAAGAAGTTCTTGTATACCCACGTGAACCGAAATTAGACTCGGATAAGATTTCTAGCATCGAAGAAAAAGGTGAGGGTAACACTGATACCGAGAAATACCAAGTCGGTGACACGATTAAATACACAATCCAAGCCCGTAATACGGTCAGAGAAAGTGTCATGGAAAACTTCATGATTTCCGACGTGTTACCAGAAGGCCTTACTTATGTAGAAGGTAGTTTAGAAGTAAGTCATGATGGAACAGGAACGATGGAAGATGGAACCCTAACCACGAACTTTGGTGATGTCACGGATGTTGAATGGCGAATCGTAACGTTCCTAGCGACAATTGATTCCGGTCAATCCGGTCAAACCATCAATAATACCGCAACGGTAGATGGAGATAATATCGATGACCCGGATAGCCCAGAAAATGAATTTAAAGTCGATCCTCGTAAGCCGAAATTAGAATCAGAAAAAACCTCTAGTATTGCAGAAAAACTAGAAGGTAATACCGATGCAGATAACCCAGAAGTAGGGGACATCTTAACGTATACGATTCAAACACGTAACACGGTAGAAGATAGTCTCGTAGAAAACCTGACTATCCGCGACGTACTTCCGGAAGGACTGGAGTACGTGGAAGGAACACTCACTGTAGATGGCGTATCTGTCACAGATGAGGAAGACGATGATGCTGGTCATAGTGTAGACGGAGAAATCTTCGGATCATTTGGCGATGTTACCGATACCGAATGGCATTCTGTAACCTTCCAAGTAGTAGTAGGGGAAGGACAAGCAGGAAAAGATATTGAGAACATCGCAACAGTAGATGGAGACAATGTCGATGATCCAGATAAACCAAGTGAGGAAGTTCTCGTATATCCACGTGATCCGAATTTGGAATCTGATAAGTTCTCTAGCATTGTAGAAAAAGGTGAAGGAAATACCGACACGGATAAATACCAAGTCGGTGATACGATTGAATATACGATCCAAGCCCGTAATATGGTGAAAGAAAGTCTTATCGAAAACTTCGTGATTTCTGACGTGCTACCAGAAGGGCTAACCTATGTAGAAGGTAGCTTAGAGGTAAGCCATGAAGGAGTCGGTACTTACAAAGACGGTATTATTATGGCAGTCTTTGGTGACGTAACCGATACCGAATGGCGTACGGTAACCTTCAAAGCAATCATTGATGCTGGTCAAACTAATCAGACCATCAAAAACACCGCAACGGTAGATGGGGACAATATCGATGAGCCAGATCAACCAAGTGAAGAAATTCTAGTAAATCCACGTGATCCAAAATTGGAATCCGAGAAAACAGCTAAGAATGTAGAAGAAGGCAAAGAAGTTTATGAAGTAGGCGATACGGTAGTTTACACAATTCGAGCACGCAATAAAGTAAAAGATAGTTTAGTAGAAAACCTAGTGATTTCGGATGTGTTGCCAGAAGGACTTACGTATGTAGAAGGCACACTGAAAGTAAGCCATAAAGGAATCGGCACGTACAAAGACGGTATCATTACGGCAAGCTTTGGTGATGTAACCGATAGCGAATGGCGTACCGTAACCTTCCATGTGACAGTCGATGCTGATCAATTTGGTAATACGATTAAAAACGTTGCGACTGTAGGAGCTGATAATATGGAAAATCCAGAAACGCCTACAGAAGAAATTGTCATTGGGAAGGAAAAAGCTTCTCCACCAGTGAAAGTTGAGGATAACCAACCTAAACAACCAGAGGCTACAAAACCAGTTCAATCAGTAAATGAAGGCAAAGAATTACCAAAGACAGCAACGAATCATTATAATCTCATGTTAATTGGATTCTTACTATTGTTGATTGGAACTATTATTTGGTACTGGAGAAGAAGAGAGAATGCCTGATATTAAGCCTATTAGAATGATTTTCTAATAGTAAACTAGAAACACCTCCTAAGTCGCAGTTAAAAATTCAACTCGACATTGGAGGTGTTTTTTCTTATGAATCTGGGGGTATCGTGAACGATAGATGTTGCACCACTTTTCGTAGGAGAACACTGGAAAGCTTTATAAGTCTTAAACTGAAAGGACATGAAAAAAACAGTCTAACCAAATACAAAAGAGTAGACTGTTTTTTTGTCCCAGTATGTTTACAACTTATGAAATATTTAGTTTAGCATTTTGTTCATTTAATAATTTTTTGTCAGAAGGAACAAAGGATAACACAATTGCTCCGATAATAAATAATACGATTAGGCTCAAGACACCTGCATTCGATTTTCCGGTCAACTGGGTTGTAACCCCCATTAAAACAGGACCTGTAACAGAAGCAAACTTACCAAAGATGTTATAGAAACCGAAGAATTCATTGGATTTATGCTTCGGAATTAGCTTGGCAAAGTACGATCTACTTAATGCTTGTAAGCCACCTTGTGATGTAGCAACAAGCATGGCCAGGATCCAGAAATCAAGTGCTGTTTCAAGGAAATAGCCGTATATACATACAATGATATAGATGAAAACACCAATATTTAACATAAGCTTTGCAGAAAATCGGTCAGCTAATCTACCATATAGAATGGCAAAAGGAGCTGCCACGATTTGGGTGACAAAAAGGACAACTAATAGTACCGTTGCACTCAATCCTACATCAGTTCCGTATGCTGTCGACATGGAAATAATCGTTCCGACACCATCTATGTAGAAAAAGTAAGCAATTAGAAATATCGTTAAGTGTTTATATTGTCTGATGGAAGTAACCGTTTCCTTCAGACGGCGGAAGCTTGTACGAATCGGGTTTGGTTCCCGCTTAATTCCATGTATTTGTTTAACGTTTTTAATCATTGGAATAGAAAATATCGCCCACCAGATTACGGCGATAAGAAATGCAATTTTACTAGCAGTTGTACTGGATATTGGGATAATCCCTTCTTGGGCTAACAAGATAATTGCAATACTAATTAAAAATGGAATAGCTCCACCAATATAGCCATATCCAAAGCCCCTTGCTGATACCTTATTCATCCGTTTATTTTCGGTCACATCAATTATGAAGGCATCATAAAAAAGATTTGCTCCTGTTAATCCAAGTGAAGCCAATGTGAAGAGGATAAGTAATAGTAACCATTCTCCCTCTGGTACGAAGATTAACGAAAAGGTAGAGATAAGTCCTAACAATAAAAAGCTAACAAAAAACCTCTTTTTATAACCTTCATAATCTGCTATAGTTCCTAATACTGGGCCAATCATGGCTAAAATAAACGTGAAAATGGCAATGGTATAACCCAAGTATGCTGTTGAATCTGCCGCCTCTACCCCCGCCGCTGTTGCTTGTGCTTTATAAAAAATGGGGAAAATCGCGGTAGTAATAATCATGGAAAAAGCATTACTTGCCCAATCATAATACATCCAACTCGTTTCTTGCTTCGTAAATTTTCTTTTCATCATTTCACCATCCCTTAATTCTATTTTATATAATATATTCCATAGAGTAATAGGAAAAGTATAAAAATTTACAAAAATTTTGCAATAAAGTATAGCCATGAAAAATAATATCTGGTTATGCTATAAAAAGTAAGGCATAACTGGAGACTTGAATGTGAGGTGTCGACTCTAGTACCATCAAACTATTGTTTATGTATTTGTTCAACCTTCGATGTTGGATGGAGGGTATAGGAATCGGCGTAGCTCATGTGTCTAATGTGACAATTGGGTCCTATTTGAATTGTCCTTCCTTTAATTGAATTGGCGATTGTTGAATGAAGCTTTACATCCTCGCCTACAATCGCGGAACAAATTAATTGCTTTTTATGAAATGACCATCCCCTCTTTTCTAAGCCTACTTCTATATACTTCCCTTGAAGCGTTTCAATTTTGCTTTTACTGGTTAAAGCTATGGAGACGTAGTTGGATCTTACAATAGCTGCTCTAACAACGCCTTTAGCCATAAAGTGATCTGTTGTAATCGCCTGTTTGACTGATAGCACCCCACTACTCTGGATCGTCATAGCTGTTCCTTCGTTTAACGTGAGTGAACCGATATTGGTAATCTCGTCAGCGTGTAATGAATGAAAGGTAGAGACCCCTTTTGAGTTTAGTTTGCCGACGGTTGTATGAGATAGAAATGTTGCACTACCTAAAATAAATAAACTCTCAGACTCTAGTTCCTGCTGAAATGTAACTGCCCCATTAATCCGTATCAAGGCGTAATCCAGTAAACTTTCTCTAACGACACCACTTGTTTTGGTCAATTTTTTGAAGCTGTTAGAAGCTTTGTAATCCAATAAAATCCTCCCTTTCTAATTTGGTTTAACAAGTATATATTTTAATGATTAAAATATATACTTGTTAAACATAGATGTCAATAAAAAATGCCCTTAAGATATACTTAAGAGCATGTTTAGGTAATGGTAGACATTAGTTTATTTACTTGTACTAGTGTTGTTGCTATTTTTTCTATTTCTGTTTCAGGGAATTTATTAAATAATTCTCTTATCTTCTGTTCGCCTTGGGGAGTAAGGACCATCTTTACTATACGGCGATCTTTTGGGTCCTTGGTTCGTTCAATGTATGATTGCTTCTCTAGCTTATCGCACATTGCTGTTACTGCCCCTGGTGTAACATGAAAAAATTCTGCAATATCAGTAGCCTTCATTCCATCCTGTTTCTTCAGCTGGAACAATAACACTAACTGGGATTGGGTAAGCTGTTCACCCAACGTGATTCGATTGACAAATTGTTGGGACTGCTTCTGGATATCGATTATTTCTTCTATAATATTGTGAATAAGGTCGCTGTTTTGGAGATTATCGTTTATCATGCTATCCCACCTAAATTATTTCATTTAGTAAAATATATAGGTGATATAATAAGTTGTCAATTCTTATCTTTTTATCAGCGCATGATCAGATGAGCTGTTATATCCATTATAAAAAGATCCTCTTCCTAATAAAAATTTCTGCCAAAAGTAAATTAAGAATCCAACATGACCACACTGCTATGGTATAGGAAAGGCTATACGGGATATTCATAATCGTATGCAAAATGAGTACGACTATATAAATAGTCATATTGGCAAATGTAAGAAAGAAGCTCCGAGTCATCCATGTACTGTGTAAGCTAACTTTTTTCCTTTTAATATTCCAATAGGCTAACACGGTTGTATAAAGCCATAGAGAATTCAAAATAAGAAAGCCAACCGTGCTAATCCATCCCCCAGTAGCAAAGAAAGAGACATAGATTCCTGGTATGAAGTTTAATAGAATCGATATGACATATATACGCCCATTCCACCGGTGAACCTGAATGGATGTGCGACGTATTTTCTTTAACACGCCAATAGGTCCAGTAAGAAGGGAGATAATTGCTAGGAAAATATGCATACGAATCATGAGCAGCCACAGTGATTCATTGGAAAGAATGTCATCCTTCCTAGTAAGGAACTTCTCGAACGTAGGGTCAACCATGAAATTCTTTGAAAACGTATGGAAGACCCACATGATTGGAATGATGAAAACAATAGTAAGAATGAATTTCCTCATAAATAACTCCTCCGAAATTTAAAAAATGTATGGCGATTAGTCATGATGAATATGATCTCCGGGATCATTTGGGTAACAGAGACATCCTCTCTGTTACCTTTTTTCCGTTATCCGTGATCATTTAGGTAACAGAGAAGCTCTGTCAGTGCCCTTTTTCCGTTATCCGTGATCAATTAGGTAACAGAGAAGCTCTATCAGTGCCCTTATTCCGTTATCCGTGATCAATTAGGTAACAGAGAAGCTCTATCTGTGCCCTTATTCCGTTAATCGTGATCATTTAGGTAACAGAGGGATCCTCTCTGTGCCCTTTTTCCGTTAATCGTGATCAATAGGGTAACAGAGAAGCTCTGTCAGTGCCCTTTTTCCGTTAATCGTGATCATTTAGGTAACAGAGAAGCTTTGTCAGTGCCCTTTTCCCGTCATCCGTAATCATTTGGTAACAAAGCCCTCCCCGTTCCCTTGTCTGAGACTGCACATTAGTTAGTACATAAGGAAGAGCGAAGAAAGTCCCTAAGAATAATGGTTAAGGTCCTGGATAAAATACGAGAATGGAATACATCATGTTCACCCTTCTAGGAAACAAGCTTTCCAACTAATTTAGATGATGGAAGCATTCCGGCCTTGACGATGCCACGCATTTTATTTCCCTTTACGGTAACGATAAATGTGAAGGTAAGCCGTATTGGCTTAGTCACTTTCATTGTCCATGTTAGGGAATCCCCGTCTAATGCGGGGTTATCAAGTGTTACGATTTCTTCACCTTGTTTGGCTGTACCAACTATACGGTTATTCTCCTTCTTTAAATCTAATAGGACGTTAATTTTTACCAACAGGTGTGGATATCGTTGTATCCCATAGCCCTTGAAAATCTATTCCATCTCCTGATTGTGTAGAAGATGTTTCTTTGGGTAATTCCGATTGATCTCCTTGTTGCTGTACTATTGGAGTATCTCCCTCGGCCTTCCAAACAGTTCCTCTACGTTCATACTCAAATAACTGCTCTACGGCGTGTGCTATACGTGGACCTAACTCGCCTTCTACTAAATAAAGAGCAAGATCCAATCCCGAAGTAACCCCGCCAGCTGTAATAAGGTTTTGATCGGCCACGACACGTGCTTGTATTGGAATCGCACCTGTCGCTCCTAAAAGCTTCATACCTAAATGATGGGAAACCGCGTGACGCCCTTCTAGTAAACCAGCCATTGCTAGGATAAGAGAACCGCCACAAACGGTCGCTAACACAACATTAGGGTTCTCCATCGCCCCCTCTAAAAGTCTAGGTAAATCAGTCTCAGTTGCTTGTTGTAATTTTGCCGGTATCGAATCCGTACCGGTAGTATCAAGTGTTCCAGAAGCACCGGGTACGACAATAATTCCTTTTTGATTAATATCAAGCTTAGCGCTTGCTTGAAGTACTACTTGGTTATCTCCGCTTGGGATGGTACGCTTCCCCTCAGCGGAAACAAAGGCTACCGAAATGGGCTTGTCTGTGTACAAGGCAGCAGAAGTAAAGACTTCATACGGGGCTATTGCGTCTAATAAATCAAATCCATCGAATAAAACAATTTGAACATGCATGTGTATTCCTCCTAATTTAAAGTTGTCTTTCCAAGGAGAATGATAAACTTAAAGCTTCTCAAATAATGCTACATAAGTATCACAAAACCATCACAAAACGAGGAACTAGCTTGTCGCTAATGAGAAACGTGATACACTGAATTTAGACTAGCTGTAGGGCTTTTTTAGAAAAGGCGGGATTTTAGTGAAAGAGACCTATACGGTATTAGTGGTAGATGATGATCATCATATTGTGGAGCTGTTGCGGGATTTCTTAGAGGTGGACGGATTTAATGTGAAAACGGCAAATAATGGAACACAAGCATTGGCAGTTCTAAAACAGGGAACGGTTGATTGTCTCATTCTAGATGTTATGATGCCCGGGCTAAATGGGTTTGAATTATGCAGACAAATTCGCGAAGAAAGTGATGTTCCGATTCTATTTTTGAGTGCTCGTGGTGATGACGTAGATAAAATTCGCGGCTTGTCCCTAGGTGGCGACGACTATATTGTGAAGACTGCCTCTCCAGGTGAAATTGTTGCCAGAGTAAAGGCTGTGCTGCGTAGATCTAGTCAAGGGGAAAAGAATATGAAGGTATTGGATTATGGTCGACTTACCATTCATTTATCAACAAGAGAAGTCATGATTGAAGGGAAAAAAATCTCGTTAACGCCGAAGGAATATGACCTGCTACGACTATTTGCAGAGCATCCAAAATTTGTATTTTCCTATGAGCAATTATTAGAGAAGTTTTGGGAAGGAATTGGCGATAAGCACACCGTACGGGTCCATATTAGTCGACTTCGGGAAAAAATTGAAGCCGATCCTAATCAGCCAGAATTTATCACGAATGAATGGGGCATCGGCTATCGCTTTAAAGGAGAATAACATGAAAACGATACGGATTCGGACGTTTACTATACTTTGTTGTACGTTCTTAACATTAGTGCCATGGGTGTTTTTTGTTACAGTACATGTAATGGAAACAAAATCATTTCGTTTCGACATAAAGGAAGAACAAAGGAATCAATTGGAGCAAACGATTCAGCTAGTAGAAGAAAATAAAGCGAATTGGACGAGTCCTGTATGGCAGGATCAGTTCAATCAACATTTAAAAGAAAATAAGATCGATGTATCTATCCAATCAGCATCAGACGATGTTATTTTTGAATCAAGCTCCTACCAGGACCGCTCCTCCAGGAAGTCTGAACAAGTTACGGTTATGGAGGATGGTCAGATTGTTGGAAAGTTTTACGTCTCCTATGCGAATACGCGAATGAATCAAACTATTGCCGCGGTATTGGGCTTTGTCATAGCGTTACTGCTAAGCGCGCTCGCCTTACGTAAATTTATTTTGAAACCGCTAGAAGGGATGGGCTCAGGTGCAAGACAAATTGCAGAGGGAGACTTAGATGTTGAATTGCCAAAGTCTATCGTGACAGAGATAGCAGATGTGCGCGATGGATTTAATGTTATGGTGGAAGGTTTGAAAAAATCATTTCGTAAGCAGGCAGAATTAGATGAGAATCGTCGTTTTGTCATTGCTGCAGTAGCCCATGACTTACGAACACCATTATTTGCCCTACGTGGTTATTTAGATGGACTTGAACATGGGATAGCAGATTCTCCAGAAAAAAGAGCAAAGTATCTCGCCGTATGTAAAGAAAAGTCCGCACAGCTAGACCGTTTAGTAGAGGATTTATTCACTTATACGAAGACAGAAATCAGTGAAATGGAACTTAAGAAAGACAAGGTTAACCTAGCGCAAGTAGTCGAACATGCCATTGATACGCTTACTCCAAGTGCAAAGGATAAGAATATCACCATGATGAGGACAGGGGTAGGGGGAGGTGTCGTAGTTACAGGTGATGCGCATTTGTTAGAACGAGCAATAACCAATATATTGGATAATGCAGTTCGGCACACACCTCCTCATGGCAAAATCACCATCCATCTGGAACAAGCAAATCAACAAGTAATCTTTTCTGTACGTGATACTGGAGTTGGATTTACTGAAGAGGAATTGAAGCATGCATTTGACCCGCTATTTCGTGGGGAAAAATCAAGGAATGCTTTGACTGGAGGGGCTGGACTAGGACTAACCATCTCACAGAGGATTATTAGGCTCCACGGTGGAGAACTAACCATAACCAATCATGCGACTGGCGGGGCGATTGTGAAAGGATCATTACCGTGGTATTGTGAACCCACTCTATGAGGCGTATAATAGGAAGAGTTTACAACAAGAATTAGAAGGTGCTAATAAATGAGACAGAAACTAGTTTATTTCGTATTACCGATTATGTTAATCCTAGGTATTGTGTTATTCTTCGTCTTTTCCAGTAATGACTCTGATTCAGACACATCAGAAAAACAAGGAGCGAAGGAAACTGAAACGGAACAATCCGCCTATCCTGGCGTTAATATCATAACAGAAGTGTTAGACGAGGAAGCATATCACCTTGCCATCCATTATCTCGAATTTGAAGACGAGCAGTTAAATAAGATAATGAATGATTATGTATCCAAATCAAAGCAAGAATTTCTCCAAGAAGTAGAGGATACAGAGGAGCTTTCTCAAGGTCATAGTGCCTCCTTCTATTTATCCTTTGACATTTACCCAGTGGTGGAAAACATGTATTCCATTGTATTTACAAAGGAAAGTTTTTTTGGTGGGGCAAACAGTATGCAGACATCTAAAATATTTATACCGGATATAGAGAACAACCAATTTATCGACCAAAGCAATATCATAAAGGATACGGGAGAAAGTAGAGAAGAAATTTACCAGAAGTTACTGCATGCATTTAAAATTAATGAAGCATACAGTCCGTTCTTTTTTGAAGAAGAACTACAAAAATGGATTGATGATGAAAATAATACGTTCTCTAATGTATACCTGACGGATGAGTCCATTGTCTTTAAGTTTGATAAGTATGAGGTTACGGCAGGTGCTGCGGGCACTCCGGAAATTGCTATACCATTAGTAGAAATGCAAGATTTACTGACCGATGAGTGGAAAGAACGGTTAGATGTTCCAAATCAGACAGCAGAAGATTCTGAACCAGCAAAACCAAACGAAGAGCAAGGATTAGAACAGGAAGTACCGGCTGGAAAAAAGCGAGTTGCTCTTACATTTGACGATGGACCACATCCAAGTAATACACAGGAGATTTTGAAGTTGTTAGATGAACATCAGGCAAAGGCTACCTTTTTCATGCTTGGAAATAGAGCGGTTTTCTATCCTGACATCGTCAAGGAAGTGGCTGCGAAAGGACATGAGATTGGAAATCACACATGGAGCCATAAGGATTTAACAACATTAAGCAATGAGGAGATTAGGGAGGAGTTCCAGCAGACCAATGACGCAATTCTAAGTGTACTAGGCGTTTCACCAACTGCATTTCGACCACCATATGGGGCGATTACTGACCAAGTGACTGATGTAATCGGAATTCCATCTACGTTATGGACCATTGATACATTAGATTGGAAATCACATGATCCCGATCAGGTTCTAAGCATTGTGAAGGAAAATGTACAGGATGGATCGATCATTTTAATGCATGATATTCATGCAACCACAGTAGAAGCGGTGGAACTCGTGTTAGATTTCTTAGAGGCAGAGGGCTATGCGTTTGTTACGGTTTCTGATATCAATTAACTATCTTTCTAATAAAAAATAATTCAGTAGGGTAAGTGATTTTCATCATAAGAATTCCAATTCACAAATAAGCTAAACCAAGCAGTCGTAATGGATTCTTTATTGCAGATAGTATAAAAAACTTTCCAGCCGGCATCAGAATACTGAACATATTCGCAAATCGCCTTGTGAATAAGGCTTATTAGGAGAGGGAAACGAAATGAAGAATAAAGCAATATGGGGAATTGCGGTGTTAGTCTTTGTTTTAGCTGTATTGGTAATTTGGTGGATTCAATCATCCCAGAAAGAAGTAGAGGATAACGCAGAATATGAAGAGCAAGAGCGTATTCGGAGCTTTTTCACGGAGCTTAGACAGCATAATGGCTTTCTTTATACAGGAGAAGAGGAGTCGTTTTTCCTTCAATTTGACGAGGCACTCCTAGAAGGGGAGCTGACTGGCAGTTTATTAATAATCGAGCATACAGACGATAACGCTAGTCAGGATATAGAAACGAACTATCAAATAAACGGCATAACCGATGGACATATTTTGGAGCTTTATACGACCGTGGATGGGGAGTCTGTCAAGCTAACTGGTCAATTCCATGATGGTGCAGATCGCTTTGAGTTATTCTTCTGGATGAGGGAGGATCCATTACTGTTTCGTGCAGTGACGGAAGAGGAATTCAATCAGTTTTATGAGGAATTGAACGAATGACTTTGGATTAGCATACCAATTAACATACGTATTGGTATGCTTTTTTGTTTAGGAAACAGAGTCCAAATTATTTAAGACTATGTTAAATAATGTAAACGATACAACCAATTTGTGATAAGATGGAGTTAAATATTTTGAATATTTTGTACGTTGGATAGAGTAAAGTCGTTCATAGGAAGTTAGGTAGCATAGATTACTAGCAAGGAGAATGAAGGTTGGATACATTAATTCAAAAAATCACACGATGGATTCGTCAGGCAGATGGGAAGCGGATTATAGGAATTTCTGGTCATGGAGCTGCTGGGAAGACGACTTTTGCCCATGCATTAATGGAAAAGCTAGATTGCCAGGTTACTTATCTAAACACCGATCCATACATCGTAAGCTCAGTAATAAGAAAACATGCATTAATTGATTATACACATAAAGGTACAGCCCATCGATTTAAGATGACTGCTTGTCATCCTGCTGCACATCATATCCCTTCCTTGGAAAGGGATATATGGATGCTAAAGGAAGGAATGGATTTACGTACGATAGATACCTTCTATGCAAAAAGTGAGGTACTATCCTCACATAACAAGATAACCATTGTAGAAGGCATGAGTGTAGCGTTTGCCAATCCGGAGCTATTTGATTTACTCATTTATTTTTATACCGATGGGGATACAGAATTAAAAAGGCGATCCATACGCGATATAGAAAAAAGAGGAGCAAACATGGATTATTTACTGCAATCCCATCAGCAAAGACGTATACAATACGAGGAGTTCATGCATTCGTACAGTAAAAACTTCGATATTGTCATAAAAAGCGTGGTTGATAAATTCCATATTAAGAAAAATACCGTTGATTTTTAAGACTTCTTCATGGTGATGGAAAGAGGTTGGGGGATATGAATCAGGACAAAAAACATCTATATCTTAATATGGTTGTTGGTACAATCGGAATGCTTTTAATGGGTATCTGATTATTACAATATATATCGATAAATCCACAAGGCTTTGGCCTAATGATAATAGGCTATGCATTAGCAAATAGTTATATTTTTTATCTAGAGGCAAAGGCTGGGATAAGCAATAAATTAATCTGGATTCAGTCCATCCTTGGGGTAACGGTTTTATTAGTCACAGCGTATTTTATGTACGTTTAAAGCGTCTAAGATTTTCTTATAAAGGAGGAGAGAACCATTAATAAAAATCAGACATTAACGATTGTCTTTATTCTGTTAGCTTCTTCGTTTGTAGGTCTAGGTTATGCACTACACCCATTGATCAACTATTCACCAATAATTGGGTGGTGCTTGGGAATAACGTGTCAATTACTTGCTTTAGTATTTGCTTTTAAATGGGAACGTAGGAGAACGCTGCGTAAACAAAAGGGGTGCTAGTGATGAGGAAAAGGATGTTAGTCTATGGCAGTAGCATATTAGTGGCGCGATAACGTATGTAAAACTAAATTCTTCTTTAAACATTCTTGGAGTGAGTGCCAATGCTGAATGGCAGGACCCTATTAACAGCCATTGAGCAGATATCGAGGGAATAAAATAGTACGGTCTATATGAAGTGGAAAAAAGTATAACAAATGGGGAATATAGATGATAATTTCTACTGTGATTATGGGATGGATAGGCATTTAAATTTTTTTAATTATCATATTTACTTATCAGAAATTGGCAAAAGGGAACGAGTATGCTTTTATACATTTATTAATGGCATTGATGTATGCAATGTGGCTACCTTTACCATTCGCACTAAATACATTACTACAATCAGATTCTCTACAAGTGGGCAGTATATTTGGGTTTGTCTATCTCATGATGATTGTGATCACGATGACCCTTCAAACCGGCCATATTTCGTATATAGTAAAACATAACGAGGATAAATCGATTACAGAGAAGCAGGGCCAATATATGATGGCTACATTATCCAACCCATTTGAATTATTAGCCAATATCTTCAGATGTGTTTGGTCACTATTTTTAGGCATCGCTTTTTGGAGTAGCGGACAAGTGTTAATGGCAAGTCTTTTGTTGTTATTTAGTTTATTCGTTTTTTATTTTTTCGCTATAATGCTGGATACAGCCTTAGTCAAACGCGTTACCTTTTTCTCCAAGGTAAAACCGAACCCTATTTTAGTTAATCTAGAAACATTACTGTTCTTTATTGTATTGGTTAGTTATGTAACTTTTCACTCTTAAAGGAGTGTAAAGAATTGTAATTGGTTCAAATTGCGTTTGATTACGTGCAATGGAGAAAGATTGAAAAGCAAGTATATTAATAGAATAGAACGACTGGTTTCTATCTGAATGTAAACGAGATGACAGAGGTGACCTAGTATGAAGTATTATGCGGTAGCAGAATTACCTAAAAGTAGAATAATAGACTTTTTTCAGCAACATTGGGGAAGTCCGGAGATGGTTATTTCCAGCGGTGTTTATGATTGCAGCACATTAGATGGTGTTGCTGCTTTAAATGAAGCAGATACGATGATTGGTTTAATTACGTACATTATAAAAGATCACGAATGTGAAATTATTTCATTAGATAGCACCGAGGAAGGAAGAGGAATAGGGACAGCTTTAGTTCAAGAGGTAGAAAAGCTTGCACTGGAGAAAAACTGTAAGCAGATAAAGCTCATCACAACAAATGATAATTTACTAGCGTTAAGGTTTTATCAGAAGCGAGGCTTTACCCTATCAAAAATTTTGCCGAATGCAGTGGAGCAAGCAAGAAAGCTTAAACCAGAGATCCCTTTAATAGGGAACGAAGGCATCCCTATTAAAGACGAAATTGAATTAATCAAGATATTAAACTAAAAGCTTGGGCTCCTAAGCTATTTTGAGCTTATATAGAGGGACATATTTGGCGATAACATAAAATTAAAACGAGAATATAGGCTTCGATATAGTGACCAAAGTGGGTCGCTTTTTTCTTAATAAAGGAAAGCGGGAAAGTAAGCCTCTATCCTAGGTGAGCGAGGAAAGTAGGGAAAGGAAACAGAGTTAAACCAAAATGAGAGAAGAAAGCAGGAAAAGGAAACAGAGCTAAAGTATAATAAAAACAATCAGAGTAGGAAGACTCCATCGCACATAGAGTTAGAAAAAGGGAGGAGTAAATGGTGAGCTTAAGAACTGGCTATGGTCTAGATGCTAGTGGATTTATTATAAGCGATGTTCATATCGATAAAATAGATAATGACTATATGGCTTGTATTCAGGAATCTGTTGAGCGTCTTAGGAAAAGGTTTGGTCAATGCTTACATAGTGTTTATGTCTATGGTAGTGTGGCTAGAGGTGAAGCGACTCGGGTTAAATCAGATTTAGACCTCCTTGCACTTTTTAATCGTAAATTGAATCCTGATGAATTAAACGATTTAAAGAAACTTAGTGGAGAAATGTCTCAAACGTATCGTGCTCTCGTTCGGGATGTCGGTATTGCAGTTACTGATTATGATTATACTGTAGACCCAGCTAATTATTACGAAAATGCATTTCTTAGGGAGATTTGTGTTTGTGTGTATGGAAAGGATGTAGGGGAACAATTTGGTCCATATAAACTAACCTCGGAGATAGCGATTCAATTCAATGGAGATATTTGCGAGGCGCTTAACCGGGCATTAAGTAGACTAGAAACAGCCTCCAATGAGGAAGTTAAGACATTTACACAAGGCTTCGCTCGTAAGCTTATTCGAACATACTATTCCATGGTGATGGCACGTTCTCAGATTTGGACGACAAGACTCCATGAGCAAGCAGAAGTCGTTATCCAACACTTTCCAAATAAAGAATCTGTCATTCATACCCTGCTAAATTGGATAGAGGAACCGCCGTCTGACAGGAAGCGTGTAAGTGAGTTATATAAGCGCGAAGGAGAATGGGCATGTGCAAATTTTATACGGGAAGCGAAGATGACCTCTTGAATTCCTCTCCTTTTATTACGATATATATTAAAGAATTTTTCCCAATCTAATAATAAAACGTAACCAAGGCGATGTAAGAGAATCGCCTTTTCATTTTGGAGAAACATACTATTTTTGTACTATTAAACTATAAGGTTATTCTAGAATTCTAACTAACAGTTTAAGGGAGATAGGAAATGATTATCTATGATGAAATTTATGGTGAATTTGAAGTAGATGGTGTATTAGAAGAATTGATTTTAAGTAAGCCAGTACAACGGTTAAAAGGAATTCATCAAGGTGGGGCAAGCTACTTGGTGAAGGAAGAATGGGATGAAACGCGTTTTAGTCATTCCGTAGGTGTTATGTTGTTAATTAGAAAACTTGGTGGATCGATAGAGGAGCAAATCGCAGGATTATTACATGACGTCTCCCACACCGCCTTTTCGCATGTCATTGATTTTGTTTTTGAAAATAAGGAAGAAGATTATCATGAAAAAATATATAGCTCCGTTGTGGAAAACTCTGAAATTCCCAACATTTTAATGAAACATGGCTATCATTATGAAGACCTATTGCTCGATGATACAAAGTGGACATTGTTGGAACAGCCAGCACCAGAGCTTTGTGCCGATAGGGTGGATTATACGCTTCGTGATATGTATGCATATGGAAATATCACGTTGGAAGAGGTTAATCGTTTTTTAGATAATCTAGTCGTTGTGGAAGGGAAAATGTATCTACAAAACATAGAAATTGCCGAATGGTTTGTCGAAACATATTACAAAGAAGTGATCGACTTCTTTATGGATCCGTTAAATATATATGGTTATGATATATTAGCTAAGGCACTGAAGCGATCATTAGAAAAAAACATTATTAACCTTGATGATTTCCTTGGTACGGATGAGGATGTAATCAAAAAGATAAAATTATCAGAGGATCAAGATGTACTACAATTCATGCGAAGACTTCATTTTAATGTGAAAGTCAAAGAAGATCGGCAGCACTATGACATACATCGGAAAAATAAAGTCCGCATGATTGATCCGTCCATATATATGAATGGAGAATTAATACCGTCATCAGAGTTATCCGAAAGCGTAAGAAACATGGGACGTGCAGCATACGAGAAAGCAAACAGAGGGATGTATGTCAAAATAATTTCTAATTAACTCCCCACCAAAAAGGGATGAGTTAGTTTAAACGTTATTTTGGATGTACACTAAAGTTATTGGGGGAAGAAGCATGAAAACAGAGCTGATGAAAGTCATGGAAATAATCAAGCTAGGTGAAAAGCTAAAGTATGAAATGCGACATAGCTGGCTATCTAATGGCAGACAAGAAAGTGTAGCAGAGCATACGTGGAGAGTCTCTTTAATGGCTATGTTATTAGAACCTTATTTAAAACAGAAAGTAGATGCTTCAAGACTACTAAAGATGATAATAATCCATGATTTAGTAGAGGCAGATGCAGGTGATATCCCAGCATTTGATACGATGGATAATGTTAAGGTAAAAGAGCAAAAAGCCTTAAATGAAATTAAATCCATCGAAAAAATTAGAGATACACTAGGGAATTCGTTGGGAGAGGAACTCTATCATCTCTGGTTTGAATTTGAGAATAAAGAAACATATGAAGCAAAGGTTGCTAATGCCTTAGATAAACTAGAGGCACAAATACAACATAACGAAGCTGATATAGCAACATGGATTGATATCGAACATAGAATGAGCTTTATGATGGACCGGTATGTAGCGTTTGACCAGAATCTTCAACTGTTCAAGGACATTATTGAAGAAGAAGCTATGGAGAAGTTGACTGCAGCTGGAATAGATGCTGATCGGATAAAGAAAGAGGTCTTGTCTTCTTCCTAGCGATGCACCGATACTAGGTGAAGGTGTACCTAAAACAAAGAAGGATGCGCCCACTCTGTGATAAGATGAGCCCAAAGAAAAGGAACATGTGCCCACCCCGGGATCGGATGAGCCCAAACAAAAGAAAGAAGCGCCCATCCCAGGATCAGGTACACCCAACCTAAAAAACATCAGCAAATTTTACTATAAGAGGTGAATACATGAAATATACTTGTCCTTGTTGCGGATATAAGACATTAGTTGAAGAACCACCAGGTACGTTTGATATATGTGAAATCTGTTTTTGGGAAGATGATGATTATCAATATGAATTTGTAGATGATACAGGTGCGAATGATGTATCCTTCAGAGAAGCACAACAAAATTTCATAGCATTTGGAGCTGTAAATCAAAGATGCTTGGAGTTTGTGAGGCCGCCTAAAAAAACGGATATGAGGGACCCGAATTGGAAGCGTTTAGGTGAATGAAGTGCCGAATTAAGGCTACATAGTATGGAGAAAATATGTAAGGATGGATAACTAGAGATTGGGACAATCCAAGGAAGATGAAGAACGTTACTCCCAATCTCTATACCCGTACTAAATTCTATCAATTAATCGAAACATGTTCCTTTTTACGCTCTAACCCCCGGTAAACGAAAGCTAGAACCATAGCTGGAATTGTACAAACGATCATACCGATAAAGGCGAATCTCGGTTCTACTTCGTATAAATATCCCCCGAAAATAGTAAATACGGCTGTACTCCAGCTTAGAGCTAATGCCGAATACATCCCTTGTGCATTAGGTATTTGTGCGTTCGGAATATGCTTGATTAAATATTTCATAAAAGCATAATGTCCCATCGCAAAAGAAAGGGCATGTAGCAACTGCGCAATACTAAACACGATTACATTCGGGAAAGCGAACACTAATATCCAACGTATGGTCGAACCGAATGCAGCTAAAGTCAGCAGTGATCCGACAGAATATTTCTGAAAGCCTTTGTCCGCTATCGCAAAGAATAGAATTTCTGCTAAAACAGCAATGTTAATGATAACGCCAATCAGATAAACAGGTGCACCGATATCCTGTAAAAAGATGTAGCCATAATTGTAATAAGTAGCATGTGCTGCTTGTAGTAGGATAACAATAATCAAGACGATGCTAAAGTGCTTTATACGGAACAACTGGAGCATGCCACTGCGCGAACTACTCGCTTGTGGTTTTTCTGCTAAAACGGTTGGTGTTTGCATAAAGCCTAGTCCAACAAATCCAATCATACCAAGTAATAATGCCCATAAAATGATGTCATCACCAAATTTATCGGTAAAAATAGTCAATACCATGCCGACAGACACAAATCCAATCGAACCCCATTGCCGGGCTCTACCATAATGCTGTAATTCTTTATTTTGCATCAGGACACCAGCAGCGCTATCTAATGCAGGCATCAGTGTTGGATAAAAGATATGTATGCCTATTGTGACGATTAGTAGACTAGTAAAGTCGCTTGCAGGAATATAACAGAGAATCGCAATAATCGTACTAATTCCTGTTACATGCAATAACATTTTACTGCTAATTTTCCCGGAGAAATACGGAAATGCAAATAAGGTAGACAAGCCTCTAGCCACTAGACCTAAACTCATAATCAAGCTAGCCTCTGAGACACTAATACCCTTTGTATAAATCATCCACCCTGACCAATAAGGTAGAAAAATTCCCCATGTTAGAAAAAAACTAAAAAACTGCATACTCATCCAACGTTGTGTATTCATTCTCTGTCCCCCTTGTTGATTGCATGATATCATGGAAGTATCCAGTAAGAATATGAGATATCTCTTATTATGAGGTGAGAAATGGAAATTTACAAAGGCGAGAAAAAGCGGAAATTTATAGAAGAGAACGCAATCGGTCATTTATTTTCGTTTCCGATAGAGGAGTACATGGAAGTCCATGAATACAGGCGGGATGATTGGATTATTCAAGAAGGTATGCGACCCAATTATTTATTTTATGTGATAGAGGGAAAGGCAAAGATTTACATTACCCATCAGAACGGAAAGGTTTCCTTAATTAATTTTATCAATGAAAGTGAATATATTGGTGAAATGGAATTGTTACATGACGTGTATTATACAAAGGGTATTCAAGCGACAACGAAGACGATCTGCTTTGCGCTTCCTATAACACACTATCGAAAGAAATTACTGGAAGATACGAAGTTCCTTAGAGAATTGACGAAATTCTTAAGTTTGAAGGCGACCAATATGGCGGCTAAATATTCACAGAGCCTCGCCTTTCCACTAGAAAACAGACTTGCAGATTTTATTTTGCAAACGGCAGACCGAGGGGTGTATAAAGAAAAGCATGTAACAGTTTGTGATTATTTAGGCGTGTCATACCGCCATTTATTATATATACTAAACCAATTTTGTGAAAAACGATACTTGTTAAAAGTAGGCCGTAACTATGAAATTTATCAGTATGATGCATTACACTCGCTTGCCAAGGTTATAGAGAATAAATAAGGAGTATAGTAGGCAAAGCATGGATAGGATACAAATACATTACGATAAGGGGTAGATTCTCATGACAAGATTACCAATTATTATTGATACAGATCCAGGAATTGACGATGCCATGATGCTCACTTTAGCATTTGCTAATGATGATGTATTAGATATTCGGTTAGTGACCACTTGTGCTGGTAACATTCCCCAAGCGAAAACAAATTATAATGCACGGGCATTTTTAAGTTATATTGGAGCAGATGTAGAAGTTGCACGTGGTTTAGAGCAGCCGATATTCCGAGCGTTAGAAGTAGCAGAGGATATCCATGGGGAGAGTGGCTTTGGCAATGTTTCGTTCCCTGAGCCGACATTACCAATAAGCGAGCGTCCTGCTATTAGCGCAATGCTAGATACAATTATGAATAGTAAAGAGAAAATAACGATTGTAGCAACCGGTCCATTAACGAATATCGCGGCACTTCTATTAGCACATCCAGAGGTAAAATCAAATATTCAACAAATCTCCTGGATGGGTGGGGCAGCTGTTGGGGGCAATATGTCCCCGTTTGCCGAATTCAATGCTTATGTCGATCCACATGCGGTTGAGATTGTATTTCGTTCGGGAATTCCGATCGTGATGAGTGGATTAGATGTAACCCATAAGGCATATGTCACACCAGCCGAGGCAAAGCGAATTCTAGAGATTGGAACTGTATTTGCAGAGAAATCATACCAACTCGTAACCTTTTATTTAGATGCCATCAAGAAAACGCCATTCGATGAGGAGAACTATGATCAAGTATTACACTTCCACGATGTATGTGCGGTTATGTATTTATTGAAACCAGAGTTATTTCGAGGGAAGGACTATTATGTGGAAGTGTCCTTAGAAGGGATAACATCGGGAGCGACAGTTGTAGATTACCGAAATCGGATGGAGAAGGAACCGAATGTTCATGTGTTACACTCTGTTCAAAGAGAAGCTTTTGTAGAAGCATTTATGAAGGCGGTAAAGCATATATCGGATAAACTACAGAAATAGTGTGATTCTAGCAGAAGGGACTCAAGCCTCGGTGTCCCTTCTACTACCAATCTATATGTTTTGCTCCACTAATGCTCCGTTCTTCAACATATAAGTTTTCCCATACTGTGGTAGCAATTGAATCCCTCTTTTAGGTGTTAATCGTTCTGGATGAAAGCTATGAAGCGGTATTAACACATTTGGATCTAATTCCTCCACGATATATTGTAAATGTTGTGGTAGTGCATGTCCTCCTGTTCCAACAGCAACTTTAGCCAGACCAAGATAATCTAGTATGCGTTGAAGGTTATGAAAAGCTGGATCATAATCCCCCAATGGCACACCGTCAGAATGGAAATATAGTCCCTTTTCCGTGTTG
Source organism: Ornithinibacillus massiliensis (assembly GCF_018310345.1). GTDB lineage: Bacteria > Bacillota > Bacilli > Bacillales > Amphibacillaceae > Ornithinibacillus > Ornithinibacillus massiliensis. Next base: position 306,426 of record NZ_JAGXBY010000001.1, read on the forward strand.
AGATCAAATAGCTCTAAAGCGTGATCGTATGAATTTTGTAATAGGTATTCATGAGGACTCTTATTAATCACTTGAGCAGAAAGGGAAGGATACGTATCGAGCAAATTTATTTGCCAGTCTTGTAATTGGTTATTTTCCCTTAAAAGTCTTAGCGATTCCGATTCATAAATGTAAAATGACGTTGTATTTAACAAATTAGCTGCGAGCTGGGCCGTGCCAATTTCGAAGACCACTTTCCGATTTAGTAATTGTCCTGCTTGTAACACACCGGCAATTCGATCTATATTTCTGTGGTAAATGTTAAAGATACCGATTCCTTGTTTGTCGTGAAGTAGCTCCGTCATTACCTTTGGTACCTTTGGTTCGGTTATTAGCTCCGCTGGGATATCCTTATTGGCAACCAGCAATTCTTCAGGAAGCTCCTCTTCACTGCTTAGCGTAGTCCCTTCTATAATGACTACATCAAAACCAAGTGTTTTTGCCTTCGTAATAAACGATTCCACTCGTTCTGGGTGAGTACCATGTAAGCGAAGATCCCCGGTATAGACAACCGAGCCATCTGGTGTTTCGATATGAAATCCACAAGCACCAGGAATGTCATGATCCACCTGAAGTGGTGTTATTTTTATTTTCCCAACGAAGAAAGGTTTGTCGTATTCACAAGATTCATAGGTTCTATCCCCATTAACTCCTTCACCAATCATTTCTAATGTTTGGTATAGGTCATGTGAATCCTTACTCATAAACACTGGAATAGATGGGTCGATGAAGCCCATGCCACCGATATGATCTAAGTGTAAATGGGAGATAAGGACAGCCGTTTTCCCTTGATATTGATTGGCTGGTATTAATGAAGAGCCTATAGGTAATGAGGTTTCATGATAGATGCCATCTATCTTTGGAATAAGCCCTAATGTTAAGTAATCACGGGTCATGGCGCTTTCTCTTACTTGTATTTGACCATCTAAAATGTTGGTTTGAGGGCTGTAAACAAGTCCAAAGTCAAAAATAACGCGGTCACTTCCATATTGTAGGGAGACAATTGTCCCGCCAATCGAACGTAACCCACCATAGAATGTTAATGTTGTTTTATTCATATATGTATCTCCTTTTAATAATAAGTGAAGGAACCTGAATATCCAGGTTCCTTTACTATAAAAGTCGTTAACTTAAATTATTGGCCAAGCTCTCTATTAGCAGCTTCTTCTGCGTTAGCTAGTCCTTCGTCAACTGTAATTTCACCAAGTAGAACGCGGTCTAGCTCTTTTGCTACAGCATTTTTTAATGCATAGGCACCTTTGATACGAGGATCATAGAAGCCAGCATCAAATTGCTGTTCCCCTACGCCATACTCTGGATTTTCAGAGACATAAGCTTTCCATTCGTCACTTTCAAGTGCAGAGTAACGAACTGGTAGATAACCAGATTCCATTGCCCAGTAAGTCGTGTTTTCAGTGTTAATTAAGAACTTCATATATTCCCAAGCGGCATATTTCTCTTCTTCTGTTGCAGAAGAGAATACGGATACGTTTGTACCTGCAAATGGTGTTGCTGCTTGCTTACCAGCAGGTAGAACGGCAGCTCCCCAGTTCAATCCGTTTTCTTCAGCTGGAGCTGCTACATAAGGAATACCAGCAGATGAACCAATGTAAAGTGCTACATCTCCGCGAGCAAATGGCTCTGACATGTAACCATCCTCACCAGCAGTACGCGCGATGCCATCTTCAATCATGCCATAAACAAATTCTAATGCTTCTTTACCTTCAGCAGAGTTCATTTCAAAGGTTCCATTTGCTTCATCAAAGTAAACACCACCAGCTTGGTGTACCCATTGGTTAAATTCTAATGTTACAGAGTTTTCTAGACCTAGACCGATAACATTTCTTCCGTCTTTTTCCCCTGTTGTCGCTTCTGCAACTTTACGAAGCTCATCCCAAGTCGTTGGAACGTCAACACCTGCTTCTTCTAAGTAATCTACATTATAGAACATAATACGTGTACTTTTATTGAAAGGTAGTCCGTAGTATTTTCCATCCCAAGTGTTCATTTCACGGAAAACTTCTACGATATCGTTTAATTCTTCTTCAGAGAAGCCAATTTCTGAATCGGTAACATATGGCGTCATATCAGCTACTAAATCATTTTCCAGATATTCTGTAATCCAGTCTTCATACGATTGTGTTAGTACTGGAAGCGTATTTGCTCTTGCCGCAGCCATGTTTTTAGTGGAAAGATCATCATAACTACCTTGATTAACTAATTTCACTGTGATATTTTCTTGTGATGCATTGAAATCGTCGGTGATTTTTTCTAATGCTTGTTCATGTCCACCACTCATAGCGTGCCAGAATTCAATTTCAATCGGCTGATCTAATGATGTCACAACACTTGAATCCGTATTGGATTCGGATGGTGTAGCATTAGTTTCTGTGTTTTCCTTGTTACCTTCGTCTTTGTTACCTTCCTCTTTGTCACCGTTATTGCCGCAAGCTACTAAAGCGATGGTTAAAAGAGAAATAAGTAAAGTTAATAGAAGCTTTTTCAACATAGTTTCCTCCTAGGATTTGTTTTATATTTCATAAGGGTTGGCCCTTGTAAAACCATAAATCGATTAGCCCTTAATTCCTGCTTTTGCAACACCTTCAATGATGTATTTTTGTAAAACAAGATAAAGGATAATCATAGGTAGAATAATCATTGTGGAAGCAGCCATTAATAATTCGTATACAGTACCAGCTTCCGTACTAAAGGAAGTTAGCCCAACAGGTAATGTTCGCATTTCTTTGGATTGGGTTACAATTAATGGCCATAAGAAAGCATTCCAGCTGCCAATTGCTTTTAATAGAACAATTGTAATGATGGCCGGCTTTGCCAATGGAACCATGATGGTCCAAAGGAAACGAAAGTCGCGACAGCCATCGATTTTGGCTGCGTAGGATAGCTCTTTCGGAATCCCAAGGAAAAACTGACGTAATAAAAAGATAGAGAAAATACTAGCTAGCCATGGGACAATTAATGCTTCATATTGATTAATCCATCCTAGATTGGCTAGTGTTACATAGTTTGGAATGAGTAGCACCTCTCCCGGAACCATCATCGTACCTAAGAGAACAGCAAATACAACATCACGTCCCCAGAAGTTAATACGGGAGAACGCATAGGCTGCGAGAATGGTGGTAAGCACTTCTCCCAATGTAGACAGAACGGTAACGATGAGACTATTCATCGTATAACGGAGAAATGGTGCTATGGCCCAAGCGTCTTGATAGTTTTCCCACTTAGGGTCATCCGGAATCCAAACGGGTGGCATTGCTGTCACTTCCCCAGATGTCTTCAATGAAGTACTTAGCATCCAGATAAAAGGTAATAACATTAAGAAACTACCAAGTATTAAGATCAAATAGATAAAACCTTTAGATAGAGCAGCTTTTTTGTACAATCTTAATTCCCCTCTCCATTAGTAATTCACCCTGCGCTTACCTATGTATAGTTGGACAAGGGTAAAGATGAAGATGATGATAAATAGTATATAAGCTGCGGCTGATGCAATCCCAAATTGCCATTCATTGTAAAACTTCTCATATATGTAATAGACAATAGTTTGGGCACTATAAGCAGGGCCGGGTTTACCACCAAATAATGCAAAGATCTCATCGAACACTTTAAAGTTATTAATAATTGCTACAATCGAAACAAAAAATGTAGTCGGAGATAATAAAGGCACGGTAATGTGAAAGAACCGTTTAAGTGGCTTGGCACCATCGATTTGAGCTGCTAAGTAATATTGCTTATCAATGTTTTGTAATCCGGCTAGGAAAATAATAATGTTATAGCCTAACCCTTTCCAAATACTCATAATAATAAGTGCAGGCATGGCCCACTCTGGATCTGTTAACCACTTGATTGGATCGACTCCAAAGATGCCAAGGAAATAGTTCATCAACCCATATTCCGTATGATAAATCCAACGCCAAACGATCGAGATCGCAACAACGGAAGTAACAAATGGAATAAAGTAGATAGAACGGAATATTCCTCGTAATCGAATGTTCGAGTTTAACATGATTGCGATGACTAATGAGATAACAATGGATGCTGGTACTACCCCGAGAACAAAAATGAACGTGTTCTTAACCGATGTCCAAAATTCATGATCCTGAAAAATGTAAGAAAAATTATCCCATCCGTACTCATAAACATCATCATTGAAATAATCATAATCGGTATAAAAGCTCATGATAAAAGACTTAATAATCGGATAGATATTGAAAACACCTAATATAACGAGTGCTGGTAATAAATATAGAAGAGCTTTTAATGTACTGGATAATGTTGGTTTTAGATTCAACAAAAGCCCTCCTTATTCATTTTTTAACCCTAAATTCGCTTCTGTCTTTGCATCAAATAGGTGGAAACGATCATTCCGAATCGTTAAATCTACTGCGTCCCCTGGCTGAATCGTAAATTCGGGGTCTACTAGGGCACGAATAGAATGTCGGCCAATCGTGGCAGATAGTAATGTATCTCGACCGATTCTTTCAACTAATTCAACAAGGGCCGTTAAGCGTATTTCTGATGTGTCTTTTGCAATGGTCCAATCTTCCGCACGTACACCTAATAATGCCTCATTAGATGAGGATAATGCTTGATTTATGGTAAGTGGGTTAGGGAAGGACTGTTCGGTATCCTTAATGGTAATACTTCCTTCATTTAACATTACGGGAATCATATTGAGAGGCGGACTCCCCATGAACTTACCTACGAATGCATTTTCAGGAAAATCATACATATCCTGAGGCGGGCTATATTGTTGATATTTCCCATCCTTCATAAGTAAGATCCTATCTGAAATACTCATCGCCTCTTCTTGGTCATGGGTTACGAAAATGGTTGTAATCCCGACCTCTTGCTGAATTCGGCGAATTTCTTCGCGCATTTCTAATCGAAGTCTAGCATCTAGGTTTGATAATGGTTCATCTAGTAATAATAGATTCGGCTTTTTAACAAGGGCACGAGCAATGGCTACGCGTTGCTGTTGGCCACCAGAAAGTTGCTTTGGCTTACGGTCTAGCAAATGTTCGATTTGGACAAGCTTGGCCATTTCAATTGCTCTTTCTTCCGCTTCTTTTTTAGGTACTTTTGCCATCTTTAATGGAAACATGATGTTTTTCAGTACAGATAGATGCGGGTAGAGGGCATAATTTTGAAATACCATGCCAATCCCGCGGTCTTCGGGCTCTATATCATTGACTAACTTGTCACCGAAATAGAGTTTCCCAGAAGATGGCTTATATAATCCTGCTAGCATAAATAATGTTGTACTTTTCCCACACCCGCTTGGGCCAAGAAGGCATACTAGCTCTCCTTCATTAATCGTGACCGTTAGATTGTCTACAGCGGTAATATCATCAAACTTCATTGAGATATTGTTTAACGCTAGTTTCAAGTTGTAACCTCCTAAAATAATACCTAAGTCGACAAATTTCATTATATAGATGTTCTACTAAGCCAATGTAAAGCGGGGGTAAGAATAATGTAAATTTATTGTTGTTTACTAGAATGATAGATTTTATAGCATAATAAAAAGCGCCTCAGAAATTCTGAAGCGCTTAGAAATTAATGCTTAATCGGCGGAATCGTAATAGAATGATCATCATATAACGAGATCTGTAATTCTAAATATTTATTAATGGAAGCAAAGAATACCTTATCCACCTCATCAATTCCTTGCTGTGATAGCTGTGTTCGTATCCAATCCTCATCAACGTTTAAATCAGCTAAAACATCCGTGTATATCGTTCCTTCTATAATGACAGGAAACGTTATGTTGGAGGTAGGGTTCATCATATTCATATCTTCTAATGTAACAGTATTTTTTAACGGCTTCTTCAAAACACTAAGCGACCCATTCGCTTCGATAATCGCTGTTTCCACATCACTGATATCAAATACATCTTTCTCTCTTAGCATTTGCAGGATATTATCTATCGAGTAACGAAGCTTTTTGAGATTTTTATGGATGAACTTGCCATTATGTATCACGATGGTAGGTTCAAAGGTAAATAATCTCCCTATTTTCCGATTAGATATTTTCCATTTGGCGACAACTTTTTGGAGAATCCCGATTCCAATAATCGCCATGGCGGTTGGGAGATGGTGAATACTAGGATCAGCAATATCGGCTCCAACTACCGCACCTAAGGTAACAATGATTAGGAAGTCAAAAACAGGTAACTCACCAATGGCTCGTTTCCCCATAAGTAAGGTAACGATGAGAAGCAAGGGTAAAATGGTAATAATTCTACCAAATATCAAGCCAACTTCTTTTAAAAACTCTATCATCTGCATACCACTTTCTATAATTAATCTTTTATAGTACCTTTTCTTCCCAAATGGAGTGGAATACATACCTAGAGGATGGAGGAATGAAAAAAACTAGATGATGCGGATACATGATATAATAGTGCGAGAGAATCGTTTTCATACTGTAGTACTGAATATGCAATGATTGAAAAGATTATCCTTTGCTTTAAGAAGAGATTTGAATAGGGTGTCCATGGGGGAGTCCTACATGATCTTAAGAAACCTTAATGCGAAATAGAAAATTTAAATTGTGAGGAGCCTGTTAACTATGAATTTACCTAATTGCCCAACGTGTAACTCAGAATATACATATGAGGACGGAACCATGCTCATTTGCCCGGAGTGCGGCTATGAATGGGTGCTTAATCAAGAGCAAGACAGTGGGGAAGAGCTAGTTATAAAAGATGCCAATGGCAATATATTACACGATGGCGATACGGTAACCGTTATAAAGGACTTGAAAGTAAAAGGCAGCTCTTCTGTGTTAAAGCAAGGAACAAAGGTGAAGGGCATTCGCTTAGTAGACGGTGACCACAATATTGATTGTAAAATCGCTGGTTTTGGCGCCATGCAGTTAAAGTCGGAGTATGTTAAGAAAGTATAGCGAAGTAAACAAAGGAGGCGCATCCCATTTAAGCGGGCGCGCCTTTTTCCTTCATTATTTACCCTTTAAATCGTTCTCCTGCAACCTTCGAACATGATCTGAATGATAAGGGGAACCTTCAACTTCATTCACCACACTAAATGGATTTCCATCCGGATCGAAAAAGTCAAAGAACTTCATCCCGCCAAAGTCGTCTACTTCAGTCGTCACAACACCATGATCATGAAAATGTTGGTGGGTAGATTCAATATCCTCCACAACAAAGTTATAATAACTGTTTTTTTGATTACCTGTTGTCGTAAACTCTGTCGGCTGTTGGGAATCTACTTTTACTAAGGCAAGTTGTGTTGAACCAATTGGTAAATAAAAACCGGCCCCATCTTCCCAACTATCAATCTTTTTCACTCCGAGAAATTTCTCATACCACGCAGTTGATTTTTCGATGTCTGTTACCGGAATAAAAATACTCCCTATTTTGAACATAATGTCCCTCCTTCATACGAAATTCCTCCTTATAACGTATATAATAGTAGAAAAGTTACCTGTTTTAAAAATATTTTTCAAATAAGGTGTAAATCATGATCGTTCCGAATTTAGAAATGCAGATTCATAAGCTATATAAATATTGCTTAAAGCTAACTGGAGACCCTTGGTTAGCGGAAGACCTTGTCCAGGAAACGATGCTCAAAGTCTTTGTGTTAAAACAAAAAGAACCCCAACGGGAATTTACCCATTCCTTTTTTTGTACAGTAGCTAGAAACCTACTAATTGATGATAGAAGGAAACAAAAGGGGGAGAGTGTTGCTTACGAGGATATATACGGTAAGGAAGACAACTTATTAGAATTGGATGGTTTAATGGAAATCGTATTAACGAGGTTGCCTCTAAAGTATACGATGCTGATTACCTTAAAGGATGTATTCGGCTATAGCTCTAAGGAGATCGCTTCCATGCTGCGAGTGAGTAATGAAGTAGTAAAAACAGCACTTCATCGTTCTAGAAAAAAGCTACAGTCAACGAAAGAGATAGGGACGGAGCGGAAACCAGAATACAATGAAATGATTTCTGGACTATTACAAGCTATCAAACAGTCAGATCCAATTAAGATATTCCATTATTATCGACAATTAGAAGCAAGTAATTTTCGAGTGAGAAGAATGCCTGGGCAGTCTGTTTTTCATGTGATTGATCCAGATGGGAATGTATTGGAGTTATTATCGTCATAGAATAAAAAAGAGAAGTGTGGCTGAGACAAAGTGTTCGCTGAGTCCCAGCCTTTGGTAGGGGAATGTTATAGTTTCCCGATATAAGTTAACGCTTTAGTATTAAGAGAATCTGCTCCACCATCTAATATCTTTCGTACATCATTTAGTGTCGTAGTGAGATCTACAGATTCACCTTCTATTCCAGAGTATTCTTTCGCTACATAAAATGGCTGTGTTAGATAGGCTTCTAGACGTTCTCCTCTATGATAAATCTCCTTATCTGCTTCTGGAATTTTATCTAGTCCACGCACCGTGACGATAGAACGTAGCTCTCGATAACGGCGTAATAATTTTCTAGCTCTTTGTTGTGTAAATAGATGATGTTGGTCTAGGTGAGCTCCCTCTAGAACAGAAGAAGTAGAAAAGATTGGATTGATAGCAGGGAAGCTATGTCTTGCTGCGAGGTCGGCATCAAAGTATAGTAATGTTTCTAAAGGTCCATATGGTAGATCCTCATCTACGACAGTTCCTTTTAAATCAAGTAGGAAAGTAGTAATAGATTTTAAATCATATGCTTGAAGCTGGTCTTGTAGCTCAAATATCTCACCAGTTAAAACATGAGAACGATCTGCTGTGAATATAATTTCTTGCTCTACTCCAATGGTAATCATTTGTTCATAAGCTTTTTCAATCGAGTCTACCACATTAACTACATCAAAGTCTGTTAAATCCTTCAACTCCGGATGGTTTCCTTCTGGTTTTAATAGAATTATGGAATATCCATCATCATGAAGCCTATAAAACAACTCTCTTAACAAAACAAGCTGCCCCATTCCTGGACGGGCTACTAAGCCAACAGTCCCACCTTTAGATATAGGTGCAAACAAATCCAATGTTTTAATTTTGGTTTCGATCATTTCCACTGACTCCCCTCTTATAATTAGCTCATCTAAACTACATTTAGCGAGTGTTGCAAGTGCAACTAAGGTCTTTACTTCAGCGCGTTCAATTGGAATTTTTCCTGTACATAGATTCGAAACAGTAGCCGGTCGTAAGCCAATTGATTTGGCCGCACTGGTTAGATTCGGTACTCTTCTACGCAATAATGAAACATTTAAACGTATCGTTTCCATCTGATTTTCACCTCCTTACTTCATATAGTAATGTAGATTACGTTTAAAGGCAATAACAAATTACTCCGAAAAGTAATTTTATTTACAAAGTGGTAGTTGACTGGAATTGACACCGTTTTACAGGGTGAGGCAATAAAAAGTAATACTAGAAAATATCGATTAATAAATACCAATTAATATATAATTCGAAAAAAATCTGCTAAACTAGTAATATGTTATAATGATTTTAGAAAATAATTTTTGTAAGGCGTGAATATTTCTAAAATTGGATGCGCCTACAATTGATTTAAGCACTTCTAGAAGATAGGGATGGGGAAAATGAGCAACAATGGAATGAAAACAGATGTTATCTTAATTGGTGCCGGCATCATGAGTGCAACATTGGGGTCATTGCTTAAAGAATTGGTACCAGATTGGAAGATTACCGTATTGGAGCAACTAAGAGAGCCAGGGGTAGAAAGCTCGAACGAATGGAATAATGCTGGAACAGGGCACTCGGCATTATGTGAGTTAAACTATACTCCTGAGAGATCAGATGGATCTATTGATATTAAGAAAGCAATCAATATCAATGAACAGTTTCAGCTTTCTAGACAATTCTGGTCTTACCTGGTGGATAAGGGGTTAATTAAACATCCAGAAGACTTTGTTATGCCACTGCCGCATATGAGCTTAGTACAAGGGGAAAAAGACGTAGAATTTTTGAAAAAAAGGTTTGAAGCGCTGTCAAAAAGTCCGCTATTTAGTGGAATGGAATTCTCCCATAATCCGGATAAGCTAAAGGAATGGATTCCAGTTATTATGGAGGGTCGTCATTCTGATGAACCGATAGCAGCTACGAAGATTGATTCTGGTACGGATGTTAACTTTGGGGCATTAACACGTACATTATTTGATCATTTACGAGAAAAAGATGTAACGATTAACTATAATCATAGTGTAAAAAATATGAAACGCACCAGTGACGGTTCCTGGGAATTGAAGGTAAAAAATCTTGAAAGCGGAACCGTAGAATATCACACTGCTAAATTTGTCTTTCTTGGTGCAGGTGGAGGTAGCTTACACTTACTGCAAAAATCTGGAATCCCAGAAGGAAAAGGTATTGGTGGATTCCCTGTAAGTGGATTATTTATGGTATGTAATAATCCAGAAGTGGTGGAAAAACACCAGGCGAAAGTATATGGAAAGGCTAAGGTTGGTGCGCCACCGATGTCTGTACCACACTTAGACACGAGATATATTGATAATAAGAAATCATTATTATTTGGACCGTTTGCAGGATTTTCTCCGAAGTTCCTAAAGACGGGTTCATACTTTGATTTAATTCGCTCAGTAAAACCACATAATGTGTTCAATATGATCGGAGCGGGCGTTAAGAATTTCTCCCTAACGAAATACTTAATCCAGCAGGTCTTATTAACGAAAGAAAAACGAATGGAAGAATTACGTGAGTTTATCCCAGAAGCTAAAAGTGAAGACTGGGATATGGTCGTGGCAGGTCAACGTGTGCAAGTAATTAAGGAGACAGAAGCAGGCGGTAAAGGAACCCTTCAATTTGGTACAGAAGTAGTTAGTGCAGCAGATGGGTCAATCGCTGCATTGCTAGGTGCTTCACCAGGAGCATCTACCGCGGTGCATGTAATGCTTGAAGTCATAGCAAAATGCTTCCCAGAACGCATGCAAGAGTGGGAACCCAAAATTAAAGAAATGATCCCATCATATGGACGTTCTTTATCTGATAATCCGGCATTAGCTAAAGAAGTATTAGAACGGACGGCAAAAACACTTGGGCTAATTAATAGTTATCAAGAAGCATAGGGACGAAAGTACGGCCCCTAAAGTTAGGCTCTGTAGAATGTAACGTCTACAGAGCTTTTTTAATAGGGCGAGATACTTTTTATAGGTCCTAGGACGGAGGATAAAATATGAAACAAATCTATGCTTTTGAAAAAGTAGAAGACTACATGAAACACCAACCCGTTATGGAATTTTTCATGAGTCGCTTATCCCTTTATCAACGGGAATTGGAAGAGCATTATGCTTTAACCGAATTACCCAAAGGAATCGTCTGGACTACAGCAGAACTAGCAACCGAGACTTTCTCCACGGTACCAATCCCTGCCTATACCAATAAAGACCTAATTTACTTCACACCAGACATTGAAGCTTGGAGAAGTCTTTTCTTAAGACAACTGGAGGGACTTGAGGACCCTGAAATAGAATCTTTCTATGAAACGATTTCCGAAAAACATATTTTCTCGATATTAGGGCATGAACTAACACATCATCTAGATCTGTTCCCAGATGAGTTTGATGAAGAACGAGAAGATAGTATTTGGTTTGAGGAAGGCATGTGTGAGTTTTTACCGCGGAAAGCGATGTTAGATGAACATGAATTTAATGAATTTACCAAGGTAGAAACAGAACTAGTTGCCATATTTAAAGAAAAGTACGGCAAGCATTCATTAGATTATTTTGGTCAAGCCAGTTACAAAGGCAGTTTAACCAGTATTATGTATGACTATTGGCGAAGCTTCCTAGCCGTAAAGTATCTAGTGGAAGAATGGGCCAATGGAGATACCATGAAAGTATTTCAGGCATATCATGACTGGCATTATAAAGGAAGAAAGCAACCACTGACAGATTACTTTGGGATCAGTAGAATGTTTGATTAATCATAGCAGAGGCAATCAAGATCAAGTGACGATTTTGATTGCTTTTTTGTGCTTTAGATAGTGGGGGCTGTGACCAGGATGAGGGAGATACGATGGGGAAGGTATCGGAGAGGGTGCGTCTGTTACCTAAACGAGGAAATAGCAGAGAAAAAGGTAACAGAGAGCGCATATCAGTGACCTAAATGCGGAAGAAGCAGGCAAAAAAGGTAATAGAGAGCGTACATCAGTGACCTAAATGCGGAAGAAGCAGCCAAAAAGGGAACGGAGAGAGTGAATCAGTGACCTAAATGCGGAAGAAACAGTGAAAAAGGTAACAGAGAGAGCACCTCAGTGACCTAAATGCGGAAGAAGCAGGCAAAAAAGGTAATAGAGAGCGTACATCAGTGACCTAAATGCGGAAGAAGTAGAGAAAAAGGTAATAGAGAGCGTACATCGGTGACCTAAATACGAAAGAAACAGCCAAAAAGGTAACAGAGAGAGCACCTCTATCCTAACCGAGGAAGTGATGGAGAAAAAAGTAATAAATCAAGCCATCTACACCCCTATAATCCAATATCAATAAACCATCATAATAAAATATCAAATTATTTTGTATATATCTATTGAACATCACGTAACGTGTTGTTTTATACTTAAGAAAATTGGGAAAGGGTGGTGTCATGTACACGATTGGTACTTTATCGAAAAATACCGGGGTAACTAGAAGAACATTAGATTATTACGATGAGATTGGTCTCGTGAAGCCTTCATCGAGAACGAGTGGTGGGCATCGGCTATATAGTGAGGATGATGTCATGCGGCTAGAGCGTGTTCTGGCATTGAAGTATATGGGATTTTCGTTGGATAAGATTAATGCTATCTTGCAAAGCTCCAAATTAAATTGGCAGGAGTCAATCCAAGAACAATTAGACATGGTGAAGCGGGAACAGGAACGTCTGAAAATGCTAGAACAAGCACTTCAAGGCGTACTATACTCGATTGAGTTTGAAGAGAAGATTAGTTGGCCAATCATTTCGCTAATCATGAAGTTCTATCACCAGGAACCTGAAGAATTAATACAGCAATATAATCATTTTATGAATGAGGAAGAAATGAGAAAGATAATTGAATGCAATGAAACGATGAGTGAGGAAGATATTCGTGAATGGATGAAGGCTGTCTATGATATCAAAAAACATCAGGACATCGACCCGCATTCTGACCTGGCTTTACAGCTTGCAGAGCGTTGGCTGAAGCAAGCTGAGAAAATGTTTGATCATGATGAACAACTGCTCGGTAACTTGTGGGAATCATTAAAAGGTCTAGAAGAAGGCGTTGTGTTCTATCCAATGGATAAAGGTGTTGTAGAATTTCTGCAAAAAGTATCTAAAGCACATGGGGAGATGGGATAATGGTACTGGAGATAAACGGTGTGACAAAGGTGTTTAAAGGGAAGGGGAAGTCAAAATTAATAGCGAATGATAATATTTCGCTTACGATGAAGGAAGGAGAAATAGTCGGCTTATTAGGGCAGAATGGTGCGGGAAAAACCACTTTAGTGAACCAAATAGTAGGTTTAGTAACGCCGGACCAAGGAGAGATTCGCCTATTTGGAAAATCAGTGACGGACAATCGTGTGTATGCACGGTCTGTTTGTTCGGTTCAGCCACAGTCCCAAGTACCTTTAGGATTTCTTACCCCTAGGCAGGCAGTTTCCATTATTGGGAAAATGCGAGCTGGAAAAAACTATAACCCGAAGCGACTTGATATGCTCTTTGAGGCATTGGATATGGAGAAATGGGCTGATAAAGAGGGGGAAAAGCTTTCTGGTGGTGCCCGTAGACTTACTGCCTTTTGTATGGCGGTCATTGCCCCTGGTAAGCTAGTCATCTTAGATGAACCAACCAATGATGTCGACCCAGTTCGTAGGCGTTATTTATGGGATGTCATTCGAAATTTAACCGATAATGGTACCTCAGTTATATTAGTTACCCATAATGTGTTGGAAGCAGAAAAAGCAGTGGACCGTGTTGCGATCATTAATCAAGGGAAAATTCTTACACAAGGAACCCCTTCCGAAGTAAAACGTTCCGTAAGTAATCAAATGCGAATCGAATTGAATCTACTAGAAAAAATGGAGGAACGATATATTCCTGAATGGGCTATTTCCTATCATCAAAGCGGATCTCGACTAATTATCAAGATGAATACGGAAAATGTTACAAATGCAGTTGCGTGGGCTGGTGAGCAGGTGGAGTTAGGGAATGTAATGGATTATTCCTTAACACCGACAACCATTGAAGATGCTTATATTGAACTAACCTCTAATAAGGTGGTGGTTTCCTCATGAAAATATATAGCCATTACAAGTATGTTTTTCAAATGCAATTCTTAAGAAACGCTGGCTTTTTAATCTTTATGGCTTTAATGCAAATCCTGATATCCATTGGAATTGTGATAGGGTTTACTTACCTAATGCCTAGTCCAGACACCCATTCCATCCTCTATTTGGCAACAGGTGCTCCGACCATTATCTTAATATTTACGGGGTTAGTCATACTTCCACAACAAGTAGGTACATCCAAAACAGATGGCTTCATGGAATTTATGCGAACATGGCCAGTGAACCGTTCCGTTATACTTAGTGCGGATACGACGATATGGTTATTGATTACGATTCCTGGTATTGTTGTTGCCTCTTTTATTGCTCATTTGCTGTATCAACCAGGATATGATATTTCATGGACAATAGTTCCAGCGCTTCTCATGATTGCACTCACTTCCATTGGAGTAGGATATGGATTATCTTATCTATTATCTCCAACGACATCTTTAGCCTTATCCCAAGTAATTGTCTTTGGAGCTCTTATGTTCTCACCAGTCAACTTTCCAATGGATCGACTACCAGAATGGCTACAAACACTTCACGAAGTACTTCCGATATATTCCATGGCAGAAGTGATGCGCGCATCACTAGCTTCATCAACATTTGATGCTTCCTTGGGCAATTACATTAATTTACTTATCTGGTGTGTGCTTGGCTATGGTGGGGCAATTTATATTTTGAATAGAAAATAAGAAGTGGGCAGGGACTGTACCACCTCCACTGGGTAGTACAGTCCCGTCATTATCAATTCTTTATTTAATAACCATTACGGAACAACTTGCTTCCTCTACTACTTTTTTACTTACACTTCCTGTGACTAACTTTTTAATTCCACTAAGGCCACGATTCCCCATAATAATGAGATCAACATCCTTCTCCTCAGCAAAGGCAATTATTTCTGCTGCTGGTTTTCCTGATAAAATCTCGTAATCTACGTTTGTGAGCTTTGATAGTCTTACAGAGGCGTTATTGAGCACTTTGTCGGCAGTATTATCTTGTAGATACGTGTGATTCAATTTACTTGGCGTTCCCTCGTTTGGTGTAGGAATTGCGCCAACATGTGTATGGTATAATCCTGCATCTCTCCCCGTTATGACTCCAGGTGTTACAGTATGGTCAAGTGATGGTTCATGGACAAATACGACTGTTAATCTTGCACCACTCCATTTGGTCAGTTGTTCTGCGGTCTGTAATGCTCGGACACTATATTTAGAACCGTCAAAAGCTAACAAGATATGGTTAAAACCTTCCATACGTTCCACTCCCTATCTAAAGTTATTTATGGTAACGGGTTTAGTATTTATATACACGTTTTTCATGACCCGCAAACGTAACAACATATTAAGTAAAGGTAACAAGCATATGACAACTAGTCATAAAAAAAACCTCCTATAAATAAAACGAGCCTTAATTGGAAAGATAAAAGAAATTACTCTTGGTAAGGTGGAAATGATGATGCAGCGATCTGATGCCATTATTATTGGTTCAGGATTATCTGGGCTAACAGCAGCATTGGAATTAAGTGAGAAGGAGAAATCGGTTATCGTACTTGAAAAAGAGAAGGTCATTGGTGGACGCACATCATCCTGGGATGAGGATGGTATGCTGGTTGAGTCCGGATTTCACCGCCACATCGGCTTTTATAAAGAACTTCCCCGGATTTTAAAAAAGGCTGGTATTTCTATTAACCAAATTGTTCAATGGGAAGAGCAGGTGGATGTTCGTGTGAAAGGGAAAAAGGATACTGCTGTATTCGGTATTTCGCCTATTTTCGGGCCGTTTGAAATGGTTCGAGGATTAATCGGGAATAATCATATTGTTTCCATGAGGGATAAATTATCATTAGTCCCGTTTTTCCTAAAAGGGTTCTTGGAGTATAAGCGAAATCCAGATAGGCTTGATCAATATAGTGTAAAGGAGTTTGCTGAAAAGCATCATGTCAGTGAGAATGCACTTCATTATTTGATTATCCCATTAAGTGCAGGTGTTTTCTTTTTACCACCTGAGCGATACTCGGCAAAAGTGTTCTTTGGGTTATTTTACCCGGCATTGCCTAGATTTTATAAGATGAGAATTGGAGCATATTTAGGTGGTATGACGGAGCTATTAGCAAATCCAATCGCAACAAGGATTGAACAAAATAAAGGGAAAGTTCGAACTGGTACGAAGGTCAAGCGCTTGATAGTAGAGAGCAGTCAGGTCACAGGTGTTATTTTAGCAAATGGGGAAGAAATAAGAGCAAGTCATGTTATACTAGCAGCAGATTTAGCTGGTGCGAAAAAGATATTAAGGGAAGATTTTGCTGAACATCCAGCTTTTCAAACACTGTTTCGGCTTCCTACGATGCCTGCAGTAACGGTGCAAATGGAATTTAGTAAACCTGTATTGCCATATGATCGTACAACTTTTGGCCCCTTAACGATTTTAGGGAGCTTTGTAGAACAATCCCGTTCAACATTTACGCATGTTCCAGGTCGTCTTTCTATCATTTTAACTCCTCCAGAGAAATTCATTCCTATGAAAGAGGAAGAAATCATAAAAGAAGTGATAGCTGAGGCATATGAATTAGGATTGGATTTGGAATCTAACTTGTTGAACTATCGAATTGTTAGTCACCCGGAGGATTTTTATAGCTTAGAACCGAATAATGATTGGATGAGACCGAATCAGAGAACCGATATCCAAGGACTAGTGTTGGCCGGAGATTATACGAGACAGCCATATTTTTCTACTATGGAAGGCGCAGTTGTTTCAGGGCTGAAGGCTTCACAGGTGATAATGGGAGAAAGTTAAGAAGAGCCATAATTCCTCAAGGGATTATGGCTCTTCCTGTTAAATCATATATTTAGCTAAATGTATTTCCACCATTTTGGTTTTGAGCAGATTGTTGGTTTTGTTGTCTAACCTCTTCTGCATCTGTTCCGGAAAAACCAGGTTGTAGGGCAGATTGAGCACCTGTTGCTGAACTGCTAACTCCAGTTGAAGCCTGGAAGCTCTGTTGGGACTGGCTTAATTGTTGGTACTGTTGGATAAGCTGTTGCATTTGCTCAAGCTGTTGTGCAGCATTTTCTTCTAGGTTTGCCATTTGTTGCTGCCCCTCTGAGCCTACTTGACCTTGCTGAAGAGTTTGGGCATTCGTTGCTTCTTGTTGTTCTAACTGTTTTGCAATTTGACTTATTTGACTTAGAATTTGATTCGCATTTTGTGTCATTGAAATTCTCCTTTCATATGAGATATAGTTAATTTGCCTTCAAATTCATGCTTTATTCTAACTTTCTTAGTATTTTTAAGTTATGCTTCTATACAATGTCTTTTTTTGAATATAAAGAGTTCCATCCTTTTGGATTTGGGCATAAAGTACGTCCGAAATAGAATTAATATTATGCTGCTTTAATTCCTTTTCTAACCAAGATTGATCAAACGTTGACCCTTCTAAATTCTCCGTTAGCAATTTTCCGTCTGAGATAACCGCTGTAGGGATGGGAATAGTAGCTGGTGCAGTTGGAATATTCATATCTTTTTTAGTAAGAGGATTGGCATTCTCTTTAAGCATTACAGACAATTTCCCATTCGTTTCAAAAATAGCATAATCTACGTCTGTTAAGGAAAAGATGTGTTGCTGTCTCAGCATAGCTGTTAAGGAATCTAAATCTAATCTAGTGGAGCGTAATGCATGGGTAAGTACTTTCCCTTCTTTAATAACAATAACGGGATTGCCAGTCACTACTTTTCGTAACGTCTTTGACTTTAAATCTATTACACCCATTATTAAAGTAAAGATTGCCCAACCTACAAGAGCCATCACACCATTTAGAATGCTAAGATTTTTGTTAACTACTAGACTTGCTGCAATAGACCCGATTGCAATAGCCGATACAAAATTAAAAAAAGTCATTTGGCTAATTTCCTTTCTACCCATGATTCTAGTCAAAGTAAAAAGAACTAGAAATCCTATTAAACTGCGTATAATTAATTCAGTTAATGTCATATAAACGCTTCCTTTACTGTTTTAGTATCAGTATGGGAGTTTTATTAGTCATTTAATCCTTACAGTGCATTAAGTGGATATCGGGAAAATATGAAAAGCTCAGAGATTACTCTGAGCGTAATGTACTGATTAATATTCAACCTAAGGCTGAAGTACTACCTTAATACAATTATCTGTCTTGGTATCAAAAATCTCATATCCATGTGTTGCATTTTCTAATGGTATCCGATGGGTAATAATATCACTTAAATTAACTTTTCCAGATTCAATTAAATCATGAATATACGGCATATAATGGATTACAGGTGCTTGACCGGTTCTTATAGTGACATTACGCTGGAAAATGTCACCGAATGGGAAGGCATTATACCGTGAAGCATAAACCCCCGTTACTTGAATATTACCGCCTTTTCTTACCGCTTGACTTGCCATTACTAAGGCGCCCATTGATCCACCGTGGAGCTTAAGTCCTGTTGCGAGAAATTCTAAATCGGTCATTTTTCCGTCCATACCAACACAATCTATCACAACGTCTGCTCCACCTTTGGTTATTTCATGTAAATAGGAACCTACATTTTTATGATCTTCAAAATTAACGACTTCCACCTGGTTTGTACGTTTTGCATGTTCTAATCGATAGCCAACATAGTCTACTGCAATAACTCTTTTTGCCCCCTTTAACCAAGCAAATTTCTGGGCAAGTAGTCCAACTGGTCCACAACCAAGGATAATGACGGTATCTCCTTCTTTCATGCCGGAGTTATCGACACTCCAGTATGCCGTTGTACCAGCATCTGAAATTAGTACTAGATTATCATCATCTACCTCGCTGTCCTCAGGTATTTTAAAAGGGGTAAAATTACCATAAGGAACACGCATATACTCTGCTTGTCCACCAGGATAGCCTCCGGTTGTGCCAGAGTAACCGAAATAAGCCCCCATTTCTCCATTATCGTTAGCGTTATCACATTGACTTTCTAGTTGATGCTGGCAGAACCAACACTCACCACAGCTAACATTAAATGGAACGACTACGCGATCGCCTTTTTTAACTTTTGTTACGTCAGGCCCTATTTCCTCTACAATCCCCATCGGTTCATGACCAATAATATAATTTTCTTGGATATTCGGTATCATCCCATGAAGGAGATGTAAATCCGAACCGCAAATAGCGGTATTGGTTAACTTAATAATGATATCGTCTGATTTTTGAATACGCGGAGCATCAACATCTTTTACTATAACTTGATTTACGCCTTGAAACGTTACTGCTTTCATCTTTTAACTCCTTTTTTAGTTTGGTGGTGTTGGGAAGAGGCCTTTACGGTTATGATCCACAGGAAATAGATTTAAATTAGCGATATCTACGGCATTTTGAGCTGCAATCAAATCGATCTTCTTTTGTTCTTCTAATTCATATGGGAGAAACCATTTCTTTCTCATCATTAGGTCTACTACCTCTTTTTGGTAATCAATAGCAGCTTCCATTTGATTCTGGATTGTTGTTCTTACTTCTGGACTGGCTGTTTCTGTTATAGCGATGGAGTAATTACGTATTAACTCTTTTACGGTAATTAATAAATCTACTGCGATAGCAGAGTCGATTTTCTCCGGCATGCCAACGGAATTTATTGGATCTAAATAATCATTCATTTTACTCACCTCACTTACTCGGTTTTTCATAGGTATAAATTCGTTGTAATTCTTTCATATCCACAATCGACATCTCGACATTTTTTTGTAGTAGGGCTCTAAGCTCCTCATCAAATACTACTCCTTGTATTAGCTTTGATTTTAATAACGCAATGGTTTTTACATTTAATAGTTCATGAGTATCCATTGTCTCATGAAAGGCCAGCTGTTCTTTTTTCACTAAAGAACCCCCTTCGTTATTCATATAGGATAATTTTCCCTTGGGCATTAATGTTATGCACCTATTAAATGTAGAATAACAATCCATAAAGTGCACAATCTATTATAAAAATAGAAGGAGTGAGGATATGGAACATAAAATGGCACTCCATGAGCGATTGGAGTTACAGGAAGTTTTATCATTTAAGAATTTGTGTTTAACGAAAGCGGCTATTATGCAAGGGTTGGTTGGATGTGAAGAATTAAAAGGTATTTTGGTGATAGATGCTGAAAAGGGGAAGGCGCATGTGGAACAATTAACAAACTTATTACAAAGTAGGGAAGTGGTATCATGACAAATATGCTTCAAAAAGTGGCTGGTATGGCTGGAATGACAGATCAAGTTATTGCAACAGACTTCTTAATTACTACAAAAACCGCAGTTAGAAATTTAACGTTTGCCTTAACAGAGTCTGTCACTCCGGATGTAAGAAGTATATTACGAGAGCAACTGCGATATGCGATTGACGCTCATGAGAAGATTAGTCACTATATGATGGAAAAAGGGTATTATCACCCTAGTAATTTAGATAAGCAATTAGAGGTAGAGTTAAAAGCGTCGAAAGCAGCTAGTAAGCTTGCTAAATAAACGATACCTAATATTAACAATATATTAAATAGTGAGGATGGATGATAAATGAAACATGTCAAAGCATTACTAATCAAATTTATTGCTTCTTTTGTTCTACTTTATATTATACTAGGTGTCATGTATACCATGACATTTGGGGAGGTATTCCTGTTATCGTTAGTTTTAGGGGTAGTGGCATATCTTATCGGGGATCTATTCATCTTACCTAGAACGAACAATCTGGTTGCTACTGTAGCGGATTTCATATTAGCATGGCCAATTATTTATTGGTTTGTAGATGGTATGACAGCTGCTGATAACCCGTTTACTGCTTCACTAATTGCCGCATTAGGAGTAGGGGTATTCGAAGTATTCTTCCACCGCTACTTAGCTAACCAGGTGTTACCAGACCAAGAACCAAACGATGGAAACCGAACTAGAAACCTACGCTATCAAACCGAATACGCTGAAGAAATCAGTGAGGATAGACGGAGGGATAAATAGTATAGATATACGTTTGACAAAGTACTCTCGATGAAGTAAAAATAAGCTCCGAAAGTTAAACGTTAAATTAAACAAGGGGCTGGCTTACTGAGCTATAAAGTTTGGGGTATTTTAACCATCCCTTGCAAGAAAAGACACTGCGGTTACGAGCAGTGTCTTTTCTGTACTGGCGGAAATAGAAGTATTTTCCGGGTTAGCTTCTGTGTACTTAACATGCACTAGAGCATAAGCGTTTTGCTAATTCTTCTTATTTCCACCAATTATCTGCAATGGTAACGGCAGGGTTTCGCTTATGTCTTGTTTTCAAAAATAATTCTTCAATTCTATTTTTACTTTTTTCTGCAACTTCTTTTCCTTCAAGATAATCATCAATCTCATCATAGGTTACGCCTAATGCAACCTCATCTGGTAATGCTGGTTTATCATCCTCTAAATCAGCTGTAGGTTTTTTCGTATATAAATGATCCGGGCATCCTAGTTCTTTTAATAGCAGCTTACCTTGACGCTTATTCAATCCATACAATGGAATTAAGTCACAAGCTCCATCACCATGCTTTGTGAAAAATCCAGTAACTGCCTCACTAGCATGATCGGTACCAAGTACTAGACAGTTATGGCTACCGCCAATGCTATATTGAACCTTCATTCTTTCTCTTGCTTTTTCGTTTCCTTTTAAGAAGTCACTAATGGAAATACCAGCTTCGTTTAGTGATGCAACACTAGCATCTACTGCTTTTTGGATATTAACAGTAAGTACTTTCGAAGGTTTAACAAAATTAACGGCATCCTGGCAATCATCTTCATCAAATTGCTTGCCATACGGTAGACGAACACCAATAAACTGATAGCGGTCTTCTCCAGCTTCTTCGTTCAGCTCATTAATCGCATTTTGGGCTAATTTAGAGGCCAACGTAGAATCTTGTCCGCCCGACATCCCAAGTACATATCCGTTAGCAAAGCTATTCTTCACCAAATATTCCTTTAGAAAATCAACACGTCGTCTAATCTCTTCCTTCGGGTCGATAGTTGGTTTAACGCCTAGCTCTGTAATAATGGTTTCTTGTAGTGTACTCATTTGCTTCCCCTCTTTCGGTATAATTTATGCTCCTGAATATAATTATAACAGCTTGTCGGCAATAAATACCGTGGTTCACCACCACGCGAAAACTCTTCTCGAATATAAGTGGAGCTAATCTCCATGGATAAGCCTTTATCTAGTAATTGGAATCTACCGTCATCATAATTGCGAAGTAGCGGTGACTGGGCAATGGTTGCTAACATATCGATATTGTCTCTTGCCATGATGATAAATTGATTGGACTGGATGAGTTCTTCATCCATCATCCATTTACCAGCTGCGATATCGACCAATAGATCAGCACCCATAATAAAGAATATTTCCGCATTAGGTAGAATTTCCTTGAAATGCTCCATCGTATAGTATGTGTAGGTTTTGCCGGCAGGAGCTGTGAACTCATACGTATCTAATAGAAACTTTGGATTATCTTTAATCGCTAATTGAACCATGGTGGAACGGTGTTTGTCCTCGGTCTGTAATTGTTTATCCCTTCGCTTCCGGGACGAAGGAAGAAAGATGATGAAGTCTAACTTTTTTCGATGTGCAACGGTTGAAGCTGTCCACAAGTGTACATTGGTAATCGGATCAAAGGATGAGCCATATATTCCAACCTTAACTCCTTGTTGAAATAATCTTGCTATATCTTTCTCTGGGTTTAATCTTTGGTAGTACTCCTGGACCTCCGTTGTCACTTATGTCAACTCCCTGATTTTATTTCGCGTACTTTCAATCTTTTTCATTTTAGTTTCCCAAGTTTTCGTACTTAAGTCAACTGGATACTCTTCTGGGTTAATGGTTCGTTTATACTCTTCCCATAATAGTTCTAACTGTTTCGATGCATAGGCCTGAATCTCTGGTAAGCTAGGAGCTTCGTAGACTAATTCCCCATTTTGGAAAATATCATGATGTAGGTTAACCGCTTTAAAGTCGGTTACAAATTTACTAATATAGGTGTGTATCGGATGGAACATTTTAATCTTTTCCGCTTGATTAGGGTCTTCATCCTCTAATGTAATGTAATCTCCTTCAGAGTGATGATTGTTTGTGTTAATGATTCGATACACTTTTTTCATCCCAGGGGTTGTGACTTTTTCAGGGTTGGCCGATATTTTAATCGTATCCTCCATTTCCCCGTTCTCATTTTCAATCGCAACGAGTTTATAGACAGCTCCTAATGCCGGTTGATCGTAAGCGGTAATTAATTTAGTTCCTACTCCATAGACATCTATTTTGGCTCCTTGGGCTTGCAGGCTAGAAATGGTCGATTCATCCAAATCACTAGATGCATAAATTTTTGTATCTTTAAAGCCGGCTTCGTCTAATAGCTGTCTAGCTTTTTTGGATAAATACGCTAAGTCTCCACTATCAAGGCGAATACCGAGGAAATTGATTTTATCCCCGAACTCCTTTGCTACCCGAATAGCATTAGGAACACCAGATTTTAACGTGTCGTACGTATCCACTAGAAAGACGCAATCCTTATGTCTTTCAGCATACTTGTGAAATGCGGTATACTCATCCTGATATGCTTGAACCATGGAGTGGGCATGGGTACCTTTAATAGGAATACCGAATAGCTTACCAGCCCTTACATTGCTGGTGGCATCAAATCCACCGATATAAGCAGCACGCGTGCCCCATAATGCAGCATCGAGCTCTTGGGCTCTTCTAGTTCCAAACTCCATTAAGGTTTGGCCATTGGCTACATGCTTAATCCGGGAAGCCTTAGTAGCAATTAACGTTTGGTAATTCACAATATTTAATAGAGCTGTCTCAAGAAGCTGAGCTTCAGCAAGGCTTGCTTCTACCCGAATCAATGGTTCATTACAGAATACTACTTCTCCTTCTTGCATCGCCTTTATCGTCCCTCGAAAACGAAGGTCCTTTAAATAGGTCAAGAAATCCTCTTGATAACCAATTTCTCGTAAATAATCTAGGTCACTATCACTAAATTGAAAGTTCTGTACATAGTTGATAACCTTTTCTAATCCAGCAAAAATAGCATAACCATTACCAAATGGAAGCTTTCGAAAATATAAATCAAATACCGCACGGCGATCGTGGACATTGTCAGCCCAATAGGTTTCTGCCATGTTAATCTGGTATAAATCTGTATGAAGCATTAAACTATCATCAGTAAAATTCATCAGAATTCCCTCCTTGGGACAACCATCTGCCCCAGTCGCATTATTAGATAACCGTTGCATTTAGGCAGCCTGTAAAATGCTCGAGTGCCCACTTGTGACCTGTTTGGTTAAAGCTAGCCACTCCTTTCTCATGGATGACAATGGAATACCCTTTTCCATAGGCATCTACTGCAGTGTGGAGTACGCAAATATCGGTACAGACACCAACGATATGAACCTCTGTAATGCCTCGCTCGCGTAGTAATAAATCTAAATTCGTTCCGACAAATGCGGAGTACCTCATTTTATCCATCCAGTGTACATGTGGCTTGGTTTTATGTTCTTCAAATACTTGATGAAGCGCACCATAAAGCTCTCTTCCTTTTGTACCAGCAATATTGTGGGGCGGGTATAGGTTTGTTTCCGGGTGGTATGGATCTTGTTCATGGTGCATATCAATTGCAAAGATGACCTCATCCCCATTATCTATAAACTTCTTCGTTACCTCGGTAATATACGTTTCCAATTCCTGACCAGGCTTTCCACAAGTTAACGCGCCATCATCTGCAATAAAATCATAGGTGTAATCGACATTAATTAAAGCTTTCTTTGACATATTGAACACCTCTCCTTTGAATTAGTAATGCCAAAATTACAAATTACAAGCGTTACATCTTATTCATAAATAGATTTGATAACTTCAACATCATTAAATCGATACAGTTGTGATGGGCGATAGGAATTTCTCTCGGTCTTTTTTAAGTTTCCCTTCTCATCATAAACCTTTTCGATGAAAGGCAGTTTAGGGACCTTGGCGAAAAACACCGATTTTGTCGTTATTCTAGGATGATTAGATACGGTCATTAAGACACTTTGTAGCTCAGATAATGTAAATTCCTCCGGGAGAAAGTTCCTCGCAACCTTCGTCTCGATCAAATCCCGTTCAATAAACGCTAAGGCATCGGTGATAATATCGCGGTGATCGAAGGCTAAGTCCAATTGAAAAACTTCATCAATAGTAAACAATTGTACTGCTTGAGCGTCATCGGAAGCTTTTCGGCTGGCCAATTGTTTCTCAGGTACGATGGCATAATGTGCATTGGCGATAATCCAGCCCCGTTTATCTCTGCCAAATTGATCATAAACACCAAAGTGCTTTAAGAATATCCCTTGAATACCGGTTTCCTCGACTAGTTCCCTCTCGGCAGCTTGTAAGGCCGTCTCTTGTTTATTCCCATCGATGAATCCCCCAGGAAGCGCCCATTTCCCACCTTCAATATTTGGCTTTCCTTCTGCATTGTAGTCAGAACGTTTAATTAGCATAATCTTGAGTTGTTTGTTCACGGTTTTTTTCGTGTTCTTCGTTCCATCATCTTCGGTGGTGATGGTAAATACGGCAATATCACTAGTATAGCCATCTGGTGTCATGTATTTACTGGAATCATATTGTTCCAGTGCTTTATCTTGATTATAGCTTCCCATCTTTTCACCTCAATAACACAAACGGGTAATTTGTAATTCCTTAATTACTATTAATTATAACTTAGATGGTATGAAAGTCAAGGCCAAGTAAACAAAGCAGCATGTATTTCAGAAAGGTCGTTTTCTGGAATACATGCTACATATCTGCCTCTATATGATATTGCGCCTACAATGGGGATGGTGGAGTTCCATGAATGTGTGGAGGAGCAGGCTGTAAAAAAGGTATTTGACCCATTGCCCGTGGCTCACTAATATATTCAAATTCTGCTTGCCCATCCATGCTTTTTCCGGAAGCCCACCGACCTTGCCTGCTTTCTTCTCCTTCAGAGAAGTTCATAAAGGAATAAGACACTTCTTGTTTTTCATATTGTTGATTAAAGGTGGCTGGGACAATTGGTTTTTGTTTCTGCTCTAATTCTTCAATCGCAGCCATCCACTGATTTTGATGCATCGTATCACGTGCGATTAAAAAAGATAGCATATCTCGTACACCTTTGTCATCTGTCATTTCGTAAAGGCGAACCACTTGCAAACGCCCCTGTGATTCCGCATTTAAATTCGCTCGAAAGTCAGCAAGAAGATTCCCACTTGCGATAGTATAGCGGGAGGTCCAAGGATAACCTTCACTATCGTCCGGTCTTGCTCCAAGGCCGGAAACAATAGCGTGCTGTGGGTTCATTCCTCCCATTACAGCACCTATGATTGGATCTTTAGCCGCGTTTTCCTGATCCTCTACAGGGGCATTATCCAATAATTGGGCAATCATCGTTGCTAGCATTTCCACATGTGCTATTTCCTCAGTTCCAATGTCTAAAAGCATATCACGATATTTTTGTTCCCCCCTACAATTCCAGCCCTGGAACAAATACTGCATCATGACGGATATTTCGCCAAATTGTCCCCCTAAAACCTCCTGTAGCTTCTTGGCATAGACAGGATCTGGACGGTCCGGCTTGGCGTTATATTGCAGTTCTTTAATATGATAGAACATTTCAATCACTCCCTAGATATATGTATAGGATTAGTATGTTCTTTTTCAAAAGGGATATTCTCTAAACTTCCTGTACAAATAATGATTGGAAAATAATTTATAAAAAATATGGGAGACATACTATATTTGCCCAGTTCTTTCATAGAATGGTTAAGAATAAATAGCATTTGAGAAAGGGTTGGTTTGATGTTTTACCACATCAAAGAGATGCAATACAATGCAAAACCAAGCTGTCCAGATCCCCAATATGCCAAGAAACTTCAAGAAATACTTGGAGGACAATTCGGCGAGATTTCGGTTATGATGCAATACTTATTCCAAGGGTGGAATTGCCGTGGAGAGGAAAAATATAGAGATATGCTTTTCGATATTGGAACAGAAGAGATGGCCCATGTGGAAATGTTAGCAACAATGATTGCTAGATTACTTGATGGCGCCCCTGTTTCAGCACAAGAAGAAGCAGCTAAAGACCCAATCCTAGAAGCGGCAATGGGAGGAATGAACCCACAGCATATTATTGTGTCAGGTCTCGGGGCAACACCAACCGACAGTGTTGGTTATCCTTGGAACTCCCGTTATACCATAGCAAGTGGAAATTTACTTGCCGATTTTCGTGCCAACTTGAATGCAGAATCACAAGGGCGACTCCAAGCGGTACGTTTATACGAACTTGCAGATGATCCAGGCGTGAAAGATATGCTTTCCTTCCTCATCGCTCGCGATACGATGCACCAAAACCAATGGTTAGCTGCAATCGCAGAATTAGAAGCACAGGATGGAAAAGTAGTTCCGGTTACCTTCCCACGCAACCTGGAGAAACGAGAATTCGCCTACAAATTTATGAACTTCTCAAGAGGAGAAGCAAGCAAATTTGGGCGTTGGGCTAGCGGCCCAAGTATGGACGGCTGCAGCACCTTCCAATACGTCGCACAACCAGAACCTCACGGTGGCTTAGTAGGCCAGCAATTAGCCCCACTATCCATCCACGACACAGTCCCAGGACCAAAGCCAAATATTTGCTAGCGAAGAAATGCACTCGCAACCTTAAGTGGTGCGAGTGTATTTTTTTTGTGTGGGAGGTTTGAGAAATCGCGCGAGAATGTCGAGAGTTCGCGCGAGGGGTCCGGGAAATCGCGCGGGGAGTCCAAGAAACGCGCGGCAATCCCGAGAAACGCGCGCGAAGTCCAAGAAATCGCGCGGGAACCGCAGAGTCTCGCGAAAAAGGCAGGAGGCCGCGCGGAAAAGCCAAGAGCGCGCGAGAAGTGGGGGAAATCGCGCGGCAATCCCGAGAGTTCGCGCGAGAAGTGGGGGAAATCGCGCGAGAATCCCGAGAAACGCGCGGGAAGTCCAAGAAATCGCGCGAGAACCGCAGAGTCGCGCGAAAAAGCCAAAAGCCCGCGCGAAATTCCCGAGACTCCGCGCGAAAAACCCAAGAATCCGCGCAAATCCGAGAACCCCCGCGCGACTTTGATCCCAAGCTTCTCACATTATCTCCCCCCCTTTAAAATACTTCATCTAATAAATCAAGCTCTATAAGATGAGCATTCCACTACGTCCAATTCATACTCAAATTCTCTTCCCATTAACAATTAAATTAATAAAGACTTAACATTTATTCTGAAACAAATTTTTCCACTATTCTTGTATAATAGAATTAATTACATAAGAGAGTTGGGGAGAACAGATGAAACAAGTTGTACGTGAAAGAAAATTAGAGGGTAGCTTTAATTTCCGTGAACTAGGTGGCTATGAAACGATGGATGGACGTCACGTTAAGTCGGGGAAGCTTTATCGTTCAGGGAATTTAAGTGCTGTAACAGAAGCTGGTATAGAGGTATTAAAGGAATTAGAAATTAGCGCCATTTTGGATTTGCGTGATGAGGACGAAATTAATAAGTATCCAGATCCAGACATTGCTGGTGTAACGTGGAATCATGTCCCGTTGATTAATGATGACAAGGTAGTAAGACAGCCGGGGGATCTTTCTCAATTTGAAAATAAGTTGCTTAACAGTAAGCCTGGGGAAATGCTAGTTAATTTGAACCGCCAGTTAGTATCCAATACTACTGGACTTCGCCAAGTCATCCAACTATTACTAGATAATCGTGGAAAACCGATCCTGTTCCATTGCATGGCTGGGAAAGATAGAACAGGAGTAGTAGCCGCGACAATCTTAAGCTTACTAGGCGTTCCTCGTGAAATAATCATAGAAGACTACTTATTGACAAATAAGGCACAGAGTGAAATTGAAGCAGGATTCGAAGCGATCGGTCATACTATGCCAGACGTTATCGATAAAGAAACAGTTAAAGCTATATTTGAAGCAAGGTTGGAATATATCCAAGAATTCTTTAAAGAAATAGAAGTACAGTATGGAACGGTAGATTCCTACCTAGTAAACGGCATTGGATTAAAAGAAGAAGAAATAGCGTTATTAAGAGATTTTTATTTAGAATAAGAAATAAAAGACAAGTTCCTTCCTACTATATATGGAGAATCAATACAAGAAGAATAGTAATTTACATGGTCACTAAACTGGCGAATAGCCCTTTCTATTCTATTACCAACTGCACCTACCTTGCCACCATCTAGCAAAAACAGGTGCAGTTTTTCAATACTTCGAAGCTGTTTTTGGAATATTATGTTAGTATTAAAGTAATATAGAGGTAGGGAATGCGCTATATACATTAATTGCAATCTTCCTTTGTGCAGGGAGCTACCTTCTTCTGTTATTAGGTATTAAGTAACGACTTGGTAGTACGCATTTCGAATAAAGTTCTCAGAAAAAATAACTCATTTAGGTGTTGAAATTATGATTGGAATAATGCTTCGGGGCATGGCGGTAGGGATTACAGAAACAGTCCCTGGAATAAGCGGTAGTACGGTCGCTATGATTTTGGGAATATATGAGCGTCTAATTTATTCGTTAAGCATGTTAACAACGAATCGAAGAAAAGAGGTATTACCTTTTCTCGTTATGTTCGGCGTTGGGATGGTTATCGGATTTGCCTTTTCTATCATTCTGCTTAACTACTTATTAAAAACCCATCGTACACCGACGCTTCTATTTTTTGGTGGAGTTATTGTAGGATTTTTACCTTATCTTTGGAAAGAAACACTCCAACACCACAAGACTAAGCTTAAAGCAAAGCATTACATAATCATTCTCTTCTTTCTTGGCATGGTGGTATGCGGGCAATTATTAGGGGAGATGACCAACATCGATTTGAATCATCTGACGTTTGTTGATTACATATTCTTTGTCCTTGTAGGTTTTATTGCTAGTACTGCTCTTGTACTCCCAGGAATAAGTGGTGCGTTAATTCTCACTATATTTGGCGTATATGAAATTGCAACAGACTCCCTATTCTCGCTAAATATGCCAGTGATCTTAACAATTGGTTCAGGTATCGTGTTAGGGGTACTACTGACGAGTAAACTCATTCGCTATTTATTAACACATTACAAAGTCGAAACCTATGCAGCAATGATTGGACTAGTAAGTGGTTCGATTTACGCTATTATAATGAATCTGGATGGTGTAGTGGATCGGTCAACCATCATACTATCTGTGATAACTTTTCTTGCGGGTGTCGCCTTGTTAAATCTATTGCAGAAAACCCAGCATTAAAAGGCGTACAACCTGGTAAAATTTATGAAATACTGAAAAAGACGCCTGAAATCCTGAAAGGTAGCGCTCAAATCCTGAAACACCCCCTCCAAATCCTGAAGAATATGTCAACTAGACGTTTTTGTACAAAAATATGCCACAACATGGTCTCTCTTTACTTGGCGAGTCGCAAAATATCAACTTGGCATTAGGAAGGGTGCTTTGACCATTAATCCATAAAAATAAACTAATCCCATCACCAATTAATTGTGATGGGGTTAGTTTACTTCGCTTAGTACCAATTGAGGTAGCCGTCTCTATTTCATTAAACTATGTCGTTTTCCATAAGCAAAATAAATGATTATACCAATCAAGAACCAAATTGCTGAAGCAACTAGCGTTTGATTTGATAGCTGCATCATTAAAAAGATGCACAGCACAAAGGATAAAATCGGAATCACCGGAAATAATGGAACCTTAAAGCCGCCGGTTGGGATAGTGTTATTTCTACGTAGGAATAACACCCCTATGGATACAATAGTAAAGGCTAACAACGTACCTAAATTCGCCATCTCCGCCAGCTTAGATAATGGAATAAATCCTGCACAAAATGCTACTAAAATAGCAAAAATCCACGTGCTAAAAACCGGCGTGTTGCGGGCGTTTAGTTTACTCATGCTTCTTGGTAATAGCTGATCACGCCCAAGTGCAAATAGAAGCCTTGTCCCACCGTAGAGCAGTACAAGAATAACGGTAATCATCCCCGCTATAGCCCCTAGTGAAACAAACCCAGCTACCCAATTTTGATTCACCATTCCCATTGCAAAACTAACTGGGTCACTAACATTCAACTCGGTATAAGATACCATGCCAGTCAACACGAGTGATACCGCAATATATAATCCTGTACAAACAAGTAAGGAGCCGATAATTCCGATTGGCATGTTCTTCTGCGGATTTTTCACTTCTTCAGCAGCTGCTGATACCGCATCAAAGCCAAGGTAGGCAAAGAATACTAATGCAGCACCAGAAAAGACACCATTCCAGCCATACGGCATAAACGGCTGCCAGTTCTCCGGACGAACGTAGAAAAATCCAACTACAATAAATAGTAAAATGACGAACACTTTGACAAATACCATTATTTTATTTAAACGAGCAGATTCCTTCATGCCATAGGTTAACAAGAAAGCCAAGGCTAGCACGATGATAATGGCAGGCAAATTAACATAAGTACCCTCCTGTGGCTGGAAAGGTCCAGTCAATGCTTGAGGAATCGTAATATGGAATCCCTCTAATAAGGAAACAAAGTATGCAGACCATCCAGTTGCAACAGAAGCTCCCGCAAGACCATATTCCAGTACAAGTGCCCAGGCTACAATCCAAGCAACAATCTCACCAAATACAGTATAGCTATACGTGTAGGCACTTCCTGTAACTGGTACAGAGGAAGCGAACTCTGAATAACACATCGCCGCAAAGGAGCACACAATAGCGGCAATAATAAAGGAATAAATAATAGCAGGACCAGAATGCAACGCAGCCACCGTACCAGGCAATATAAAAATACCAGTACCTATAATAGCCCCGACACCTAGCATGATTAAATCAAATCCACCTAATGTCCGCTTTAATTGAACGTCTTTTTTCTCTAGTAGATCATGGATGTTTTTCTTTCTAAGCCTATTCATATTAAAACCTCTTTTTCCGTTAGTAATGAACAAAATAATAACTTATATTGTATTACATAAAAGAAAGAGGTACAAATCTTTTTTTAGCTGCTAGGAAAGCATCAAAATCTTTCCCAACACTATAAGAAAAAACTAACAAATTCACTAAAGTGAATATGAGCTTTTCTAAGATTAGTACCCCTTTAAAATAGATATAACAGACATCGGGGAGTATACCGTTTTTATCTTCCCCAATAGGAGTGAATCAATGACTGATTTTGTCCTCTTGCAAAGACGTCAATCCGATTTGGTCCCCAAGAAACAGCTACAGGTGCTGAATCTAGTCTACCACCAAGGTCTTCCCAGTTTTCCCAGCGAGATCCATTCCATGATCGTTTGTATAGGCGATTACCAGTTCCGCGAACGAATACATCTAATCGGTTAGCTCGTCGAGAGGAGACAGCAGGTGCACTAGTTAAGGTGCCGCCAAGGTTTTCCCAATTGCTCCATCTCGAACCGTCCCACCACTTATGGATTAAATTGTTATTCTGCCCTCTTGCAAAGACATCAATCCGGTTCGGTCCCCAGGAAACGGCTGCAGGCTCAGAGTTTAAATTGCCACCAAGATCCTCCCACTCTTCCCAACGAGACCCATTCCATGTTCGTTTATATAGTCTATTTCCAGTACCGCGAACAAATACGTCTAACTGATTAGCTCTTCTGGAGGAAGCCGCAGGTCCGCTCGTTAGTGTCCCACCAAGGCTTTCCCAATCGCTCCACCTTGAACCATCCCACCACTTGTGGTAAAGGGCATTATCCGTTCCTCTGACAAAGACATCAATCCGATTTGGTCCCCAAGAGACCGCACCAGGTGCACTAGTTAAGACACCACCAAGGCTTTCCCAATCATTCCATCTCGAACCATCCCACCATTTATGATATAGCGCATTATCTGTACCACGAACAAATACATCTAAGCGATTGGCTTGCCAGGAAGCTACAGCAGGTGCAGAGGTAAGTGTTCCACCTAAGTCCTCCCAGCTAGACCATCCTTGCCCAGGACTAGGAGCACCACCAGCTAATTGATCTAACGTAATTTGGATGACTCTTCTCATTACCTGATCGGCAACATTTTGAGGCACATTAAATTGTCTAAATATCAGGTTAAACCAAGGTACCTGCCTTTGGAATTGATTATAGATTTGATTAGCATTTTGATTGGTGTTCGCTTGGTTGACTGTGTAGTTGATCATAAAGAAAAAGACGTAATCAACTACTTGGCGATTCATCCCAGCATTTACTAGCTGGTTGTATAGCGTATTATGTTCTGCTCGAATCGTTTGTAAAATTTGTTGAACAGTAGGCTGTTGTCTCATCTCGGTATATAATGGCTGACCATAGAACTGTACTGGTACAAACTGTGGAAAATAATACTGATAATAAAACATTCGCATTCCTCCGCTTTTTAACTAGAATATGCAGCGGGTTCATAACCTGAGAGTTAAACATAAGCCCATTTCACACGATTGTAAAAACTGTAATGATGTTATCGTTTTGGACATACATTTAATTATCAATATCTTAGGACAAGTAATATAGTGGAAGGGTGAGGATCTCTCTTGGAGCTGTTAGAGCCTTTAGTGAAAATATTAATGATTAATTTAATTCTAAGTGGTGACAATGCAATTGTTATTGCTATGGCAAGTCGCAATTTAAGACAAGATTTAAAACAGAAGGCGATTGTCTGGGGAACTCTCGGGGCTGTTATCTTTCGAATCGCATTTACGGTTATTGTCATGTATCTATTAAAGCTGCCCTTTATCCATCTAATAGGAGGTATTTTACTACTATTTGTAGCGTATAAACTTCTAGTTGATAAAGAAGCAGAAGAGAACTCAGTGAAAGTGGGCAATTCCTTAAAGGAAGCTATCGTCATTATCATTTTTGCTGATGTATTAATGAGCTTAGATAATGTGTTAGGTATTGTAGCCGTGTCAGAGGGGAATATGATGCTGGTCATTGTCGGTATTATCTTGAGTATCCCAATTATGCTATTTGCTAGTCAATTTATATTACGAATGATGGAGCATTTCCCGATTGTTGTATATTTGGGGGCGGGTTTACTTGCCTGGACTGCCGGGGAAATGATGCTAGAAGAGGAATTTATCAAACAAAATGTTATCTCAGGAACTTCTATGGAACTGGCACTGCTAATTGGAATCATTATGGCAACCTTAACTATTGGTGGGTACCAAAGGAGATACCGGTAAATACACTTTGAAAGCAGGCTCTTTCACATGCTGTGGTGGGGCCTGCTATTTTTAACAAACAAAACATGTAAAAAAACAGGAATTAGCATTTTTTTACAGAATACTAGTATATATAAGTAAATTGGACTAGTGAGAGGGGGGAGATAGAATTGGCCTTTTTAACATGTGGTAATGCTCAAATTCATTATGAAAAATTAGAATCAAGGGATCCTCGTGCTACTCAGACCATTATATTCATCCACCCTACCGGATTAGACATGTATTGCTGGAACGAGATTATCCCGTTGTTCTTAGAGAACTATCATGTGGTTCGATACGATTTAAGGGGGCATGGGGACTCTACTGTAGGAGATGGTGATTTATCGATTTCCAGGCTAGCCGATGATATTCAATGCTTAGTGAATACATTGAAGCTAGATACGTATCATATTGTCGCACAAGGATTTGGTGGTGTCAGTGCTATCGAATATGCTGCAAGAGGCTTCTCCGGATTGAAAACGTTAACACTACTTGCGGTTCCAGTTCATTTTCCAAGAGAACTTGGTAAAAAAATTGTAGCGGAACGAAAGATGCAAGTAAAGGGCCATGAGACTATGCTGCATAAGGCCCAGCTGATTATCGATAAGTTTATGCTTTATCCTACACAGGAAAGGGTGGAGCGTATTCTTCATGCATTTGAAAAAGTGACTCCACATGTTTATTTTGAGATTTTTGATGTTGATTCATTAAATCGTGCCCAACAGAATATCCAAAACGTGACTATTCCAATCTTAGTCTTATCTGGTTCAGATGATGAAACGTTTCCACCAGAACTAAACTCTGCCATCTTAAATTTTAATACAAATGCAAGGTATTATACAGTGCCCTATTCATCCTTCTTAATCCAGATGGACCAGCCAAATCTCATGGTAGAGTGGATTGGGAAATTCATTATGAAGCATCAAAATAACATGATAAATCAAGAGATAGCTAGCTATGCTCAGACGCTATATGCAGAGATGTATCGTGAAATTAGAGAAAAGATGAAGGGGAAGGCAGAAGCGACATTGCCTACATTACAAGTAAACATCATGAAAGGCTTAGACGTTTTCTTAAATGGCAAACGATTAGTAGGTGGCTGGGGGCAAAGAAAGGCAAAACAAATTCTCATGTATCTGATCATCCAGCAATCGGTAACACGAGATGAGCTATGTGACTTAGTATGGCCTGATGTTGATTTAAAAACTGCTCGTAGTCGTTTACGTGTTTCGATTCACTATTTAAACAAACTATTAAACCCAATGTCAGATCATTACTTTTTACTCGTTACAGAAAGAGAGCATATTTTTCTACAAGCGAATATTGAATCGGATATTGTTTTACATGTTGCCGCAATTAAACGAGCACATCAGGAAACGGATATCGTAAAGAAAGTAGAACTGTATAAACGCATTGTGGCTGATCGAACAGAAAATCCCTTGCCTGGTTTATATGAGACTTGGTTTATCAATTATCGTAATTGGTTAGAAAAAGAATGGGTCGATATGGTCATGTTCTTAAGTGATTATTATGAAAGCATAGGGGATATCAAGCAAGCGCTCTATTATTGTCAAATAGCCTTGGAATATTATATCGATGATTTTATGATAATCAATCGCCAGGAATATTTAAAAAGTAAATTAGAGAAAATTAAAAATAGTTAAAATGTAATGTTAGTGTAACGGGTCTGATGGTACGATATAGCTCGGAGAAGTAAGGGCGAAATAATTAGAAATAATACGTCACGTAGGTTTTCGGGAAAACCCAAGTGTAGCTCGAATACCTAGGTTAGCCTATTATAGGGGGGATACTATTTGAGCAATCATTTGGATCCAGAGTGGGTAATCTTAATATTGGAAGCGAAAAAGGCAGGTATCAGTATTGAGGAAATTCAAGCTTTTCTTAACCAAGACCAGCAGTTTAATCAGAAGCTAGCAGACATTGAGCAACAAAAGATATATAAATAGGATTTTTGTCTTTTCTAGTAAGAGAAGGCATTTTTTTTTCGTTTTTCTTTAGAGGATTTGGAAAGAACAATAAGGCTAAGAAAAGTCGTCCTAATAGCAAGTTTTAGTTGAAATGTTAGTATGAATGAAATATAGTACAAATATAAATTTGTGTAGAAGGAGAAAGCCTTATGAAATTACGTGTATCAGCGGTTCAATACCACTTAGAAATAATAAATGCTTTTGAAGAATTTGCAGAACAGGTAACACACTATGTGAGAACCGCTGCAGAATATGAATCGGAATTTGTATTATTTCCGGAGTTTTTCACTACCCAATTGCTTTCCATTTCAGATGGCACGGTGAGTCTAGTGGATGAGCTACCTAATTATACAAAACAGTATATCGAGTTGTTTAAAGGTCTAGCAAAAGAGACAGGTATGCACATTATCGGTGGTACACATGTTACTCGAAAAGAAGATAAATTGTATAATACAGCACATCTTTTTTATCCAGATGGGCGTGTAGCAGAGCAAGCGAAGCTACACATGACCCCAACGGAGAAAAAGGATTGGAATATCACACCTGGTGAATCGATTCAAATTTTTGAAACGGAAAAAGGAAAAATTGCGTTGTTAACCTGCTATGATATGGAATTTCCTGAAATAGTCCGAATGGTTCGTGGCATGGGGGCAGATGTTATCTTTGCTCCATCTTGTACGGATGATTTACATGGTTTTAATCGTGTTCGCTATACCTGTCACGCCCGTACGATTGAGAATCAGGTATATGTTGTCACAACAGGTACGGTTGGAGCATTACGCAATGTTGACTTTATGCGTGCCAATTACGGGCAAGCGGCAGTTATCACACCGAATGATATTCCATTTCCTAAAAACGGCATCCTCATGGAGGGTGAATTTAATCACGATATGATTATTACTGCAGATCTCGATCTTGATCTTTTATATAAGGTACGGGAAGAAGGATCTGTAACAACATGGAACGATAGACGCTTAGACTTATATCCAGACCTTAGTAAATAAGAAGGGACTGAAGCCTTATGCGTTACCGTAAGCAGCTCTATTTAAAAAGTGACAATGGCTTTGAGGAAGCAGTAGTTAGGAATTATACGCGGGAAGACTTTGATGAGTTGATAACGATTCAGTCGGAAAGTTTCCCTCCTCCTTTTCCACCGGAGCTTTGGTGGAATAAAGCACAATTAGAAAATCACATTACTTTATTCCCTGAAGGTGCTTTATGTGTGGAAGTAAATGGGGTACTGGCAGGTTCCATGACCGGATTAATAGTGAACTTTGATCCAGAACATCCAGAACACACATGGGAAGAGATTACCGACGATGGGTATATTCGTAATCATAATCCGAATGGTAATACCTTGTATGTCGTTGATATCTGTATTCGACCAGCCTTTCGTAAATTAGCGCTAGGGAAATTGCTCATGCAAGCTATGTACGAGGTGGTCATTTATAAGGATTTAGACCGTTTGATTGGTGGGGGAAGAATGCCTGGGTATCGGAAGCATGCAGAGCGGTTATCCGCTGAAGCGTATATAGAGGAAGTAGTTTCAGGTAAACGGAAGGATCCAGTGATTACCTTTTTATTAAATGCTGGTAGAGTACCCATCGGTGTTGTAGCGAATTATTTGGAGGATGAAGAATCCTTGAATTACGCTGCACTAATGGAGTGGAAAAACCCATTTAAATAGATTGGTTGGGGAGGGAGAAACATGTTTGAACCATTTATCCACGGTGCTCTTTTAGCATTTGGCTTAATCCTTCCTTTAGGCATTCAAAATATATTCATTTTCAATCAAGGTGCCACACAAAGTCGTTTCAGTAAAGCTTTACCAGCCGTCCATAACAGCTGCCATTTGTGATACATTACTTATCTCCTTAGCTGTTGCTGGCGTTTCAGTAGTGGTTTTACGTGTCGAGGGGATGGAGCAGCTTCTATCGTTAATTGGTTTTTTCTTTCTAATGTATATGGGATGGATCATGTGGAAAAGCAATCCACAAGATGGACAAAATGAGATTGGTCCATACTCGGCTAGACGTCAAATAACATTTGCCGCTTCGGTATCCC
This sequence comes from Ornithinibacillus massiliensis, assembly GCF_018310345.1. Classification (GTDB taxonomy): domain Bacteria; phylum Bacillota; class Bacilli; order Bacillales; family Amphibacillaceae; genus Ornithinibacillus; species Ornithinibacillus massiliensis. The sequence continues at coordinate 345,042 of NZ_JAGXBY010000001.1, forward strand.
TATTGAACCCACATGCAATATTAGATACTATTGGTGTGATTGGCACGAGCTCGGTAGTTTATGATGCACATGAAAAAGTAGTGTTTGCTTTTGCTAGTTTTTAATATCATGGCTATGGTTTTTTGGATTGGCATTAGTGGGAAGCAGGGTGAGTCAATGGATGAAGTCAGCGAGTCTAATAAAACGATTTAACCAGGGTTCGGCCTTCATTATTTGGGGCATGGCAATCTATCTTGTATACCGGGTATTTATATAGAGCCTTCCTAGGTTAATCTAGGAAGGCTCTTGTCATTTTATTCGTTTTCACCTTCACCGTCTTCTGTTTCTTGTTGCTCTGTGCCGTTATCGTCTGTCGCTGGATCTTCGTCATCATCTGCTGCGCATCCAAATAATACCCCAGTTGAAAGCATCATGATTAATAAAGTAAGTAATAATTTTTTCAGCTTCACCTAGATCACCTCGTTTAAATTAAATATTTGTTTCATCTTTCATTGTACAGACCAATTGTTAAGGATTATTTAAGCGGATGTAAAAATATTAACTGAATATTTTGTCGATTAATAATACCTTTATACTAGTTTTGCAGATCATATAGGCGGAAATTCATGGATTTGAGGGAGGACTTTTGGCTGAGTTGGGATTTCATTACTTGCAGTGCCAGTAGTTGTGGTGGAGATGAATGATAGGAGGCATCAATTTATCTCTGGGAGTTGGATATACTAAAAAACTATTTAGACTCAATAGTATACTGACCCAAAATACAATATTCAGAGACATTTGTCCGGATATTCTAGAAGTAATCTCAGTGAAACTTCAGTTTTTTTTTAGCCTAGCCGTTTTCCGCCAGTTGGAATATATTTTTGGAATTCAGAGGCTAATAATTGATCAAAATTCCTCAAAGTATTTTTAAAGTACGGTCTTTTCAGTCTTGTAATAAAAAGGTAACTATGTGGAAACCTAAAACGAGGTGATATTATGGATAAAGGAAATTTAAAGCTCACATCATCAGAAATAGGAACATTATGGATTGAATTTGTTAATGGAACTGCGATTGATACTGTTAATAGATATATGGTATCGATTATTGAAGATGAAAAAATAAAAGCATTATTTGAAGATGCAATTAACATATTTGATTCACAAAAGAATCAAATCGTTCAGTTTATTAAAGACGAGGGGTTTCCGGTTCCAGTTGGTTTTACTGAAGCAGATCTAAATAGGGGGGCTAAAAGATTATTTTCTGACATCTTTTGCTTACACTATTTAAATATTATGACATTACATGGACTACTAGGCCATTCGACATCACTCAGTTCTTCTGTTAGGCAGGACTTAAGACATTTCTATGATTCATGCAGTAATGATGGAATGAGCATGTATCACCGAACTACTGAGTTACTACTGGAAAAAGGGCACTTTCAACGAGATCCATATTTTTTTCCAGAACAACCTCCAGAATTTGTTTCAAGCCAACAATTTGTGGATGGAGATTTTTTGTATAAGCGACCTTTAGCATCAACAGAAATTATCGCTCTATCTCTCAATATCAAAAAAAAGATAATGGAAAAATCACTTTCAATTGGATTTAGTCAGGTTACCCAATCAAAAGATATTAGAAAGTTTTTAGAGGGAGCGCAAAACGCATCCAACCAACAAATTCAATCTCTCAGTAAAATATTAAAAGGAGACAATTTACCTGTTCCGATGTCTTGGGAAACAGAAGTAACAAATTCACAGGAATCTCCTTTTTCGGATAAGTTAATGTTGTATCATATTGGATTTTTATTACAAACTGCGCAATCCTATCACGGTGCTGGGCTTGCATCTGCAATGCGGGTTGATTTAGTAACAACATACGAGAAAATAATCTTAAAAAATCTCATGATTACTAAAGAGTGGTTCAATTTAATGACTAAATATAGATGGTTAGAACAGCCACCACTCGCCCCAAATAGAAAAGAAATTACAAGAGATAAGTAATAACCTAGGTAGTAAAAGATGAAAAAGAATGCATATGAAAAGGTAATGTGGAGTATTGTACTTCCTGGTTTCGGCCAGTTATTAAATGGTAGATATTTTAAAGGTACGCTACTAATCATGCTTGAAATTATGATTAGTGTACAAACTAACTTAAATGAAGTTATCCTGCTAAGTTTTCATGGAAAAATTGTTGATGCAATAAATGTTACAAATTATAACTGGATGTTGTTTTATCCTTGTATATACTGTTTTTCTATATGGGATTCTGTAAAGGATGCTGGGGGTGTTACTAAGCGATATTCATTTCTTCCATATGTGTTCACTGCATTTTTTACAACTATCGGATTAGTTTACTCTTCAGAATTAACGATTTTTGGAGTGATATTAGGTCCCATATGGCTCCCATTAGTATTCCTTTTTCCTGGAATAGCTGTTGGCTTAATTTTGAGAAAGATTATGATAAATATTTCATAAGAATATTATCCTGTATTCTGATTTGTCCCTTAAAAGGGAGATTTCACTGTAACTTTTAGTGGGGTCCATACATTTCCGCCAGCTGGGCCCTTTATGTATGGCCAGTTTTGAACAATACATTAGTGATAAAAAACCTCATCCATAGTGAATTAAAGGGATCATTTAAGCAGTTGTTTCCCATACGCTCAACGTAAGCAAAAAGGCAATCACAATAGAAAGTACAAGAAGATTCTAATGATTCTACAAGTTTTTTATAGTAAGCTGTAAAACGCTCTTGGTCATATGGTTTAAAGTATTCTGGATAAAGATGTGCAGTAGATCATCAACATACTTGCCTAACTTGGCCATTAGCTTGTAATCTTTTGAACAACCCTAATCATTAGAAAAACGAACCTTGGCTCGCTCTTTAGTGAATGTGTGTTAGTTGACAGGGAGGGTTATATTTTCCTATCTTTTAAAAAAACGCCCTAATGAGTTAGGACGTTTTTTAGTCTAGTTGTTATTCACCTAAATCGACGTTATGGTATACCTGTTGGACATCATCAAGGTCTTCTAAAACATCAATTAATTTTTCGAATTGTGCTTTTGATTCATCATCTAATGTCACTTCATTTTGCGGAAGCATCGTTAATTCAGCTACTGTAAACTCAGTAATTCCGACGTTTTTAAATGCCTCTTGTACGGCATGGTATTGATCTGGTTCTGCATAAACAATTACGATCTCGTCTTCTTCTAACACATCACGAACATCGACATCTGCTTCCATTAATAGCTCCAACACTTCATCGGCAGACTTGCCCTCGATACCAAATACAGCTGTAGAGTCAAACATATAAGCAACAGAACCACTAACACCCATGTTACCACCGTTTTTACCAAAAGCAGCACGAACTTCCGATGCCGTTCTGTTTACATTATTGGTTAAGGTATCCACAATAATCATAGAACCATTTGGACCAAATCCTTCATAGCGAAGCTCATCATAGTTCTCCTCAGAACCACCCTTAGCCTTTTCAATCGCTTTATCAATAATATGCTTTGGAACACTGTATGTCTTGGCACGCTCCAAAACAACTTTTAGTGCTTGGTTAGACTCTGGGTCAGGCTCTCCTTGCTTAGCAGCTACATAAATTTCACGACCAAATTTAGCATAAATTCGACTCGTATTTTTATCCTTCTCTGCTTTTTTATCTTTAATGTTATTCCACTTACGTCCCACAAAGAACATCTCACTTTCTATATGAATCTGATTGAATTTTAATATAGTAGCTATGTTGTTTCAACTTTTAGACGTTACTATTATACACCATATCCAAGAGATTTTCTTGGGAAAGTTTTGGTTGAATAGTAGATTAATGGGGACGTGGAACTGTTGGGGCGAGGGAATTGGGGAGGGATGTGCCCAAAAGAGAGAAGATGCGCCCTAACCCGGAGAGGATGAGCCCGTCCCCAGTAAAGATGCACCCAAACGCAAGAAAGATGCCCCGACCCCTCAAGTAACGAATCACCCCCGACTCCAAACAGCTACACCCACCCTCCCCCACCCTGTCCTAACAAAACTAGTCGGAATCACGAAGGGTACTCGTGCATAAGCTATATAAACCGCGTCCAAGATGGAGGGAAGACAAAACATGGATATTCTGAACAAGGTGAAGAGCTATCGTGAGGAAGAGAATCGTATGAAATGGGAGGGTACGTTCGCGGAGTACCTGGAAATTGTGAAGGAGCGGCCTGAGGTTGCCCAGACAGCCCATTCCCGTGTTTATAACATGATTAAATCTGCTGGTGTAAAAGAACGAGATGGTCGTAAGATGTATGAGTTTTTCGGTGAGGAGATTTTTGGCCTGGAGGAGGCAATCGAGAGACTCGTTGAGGAATACTTTCATCCAGCTGCCAAACGACTAGATGTTAGAAAACGTATATTGTTATTAATGGGCCCGGTTAGTGGCGGTAAATCTACAATTGTAACCATGCTAAAAAGAGGGCTGGAAAAATATTCTCGTACGGATGAGGGTGCTGTGTATGCGATTAAAGGCTGTCCTATGCATGAGGACCCCTTGCATCTTATTCCCCAACATTTGCGAGAGGACTTTTTCCATGAATATGGCATTCGAATAGAAGGGAATCTGTCACCGCTTAATACGATGCGACTGGAAAAGGACTATGGTGGCCGTGTGGAGGATGTCATGGTAGAGCGCATCTTTTTATCAGAGGATAAGCGTGTTGGGATTGGAACCTTTAGTCCGTCCGATCCAAAGTCCCAGGATATTGCGGATTTAACTGGTAGTATTGATTTTTCAACGATTGCCGAGTATGGATCTGAATCTGACCCGAGGGCATATCGATTTGATGGCGAATTGAATAAAGCCAACCGTGGAATGATGGAGTTTCAGGAAATGCTGAAATGTGATGAGAAATTCTTGTGGCATTTACTATCGCTTACACAGGAAGGGAACTTTAAGGCAGGGAGATTTGCACTTATTTCAGCGGATGAATTGATTGTTTCATCATCACTACTAAAATATATGAGTGAAGAAACCCAGATATGACAAGGCAAAAGAAAAACTCCCCAAAAAGTTATTGGGAAGTTAAAGAGTTCATTATAATTTTTGGATTAATGAAAGCATTTAAATCAAATTTACCTTTACCTGTCTTTTCTAAAACAATGTAGTCAAATATACCGCGCAAGATTTCATTCTTTTCCCCTCTGCTTAAATCTCCATTCATATATAGGTCATAAAGAGTTTTAAAACCTTCTTGTATTTCCTCTACATTAATTTCAGAGATCTGCTCTCTGGTGTTTTCAGTTTGTAAAAAGGAAAGTTGTCTTTCTTTTTCTACTTTCTGTTTCAATAACTCACCACGATCTTCTTCATACTCTTCGTCCGTTATTTGTCCTTTTCGTAACATTCTTCTTAAAGCAGTCAATTCTCCATCAATAGTTTCTAATTGCTTTAGTATGATTGTAACTCTATCTGTTGGACTGACTTCATTCTTTTGTTGCAATTTATCTAAATCAATTAATTCTTCAAGTCTTTCTTTTAACAATGAGGAATCCACTTGTATGAAATCCTCCTGAAGAATACGAAGAATTTCATCTTCTATGGCTCTGTATTTCATATAAACCTTACAAGCCAGGCACTGCATAAATTCCTTATGATAAACAGATTCCGTTCCATCTTTCTTTTTATAATGTTGAGTGGAATATTGCCTTTGCATTTTGTTACCACAAGATGAACAGATAATTAGACCTGCTAAAGGTTGAGGTTCAAAGTCTAACCTTACCTTCGGTGAATTTTTATTTTCTTCCATTATTTCACCTGCAAGGTCAAATGTTTCACGGCTTACCAATGGAGGATGTGCATTTGGTGTTACAATCCAATCTTCCTCGTCTAATTTTATTTTCTTTTTATTCCTTATTATGGTTGTTTTGAATTGGACTGTTCCTATATAAACAGGATTCCTTAACATTCTCCGTATCACAATGGGTCTCCAATATGTTTTACCAGTGGGAGTAGGAATTCCTTCCTTTGTTAATTGTGTAGAAATTGCATTATATCCTAATCGGTTTGTTTGGCTGGTGTACATTTGGAATATCTTCTGAACTACCCATGCTGTATCTTCGTTAGGCTCAAGTTTTTGAGTGTTAGAATTAAATTTATAACCAAAAGGGATTCCACCTCCACCAGTCATCCACCGTCCCTGTGCTGCATAGGTATATCTGGCATCACGCATTCTTTTTGTAATCTTGCTATATTCCATATTCGCAAAGAACATATTGAACTTGATATAGTCCATATCACTGTCATTGAGTGGGTCAAATATCTGTGTAGGAGTAATCACATATAAAACTTTACTTGTAATTATTTTTTCCACGATTCCCATTTGCTCATAGTTACCACGACCGAGACGGCTTATTTCTTTAACAAAAATGGCCATTGTCCTAGGTGGAGCCGCTTCAATCTCTTTCAAGATTTGAGCAAATGTAGGCCGCTCTTCAATTGCATCTGCTCCACTACCCAATTCATCGTACATATCCCAATCATAATGATTGTAATATTTGTTTAAAAGATTAGTGAGGAGGGTTCTTTGTTCTGTTAGAGTATCCTGACCCGTTTTCTTTTCCCTTTGCATATCCTGCCTTGATCTACGAATGTAGGCATAGATGTATTTAACACTGGAAGGTAACTTGTCCATATCAGCCACCCCTTTTTTAGTAGTTGTTATATACATTATACTATCGAAACCTGAACTGTAGCACATACTAAAGCAATGTTATATAAAAAATCAGATAAAAATTGAGGGTAAACTGCTTCTAGAATCCAAGTTATAGCCATGTTCATAAGGTTGTATAGTAAAAAGGTCCTTAATTTTTCTACAATATTTTGTTACTATTTAAATAGACTTAGATTCCAAAAACAGGGAGGGGAAAAGATGTTTTTTGATAGACAGACACCCGATGAGCAAGAACATTATATTAAACTTTTACAAGTGGTAGGCTCATTGTCTAATCTGTTTTCTGAAAGTAAAACACCATATTTATATTACAGAGCAGCAGAAAATATTTTCTGTAAAGCCCTGAATGCAAATAACCTTGCACGTGGTGATATCTCCTTTGATGCATTTAAAGGAGACACAGGAATTGGTTTGAAAACATTTGTGCATGGGAATGGAAAGAAATTTGAAAAGATTGCAGAGTTTAATAAGGATATAGAAAAATTTAGACATTTAAATGAAGAAGATACTATGCGGAAAATTGCAGAACTAAGGAATAATAGGATTGCTGCTACTGAACGGGCGCACGGAACTAGTAAGATGATTTACCATTTAGTTACACGAAAAGACGGTAGATTTGAGATTCATGAAGAAGAAATGCATTACATTGATATGAATACACTTAAATTAGATAAAAAGAAAACAACGGATAAAAATATCTTTTTTAAAGATAAGTATGCACATTATAAGTTTTATATTGCTAAATCAACACTATATAAGCAGTTTATATGTAGTAATCCTATTACATCGTTCGAGGTTGATATTTTAGATAATCCTTTCAGTTTTCTTCTTTCGGACGAAAACAAGAAATACTACGTGGTTCACGAAGAAGAGCAATTCGAACAGGTGTATCTTCCATTGTATTCTGCAAGGTCCGGAAAAGTGGAAGAAAAGAGTGGCTTAAACCAATGGAATGCCGGAGGACGGGATAGACACGAAGATGAAGTTTACATTCCCATTCCTAGTTGGATACACAGACAATTTGAAGGTTTCTTCCCATATAACAGGCATACAGATGAAAAAGAACCTTTTACTTTGGTATTACCTGATGGAAAAGAATTGGATGCTAAAGTTTGCCAAAGTGGTGGTAAAGGTTTTATGACTAACCCAAATCGGGAATTAGGACATTGGATTTTAAGAACAATCTTGGAAATACCAGTCGGACAACTGGTAACATACGGAGATTTGGATCGAGTAGGTATCGATTCTGTATTAATTACAAAATTAGATGATTATCGTTTTAAAATCAACTTTGCAAGTAAAGGTTCGTATATGGACTTTGAAGAAGAATTCAAAAATTAATTAGGGGACAATAGAATGGCTTATCATTTTACTTTTTTAAAATCATATACAGATAATGAGAATAAAAAAATATACAATTTTACAAATACTTATCCTTTTAAAAGTTTAGGGAAAATAAAATATGAATATGCATTATCAAGTTTTGCTTTCGCATACAATATGAGTTTCTCAGCAGAAGGACACCATAGGGTTTATAGATCTGGTGGAACTGAGAAACGAAAAAAGGTGCAGGTATTTTGTGATACATTCATTGGAAAACTAGGAGAATTTGCTGTTTATCAATATTTTAAAGACAATGGAATCCAATTACCATATCCAGACCTAACAATTATGGGAGAAGGAGAATGGGATAGTTATGACTTTACTTTTGAAAATAGAAAAATCGGTGTAAAAACAACTAAAACAAAAGGGAATCTATTGTTACTGGAAACTAAGGATTGGAATGAAAATGCACAATATTTACCTAACTTAAAAAAAGGTAGTGCAACCTACACTGACTTTTTATTTGTCCGTGTGGACACAAACATAGTATCAAATCTAAAACAAAAGTGGCTATATAAAAACGATTATATAGATAAAAAGGTATTAGAAGAGGAGTTTCAAAAATCCTCATGCAACTTTGATATTGCTTATATACCTATTGCTCTAGTTAAACAAGCAATTCAACAAAAGGCTATTATAGAAAAGGATTCCTATTTATATACAACAAGGATAGACGCCAACAACTATTACATTCAATCCGGAGACATGATTTTTATTTCCGACCTAATTAAAGAGTTAAAATCTATTCTATGATATTGGTTAATTTTTAGGGCCGCAAATTTGGACAAACTATGATACAATATAGTATATTAGTTGCGAACACAGAACTAATGTTCGGAGGTATACTATGGTAAATAATAAATTTACAGTTGGCTCCCTTTTTGCAGGTGTTGGTGGAATCGATAAAGGTTTTGAACAAGCAGGTGCAGAAATAATTTGGGCGAACGAGATTGATAAAAATGCATGTATCACTTATAGTGAGAATTTTGAACATACTCTAATAGAAGATGATATAAGAAATTTAGATGGAAATGATATGCCAGATATCGATATATTAACAGCAGGCTGGCCATGTGTTGCATTCAGTGTAGCAGGAAATCGACATGGTATGAGTTATCAATGTCATTCCTGTGGTCATAAACATATGGTGAGTTATGAGGAATATATAAATGGAGCGTTTTGTCCAGAATGTGGAGGACACACTGAAGCGATAGATCCAAGAGGAACTCTATTCTTTGATGTTATTCGCTTTATCCGTGCTAAGAAACCAAAGGCTTTCTTCCTTGAAAATGTAAAAAACCTTAAAGGACACGATAAGGGTAATACTTTTAAGGTTGTTGAGGAAATGTTACGAGAAAGTGGTTATTATTTCGATAGTAGAGTGTTTAATACTATGGAATATGGAAACATTCCGCAAAATAGGGAGAGAATATTCATTGTAGGATTTAGAGAAGAAGAGGCATTAAAAGATTTCGTATGGCCTGAAAAAATTCCACTTACTAAAACTATTGATGATATTTTAGACCGTGATAAGAAGCAAGATGATAAATATTACTATACTGCTGATAGTCAGTATTACAACATGCTAACAGAGGCGATGACAAAAAGGGATACTGTTTATCAATTAAGAAGGGTATATGTACGGGAAAATCAGTCTAATGTTTGTCCTACTTTAACAGCCAATATGGGAACTGGAGGGCACAATGTGCCACTGATAATTGACGATTGGGGAATAAGAAAACTTACTCCTAAAGAGGCTCTTCGATTTCAAGGGTTCCCGGTGGATGACGATTATAAAATTCCGGAGGGAATGGCAAACTCTCATGTGTATAAACAAGCAGGTAATGCTGTAAGTGTCCCTGTCATTAAACGTGTAGCAACGAATTTAATCAAAACATTAGAAAATGTATATAAAAAAGATGAACAAAAAGAAGTAATAACTGCGTGAGACCCGCTTTAGGGTCTCTTTTCTTTTACATAGAGCAAAATTAATTCAATTCAGGGTTTTCATCTATTAAACGCCTTAAATCAACTGATAGTGCCAAATCAGTCCTAATAACTACAACAATTTGATAATCAACTAAATGAAAGATTATCAACTCCCTCACTGCCATTTCCTTATTACTTTTTATTTTTAACAATAATTTTATAAATATTAAAACCTTTTTCAAATATATGTACCTCTTCAGGCATTTACTTTTATAAGTATCAAGGCTTTCGTTCGTTTTTACAGTTATGTCTTTCAATGCTTTAATGGTTTTTTTATACGCGGTAATATTGAAATAAGATCGATATTAATTGATTGTAATTTGTTAAGTACGAGGTGAGGAAATGGTACGGGTAATTCCTGATTTGCCTTTCTCAGGCAAAGAGTTTGAAAAGCAAAAAGAGTATGTTCTCCAGGAGATCGCTAGATTATCAGCCAATGCGGCGGAAATTGAAAAGCAGAAAAAACTATTAAAAATAAAATATTATAAATAAAGACAAGGAATTGGTCCTTCGAAGTTTAATAGTACAAGTGGTTGCACTGAATGCATACAAATATATTATTTTCGTTTTATCTTACTTACTTTTAAGGAGCAGATAACTGCTCCTTAAAAGTTAATTGATATAACAAGAAGTTTTCAAGACGGAATATAGGCAAATAATTAAGGATATTTACAAATAGAAAACAAGAACCTTAGTTCTTTTGTGGTCAAAGGAAAAATAAATAGAAGAGAAATGGAGAGTGATATATAGTATTAAGTTAAAAATTATTACACAATTAAAAAGAATATTAAGAAGTGAGGATATGACAGAATTATTGTTTGGAAAAGCGGAAACTGAGATTTAGTAACAAGTGGATATGCAGGTGAACAAGACGGGGAAATTTTTGTAAAAATTAACCGTGTTTTTAACCATAACCTTACATACAAGCAAGTTGATGATCTTGTAGAAGTTGTTAAAGCAATTCTTAATTAAGCCATTTAGGGAAGGTTTCTCCTCCCTAAAAATTAAAACAAAGTTTCAAGAACTTTTCAAGAGAAAAGGAGATTCAATAAAGTGCATGGTTCATAGACCGTAGGGAAGGAGGCTATATATGAAACATTATGGTGTTAAAGAAAATGGAAAATATATTGAAAGCAAAAAGGTTTTTGGAATGAGTGGCCTTTTAGAAGATTTAGGTCTAGTAGATTTTATTGGGGTGGGTCAATATGACGGTCAAAGATATTACTATTTAAGAAAGGTAGTTAATGGAGAGTTTGAGTTTATTAAGACCACTTCAGAAAAGAAGAAAATGGCTTATATGAAAATAGGTTGGGAATTAATTAAAAATAAAGGTACTAATGAAGTTCCGGCCCAATTCAGTCAGGTGGAGTTGATTATAAATGATTGCTAATTAGATAATCAGCACAGCATTGCAAGCATAAAAGTGTGACTAATGACTTAATGGAGAAAATATCATAACTAATTATACTAATTCTACATAGCATCATCTACAGCCTCTTTCTCTAATACTTAGAAGGAGGAGATAAAATGAAAAAATATATTGTGTATTTAGCAAATAAAGGTTTAGCAGGTATGGAGGATATTTTCGACTCTGGTTGGGGATATTGCTTACCAAATGCACCATACAGACTATACGAAGTACTTAAAAGAACACAAGGAAATCAAAATACCGAAAGTTGGAACGGATATAAAAGAATTAGAATGCAGTCAAGATTAGACGATGCTTCAATCACAGCAAGTATTCAATTTTTATTTTTATTAAGTTTTATCACGTATAGGAGTGGTGTGAAAACACAAACAACTAACCGTTATTCTGTAACTGATTTTGTTAACATCTTGGTTCTGCAAGAAATTCCTACATTAGAACATTTGCTGAGAGTTGTTAAAAGGGTAAGACAAGCATCAACTTCAGAAAAACAAGCCCCTAAATTTACAAAGCCAATCAAAACAATGGAAGAAATAATCGGTAAATTCTCCACTGGAAAAATTGAAAAAATTCCAACCCATATAAGAGAAAAAGTATTGTCAGACGGTTCCGTAAGAATAGTTAGAGGTATTGGAGGGGATGTAGATTTCTTTGACAGATATGAAAGCACTTTAAAACAGATCGCAAATTTTTTGGAGGCCCTATATTCTGTTTTAAGAAATGGCAATAATGTTCCTACTATTGAATGTACCAACAATTGCAAGAAGGATAAATGTAAATGTGTTGAAGAAATCAATAACAAAGATAGTTTATTGAACTTTTTATTAGGTAAGCCGTCTTGCGACTCGTGTGAAGGCACATGCGAGTCGCAAGAAGGATATAGCGATTCGCATGAAGATTCTTGCGAGGTGAAAGAGAATAATAAACTAAACAATAACAATCAAAATAAAATCTATAATTTAGATGATGAGGAATTCGAAAATACCTCTTCAGAAACAGAAAGATCTCTAACAGATACCAAGAAAAAAACAAAATTGATTTCTTGTTTAAAGGAAGAGTTGGTTTTCTTTTTCGGAAAGGGAAAATCTGCTTTAGACAATTTCATTAGGGAGTATGTAACTAATCTTTCTGTTTCAGAAATTGAGGAATCTATTAGAATTGTAAAGTACCTCAAGCAAGAAGGCTATCCAATAGGAAAACCCAAAAGTTATTTTAAGGAAACATTATTAAATCCCAGTTTAGAACAAGCAAAAAGTATAGTTGGTAATTGGAAGTATGGACAAGCAAAGGCCGCACAAGAAGAAGAAAAACTAAAAATAGAAAAAGAACGCCAAGCCAAAAAGGATGCCGGTATGGCTGCTTCGAGAGATTATTATAATGATTTAACTAGAAAATCCCGATTAGAAGAGATAAAAGAGAAATTAAATGCCTTTGTTATTTCTTCTGAAGAAAAAAGTAAACTACTAACTTATTTGGAGGGAAATAATGATGATTTTTATTACGAAATGATTGTTGAGGTTTTAAGAGATTGGGATAAAAACACTAGAGCATTAAATCATAATTATGATTCATTAGATTATATGTTTTCAAATCCCTCATTCTTTTATCAATTCATTGAAAAACCAATAGTTCTAGATGTAAATGAAGACGAACTACCATATTAGTTTAATTGAAAGGGGAGATTAAATGGAAAATATAAAAGATACATATGTTAAATATCAATTTATAATAAATTATATTAGTAAGGTGGGTAAGAAAAGGATACTAGCCAAATATGGTGAAAGTCACTCTGATTTAAACCTAGCAGGTGAGACTGAACTGCTTACAATACTATTGAAGGGATATCCTATTTTTACAAAGAATGTTAACGGATATGAATTACATCTTATCTTTAGGAAAAAAGCGCATGGAGTGTACTTTAGATTATTAGAAGCAAACAAAAGCAAACTTGTTGCATATCTAAATCAGTCAACCAGGGGCAAACAAAATTTCACTGTAACATGCTCAGTTTTTTTACCTTATTTAGAAAAGGATTTTTTCCAAGAGTATCACACCTTTAATAAGACTCAATCTGCAATAGATAAAGCCACAAAAAACTTTGAAAAGTTTAGACAATGGGAAAAGGAAGAACAAAGAAGAATTAAGGAGATTGGGGAACAAGCAGAAACAAAACAGAAAACCAGAAATAAAAATAATGGTATTATTGACCCATTTGGTAAGGGTTGGTTAATAACACCAATCTAAAATTGATCAAGAGTAGATTATTACATCTATTCTTTTTTTAAAACAGGTATTGTCTCCTCTATATTTAATTGTACTCATGTAAAAAAGATTTAGATAGGGGAGGACACTCATGAAAGCAGAGGAATTATTTAGTTTCGTTAAGAAAGACGAATTTGAACCAGCATTTGTGGAGTATTACAGCGCGGATCATAATATTATTTTAACCCGTTTTGAAAGAGTATTAAAGAGAGATAAAGATAAGGACAAGGGCAAATGGATGTACTTTGTTTATATTTTCAAAAAGGATTCAGCAAAAGGGAAAAAAGACAACCTTGGAATTTCGGTTTATAATAAAATTTTCCACTCATATGAGGAATTTATGGGAAATCTGTATTATATAGTCGGAGAATATTTAGTAGATAATCATGAACTGCAAAGGTGCATGAAATTAGCAAAAAAGTTAGATCCTAATTATTTTAATGAGCAGGGGAATTAATTCCCTGCTTTTTATTTATATGGGGCTCTAAATAACTTCAACATACGTTATGATAACTTTATTAAATAACTTCATGGAGGAAGTGTTACTATGATTGTAGATTTATATTTAAAACATAACATTCCAACTGTTTTTGCGGTAAGACTGGCCTTTATGCATTTATATAAGCAAATACAATTGGAAATTGCTGATCCAGAACAGGTTGAAGAAATGATGTTTAATATCTTTAATAATGAGGAGTTATATTCGGAGTTTCAAAAGGACGATTTATTATGGGGAAGGCTTAGTTCATTTGAAAAATATATTAAAAAGTTTGTAGTATATTAAAGTGTAGAGTAGCACACTGATTAGAGCCATGGAGATTGTACCACTCCCTTCATCTTTTTTACAATTGATTGCCACAGGATTTACTACTTATCGCCAACTTGATTACCAATGGGAAAATTTCAAGAAACTACATTTACAACGATTAGGATATAGAAAGACAAAAAGGCCTAATTCCTTCGTATTTTAAGCGAGATATTAGGCTTTAATTTTCCACTACACTCCCATTTGTTTAAGTGAAACTCTTCACTTAGAAGTCAAACTACAATGAAATGCATTCGGCGCTACCGAGTGTATTTCACAGGACATAAATTCAATCAAATAATCAATCTTAAAAATTCTAATTGTCTTTATTCATTGCATCCCTCAAATTTTTGATAAAAGAATATGGTGAGTTAGCATCTCTATACGAAAGAAAAGTAAATACTAACTCTCCTGCCGAATCCAATCCAATTCTTGCCGTTGAAGTTTTTTTGCCAGAAGCAGACTTAAACCAATACTCCAATGTGTCACCATCAATTACTGCTTTCACACCTCTAAATGTATTTGAGGCTATCTCATTTAACTCACTTTGCTTGAGTCCGCCAAAAGACTTTTCTTCATTAATTGTAGCATCAGAAGCAACTTGGGCTATGTCAGAAACCGCTCTAGATAATTTCACAGGAAATTTCCCCTTTTTTACAACATATCCAAGACCAAGAACTAACGTTGCTACCGGTACTAGTGGCTTAATCACTTTTGACATTTTCATATCGATATTTACCCCAATTCTAATTTAATGAAATTTCCGTGTCATAAGAACAAATACTTCAACGTGACCTGTATACAGTTTCGAATTTCCCCTAATTTATTAACAATTATATCAAAATTTCCAATTATTACCACAAATAATATAACAGTTAATATTGAATTGAATATTCACACAGCAATCTCTCCCCTTTTTTTATTATCATATATTGTCCAAATTAAAAAGGAAATGGAATATAAATGTGTAACTAGATTCGTATAACTTACCTTTCCATGATAGCAGGCAAATCCTAAGACAGTTCAAAAAAGGAGGGGAGATAATGGAGAAAATGAGTATAAAGAATTTGATTGAGGTAAATAAAATGTATAAATCTGCAGTAGATGTTAAGGTATTAATCTGTAACGATTACATTATTATCAGATTCTATGATGAATTGGGTTTTGAAGATGACGCAACTGTTCTCACTTTTGAGGAATATGAACTTGTTAAAAAGGATTACTACATTAATTTAATCTGACTCCTATACCGGGTACATATAATAATTGTTCATAAATCGCGGGGGGATAGGCAGCGTATTTAAGGAAATATTTACTAAAGGGAGCGTGATCACGTTCCCTTTGTCTGTATTTGACAATAAAAAGAGCACTGTAAACGCAGTCTGATTTAAAATGAAAAAGCCGAAGATACGCAAGAAATGAATAAAAACTTGCATGTATTTTCGGTTTATTCATTTGGTGGATAATAAACATTAGCACACATTTCTTATAGTGTATCATTTCACGAAGTTAGAAAAGTAACTGACGTTTCTTAATGGCTTGCTATTTGTGGTATCGGGTTCATAATCATCATTAGTTCAATCGCGCTCATTGCAGGCAGTTTTTCTAAAAAGATCCTGATATCCTCTTTGGTCTGCATGGAGAAGGCTTGTAATTCGTAAATCACTTCAAAGAAGCCGTCCTCATTTAACACAAGGGAATATAGCCGTAATACATGATCTTGATTGATTTGTTGTGATAAAGCAGTTACACCTATCATGGTATCATATGGTGAAATCATTACCCCTTCTATATGCATATTTTTCAATAATTCATCTGGATAATTCACTTTTACTTCTTCATTAAGTTTAAACAACCATATTCCCCCTTTATTGTACTACTTACCAAATTACACCATCATGGAAAAAAAAGAGATGATGTTCATCACATAAAAGGTTTTTTGAAAATAAATCTGTGTAACACTTCTATACTAACAGCGCCGTCAGTTAGTTCTCACAATCTCTTGACCTTCTATAAAAGGAAGTTGTTGTCAGACCATTATTTTTGCATTGTGTCTTTTGGACTAAATAATATACTGAAAAAGGAATAAAATTGGAAAAGAGCAAATTTATTTGTCGACTAATGTGATAAAATTACTAGTATAAGATAATGAACGACTTGGGTTATGAAAGTGGTGAATAGAATGACCATTAAGAATTTAAAAGTTCTTAGTAAAAGGGGCCCCTTAGATATACCTGATTGGATTAATTTTGCATTTGAATTGGGTGCTTATATAAATGACCATGGAATTAAGTATAAAAAATCTATTAACCTCATACTATCTCTTCCTAGTGAACAGTTTTTTTCATTATTTATCGCAATGGGAATTGCAGACAAGACATACTCCAAAACCAAACAAATGAGGTCTATTAGAAAAGCAGTAATGAATTTAGAAAAAGGAAGTCGAATTATTTATAAGGACGATCAATCTGCAAGAAAGGCTTCTGTTATTTCAGTAGAACCTAGTCCAGTTTTTGAAAATGAAATGATACTGAAGATTAAAGACGGAAAGATGGATAGAGGTATTCCAGAAAGGTATTGGATTGACAGAGTTATTCTTTTAGATGAAGAATTTGATGAAATTAAACGAACACGAAAGGTAAGTAAAAAGCAAAAAGTTGGTTTGGACAATAGTAGGTTATTAAGAGTCCTCTATACATCTGGCCAATTAAATAAGGTAGAGTTTTATCCCGGGGACTCTTTTTACTTAGTAGGTAATATTGGACAAATTAATGAAAATATGAGTAAAGACATTTTTATTTATGAGGGTGTTAAGGGAACAATTAAAGACTTCCTCTATTTTGATAACAGCAATAGTTACACAAACGGAAAACTTTTTTCATCACAGATGAAAAAAATTGATGTAGATGTAAATAAGGAAGTCCCAGTAATTTATTCGGACTTGTATAGTTTTATTAAACAAGATAAGCATTTTACTACAAACCCTAAAATTATTTTATCAAGCAGAACTGATCATGAAAATAGACTACATGAGGTGAAGGAAGAATTAAAAAGAGAGTTATTGCAAGATGATCATAAAGTAGTTACTGAGGAAATAATAAACTATTTGAAATCCACTGATACTCAAATACCTCTTGGGGTTGAGTTCCTTGCTTGGAGGTAATGTTTATGAATTTTAATAATTTATTGGACCTATATAGTTTGAGAGATAGGACTGTTCTGTTTAAGCATATAGAAAGTACTGATTTATTGCCATTTGCCAATAGTATAGAACAGTTAAGATTAGAAATACAAAATAGATATGAGAATGATGACCATTTGATAGAAGTTCTGAATTTGCTAAAGAAAGCGTTTTTTAAAATAGCAGGTAGTTTACTTCCTTATAATAAGGTAATTAGCAAGGATACTGATGATCAAATACTTTCAAAATTTATTCAGATTAAAAAGAGTTATCCTGAACTATTCACAAAGGTTGTAATTACAATAGCAAAAACGTATAAGCAAGTGATAGAGGGTACAAATAATAACTTGTATGAATACTTATGTAATTATATTAATAGCAAGGCGGAAGCCGGCTTAAAGGTAGCAATTGTTTCAAAAAGGGCAATGACAATTGAGGAAAGATTGTTAATTCAAAATGAGTTGAAATCATTCTTAAAGGTAAGTTATTTTACTGAAAACAGTTTTAGGAAAGATATAGAAATCTTTGACGAAGTTGTTTATATCGGTAATCCTTCGTATTTCGGTGAGTATGTTAAAAATACTTTTAAAGGTAAGATTGTGACTTTTATTTCCTATGATATTTTTACTAATTCAATAAGCCCCAACAGAATATTTGAGGATATAGATAATAAAGGTGTACACAGTACAATATTCGATAATGTTTCTTTTGGAGAGCCAATACAAAAGAAAAGTAACATTACTATAGAACAAGCAGATTTGTTAGATACTGCAGTAAGCAAGTTCCTTGAGGAACAGAAAAATACATTAGAAGTAAACTCTCAAGATGCTGTTGAAGCGTCTATAGTTTATTTGGAAAATGAACGTTTCTTATTTGCACCAAAGGATTCCAAAGTACGTGTTTATTCACCTAATGAAAAAGGAAACTTTATAAAACAACTTAATTTTAAAGACGTTGAAGAAGACGACTATATTGTAATTAGAAATGATAGAGATACCAAATTAATTGCAGAAGTTGCTGACCATGATGTTCTTAAGAAAAGTGCTGAGAAATACCGTCTTCTTCAAAGTGAATGGAAGAATAAGTTGCGTTTTAACGTAGAGAGAAAAGGAATAAGAAAAGTAAGTGAAATATTGTTAAATAAATATCATATTAGCACTGCTTCCATGGCATCATTAAGGTCATGGTGTAATGAAGATTCAATTTGTCCAACAGAACTTCCTAAGATTTTAAAGGCATTAAAGTATGATGAGGATAAGATAAGGGATACTTATGAAACTATGAAAAAAATTCAACTTGCCCATAGGAAGGCTGGGAGGATAATATCTGATAAATTAATGAGTGAACTATCCAATGACATCTTGAAAGAATTACAAGAAAAAGGGTACTACACATTTATGTCAAGGGAGTTTAATGGGGCTTCTTTTAATATTGAAAGAATTGTATCAATAGATCGTTCAAGACATTTAATTGCACCATATAACCTTATGAAGCCAATGAATATAGATTAAAAGGGGAGGGTAATTGGTATGGCTATCACATTAGATAAATCGCTAATTAATCGTCAAAAAGTAATGGATAATGTCAAAGAAGAAATAATTGGACCCGGTCAAATTAGAGATCACTATATAAAATTTAACCCTATTGGTACTACGATATTTGATTCAAAAGACGAATTGTACAAACCTTATTATTGGGAAGTTGGTGGAATTAAAGAGGAGATTCTACAAAGAGAAACACCGACTCAAAGATATGTCAGCGGCCATTTGTTTCCATTAGGTACAAATGAAAGTGAGGAAGTTGCCCTTGAAACTCCAATTGGTGAAGAACCTAGTGAAATACAAGAAGACGATAAAATCGATAAAATGTTTGAGCGTAAAGAAGGCATAGAAACGACTGAAGACGATGGTGAAGTAGAATTATTCCCTCAAAAAAATGACTTTATGCCTTCAACTATGGGGCTAACATTTTGTGTTAATAAAGATCTTCCTGAATTAAAGATTAAATTAGAAGGTGGGACATATACACCACACAATGTGAAAGTTAAGAATGAGAGTAATAGTATTCAATGGTGGCTAAGGGAGACTGTAGAAGGAATATGGGATTTACCTTTAAGTGAACTTATTACCAACAGACAAATGGAAAAGCAAATTGAAATGAAAAATAAAAAAGGAGAGAAAATCTCCCATTATCATTTTCAATTTCAGGCTCGTCTTCGTGAAGTTAAGGATAAATATATTATCACCATAAGTGTTACAAACCGTTCTTCGGTTCCAAAGTTTAATAGACAACAATTAATATTGTTTCAAGCAACAATGACTATTAGTACGCCAGACAAGTACTCATTTTCTGTTTATCCCAAACAGTATGAAATGAAAAAGTTGTTGAGTGACGAGGAGGCTTCCACTGAACTTCTTTATAGAAACGAGGGAGTATTTGCTTTTGGTCATGGATGCGCTGCAGACTGGGATCAAAATTCCAAGAACGTTCAGCAATTGGCGACCACTTTTATGCCTGAATATGAAGCATTAAGTATGACTCCAAACGTTTCTGTCAATCAAGATGGTAAAAAGGTCGAACTGGAAATTAAAATGAGTGATCTTGCTGGTCTTTCTAGTAATGAACCTCCTGAAAAAATCCTAAAGCCTTTAATTGAAGGATATAGGGAATGGATAAAATTAAAATCAACAAAGGTTGAGGAAGTCCCCGAGTTATTACAACCGGTTGCTGAAAAGCATTTAGAACTATGTAGAGAGAGTCTGGGTAGAATGGAAAAGGGTCTAAAATTGCTTAAGGACCCACAAATTTTAGAAGCATTTCGTTTAGCGAATACTGCAATACTTCTTCAGCAAGTTAATGGTAAAGATAGACGTTTTGGTCGTGTTGAGGATAAACAGATTATTTTTAATAGATCTTTTAAAGAAAGTGTTAATGATGAAATTAAACTTCAGAATGCTGATAATACTTGGAGAGCATTCCAGATTGCTTTTATATTAATGTCAATTGAGTCATTAGTTGACGAAAAGTGTGATTCAAGAGAAATTGTTGATTTAATTTGGTTTCCAACTGGCGGAGGTAAAACGGAAGCGTACTTAGGTGTTGCAGCCTTTCAAATGATTCTAAGACGCTTGAAAAATAAAATAGATGCTGGTGTAGACGTTATGATGCGATACACACTTAGACTTCTAACTGCTGACCAGTTCCAAAGATCATCTAGGCTTATTTGCGCTTTAGAATACCTAAGAATAAAAAATAATTCAAAATTAGGAGATATACCGTTTTCAATTGGAATTTGGGTGGGTTCAAATACAACTCCAAATAGTAATAAGGCAGCAAAAACTGCACTAAATAAACTTCAAAAAAATGAGAAAAATGCGCAACAGTTTATTGTTAATAGTTGCCCATGGTGTGGGGCAAATTTGGGCTATTATGATGAAAAAGGAAGCAAAAAAAAGTACTATTTCGGATACAAAACTAACAATGATAAATTAGTGATTCATTGTCCAGATAAAAATTGCCACTTTCATGAAGAATTACCAATTTATATTGTAGATGAAACTATATATGAGAAACGACCTACTTTCTTAATTGGAACAGTTGATAAGTTTGTCCAATTAGTTTGGCAACCGAAGGCTAGGGCGTTATTTGGAATAGATTCAAATGGAGATAGGTTTATTAGTCCTCCATCGTTAATAGTGCAAGATGAGTTGCATTTAATATCTGGGCCACTTGGAACGCTAACAGGTCTTTTTGAGACATTAATTGAAGAATTATGTTTGAAAAATGTCGATGGAAAAGTAGTCAAACCAAAAATAATTGCAGCGACAGCAACAATTAAACAATTTGAGGAACAAGCCCTTGCTTTATTTGGAAGGGAAAATTCAAGGTTGTTTCCTAGTCCGGGCCTTGAAAACGAAGATTCATTCTTTGCAACCCCAGCAATTAATAAGGAAACAGGCATGCCAATGCCGGGGCGGAAATATGTGGGCGTATATACTACAACTGTTCGTATTATGATGTCTCAAGTTATGGCATTTTCATCTATTCTTCAATCGACGGCTGAAATTAATGAACAGGATAGAGATCCATACTGGACCTTACTTTCATTCTATAATACTTTACGGGAATTAGGTGGAGGTCTGACATTAACTCAAACAGACATACCTCAATATTCAAATTCAATGGCAATGAGAAAGGGACTTCAAAAGGATATAAGGTATATAAATAATGTTCTTGAATTAACATCTAGAAAGCAAAGTCATGAAATCTCAAAGACTATTGATGATTTGAAACTAGAATATAGACCAAATAAAAATCAAAAAGATATGAATTCTACTATTGATTTATGTCTTGCATCTAACATTATTGAGGTTGGAGTAGATATAGATCGTTTATCGGTAATGGCAATAGTAGGACAACCAAAAATGACAGCGCAATATATTCAGGTTAGTGGTCGTGTTGGACGTCGCTGGTGGGAGAGACCGGGATTAATATTTACTTTATATTCAAATACAAAATCAAGAGATAAATCCCATTTTGAACATTTTAGGGAATACCATCAAAAATTATATGCTCAAGTAGAACCTACAAGTGTTACTCCCTTTTCTGATTCATGTTTAGATAGAGGTTTACATGCGGTTGTGATTGGATTCTTGAGACAAGCATTAAATGATGATATTGCTAGAGTACCTGATTGGAAAGAAATTCAGAAGAACCTAAATAAAAAAATTGTCCCGTTTTATAATCGTTTAATAGAAAGAGCAGAACTTGTTGATCCAGAGCAAGTTGAAGAATTAAAAAGCAGGTTTATGGAGATATTGAAACGGCTTGAAAAGGGAAATTATACAGCATGGAGAGTAGACCCAAAGGTAAATGGTTATATGTATTCGGCAGGTACAACTATTCCTCATGCATTAAAAGTAAATGCAGAGTCAATGATTAATTCAATGAGGAATGTAGATTCGGAGTGTAGGGGTCTTATTGCGACAATATATAACTCTAGTAACGATGAGAATAGCGAAAGTGAAAGTGGTTGGGAGGCTTTGTTTTCATGAAAGATTTACCTTTAAGAAGAGGACAACTTGTGACAACATTTGGACCTGGTGCTCTTGTTATTAGCCCTGAAGGGGAATCAGCAATGATTGGTGCCCTTGATAAATGGTATCATGACAAAAATGAATATCGTATTGAAACTTTTGATGAATATGAAATACAAGAACCTAGATTAAGATCACTATTAAAGGTAAAACAATTACTAATGCCTCCAGACTTTAGACCAAGTTATCAATACAAGAATGCTGGTGGAGCGATAACTCAAACGAATACCGATCTGTATATCCCATTATTACGTTTTCCTACTTGGCACTATTGTCCAAAATGTAAAACATTGCATAAAACTTCAATGTCATCGAGGACTAGTTGGTTAGATTGTAAAGAATGTAAAAAACAAATGAAGATGATTCAGGTCCCATTTGTAATGGTTTGTAGCCAAGGACACATATCTGATTTCCCGTGGAGAGAGTGGGTTCACGGAGATGAAAATACTTCTTGCGATGGGCAAATGAAACTTCTTTCAACAGGTGGAGCAACTCTCGATTCCCTTAAAGTTAAGTGCTCTTGTAATAAAGAAAGATCCCTTAAAGGAATAATGTCCAGAAGAAATACCTCTGAATTGGATGAGGATAGAGTAAGTGAATTAAGTAAAATGTTAAACAAAAATGAAAAAAAGTTATACCAATGTCCCGGCCATAAACCATGGTACGGTTCTGAAAATGATAAGGAAAGTTGCTCTTCTTATCCAATTGCAGTTTTAAAAAATTCTATAAATGTGTATTATCCAAATACGATAAGTGCAATTCATTTACCGGGGGAAAATCCGGAAGTTGAAAAACTTATAGATATGTTTGAAAAAAATGGGGTTACCTCATCTTGGCTGGAAATGACCGATAATATGGATGGGAAAATTAAGACAGTGAAAAAGTTATGCCCGCCTGAAATACAAGAGTACAATGAGTCAGATATTGAACTTGCTATTTTGTATATTGAGGGAGGGATAGAAGAAGAGGAAACTCCTGAAAAGGTGAGTACTAGGAATGCTGAAAAGGAATTAAGAAAGAAGGAATTTGAAACACTAACCCAAGAAATTGATACAAAAAATCTAAAAGTAAAGAAAGAATGGACCTGTAATGAAGTAAATCATGAAGATATAAATACTTTCTTTAGCATGATAAATAGAGTAACAAAATTAAAAGAGACAATTGTTTTAACTGGATTTAATAGACTAACAACCAATGATGATGAGGTTGCAAAAAACCAAATTTCTAAAGGTAAACATTTATTATTTAAAGACCCAAACTTACCTGAAAATAACTGGTTGCCGGCTTATAAGGTATATGGAGAAGGTATTTTCTTTACTGTTAATTTTGAAAAACTGCAGTCATGGGAGCAAAGAGATGATGTCCAGCATTATTTTAATAAGTTGCTTACCCGTGCTGAGAAAAGAAGTACAAATGTTGATGAGGACATTTTAAAGCCAAGAAATGTTCTGCTTCATACACTGTCACACATTATTATTGATGAGTTGGCTTTAACATGCGGATATAATTCTGCTTCTATCCGTGAACGGCTATATCTAAATGAAGAGCAATGCGGAATATTAATCTATACGTCTTCAGGTGATATAGATGGTACGTTTGGTGGTCTAGTAAGAATGGGGAGACAAGAAAATTTCTTCCCGGTGGTCTATAAAGCAATTGATAAAGCACGCTGGTGCAGTTCTGACCCTGTTTGTTCGGAAATTGGAAAATCCTCAGGTCAAGGTGTTAACAATCTTAATGGTGCTGCATGCCATAGTTGTTCGTATCTACCTGAAACCTCATGCGAATTAGGTAATTTATTTTTAGATAGAACTTTGTTAATTGACCCAAAGTTAGGTTTTTTTAATATCGATTAGAATTTACGAAAAATGTTCGGCTACTATTATTTAGTACCGAACATTTTTGATTACTCATTAAGGTTTTATAATCGTTTTGATAAAACAGATGCTCTTTTGTTTGCACGGAAAGGAGAATTTGCTGCTATTTCTTCCCCTTTTCTAACAATGTCTGTAATGCTCACTTCATTAATATTTTCAAGGTTTAATTTTAATGAAATTGCTGTTCCGCGATGATTAATACTTCGCTTCCTTCTAACTTCGGGAGTTATACGTAAATAACTTTCTCCAGAGGCTATTAAGAATTCACCGTGATTACTACATATTTCACTTGTAACATAAAGACCATAACCTGAATTGTCGGGATATCCATAATCCGGTGCGGTTGTCCCTTTTCTTTCAAAAGCAACACCAGAAAGCCCGGGTAACATTGCATACTTAATTGCTTGTAGATCATTATTAATATGCTCTCGAAGATGAATGTTTTTAGTAATAGTATTTTTAATACCTACGCCATTATCAAGAATGACCACCTCAACGGTGTTATTTCTTTGCCAATACTGACCTGAACACCATATTTCATTGGCAGTACTATGTTCAAGTACATTTCTAAAAATTTCTCTTAGTGAATAGGTTAGAACTTCCTGTGTTTTTGCATTTGAGTTCCTATTGTGTAAAAGAAATTGTGCCATTTGAGAGGCAAAATGTGTTACAGCATCAGCCATATCAATACCATTTTCAAATTCATATTCACGAATTTCCTTTTTAGTTAAAGAGTGTATTCTAATGTATGTTCTACCATCATACTCTAAGTCAGATGATCTTGATATTGAGCCTTCTAAAGTGTCAAAGAACCCCATAAAGTCAGCATAATCACATGCATTTGTCATTATACTTCTTTCATACTCAAAAGTAATACCCGATTCTCTCAACCGATGCACAAATGCTAAAAAATATACCATAGCAAAGGGCTCGAAGAAATTAGTATTTTTGAAGTTTAACAAAAAACTAGTTTCCCCATCCTCTATGTATTCCTCTATCGTGTCACAATATCCAAACATTTTTTCTTTATTCAGTTTCCTAATATTAATTTCTTGCATTTAAGATCATGCCTCCTATCAAAATGAACACTTCTTGACTTCTTTTATAAATTTTAAAGTCGTAAACTGTGCAGGCGTTTAGCAAAAGGTGCAACGGTTTCCTCTGGGGATTTTTGTGTGTTCTTCTTTTAGGCACTATACCAGCCCCAACCTATTTATCATATCAATTTGTAATATAACAAAACAGCCTTAGATTCGATTTATTTTTGCTCTATTTACGGTACTAATAACTTTTTCGATCGTTAAGTCAAAGTTCTGCTTAATCTCATGTTCCCATATCCTAAGAATATACCAATTATTTTTAATATAAAAAGAACTAATTTCTTCGTCCCGTTCTTTATTCCTGTTAAGTTTTTTTTCCCAATACTCAATATTACTTTTAGGTAAATTTCCATGAATTGGACAACAATGCCAAAAGCAAGAATCGATAAATATTACTATTTTGTATTTCTTTATTGAAATATCTGGTTTTCCGGCCAAGGATTTATCATTTCTTCTATATCTAATTCCTCTATTCCATAGTGCCTTTGCAACCCTATCTTCTAGTTTTGACTTTGATTTTATAGCCTGCATGTTTTTTCTTCTTTGTTCCACTGTAAGGTTATCAGTCATAAAAAGTCTCCTAAAATCTTACTTGATTCCCATGATAATGGTTAAACGTTTTTGGACCTGTTTAATAATGGAATATACGTTAAACTAAATGTATTCCAATCTTATTATGAGAAAAAAGAAGGGATAAAATGAATTATATAAGCCGAATAAATAATAACTTTCCGTTCATTGGTGTTTTAATTTTTATGTTTAGTATTTTGGTCTTAATGTCATTGCTTATTTTTTTTCCCGTGTATGTTTTAGTGTTAGACATGACTTTTATAGGCTATATTAAGTTCATAACGGGAATATATTATTCCTCAGGAATTATCTTTCACATATACATTAGCATAATATTTAAAATTATTTCTAAAACTGATAAAACCCTAACTAGGAAGAGAGAAAGTTTTCTGGATTTCATTTCAATGGTTTCCTTCAATGTTACAATAAGTCCAATTGCAGGAATTATTTTTTATCAAATTACAAATGATGTTTTGCTTTCCGTTTTTACTTTTGTATTATTTTTTATTGCTGCGAAAGGGTGGCTTCATACTATAAATGAATTACGTGCTGTAATGAAAGAAAAAGATAATAAATTAAATAAGTGGGTTGACGAGGAAGGTAATACTCATTTTAAGTTCAATAACATTTATAAATAAAAATCCACTAGTAAAAGTTATATCGGGAACGCTCATAATTTATTATTCTGTTATAAATATTATGGATGGCTGTGTGTTATTAAATTGTTAGCGCAAAAGTCAGAGAAATGTATTTAATAAATTCTTTGCCGGCACTCTGAAGGTTACAAATAATGGTATAATTTAATAAATATTACTTTAAGGTGGGGAAGGGTATGAAAGTTACAATTGAATGTGAGCAATGTGGAAACAAAGCCGAATTAACTCCAGAAACAGTTGGAAATCATGCGTATGTTATTCCAAAAATTAACGGGAATAATTTAACTGTTTTTGAGACTGCTTTTGAAAAAGAAGTAAGACTAAGCGCATATTCAGAATTTATAGATCACCTAGCAAAAGCAAAAACGAAAGAAGAGGTAGAAACCTATCTTGAGGATGAAATTAATTATAATACAGAAGCAGAAGTTAAAATTTCTGAGTTAAGAATAGACTGTAAATCTTGTGGGGATTACATAGTTCTTACTAGATTTGAAGATTAAATAAAGAATTTTAGAGACCCTGATAGGTCTCTTTTCCGTTTTACCTGCTATTCTAACTATAAAGGCATTCTGCAAAAAGAGGTTCTTTATTGCTATCTATTGCAAGTTTATAAGTTGGTTAAATGTGGGAAATGTTTTATTCAATATTAATCACTAGTAATAAATATAATTATTATAATCAATATAAATAATATTAATGAATTAATTCATTATAACGATTAATAATGAATTATAATTGTTTTTACCCATTATAGATCTGATTAGTGAATAGAAATGAACACCATAAAATAGAGTTATTGCAGTTAGAACGCACATAGAAGTGAAAGATTGGTAATAAACAAAATACCAAAAAACATTGAAATTAATAGAAAAAATTCATGAAAAAAATCATTTATAAGTGAAATCGAACATATTTAGACCATGAAAAAAATACCTAAAAGAGGTAGTTTAATATACTTGTCATATGAAAAAAATGAATAAATAAGTAAACGAGAGATTTTCAACGACACTTAATTCATTTTGGTCAAAATAAAATAATACAATCGAATTTGAAGAGATATGGAGAATTCTATAAAAATTATTAAAATCCACAATTCTAGGTTTTAATGATCAAACAATTGACTGTAATTGCTATTAGGCTCTGGCAAACTAAATACTTGTAGATGATTAGATTCGCGTTATTATTATGTACAAGTAAAGAATGTGGGGGCGAATAAATATGTCTATTTTGAAATACTTGGGTATATGTACGAATTTTGGTGACTATCCTTACATAACTGATATGTTAGTTGATTGGGCAGAGTTTGATGAAAAGAAAATTGATTGTTTTTTACTTGATGATATTGGCATGCTGGATTTCTTATTAAAATTTATTGATCGTACTACGTTTAGCAGAGTGTTAGTGTATGATATTGAAGAAATAGATAGTTTGAAGAACCTTAAGAGTTTCTCAAACATTTGCAGAAAGTATAACCTCGAATGGTCAATAATTCGTCAGGATTTACATTCAGACGTTGCCGTGGAACCAGATTATTTATTGAAGGTTGTTTAAATTTATTTATCTACAAAAATACCTTAGTGTTTATTTCGTAGATAAACGGATATTAGTAGTAAAGTAACAAATGCGGTTATGGAGTGATTGAAATGTTTGAGCCTAAAGAGGTTTTTATAACAAAAAGAGTAAAAAGTAAAATAATGCCCGAAATTATAAAAGGTATGATGGACTCCATTATGGAAATGAAAAAGGGAGTTCACGTCGATTATTTACAGGTATTTAATATTTCTTTATCAAAAGGCGGAAGAACTACTTATATAGATCATTCGCAAGAAGAACCACTATATCAAAAGAAACTTATGCTCACAAATACAAATAATAAGTTTTCTGGTAAGGTTTTTATTATTGATGATGGGAAATGTATTACAGTAATGTTGGCTGAAGAATATTAGGAATGGGGTTATTAATATGATTTGTGAATGTGGTGGAATACTTGATGTAATTCGTGTTGAAGATTACCCAAAGAATACAAAGGATAAATTATCATATAACAGAATATGTGACGTACAGTGTTTATCCTGCGGAAAAATTTTGTATAGCCAACCATATGATAATGGTACAAAGTTGAATGTAGTTAAAGATTTAACAAAACGGTAAAAATGGTGCTTTACATGCAAATTATTTCGTGATATCATAACAATATATTATTTTATATACTTTTTAGATTTTTTATATCTGCTTTTTATACTTTGATTATTATACTTTTGAATACAGATCTCTTTCTATTTATGTTAAAAGATACACTTCAACCTTATAGGAGAATACTACACTTTTCTAGAGAGTGTTTTATTTGTTGATGTGTCTCTTTATAAAAACATATTTAGGAGGAGATTTTTTATGTCAACTAACAAGTATCCAAAAACAATGTATTTTCAATTTATATCAGGTGGTAAGTTTCACAATTGTTCTGGTGTTGTTAATAATATTTTTGAGGAACAAAAGGTATTAAATGAAATTAACATTTTAAGAGGTAATCGAGTTAAAATAACTAAAGAGAATACTGAAACATTTTGCAAATTATTTCCAATGATCACTAATTTTAGTATCAAGGAGGTAATTTAAAGTGGAAACAAAAAAAGAAAAAGTAATGAAAGAAATAGGAATGAAGTTTAGGAGAATGAGGGAGTATCAAGAACTCATATATGAAGTATCTGAAAAGTTAGGTGGAGATTTTAATAATTTCTATTATTATGTTTTTCAACCTGAAATTGTAACTACATTACCTAATGGAGATATTAAAGTGGATATTCCAAAAGGAATTGAAATTTTAAAACAGATTTCAAAGTAACAAAAATCAAAGGACTACTGTGCAAGAAGTCACTAATCAGAACATATCATCAGAATACTAATTATAGCAGTACATAGTCCTCCAAAATGGAGGAATGTATATGCTACAAGTTACGGAAAGATTACAGGAAAGTCCCACTCCCCAAGGACATATATTGTCTTCAAGGGGAGGGGTTGTTGTGCAGGTTGAATACAATCCTAAAGAAGAACATATTGAAGAACTGCCACCTGTAAAGATAAAAGAGATAGAAGGTAAATGTGGAACAATCACAGTAATGAAACCTTCCCGTGAAGTCAAAGAAACAGACGAAGATATCCACTCACTTATTGCTAAAGTATTATTAATGAAACAGAAAAGACTTCAAGCCACTGGAGAATAATCTAGTGGTATTTTTTATGGTTTTTATTGATAAAAGTATTGACAATTGGATAAAATGGTCTCATATATACCTATTTTTATATTTTAGTAGATATCAGGATACTATGGGTGAGCTTATTGTAGCGCATACGAATGAATCGGAATATCGTTCCTTTATTTCCAATAAGAAGAATGAAGCACTGCATTCAAGAATTATTGTGATGCCAATCCCGTATAATTTACGGGTTAGTGAAGAAGAACGAATCTATGAAAAAATGATTAATCAAAGTGATATGGCACATGTCCACATCGCTCCACATGCTTTACGAGTAGCGGCTATTTTCTCGGTTTTAACGAGATTAAAAGAATCCAAGAAACAAGGGATGGATTTACTCAAGAAAATGCGATTATATGATGGTGAGAATGTGGAAGGCTTTAATCAGCTAGATGTAGAGGAGCTTAAGAAGGAATTCCCTACGGAGGGGATGGAAGGGATTGACCCTCGTTATGTGATAAACCGAATATCTTCTGCTATCATACGAAAAGAAGTGCCTTCAATCAATGCGCTGGATGTACTACGCTCTTTAAAAGAAGGCCTCGATCAACATCCATCTATTTCAGATGAAGATAAAGAGAAATATATGAATTATATTTCGGTAGCTAGAAGAGAATATGATGAAATTGCGAAGAAGGAAGTTCAAAAGGCATTTGTGTATTCGTATGAAGAATCGGCTAAATCGTTAATGAATAATTATTTAGATAATGTGGAGGCATATTGTAATAAAAATAAACTTCGTGATCCATTAACCGGAGAAGAAATGAATCCAGATGAAAAGCTGATGCGTTCTATTGAGGAGCAAATTGGTATTTCAGAAAATGCAAAGCGCTCCTTCCGTGAAGAAATTTTAATCCGAATTTCTGCTTTTGCACGAAAAGGAAAACGATTTGATTACAATTCACACGAACGATTACGCGAAGCCATTCAAAAGAAATTGTTTGCTGATTTAAAGGATGTTGTCAAAATAACGACATCGTCCAAGACACCGGATGAATCACAGTTGAAGAAAATTAATGAAGTAATTGCTAGATTAATAGATGAATATGGCTATAATTCTGTTTCTGCTAATGAGCTTTTACGCTATGTGGGAAGCTTGTTAAACCGATAGTCATACAATGGAGAAAGGTAACAAGACTTGCAAACGGGCTAGTCTTGTTACCTTTTTGTAAACCATTTTTTAAAATAGAATGCAATAATATGCGACAAGTTGCATAGTATAGAGAAAAGTATCGTAATCTTCTAAAAGAGGAGCACGATACTTTTTACTAAACAGAATGGGAGGGGATGTTGTGCAGGAAGGTAAACATAACTTTGTCATCTCTGAGGAAAACTGGTCCCTCCATCGCAAAGGCTTTCAAGATCAACAGCGTCATATGGATAAAGTTAAGGAAGCCATTAAGAATAATTTACCCGATTTAATTAGTGAAGAAGCAATCGTAATGTCCAATGGCCGAGAAGTAATCAAAATACCGATTCGTTCATTAGACGAGTATAAAATCAGGTACAATTACAATAAGTCAAAGCATGTAGGGCAAGGGGATGGAGATAGCAAAGTAGGAGATGTAGTAGCAAAAGATCCTAATGCGAAAGGACAACAAAAGCAAGGTCCTGGCGATGGAAAGAAAGCAGGCGATCAGCCTGGAAGTGACTACTATGAAGCTGAGGTATCGTTAGAGAAGCTAGAGGAGGCCCTATTTAAAGAGTTAGAGCTACCCAATTTGCAAGAGAAGGAAAAGGCTGAGATTGTAACCGAAAAGATAGAATTTAATGATATCCGAAAGAAAGGTTTAATGGGAAATATTGATAAGAAACGAACCATTCTAACCGCATTAAAACGAAATGCTAGAGAAGGAAATCCAGGTATTACCCCAATCTATAATGACGACTTGCGATTCAAAACTTGGAATGAAGAAGTGAAAAAAGAGTCCAAAGCAGTTGTTTTAGCAATGATGGATACGAGTGCCTCGATGGGGTCCTTTGAGAAGTATATGGCCAGAAGCTTCTTTTTCTGGATGAACCGATTCCTTAAAACTAAATATGAGCAAGTTGATATCGCCTTTATTGCTCATCATACAGAGGCAAAGGAAGTTTCCGAAGAAGAATTTTTTACAAAAGGTGAAAGTGGTGGAACGATATGTTCTTCCGCCTATACGAAAGCCCTTGAATTGATTGAAGATCGCTATAATCCTTCGAGCTATAATATTTATCCTTTTCATTTTTCCGACGGTGAGAATATTACCTCTGACAATCCCAAATGTATCCGGCTTGTGAATGAAATTATGGATGTGTCCAATATGTTCGGTTATGCAGAGGTTAATATATATAATCGTCACTCCACCTTAATGCGGGCTTATAATAGCATTGAGAACCAGAAATTCCGCCATTATATTTTAAAAGAAAAACGTGATGTGTACCATGCAATGAAAAGCTTCTTCCAACAAGAGGCTGTAACCGTATAAATGATAGGATCCCTCAAGGTTTAACAATCTTGAGGGTTTTTTTGCAATGTAAAAATACAAAGTAGTAAACATAAAAGATAGTCTCAGTCAATGAATCTGGGGTTATTTTTATGGATAATTTTTACAAATGTTTGATAAGAACACAAAATTTTCAATAAATTGGTTAATTTTAACCATCTTAATCAATGCTAATTGTCCATTTTTTGTATAGGAAATTGTTGTAAAATATCTTTAAATGTCTAAATATATGCACTATTGTTGTACTTTTGTGCTTTACGTTAAAAAAGAGGGGGGTAAGTGGATGAGGATTAATAGAAAAGTAAGGGAAGGTATGCATCAAGTTTCTATTTGCTTGTTAATATTACTAGTAATGCTTTATAGTATTTTTCCATCGATAGCTCCTTTAGTTCAAGCGGAAGGTGGAGCAGCAGAAGATGTGACAGCGACTGCAACAGATAGTAAATGGTTAACATATAAATTTGATGAATTTTCCAATGACAAATTTAATCAGTTATTTACTGTAAATGGTGCGGCAGAAGTTCCTAATGGGGCAGAATTTATCCGTTTGACCCCAGCAGAAACAATACAAAGTGGAGCGGTTTTTAATAACAATAAGCTTTGTCCTGTAAACAATTACTCTTTCAGTACTGCCTTTTCATTTATGATGAGTAATCAAAGTGCAGCAGGTCCAAGTGATGGTTTGACGTTCACACTCCAGACAGGTACAACTAGTTTAGAAGTACCAGGTGGTAGCGTGGGATACTACGGACTATCACCTAGTTTTACGATTAAGTACGATACATTTAAAAATGATGTTTATCAAGATCCCTCTGATAACTACATTGGACTCGCAACAAATGGGGAGTTAGTCAATCAGCCTGGTTGGTTTACTGATTTGAACCAATATAATGCGAGTAATGGTACCAGCTTTGTTTTATCTAATGGGACTATGTATTACACGTGGATCGATTATGATAGTGTAGCTCAAACTGTTCAGGTGCTTCTAGCCACTACCCCAGACAGGGCTAGTGCAAATAAAGTATTGGATGTAGATGGCATTGACCTTAGCAATATATTTGGTGGTCAGCCATTTCACGCTGGTTTTACGGCTGCTACAGGATCCCCTAATTATGAGACTCATGATATTCATAGCTGGTATTTTGTAAATGACTATGCACCGATTACGACACTTAATCCACAAAATGATTACAAAATAGCACCAAGCAATGTGGAATTAGTTACGGAGTCGGCAAGCAGTCCGGGTGTACATAATGTTACAGTGACTTTAACAGACCCTTCAGGTAATCCGGTTGCCGGTGCAGTTCCGGATTCTTTTACGACTACTAGTGGGGAGTTAACCGGGCCGAATGGAGAGCCTTTAACTGAATTAGTGTCTGATACAGAAGGGAAAATCCATGCTTTATTGGTTAATGCTGATCATTCTACGGAAGTGACGGTTTCAGCCAATGTCAATTGTATAGAGGTTTCTGATACGATTCCAGCTACAGAACAGCCACCGGATATGGAGGAGCCACCAGTAGGGGCGTGTCCAGTACCGGTAGCATTGATTAATGGTAGTTTTGAGGAACCTACTGCTAGAATGCCAGGGGATACAGGTTCACCAGGAGCAGAGCATGCTTGGCAGTATTTCTACGAACACGAAGTTCCAGGTTGGCAAACAACTGCTTCGGATAAATTTATTCAGATTATGAAATCCGAATATCTTTTAGCAGGGATGGAAATCAATCCCCCACATGGGAATCAATATGCTGAATTAAATGCGGATCAAGTATCGGCGTTGTACCAAGATGTTGAAACGACACCAGGTCAAACCATATATTGGAGAGTAGCTCACAGGGGACTTTTAGGTGAAGATACTATGGCTGTACAAATAGGTTCAGTCGATACCCCAGCAGATGAGCTGCCAGTAATACAGGAAATAAGTACAGGAAATACTGGTTGGGAATATTATTCTGGATCCTATACAGTACCAGCTGGGCAAGCAACAACAAGATTTGCTTTTAACTCCATAGACGCAGCTGGTGGAGATCAACGTTGGGGGAATTTATTAGATGATGTTTTTCTTGGAACAAAACCATGTGTCGTTGCAGAGAAAACCGTTTCCCCAGAGGGAGAGGTTTTTGCTGGGCAAGAATTAACCTATGAAGTAACTGTTAAGAATAACGGTGGTGATATTGCAGCCGATGCAGTATTCGAAGATGCTATTCCTGAAGGTACAGAGTATGTTCCAGGTTCTTTAAAAATTATCGATGGACCAGGAGCGGGAAATCTAACGGATATAGAAGGTGATGATGCCGGTCATTTTGACGGGAAAAAAGTCATCGTAGAGTTAGGCGACTTGCCAAACACCAATAACTTACCAGATGGGATTACGGTTCAGTTTAAAGTAAAGGCGCTGGACACGGATGCTGAAAGAGAAGTTATCAACAAGGCTTTTATCAACTATAACAATCTATTAATAAATGAAAGAGAAACAACCGAAACAAATGAAACAACGAATACAATCCTACCAAGAGAGGGAATTGACGCTTGTGCGGCACCGGTAGCGTTGATTAATGGTAGTTTTGAAGAGCCGTCTTATTCTTCAGAATACCCTACCGGACCTGGATACTATGTTTTAGATGCTTCGCTAATGCCGGGATGGAAGACAACAGATTCCAGTCAGGTTTTTGAGGTGTTTAATAAGTTCCTTATGGATCAACTTGAGCCAGGTTCTATACATGATGAACAAGGTTTAATAAATGATGTCCCTGATGGGGAACAGATGGTGGAATTAAATAGTCGTGAAGCGGCTCAGTTATACCAAGATGTGGAGACAACACCAGGGCAAATAATTTATTGGAGACTTGCGCATAAAGGTAGGCTAGGTGAGGATACAATGGCGGTAAAGATAGGTTCAGCAAGTACGGAACCTCAAAGCCTCCCAACCATTCAGGAAGTAACAACAGGAAGAGATGAGTGGAAATATTATTCTGGCACATATACGGTTCCAGCTGGACAAACGGTTACACGCTTTGGTTTCGAGGCAATTTCTTCTGCCGGTGGTGATAAGGCAGTTGGAAACTTCCTAGACGACATCTTCCTAGGAACAGAGCCATGTGTGGTTGCAGAGAAAACTGTTTCTCCAGAGGGGGAAGTTTATGCAGGTGATGAATTAACCTATGAAGTAACCGTTAAGAACAACGGTGGAGATATTGCAGCAAATGCAGTATTCGAAGACGCTATTCCTGCCGGTACCAAATATGTTCCTGGTTCCTTAAAAATAATCGATGGACCAGGTACAGGGGATTTAACGGACCAAAAAGGTGACGATGCAGGTAGGTACGATGAAGAAAGTAATAACGTGATCATAGAATTAGGAGATTTACCTAATACAAACGATCTACCGAATGGCGTTACCGTACAATTTAAAGTAAAAGCACTGGTAGATGATACCGTAAGTGAAATTATCAATAAAGCAAAAGTTAACTATGACAATCTATTAACCAATGAGAGTAAAACAACAGAATCAAATGAGACGACAACGGAACTCGCGTATCAGAAGCCTGTATTAGAATCTCAAAAAGCCGCAGAAGTCTTTGAAAAAGCGGATGGTAATACAGACCTAGAACATCCAGAAGTAGGGGACATCTTAACCTACACGATTCAAACACGTAACACGGTAGAAGATAGTCTCGTCAAAAACCTTATTATCCGCGACGAACTTCCAGAAGGACTGGAATACGTGACGGGCACACTCAGTGTAGATGGCGTATCGGTCACAGATGAGGAAGATGATGACGCCGGTCATAGTCTAAACGGAGAAATCTTCGGAGCATTTGGGGACATCACCGATACGGAGTGGCATTCTATAACCTTCCAAGTGGAAGTAGGTCCAGGACAAGCTGGTCAAGATATTAAAAACATCGCAACAGTAGATGGTGACAATATCGATGAACCAGACGAGCCAAGTGAGGAAGTTCTAGTCTATCCTCGTAATCCTAATTTAGAATCCGATAAGTTCTCTAGCATCGAAGAAAAAGGCGAAGGTAACAATGATGCCGATAAATACCAAGTCGGTGACACGATTAAATACACGATCCAAGCCCGTAATACGGTCAGAGAAAGTGTAGTGGAAAACTTTGTAATTTCCGACGTATTACCAGAAGGCCTAACTTATTTAGAAGGTAGCTTAGAAGCGAGTCACGAAGGATCGACTAATTTCACTAATGGAGCTATCACTGCTAATTTCGGTGAAGTTACAGACGATGAATGGCGAATCGTAACATTCCTAGCAACCATTGACGCTGGTCAATCCGGTCAAACCATCCAAAACACGGCAACCGTGGATGGAGACAATGTTGAGGAACCAGATGAGCCAAGTGAAGAGTTTCAGGTTGATCCACGTGAACCGAGATTAGAATCGGAAAAGACCTATGATATTGCAGAAAAATTTGAAGGTAATACAGATGCAGAACACCCAGAAGTGGGAGATATCTTAACCTACACGATTCAAACACGTAACATGGTAGAAGATAGTCTCGTCAAAAACCTTACCATTCGAGACGTACTTCCGGAGGGGCTGGAATATGTAGCAGAATCATTAACTGTAGACGGAGTCGCTGTCACAGATGAAGAAGACAATGATGCAGGTCACAGTGTAAATGGCGAAATCTTCGGGTCATTTGGCGACATCACCGATACCGAATGGCACAAAGTGACCTTCCAAGTGGTAGTTGGGGAAGGACAAGCTGGTCAAGATATTAAAAATATCGCAACTGTAGATGGAGACAATATCGATGAACCGGATGAGCCGAGTGAGGAAGTTCTTGTATACCCACGTGAACCGAAAGTGGAATCGGAAAAAATGGCTGAAAATGTAGAAGAAGGTAAAGAAGTTTATGAAGTAGGCGATACGATTAAGTACACGATCCAAGCTCGAAATACGGTGAAGGAAAGTGTAGTGGAAAACTTTGCTATTTCCGATGTTCTACCAGAAGGCCTTTCCTACGTAGAAGATAGCTTAGAATTAAGCCATGATGGAAGCGGCAACTTCGAAGACGGAACTATAACGGCAGCGTTTGGAGATGTCACCGATATCGAATGGCGAATCGTAACGTTCCTAGCGACGATTGATTCCGGTCAATCCGGTCAAACCATCAATAATACCGCAACGGTAGATGGAGATAATTTCGACGAGCCGGACAAACCAGCAAAAGAAATTACAGTCGATCCAAAAGAACCGAAGTTAGATTCGGAAAAATCAGCTAGTATTGCCGAAAAATTGGAAGGTAACACAGATACAGAACATGCAGAAGTAGGGGACATCTTAACCTATACGATTCAAACACGCAACACAATAGAAGATAGTCTGGTAGAAAGCCTTACTATTCGCGACACCATTCCAGAAGGCTTGGAATATGTAGTGGGGTCGCTAACTGTGGATGGCGTTTCCGTCACAGATGAAGCAGATGATGACGCCGGTCATAGTGTAGACGGAGAAATCCTCGGAGCATTTGGTGATATCACGGATACCGAATGGCACACGTTAACCTTCCAGGTAGTAGTTGGGGCTGGTCAAGCCGGTCAAGATATTATCAACATTGCATTAGTTGATGGAGAAAATGTCGATACACCGGAGGAACCAAAGCACGAGCTGCTTGTCTATCCAAGAATTCCGGTACTTGAATCCGAGAAAAGCTCTAGTATTGTGGAAAAAGGAGAAGGCAATTCGAACAATAAGGCCTACCAAGTAGGAGATACAATTGAATATACTATTCAAGCTCGCAATACTGTAAAAGAAAGTCTAGTGACTAACTTTGAAATTACGGATGTATTGCCAGAAGGACTTACCTTTATAGAAGGAAGCCTTGAAGCAAGTCATGAAGGAGTCGCTGATTTCCGTAACGGAATAATTACAGCAAAATTTGGCGATGTGTCAGATACAGAATGGCGTACTGTCACCTTCCAAGCTACGATTGATTCTGGCCAAGTTGGAAAAACACTTCAAAATATCGCGACAGTTGACGGTGGTAATATAGAAGTTCCAGATAAACCCGAAAATGAAATTACGGTTAATCCTAGAGATCCTGAACTAGAGTCAGAAAAAACGTCAGCTATTACAGAAAAAGCGGAAGGCAATTCTAACAAGGATTATGCAGAGGTTGGGGATATTCTAACCTATACCATCCAGACCCGTAATACCGTACCAGATAGTCTGGTATCCAATCTAATAATCGCTGACACAATCCCAGATGGATTGGAATATTTAACAGGTACTTTAACTGTAGATGGAAATTCTGTAACTGATGCTGAAGATGATGATGCTGGTGAGAGTATTAATGGGGAAATATTAGCTGAATTTGGCGATATTACAGATACCGAATGGCATTCTATAATCTTCCAGGTGAAAGTTAAAGAAGGACAAGCAGGTAAGGATATCACCAATATCGCAGTGGTAGAAGGTGACAATGTTACCTCATCAGATAAACCAGAAAATGAAGTAAGAATCTATCCTCGTAATCCGGAAGTTGAATCGGAGAAGACAGCAGTTAATGCTAAAGAGGGCAAGAATATTTATGAAGTAGGCGACAGGGTCATTTACACCATAAAAGCTAGAAATACAGTGCAAGATAGTGTCAT
This sequence comes from Ornithinibacillus massiliensis, assembly GCF_018310345.1. Taxonomy (GTDB): domain Bacteria; phylum Bacillota; class Bacilli; order Bacillales; family Amphibacillaceae; genus Ornithinibacillus; species Ornithinibacillus massiliensis. The sequence continues at coordinate 384,435 of NZ_JAGXBY010000001.1, forward strand.
TGAAGACCTTGTAATCTCGGACGCTCTACCGAAAGGACTTTCCTTTGTAGAAGGAACTATTGAGGTAAGCCATGATGGGAATGGTAGCTACAAAGATGGGACCATTACTGCAAGCTTTGGTGATGTTGCTGATACGGAGTGGAGAACCATTACCTTCCATGCCTTAATCGATTCGAAACAAACCGGTGATACAATTGAAAATATTGCAACCGTAGATGGAGGCAACATCGATAATCCAGAAACACCAATAGAAGCGATTACGATTGAAAAAGAAGTAACGAATCCTCCGGTAAAGCCAAGCCCAGAAGATGAGGATCAAAATGGTGGACCTAATCCAACAAATAATAAGGATGGAAATAGGGAAGCTCCTGTAAGTGGCAAGGAACTGCCAAAAACAGCAACTAATCACTATAATTTCCTTCTTATAGGTGCAGCATTATTTCTATTAGGTTTAGTGGTATGGATTTCAAGGAGGAAAGTAGCAAGAGACTAAAGTATTGGTAAAAGGAGATAGTCATACCAGTTAGAACAGCTGGGAGACTATCTTTCTTTTTTCACTGTTCTATACCAAAGCGCTTTTTTGTAAATATTACTTAAAATAGGATACTTTATCTATTAACATATACCCAAGAAGCAGTTATGATAAGAGTAGTTAGAATCGCGCGAAAGTTAGGTGATGAAATAGCATGGTAAAAAAGATATTTTCCTTTGTTACTGTATTATTAATTGCAGCTGGTGTTACCTTGACTGGATATTCCATATTTAATATATGGAATTCAGCCCAACAGCAGGATAAATTATTGGTAGAAGCTAAAGGGCTAATCTCAGAATCTCCACCGCAAGAAGAGGAAGAGATAGATATCCCCGATTTTCAAATAGGGGATGCAATCGGTATATTAGAAGTGCCTAAAATCGATGAGGAGCTACCAATAGTAGAGGGCACAGATAGTGAACAGCTTCGTAAAGGTGTTGGTCACTATATAGGGACTGCTTTACCTAATCAAAATGACCAAATCGTGTTATCCGGACATCGTGACACGGTATTTAAAAAATTTGACCAAATAGGTATTGGCGATCAGTTTATTGTTAAATTACAATATGGAGAATTTACCTACGAGATTGTGGATACAAAAATTGTAGATGCTGATGATCTTACGGTTATTAAGCCTACTGCGCCCGAAGAAATATTAACTGTTACAACGTGTTATCCTTTTGGCTATATTGGAGATGCACCAGAGCGTTTTATTTTTACAGCAAAAAGAGTCGACTAAACAGCCTATTTCATTTAAATACAACCGATATTATTTTAAATAGCTAGTCATAACCGTTGATGAGATTTAATCATGATTATCAACGGTTTTTTAATTTTATAAAATACTTTTATTACGTAGCTCCATGTTTTGGTTACTTTAGTAGGACTACCTGGTATTGTCTGCCTTAAATGTATAATTATCACTTGTTATAGTAGATAAAAACTTTACGAATTACCTTTTCTTCGTATCTATATTTTGGTAGTTATCCTTTAAATTATCAAGGCCGTGTTGTATGATTATCAATGAATTCTTAAATTTATAAATCCATAGTACTGTTGAATGAAAGTGTACGTTATACTAATTTATTTACATCATTGAATTGGCGAAGGGAGAGAGTGAATCAATGAAAGTGATTCTAATCGACGATGAGCATCTAGCATTAACGAGACTTGAGCATCTGTTTGCGGAATACATCGACGAAATAGAAGTGGTTGGGGCATATCAGAATGCATCACAGGCACTAAAGGAAATAGAAGTAATCTCTCCTGATGTAGTATTTTTAGATATTGAAATGCCGGGAATGAATGGTCTCGAATTAGCAGGAAAAATTCAGGAGATAAATCATCATATAGAAATCGTTTTTGTAACTGGCTATAATGAGTATGCGATAGAGGCCTTTGAATTATTTGCGTTTGATTACATATTAAAGCCTATCTTGGGAAATCGCTTGAGAAAGTCTCTAACACAATTACAGCGCCGCATTAGTAACAGTCCCTTACCTAGTACGGAGGGGGGAATGGATAAGGCTTGGATTCAATGCTTTAATCAAATTAAAGTAAAAGGACCAGATTATAAGGAAGAAGCCTTAAAGTGGCGAACATCAAAGGCGCAGGAGCTTTTCGCGTACTTGTTCCATAACAGAGGGAAAATGATTAATAAGGAGATACTGGTCGACCTACTTTGGCCATCCACTAATAATACCCAACAGCTTTATACAACTATCTATCACATTCGAAGAACCCTTAAACAGTATGGCTTAGAATCGTTGTCTATTCAAAGTGGTAACGGTGGATATACTTTAACTGTTGATAATATCAAAATTGATACCGAGGAATGGGAACAACATTTAAACCAATTAGAACCGATATCGGATAAGAACTATATGGAATATGAGCATGTATTTTATGAATATAAAGGGGACTATCTGGGGGAATTTGGATATTTATGGGCAGAGGCAGAGAAAGAGCGGTTTAAACAGCTGTGGTTGAACCATAGTATAAATTTAATAAATTTTTATCAAGGTAAAGGAAACCATGAAGATGCTATTAAGATCTGCCAGAGGATACAGCAAATGTATCCTGATGTAGAAGAGAGTTACTTTGAACTGATGAAAATATATGCTACCATGAATAAACTAATAGCGGTGGAAGAGCAATATCGAAGGTTAACTAGTCTATTGACAAGAGAGCTAGGTGTAGAACCTAGTCGGATGATAAGGAATTGGTACAAGAATTGGAAGCGTAAAAAAGTATAACTCACATATAGGTTTTTTATAATAAAGAGCTTACACATGATAGGTGAGGAATATAAGTGGAATATCCTAACGCAATGGAATTTTATCTAAAAGGGTGGTAATCATGCCATGCGAATTCTGTCGTAAAACACGAGAGAGGCTTTTTTGTGCAAAGAAAAAAGGGCCATTAAATTGGCCCCTATCACACTTAAGCCAACTCTACCTTATAAACCCCACGCTCTGTCGTAATAAAAAATTTTTCCCCATCAAATTCATACATGGTACTGTCCTGTAGCGGTATTTCGTAAGAAGGAGAAGGAAGGGGCTGTGTACTCATCGTTGCCAATGTTTGAATCTGACCTTCCCCATTTAACTGTAGACTGTGCATGGGCACATAATCATCTATTCTACGCGTATTACGGTCGTACGATACACTTTCTAAATGAAGCACGATTTGGTCAACATCGTCCATTTCGTGCTTCGTTATTTTAACTTGTCTTCCGCTCCACTGTTGAATAAGCTCGTTAAATGCTTCAACAGATAAAAATTGATGTTCCATAACCATCCCTCCTGCTTATAAATTCTCCTAAACCGTATAGAAATATGCGAAATCTATCCTTACCAATTGACACCTTTTCATAAAATATGGTATTTATGTGGTAGTGATTAGCACTCTCGGCTGTAGAGTGCTAAAAATAATCTAATCGAAACTATTTATCATGAGGAGTGTTGAGCATGGGGAAAAGGAAATTTAAAGCAGAATCGAAGCGGTTATTAGAGTTAATGATTAACTCTATTTATTCACAGCGTGAGGTATTCTTGCGTGAGCTAATTTCAAATGCGAGTGATGCAATCGATAAGATTTACTACAAAGCATTAACCGATGAGAATTTAACCTTTAATCAAAGTGATTACTATATAAAGATTGAAGCGGATAAAGAGGCAAGAACATTAAAAATTACCGATACTGGTATTGGAATGACCCAAGAAGAGCTAGAGAAAAACTTAGGTACTATTGCTAAAAGTGGTTCCTTAAGCTTTAAAAATGAAAATGAAATTAAAGATGGTCATGACATTATCGGACAATTTGGTGTTGGATTCTATGCAGCGTTTATGGTTGCAGATGTTGTAACGGTAGTAAGTAGAGCATTAGGAAGTGAGAAAGCGTTCAAGTGGGAGTCCAAAGGTACAGATGGCTATACGCTAGAAGCTGCGTCAAAAGATTCAGTTGGAACAGAAATTACATTAAAGCTAAAAGCAAACACAGAAGATGAGAATTATGATGAATACTTAGAAGAATATCGTCTGAAAGAGATTGTGAAGAAGTATTCCGATTTCATTCGTTATCCTATTAAGATGGAAGTAACGAAAAGCAAGAAGGATGACGATAGCGATGAATATATCGACTATAAAGAGGAAGAAACCATCAACAGCATGGTTCCAATCTGGAAAAAGAATAAAAGCGAGCTATCTGATGAGGACTATGAGAACTTCTATCGTGAGAAGCGATATGGTTTTGATAAACCATTAAAACATATTCATTTAAGTGTCGACGGTACCATTCGTTATAATGCGCTTCTTTTTATTCCGGAAAACCGTCCATTTGATTACTACTCGCAGGATTATGAAAAGGGATTAGAGCTATATTCCAATGGTGTACTAATTATGGAGAAGTGTGGAGACTTGATTCCAGACCACTTTAGCTTTGTAAAGGGACTTGTCGATTCAGAGGACCTATCCCTGAACATTTCCCGAGAAATGCTACAGCATGATAGACAATTAAAGCTTATTGCAAAAAATATTAATAAGAAAATTAAACAACAGCTGATCAATCTGCAACGAGATGATCGAGAAAAATATGAGAAATTCTTCCAAGCATTTGGTCGTCAGTTGAAATTTGGTGTGTATAACGAATTTGGAGCGAATAAAGATACACTAAAAGATCTACTACTATTCTACTCCTCTAAAGAGAAGAAGCTGGTGACCTTGGCAGAGTATGTATCCAGAATGCCAGAGGATCAAAAGTATATTTACTATGCAACAGGTGATTCTATTGACCGTATAGACAAGCTTCCACAAACAGAGCTTGTAGCGGATAAAGGCTATGAAATTCTATACTTTACAGAAGAAATCGATGAATTCGCTATCCGCATGCTTTTGAGCTATGAGGAAAAAGAATTCAAATCTGTTTCTAGCCAAGACTTAGGCATTGACTCAGAAGACGATAAGACAACAGAAGAAGAAACAACGGAATACAAAGAGCTTTTCGAATACATGAAGGAAAAGCTAGCTGGAAAGGTAAAAGAAGTTCGACTATCCAAGCGTTTACGTTCTCATCCAGTATGCTTAACTGCAGATGGAGAAATCTCAATTGAGATGGAAAAGGTTATTAATGCGATGCCAGATAATAACCAGCATGTAAAAGCGGAGAAGGTACTAGAAATTAATCCAAACCATGAAGTCTTCCAAACATTAAAGGATGCATTTGAGAAGGATAAAGAAAGATTAGATCTATTCACTAACATTCTGTTCAATCAAGCACTACTAATTGAAGGCCTACCAGTAGAGGATCCAGTTGAATTTACGAATAATATATGTAAAGTCATGGTTACGGCTTAATAATCGTTAACAATAGTAGTGGGAAATTCTAAAATTTTATTGAGAAATATATAGTGCTATCTCATCCTGGGGATAGCACTATTTTTTTGTGGTTAAAAATGGAATTGGTTGTGTATTAGGTGTGTTAAAATCCTGTTATATTGTAATTGAATGTAGAGCTTAAAAATTTTAGTCAAAGAGGAACTTTTCAAGGTGTTATACGGTCTGTATATATACAGGGGGTGTTTGGGATTAGTGGGCTAAATGAAGCAGCAATATATGAAGTCTATTTCGAGAAAGTGTATAAAACTGCCTTTTATATCTTGAAAAATGAGGAGCTAGCCAAAGATGCGACACATGATACCTTTATAAAGGTATTTAAAAATTGGGGGAAAATGAAGCAGCAATCCAAACTTAATGCTTGGATTACTACTATTGCAACACGTACGGCTATTGATATTTATAATAAAAATAAGAAACAACTAGCATATGAATTAAAAGAAGAACATATTGCCATCTCAGATGAATTTAATTATAAGAAAGATGAGTTAGAAAATTATCTAGATGCTATTCCACCAGACCAAAAACAAGTATTGATTTTGAAATATATAGAAGATTTAACAGAGAAAGAAATTGCAAGCCTACTTTCGATTAAATTAGGAACCGTTAAATCAAGAATATATCGTGCAAAACAGAAATTATATGATCAGTATCAATTGGGAGGTGATAATGGTGTTGAATCATAATCTAAAAGAAGAGAACATAAAAGAACACATAACCAAGGAGACGGATTCAATTAAGGTGCCAGAGGGATTAAAAGAAGAATTGTGGGCTAAGGTTAAGCCTATTCCTAGGAAAAGAAAGATAACTTCCAAAGTTCTTCCTTATATAGCGGCTATTGCTTGTCTAGCTATTTTTGTTCCACTTGTGTTAAGCATATTACCTTTTGGCTCTACGCCTAGCGATGATTTATCTGGTCAAACCTTCAGACTTGCTCATCCATATATGCCACTAGAGGGTGGACCGATGAAATATGATTCTATTATGACAATAGAATTTAAAGGTGGAAATGGATTTACAAGTAATAGGTATGGTGACGGGAAGTATGAACTACATGATGATCTGCTTGTCCTTCAATTTGAAAATGAAAATGAGTTTTTAGAAATAAAATTAACCCTTCATGAAAGTGATGAGGATTTCAGTAAGTATTCTGCAAGCATTAGTGATGTTAATTTTGAAATGAAGGATAAGGATGAAATAAGTCACTTTAAGAATTTCTACCTTTCATTAAATCAAGATAGGCAAGTCGAATTTCTAATAGAATAGCTAGAGACGACAAAGCTTAAATATCCTATTTTTGGATAAATGTGCGGTATAGCGGGTACGTTAAATACAATAACAAGATGAAGCAAGCTTGGAATGAGGGTCAAACCCATTTCCAAGCTTTCTTGTAGTTTATTATAGTTGTTCACTACTGTTTTCAGATGTAAAGTGTTATCGTAATGCTTTATCTAATGTTTCCAAGTTTCGCTCCATTAAACTGAAGTAATCTTCTCCACTTTCGATATCCTCATCTGTCAGTGTGGATAAATTATGCAAATACAGGGCTTCCGCACCAATCTCGTCTTGAATAACTTTTGCAACTTTAGGGGTTATATTTTGTTCAAAGATAACGTATTTTAAATCCTTTTCTTTTGCAACTTGGATTAGCTTTGTTAATTCACTTTGAGACGGCTCTTGGCTAGAAGATAGACCGGCAATTGGGATGGACTTAATGCCGTAGCTTTTCTCCCAATAACCATAGGCAGCGTGTGAGACAATCATCTCCGGATTTTCCTTGGAATCTACTAATTGATGGAATTCCTCATCTAATGCTTCCAAGTCTTGTTTCAATGTTTCAAAGTTTTCCTCGAACTCTTCACGTGCATCAGGCTTTAGATCAACGAGTGTATTTTTAATATTTTCAGCGAGAACGATCGCCTGATATGGGTCAATCCATACATGAGGGTCTTGATCCCCATGGTGATGACCGTCATCATGTTCTGAATCCTGGTGGTCATCGCCGTCGTGATCATGACTAGCTTCTTCGCCATGATGCTCATGATCATGTGGAATAGCTTCAATACCTTCTGCTGCCTCCACGAATACCACATCTTCTTTCTTCAGTGTTTCCTTTACTTTTTCCGCGTACGACTCCATACCAAGTCCATTAAAGATAAAGGCATCTGCCTTGGCAATATCTAAGATATCCTTAGAGGTAGGTTCAAACGTATGGCTGTCTGCTCCTGGTGGGATAAGGGTATTTACTTGTACATGCTCTCCACCGATTTTTTTTGCAAAATCTTCTAATGGATAGATAGAAGTGAAAATCGTTAGTGTATCGTCTGTATTTTGAACACCAGCAGCTGATGATGCATTTTCATCATTCGTGTTGCATGCTGCTAATAGTAATAGTAATCCTATAAAACTAGTTAATAACCAGATATTTTTCAAATGACAACTCTCCCTTAAATCGTTCAGAAATGATTATATCGGAACGGTTACGTTTTGTAAATAGTAGTTGTTACGATTTAAGCTGATTTCGTAAGTTGTCATAATTGATGTAACAATGAGCGAATTGAAATTCAAATGCCGTCAGAATAACGAATTTGTATAGGAATCCTTTATTTATAGCCTTTCGTTGCTAAGCCTTAAGTGGAAAAACTTTCTATCTCTTCTAAATGGGGTGTCACATTATTCCTTTATGTGGTTCATCATTCCTTTACTCCCTCATAAACTATAAAAAGCATATTTTGGAGGGATCATCATTGACCGATGCAAAAGAGCTGCATAAAGCAATTGAGGAAATTACAGAAATTGCAGAAGGGTTTGGGTTAGATTTTTATCCGATGCGTTATGAAATATGTCCAGCCGATATCATTTATACGTTTGGTGCCTATGGTATGCCAACACGCTTTTCTCATTGGAGCTTTGGAAAACAATTCCACCGGATGAAGCTACAATATGATTTAGGCTTAAGTCAAATATACGAGCTAGTCATTAATTCCGATCCATGCTATGCCTTCTTATTAAATACGAATAGTCTGATTCAGAATAAATTAATCATTGCTCATGTTCTAGCTCATTGTGATTTCTTTAAAAATAATGTTCGTTTCTCCAATACGAGAAGGGATATGGTCGAAAGCATGACAGCAACCGCAGAACGTATTGCCCACTATGAGCTTCTGCATGGTAGAGATGAAGTGGAGAAATTCTTAGATGCCGTACTTGCTATTCAAGAACATATCGACCCTTCCATCGTGCGCCCTAAGCTTGCGGAGTATGCTTGGGATGAGGAGGAGTCCCCAATTAAGAAGGCCACTTCCCCATATGATGATTTATGGGGATTAGATGAAAAAGAAAAAGAGGAGAAGCCAAGTGTAAAGAAGCGGAAGAAATTCCCGCCAAAGCCGGAAAAGGATTTGCTCCTCTTTATTGAGCATTACAGCCGAGAATTAGAGGATTGGCAACGCGATATTCTGACAATGATGCGTGAGGAAATGCTTTATTTTTGGCCACAGTTGGAGACAAAAATCATGAATGAGGGCTGGGCTTCGTATTCTAATAATGTTTTATATACCTGAGCGGGATAGGTAAATAAAGAGCTTATTGAAATGATTAAATATTCATTTCAATAAGCTCTTTTAATTTATTCTCAACTTATATTTTGCTAATCACTAAACATTTAGAAAAACACTACTGTTTTTGCTATTATATATATGGAGGTGTTAAAATATGGCAGGATTCTCAGCCCAAGGACCTATGCTTGGTTATCTTTATCAAGCTAGATACGCATTGTATAAGATATTACAAAGAGAAGAGAATTACTCCGTGAAAATTGAGGGGTTAGATGATATTACTTTTGAATCTAATGGTAAACCAAAGGAACTGTTACAAACAAAGCATAGAGCAAAGGGAGCTTCGTTATCCAATACATCTGTTGACCTTTGGAAAACAATAAGAATTTGGAGTGAATATATTATAAATGGCAAAATTACAGAAGATGATAAAGTGTTGTTGGTACTAATTACCACAGCTGATATAAAGCCTAATAACACACTTGCAGAGGCATTATTGCCTAAAGAGTCTAAGAAGAGAAATGTAACAACGGCTGTAACTATAATGGATCAAGTATCTAAAAGTAATAGTAATAAAAGTAACAAGACTAGTTATGAACGCTATCGCAAATTAAATGCTAAGCAGAAAAAGTTATTAGCAAATTCAATTACTATAGTAAACTCAGAAACTAGAATCGAGGATTTAGATAATAAATTAAAACAAATCCTTTTACTTACTTCGAGACAAGAATTTGTTGATGATGTCCTTGAAAGAATAGAGGGATGGTGGTTTAATCATACAATTCTTCACCTAAATAATGGTTCAAACCTACCAATTTCTAAAGAAATGATACTTAATAAACTCCACGACATTAGAGATGAATATAATAAAGATAATTTACCAATTTATGATTATGAATTTGATTTTGATTCACATGAGATTGATAGTGATCAACGCCCATTTGTTGAGCAATTAAGGTTAATTTCACTTAATAATAGAAATATTCTTAAGGCGGTTAATGATTATATGAACGCTTATTATCATAGATCACAGTGGGTTAGAAAAGATCTAATATTTGATGATGATATTAGGAAATATGAGGATAGATTAATTGAAGAGTGGGAAAGGCTCTTTGACAATATGGTTGAAGACATTGATTTGATTGGAAAGAAGACAAATCTTACATATATAGAATCGGGTAGAACACTGTATCGAACTGTACAAAGTTTAGATATACATATAAGGAAACGTGCAGATGACCCTTTTATTATGAGAGGTAGTTATCAAATTCTAGCAAATGAACTTAGGGTTGGGTGGCATTTAGAATTTGAAGAAAGATTAAAAAGCATAATCACTAAAGCAGTAGGAGAATAAATATGTTGCAGAATCAGCCAGTTGAAGTTAGAAATTTGTTAAACTCTGCATTTTGTGGAGAAGTAATTAGAAGGTGTATTAAAAGTTATGAAAAAAACACAGGTGCTTTGTTCCCGTACAGTATAGTATATTTCATTTTACCGTTAGTGTTGCATGAGGAAACTAGAATATCTATATCTAATAATTCTAGAAAGCATCTACATGTTTGGCTAGATACTGAGGTGCAACTTAAAATAAAATCCGCCAATAGAATTAAGAGTATGGTCCCAATAACTAATGAAGCGTTAATTTTCCTGCTTTCTAATGGTTATATAAGTGTAAATAAGAATAAAATCCTTGTTAAAAATTACCGCAGAAAAAATAAGCAGTTTGAAAATACTGAGGTTCAGGAATGTTTTAATGCTGCTGAAATACTCGGAAGATGGTTTGGTAAAGCAGGAAAAGAAACTACAATCTTCTCGATGTTTGGAGTGAAACCGTAAATGCAAATCAAAAAAATTGTACTATATAATTCAAAGGGGCAAAGAAGAATTGTTCCATTAGAACTTGATAAAGTAAACATTATCACTGGAGCTTCCAAAAAAGGTAAGTCAGCAATAATTGACATTATTGACTATTGTTTGGGAAGTGATGAATGTAATGTGGCTGAAGGAATTATTAGAAAGTCTGTAGATTGGTTTGCACTTCTTTTATCTTTCAATAAGGATGAAGAAGTTTTCATAGCCAGAAGAAATCCCAAACCCCAGTTCAATTCCTCGAATGAGGTATATTTTGAAGTGGGACAAAGTGTATCTTTGCCAAATATTATCCTAGAAGGGAATACTACAATAAAGGCTATGATTTCTCTTTTATCAAATAAACTGGGTATTGAAGATAACTTACATATTCCTTCCCAAAACAGTACAAGGTTGCCAAGTGAAGCAAATTTAAGACACGCTCTAACTTTTTGTTTTCAAGGTCAAGACGAGATAGCATCTAAAAGTATACTATTTCATAGGCAAAATGACCCTTTTAAAATGTTAAGTATAAAGGATACATTACAATACTTCTTGGGAGTTGTTAATGAGAATGAGATTAAGATTAGAAATCAATTAACTACTGCAAAAAGAGAGCTAAAACGTATTAATAAAAGAATAAATGAGGAGGAATTGATCAAGGGTGATAATTCAAGTAAGGCATATTCATTAATTACTGAGGCTATTGAAGTCGGACTAATAGATAAAGATGAAGTAGAGGGTATGGAAGAGAATTTAAATGAAGTTATAAATTTATTAGCCGTAAAGGTCGACAGTTGGACTCCTAATTATGATCCTAGTATAGGAGAGAGCCAAATTGATGGTTTACAGGATAAATTGTATAACTTACAGAAGCAATACTTTGATAAGCAACAAGAATATGCTTTAACTGAAAAGTATTTGAAGGATGTTGATAACTATGAATATGAATTATTTGAACAAAAAACAAGGCTAACTTCTCTAGATTTATTTAGTAATCCGAAGCACAATATTTCAGAGTGTCCACTTTGCCAAAGTAAATTGAGCTCTACAAGGACGCCGGTTTCCGATATTAATCAAAGTTTAAACCAAATTTCACAAGAATTGGGAACAAGTAAAAATGAAATTCCGAAGGTTAGAAAATACTTGGAATCTTTGAATGATGAGATTAATGCTATTAAAAACTCCATTATATTGATAAAAGATCAGATTAATAGTATTCATAGCCTTGAACAAAGCTCCAATGGCATTCGGAATCATAGTTTTTCCCAAAGCAGAGTTGTTGGGAGAATAAGTTTATTCCTAGATAGTGTAAAACTAAGTAATGAAATTGAGGACTTAAAAGTTAAGCAACATGAGATGGAAGAGCTAATTGGGGAACTTGAATATCAATTGAGTGAAGATGAAATAAAAAACAGATTAGAGTCAGTGAATTTTAAAATTAATATGGATATGACATCAAGATCTAATTCATTACAACTGGAACATAGTAATAAACCTATAAGGCTAGACTTTAACAAATTAACTGTGGTAGTCGATGACGATGAAAAGTCTATACCACTATACAAGATAGGGAGTGGGGAGAATTGGGTTTCACTTCATGTTCTAGCTCATTTAGCACTACATAAATATTTTGTCACTAATTCAAGACCTGTGCCAAAGTTTTTAGTTATAGATCAGCCTACACAAGTTTATTTTCCAAATACAAAAAAGGAAGATCTTAAAGAAGATATTAAATCTTTAAAAGATGAGGACTTAAAGGCGGTAAATCGTTTGTTTGATTTAATGTTTAAATTTGTAGAAGAAGTTTCATCTTTTCAAATCATAGTATTAGACCATGCTGATTTAGAAAATAAGAAATTTCAATCTGCAGTTTCACAGAGGTGGAGAGGAGATAAAGCATTAATTCCATTAGAGTGGGAAAAGGTTTAATAAATGAAGGGAATTCAAGTCTTGTCATAAAGATGATAATGACAGGATAATAACATTGATGAATAATGTAAAATGTACGCAAAATGAGGCTGGGACAAAACCCCAGTAATTAAAAAACAGGTACTATCCAAAAAATGGATAGTACCTGTTTTTTTGCACACAAAAAGGACACCATTTGATAAAATTAAAGTAACCACACCATAACTTTATCGGAGGTATCCTTATGTTTAAATATTATAACATGAATCAAGTAGTTTTGCCGCTAGATTTGGAAATCAAATTAAAAGAAAAGGATATTGCGTTTGCGATCCATGATCTTGTCGAATCCATACCTGATGAAGCTTTCGATGAATTCCTACGTCAAACAGGGCGTCCTGCCTATCATCCTCGTATGATGTTGAAGATTATTTTGTGTGGCTATACCCAATCTGCATTTTCTGGTCGTAAAATAGAAGCATTACTAGGAGACTGTATTCGTATGATGTGGTTGGCTCAAGGTGATGAACCAAGCACCATCAATCGTTTTCGTTCCAATCCACTCATTGAAAATCTCTTGCGTGAATGCTTTGTGCAATTTCGGAACCAGCTCGTAGAAAAAGAATTGATTTAGGAAGAAGCAATTTTTATTGATGGAACGAAGATTGAGGCAAACGCAAATAAGTTTACCTTTGTCTGGCGCAAATCCGTTGAAAAATATAGTGACAAGTTAATAGAAAAGTCCAATCAACTTTATGATGAATTATTGGAAAAGGAAATTATCCCAGCTATGGAACTCGAGAATGAGGAAGAGCTCTCCGTTGAGGAAATGAAAGAGATAGTGGAAAAGTTAGACGAAAAGATAGGAGAATACGATGAAAAAATCGAAACTTGTGAGGTTGGGAGTGAACGTAAAAAAATCCGTTCAGAGCGCAAACTATCCAAACAGGCCCGTAAGCAGTTAATAGATTTTATCACACGTAAACAAAAATACCAAAGCGACATGGAGCTATTTGGGGAACGGAATAGTTATTCGAAAACCGATCCAGATGCGACATTTATGCGAATGAAAGATGATTATATGAAGAACGGGCAACTGAAAGCTGGTTACAATGTACAATTAGCTACAGAGGGTCAGTATGCACTCGCTTACGATGTCTTTCCAAATCCAACCGATACACGAACCTTGATTCCATTTCTTAATACAATAGAAGAATCCTTTTTTAAACTGCCAGATTACATTGTGGCGGATGCAGGATATGGCAGTGAACAGAATTATGAAGATATCATCCAAAAACGAAATCGAACTCCACTCATTACATACAATCAATATCGAAAAGAGAAGAAAAAGAAGCACAAAAACAACGCCTTTCATGTGGACAATTGGGAGTACAACGAGGAAGAGGACTTCTATCAATGTCCGAATGGCCGCAACGTATCGTTTCGTTATTATTCCAAACGAAAAGACAGATATGGGTTTACAAGAGAATTTAAAGTGTATGAATGCGAAGACTGTTTAGGTTGCCCACTCCGTCATCTGTGCACCAAAGCGAAAGAAGGGAACAATCGAAAGATCTACATCAATGAAAAGTGGGAATCACAAAAAGAATATGTACGTACAAAGCTTTCAGACGAGAAGACTGGTGAGATTTATGGGAAACGTAAAATCGATGTGGAACCAGCGTTCGGTTTTCTGAAGGCTAATTTGGGTTTCACCCGTTTTTCCGTAAGGGGAAAAGAGAAAGTGAAAAATGAATTAGGATTTGCGTTCATGGCGGTAAACCTAAGAAAATATACCGCTATGAACATAATTCAAACACATGAATACAGAAATAATCCAAAGAAAAATGGTTCCAATCATCTATTTTTAGTGATTGGAACCATTTTTCACTTATTTTGGCTGGTTATGTCCCAGCCTCTTGTTAATTGTATAGGATTTAGCCCAGTGGGATGTCCAATACGATTTCAATATTCTCTTCATCAAAAACGATTAACTTCTCAACCAAGGTCTGAACCAGGGACTTAGCTTCAACGATAGGAAGAGTGTCTAACGCATCCAACACAGATGTTAGTTTACGATTAATCTCATTTTCAAGTTTTTTGATATTAACTGGATTACTATCACGAAAACTATCTAATTCAGATATTCGGTTGTCCAAACGCTTTTTTTCTTCCTGTAAATCCTCTAACTCAATTAATCCAGCAGTATATGCTTCTACTTTTCTTTGATATCGTTTTTTTACTATCTGAATTTGCTTAGATACTTCTTCTCTTTGTGTACCCAAAACCTGATGTTCTAACTCAATAGAGTAAGATGTACCAATGGATCTAGTTAGTTGTAATAATCCTTGTTTAAACCACGCTTCTACATCATTCGCTACATAATATTTACTAGTACAAGTCCCTTTGTTCTTATTAGCTGAACAGCGATATACTCGCTTTCTATTATTCTTTGAGCCATGCCAGGAAATACTCATACCGGATCCGCATTTTCCACATTTTAAGATTCCCCCTAGAAGATGAGGACTGGTTTTAGATCGAGGATGAATGTTTGGTTTTGCTAGTTTCTTTTGTACAGCTTCCCAAGTGGTCGTATCGATGATTGCTGGATGAGAATGGGGTACCGTTATCCACTTCTCCTCATCCTTCAGGGTTTTCCGTTTGTTTCCTCTATCCGTACGGTTCCAAACAAGGGTACCAATATAAGCTGGATTAGAAAGCATCAGTTTAACAGAGCGAATCGACCATTCTTTCTTTTGTTTGGAAGGAATCCCTTGCTCATTTAACTGTTTAGCAATACTGTAAAACCCAAGTCCTTTGTTCAAATACATATCAAATACTTTTTTCACAACATCGGCTTCTTGGTTATTTACCACAAGCTCCTTATCTACTAAATCATAACCATAGGGACTTTGAGTAAGCCATTTTCCTTTGCTAGCGGCATGGTGCATATTATCGATAACACGTTCCCGAATTCTCTCTCTTTCGAACTCCGCAACCGCTCCTAATACTTGTAATGTCAATCTTCCGGATGGGGTATTCGTATCAAAGGACTCACTAATCGAAATAAAGGAGACTTCATGTTCTTGAAATAAGTCGATTATTTCTAGTAGGTCCTTTAATTTTCTACTTATCCGGTCCAGTTTTGTGATCAACACTTTTGATATATGACCACTAGTAACTTCATTTATTAATTTTTTGAGTTGTGGACGTTCTAGGCTTTTAGCGGAATAACCATCATCGATAAATAAAATCGGTTCTTCATTCCATCCCATCGCCGTACAATATGCTTTCAGGCGTTCCTGTTGTTCAGCAAGGGAAACACCATCTCTAGCCTGCTCATCTGTTGAAACACGGCAATATAGAGCGATAGACTTTTCTGGTTGTAAGGGATGAAATTTCATTGAACTGCCTCCAATGCCATTTGTTCATATATATGAAGAAACAAACTAAAAAATGAGAGTATTAATACTCACAACTCCCTGCATACACATGAACAAGGGGGGAGTTTTATGGGAAAACTAAATGTTAGTTACAGAATAGGTAACCTTAGCTTTACTGCATTAGATAAGCTAGAAGATGAGCATAATCGTTTGGTTAGCCAATATCTTCGAGAATGGGGGAGAAAAATGTATAACAATGCAACAGATCATTTGCTACATCATGAATATAAGTTAGATACCGATATAGTGAAAATAAAGATTACAATAAATAAAGGAGATTCCAACATTTAGTGGTTAGAATCTCCTTTATTTTGCTGTGGTTCCGGTACAGGAGCTTGTGATTCATTGATAAAGAAGTATTTTTAAAAGCTCAGCGGATCATTGAAGAACGTAAAAAGACAAGGAAGAAGAAAAAATATCAATTTCTTCTGGCGGACTTAATAATTTGCATGAAGTGGAAACAAGAGTTAAAGCAGCAGGAAATGGAAGAACAGGAAGCAATAGAAAAAGTCAATCCAATATTAATCTAACACGAAAGAACTAAAAGTGGAGAGAAATATGCGACCTATGAATGTAAAAAACATCAAGTAATCTATAGTCAGGAAGAAATTGAAGTGCATGTATATCAAAGAACTAAAGAGTTCTTTAGTAGGTTGTTAGAAACGAACTTTAAAAGAGTTATATGAAGTTCATCTAAAAAAAGAATTAAAACAAATAGGCATTCAAGAGATAGGAACTCCCAACTCACGAAATTCTCCCCAATTTTTCATGTGTTGGGTGATCTGACGAGCGAGTCTATCAGACTTATAGACTAATAAACAATTGATTTAGAACAAGAGGGAATAACTAAGATCGGTCATTAAAATCTTTCATGATAAATAGAAGCTTGGATTCCAAGGTCCTTTAATTTGCGTTAATAGCTTAACTCTTGTTTAACTAACGCTACCCGCGGGTAAAAGAAAAGCCTCTTAAAACTCACAACATATAATTTTTTCACCATCTATTTCTAATCCATCTACCTTTTGGTTTATCCCAATTATCAATTTCAACTTGATTGTATAGCTTTTCTTTTTCACTATAAGTTTGGAGCCAACTTTTTTCGAACCTATGTAATTGTGAATTATTGCAATAAGTTAATATCTTAAATACAAAGCTTTCCTTTCCGTGCTTTTTAAAATCCTCGTTTATCTCTTGATAACTATGTTTTCCTGATTTCATAGAGGATGCATGGGATTTTAACCTGCCAAAGATATGATGTGAACTACCTACATAAAATCGATTAGTTTTAATGTTTTGAAATACGTATATACCTATTAAATCTTGCGTATCTAATCTATATTTTTCTTTTCCTAATTCCCATACATCATCGAATGATAAAGGTTGATTTAAGTGCTTTATCTCCCATTCAGTAAAATTTTTCCTTGTTGTTTTCATCCCCATTTTGCCCACTCCTTTTTCTAACTCTTAATAATGTCATAGTATATCTTACTTTAAACTGCTCATTAGTTAGGTGTATTTCTTCAGTAAACTAAATGTATTATAGTATGAAAGATAAGGCTTTTACACTTAAATTGTAATCTGTAAAGTAGTTATTAAAGACTTTTATGAGATGGAATTTAGGTATTCTTGTAAAATATTAATTACCCTAATAATGTTATTAGAATATCAATAAACTATAGTGAACCTGTCCATATATAGCTAACGGTTTGGCGTAGGGATAGGAGTAGGATAGGACTTAATTTTCATTGGGCGGCAAAGGAATTCCAGCACTATCCCTATCCCTTTGTCGTACTAAAATTCACATAGTAATGGATTGTCCCTATTACTTTCCAGGGCTTACCGACTAGTTGTCACCATTGGTTTTGTTAATGCTAACAATTCGGTACGGTGGAAGGGTAGTGAACAAATAGATTTGGTTCGGTTTAAGGATAGTTACTATAGTAACTTTATAAATGTAATTTATATCCCTTTTGAATATTTAGTTAAGTCTCTTTCTATTATTAGAAGAAAGCCCAATCAAACTTTGACAATTAATTAGATTAATATTTGGAAATTTATTGGCATATAAGCTTCAATAATTTATAATAATTACTATCTGATTTCAAATAATTAAAAATAGGGTGACAAAATGAATGGATATTTCCTTAAAATAAAAATTGATACAGGACTACAAATTTACCTTAAAAGTATAGATAAAATCAAAGAAATATTTACATCTGAGTATAATATCTTTTTGGTTGGAGCATCGACTGAAAATAAAACTAGTATCAGGGCTCAATTATTTGAAATGCTAAGAGATAAGAAGAAAATAAATGTTAGATTTCCGGAAGATATTTTTGATGAGCAAATATACCAGGACAATTATGATTTATTATCTTTAGAAAATTTATTAGCTAATAGCGTTGATGCGGTCGTTATGTGCGTTGAAAGTTCTGGTTCAATAGCAGAATTAGGAGCATTTTCAAATCACAATGGGTTAAATAATAAATTGATAATTTATATGGATAAACAGTATCAAAAATCAGAGAGTTTTATAAATTTAGGTCCAATAAAATTTTTAAGGAATAAAACAAGATCGAATGTTTTTTGGATTGATTACGATAAGGAGATAAAAAAATATGAAGAGGATTTTTATTACAATTTATTGAAATCTTTAAGGAAAATTAAGAAAGAAAATTCAAATTTAACTATCGATCTCACTAATCCATTTGTTACAATGCGCTACATATTATCGTTACTGTATACATTGGAAAGTTGTACTAGAAAGGAATTTGTCGAAATAGTAAAACATGTAGGGGTTAAAATTAATATTCATAAAGATGTCATTGAGGAGTATATTACATTAGTTGACTCTGCAATCGGTATTCTTATCTCAAATGAGGAAATTTATAAGGATTTCGATAATTATTTTATAACTTTAAAAGGTAAAGCGCGTTTAGAAGATGAATTAGGTTCTAAATATATTCATAGTTTCCTAGACAATCTTCGACTAAAAATGCTAAACTTACAATTAAGAAAATATTGGAATTAGGAAGTGGCTTAGTTAATATTATTTTTCTTTTTACATATTACAATTTAGAAGGAAAATAATAGGAGTAGTGATTCGCTATTCTTTAATTAAACTTCAGGTTTAGCTTTTAAACAAATATGCGGCTATATTTTCCAAATATCCCCTCACATTTGTTTAAAATGTCCTTAGGGTAAGCCACTTCTTTTCCTTATAAAAAGGTGAAATCATGAGCAATTTATTTGGAATACCCAATATTGAAGGTATAAATGACTTTTCTAATAAAACAAATATTAGTAGCTACACTTTATTTAAAATGTCATCTAAACCTGATTTAAATTATAAAAAAGTATTAATTCCCAAAAATCTAGGGAGAGGGACAAGGGTATTAGCGTGTCCATCGTATAAACTTAAA
Organism: Ornithinibacillus massiliensis; assembly: GCF_018310345.1. Taxonomy (GTDB): domain Bacteria; phylum Bacillota; class Bacilli; order Bacillales; family Amphibacillaceae; genus Ornithinibacillus; species Ornithinibacillus massiliensis. The sequence goes on from NZ_JAGXBY010000001.1 coordinate 404,037, forward strand.
GCGATTCAGGCTTGGATTCTAAGAAATATACTAGATAATATCCAATCACACAGAAATGCTACAGCCTATAATGGAAAATCACTAGATGTTAATTTAAAAGGACACGTTGGAAATAAATTTCTAATTTGTATAGATATTGTTAATTTTTTCCCATCTACCAAACGGGAAAGAGTATATGACTTATTTAAGTCGTTAGGGTATAATGAACAATCTGCTATTATGTTAACGAAATTCTGTACTTTTGAAGGCGGCCTTCCGCAAGGCGGAGTTACATCTCCAGCTTTATCTAATCTTATTAATAAGGACTTAGATGATGAGATTTCGAAATATTGTAACGCGAAATCTATAGCATATACTAGATATGCGGATGATATAACTATTTCTTCCAATAACAAAAATAAACTAGATGAGGCTCTGAAATATATAGAAAAAGTTATACAGGGTCATGGTTACCAGATCAACAGGGATAAAACGCGACATTTGCATCCTGGTAAACAAAGGAAAATAACAGGACTTGTATATAGTAACGATCAGAAAGTTGGCATTGGTAGAAGGAAAAGGCGTATTTTAAGATCTAAAATATATAATTACGAAAATAAGGAAAAATTTTCAAGTGAAAGTACTATGATATATAATCAAATCATTGGTTGGTTGTCTTTTTTAAAAAGTGTAGACTCCGAATCATATAAATACTTGAAAACATACTGGAAAACATTACGAAACAACGATTTAGAAACAGAAGTTGCTGCAACTAAACAAGATAAATAAAATATGTACCATTTAAGGCATGCTAGTAATTTAGCTTGCCTTTTTTTGTGTGCCAATAGAATTTGTTTGCCATTATTAGAGGGTAATTAGGTATTATATAAATTTATAGGTAGAGTCCTGGCAATAGTAAATAAGACTCAAAAATAATTGAGTTAAGAGGTATTTGATATAGTTTTAATGCCAATAAAACAATGATAGAATATTGTTATAATTGTATTATGTTTTAAAAAGTAGTTTCAAAACTTAAACAGGGATTAAGCGGGATAGGTATATATTACCTCGTTTGACCAAGAATCACAGAGTGCTCGTAGGATTGCGGCATATGTTGTATTACTTAATTGGCGTTTGTAAAAAGTTATAGTGATTTTAAGATTTTATTAGATATAGAGAAACATAATCCCTTTTCAGATTATTTATTATATATTTTACTGACTATTTTTATGGTAGTGGATAGACTAGTTGAAAGTGTTCTCGATGATATAAATGAATATAAAAGGAAACATGCTAATTAAGCATATTCTTATTCGTTATCATGCTCCATTAGATAGAACTTATTACGATTTTTCAAAGTGTTCTTTTTTAGGAGGGTTAGTGGTTAGTATGGCTATAATTAATATTTTTTCCAAAAGGAAACAGCAGAAAATTGAATCCGTTTTTACAAACGATCAGTTTTCAAGAAATTTTAGGATTCAAGTAATTCATATTTGGAAGGACGCAATAGGGACTGCTAGTTATAATTCGTCATTTCCCGACCAATTATGGGATATGATTCATAACTCTCTATGCAGGGAGTATGGTGTGTTCACTTTAAGCACTAGAGGAAGAAATAACTTTGAAAAATGTCAGGATTTTATATTAGAGGAAAAGTCACCGGAAAAAATTCTCGATATTATTGAACTTTCTTTTCGAGTGATTGACAAAATTGTTAGGGAAAACAAATATGAGTGGCGAGATATGAATGTTAAACAAGAACCTGATAGTGCAATAGAGGAATTGAATCATCGATTTAGGGAACATGGTTTAGGATATCAATTCTTGGGAGGAAGTATAGTTAGAGTCGATGCAGATTTTATACATAGGGAGGCTGTTGAGCCAGCAGTGAATTTACTATTTCAAGAGGAATTTGAGGGTGCCTCAGAAGAATTCATGAGAGCTCATGAACATTTTCGTAAAGCTAATGATAAAGAGGCAATTTCAGAGGCGTTAAAAGCTTTCGAAAGTGTTATGAAAACCATTTGTAAAAGAAAAGGATGGAAGGTCGATGATAAAGCAACCGCAGCGGTATTAATTAAAACAATATTTGAAAATGAATTATTACCAAATAATCTACAATCTCATTTGACTTCAGTTCGAACGTCCTTGGAAGGACTTGCAACAGTTAGAAATAAAAATACAGGTCATGGACAAGGAGAAAGACGTGTCAAGGTTCCCCGTCATCTGGTTGCTTATGCACTACATTTATGCGCGACTAATATTGTGTTTTTAATTGATTCATACAAAGAAAACAATTAACACCTATACGAAACGAAGGCTGGGCTTCCTACTGGCACCAACGCATCTTACGTGAACTAGACTTAACATCCGATGAAACCGTCGAATTTGCTAAACTAAACTCTGCTGTCGTACAGCCGTCCAAACAACAAATCAACCCATACTATTTAGGTTTAAAAATATTTGAAGACATCGAAGAACGCTACAACAACCCGACAGAGGAAATGAAGGAAAGAGGAATAAAACCAGGATCAGGTCGGGAAAAGATTTTCGAAGTACGGGAAATTGAATCCGACATCTCCTTCATCCGTAACTATCTGACAAAGGAATTAGTGGAGCGAGAGGACCTGTATCTATTCGAAAAGCAAGGTGCCTACTACCGCATTTCGGATAAGGATTATGAAAATATCCGTGACCAACTAGTGTCTATGCGCGTGAATGGTGGATTTCCATACATTCGTGTTGTGGATGGGGACTATTTACGCAATGGCGAGCTCTATTTGGTGCATGGCTACGAAGGTACCGAGCTTGATCTACATTATTTAGAAAATGTCCTGCCTTATATATACCAGCTATGGGGTAGGAAGGTGTATATGGAGACATATGTGGATGATAAGCTTGCGGTTTATAGTTATGATGGGGACCGGGTGTTTAAGAGGTAGTGTTGCATGATTAGAGAAATAATACTGTAATACTAGATTGGTTTATAAATTGTTTGACGTTTAAATGTACCTATGAGATTTATTCATGGGTACATTTTATATTGGAAAAAATCCTCCTCTTTTCGTATTGAAAAACTAGAAACAAGCGCATTCTATGAAAGAAATCCATAAAATTATTTACTTTACAAAACCAACTGAAAGGAGTATAGTAAATACAAAGTTTACCTAGGGAAACATTTTTACACGAAGGACATTTTTCGATGGGAGTGCAAAATAAGTTGGTTCTTTTCGAGATTTGACTTCTTTCGTAAATAGATGATGACACAATGCAGGGGTGATACACATGTTAGCAGTAAAAGACCTTTCCATTAGCTATGATGGCAGAACCAATGTAGTGGAAAATGTTAGCTTCCAAATAGAGAAGCCGTCTATAGTTGGTATACTTGGTCCGAATGGAGCAGGGAAATCAACACTTATAAAAGGAATTCTTCGATTAATACCAAGTAGTGGGGAAACCTATTATAACGGAACCATGTTAAAAAATGTGCAAAGAAAAGTTGCTTATGTAGAGCAGAAGAGCGCTATTGATTATACATTTCCGATTACGGTTAGAGAATGTGTATCATTAGGCTTATATCCTTCAGGGAAGTTATTTAAACGAATTACAGCACAAGATTGGAAGCGTGTAGAGGATGCTTTGAAGAAGGTGCACATGCACGAGTATCAAAATAAACAAATTGGGGCTTTGTCTGGTGGGCAATTCCAACGCGTTCTAATTGCTAGGACATTAGTACAAGAAGCAGATTTGGTTTTCCTTGATGAGCCCTTTGTGGGAATTGATACGGTGAGTGAAAAGATTATCATGGATTTGCTAGTTGAATTTCGAAACCAAGGAAAGACGATTCTCATCGTTCACCATGATCTTGGGAAAGTAAAGGAATACTTTGACCAGCTCATTCTAATGAATAAGCAATTAATTGCCTATGGAGATACAAAAAAAGTATTTGTAGAGGATAATCTGATTAAAACATATGGAGATTCCATTGTAGTGAAAGGCGGTGAGGGATAATGCTAGGGAACTTTATCCATGACTTTTTTGACTATCATTTCTTACAGAATGCATTTGTTACAGCGACAGCAATTGGTATTGTTGCTGGTGCCGTTGGGTGTTTCATCATTCTTAGAGGGATGTCGCTAATGGGCGATGCTATCTCCCATGCCGTACTACCTGGGGTTGCGATTTCCTTCTTATTAGGTGTTAACTACCTAGTTGGAGCAATAGCGCTAGGATTATTAGCTTCCTTTATTATTACGTATATCTCCAATAACAGTAAAATAAAAAACGATGCCGCCATTGGAATAACGTTCAGCTCGTTCCTGGCATTAGGGGTTATATTAATTGGAGTCGCCAATAGCTCAACCGACCTTTTCCATATTCTCTTTGGGAATGTATTAGCGGTACAGGATTTTGATAAATGGCTTACGGTTTCGATCTTATTTATCGTCCTTATTATTTTAGTTATTTTCTTTAAGCCGTTACTGATTACATCCTTTGATCCTAATATGGCAAAAGCATTTGGAATGAACGTCAACCGTTATCACTACTTATTAATGATTCTTTTAACCGTGGTGTCCGTTACAGCGATGCAAAGTGTTGGTACTATTTTAATTGTGTCTATGCTGATAACACCAGCTTCTACAGCCTATTTGTTCACCAACCGATTAAGCTCGATGATGATTCTCTCCTCTATTCTTGGAGGTGCATCATCCATCATTGGTCTAGTAATTGGATATACGTTTAATATTGCTGTTGGTTCTTGTATTGTACTCACTTCCGCCATTCTATTTGCGGTTAGCTTCTTCTTATCACCAAAGCAAAACGTCTTTAGAAAGAGGGTAGTAAGAGCATGAACATAACGAAAAAGGCTACTATATTTCTAACCATTGTAGTAGGAAGTCTATTGTTATTAGTTGGATGTGGAACGGATAATAGCTCCTATGATAATGATAAATTGAATGTCGTGACAACCAACTCCATTATTTGGGATATAACGGAGAATATTGCAGGTGATAAGGTCAACTTGCATAGTATCGTTCCGGTAGGGAAAGACCCACATGAATATGAACCACTACCAGATGACATTGTAAAAGCAACTAATGCGGATATCGTATTTTATAACGGTTTAAATCTGGAGACAGGTGGAAATGCCTGGTTTACGAAACTCATGCAAAATGCTAACAAAGAAGAAAATAAGGATTACTTTGCTGTTAGTGAAGGTGTAACACCATTGTATTTGGAAGGAAAAGAAGAAGCAGGAAAAGAAGATCCACATGCTTGGTTAAACCTCGAAAATGGTATTATCTATGCACAAAATATTGAAAAGCAATTATCAGAAAAGGATCCGGAGAATAAAGCATACTATCAGGAGAACTTAGCGAATTATGTGGATAGATTAAAGGAATTAGATGAGGAAGCAAAAGGTAAATTCGACTCTATTCCGGCAAATAAGAAATGGATTGTAACGAGTGAAGGGTGCTTTAAATATTTTTCAGAAGCTTATAACATTCCTTCCGCCTATATTTGGGAAATAAACACGGAAGAAGAAGGGACTCCAAATCAAATTAAAAATCTGGTAGATAAGCTCCGGGATACCGAAGTACAATCCTTGTTTGTCGAATCAAGTGTAGATGATCGTCCTATGAAAACTATATCTCAAGAAACCGGAATTGAGATATTCTCCAAAGTCTTCACCGATTCTATAGCAGAAGAAGGCGAAGAGGGAGATAGTTACTACGCGATGATGAAATGGAATTTGGACCGAATTTATGAAGGCTTAACGAATGAATCCTAATGGAAATAGATTTATATAAACATTGTGATCCAATGAAGTATCATGATGTATTGTTTGGCTGGTTTATCGTTCTGTATTTCAAAGAACGTAAACCAGCCAAATTTACTTAGTTCACTTTTATTTGCAAATAATGAATAGCATGGCCGTTAGAGTAGACACCATCTATTTCATACGTATAATATCCGGACTTTGCCGGTGCCTGAAAGCTGGGCAGTTCAAGCTCTTTTCCCTCTCCTCGCTCATGATGATCTAGTTGATAGATAGTGAGCTTTTCAGGATAGTTATAGATGAATTCTAATGTAATAGTACCATTAGGCTCTATTAGAAGGGTCTCCATGTTTATATCATGCTCGAAACGGTCTCCCATTATCATGCGACCTTCTTCACTATCCAATTGACTACTTCCAATAGATACCTTGACAGCATTATTCTTTGTCCTAGCATTAACACATACGATAGCAGTATCTACACATGCTTCTTCCGTGTATAAGTCATGAGGTTTTTCTTTATCATATAGATTAAGGGTCAGCTTCGTAATCAATTGCTTCTCAGGCTCAGCATATTCCGTTTGGTCTTGTAAATCTAATACAATAAAGGAGCTTAGTATATATTCGCCTGTGTCAGCTGGCACAATATCTTCTGTTTCCTGGATAAATAATGCTTTATTCCACTGAAACTTCTGTTCAATCGTTTCATTTGCTCCTAATGTTACTTGGACATAATCATCGAATACGCGCCCATTAATATTTGGCAGGTCAAGATTAGTTTTTGGGTCTAAGAATTGGACTGCTGTTTCGTTTCGTTTTTCTATCATGACAGCCGCAATGCCCTCTTCTTCCTCAACTGAAGTAGGTACATAGATTACTCTTTCTTTATTCGTATGATTGGTTAGGGTGACATTAGCGATAAGGTCCTCATATAAGGAATAGTGTTTTTTATCTACTGTTATTTCTAATTCAATCCCGTCCAGTTGATTGGAGTTGGATGCGTTTCGGAATGAATCATGTTCTGGACTCATTCCACTGTATATAAACCACCCTATGATAGTTATTACGAATAAGGTAGAAGTGGTAACAAAAGCTCGGGTTACATATAGACGTCTATTTGCTTGCTTGTTTGTTTTACTAATTCTAATTCTATTCATGATTGTCTGAAATGCTTCTGTGGATTCCTCTTCTGTTAAGGAAAATTGGCTTAGACCTTTTAGCTCATTCTCTAGGTTATGCTGTTTTTCACTATTTCGATTCATGGACAAAACCCTCCTTCTCCAATAAAATGGCGAATTAGAAAAGAGACCCCATGAAATCAGTAGGACAAAAAGCGATTTCATGGGGCCTTTAACATTTTCTAGGTCTTAAATCAACATCAAATCTTTCTTACTCTAACCATCTCTACCTGATGATTTTGATTCTTCTCCATAATAATGTCAGCCCGAAACTTGGTTGGTAGAATATTTTCTTCTAAATTAACCTTGTTAATTCGATTCCAAATATCTGTTGCAAATTCCTCTGCTTCCGTGTCGGTTAAGGTTGCATAGCGGTGGAAATAAGATTCCGGTTTTGTAAAGGCCGTTTCCTTTAACAGCTTAAACCTTTCCAAATACCACTGACGTATATGATGTTCATTTGCGTCGACATAAATGGATATATCAAAGAAATCGGATACGAACTTACTCGGAATACTATCCCCTACCGGTTTAGGTGTTTGCAAAACATTAATTCCTTCTATAATCACAATATCAGGCTGACAAATATCATAGTATTCGTCCGATATGATGTCATAGTGTAAGTGAGAATAAACAGGAGCCTGAACACATGGATTTCCTGATTTAATTTCCGTTAGAAAATCAAGCAGTGCTTTTAAGTCATAACTCTCTGGAAACCCTTTTCGATCGGATAGTCCTTTTTCCTTTAGAACAGCATTAGAGTATAAAAATCCATCTGTCGTCACAAGATCTACTTTTGGTTGATCAGGTAAGTTGGAAAGTAAGGATTGAATGATACGTGATGTCGTACTTTTTCCAACTGCGACACTACCAGCAACTCCAATTATAAATGGTAGCTTCTTTGTATCCATCTTAAAAAAATCATTTCTCGCCTTATGCAAGCGATTAGTAGCCTGAATATGAACAGATAAGTATTGTATAAGTGGAAGATACACACTATAAATTTCATCTTTGGTTAAGGTTCCTACTATCCCTTGCAAGTTCTTGATTTCAATTTGGGATAGGTCAATAGGAGGGCTAGTATATAGACTAGACCATTCTTCTCTAGATAATGAAATATAGGTAGAATGTGGATTGGTTTTCATGAAATTCCTACTATCCTCAGTTATTATGCTCATTGATATATTTCCTTCCCCGTATAGTCCATAAATGTTATGTTACATCTATTCCTGTTATTAGGATTACCTATTTTAATTTTCGAATGAGATAAAGATAAAGTGAAACGATTTCATTCTTACTTTCGTTAGTTTAACATTGTTACTCGAAGTTGAACATATAAAAGAGGATAGAATTTAGGTAACTTATAAGAAAAGGGCATAGAGGAATACCCTAAAAGTCCTTAATAACAATCTTTTCGATTAGGATGCCAGTTGTTTTCGGGTCTCTACTAATTATCAAATACTTCCGTTTTCTCACCATCAATAACGAGTACCCACGTTCCTTTCTCTGGAAACGATAGACTGCCACTATAGAGGTAAATGGGATTATTAGTTGCGGAATCAATATTTGTTGCATTCTGCAAGAAATTATCTGAGTCAACTTCTATTCCGTTTTCATCTAATAAGGTCACCTCAATTTCTTCTTTGTCTTTCCAGGAACTTTCAATGGATATTTCCGTTTTTTGACCAATTTCTATTTCTAGTGGTGAATCTATTAATGTATAATGTTCTGTCTTTGGAAATGCCGGCAATACCTCTAGTGTAAAAGCTCCGTGTATTTCATCTTCTACTAAAAAGGATAGCTGCCACGTTCCTTCAGTCGGAAAAGGCGAAAAGCTAGTTAATGTATGAGCATCCTCTTGATAAAGTGGGGAATTTAGGCTGCCTTCTGATAGGGTAAGTTGTTGTCCATAGGAATTGATTGCCTCCACTCGATAATTCTTTTCAATTAATTCAGATGGATTGCCCCAATAAAAGATCATTAATTTAGCAACTCTTCTTGTGTCTTCGGCAACAAAGTGATCAAACACATTTAATAGTGCTACATTATCTTCAATCCCGATCAGTTCTTGCCCAGAACTAGGCATTATAAAGGTTTTTCCTTCCATGGCATGAAGTTCTAATGGGGAATGTGCTGTTTGAGGAAGGGAGTTATTATCATTAAATTCGTAAATAACAAGAATCATAAAGAAGGCGATGGAAATTATCATAGCTAAAATTGGTAATCGTATTACTTTTCTCGTTACGGGTCTTACCCCGGCTTTTAAATGTAATAAAATTCGTTGTTTTTGTTCCTTATTTAAGGAATGTGTTGGAAGGTTACATAGGTCTTCCTGAATAGATTGGTTATCCTTCATAACTAAAGCCCTCCTTTTCCAATATCATTTTTAATTTCTTTAACGAGCGATGGAACATTACATTTACTTTGTTTGGACTACATTGTAAGATAAAACTCGCTTCTTTTGAGGAGAGTTCCATAATGCCCCTGAGGATGACTACTTCTCGATAAGCAGGGGATAATTGCTGAATTGCCCTGTTCAACTCATTATGTTCTAGTTTTTGCATGAAATGGATCTCAGTAACGTTCTGGCTTGTATATTCAGTTGATAGAACATGTTTTAATCTTTCCCATACCATTTTTCTTCGATAACGATCTATTACTTGATTTCTAGCTATAGAAATTAGCCATGTTTTTGGGTGTGAACTGGCATTAAAGCTTGAAAATTGCCTTAAAGCAATTAGAAAAGTATCTTGTACATAATCTTCAACATCCAAGGATCCTGTAAAATAGACTAAAAAACTAGTTACATCTTTCTCATAGCTATGAAACCATTCTTCTATGGTGTGCTCCTTCATACTATTCCCCCTCCCTATTTATTTGACGAATAACCACGTCAACTATTACAGAAAATTTATAAGAAATCTCTGCAATAAAAAGCCTGTATACCTAAATTCTAAAGAGATAGGCATACAGGCTTTTAGTTATTCATCCATTACTGCTAACGGTTGCTACTATAATCTCTTTTCTCCGATAAACACTAAGGGCTAGTCCTAGAATCGCAGCATTAAACAATAACATATTTCCTCCATAACTAATAAATGGTAAGGAGAATTCGATTATTGGTACAATGCCAAACATCATCAGGAGATTCCAAAGCGTTGGGATCGTTAGTAAGGTTGCTCCACCGGTTATGAGTATTCTGCCAAAGCTTTCTTTCGTTTTTATGCCATTTTTCCAAACTCGAGCGATAAGCATGAGTAACAATACACATAGGATAACCCCGAATAGCCAGCCAAATGAATAGACTAGATATGGGAAGGCCATGTCTGTATGGTTTCCAGGTAATGATACGATGAGAGAATCATGATCCAATCCGTTACCGAACCACCCAGCTTGGGAGAAAATGTTTCCTAGGATCTGATAAATATGTCCCTCTCTAGTAGAATCCAGATCTGGATGTAAAAAAGGGAATGCTCCTGTACTATTCTGAAATGTTAATAGGGTTGTCGTAATGAGCACAACGCTGCTAAGAAATAGGAGTGAACCTACTCTGACGACAATTCTCTTTAGTCCTTGAGAAAAAGCGAGCATCACACATATGGACAAAGCATACAAGATACTTAACGTATAGTTTGGCAGCGTTAAATAGAGCAAAATAGGGACCCAGAAAAGAACCAGCAGGAGTGCCTGCTTGAACAATGTATTAAATCGATTAATCTGATTGGTAATACTGGCCCATGCTAAGAAGAATAGAAATAAAGTTAGTGGCCTTGGGTCGATGCTAAAGGTAAAGAAACGTATCCAGCTTATGGAATCATTTAGTACATAACCTGCGAAATAGGTATATATAAGGATAGCTACTCCGGCTAAGTAAAAATAGCCCCAATAATTTTGTAGCCTACGATAATCAAATACAATTAAAGCGATTATGACAAGTAGAGCAAGGCTTAACCAATAGCTTTGGAGTTTTACAAAATAAGAAACAGGTTCCCTTAATATGTCATATAATCCACCGATTAATGGGAGGAAACTAAGTGCGGCTACAATACACAATATCCCGACTAATAACCAGTCCACTTTTGGTTTATGGAGGCGATTTAGATTTTCACCAAGCGTAGAGGGGTCCCCCATTTCTTGAATAGCCTTTTCGTTCGCTTCTGTTTCAGGGAAGCCTCTCATTTGGAAGGATTGACTAAGTTCATTTAGATGATAATGAAGCTCCTTCGTTATCAATTCACGAGCCTCTTTCGATTTCACCTTAGAGGTTACCGTCGTTAAATATTCCTCAAAATGGGAGTGGCTCACTGTGATACCTCCTCAACCAATGAATGAAGAGCTAGACGGTGTTTCACGTTTCCTTGACTGAATCTAGATAACCACTTTCTCCCTTTAAGCGATAAGGAATAGTATTTTTGATCCTTTTCCCAATGGGATTCGAGGAGCTCCTTATTCTCAAGTAAGTGTAACAATGTATATAATTGACCTTCATTCTGTTGAAAGCTAAGCTCATTATGTTGTAGCAATTGATTAGAAATATCAAAGCCCTTCTTTGGTTCATGTTGAAGTAGCAGCAATATGGAATGAACCGTTTCTTCCTTCCATGATGAAAGCTCTGTTTGAGGATGCTGAGCGCGAATCGCCTCTTTTACCGCTTCTTTTTGTTCTTTAGAAAACGTTACGTCCTTAAATACCGTGTTCTTCATTGCTCTGTTTAAATTTTGAAAAGGATTGTTCATCATGACAACTCCTCCATTTTTTTCTTTAATAGTTCTTTAGCTCGCTTCAATCTTGTTTTTAACGTATTGATATTAACGCCAGTAATAGTACTAATCTCCGCTAAGGATAACTCTTTGTAGTAATGAAGAAAAACAACCTCTCTGTATTTAACCGGTATACTCATCACAGCATTTGCTAAACGATTATCCTCGCTTTTCGTAATGACGACATCTTCAACTTGCTTTGATTTAGAGGGGATGTAGTCTAAGACCTTCTCATTGAGAATCACTTTCCTATAATGCCAGCTTCTTAAGTAATCCTTGCAATGGTTACTGGCAACTCGAAAGGCCCATGTTTTGATAGAGGATTGTTGTTTGAATTGATCCAGCTTCTCATAGCATTTAATAAATATTTCTTGTGTTAAATCCTCGGCTATTGTTCGGTCTTTAACATATGTATAGACAAGGTGGAGGATGTCGTCACCATGATGATGCATTAGGTCATCAATTATTTGTTCGCGATCTTCGACAGTATCTTCTATAGAAAAAGCACGCTCGAGCCCATTCATGTATTTTCACCTCACTTACTATTATAGACGACACAGCATTCTGTTAGGTTTGGGGAAATATAAAAATAATACATGTGATTTCACTTCATACAGTAAAAAAGTTGTACCATGTGGCACAACTTTATTTAAATAATTTCAAGAAATCCATGAATTAGAGCCTAATTCTAACTAACAGGAAACCATTAACAGAAATTGACTAATCTCTCCATTGTTCACGGAATCATTCATTTCCCTCTCTGTAACACAAAAGCTACTATGTAAGCTTCTTATATCCTTTGTAAAGACCCCGACCAATCCAAATTAAGAAAATAACTAGCAATAATCCGACGGTGATTCGATTAAACAAATTCGGTTCACCAAAAATAAGCTCTAATACATCCGCAAACGAATAAGTGAACCCTAACCACTCTAAAAAGGCGGGTAAAATAAAAATTCCAATGATAAAACCAGATACAAAGTACGCAATGTAACGCTTTTTACTCATGTGAATTCCCTCCTTAAGTATTACTATATTTGCTTTCTATATAATTCCATTCCTTCACGCCCCCAGGTTTTGTAAAGATTATCCATGGTATTAATTTGCCACGGATTGAAAAGTGTTTGTCCATGCTTATTAAAGAAATATCCATCTTCCAAATGGTAACAGGCATGAATAACATGATTGTGATGATCTCTCCAAAGGAGTACATCTTGAGGTTGTAATTCTCTTTCAATAAAAGGTTGTTTACTATACTTCTTTGTTTTTAGTGCAAATAATAGCGTGCTTTCAAACACCCATTGTGAGATAATCCAATCTGTTTCAGCCCCTTGCTCGGAAATTCCGGCAAGCGTTGCTGCAAGACAATTAGCTCCATTAACAGTAGCAAACGAATTGAAGTATGGTGCAAGATGTGGATATAGCTCTCTTAACCTTGCTAATTTGTTATCATCTATGGAAACATCATCTATGAACTGTTGAGCAAAATAAGATAGAAATGCGTATTTTGTTTCCTGATCGAAATGATTCCATAGAGAGCGATGCATACTAAACCATTGTTTCGAATCTTCTTCGAAAGTATATCTATCCATTAATTGGTTTATCTCTGTATGCTGACTAGCTTCTACTAGCTGACTTACTGTACTTCTTTCAATAGCTAACCCGCTACTAAGATGTCGCTGAATCGTTAAAATCTCTGTTAGGGTCTCTTTTTCTAATCTTGGTAAGACAGTAGGATGGACCACACATACATATGAAATAAGCTCTTTCTTAATCCCCCATAATTGATAGCTATTAATAACATCAATGGTATTAATGCTACTGTCTTGAAAAAAATCCTTTGGAGTGAAAACTAATATATCCGGTCCTAATGGGGGAATAAGTGATTCGCTATCCTTAGAAAAGAAGAGTAAATCAAAGTTTGGTAAAAGCTTCTCGTCCCAAATATTTAATATATCGGTAGAAATCTGTATCGTTTTCATAGACATTTTAACCTCCAAGCGAATCTGTCTTTATTATTGTACCATAATTTGGAAAATTACAGTTATAGTCATGAGGAGGGATACCTATTCTGAATCCATAATAGTGTTAGTCAATAATAAAAGGGGAAAGTGCAATGTTGAGACCGGCACATCCTTGCTCACATTACACCCCCCTATATTATTTTACAGCAGTCTGCTTCTCAAAAGTGGTCACCAGAGGTGTTGTGATTCTTTTGTTTAAATACAAGTAACCTATAATAGCCGTTATGCAGATAATGCTACCTATAACCAAATACAAGGTACGAATACTTACATAAGGAGAAATTAAGGTTGCAAACAAGATTCCTAAAGGCACCATTGTACGCATAATCAGTAATCTGACAGAGGTAACCTTCCCCATCAGATGGTTCGGAATGGTCTGTTGGATTAATGTAATGTTATAGATATTGAAGATTGCAATTACGATTCCAGCAATTAATTCGGTTCCGACTGCCAGTGCATACCAAGGGGTAAAGCCTAGAGCAAGATAGGTACATCCGCCAATAAAGAGAGCGCTAAAAAGAATTCCGAGCCCCTTTACATTCACAAAACGGCGATTAATGATAGCTCCGATCGTATAACCAATTGGGAAACCCGCCATAAATATTCCATATGCGGAGTAAGGTTGATCAAGAATGGATGTAATATAAGGAAGCGTTGTGACTATCGTTACACCAACTCCAAACTGAACAAACCCGAAAAATACACCAAGCCAGACGATTAATTTATGTTCAAAGTAAGAGGCAAGCCCTTCTTGGAATTCCTTGATCCAAGGTTTTCGTACACTTGATTTTTGATAGTTTTCCTTCACTAACAGTAATAGTAAAGTACTTATTGCAAATGCGATAGCAATGATGAGTAATACCCATTCTACCGCGAGATAGTCTACGAATAGCCCCGCAATAAGTGGCCCTACCATGACCACCACTTGGCGGGTGCTATCTAGAGAAGCGTTAGCACTAGCTAATTGTTCCTGCTTCATGACAGTTGGAAGTATAGCCTGATTAGCAGGGATAAAAATTGGCATAATTAAGCCAACAATCACCTGAACGATAAAAATATAGGTAATAGTAAATGCATTATTTATCAGGAGAACAAGAAGTAGAGTAGCTAGTATCATTCGAATTAACTGGCAATGAATCATAATCCACTTACGACTAAAACGGTCTATATAGGGGCCAATAAATAGCTGCATAAAGAAGGAGGTAATATAGTAAATTAACCAAACCGAACCCAGTGCAGCAGTAGATCCTGTTAATTGAAAAACTATTATAGAATTACACGCCGTAAACAATGCCCCACCTAACTCAGAAGTAGCATTTCCTAACCAAATAGAACGAAAACTCGTTAATCCAAACACATCAGGACTCCCTATCTAAAAGTATATTCTATATTTTCTGGCAGATATAAAAGTAAACGTCCGAGATTCTTCTAAGTAATCAAGCGGGGTAAAAGGATTAAGAAATAAGGAACTGGTATCATACATCCAGTCCCCTTCCTTCATGTCCATACTTGATCTAACTTATCTGCATAAAAACGGATTGCCTGTTCATAATTTTTAATGTCTGTATTGGTGGTAGTATCTAATAAGCAGGTAAGTAAATACCCCATTGCCTGATCATGTTGGTTTAAGTTGTATAGTGTCATGGCAAAAAACACATCAAATGCTCGGTTGTTCGGAAAAAGTTCCTTTCCTTTTTCAAAGACTCGCTTTGATTGATAGTAGTTACCTAGTGTACGGTAAGTACTTCCTAAGCCTAGCAAAGCGCCCTCTAAATTTTTTCCAGATAAGCCTAGCTCAATAGCTTTCTCGTAATAAGGAACAGCTTTAGATTCTTCTCCTAATACATCAAAACTCCAGGCACATTGGTAATTAATTTCTGGGTCGTTTCGATTTTCTTCCCATATTTCAAGTAATAGTTGATTGGATTCACGATATTTCTCTTGTTTTCTTAATGCAATAGCATGAGTGAGTTTATTCAATTTTTTCCACTACTTTCATCTTAAACAATATTACAGTGTCATAGGTTTCGATCATCTGCTTAATCTCATGTTCGTCTTGTAAGTTGTACCCTGCTCGTAATGTATTATTTGAGGTATCACGATAAGCACCGATGATTTTCGTTTCGCCTAGTTCCATCGTTAACTTTTCTTGAAAAGCTTCATCCCATGCACTGGCCATAACATTTTTGAAGTTTTCTAACGTAATTTTCTGAGGGCCTTGTTTAATACTCCCAGTATATAGCATGATAAAGGCTTCATCGTCCGTTTCGATGATGCCAAATCCAAGTGGTTCCTTAACAACATCTTCATTTGGTTCTCGTCCGTAATTCAATTCTGCCAAATTAGGCTCTACCTTTACACCGTCTTGATAAGCTTCGGCCCACATTTTAATCCAAGTTTCTTTTGCTTGTTTCCATTCATACTCATATTCATATAAAGTCCCTAAATGTAGTTCTTTAATGGCTTCCATATTGTTAGCGTTTGAACTTTTTTTAATTGTAACCATTGCTTCATTAGAATTCTCATTACAAGCGGCTAAAAGTACCATGAAGAAGGTAATAATAATCATTCTTACTATGTATTTCATGCCTTTCCTCCTACTGTTCTATTTCGATAAACTCTCGCAGTAATTTCCATTCCTTATTCTCTCGCTCCCAGATATACATACATTGTGCACGATGGGGAGTCCCGTCTATGTAGCTCGTTTCTAGACCAACTATCACATAGTTCTCTCCGTTTCTTCTTTCCATAGTGGATATGATCTCAAATTCTTTTCTAGTTTGGTCATTGTATTGATTTAACACAGCTTTAATATCGTAGTTGTAATGATATTCTTCAGGCATTTCTATCGATGAATAGCCGAAAATACCAACAAATCGTTCAGACATATAGCTTCTTATTTTGGCGTCATCCTTTGATGAGAAACCTTCGTTCCAGCTATTGTAATAGTTGGTTAATGTATTTTCTAATGACATCATATTTGTTCTCCTATTCGTATTTTTATTTAGCTTATCATAAATATTCTGATAAATGAATATGGAGAGAACAAATGTTTTTATGAAATGATTGGGGGATATAGTTGGTGAGGGCTGTAGACAGATAAAGAGGTAAGATGTATAATAATAGCCAAATTAGCATAATATGAACCGAGGATGTTACCGATCATCCCCGGCCCGCACATGGTTAAGAAGTTTCGGGGGGAGTTCCCTCTGAACATCTAACAATTGAAAAAATGAACAAAAGAACCCTCACCCTAAAGTGATTTAGCCGTCACGGGTGGGGGTTCACTTATTGTTAATCTTGTCGTCAATCAACCGCCTTATAAACTCCAGCAACGATATCAAAAAAGACCCCGCTGCGATGAGTAACATCAATATAGATATTACGATATCCAAAGGCATCCCCCCTTTCACCGATAAAATGGATCCAGAGGGAAGTGAAGGTCCCACCCTAACGACTCACCATGCTTATATTTATTGTAGCCTAAACAATGCAATTGGTAATCATCCGATAGTCATAAGGATAGGAATAGTTATAATGACCTATTTTTCTAATTTGGATTGAAGTGCGTCTACTTTTTCTGCAAGTTGATTTAGTTGCTTCTTACGCTTTCTGGAAGAACGAAAAAAAATAATAAGTACCATCGAGGTAAGTATAATGAAAGCAATAAAGGCTAATTGAAAAATCATATCCCCTATATGGAAGCCATCCATGATTATTCCTCCTTGCATTGATTTCCTATCTTTATTGTATCATTTCTTTTTTTCAAAGATTGTATCAGGCTTGATAATGTCCTTACGAAGGAAAGTAGAATTAGTTTCGAAAAAATTTTTATTTTCTTAATTATTATAGTTTGGTATGCTTTTATCTACAAGCATTAAAAAGGGAGATGAGGGGTATGAAAACGGAAGAAATATTACAGTTAAATAAAACAGGTTGGGAGCAATCGGCTGAGCGTTTTTTTGGCCGAACTGCACTACCGGAATTAGGCCCATTTGCACCAACCGAGAATGATTTACATCTGTTTGGAGAGGTTGCCAATAAGAAAGTGCTTGATATTGGCTGTGGAAGCGGACATTCTCTGCAGTATATGGGGAATAATGGGGCTAAGGAGTTATGGGGATTAGATCTAACGAAGAAGCAAATTGAAACTGCTCAAGAATTACTCCAAGAACAGCGAGCGTTAGTAAAGTTATATGAATCCCCTATGGAAGAAAATCCCGGACTACCTCAGGATTACTTTGATATAGCGTATTCTATCTATGCTTTAGGGTGGACGGTTGAATTAGAGAAAACATTGACACATATCCATCGATATTTAAAGCCTGGTGGAATATTCATTTTTAGCTGGGAGCATCCGATGCATGACCGAATAAAACGAGTAGACGATTCATTTATACTAGATAAGTCTTACTTACAAGAGGGTCCCGAGTACAATGAAGCATGGAATAATACGGTAATCATACCACATCGAAAGTTAAGTACTTACATAAATTCACTTGTTACGGTTGGGTTTGAAATAGAGAAAGTAATCGATGATGTCGTATTACCCAATGTAGCAACGGAAGGTAATGATCACCGGTGGTATTCGGTCGACAAGGCGAAGCTAATTCCAGCGACGTTTATAATCAAGGCTAGGAAGAAATAGTTTGGGATAAACGAAATAATACAAATCAGATCAAAAAAAGGTGCCACGATACGTTCGTGACACCTTTTAACTATTTTGTTATAAACATCTGTGTCCAGTGGTTTCCATTCTGTTCATAGCCAACACCGATGTGGGTAAAGTTAGCGTTTAAAATGTTCTCGCGATGGCCTTGGCTGTTCATCCATGCTTGGACTACTTCTTCTGGTGACGTTTGACCTTTGGCTATATTTTCACCTGCAGAACGATACGTAATACCGAAGTCACGCATCATATCAAACGGGGAGCCATAAGTAGGACTAGTATGCGAGAAATAATTTTGTTGCTGCATGTCAGTCGACTTCTGACGAGCAACTTGACTTAGACTTGTATCAATCTTTAAGGCATTTAACCCAGCTTGTCTTCTTTCTCTATTCGTTAAAGCGACAACATCGCTTTCAAATTTACTTAACCCATGATTCTCCGTTGTTTGCTGCTCTGGTGCTTGTTGCCCCTCTTGTCGTTGTTCTTGACCACGCTGTGGCTGTTGATTCTGTTGCGGTGCTTGCTGGAATTCTTGCCTGTCTTGTGGTTGTTGTGGTCCCTGTGGAGCTGGAGTTCTCGCTGTTATATTGTTTGTATTCGGAACTTGGTCTCCATCTGGTAAGTTTTGATCTTGTTGTGGTGCTTCGCGAGCCTCATACTTTGCATCTTGTGTTTTGATTGGTTGTGTATGTGGATACTCACTACTAGTTTGATCGGTGCTTATACTAGAGATATTAGGATTTTCATGGTTTTCATTATTGGCGTTATCAGTATTACATGCAGCAAGCACGAACAGTATTAGGATTCCAATCAAAAGTTTAACTAAGTTTCCTTTCATAATATATCACTCCTTTTTCATGTTTCTCATAGTATTAGTCATCTATGGAAAAATATTGATACGAATTTGGCTTTTTTTGAACGTGTTGGAGATTTACGGTACCTATTACTGGTGCTAAACTAAAAATAGTAAATACTATAGGAAGTGAATACTAGATGAATACGATTCTTGTTGTGGATGACGATGCACATATTCGAAAATTAATTCGATTATATTTGGAAAATAGTAGTTATGGTGTAGTGGAAGCAGAGGATGGAGAAGAAGCCATTAACTTGTTAGGGAAGCATAAAATTGACTTAGCTATTGTCGATGTTATGATGCCTAAGGTGGATGGGTATGAACTTACAGAAGACATTCGTTCTTATTTAGACATTCCTATCCTGATGGTGACAGCAAAAGGAGAATCACAGGATAAAGTAAAAGGCTTTCGTGCAGGAACCGATGATTACTTAGTGAAGCCATTTGATCCAGTCGAATTAATCCTGCGAATAGAAGCCTTATTAAAGCGTTATAATCTAACCAATGAAAATATTGTTAAAGTAGGGAACACCCTTATTGATAAAGAGAAATTAGTCGTTCAAACGGAAGAAGAGACGGTTACTTTAAAAAGAAAAGAATGCGAATTATTAGCGGTCCTAGCTAGTTCTCCAGGAAAGATTTTCACTAGAAATCAATTAATTGAGAAAATCTGGGGCTTTGATTATGAGGGGGATGAAAGAACCGTTGATGTTCATATTAAACGGTTAAGAGAGCAACTAGAACACTTTCAAGATATCACGATAACCACCGTAAGAGGTCTTGGCTATCGTTTGGAGGCAATTCATGGTTAGGAGCTTGTATCTAAAGATCGTTGGTACATTTATATCTGTTGTGATTGTTAGTATTTGTCTGTCCTATGTGCTAACACCATATTCCTTAAATCAAGAAGTCATCTTTAAAGAAGAATTGTCCAAAATATCTATCGGTCTAGCCGAAGTTATTCAAATGACTGGGCCAGAGAGTATCCCAGAATTAATGGATAAATTTGATGACATCGAATTTGAAGTCTTAATTACCAATGGGGAGGATATCTTTTTTAAGAAGGAAGAAGGATACTCCATTCCGGTTCGTATGGAGGACGTAGAGGAAATTTTAAGGCATTCCTTTGATGACCCAGTAGTATTACTCGATAAGAACAATAAGTCTGCGAGGATTGTCGGTGTTCCGATATATGTTTCAGGAGAACCCTACGCACTAATTACCAGAATTGATTATGAAGATGAATTTGAGGATATGAAGCAGGGAATTTTTATATCGCTATTATTAGTGTTATTGGTCGGAAGTTTATTAATATTCCTAGCTTCGAGATATTTGGTTAATCCAATTCGTAAATTAACCATTGCTGCTCGACAAATTGCTAAGGGTGACTTTTCTGTACGAGTAGATAAAAAGCGGGGTAAGCATCAAGATGAGGTTGGCGAGCTAATTGATAGCTTTAATCACATGACTGGAGAGCTAGAAAAAATCGATACGATGCGAGCTGATTTTGTAAGCAATGTATCACATGAAATCCAATCTCCACTAACATCTATAAAAGGGTTCACCAAAGCAATAATGGATGATGTGGTACCACAGGAAAATCAAAAAGAATATTTAACGATTATTTACCAAGAAATCGAAAGGATGTCTCGCTTAAGTGATAATCTCTTACGAATTGCATCTTTAGATTCCGAGCACCATCCTTATAACCCTGTTTCCTATCGCTTAGATGAGCAAATACGAAACTCGGTACTAACGACAGAACCGCAATGGACGAAGAAATATATTGATATCCAATTAGATTTAGAGCCGGTGGAAATTTTTGCTGATAAAGACTTAATGGAACAAGTGTGGCTTAATTTGATTACCAATGCGATTAAATATACGGATGAAAACGGCGTAATCCAAATTGCTATACAGATTATTGGTGGCAAAATAACGGTTAGGGTAAGAGATTATGGTATTGGAATACCAAAAGAAGCCATCCCGAATCTGT
Source organism: Ornithinibacillus massiliensis (assembly GCF_018310345.1). GTDB lineage: Bacteria > Bacillota > Bacilli > Bacillales > Amphibacillaceae > Ornithinibacillus > Ornithinibacillus massiliensis. The sequence continues at coordinate 425,280 of NZ_JAGXBY010000001.1, forward strand.
TTGCTCGCTTTTACAAGGTGGACCGTTCAAGAAATCGGTCGGTAGAGGGGAATGGATTAGGCTTATCCATCGTAAAGAAAATTTTATCCATCCATAAGTTCAGTATCAGTGTGAAGAGTGAAGAAGGAAAAGGATCTACTTTTACCGTACACATCCCAATAAGTCATTAGAATAAGGCATAAGAAATGGTTCCATTCCAAACATCTGTTTAGAATGGAACCATCTTTTACAGTTATAATACTCTATAGTTTCTCTACGGAAGACGGAATGTTAGCTGCTTGGGTAATGGCAGAAATAACGGCCACTCCATCAGCGCCAGCCTCCATAACATAGGCAGCAGTGTCTATCTGGATTCCGCCAATCCCAACTATAGGAAGGTCAGGATATTGATGACGTATCGCTTTAATCCATGCAACACCAACTGCAGCTTTGGCATCTGTTTTTGTTGAAGTAGGATATATTGGCCCAGCCCCAATATAATCCACTAAATGAATAGGGCTATTATTTAGTTCATTCCAATTAGAAACCGAAAGGCCAATAAGTAAATGCGGAAATTCTTCTCGAACCTTCTCTACAGGCTGATCATCTTGACCAACATGTATTCCATCGACATCTAGAGCATTTGCCAATTCTATATCGTCATTGATAAAGAATGGGATATGAAATCTTTTGCAAACTGCTCTTAATTTTTTCCCAAGCTCTAACTTTTCCTTTCCTTTTAACGAACCGTACCCCTTTTCCCGATATTGAAAAGCCGTAATACCACTTTCTGCTGCTATTTCTAGGATTTCTACAGGGTCTCTAGTACAATCTTGACTACCCATTATAAAATATTTTCGCAAGATCTGTTTATTCATAGTAGGCATTACAGTGATTCTCCTTTAAGCGCTGTGACATCCATCGATAACGCATCAATAAAATGAGGAATGAAGGTTCCAGATGCTTTCACCTGTTCTTGCGATGCAGTGTATTCCGCTGCTAATCCATAAAAGGCTACTGCAGTTTCTGCTTGCTCGTAAGGAGAGTCATCTGTTGTTAAACAGGCAGCTATAATCGAACCTAATAAGCAGCCTGCTCCGGTTACTTTCGCTAGTAATGGGTGCCCGGTTTCATTTATGGTAATCGATTCTTCTGTACTAATGACATCGCGTTTCCCAGTTAGTACAGCCGTTGTCTGATATGTTTTGGCAACCTTTTTCGCTATTTCCTCTATGTTTCCGTCACCAAACGAATCGACACCTTTTGTCTGCCAAGAGACATTAACTAGATGAGCAAGCTCCCCAGCGTTTCCTTTAATAACAGTTGGCTGCACTTCTTCCAATAGTTGTTTTACTGCATTAGAACGATAAGGAGTTGCAGCTACTCCAACTGGATCAAGTACGACGGGAACCCCTTTTTGATTAGCTGCTTTTCCAGCAGCAATCATGGCCTGTAAATCATTTGCAGAAAGTGTCCCGATATTCAATAACACACCATCAGCAAGCGTAGCCATTGCAGCGGCTTCTTCTTCAGCCTTTGCCATGATTGGTGCCCCACCAAATGACAATAGTCCATTGGCAGTGAAATTCATTACGACTTGATTTGTTAGATGGTGAATTAAAGGTGTATTTTTTCTTACAGTATCAATTATTTGCATGTTCATGGCGGCTTTTCTCCTCTCGTATGCCCCAGTGATTAGTAGGACCAATACCAGCTCCTAGATTAGATGCGTGCTTGATAGCTAGCGTGACAAATTGTTTTGCTTTTTCAACCGCAGTAACTAAGGAATCCCCTTTGCTTAAATAGGCAGTAATGGCTGCCGAATACGTACACCCTGTGCCATGCGTGTTTTTGCTAGGTATTCGGTCTACAGCAAAGGAATAGAAACGCTCTCCATCGTGCAGAAAATCAATTGCTTCCTCTTGTAAATGCCCACCTTTTATTAATGCGGCTTTAGCACCTAACTCATGAACAATAATTGTAGCGGCTTTTTTCATGTCTTCTAGAGAAGTAATTTTCTCTCCAGTTAAATATTCTGCCTCTGGTATATTTGGTGTGACGACAGATGTTAATGGTAGTAGTTGTTCTCTTAAAAAATCTCGTGCAGTGCTTTCAATTAGAGTATCTCCACTTGTTGCAACCATAACAGGATCCATAACATAAGGAGCATCGAGGTTGCTAATTTGATTGGCAATGATTCTCATCATATCGACAGTAGCAAGCATACCAGTCTTAAAGGCGTGAATAGGCATATCAGATATCACAGATTCGAGCTGTTGTTCAATCATATCCAATGGAATATGGTGGATCGCTTGCACGCCAGTTGTGTTTTGGGCAACAACCGAGGTAATGACGGACATTCCATAGCTCTGCAGTTCTTGAAATGTTTTCAAATCAGCATGGATACCTGCACCCCCACTTGGATCGGTTCCTGCGATAGTTAGTGCACATGGGACTTGGGTCATATCCGCTTCACTACCTTTCCTGATGGCCATTCTTCGCATGTATAAGCCATTTCCCAAAACGCTAATTCAAGTTCACAGCTTTTACGAAAGGCATCACGTATGCGGTTCTTTTCAGAAGGAGACGCCTCTTTGGCAAGGTTATCTAATCGTTCACGCATTTCTGTTGTGGTACTCCTCGTACGAGCATCACTATAAAAGGTAATCCATTGATAAAAAGGATGATCTGGTGTTGGCTGATACCTCTTCATTAATTCGTCGCCAATTTCTAAATAGGTCCATGGGCAAGGTAGTAAGGCCCCTAATATTTCGCCCATAGAACCGGTATGTGCATGGTACAGCATATGTTTTATATAATGGTCGGCAGTCGGTGGTAGTGGGTGTCCTTGGAGAGACTCATAAGGAACACCAATGTACTCACAAAAATTATGATGCGGATGAATCTCATCCTTTAATATAAACTCCATTTTATTGAAGAAATATCGTATATCATCCCTGCTAGAGGATTTAGACGCAGCTAACCCATAAATTTTCATGAATGCATTAAGGTACTCGAAGTCTGCCTTAATATAATGAGCGATTGCTTCCTTTGAGATATCGCCCTCTCCAATTCCTTTAACAAAGGGATGGTCAAAAATAAGTTGAAATATATCATTGTTTTCTTCTCGTAATGATTCTGTGAATAACATGGATAAACTCCTCCTTAGAATGTGAAAGCTACTAGGAGAGTACCGTAGATATGTGAGGGATATATGCGGCCTCAACTACTTCCCTTCGCTAGCATTACCTAGATCAGGTTATTAAGGGACAAAGGATATACCTTATCTCAGCAAAAGCGCCCCTAGTAGTTTTCAGTGTTTAGTTAATTTACCTTTTCAAATGAATAGAGCCTACATTTTCTAGCTTAGTAATGTGAGATACAACGAACCAACCGAGTATAGCCCCTGGTAAACTACTTACAAGAAACGCGGGCATAAAGGCAAAAGCGCCAGTAGCATTTCCCATAAATAGGTAGGCTAAAGGGACGGAAGCCAATGCTCCGATTACCCCACTTCCGACTCCTTCCCCGATAACTGCCAAGCCTATTCTTCCTGACCTTTTATATAAGTAGCCAGCTAAAAAGGCACCAATCATACCACCTGGAAAGGCGAGTATGGTACCGAGTCCGAGAACATTACGAAGCAGGCCAATCATAAAAGCGACAATCACTGCTGGACCTGGTCCAAGAAGGACACCTGTAAGAACATTTATTGCATGCTGCATAGGGTAGGCTCGTGCTACCCCTGCTGGAAACCAAATAAGCTGAGCAGTAACGGTCCCAATAGCTATCAAGACAGCCATCGTTGTAATGAGACGAGTTTTATTCATCGTTCCTCCTTTCTGCAAGGGACACAAAAAAAGCCAGACCCATAGAAGGACCTAGCTTAATTGATTGAGATTAATAGATTGACTAATTGTCGTACTACTTCCCTCCGCTGGTACTAACCAGATCAGGTCCATAAGGGTCGGAAAAATCTATTCCTCTCAGCCCACATTAGAGCGCCCCTAGTAGTTTTACTATTCATTTGTCATGAATCACTATTATCATATCAAATGAAAAAGCATTTGTCACTGTGGTACTTGTTTTTAGGTGTAGAGAAGATGGAGTTAAACGATGGAGCATGCAAGGTATAACTACTGTAGTAGCGGGAGGTTATCGTTTTGGTGAAAGAGAGTAAAAGTCTAACAGAGGGAGGCTATCGCTGCCCTTTTTTGGTAGAAGAAGCTGGAAAAGGTGACAGAGGGAGGCTATCGGCGCCCTTTTTTAGCAGAAGGAGAAGGAAAAGGTAAACAGAGGGAAGGTGTCAGCGCCCTTTTTTGGCAGAAGAAGCTGGAAAAGGTGACAGATGGAGATTATCGCTGCCCTTTTCCAGCTGAACGAGAATAAAAAGGTAATAGAGAAAGGCTATATTACCCTTATCAGGTTAAACCATCCGAAAAAGGTAACGGAGAAAGTGTATCGAAATTATAGGATTAAATAATTTTTTTTAGTTCATATTCAGTTCATATTTGTTTTTTATACTAATGATACACCCAGAAGAAATAAATTTTTTCTTATTTGTGCAACAAAACACAAACTTATTTCGTATATATATTGAAAAACAATTCTAATAAGTATAAATCTGGGATGATATTGGCAAGTCTTATAGAAAAAAGAGACACATCTAGGGGGAATTGTCGTGTTTTTATTTCATCCAATGGATTTTCTAATACTCATTGCATTTGGGCTTGCGCTATGGGCGCAATCTAGTGTACAAGGAAATTTTAAAAAGGGTTCCAAAATAAAGGCCTCCTCTAACATGACAGGTGTAGAGGTTGCGAGAAGAATACTAGACAGTGAGGGGCTTTCTGATGTAAGAATAGAACTCTCTAAACGAGGAACACTTTCCGATCACTATGATCCAACTGCTAAAGTAATTCGATTATCGGAACCGGTTTATCGAGGGAATTCAATTGCATCCCTTTCTGTTGCCGCACATGAAGTCGGTCACGCAATTCAACATGCGAATCATTATTCGATGTTAGTACTGCGACATAAACTTGTCCCGTTTGCAAATATAGGGTCACAGCTTGCACCATTTCTTTTAATTGCTGGGTTTATATTTACCCAGGGTAGTATGTTGATAGGAATTGGGATTATCCTATTCTCAGCAGCTGTACTATTTCAGATTGTTACATTACCAGTAGAATTTGATGCCTCAAGGCGTGCTAAGAATAAACTAATAGAATTAGGTATGATTGCGAATCAAGAGGAACGAGGCGTTAGTAAAGTGTTGAACGCTGCTGCATTAACGTATGTAGCAAGTACCTTGATTGCTGTCTTAGAGCTTATAAAATACATCATGATTTTTAGAGGAAGACAAAATTAATGAAAAGGTGGGATTTTTAATGAACTTACCTGTAACAGATATGCCGAGCTTTATAAAAAAAGAAGTGGATAAATTAAACGAAACGATTTCTCCTTTCATCAAGAAAGTATCGAAATATTCATTTTGGGCATTTCCTCTCATTGTATTTTCGCTAATTAATTTATTCTTTTTGCTAGTGGTTATGCCGGAAACGAGAACAACCGTATCACTTATTTTGTATGCGGTAATGGGAGCATTCGGTTTTGCCCTATCAAAAGAAGCGAAGCATCAGAGGAAAGAAATTTTAAAAGTGAGTGAGGATTATATCATTAAGCGTATCAATAAAAGTGATGTAATAGCAAGTGCTGTTAAGGATCGCTATATTCGCAGAGTCAAGGAGCAGCCGGCCTTTGCGATGAATCATTTTATAAAGTTTTTAGAAGAAGAAAATCGTTTAATGGAGTAGTAAGTATGATATACCCTGGAGGGATTTCGTGACATTATTAGCGGAACAAGAGTATTTTAAGATTGAACGAAAGGTAGACCGTATAACACAAGTTGATGTGGAGCATAAACGCTATCTGAAGCTATATACGGACAAAATCCAGAGTAAACATCGCGAGTTTCCAATTAAGGACGTATTAGATATTTCTTACCGAGAAATAGGAGGTGAAGGAGCTGGCCTTCTTTACTTACATACAACTCGTGGTGTATTTTCATATACATTGAAATCATCTCCAAGGCATTTTATTGAAATCTTTAAACAACACATTAAAAAGTAAGACAAAGTTTTCAAAAATAGTAGAAATGGGGAATGGTAAATGACTGTCATGATTTATGGTGCAGCATGTTCATCAACCAGAAAAGCAAAAGAATGGTTTAGGAAAAATAATATTAATTATATTGAACGAAATATATTAAAGGATCCATTAACGGTTCCAGAATTACAGCAAATATTAAGCAGAACGGTAGAAGGAACGGAAGAAATTATCTCAACACGATCTAAAGTTTATAAAGAACTCGATGTGGATATTGATTCCCTTCCACTTCAAGAATTACTAACTCTGATTCATAAACATCCTAGACTGCTTAGAAGTCCTATCATGTTAGATGAAAAGAGACTTCAAGTAGGATTCCATATCGATGACATTAGACAATTCTTACCAAGAAAAACTAGAGAACGTCAATGGCTTCAATGGAGAATGAATTACCTTCCAATGACAGAAATTGTGAAATAATAAATAAATGGAACGAAGAGGTTGAGACTTTACTATATGTTTTAGTAAAAATCCGATAGAGTCACTATATTATTTAGGAATATACGTAGAAGTTAGCGGGTCACAGACAGATCTCCTTGAATAGATTACTGTCCTCCCGGTGCTGAAAGTGAAGACATCGTATTTTTCTGAAGCTAGTAAGTGGTGCGAACGAGGATGCGGATTATGTTTTGCTTGAAACGGTTGTCACAACCTCTTTTTTCTCGTTCACAATAAATTTATTTCAAATTTTTAGCAAACTAGTTTATTATTAATTTTATATAGATATATAAAGGAAGGTACTTTATGTCAGAAGATAATATATCACGTTTAGAGATAAATGGAAAAGAGATTATTCTGATTGGTACAGCACATGTATCCAAAACAAGCGCAGAACAAGTTAAACAAGTTATCGAACTAGAACAACCAGATTCCGTCTGTGTGGAACTTGACGAACAACGTTATAAGTCCATTACAGAAGGGAATAAATGGAAAGAAACAGATATTTTTCAAATTATTAAAGATAGAAAAACAACACTACTATTGATGAACCTTGCTATTTCCTCTTTTCAAAAACGGATGGCTAGCCAATTTGGTATAAATCCTGGACAAGAAATGATTCAAGGTATTGAATCGGCAAAAGAGATAAATGCTAATCTTGTATTAGCAGATCGAAATATCCAAACGACATTCTCACGGATTTGGCGTGGCATTGGGTTAAAAGGAAAGCTGATGCTTTTAACACAAGTCATTGCTAGTATCTTTACGAGAGAGACCATATCGGAAGAAGAGCTGGAGAAGATGAAGTCACAGGATATGATCGATTCGATGCTACAGGAATTTACCGAGAGCTTTCCGAGATTAAAAAAGCCTCTCATAGATGAGCGTGACCAGTATCTTGCTCAAAAGATTAAGGAAGCGCCAGGAGATAAAATTGTTGCGGTACTAGGTGCGGCACACGTACCTGGGATAAAGGAGCAAATCAAGCAGGACCATGACCTTAAAACGTTATCGCAGCTACCTCCTAAATCGAAAATTCCCAAAATAATCGGATGGACAATTCCATTACTTATCATTACGCTTATTGTTCTTACGTTTATGACAGATCAACAAGCTGGATGGGTGCAAATTGTAAGCTGGATCCTGTGGAACGGTTCCTTATCTGCACTTGGAACACTAATTGCGTTTGGGCATCCACTCGCTGTTCTCACGGCATTTATTGCAGCTCCAATTACCTCGTTAGAGCCATTTCTAGCGGCAGGCTGGTTTGCTGGATTTGTCCAAGCATATTTTAAAAGACCTAATGTGCAGGATTTCGAAAATCTATCGAATGATGTCCATAGTTTAAAGGGATTTTGGAATAATAAAGTAACACGTGTCCTTTTAGTGGTCATCTTTGCAAACATTGGAAGTTCAATCGGAACATTTATAGGAGGAGCAGATGTCATTCGATTGTTTATAGAAAATCTATAGACACTTTTCTTCTAACATTGTTCTAAATAGATTAAAGTATAAGTAACCATAATATATAGTTATTGTAAATTTTTAAGGGGGAACGATCTAGTGATCATTGCGATCATCGTATTATTGTTTGTATCCTTTTTCTTTTCAGGGAGTGAGACTGCCCTTACTGCAACAAATAAAATGAAGCTACAAACAAAAGCAAGCAATAATGATAAAAAGTCTGAGAAATTATTGAATTTAGTTTCAAAACCGAGTGAATTTATTACGACGATTTTAATTGGGAATAACATCGCTAACATTCTTTTGCCTACTTTAGTAACGATGGTGGCATTAGAATACGGAGTTAATGTGGGCTTAGCGTCGGCTATTTTGACGATTACGATCATTATATTTTCAGAAGTAATACCAAAGTCGGTAGCTGCTACATTCCCAGACCGAATCGCATATATCGTGTATCCGGTTATTCGTTTTTTCACCATCGTGTTCAAGCCATTCACGACTCTATTAAATAGCCTTACCGGATTAATTATAAAGTCATTGTCTAAGGGGAATGAAGACAACGTCTCCATTTCCAAGGAAGAGTTAAGGGCGATGGTTGATATTGCAGGAACGGAAGGTACATTTAAACAGGAAGAGTCTTATCGTATTAAAGGTGTGCTTGATTTCCAAGACTTAAATGTGAAGGACGTCATGAAAACCCCTCGTATAGATATTGTCGCTGTACCGATTGATGCGACTTATGAAGAAGTACGGGATATTGTTATCGAAAATCAGTTCACACGATACCCAGTGTATGATGGTGAAATAGATAATATTGTTGGTGTATTCCATTCGAAATATTTATTAACCTGGTCGATAGAGCCGGGGAATACGTTAGAATCCTATTGTGATATGAATCCAATGGTATTCTTTGAGTTCCATTCAATTGAAATGGTATTTCGCCAAATGACAAGAGAGAGAAAGCATCTAGCCATTGTATTGGATGAATATGGTGGAACAGAAGGTATCGTAACCCATGAAGATATTATCGAGGCGATGATAGGACTGGAAATTGAGGATGAGATGGACTTAGAAAGTGAGAAGCTAATCGAGAAGCTTACTGATAAAGAGATTATATGTGATGGTAAAATAACGCTACATCGCTTAAACTCCATTTTCAATACGGATATTCCTGAGGAAGAGGACGTATTATCCGGCTATTTACTGACAGAGTTCAATCAATTTCCTAAGCAAGGTGATATTTTAGAAAAAGATCAGCTTATTTTTAAAATATTAGAAGTAGATGGAAGGACATTAAAGCAAATCCAAATCGTAAAAAATGACTTCGTTGAGGTAGAGGAAGGGTAATTCTCGTCCCTACTAATTGTGAATAAGAAAGTAGAATAAGATGTGCCTTTATTCCATCTATTCTTGTAGTAAGATAATAAAGTTCCGAATCAACTCATGATTCGGGACTTTTCGTTGTAATAGGCGATAGGAACAAGTATCAATCTATTACGGAGAGTGCGGATAGTTAATTTATGTATTAGCAGTAAAGTGATTAGCCTATCATAAGCTATTACCAATTAGGGCATACTAAATAAAAAATAGGAAAAAGGAGAGTCGATATGGAAGACACATCCACATTTGTAGCCAAATTTAATGAACGGAAGCGAAAAGATGAATTAAACAGGAAAAGACAAGGCGGGGGTACTCGTTCCGACCGTTTACCTAGTAAACGTCATTAAAATAACTAGAAACATAAAAAAGAGCCGTGGATTGATAATTTTACTTACCGCCACGGCTCTTTTAGTTAAATTAACATTTAACGTAATGTTTTTAATGCACGGCTCCAAGCAATAACTTGGTCTAACATGCCATTAGCATTGTCTGCATGATAATCTGCTGGTTTGAATACAGAGAAGTTTTCAAAGTCAGAAAGTAGTGAGAATGTAACAGCTGTACGAACGTCAGCCACTTGAAGCTCACCTAAGATTAGACGTAGGTTTTCATGGGCACGAGTACCCCCAAGGCTACCATATCCAACAAATCCTGCAGCTTTATTGTTTACTTCAGGGTTTAAGTAATCAAGAGCGTTCTTTAATGCACCACCAACAGAATGGTTGTATTCAGGTGCAATAAATACGTAACCATCAAAAGAAGCCATTTTCTCAGACCAAGCTTTTGCAGCAGCTTGAGCTTCTTCTTTTTGTGCAGCTTTAGAGCCTAGGAAAGCTAGATCATAATCAGCTAGATCAACTAACTCATATTCTACACCTTCATCATTACGATTTTTAGCGAAGTCTAGTGTCCAGTCTGCAACTACTTGTCCGTTACGACCTTCACGAACACTACCAAGTACAATACCGATTTTTAACATAATTAGTTCCTCCTCTGAGTTGTGTTTATAGGTTGAATTAACGATAATAGAAAACTATTTATCTTTAATTCAATATATTTGAATTAAACATTAATAATCTTATCACGTCTATTTATCGATTGCAACTATAAAGAATAATAATTTGATATTTAGTTACAAAAAGTAATTATAATTACAGTTAAAGAGGTTGGGGATAAAGTGTTTATACTATATCCCAACCTCTAAATTAAATCTTAAATTTATTAATCGTCATTTGGGAGTCATCTGCAATATCGGAAAGATTAGCTATCGATTGATTGACTTGTTTCATCAGATCCACTTGCTCTTCCGTTTTTGCGGATACCTCTTGGGAATTTACTGCTGCTGCTTCTGAAATCTCCGTAATATGGTTCATGGAATCAACTATTTCTTGAGCACCAATTGTCATTTGTTGTACAGCTTGGGATACATCCTGAATTTTTGTGCTAACGTCTTGAATGTAGCTGTTCATTTGCTCGAATGAATTTCCTACATCTGTAACAACGCCTATACCAGTTTCCACTTCATTAGAAGCCATTTTCATCGTGTTAACGGCTGTACTCGTCTCTACTTGTATCGTATTAATTAATTGAGAGATCTGTAATGAAGAGTCGGCTGATTGCTCTGCTAATTTCTTCACTTCATTTGCAACAACTGCAAAACCTTGTCCATGTTCACCTGCTCTTGCTGCCTCTATGGATGCATTTAAGGATAATAGATTTGTTTGCTCGGCAATATCAGTAATAACCTCGATAATGTGGTTTATTTCCTTGGAGCGCTCTCCTAGACCTTTAATAACTTCAGACAATCCATTTACAGTATGCTTAATTTCATTCATTTGTTTAATGGCTACAGAGATAGACTCTTGCCCTCTAGTTGCATTTTCTGTAGCTTCTTGGGCAGTATTAGAAACATTATGTGCGCTTGTAGCGATTTGCTGTATACCACTAGACATTTCTTGGATGGTGCCGGATGTTTCTTCGATAGTCTGTACTTGTGTATCGACACCAGCTGATAATTCTTCCATTGTAGCTGCAATTTCTTCTGAAGCTTCATTTGTTTGTTCAACATGTCCTACCAGTGATTTAGCGGAAGTCGCAACATGTTTTGCACTAGTATTAAATTCCATAATCACTTGTCTTAGGTCGTCAGCCATTTGGTTCAATGTTTCAGCTAAAAGCCCAATCTCATCTTTATTTTTCACCCGTAGCTTTTCAACGGTTAAATCACCTGCAGCTATCTGTTTAGCATATTCGATTAGTGAAGTGATCGGCTTTGTTTTTCTACCGATAATAAAAATCGTGAAAATGCACGCAATCAACAATGGAATAAGACCAAGTAAAATACTAGATTTTACAGAGTCTAACGTACGCTCCGAAACAATACTCGCATTGAAATCAATAGCATTCAAGGCAATAATTTCTTTATTCGGGTCATGGTCTTTAAAGATTGGTGCATAGCCAGTTAATCGTTTCATTCCTCCAGCTTGATAGATTTCAGAATATGCTGGTTGCTTCGTGTCTAGTATGGTTTGTACTACTTGTTCATCTAGATAAAAGCTATCCCCAGCATGGAATCCTTGTTTCTCAAAATGTTTATCAGCGACTAAAATGGTTCCATCTAGTGAAATAATATATTGGTTTTCGAAAATATGTTTATGATCGACTGTCCAATTGATGGATTCTTGTAAATCGATTTCCTTATTACTATTTCCATTCAGAATATCCTCCACATCATTCGTGTTAATGAGACCTGTGGTGATATTCGCACACCCTATTGCTTCAATTCCCGCAGCTTCATACGTATGTTGATAGGTTACCCAATAGTTTGATATAGAAGTAATAATAAGGGAAATCAAAAATACGCCAATAATAATTACTCCAAGTTGTCTCGTTATCCCTTTTTTCATCTAATTACGCCCCCGGTTTAGTATGTCTCTGTCTCTATCTTTGTCTATGTCTATACCCTTACTTTTAATATCGACAGTGGTACTGTTAAATTTAGTAAATTGGCCAAAAAGGAACAAAAAAGCTACATATTAGACTTAGTGAAGTCTATAATATGTAGCTTGGTATTCCTATTCGTGATTTGCTAATTCGGTTGCGATGGCATCCTCAATGGCTGTTATAGTACTGGAGGAACCTAAATAGTTATTTACCATAATCGAGAATATTAATTTCTGGCCGTCTTTCGCTGTGACATAGCCAGATAAACTAGACACTCCTGTTAAGGAACCTGTCTTTGCTTTGACATTGTTCGTTGCTGGTCCATCGGTCATCCGATAACGAAGTGTACCACCAACGAATCGTTCTGAATTACCAGCAACCGGTAATGACCGTTCAAAGGATGTATACCAATCTTCCTCTTGCACTGCATAAAGTAATTGGGATAGCTCGTTTGCAGGGATTAAGTTTTTATGGGACATACCGGACCCATCACGTAAAAGGATAGTATCAGGGTTAAGGCCATATTGTATTAATACCTCTTCCATGACAGAAAGCCCTTTATCCCAACTACCTTCATTATGAACTACTTTACCCATTTCCTTCGTCAAGGTTTCACCATGGCCGTTATTACTTAGCTTCATAAAGGGAATTAGTAAGTCTTCTAAAGTCATCGACTCTTTTGATGTAAGCAATGTAGCATCCTCTGGTGTTGTTCCAGTTGTCGTTTGAGCATTCCCGACGAACGAAATCCCGTTCTCTTCTAATGCTTTCTTGAAAACATCGACTGCATAACCAGTAGGCTCCCAAACCGATACCCAGGACCTAGCCATGGATCCATCAATCGGAATGACGCCATTAATGACAATGTTATTGGTTCCGTGTTCTCGTTCGATGGAGATAGCTCTACTATGATCTGAACTTACCGTTTTCGCATTGTTGATGATGTTGACGTAGTCTGTATGGGGTGTTAGTTTTACGATGGGCTTTCCATCTACTTCTTCAGCAGGATAGACCTCTACAATTACGGTCGATGCATCATAATCTTCATTAGGAGATAATGTCAGGGCGGATATTTGTGCACCTGTATAGAAAGGTTCATCAGACCAGTTCAGATCTTGAGATAGTCTTACATCATCATACCAAGTGTCATCTCCGATTAGGTTGCCCTTAATATTCTTGATTCCTTTCGCTTTTAAATCAGCAGCAAATTGATCTAAATCGTGTTTGAGTAAGGTAGGGTCCCCTTTTCCCTTTAAGTAAAGATTCCCTTGAAGTACGGCTCCTTTAATAGATCCGTCTGTTAATACTTCTGTTGTAAATCGATAATCTGGTCCAAGGGTTTCTAGTGCGGCAATGGTGGTAAGAATTTTCATATTAGATGCAGGGTGTAAGCGGTGATCTCCGTAGTAAGAAAATAATAGCTCTCCCGAATCTGCATTTCGAATGCTTACCCCTGTTGTCGTTCCATCTAATGCTGGATTACTCAAAATCTGATTTAGTTTATCTGGTAAAGATACTTCTTCGGTAGTCTCATTATTAGCTGATGGTGTTTGATTTTGTATTACAAAGAGAGTACTTACCATGCATACTACTAAAAAACTTAGAAGTATTCGCTTACAAAGCTTTGTTTGATTCATTTCCCCACTCCTTTGTTCATTTTTAAATATATATGAAATAATGGATAGGCTTATCCTAGGTCTAAAGTATACTTATAAGTATTTCCAAAGGAGGTGGAGGTTAACTATGCATGATGAATCTAGGAAATTTTATTGATTGCTACACAAATATCAACATTGGAATCATTTTGACCTTTCCAAACTTCCATATCATATCCTAATGGAATGAATCGATTCTGCTGTAGCCAATTATTGTAGAGGAAATCATACGTTTTATAAACATCTGTTTTCGTACCTGTATGCTTACAATTAACATACATATTTTCTTCCATGGTGTAAAGCGTTGTATCATCTGGCGCCTCATCCATATGCTGAACCTCATACCCTATGATGAGGCGTTCCTTATTTAGAAAAGGATTAAACTGCTCCATCAAAGGATAAATATGAATGACGTATACATCATCACGTACTTTATTTGGTATTTTGTCGGAAATAGATTGAAGGCGTGAGACGGTATGTTGAATTGCTTTTCTTTCCTCTTCGTCGCTAAGTTGAGTTGGTAGGCAATATCCAATCAGTTGAAATGATTTTTTCTTAATTATTTTTGGCCCCAAATCGGTACACCTCCATATATTTATCCACCATTCATATTCTGACGACCCTCTAAATATGCATAAAAAGCTCGTCCTATTTGGAATGATACGCTCTTTCGTGACATAGAAATGAATAAAAGTCTATGTTAGGGGGTTATAAGATGGAAGAGGTACTAACGATTACGGAAGAGGATATGAAACGATATTATGATCTTAACCAGAAGAAAAAAGAGATTGAAAACGAGATGAATGGCTTAAAGAAAAAGTTTCATGGCGTACTTGATGCATCCTATGGAAAACAAACAAAAGGTGAGATACAGCGAGGGAATTATAAATTGCAGCGTCAAATTAGAACGGCAACCAGTTATGACGATAATGGTACGATTGAGAAGTTAGAAGAGCTGAATTTACAAGAATTTATTATAGAAACAAAGGTACCTGATACGGATAAGCTTGACTCCGCGATTAAACTAGGGCTCGTCGAGGAAGCAGACTTTAAAGAACACAAGAAAACACGAATCACCCAAACAATTGTTGTTAAAGAGACGTTTTCAAGTGAACAATAATGACTTAATAACTAGCTAGTAGAGATACTGGCTAGTTTTTATTTGCGTTCCGTTTGTTCAAAATTTGAAGCTGAACCATGTATAGCACCGGGTTAAAATTTACGGAAAATTCATTTTTAGTTAGCAATTACTTAATCTTACTACTTTACACTTGAGGTGAAGTTACTCAATTGATGGGAGTGAGACGATGAAGTTACTTATCAAGGTATTTGTTTCTCTTTCTGCAATCTTAGTTTATATTACTTATTAATTCTGAAGGTGGGTTATTGGTGGTGAAATACTTTTCCCAAATGTATGCATTAGATTGTAAATCATTTCATTATATCAATCAGTACTTCGATTATAAGCGTCTTAATACTATATTTCGTAAAATAACCCATATGGGTGGTGCAACGTTCACAATTTTAACCGTATTGTTACTGATCTTATTTACATCAGGTGTTGAACAAATGACGGCTATTGCTAGTGCTTTATCATTAACAATTAGTCACATTCCGGTTGCGCTTGTGAAAAAGCTGTGTCCACGTAAAAGGCCTTATTTAGTTCTTCAAAATAGTCGTGTGTTGGAAAATCCTTTAACAGACTGTTCATTTCCATCAGGCCATACAACAGCAATATTTTCTATTATAACTCCATTTATTCTACTGTTTCCGCTCTTTTCTATAGCTTTAATTCCAATAGCTTTTCTAGTAGCTATATCACGTGTATACCTTGGTTTACATTACCCTTCTGATGTCCTAGTAGGAAGTTTACTTGGCATAAGTTCCGGAGTGATCTGTTTTAACTTGTTGGTAACGAGTATAACTACTTTATAGAAATGGGGAGGATAAAGCATGAAAATCGCAATTTTTACGGATACTTTTGCACCAGATGTGAACGGTGTGGCAAAGACATTAAAACGGTTTACTGACTTTTTAAGTGACAAAGGGCTGGAATATAAGGTGTTTGCCCCCAAAAGTGCGAGTCAAAGTATGTATTCTAGTGATATTTATCGATTTAAAAGCCTCCCGCTTTTTCTTTATCCTGAATGTCGATTTGCGTTCCCGAATATGCTTCATGTGCGTGAAGAACTTATCCAATTCAAACCCGATATTATTCATGTTGCCACACCTTTTAATGTTGGGTTATGTGGCTTACATTACGCCAAAAAGTTAAATATCCCTCTAGTGGGATCCTATCATACTGATTTTGATAAGTACCTGGAATATTACGATTTGCAGTTTTTAACGAAGGTTTTATGGCGTTATATGCGCTGGTTTCATCGACCAATGCGTAAAATTTATGTACCATCTGTTGATACGATGGAAAACCTAAAAAAACACGGCTTTATGAATTTAGATATTTGGGCAAGAGGCATTGATTGTTCTACATTTCATCCTAATTTTGACCGGGAAGCTATGCGAAGGAAATATGGTATTAAAGAGAAGCATGTCCTTTTATATGTCGGTAGGATTGCACCAGAGAAGGATGTTATGCTTCTTCCGGAAATATATAATTCATTACCTGAACGAGTAAGAGAGGATGTGCACTGGCTAGTAGTAGGTGATGGCCCGAACCAAGAGGAATTAAGAAAAAAGTCCCCTGAGAAGATGACGTTTACCGGATTTTTATCTGGTCAGGTGCTTGCTCATGTTTATGCTGCCAGTGATTTGTTTGTTTTTCCTTCACCAACTGAAACATTTGGTAATGTTGTGCTAGAAGCGATAGCTAGTGGGACGCCAGCAATTGTGGCTAATGCGGGTGGTGTTCGGACGATTGTCAAGCATCAGAGAACAGGCATGTTATGTGAAGAAAAAGATATAGAGGGATTTGCTAAGGCTATTACAGAGCTGTTACTAGACAGGAAAAAAAGAAGAGAAATGGGTTTGAATGGCAGAGAGTATGCATTAACGCAAACGTGGGATAGTATATTTGAAGCACTATTAAAAGGTTATGAAGAAGCTATTGATGAAAAGCAATTGGCCGTTTTAGCGTAAAAGAGTATATAGTAGTCATTAATGGTCGCTTAATTTAGTAGCAATGGAATTATTATCTATCATCATTTCGGACGAGCGGATTTCTATTTTGGGAATAGCGCTCGTCTATTTATTATGTGCTGATTCTTTCATGTAAATACGTGTTAACTCTGATATAGATCAAGAGAAAGTGGCTCCAAAGCTTTATATAATTTTTCGGTATATACGGAACTGGAAAAATGTATCAAATCAACCCAATAAATCCTCGAATAGTACATGTTTTAAACGTTAAAAATAAATGACAAAGGAGCTATAGGAGGAGAGGCAGTTGGATAATGAGCGAGCAGAAAAAATTATTCAATCTGATGTATTTGTAAATGTGAATTATCATGGCATTCCCGTTTATATTCAGGAAGTGAATCATGATAAAGCGAAAGTTTTTCCACTTGATGCGCTTCATCATGAGCAAGAGGTTGATCTGGCGGGACTAAACGAATCTGGTCCTATTATACTGGAGGTGGATTAAGATGCACCGGATGAGAGCAGCTGATATTGCACAATCACCAGATATGAAGCGTGTGTGGTATAACGGCCAACAGGTGTATATTCAGCAGGTCAATGAAAATAATACAGCACGAATATTTCCACTTGATGATCCACAGAACGAGATGGATGTACAACTGACTAATTTGTATGAGTTGCCATAAGATGTAAAATAAAAAACCTCCTACATCTAGGAGGTTTTACCTTATGACATCCACTTTGGTGGAGTGTTTTTATCCCAATATATTTCACCTAATAGATGATGTGCTTCAAAATTATCATCTTTTAAGTGGTAGTGGAAGTTAAACCAGTACCCATCTTGTGGTCTGTTGTCACGTCTTACGTGGAATTTCGCGACATCTTCCTTAGTTAATTCATTGTATACATTAAAAATTCTTTCTCCATAGCCTTGTGATGGCTGTTCTGTAATGGAAAGATAGGATGCATCTTCATTTGCAAGAATAGTCTCTAATGCTTGTTCCATCTTAGGTAAAATGATCTGCGTGAATTCATCTTCTACTTTTTGGGAAATTTTAGGTCCAAATTTTACAAAACTTTGTTCTTTAGCCTTTTCCGTTAAGGAGCTAATGACATCTGTTTCTTCTTCAATTTCCGTGCGAATCTCAGTAGGAATGGCACTGCCATCATTCTCTTTTGGACGAACAACTTCATTATTGTCTTCGTCCGCAATTAAATAAGTAGGCGTATATAAACCAAATGTTACGATTGCGATTAATGCGACGGCTATTTTTCTCATCCACAGATTCATCTTTATTCCCCTCTTTTCTCCCTTACTTAAAAGTTTAGCATGATATTTTCATAGCTGTCTACTGAATAAAAGGTGCAATACTAAAAAATAGGAAAATAGACTTAAAATTTAATCTATTTCTAAGTGATAGGAATTTACAAACGATTTACATTTACAACATATCCACTTAATATTTGTCTCTTATACTTAAGTCTGTGAGAGGGGATAACCCTTAAATAAATATAAATTGCACTTTGGGGAGGACAATTTAGATGAAATTCAAAAAGTACTTGATGTTCCTATTTGTGGCTGCATTAGCAGTAATGCTAGTAGCTTGTGGGAATAACAATGATGAAGACAATTCTGACGACGACAAAGGTTCTGAAGAAACACCTGCAGAAAACGCAGATAACGGAACTGATACTGAATCAGAAGGCGATGAAGGTTCAAACGAGTTAGAAGGTAGTGTAGTAATTGACGGATCTGGTACAGTTTATCCGTTAATGTCAGAAATTGCTCTTGAATATATGACAAACGAACAACCAAATGTTTCTGTTGAAGTAAGCCGTGCGGGAACAAGTGCAGGATTTGAAAAATTCTTACAAGAGAATGGTACAGATTTTAACGATGCATCTCGCTACATTAAAGATGAAGAAAAAGCAAAAGCAGAAGAGTTAGGTATTGAAGTATTAGAAATGAAAGTTGCTCTTGATGGCTTAACAATCGTAGTTAACCCAGAAAACGACTTTGCTACTGAATTAACACCTGACCAAGTAATTTCAATCTTTACTGGTGAGTATGTAAATTGGTCTGATGTAAATCCGGACTGGCCAAATGAAAAAATTCAAACATATGGTCCGAACGAAAACCACGGAACTTATGAGTTCTTCTATGAAACAATCCTTGAAGAACAAGATTTAGCAAGTGATATTAATCTTCAACAAGAATATTCAACTCTAGTAACGCTAGTTTCTGAAGATGTAAATGCTATTGGATTCTTCGGCTTTGGTTACTACGACAGCAATAAAGATAATTTAAATGCTGTGTCAATTGATTTTGGTGATGGCCCTGTAGCTCCATCTCTAGATACAATTGCAGAAGATGGTGACTATGCAGATTACACTCGTCCAGTATTCACATATTTGAACGTTAACAATGCTAAAGAAAAGGCACAAGTTCTAGACTATGCTATCTATGTAATGGAAAACAACAATAGATTAGCTGGTAAAACTGGATTTGCACCAATTCCTGATGAGGAAGCACAAGCACTTGTTGATCAGCTGAAAGAATTACAATAATTGAATATTAACTAATCTAGATAACTTGTAAATATATACCATAAGATGAGGGCACCATATGCTCTCATCTTATTGTGACTTTTAGATTTGGAAGGAGAGCTGCAAAGAGATGGCAGCAAACAGTAAGCTTAAGCGCGATGATGCGATAGATGTAAAACGTATGATAGAGCAAAACAAGCAGTCCAAGAGCTTATCGGCAGTAACAGAAAGAGCTATTCCGATACTGTTATTCCTGTTTGCGATTATTACTGTTTTGACTACGGTTGGGATTGTATTGACACTGCTCTCTGAGACGATTGAATTTTTTAAGTTGGTTCCAATCTGGGAATTCTTTACTGGAACAGTGTTAAAACCGATTAGTCAAAATCCGGAATTTGGTGTGTTACCACTTATTAATGGGACTATTATTTCTTCCTTAATTGCCATGCTAGTGGCAGGACCTATCGGATTAATGGCTGCTATATATTTAAGTGAATATGCCTCTGATCGTGTAAGAAGAGTATTAAAGCCAATGCTAGAAATACTAGCAGGGATTCCTACCATTGTATACGGATTTTTTGCCTTCACATTTGTAACACCACTAATCCGCTCCATTTGGCCGGAAGTAGGGGCTACAAATATATTAAGCCCAGGTATTGTAATGGGAATCATGATTATTCCGATGATTGCTTCTTTGTCTGAAGATGCTATGTCATCTGTTCCTAATTCCATCCGCGAAGGTGCCTTAGGACTTGGGGCAACAAAGTTAGAAACGACATTTAAGGTCGTTATGCCAGCAGCACTGTCAGGAATTATTGCATCATTTGTACTTGGTATTTCACGTGCTATTGGCGAGACAATGATTGTTACAATCGCCAGTGGTAGTTCGAAAAACTTCACCTTTGATATTACCCAATCTATGCAGACGATGACGGCATATATAGTGGAGGTTTCTGGTGGAGAAGCCGCTGCAGGTACTACCGTTTACTACAGCCTTTATGCAGTAGCAATGACACTATTTGTCTTTACACTCATTATGAATTTACTTGCAAGATACGTCTCTCGTAAGTTTAGGGAGGAATATTAAGATGAAATATATGGATGCAGATAAAGTATCAAAGCGAATGGGTCCAAGAATCCTGAAGAATAATTTATTGAAAGGCCTTTTCCTATTAGCAACACTCTTTGGACTATTGGTATTAGCAATCTTAATATATCGCGTGGTAGTGGATAGTGTTGGTTGGATAGATTGGGACTTTTTAACGGGTAAATTATCAACAGACGCAGAACGTGCAGGAATTATGGGAGCTATTCTTGGTACTGTTTGGATGATGGCTGTGGTGGCACCAGTTACCTTGATTTTAGGAATTGGAACAGCTATTTACTTGGAGCTATATGCAAGAAAAGGGCGCTTTCAATCTATCATTCAAACAAATATTGCCAACCTTGCCGGTGTACCGTCAATCGTTTATGGAATCTTAGGATTAACTATTTTTGTACGTGCAATGGAGATGGGTAATATCGTGTTAGCTGGTGGATTAACGCTATCTTTATTAATCTTACCGATTGTCATTGTGGCAGCACAAGAAGCAATTCGTGCAGTTCCAGGCTATTTAAGTGAAGCATCATATGGAATGGGTGCAACCAAATGGCAAACTATCAAGAATGTAATCTTACCAGCGGCCTTACCTGGAATATTAACGGGTGCGATATTAGCGCTTTCCCGTGCAATTGGAGAGACCGCTCCACTTACTGTAATTGGAATACCTGCATTGATTTTACCGTTCCCAGGAGGAATCTTTGATAAGTTCACAGCACTTCCAATGCAAATTTACTATTGGACATTAGATTCATCCTTGGTAGCAGAATATGCAAACTTAGCAGCAGCAACTATAGTCGTTTTATTACTGCTATTGTTTGTATTGAATTCGGCAGCAATCTTTATCCGAAATAAGTTCCAACAACGTTTCTAAGTTAAGGAGGATATAGTCTTGAGTCTTTTAACAGTTAAGGAGAATAGTAGTATGTTAAATAATAGTGAAACCGTTGTGTTATCTCCTAGTCTTGCGAATAAAAATGTTGTGTTTGACACAAAGGAGTTAAACCTTTGGTATGGTGAGACACATGCTTTAAAAGATATTAATCTTACTATTAATGAAAAAGAGGTAACAGCCATTATTGGTCCATCTGGCTGTGGTAAATCGACCTATTTAAAAACATTAAATCGTATGGTGGAATTAGTTCCAACCGTCCGCACAACAGGTGAAATCAATTACAAAGGTAGAAGTATTCTAGATAAGTCATTCAAAGTAGAAGATTTAAGAACTCATGTTGGTATGGTATTCCAAAAACCAAATCCATTTCCAAAATCAATCTATGATAATATTGCCTATGGTCCAAGAATTCATGGAATCCGTAATAAAAAGATTCTAGATGAAATCGTGGAGAAAAGTCTTCGTGGTGCTTATATTTGGGATGAAGTGAAGGATCGATTAAAGGAAAATGCTTACGGACTTTCCGGTGGGCAGCAACAACGTTTATGTATAGCTCGTACACTAGCAATCGAACCAGATGTTATCCTAATGGATGAGCCTACCTCAGCGCTAGATCCAAAGTCTACATTAAAGATTGAGGACCTTGTTCAAGAGCTGAAAAAGGATTACTCCATTATCATCGTAACGCATAATATGCAACAAGCAGCCCGTATTTCTGATCGTACTGCCTTTTTCTTAAATGGAGAAGTAGTAGAGATGGACGAAACAGATACTATTTTTACAAAACCAAAAGATAATCGCACAGAAGATTATATTTCTGGACGTTTTGGATAAACTATATAATGAATTTCATCTTCCCCCTTTGATGAATATAGAAAAGACCGGCCAAAGTGCCGGTCTTTTTGTATGTATTCTAATATTTATAAAGTAAAAGCCTCAGGTCGTAAATCGTTTAGGATAATGTCTTTTCATAAAAATAATGCGGAATACATGATAAAACCTCTTATTATGTATTCCGCAGTTTAGTTCATCAAGATTATGATAGAGTTAACTACCCACTACTGTATAGTAAATTGCTTCGTGCTTTCTGTCAGTGATTTCGATATGTCGGTAAGCTTTAATCCGACCTCATGTGTATGTTCCATCTGCTTTATTTGACCTTCACTACTTGCAAGCATTTCTTCTGCGCTTGCCAGTGTCTCTTGTGACACCGATAGGAAGCCAAATGTTTCTTTTTCTAATGACGGTAATAGCTGCTCTAGTTCCTTTAATTCCCCTTGAACACCTTGAAGCTCTGTACTTACTTCAAATATTTCTTGCATCATTTCATCTATCGAAAACTTGGCTTCGTTAGACTTGATTAGTGTATTGGTTGTCTTGACTAACATATTTTCAAATTCATTTGTCGCGGTCTCGGTGACCTGCTCCATGTTAGAAATGGATTCGGTGATCTGTTCGGCAGCATTTGACGATTGTTCAGCGAGTTTGCCCACTTCATTTGCGACTACAGCGAAGCCTTTACCAGCATCTCCTGCGCGGGCAGCCTCAATGGACGCATTTAAAGATAGTAATTTAGTTTGTTCTGCAATGCCTTGAATCAGCCCAACTAGCTTATTAATGGACTTTGAATAGGATTGGACATGTTGGATTGTCTTAGTTAAGTGTTCGAACTCTTGCTTAAATGTATTGACCGTGTTAATTAACTCTGTCATATTCTTTTCACCATGTTGTGCGGAGTGATTCATTTGATTTGCACTGGAAAAGATTTCTCCCATGCTTTCAATCATTTGTTCAATTTTATCCTTCATAATTTTAAAGGACTCAGAACTTCCCTCTGAGCTACTTGCGGTTTGCTCTGCTCCTACTTTTACGGTCTGTATGGCATCGATTAAATCTTGACTAGATGCAAGTGTATTTTCGGACGATTGCTGTAACTCTGTACCAGTTTGTTCAAGGTTAGTGGTTGTATCTTTAATTTGATGGAGCATGGAACGCATATGATTAATCATAGCATTGTAGCTTTTATCTAAAGAGGATATTTCTGGGATGCTCGTATTTATTTCAGTGGAATCCTCTCGTAAATCACCATTTCTCACTTTCTTCATTTTTTCTCTTAAGATGGAAAGTGGCTTTGATATCTTATTGGTAAAAATAGTAATGACGAATGAGGATATTAGAATACCGATAAGAATAATACTAATCATAATGATAGCGAGTTGGTTAACTGGCTTCATATAGGTAGCGGTCGGTACGACTAATACATATTTTCCCTCAAGGTTACTAATCGCTTTAATACTTAATGTGAAGTCCTGTCCGTCAATTGAAGTATGTAGGATACCATCCTC
Source organism: Ornithinibacillus massiliensis (assembly GCF_018310345.1). GTDB lineage: Bacteria > Bacillota > Bacilli > Bacillales > Amphibacillaceae > Ornithinibacillus > Ornithinibacillus massiliensis. The sequence goes on from NZ_JAGXBY010000001.1 coordinate 449,289, forward strand.
TGCATTTAGTATGGTTTCTAGCAAGGAATCGGATATCGGCGGAAGGGTGTTATCACTAACTTTAAATGGAATGAGTTCATCATCTATCGTATAAAAATAATCGGAGACGATTTCATCATTGGTTAGCTTTGTTTGCTGGTCACGTACACTGATGTTAACCTGCTGCATGAAGTAATCATATTGATCGTCACTAGGATAGACAAATTTTAAATTGTCCACCAGATACTCCATTAATTCGGCTTCACGTACGAGTCTATTTTCAATTGCTTCCATTGTGGTAGTACGCGAAATCGTGTACGCACTTACACCTACTGCAACGACTGTGAGGGTTAAAAGAATAATGAATATCGTTAGGATACGACTTCGTAGGCTTCTTTCCCGTTTGTTTCGGCTTTTATTCTTATCAGAGCTGTTCAATGTAAAACCTCCACATTAGCATTCTAGTATATAGTAAATTATACCAACGTAATGTAAAGCCAATGTTAAATTCATGTGAATTTATAGTTCTTTAGACATAGGAATCAATTACCCGATGGTTAGGCGTGTGCGAATTGTAAATTGAAATTATTAACTCACGGATTAAAAATATTAATCAAAATGATAAATAATCTTAAAATAATTCATTTAATGTTTACAAAAATGCTGGGATTGTATATAATAAAATCAAAATAAGGAAAGGGATTATCATGACACATCCATTAATTACGCAATGTCCAGTTTGTAGCAATACATTAACCGTAACGAAACTTCAATGTAACCACTGTCATACGACAATTGAAAATGACTTTTCACTTTCCAAATTTAACCTTTTATCCAAGGAACAGCTAGACTTTATTGAAACCTTTATTGTTGCGAGAGGGAATATTAAAGAAGTTGAAAAGGAGCTAGGAATTTCATATCCAACTGTTAGAGGAAAATTAAGTGATATTATTCAAGCATTAGGATATGAAACTAGACAAAAGACCGTCCTAGATGAACGTGCAATTCTTGGTATGCTGGAAAAAGGGGAAATTACACCTGACGAAGCAATTAAAATGTTAAAAGAATAAGGAGGAGAATAAAGTGAAGGAAGAAATTTCAAAAATATTGAAGATGATGGAAGAAGGAAAGATTGATGCAGATAAAGCGGGTGAGTTAATAGCTGTATTAAAGGATAAAGAAGAGAAAGGGAAGTCTTCCAATTATCTCAATAAAACGTTAAAGGTTAGAATTCAATCCAATGAAAGTGATATCGTTAATGTTAACTTGCCAATAAGACTATGTCAGGCAGTATTGAAGGCTGGCCTCGGCATAGCAGCTAATATTCCAGAGGCAGAGAAATATGTAAAGGATATAGATATTAATCTTATTTTAGAAGCAATTGATCAAGAAGTAGAAGGTCAAATCGTCGATATCGTATCAGGAGATGGCGATAAAGTCGCTATATTCGTAGAGTAAGAGAATGATTAAAGTAACGATAAGAACGAGTAAGAATAGAGGATTTACCATTCCAGTACCCTACTTTGTATTACATCTTGGAACCAACATAATTTGTACGAATATGGTTTGGAAAAGGATTATAAGACGAACCAATAACTCCTATGACAATCATTCCACAACATTGACTCCTATTCATAAACAATTGATCAAACCACTTCTCAAACAAGTAATCAAAGAAGCACAAAATTACCGAGGCGAAACAATTGTGGAATTACGACAATCAGGTAAGGAAGAAATAACGATTAGACTATAAGGGAGATCGCCCATAACTGAGGGCAATCTCTCTTCGTTATTCCTCAAACTATTCTTCTTCTGTAGATTTCAATCGACGAAATACAACAAAGAAGTAAACCGATCCAATTAGATACAATCCTGCCGTTATCGTAAAGATATGTGCATACCCCCAATAGGAGCCGTACATCATCACTATCGAAGTAGATACCGGTCCCATAAACGCCCAACCAAGTTGAAATACCATTTGGTTAATCGAGTTCGCTAATCCCTTCACAGAATCATCGACTTTAGACATCATAAGTGATGACTGAATCGGGTTACCAGCATTCATAAGTGCCTGCCTGAATAAGAATCCAAGGCTAGCTAAGAGTAGATTTTCCGTATAGGCTGTTAACAATAGAAACGGAAGAGAGGAAAGCTGTAAATAAACAACGGCCCGAACTTCTCCAACCTTCTTTACTACAACTGGACCAATAAACATGGCAACCGCTGTAGCGGCCTGACCTAATGAAATGATTAGTCCAATCATGGAATTAGATGCAGCAAACCGGTCAGCGAAATATAGGTTTAAATAGGGAATGACAAGCCCACTACCAAACCCGATTAATAGCTGTGCTACTGCAAATAAAGCAATGACCTTAAAACCAGTTTTATTTACCTTTAAAAACTCTCTAAATGGTACTCTATCAACTTTCTCCACTTTAGGTTTCGGCTTCTCAACCATTTTAATAATGGGGAAGAATGCTACTAAATAAAAGATACTCCCAATCATTAATGTAAAACGAATAGCACTTAAATCACTGGTAAACAGTGAAAAGAAGTCCGTTAACGTACCACCAAGTAAACTGCCAACGACATTAGCCGCCGTCATAATAGCAGCGTGCAGACTAAAGAGATGAACACGTTGCTTTGGGTTCGAGTTCTCTGCGAGCCAGGGAATCGAAGAAACCTGAAGGAACGCTGTGAAGACCCCGGTAGCAAACCCTGTTATTAATAGAAGTGATTGCAGTTCTACTAAACTACGTAAAATAAGAATTAGTCCGGTAAGTAGCACGCCAAATGCCATAACTCGCTTTCTACCTAGCTTATCACTCATTATCCCAGCTGGAACAAGAATAATAGCCGTGGCTAGAGCAGTTAATGCAATGACTTGACCATTAACATCATGGCTAAGTCCAAGCTCTTGGATATAAATATTATAAATGACCATAAACATACCCATCCCGATTTGGGAGAAGATGTTGGCCCATATTGCTAGTTTAATATTTTGGTTGTAGGTCTTTAGCTGTTCAGACCATTCTTTAAGGAATATCGCCATTGTTATGTCGCCTCTCCTGGTATTTCGTGTCCCTAAGTAATATACAATCAATTGCGTGAAAAGTAAACGGAAGTGATGAGAATTTAATGAAAAAAATAAAAAAACCTATTGCCAATTTTCGCAAATTACGATAAATTATATATCATAAAGATATATATCAAGAAGATAGGTGTTAATATGGCGAAAACAAATCATACAAAATATGCAATATTAGGCTTACTAACAACAGGCTGTAGAACAGGTTATCAAATGAAGCAAATGATGGATACGAGCTTGAATCACTTTTGGAAAATAAGCTACGGACAAATTTATCCAACGCTGAAGCAAATAGTGGAGGAGGGGCTAGCAACTGTACAAGATATACCTCAGGATGGAAAACCAGATATAAAAGAGTACTTACTTACCGAAGCAGGGGAGAAGGAACTTCGTCAATGGCTCTCCTCACCATTAGAAAATATCCCAGTGGCAAAGAATGAAGTACTCCTAAAGCTATTCTTTAGTCGACATCAACCTAAGGAAACTACTATCGAGTATTTAGTGCATTATCAAGAAATTCTACAAGCACGACTTCACACATATGAGGGAATAGAGGAATTAATTCAGATTCATTCTATAGAGAAGGCGGATGCACAATATTGGCTGTTTACGCTAGATTACGGTAAGCAAATAACGGCCGCTGAAATTATGTGGTGTAAGGATACAATAAATAAATTAAGTTAAGGGGGAGTATTATGGGGCAGAAAGTATATCCGGGTAGATACACAACAGAAAATAATGAGGATGTCGTTGTATTTATTATTGGAATGAGGATTAATAAACGATGGGCATTTCGTAAATGGTTTCCTGTGTTTAAAGCTATGCCTGGCATGATCAGGGAGTTATATGAGAATAAAGACGAATTAGGCTTTCTTTCCATGGAAAGCTTCTATGGATTGCGTACAACTATTATGATTTCCTATTGGCGGTCAACAGATGATTTACTAGCCTATGCTAGGGGTGCTAAACATTTAGCTGCCTGGAGAGAATTTAATCAGAAGGTCGGGGATAATGATGCGGTCGGTATCTATCATGAAACCTATTCCGTTCCAAAAGGAAGCTATGAATCGGTGTATGGTAATATGCCATTATTTGGTCTAGCAAAGGCAAAAAAAAATCGGCTCATTACACCTGAGATCAGAACAGCTAAAAAACGATTATCAGCGGTAAAGACAAATTCTTCAAACTGATGATTTTGCTGGTAAGAAGGGATATCATAAACTTCCGCAAGATGTTTATAACTAGCTAGGATAAAAGGGATTAGCTCCCAATATAAGGAGCTAATCCCTTTTATATGAATTCCTAATTCTTCATCTTCGGATCAAGTGCATCCCTTAACCCATCTCCAACAAGGTTAAATCCTAATACGACTAACATAATCGATACACCTGGGAAAATTAATGTCCATGGTGCTAATTGGATAAAGTCACGAGAGCTTGCTAGCATTGCTCCCCATTCTGGATCAGGTGGCTGAGCGCCAAGCCCTAGGAACCCAAGTGCTGCTGCTTCTAAAATAGCGGTACCAAAGCTTAATGTTGCTTGAACGATTATCGGGGCAACACTATTTGGTAGTATGTGATGAAAAATAATTCTTCCATTCTTCATCCCTTGGGCCCTTGCTGCCATAATAAATTCTTCTTCTCGTAAACTAATTACTTTAGATCGTATTAGTCTACCAAATATCGGGATATTAACAATAGCAATAGCGATTAATGCATTTTGTAGTGATGCCCCTAAGATTGCTACAATTGCAATGGCAAGGAGAATACTAGGAAAGGCTAGTAAAATATCAAACATACGTGAAATGATCATGTCAATCCATCTTCCATAATACCCAGCAATAACGCCAAGCAACGTACCGAAAAGAAGAGCGCCTGTAACAGCGAAAAATCCAACCTGTAGGGATATCCGTGCCCCATAAGCGATTCTAGTAAAAATATCTCTCCCAACATCATCAGTACCAAACCAATGCTCACCAGATGGCGGTTGTAGGCGGTTAACTGGATTAATCTTATCGTATGGATAGGATGTAATCAAAGGAGCAAAGAGAGCAATTAAAATGAAAAATAGAATAATGATCATACCGGCTATTGCGAAATGATTTTTACGCAGCTGACGTAAGGAATCCTTCCATGGTGATATGGCTTTTATGTCTTCTTGTTCTGGTTGAATGGTATCGCTCAAATGATTATGTTGTGTGGATGTTTCATTCTTGTCTTGTAATTTCATGACCCGCCCCCCTTAGTAATTAATCCTTGGATCAATAAATTTATAGAGTAGGTCTACAACCAGATTAATGATCACAAATAAAAATGCAATAACTAAGATGCCGGACTGTATAACCGGGTAGTCCCGATACGTAATAGCCTCGTAGATATAACGTCCAACACCTGGCCAACTAAATATCGTTTCGGTTAATATCGCGCCACCTAAGAGAACTCCAGTTTGAAGGCCGATGACGGTTAGGACAGGGATTAAGGCATTTTTAAGCGCATGCTTATAAATGATTAAGAACTGGCCAGATCCTTTAGCTCGTACAGTTCTAATGTAATCTGACTTCATGACCTCTAGCATGCTGGAACGAGTCATCCTAGCGATAATGGCCATAGGAATGGTTCCTAAGGCGATACTTGGTAATACTAAGTGCTTTAATATGGTCACGGTCCTAGAAAAATCACCATGTAATATCGAATCCAGTACATAAAAATATGTAATTGGTTCCATTGGATCTCGATTATCTTGTCTTCCGCTCGAAGGAAACCAGCTTAGTTCTTGAGCAAAAATCCATTGCTCCATTAATGCTAGCCAGAACACGGGAATCGATACGCCAATTAGAGCAACTAACATGGCGAGAAAGTCAAACCACGAATTTTGCTTCCATGCACTAATAATTCCTGCATTCACACCGATAATGATTGCGAACGCCATCGCAAATAAGGTTAATTCAAATGTAGCTGCAATATAAGGCCATATTTCCTCAGAGATAGGCGTCTTTGTTTTTAATGATGTTCCTAAATCACCCTGAAGTAGATCAGATATATAAATGGTATATTGTACGGCATATGGTTCGTTTAGTCCCATGCTTTCTTCCAAGTCCCTTATGGCTGTTTCGCTTGCTGTTTCTCCTAAGATGACTTGTGCAGGGTTACCTGGTATTAGATGGACAATAGAAAATGTAATGAGTGTCATCCCGATTAAGACGGGAATGAGCATTAGTAAACGACGGACGGTATAGGAGAACATTCTTTCACCTCAGTCTTTTGGGAAATCCGAGTCTATAAAAGGGAAGGGTAGTAGAAAGTGCTACTACCCTTATCTCTGTTACATTAATTCTCAATTTCGACTTCTGCTAAGGATTCGCTTGTTGATGGGTGTGGTACATAATTCTTTACTTGTGATGTTGTTGCTAATACAGGTCTAGAGTGCACTAACGGAACCATTGGGGCGTCTTCTGCTATTAGGGCTTGTGCCTGTTTATACAGCTCAGCACGTTCATCTTGGTCTATAGCTACTTTAGCTGCATCAAGTAATTTATCCACTTCTGGATTAGCATAGAATTCACGGTTACTTGTTCCAACATTGCTACCGTGAAGTAAGCTACTTAAGAAATAATCAGGATCCCCATTCGTACCTGACCATCCCAGCATATACATTTGATGTTCCCCGTTCATTGTTTTCTCAAGATATGGGGCCCATTCTTCTCTGACAATCTTAGCCGTAATACCGATGTCAGCTAAATTACTTTGAATAATAACCGCAACAGTTTCTGGATCTGGCATATATGGACGAGCAACAGGCATTGTCCATAATTCGATTTCCAGTCCATCTGCATAACCAGCTTCGGCTAATAGCTCCTTCGCTTTGTCGACATCATATGGGTAGCCTTCTAATTCATCGTTATACCCCATATAGCTTGGAGGTAATGGGTTCTTAGCTGGTACAGCATACCCGGCATACAAGGCGTCTGCAATTGCTTGACGGTCGATAGCATAACTGATTGCTTGACGTAGTGTTTTATTTGTAAATGGTTCCTTTTCAACATTAAAGCCAACATAACCAAAGTTATTCTCTGCACGTTCGTGAAGAATTAGATTTTCATCTGTTTCAACACCGGCAGCATCATCTGGATTTAATCCATCCATAATGTCAATTTCTCCAGAACGAAGTGCGATAAGTCGCGCCGCGTTATCCGGAATAACCGTAAATACGACACGGTCTAATTTTGGCTGCCCCTCGACACGATAGTCTTCAAATTTCTCTAAAACTATGGAATCATCCTTACTCCAGCTGACAAATTTAAAAGGCCCAGTACCCACCGGATTTTCATTAATTCTTGAACCAAATTCCTCAAGAGCAGCTGGTGATGTAATAGCAAAGTAGGACATCGCCATATTCTGTAAGAAGAATCCTAAAGGTCGATTTAGGACAAATTCAATTTCATGATCATTGATGACGTTAATTTCTTTAATGACATGCCCCTCGTCTCCTTTGTACCCGCCAAACATCGTTCCGTACATGGAGTATACGTAGCCATCATCTGAAAAGGAATAATCGTGATCTGGATCTGACCAACGTTCAAAGTTAACCTTAACGGCCTCCGCATTAAACTCTGTTCCGTCATGGAATGTTACCCCTTCTTCTAAATAAAAGGTATAGGTTAACCCGTCTTCAGAAACTTCCCAGTCATGGGCTAACGATGGAACTACCTCAAAAGATTCCTTATCAAAATCAAGTAAACCTTCTAATACCTGCTTCGTTACCCTAGAGGATTCCCCATCTGTCGTACTACCAGGGTCAAGACTTTCTGAATCACCACCACGTGCAAAGATTAGAACTTGATCCCCGCCACCAGCTGCTGCTTCTTCGGTATCGTTTTCCTTATCATCTGTTTCGGTAGAGTCAGTATCTGCTGGATTGTCTGTTTCCTCTGGCTCATTACCACCACTACATGCAGCCAATAATAAAAGAAAAGCTAGAAATAGTGTGATAAACAGTGATTGCTTAAACTTCACATAAATTCCCCCTATTAACATTTTAATATTGTAATATTTCATTGCGCTGTCTCATTGTATAAATGACAGGCAACAAAATGATTAACCTCAACTGGTTCAAACTCAGGCCTTACCTGTTTGCAAATCTCCATCGCCACCGGGCATCTGGTGTGAAATGCGCAGCCAGAAGGTGGATTAGATGGACTTGGAACATCACCTTGCAATATAATTCTTTCCTTTTCCACATCCGGGTCAGGTACTGGTACAGCGGATAGAAGTGCTTTTGTATATGGATGTTTTGGTTCATCGTAGAGTTTATCTTTTTCCGTTAGTTCTACCAATCTACCTAAATACATAACACCTACACGGTCACTGATATGCTTAACTACACTTAGATCATGGGCGATAAAGACATAGGTTAAGTTAAATTGATTGCGTAAGTTTTCCATTAAGTTTAGAATTTGTGATTGTACGGAAACATCAAGTGCTGACACAGGCTCATCACAGATAATGAGTTTTGGGTTATTCGCTAGTGCTCTTGCAATACCTATCCGCTGTCTTTGTCCCCCACTGAATTGATGTGGGTAACGGGAAGCGTGATAGCTGCTGAGCCCAACAACCTCTAACAATTCCTTCACACGAGCTTTGCGTTCTAATTTGCTCATGCCATGAACTAAGAGAGGCTCGCTAATAATCTTTTCTACGGTATGCCTCGGGTTTAAAGAAGCATATGGATCTTGGAAAATGATTTGCATGTCTCGGCGTAGCTTTCTCATCGATTCGGCGTTCAGCTTCGTTACGTCCTGCCCTTCAAATTTTACTTCTCCATCAGTAGGTTCAATCAGGCGGAGTATGCTTTTTCCAGTTGTAGATTTACCACATCCGGACTCTCCAACGATTCCTAATATTTCTCCGGGGTTAACGGTAAATGAAATATCATCTACTGCCTTTACCTCGCCCACCTTTTTTCCAAGCACCCCACCACGGATGTCAAAGTATTTCTTTAAATGATTAACTTCTAATATCGGATTGTGCATCATGTACTACCTTCCTTTCTCCATCGTTTAATAAAAAGCACCGGCTGGAACGATTGTTAGCTAAGGAAAATAGTTCGGGAGTTTCTGTACTGCAACGCTCAAAGGCGAATTCACATCGATCTTTGAACCTGCAGCCGTTCATCCCCATCTTGGGTTTTGGAACCGTACCAGGGATGGAGTATAGTTTTTGATTTTTTTCATGGAGTTTTGGAATGGAGCGGATTAGCCCTTTCGTATAGGGATGTGTTGGATCTTTTAATATCTCTCGGGTGGTTCCTTCTTCTACTACTTGACCAGAATACATAACCACTACTCGGTCACAGATTTCAGCTACGACACCGAGGTCATGTGTAATCAATAAAATAGCAGTATCCTTCTCTTTATTTAACTTCTTCATGAGGTCTAGAATCTGGGCTTGTATCGTCACATCTAATGCGGTTGTTGGTTCATCGGCAATCAATATCTCTGGATCACAAGACATTGCGATGGCAATCATTACCCGCTGTCGCATACCACCGGATAATTGATGCGGATATTCGTTCATGACTTCTTCCGCACGTGGTATTCCTACTAGCTTAAGCATCTCAATCGACTTTTGGTTAGCTTTATTTTTAGACACCTTTTGATGGATTCGAATTGCCTCGCGTAACTGATTACCAATTGTGAATAATGGGTCTAACGAGGTCATTGGTTCTTGGAATATCATGGATATTTCATTACCTCGTATATCTTTGATTCTTTTCTTTGATGCTTTTAGAAGATCTTCATCTTTAAAATAGATAGACCCTCCTACGATTTTTCCGGGAGGACTGGGTACCAATTGCATAATCGATAGAGAGGTAACACTTTTTCCACAGCCTGATTCACCGACAATGCCAACTACTTCTCCCTTATGTACAGTAATACTTACACCATCTACAGCAGGAATTTCTCCTTGATCGGTAAAGAAGTGTGTATGTAGGTCTACAATTTTTAGAACTTCATCTGACACACAAGTAACCCCCTTTGGTAGTTGCTTTTCTAGACCTTTTTAAGTAGCATATTGAATTTTTGCTTGTGATATTACTAGGTGAGTAAAATTAGCTATAAAAAGAAAGGAAAGCATCATCGTCATGCTAATGCTTTAGCAATACTTATTCCACATAATAAAACAAAAACCCTTCTAAATGTCGAAAGATTACAATAATTCTTAAAAATGGACAGCGGTCGACATCGATGTGTCGAAAGGGGGATGTTGAGGGGATAAAAGAAGGACAAATGCCATTGGGCGCCATAAAGGGAAAGTAACAGTGATGTAATAGAGCTTATAAAAAGACCGCCTAAATGGGCGGTCTTAAGAAGGGTTCCGATATAGCTTTAAAAATTCCGGAATATATAAGATGAACGATAACGCTAGAAATACTCCTGTAATCAACATCAGGAGTGAGGCGTAGTGTGGGCTGATTTCAGGAAAAGCAATAAGGATAAATGCTGCAGCGTAAAATATAGCTGTAGAAACTTTTCCGAACCACATGGCCCCATCTAACTTTTTACCTTTTTTCAGAAGGATTAGTCCGTTTATACCCATGAACAATTCTTTCACAACTAGTAATAAGACTAGTATCCACATGTAGTCATACCGAAACATCAAGCACCCAACAATAGCTGCCTGCGTTAACTTGTCTGCAATAGGATCTATTGTTTTACCGAGTTCGGTTATTTGATTAAACTTCCGGGCGATGAGCCCATCGAACATATCTGTTAGTCCTGATAATAAAATGATAAGTGCTGCTACGTAATAATCGGACGTACTGTTTGCGGTTATGTAAATATAAACGAAAATCGGAATTAAAAGCAGTCTTATGTAAGATAGAATATTCGGTATGGACCATATTTCTTTTGCTGTAAGCTTCATATAATTTCCTCCTAGGAGCAGCTTAACTTAGATAGTAATTTGTCCCTATTGGTATTGTAATGGTTATGGATAATATTGGGAAGTAGAAGGTAACAAAAAAGTAGCATTGGAATGAAAGAATCCAAATGGTAAGGTTTTCATGATAAAGTAATAGTAGTAATTGGTTAGTGTATGACGAAATGGAATATAAAAGAATCATGTAGAAAAGGGTTATGCTTTAGTAAAGAAATATACGTGAAGTAGGATGGGTCCCGAAAGAATGTCTGTAGAGGGAAATGGCTTTGGATGGAGACCAATAAAAATGAATTTACATGAGTAAATAAAATAAAACACTTATTCTGCATAATTTACAAACCTTTTTGGGCATACTTTCCAATGTGGCTTTTTCTTGTGTTATAATTAATATATTAATTATCACTGAGTAAAGAAAGTAAGGTTGACAGTGCAGATTAGCTGTAATAAAATTATATTGAATTAAAGATATTTATAAGGATAACTATATCAGTTTTTTATATGGGCAAAGCCTAGTCTTTCAAAGATTGAACCATAGGAAATACATCTGTGGATGAGTTTTTGTTAAATCTCTTATAGAGAGAAAGGAAGTAATTACATGGTAACACTTTACGTTACACCAAGTTGTACATCCTGCAGAAAGGCAAAAGCATGGTTTCAAGAAAACAATATACCATACAAAGAAAGAAATATCTTTTCGGAACCGTTAACATTCGAAGAAATAAAAGGGATTTTACGCCTAACTGAAGACGGTACCGAGGAAATTATTTCAGAACGGTCAAAAGTTTTCAAGGAGATTGATGTAGACATTGAGCAATTACCAATGAAGGAGCTATATCAATTAATCCAAGAAAATCCAGGATTATTAAGAAGACCGATTATTATTGACGAGAAGCGTCTTCAAGTAGGCTATAACGAAGATGAAATTCGTCGTTTCTTACCAAGATCAGTTCGTACATTCCAGCTACACCAACTTCAAAAGATGGTGGACTAGATTAAATAGGGTGAGCACTTTTAAACAGTGCTCACCTTTTTTTTAAAGATAAGAAAAAAATTCCGCTTTGCCACAGTGTTTCTAGCTGTGGTATTTTTATGCGGATGGGATGGAGGCGGACAGTTGGTGCCCTATTTCGGTTGGGTGAGGAGAAAAGGGTAACAGAGGGAAAGTGTCAGTGCCCTATTTCGGTTGGGCGAGGAGAAAAAGGTAACAGAGGGAAAGTGTCAGTGCCTTAATTCGGTAGGGCGAGGAGAAAAAGGTAACAGAGAGATAGTGTCAGTGCCCTTATTCGGTTGAGCGAGGAGAAAAAGGTAACAGAGGGGAAGTATCAGTGCCCTAATTCGGTAGGGCGAGGAGAAAAAGGTAACAGAGGGGTAGTATCAGTGCCTTAATTCGGTAGGGCGAGGAGAAAAAGGTAACAGAGAGATAGTGTCAGTGCCCTTATTCGGTTGAGCGAGGAGAAAAAGGTAACAGAGGGAAAGTGTCAGTGCCCTTATTTGGTTGAGCGAGGAGAAAAAGGTAACAGAGGGGTAGTATCAGTGCCCTAATTCGGTAGGGTGAGGATAAAAAGGTAACAGAGGAGTAGTATCAGTGCCCTAATTCGGTAGGGAAAGGATAAAAAGGTAACAGAGGAGTAGTATCAGTGCCCATTTTCAGTTGAGCGAGTCAAAAAAGGTAACAGAGGAGTAGTATCAGTGCCCTTTTTCAGTTGGGCAAGGAGAAAAAGGTAACAGAGGGGAAGTATCAGTGCCCTAATTCGGTTGAGCGAGTCAAAAAAGGTAACAGAGGAGTAGTATCAATGCCCTAATTCGGTTAAGCGAGGATAAAAAGGTAACAGAGGAAAGTGTCAATGCCCTAATTCGGTTAAGCGAGGAGAAAAAGGTAACAGAGGAAAGTGTCAGTGCCCTAATTCGGTTGAGTGAGGATAAAAAGGTAACAGAGGGGAAGTATCAGTGCCCTAATTCGGTAGGGCGAGGATAAAAAGGTAACAGAGGGGAAGTATCAGTGCCTTAATTCGGTTGGTTGAGGAGAAGAGGGTAACAGGGGGAAGTATCAATATCTTTTCGGCAGCATAGAAAAACGAACACATTCTGTAATGACAAGAATGTGTTCGTTTTTTTTTAGTATACTTTGTCACCATTAAAAATAGAGTTTTTAACGATTACATAATCCACATTACGAATAGCATCGAGCGTTTTGCCACCAGCATAGGAAATAGAAGATTGAAGATCTTGCTCCATTTCAATGAGTGTATCCTTTAGTGAGCCTCTATGCTCCACTAGCATTTTCTTACCTTCTACATTCTTTCTTTCACCCTTTTGGAATTCAGAAGCGGAACCAAAGTATTCCTTATATAGCTTGCCATCTCTCTCAACAGTCTCACCAGGTGATTCCTCGTGCCCAGCAAATAGAGAACCAATCATGACCATGCTAGCGCCAAAACGGACAGACTTCGCAATATCACCGTGTGTACGAATGCCACCGTCAGCAATGATAGGTTTACTTGCTGCTTTTGCACACCAACGAAGTGCAGCTAATTGCCATCCGCCAGTACCAAAGCCAGTTTTAATTTTTGTTATACATACTTTACCAGGTCCAATTCCTACCTTAGTAGCGTCAGCACCAGCATTTTCTAATTCTCTTACAGCTTCTGGTGTTCCGACATTACCAGCAATAACAAAGCTTCCTGGTAGTGTCTTTTTAATATGTTGAATCATTTCGATTACTGCGTTGGAATGACCATGTGCAATATCGATTGTAATATATTCTGGTGTTAAATTATTAGTAGCTAATTCTTCAATAAAGCGATATTCCTCTTCTTTTACGCCAACACTAATGGATGCGTATAATCCGCGTTCTTGCATATCCTTAACGAAGTCTAAACGCTTCTCTGGTTGGAAGCGATGCATGATATAGAAATAGCCTTCCTCAGCTAATTTCAAGGCAATCGTTTCATCTATAATGGTTTGCATATTAGCAGGTACTACAGGTAATTTAAATTTGCGACCACCGAATGTAATAGATGTATCACATTCCGAACGGCTAGTTACAACACATTTTGCGGGAATTAACTGGATATCTTCGTAATCAAATACGTTTTCCATAATTAGCACTCCTAAATACGAATATTTTATCGTATGATAATAATAATTGTTCGCCATTAGCTAATTTACTACATTTTCTTTTGTGTGTCAAATTTCATTTATAGGCTATGCTAATTGGTGCAATTTAATCCATTATAAAACACCCCCGAAAGTTAGGGATTTACTCTAATTTCGGAGGTGTTTCTAGTTAAAGCTGTGATTATTTCTTGTTTTGACGGAATAAATCAATCGTCTTATACCCTTGAGATAATACCTCTACCATTTGTTCAACTCGTTTATCTCGGGTTTTTTGCTGTTTGGCAGAAAAGATGAATCGTGCCCAGTCTCTTCTATAACCAGGGGTTAGACTCTGATAGAATGAAAATTCACTTGGATGATCGATTAACATTGCTTCCACGTCCTTAACATTAACCTCATAATCGGCTACAGATTGACTAGAGGGAGACGTTTTTTTCTCCTTTTTCTTTTCACGCTTAAGTCCTACAACGGTAAATACATCATCCATACTAACCATTCGAGCAAATTTAATATCACTATCGTAGACATATCCATCTTCATCAACCTTTAGCGCAGGGAAAATTTCATCGCGATGGACATGTGTATCGTATCGTTTGTTTCCTTTTTTAGGGTAGGCGAAAAAGAGGTAGCCCTTTTCCTGCAATAATTCATTACCCTCGATAACTTTGATTGTGTGTTTTACCATTTCCTCAATCGTTTCAATAAAAATAAAAATGGCATCATGATTCTTTATCAATTCTGTAGCAAAGTTGTCGAATATTATATAGTCTTCAGGTTTATTCAATACTACGAGGTTATGATATTTTGATAACTTTAATTTCTCTATAATAGACATCTTAGAATACTCCTTTTCCCATGAAACTAATTATTATATTGAACATATCTCTCTTTACGGGTGGTGTCAATGTAGTTAAATGGGTAAACTGACTAATAATAATATTGGAAGGTGATATCATGCAAGAGGCAGTTTTTTTAGATAGAGATGGGGTCATTAATGAGGTATTGTCCCATCGGGTGAGATTTGTTAATAAGGCTAGTGACTTTTATTTACTAGAAGGGGTTGGAGAAGCCGTTAAGTCATTAAATAATATGGGGTTTAAAGTGTTTGTGGTCACTAATCAAGGTGGTGTTGGATTGGGATATATGACGGAATCAGCGCTTGAGGAGGTCCACCAAAAAATGCGTGATGATTTAGCAGCATTCGGAGCAAGAATTGATGATATTGCATATTGTCCACATAAGCCACGAGCCAGCTGCGCATGCAGAAAACCAGGTGCTCAAATGTTACTTGATTTAGCAGAAAAACATGGGGTGAATTTAAGGAAGAGCTATATGGTTGGCGATCGTGACCAGGATATTGAAGCTGGGAAGAGAGCTGGAACCAAAACAGTGTTGGTTGGAACTCGAGAAGAAACGAAGAGTGAAGCAGATATGAAGTTTAAAGATTTGTTAACTTTTACAAAATGGCTAATAGATGGTGCCCCAGATTAAGGGGCACCTAATATTGATTGTTAATACTAGAAAATCAAGTAAGATCTATCTGTGGTCAGATATTCTCCACCATATAAAAGTAGTGGTTAATCCAATAATACTAATCAATATTACTAGTGTAAAGCTTAGTAAACCGATACTTTCACTTGTACCATCAATGCCACTATAAAGAGCAGGTATTGCCCATGGGAAGTATGCCCCATACCCTATTGTAGCGAGGATTTGTGAGAAGACTACCATTAAGATTACAAAACCCAAAGGAGCTAAGTACCCTCGACCTAAACAAGCAAATAAAGCTACTGGTGTACTTAACAAAACTGTTAAAAGTGTTGTGACAATTAATGTATAAAGACCTTCTACCAGAGTTGTAATAGACCAATCAGGTAGAATAATGATAAGTCCTAGGATAATGCCAAATGCGATAATATATAACGCCAATGCCATATTAGCTACAAATGCAGTGAAAAACTTTGCTAGAATAATGGTTCTTCTTGGGAAGGGAAGAGCAATTAGGTCTTTTATTGTTCTATCCGAATATTCCCTCCCAAATATCCAACTTGTTACAAATCCGAATATGACTATTCCTCCAATTGCTAATATTTGTGATAGTAAATTGAGGTAAGATGGCCAGCTAGCTTCCCCTATGATCTTGGCTTTAGCTCCGATTAGACCATTGTTTTGTGCAAGGATTGGATCCTTAAGGATAATCATAAAGAGTCCTCCCATTAAGGGTGCGAATGAAAAAGCTCCTAAGGTTATCCAGAACATTTTTGATTTGCGTAATTTAAATAACTCTGTTTGAATTGCTCCTAATGCAGGATTCATGTAAATGGTCTCCTTTCTCTTGAATAATACGCAGAAAATAGCTTTCTAGGTCTTCTTGTTCAACCGATAATTTAGTGAGTAAATGACCGCCTTGAACTAGAATTTGGGCAACTTGTTCGGGTGAGGTGATTGCCTTTTGCTGATGCAATTCTATTGTCCCTGCTTGCGATACATGGGGATCATACCCATGTTGCAGTAATAGATCCACAGTAGATGATAGGTTTTTTGTTTGAATATGTAGTCGTTGATTCAATAATTGTGGTAGTTCTTTAGATGATAGCTCTTGATGTAAATTCCCATTATGAATAATCCCTATTTTTGTCGCAGTTCTAGCAACTTCACTAAGAAGATGGCTGGAAATAAAGATAGTTACTCCGTGATTATGAGCTAAATCCTGTAGTAGTTCTCTAATTTCTACTATTCCAGCGGGATCAAGTCCGTTAACAGGCTCATCCATTATTAATATTTGAGGGTGATGTAATAATGCCTTTGCAATGCCTAAACGCTGTGCATTTCCTAGGGAAAGGTGTTTGGCCTTTTTATTGGCGTATCTTGTCAAGTTTAGCCGCTCCAAAATATTTGTTACGGACTGTGGGTCCAGAATGCCATATAGTCGACGAAATATATTAAGGTTTTCTTTAACGGTTAGTTCCGGGTAGGCATATGGAGTTTCTACTATATAGCCCACATCCTGCCAAATAGGGTAGTTAGATAGATTTACATGTTTCCCATTAATAAAGCAAGCCCCTTCACTAGGGTTTATCATACCAAGCATCATTCTTATCATGGTTGTTTTTCCTGCTCCGTTTAAGCCAATAAATCCATAAATCTCTCCTCTGTTTACTTGAAGCGATACCTGATTGACAGCCTGAAATCCTCTATAGTTTTTTGAAAGGCTCTCTGTTTGAATCACAGCTTGCACGACTTATTCCTCCTTTATAAGTCCATTAACTGTATGGTTAATGAGAAACTCTATTGTTTTTGGATATTCCAATTCACCAATTTTTTCCTTTTGGAATGAAAGAAATACCAACGATCGTAATATGCTAGCTATCATCTTTGGTGATTCTGTAAACTGTAACCCTTGTTTTTCCCACTTTTGAATTAATATGGATGAAAAGTCAGAGTCTTTATCGAAGTGACTTTCTAGTTTCTCCGGTGGTAGCTTTCTAAATAAGTACTCCAAATTGTTCTCTAAGTACAGCTGCTGAATAATTGTAGATTTTTCTATACTAGTAATCATTCTTAGAAGCGTTATCTTAACAGTTTGTTTAGGGTTATCTCCGAGTTCAAGCTGTAATAGCTCATTCTTTATTTGCGCTTCTTCTTGTTCGAGAACCTCAAAATAAAGTTCTTCTTTTGATTGATAGAATTTATAAAAGCTACCAGCAGCAATACCTACTTTCGATGTAATATCTTGAATACTAGTTTTTTGTAGACCATGTATCGAAAATAGTTGTTTCCCTTGTTCGATTAACGCTTCCTTGATGACCTTCTTTTCATGATTGTTGAACCCTTTTGGCATATCGTTAGATCCTTTCTTTTGAATATATGAATAAAATATTTTTTTATTCACATAAAGCATAGCATCTTTTTCTGAATAATTCCAGAACAAATTTTCAATTTTTTTAAAAGGAAGCTAGTGTGCGTAGAATGGCTACAGCTTGAATGATTATGATAACCATGGATAGCTAAGGTCTTTTAAGATTATGTTTAATTGTATAGAATTTGTTAAATTTTATATCAATTTAATGATTTTAGCAGGATTCATCGATGTCCCGATAGAATATAGTATTTAGGATTGATTAACAAAAAAAGAGGAGGAATTATCATGTCCAAGAAAGTATTGATTCTTGCTGGTGATGCAGTAGAGGCGTTAGAAATTTACTATCCATATTTCCGTTGCCTAGAGGAAGGGTTTGAAACGACTATTGCTGCATCATCACCAAAGAAGTTGCATACTGTTGTTCATGACTTCATCGGTTGGGAAACATACACAGAGAAAGAAGGATACTTAATCGAGGCGACAGCGAGCTTTGAAGCAATTAAACCAGAGGAATATGATGGGTTGATTATTCCAGGAGGTCGTGCACCGGAATTTATGCGTCTGAATGAGCATGTACCAGCTATTGTAAGACACTTTTTTGAAGCGGATAAGCCGATTGCAGCGGTTTGTCATGCTGCTCAGGTACTAACGACAGTACGTGAGCATATGAAGGGAAGAGAGCTAACGGCCTATATTGCGTGTAAGCCGGAAGTAGAAGCGTTAGGCTCAACATATGTTAGTGAGCCAAACCATGTGGATGGGAATTTAATCTCTGGTCATGCTTGGCCGGATTTGCCTGGGTTGATGAAGGAGTTCGTGAAACAAGTAAATGGTGTAGGAGTAGAGGCGTAATCTAGCAAGAACATCGAAAGAAATTTCTTCATGTAAGCCATAAAGAGTAAATTTCAAAGAAAAGAAATAATTGCCCTATTACTTGTTAGGGCAATTATTTTGTTTTGGTTTAAGGTATATCATGTTATGGTATGAGACAACGTGCTGAACGGAAAATTGTAACGAACAACCATAAGATAATCCTAAACAATACAGCATATGGAGGCTAACTATGAACAATGATCAATGGTTTACCACTATTCCAACATTAGAGACGGAAAGATACATACTTAGAGGAATTCAGCTAGAGGATGCTAGCCGTTTATTTCCATTTTTACGTGATAAGGAGACAATGAAAAACATTACTGCCCATCCAGTTCAGAGTGAGGAAGAGGTGCGGCAAGGAATTATCGACTCATTAGCGAAATTTGATAAACAACAGGAAATTCCATGGGTAATTATCCATAAAAAGAACAATGACTTAGTAGGGCAATTCCGACTACATAAACTTAGCTTATGGCATCAGAAGGCAGAGATGGGTGCCGTTATTCGCGAGGATTATCAGAATAAAGGCGTAATGACAGAAATAATAAAAGTTCTCCTACCATTTGTGTTTGACACCCTTCGACTTCATCGGCTTGTAGGGGATATTTTTGCAAGAAACGATGGTTCTAGGAAGCTATTAGAAAAATTCGGGTTTACGAAAGAAGGCGTTCTGCGTGACACCGACTATGATGGAGTGAAGTTCCATGATACCGTAGTATACTCCATGCTGCGTGAGGAATATGAATGGAAAAAGAATAACGCATGATGGAGGTACAAGTTTGGCTGATACGCGGGGTAATTTACAAAATTGTTAGAAAAATATACAATGTAACTATATTTAGTTAGATATGAGGTGTAATAATGAAACTAGTTAGTTACCGATTAATAAACGAGGAAACTCCCTTACGTGTAGGAATAGTACTGGAAAATGGCGATATAGTGGATGCTCAACAAGTCTATGAAATGTACCAGCAGAAGGAATCACAAAGCAAACTGGAAACGTCATTACCATCGGATCCAACCATATTTTTTAAGCAAGGGCTACCTCTTATCGAAAAGGTAAAGGAAGCATATGGATATGCAAAGGATAATCGGTTCGAGAAGGTAAAGCGATACGAGAGAAGGGAAGTGTATTTAGGACCGGTAATTTCAGAACCATCGAAGATTATTTGTGTCGGTCGAAACTATGTAGAGCATGCTCAAGAAATGAAAAGTGAGATACCGGAATACCCAGTACTATTTGCGAAATTTGCCAATTCGTTAATCGGAGCGGATGATGCAATCGAAAAAACCTCTTTTACAGATAAGCTAGATTATGAAGTAGAGTTAACCGTCGTTATTGGAAAAGAGGCCGCTAAAGTAAAAAGAGAAGATGCTCTTGACTATATTGCAGGGTATACAATAGGAAATGATGTGTCAGCCAGGGACTTACAGAAACGTACACCTCAATGGTTACAAGGCAAGACAGTGGATAGAAGTACACCAATTGGTCCGTGGATCGTAACTCCAGATGAAGTAGGGGATCCTGGGAAACTGGATATTACATGCTATGTCAATGGAGAAGTACGTCAATCATCAAACACGGAGAAATTCATTTTTGATATTCCGTATTTAATTGAATTTATCTCTCATCTGATTACTTTAAATCCGGGAGACATCATCATGACTGGTACACCAGACGGGGTAGCTTTTGGCATGGAAACTCCTAAATTCTTACAAGACGGAGATATTGTTCGTTTGGAGATTTCCAAGATTGGTCACATGGAGAATCGTGTCAAACAAGCTGACTAGTGCAATAACCCATCATATTCTGATGGATGAAACGTAAGCTGTTAGTATAGGTTTATCTCGTATGAAACAGGTATTATGAGTTCCTATGGAATAAAGTTTAACTTTCACAAGAAGGAGTGATCACATGAGTGAAAAGGTTGTCATCAAGGTGAATGATAATGGTTCATACCGAGTTACTGGTGATGTGGAATTAGTTGATGCTGAGGGTAATGTTTTTGAAACGAAAAAGAGTTTTTCCTTATGTCGTTGTGGGCACTCAGCGTTAAAGCCATTCTGTGATGGTACTCATCGAAAAATCGGGTTTGAAAGTACACCTAGGGCAAAAAAAGAAAATCCGTAATCCTTTCAATCGGGTTACGGATTTTTTTATCTTAATCGTTGGATGACATAAAAGCATCCTTGCCCACGCCGAAATCTCGAATCGTTGAATAGAATAAGATAGTATTCCTTATTCATCCATAATCGTTAAATAAATTTCTGATCCATCTGGTGAATAGTGGTAGCTCACTTCGGATACCTCTAATGTGATAATGGAATGGTTCTGACTATCTTTATATTGGTTAGCTAATTCTTCATTAGTAAAGTAAAATTTCACATTACCGTGTGCATCTCGATCAGCCAGTGGTAACCAGTTTGGAGGTAAATGGCCTTCTGGGATAAAGCTTAATGGTTCATCGTTTGTGAATTGTCCAGAAATCATTTGGATTTCATGATTACGAAATGTGATGATAGTTTCCTCGCCCTGATGCTCCACCTCTTTCACCTTCATATTTCCTAACCACATATCCGGTTCAATTGTGTCGGGATTAAATAATAGAGAATCTGCTTCTTCATTCCTATTACTCGCTTCCTGATCAAACGTAGATGCATGATCCTCCATCGATTCTTCCATTGCCATTCCTGCTTCTACTTCTGATTCATCACTATCGAAGCTAGCCATTTCATTCTGTGCGCCATTCGTATCATTGCTACTTATCATCATACCCATTTGATTTTGAACAACGACAATCAATAATAGTGCGACAGCGGTAATGGCTGAAGCAGTAATCCAGACTGGAAAGGCCGGTTTAGACTTTCGAATAGGCTCATTGGTAAGCTCTGCTATTTTATTTCGTACCGCTTGTTTATCGTTCTCTGTAAACGATGTGGGAATTTGGTTAAATTCATTTTTTAGATCTTTAAATTGCTTATCCATGGCTGACACCACCTTTTTCAGATGATAAGCATTCCTTTAATTTAATCCGGCCACGATTAAGACGTGTTCGTACAGTAGCCTCATTCATAGCTAACACCTTTGCGATTTCTTTCGTTGAAAGGTCTTTAAAGTAGAAAAGAATGATGACTTCTCGGTATTTAATGGGTAGATCCATTACTTTTTGAAAAAGTTCGCTGGAGTTATCCTTTTGGAGTGTCATTTCTTCTGGCGTCAATTCTACTGTTTTCATTGATTGTGAGGAAGAAATGAGCTTCTCCTTTAAGCGTTTATTCCTTGATTGCCAGCTTCTTAAATGATCCTTACATTTATTAATTGCAATGGAATATATCCAGCTTCTTAAGGAAGAGTTCCCTTGAAACGTATTTAATTTTTGATAGATCGTGACAAATACTTCCTGTGTCACATCGTCCGTATCTGCTGAATTTTTCATATATGCAAATACTAAGCGCTTTATTTCATCACCGTACGTATCCATAATTGTTTCAATGGCAAGGGTTGGATTGGACTGCAGTTCCTTAATGCCCTCATTATCGTACGTCGGATGGAATGCTTTCGAGTGGCCCACTCTAATTCCTCCTAACTTCCTAATCTCTTATAAGACGCAATCACTTCGTATTATGTTTCATTTAACGTAAAGTTTCTTGTTAGTTGTAGTCTACCATATTTGCATTTTAAATATTCTAAAATTTAATTATAAGTAGGCAATTTTAGGGACAAACATGTTGAGAATTTGGTATTTATTACTGTTTTGAGTAGAGGAGAATGATTAATGCACCATTAAATAGCAGTTCTAAAGCTTATTTTGATATGTGTATAAGTTTATCCACTAATCCTAACACTAATTTTCATACGGGAAGGGAGGCGAAATGATGGTCAATAAGGAAAAGGAGTTCAATAATATGTTCAAGGAAAACAGAAATCATGGCGAGCACCGTAACGGGAGGAAGAGTCAGTACAAAAATAGCTCTGCCCATGGCGGAGACCAGCCAGACGAGTACTTAAACCGAAAAGATTAATGGGTAAAGGCATTCGCTAATAATTTAGTGAATGCCTTTTATATCTAAATTCTGCTATAGCAACGTATTACCTACCGCATTCTCAATTGTTTTAATTAGTTTTTTGTCCCGTGTTTTTCCGTATGCGCATAGGATAAAGTAGTGGAAATGGAATAGTAAGGGAGAGGGCATTGTGAGTCTTTTCATGAATACACAAACACATCCGAATTTATTTAAGAATAGTAACCAAATAGAAGAACCGAATCAGTCTTATTATAAAAGCGATTATGTAAAGGAACTACTGGCTGAGCAAGAGGAAAGGAATAATTCCTTTCAGAAAGCGATGAGAGACATACGTCGATCCTTCCAAAGTCACTGGTTACTTGAGGAGAAACGATGGGGAGAAGTGTCAGAGGATCTTAAAGACTTGAAGGAAAAGGATAAGCAGCATCAAGTATTTGAAAAACAGACGAGGGAGTGGATCATGATGTTAGAGCGTAACAGTCAGGAACTTCATCGTATTGTGGAGAAGAACAGTACTATTAATGAAGATATTTTAAAGGAGATTAATCGGATTCATCAATCCAATGAAGCTATGATAGAGCAGCTGGTGAAGTTCTACGAAGCAAATCAACAATTCACTCATAAAATGGATGCGATTAGTGAGCAGCAGCAAGTGATGGCGGAGCAAGTAACCAAGCAGCAAGATAAGCAAGATAAAGTAATTGGTCAGTTAGAAAACCAAGAAGCATTAATGGAGAAGTCTTACCGCCAATTAAGTACCTTACGATCGATATTGTTCGAACGAACCAGTTTTGTGGTAGAAAAGATAGAGGAAAGCTATCAGCTTACATCATCTGTTTTGTATCAGTATTTAACAGGGAATGACAAACCATTAACACTAATGATAAGGGATCAAAGTAAGGAAAATAATAAAAATGGGTAATGGAAGGGGCGAAATCGATATAGGTATCGTCTTTCTCTTAATGGGGAAATACCATATCTCTTAAGGTTAGCACATAATGTATGTAAAGCGGAATAATGGATCACCAGCTCCGGAAATATAGGTTGGATTGTACGTATATTTCCGGTAGCAGGTAAGATGGATAGATGAAATTTTTTCTTCAAGCTAGTTCTAGTGACGTTTATTCAACCATAATACGCCAGATTTTACTAATCGAGGAACAATACCAGTCATTGGCTGCTTCATCATATTACCAAATCCATCACTTTTACCTAATGATCCTAATGTTCCTTTTAAGCGAATATCTTTTGGTTTTTTCGGTTCTTTATTTTTCAAGACACAATTTAATACGGCTGCTGTTTGTTCGCCTTGAATACCAGCTAGCTGTGCACTTGGTGAGTGTATGGAAGATGCACAATCACCGATAACATATACGTTTGGTTGCTCCGGTACCTGGAAGAAGTCATTAACGACGATTTTTTCATGCTGGTCCTTTTGGAAAGGTAATTCTCGGACAACCTTGTTCGGGCGTACCCCAGCAGTCCAAATCGTTACATCATTCACATAACAGACACCGTTATTACAAACACCGTCTTTTTCTACGTATTCCACATTGGCATGATGCAGTACCTCGACATCGTTTTTATTAAACCAGTCTGCCACATATCCTTGAATCCTTGGATCGAACGCTCTAAGAACAGAGCCGCCGCGATCTAGAAGACGAATGTTAAGGTCTTCTCTGCTTTCACGTATTTCAGAAGCTACTTCAATACCACTTAAGCCCGCACCAACAATCGTTACTTTACCATAGGCTTTTAGGTTTCCTACTGCAAGACCCGCTCTTCGTGATCCAGCAAAAGATTGCACACTTTCTGTATAAATATCTGCCCCTTCAATACCGTGATAATTATCTTCACATCCCAGTGCGACAACTAAATAATCATATGAAACTACTTCACTACGATCTTGAAAAACGATTTGCTTATGTTCTGCATCAATCTTTTCTACTTCTGCAAACACATACTGGATTCGGTCATCCTTTGGAAAGTCTACTCGTACTTCGCGATCAGCAACAGTACCAGCAACAATCGTATAAAATTCTGTCTTTAATGATTGGTATGGATTGCGATCTACTATGGTTAGATTTACGTCTTCTGGTAAGCCTTTATCCAGTAAACCTAGTGCAACCTTAATCCCTCCATAGCCACCGCCTAGTATTACTAAATTTCTCATATCTTTTACCCCCATCCCCTGCTAGAAATCAGAATGCTAGTATTTTGGGATATTTTTTATCCGGAAACGCTTTCCACTTTTAAGAGTATCAAAGAAATGCTTGTTAGACTAGTAGAAATCATAAAGACTTTAAAAAAATATAGTAAAAATTTCCCAACTTTTATTCATGAATTTTCATTATTTGGAAATAGTAACGAATGAAATGGTGGAAATATCAATCATAACGAAAGGAAGATTACAGATGAAGAATAAGCTTTTCCTATTATTAGCGGCTATTATCGTTGCTGGATCCTGGCAGCTTTCTAGTGTGTTCGCTGAAAAACAAGATGAAGTTTGGTTTGACTTCTTCCAAAAGGATGGGGAGAAAAAAGAGAAAGAGGAATTTCGACACGAACATAAGGGAATTCAACATGAAGCCTGGATAAAATATAAGGCGAAGGAATTAGGGATTGAAACAGAAGGAAAAAATCTCCATACATTAGCAAAGGAAGTAAAAGAAGCAAAGCTATTAAAAAAAGCTGAGGAACTAGGTATCGAAATTGAAGGCAAGGATATAAAAGAACTTGCAAGAGAAATCCATCATACGAAGGTAGTAAACGAGGCAGAAGAGCTTGGTATTGAAACAGAAGGGAAGGAACCGGAAGCAATTGCCCAAGAAGTAATGGATGTAAAGCTTAAGCAAAAGGCACAAGAGTTAGGAATCGATATGGATGGGAAGGAGACAGAGGAGCTACTAAAGGAAGTGAAGGCAGTTATTCTAGAAAAGGAAGCAGAGGCCTACCATATTGACACGGACGGGAAAAAGCACCATGAGATTGTAATGGAAATCCATGAGGCTAAAATTTATGACACAGCAGAAAAGCTAGGTATGGAAACGGAAGGTAAGAACCCACAAGATATCTTAAATGAAATTTTCGAAGAACATGCTGATAAAGCGAAAGAATTAAAACTATTTCCTTTTGAGGATAATAAGGATAAATTTTACTTAGAACACCATAGAGAAGACATGGATTAATCAAGAGGGAAATGTTCCCTCTTGATTTTTTGAGCTGGAATTAACCGAAATAAAGAAGCAGAATGAGATATTATTTAGTAATGAAAGGTTGCCTCTACGAATGCTGTAATTTGATTTTGTCCGGCTTCAATTGGGGTTGTCACGGCACTATCAGTTGCAACGCCTAGTACATATGGGCGAGGAGTTTCTGGTGCATGGCTAGTTAGTTCTTTTAATTGGGTAGGGGTTTGAGGAATGGAAACGCCGAGCGTCTCTGCGATTGTGGCAGCTTTTTCTTGAGCATTTCGAATGGCGCTTGCCAGTGCTTGTTGATAATAACGTTGCTCATTGCCAACACGTAGCGCTATATTTCGTACCGTATTCGCACCATTTTCCATCGCTATATCGACTATTTCCCCTACTCTTTCTATATGTTCTATTTTTATGGTAAGCAAATTACTCACGCGGTAGCCTCGGAATACTTGAGTACCGTCTTGGTAGTCATATTGAATGTCTACTCGAAAATCAGATGTTTGAATGTTTTCCCGAGAAATCCCAGCATTAACGAGAGCGTTGATGACATTGGTTGTCCTTTGCGCATTGGCTTGCTGTGCTTCTTGTAACTGCTCATCCTCCGTAATGACACCAAGTAAGATAGTGGCATGATCTGGTGTAGCGAACACACTACCTTCTCCGACGACCTTTACTTTGTTTTCAGTTTGTCTTGTCGGAATCGTACCACGGTTTTGGTAGTTCGTATGATAATACATGTTTATTCACCTCTTATAGGTTAAATATATGATAGTTGACTGATATAGGTGTAAGAAATAGTGGTAAAAGTTAATATTTACAAGTTGTAGTAATGAAATAGGAATAAAAATGTTCAAAACCAGAAGGGTATAAAAAGGAATGACTAGCGATAAAATCATATAAACAAGCCATCCCGTACTGTTTTATAAAGGTACTGGATGGCTTGTTATATTTATTGGCTTATGCTAAACGCTTAATACGCTCATCTAAATCTGGATGTGTAGAAAATATGGATGATTTACGTTTGTTATTAATTTTTAATGTTGCAATGGATGTATCGTCTTCACCTTTAATACGGCTAGTGTATGCTTTTAGGCTTTCTAGCGCATGGCGCATTTTATCCTTACCAGCTAAGTCAGCTCCACCACGGTCTGCGTGGTATTCGCGATGTCTTGAGTACGCAAATACGACAATACTTCCTAGGATTGAGAAGACAATCTGGAATACGATAATCGCGATGAAATGGACAATTGGTGCAAGCTCTTCCTTAACAAAGCGAGAAACAGCAAATGCAACGATTCGGGATAGGAATACGACAAATGTATTCACGATTCCTTGTAGTAATGTCATGGTTACCATATCGCCATTCGCAATATGTGCAACCTCATGAGCGATAACGCCTTCAACTGCATCATCATCCATTTCTTGTAATAAACCAGTTGAAACGGCTACTAATGAACGTTTCTTGGATGGCCCAGTTGCAAAAGCGTTAACCTCAGGAGAATGATAGATTCCAACCTCAGGCATATGCATTAATCCAGCAGCTCTGGATAAGCGATGTACTTTTTCCACAACAGCTCTTTCATATTCGTTCATCGGTCCATTAGGATCAATAACCTTTACACCCATCATTTTCTTAGCCATCCAGCGGGACATGCCAAGTGATATGAATGATCCAGTGAAACCAATCACAGCACTGAAAATGAGGAGGGTACCAAATTGAATTTGCCCATCATTACCAATATAATTTCCGATAGGTAAAATACTAAAGATTATACCAATAGTTAATAAAACAAGTACGTTAGTTAGTAGGAAGTAAAAAATTCTTTTTCCCATACTCTCACCTTTCTATTTAAAATTTTTAAAATTGTATTCACAACGTTAATACGTATATTATAAAGGCAAATACAATTGTTGTCATCTCTGGTATCAATATATGAACAAAAGGGACAAGATATTCAAAAAAGAGCGATAAAATGAGAGGAAAAGTGGTACATGCAATTCAAGATGAATATGCAGAAGACTATTCATGGTGTTACGGATGTGGCCGATTAAATGAACAGGGGCTTCATTTACGAACAGGATGGGATGGAGATAGGACGGTTACCTACTATGCCCCTCGTGCAGAACAGATGGCTGTTCCTGGATTTGTTTATGGAGGGCTTATTGCTTCTCTTATTGATTGCCATGGAACAGGTTCAGCTTCCCTAGCAGTACATCGTAAAAACGGTTATGAACCAGGAAGTAAGGCTCCTGAACCGCCTAGGTTTGTTACAGCATCTCTTAAGGTAGACTTTGTAAAGCCCACTCCACATGGTGTACCATTAAAAGCAATTGGTGTGACCGAAGAGATTCATCCAAAGAAGTGGAAGGTATCTATTGAAGTATTTGCGGATGATACATGCTGTGCTATGGGTGAAGTGATAGCGGTTGTGATGCCAAAAACATTTCAGAATAAATGACAAAGGGTGAGCAAAATGGGAAAAACAGTAGCATTAAATGAGTTAACGATTGATGCAGACGAAGTGGAATTATCAAAAGCTGAAGTAGGTGGACAAAGTCGATATCAATTAAAACTAGCGTTCAAAGTGACCCATAAGGATTATCATGATGTAACTGTTGAATTATATAAAAATGACTTCCTAGTCAAAGTAGAAGGCGCTGAATTTCATGCTGAAATTCAACACTATGCTACGTCTGTTACCAACTTGTATGAGGAAGGTGCAGTAGGAGATTTTAGCTTAACATTAATAGAAAAATCGAACTAAATGATGTCAGGCTTACCTCTAGCAGGATAGTAGCATTCCTTCCTAAAAAATGCATTTGGTTGCGTCTGACTAGTAGAGAGTTTATTGATGTAAACCAAGTTAGAATAACCGTTATTCTATCTTTATCCAACAGGAACGTGTGAATATAAGGTGGGAGATTAAATATGAAGATTTTAGATATTATTGGTGAACTATTTTCAGATGAAATATCGATTGCAGTTTCTAATGGAGGGGAATACGTTTATTATCGACCTAGTAAGCGGATAGACCTTAAAATCAGTCCTGGAGATCCGGTGAAAGAAGGGAGCATTGCACATAAGGCATTTATGACCAATCAAAAGGTATCTGAATTTATTGATCGTAATGTGTTTGGGGTGCCTTATCATGGTATGGCGGTTCCTTTCCATGAGAATGGGCAGGTAGCAGGCTGTGTATTAGCGATTTTCCCAACTTATACAGACGGCAAATCGGTTATTACGTTAAAGACCAATGATGGATGGAAGCCTATTCCATTTCATGATGTATATTATTTAGAAGTAAAAGAAAGAAAAACACATGTCTATGCGAAGGCAATGTGTGGGACACATAAAAATACATTACAAGAGTTTGAATATAATCTACCCCGGGATGTGTTTATTCGTTGTCATCGTTCTTATATTGTGAATGTCCATTATATCAAGGAAATCTTTCCTGATACACATTCTACATTTTTATTAGAAATGGTAAATGGGGATAGTATTCCAGTTAGCCAATCCTATTCTAGTCATTTCAGGAAAATGTTGGGATTCTAAAATCTTCTGTTTTAGTTTTCGTTTATTCTAGGTTAAACAAAAATCCAGTCATTCCATCAAAATTCCCCAAATTCAGAATTTGATGCGTTAAACTAATTGAAAACGCTTTTATGGGGGTTGGCTATGGAAGTTTTTCAAAATCGAATAAAGAATCCTCGCTTACTTGACCGTGTAGTCTCTGCAGAAGAAGCGGCATCCTGGATACAGGATGGTATGACATTAGGGTTAAGTGGATTTACTCGTGCTGGGGATGTAAAAGCAGTACCAATGGCACTAGTGAAACGTGCTGAAGCGGGAGAGAAGTTTAAGGTTAATGTATTTACTGGGGCTTCACTTGGGTCTGATGTAGATAAGATGTTTGCCGAGGTTGGCATTATTCATAAGCGTCTACCTTTCCAGGCAGATCCAACCATGAGGAAGAAGATAAATGCTGGGGAGCATTTGTTTGTTGATCATCATTTATCACATACAGCAGAATTACTTCGAGCAAATGTGGTGGAACGAGTTGATTATGCGATTTTAGAAGCGATTTCCATTACGGAAGATGGCATGCTCATTCCGACAACTTCTATCGGTAATTCGGTGGCTTTTGCTGAAAATGCAGAATCCATTATTGTGGAGATAAATCTGGCGCAATCTGAATTGTTAGAGGGTCTACATGATGTATATAGCCCGGGTAAACAAGGGGAACGTGATCCAATTCCATTAACCAAGGCAAATGATCGAATTGGAACACTAGGAATACCTGTAGACGAAAGTAAGATTAAAGGGATCGTCTTTACCAATCAAGTAGATTCCCCATCGACGATAGTACCACCAGATGAAGAAACACAAATCATGGCTAATCACTTACTAGATTTTCTTCGTAAAGAGATTGCTAAAGGCCGGTTAACTGAAAAACTAGCACCATTGCAATCGGGGATAGGTTCAGTCGCCAATGCTGTATTACATGGCATGATAGAATCCGAGTTTACAAACTTAGAAGTGTACTCGGAAGTATTACAGGATGCGGTATTCGATTTAATGGATGCAGGAAAAGTGGATGTGGCATCTTGCTGCTCTATTACATTATCAGAGGAAAAGATGAATCAAGTCTATCGTAATTTTGAGAAATACCGTGATAAGTTAATCATGCGTCCACAGGAGATTTCCAATCATCCTGAAATTATTAGACGTCTCGGACTAATTTCGATTAATACGGCGTTAGAGTTTGATATTTATGGAAATGTGAACTCGACACATGTGTCCGGTACAAGGATGATGAATGGAATTGGTGGCTCTGGTGACTTTGCTCGTAATGCAAGGCTAGCTATCTTTGTTACTAAATCTATAGCAAAAGGCGGAGCTATTTCCAGTATCGTTCCATTTGTATCTCACGTGGACCATACCGAACATGATGTGGATGTGGTAGTAACAGAGCAAGGTTATGCAGATTTACGTGGGCTTGCACCACGTGAGCGAGTACCTTTGATCATCGAAAATTGTGCACATCCAACATACCGACCGCAGCTGTGGAAATATTACGAGGAAGCACTAGAACGGGGTGGGCAGACCCCACATGTGCTGGAAAAGGCATTTTCATGGCATGGAAATTTTGCGAAATATGGTTCCATGCTAGAGGCGGAAACGGTGACGAAATAGCTTTTTAAAGAAAAAGGGGGCAGATGGATTGGCTACCGAGTAGATAGTCAATTCCATGATAACGGTAATCTTGGGGCAGCTTGATTACTGACGATAAAAGGGTTTTGTTTTATATAGAACGAAAAAACCGATTAGCTTTCTGGGGAGGGAGCTAATCGGTTTTTAAATTTATTCTAGACTATTACATGCTGTTCATTACTACTTTCCTACTAATGCTTCTTTTGCTTTTGGTCTACTCTCTTTATCACTTAATACATACACGGTGTCACCTTTTTGAATTACCGTTTCTCCTGTCGGTGTGATGAGCTTGTTGTTCCGGGTTACACCAATAATTAATGTATCCTTAGGTAAATCCAGCGTATTAAGGGAGAGCCCATTGGCAGGACTTCCTTTTACAATCGTCATTTTCATTATCTCAGACTCTGTCGTTCCAAGATTGATTAATTCAATACTTGGTGCTGTTTCATCTTGGTCATTATCCAGTCCTAGCTTTTTAGCGAGCCAAGGTAAAGATCCCCCTTGGACGAGAGCGGAGAAGAAGACAACGAAGAACACCGCATTGAAAATCAATTCACTATTTTCTACCCCAGCAATAATTGGGTAGGTACCAAGAACAATCGGTACGGCTCCCTTTAACCCTGCCCATGATATAAAAACTTTTTCTTTTAGATTATATTTCATGAACATCATACTGATAAAGATCGCAACAGGACGGGCAATAAACATTAAGATTATCGCTAATAGAATTCCTTGCCAGATGACATCGACAAGATGGCTTGGGAAAACTAATAGACCTAGTAGGATGAACATTACAATCTGCATCATCCAGGCGAAACCTTCATTAAAGCGGGTAATGGTAAAGCGATAGGTTAGATCACTATTGCCCACAAATACAGCCATGACATAAACCGCTAGTAGTCCACTTCCACCTACAAAATCGGTGAAGGCATAGGTGAAGATTGCAGCACCCATTGCTAGAACAGGATAGAGTCCCGATGTATCTAATTTAATATTATTGATGATAGCAACTGTTATTTTACCAAAGAGTAAACCGAGCAATAATCCTAATCCCATTTGAAGGAAGAAGCTACCAATCGCCATCCAAATAGAAGCATCTGGTGATTGAATCAATTCAATTAGTGCTACTGTTAAAAATACTGCCATTGGATCATTTGACCCTGATTCTGCTTCTAGTGTAGCAGTGAGTCGCTTTTTGAAATTCGTGTTTCCTAATACGGAGAATACTGCAGCGGCATCTGTGGAACCAACAATTGCTCCAAAGAGCATCCCTTCTAATAACGAGAGGTTAAAGATATACATAGCGGCTAAACCAGTAATAACCGTTGTTAATAGCACGCCTAGCGTTGCTAAAACACCAGCTGGTCCAATAATTGGTCTGATGCTGGTCCACTTGGTTTGCGTACCACCATCAAATAGGATGACGATTAATGCCATAATTCCAATTAATTGGGTTAATTTAACATCATCAAAATAAATATAGCCATTCATAAGCATTCCGGCTAATAAAAACAGAATAAGTGCAGGTAGACCGAGTCGAGAAGAGAATTTGGTGGCTAGAACACCGATGATTAACATAGCGGAAAATAGAAAAATTAGTGTTTCTATGCTTAGGTTCATATGATTCCTCCGATGCAAAAAGATACTATCTTAATGATAAACTAAAATTGCTAAAAAACAAAATGTAAGCAACTTTTTTGATGGAAAATCTTTTAAATACGAATACTTCTCTACTACATGGTACAATATGATTCATGATAAATCGTAAAGAGGGAATAAACAATGACGAAAATAAATGCCTTACCATTTACCGTATCGAAGACGGAAAACTTCTTTGACCGACTAGGTGATTATGTTGGAGATGTTTTCTATGATATTTTACCGGAACAAGGATACGAATTACGTGATGAACAAATCTATATGGCTTTTCAATTGGAGCAAGCTTTTAAGAATAAACGAACAATCTTTGCGGAGGCAGGAGTTGGTACAGGAAAGACGTTTGTTTATTTGATTTATGCAATATGCTATGCACGTTATATAGGCAAGCCAGCAATTATCTCCTGTGCTGATGAAACTCTTATTGAACAGCTTGTCAAACAAGGTGGAGATATAGAGAAACTAGAAAAGGCACTTGGGATTGAAGTTGATGTCAGGCTTGCTAAGGCGAGAGAGAATTATGTTTGTGCACGAAAGCTGGACCGGGTTGCGGAAATTACAGATAACGAGGATATCATAAGAGTACATGATGAAATTCCGGACTTTGTTTATGATTATAGTTCTGCTAAGAAGATTTTTGAACGATATGGAGACAGGAAAGAATATCCGTGGGTTTCGGATGAAACATGGGAGAAAATTGCATGGGATCCTCTGCAGCAATGTTCTACCTGTGAACTAAGACATCGCAGTGGGCAAACATTAAACAGGGAATATTATCGTCATGCCAAGGATTTAATCATCTGTTCCCATGATTTTTATATGGAGCATGTTTGGACGAAGGAATCTCGTAAGCGTGAAGGTCAGATTCCATTACTACCAGAGGCAAGTGCGGTTATCTTTGACGAAGGACATCTATTAGAATTTGCTGCGCAAAAGGGATTAACGTATCGTTTTCATTCGGAAACATTACATAATGTTCTTACAGGATACATGGGCCAGGACGTTCGTGAGGAATCGCTTTATTTGATTGAAGATATCCTAACCTTACATGAGGATTGGTTTGATCTGCTAGGTAGTGTGGCAATAGATGTAGTAGGCTCTAACCGGAAAGAAATTGAATTATCAGATCGTATGCTAGCTATCGCTTCTAGCTTATTTGAAAAAGTGGAAAAACTTCTCGATCAGCTAGTATTTGATTCGGAGATGTTTACGATAGATGGCTACCATCTAAAGATTATTGAAGAATACTTGGAGTTCTATCATTATGGTTTATCCATTTTCTTAAAAGAAGATGAGGGTATCTTCTGGTTGGAAGAAACACGTGATACGACAACATTAGTCATGATGCCTAGATTGGTAGAAGATGTGTTGAAAAAGGAAGTATTTTCCAAGGGCATTCCATTTGTCTTTTCATCTGCCACCCTTTCTCAAGGTGGAGATTTCTCCTATCTGGCAAACAGTTTAGGAATAGATACGTATGATTCGTTTTCTGTTGATTCACCATTTGATTATGAACAGCAAATGAAGATGAATGCCTATATGGAGAATACAAAAGAAGATAAATGGCTCACTATACAAAAGCAAATGGAGCAAAATAATGGAAGTACACTTCTCTTATTTTCAACCGTAGAAGAAATGGATGATTTCCGCATATGGTCGAACCAGAAATCATGGGTGCAACCTATTTATTTCGAAGGCGATCAAGAAATAAGTGAGACCGTACGAAGATTCCAAGAAAATCCAGAATCCGTGCTATGTGCGTATCATTTATGGGAAGGCTTAGATATTCCGGGCGAGGCATTAACACAGGTTATTATCGCTTCCTTACCATTCCCGCCAAAAGATCCAGTGTTTAAAGCAAAACGGAAACATGCAATCGACCCAGAACGAGAAGTAGATGCACCTTATATGCTATTGCGATTACGCCAAGGAATTGGCCGACTAATTCGAACAAGCACCGATTATGGAATAGTTCACCTATGGATGAGAAAAGAAGAACGAGATACCTATAAAGAAGTAATCGATGAAATTGCCCCAGTTACGATAACCTGGGATTAAAATAGTCATCACATTAGACCCCCCGGCCTTGGCATGGGGGTTTTTACCATGACATTATTCAGGGATTCTTGTCCGTTGAGGTTATAGGGGAGGGTAATTAGTGCCTTTTATGGGAAAGCTAGCATGAAAAGGTAACAGAGGGGAGTGATCAATGCTCATAATGGGAGATGTAAGCGTGAAAAGGTAGCAGAGGAGAGTTATCAGTGCCCATAATGGGAGACCACAGTATGGAAAGGTAACAGAGGGAGGTTGTCAATGCCCTTAAAGGGAGGCCCCAGTATGAAAAAGGTACAGAGGAGCGAACTCTGTTCCCCTTTTCAAGGCTACGCGCAAGAAATGGTAACAGAGGCCCGCATCCCAGCGCAATAATCGAACAGAATAGCTCACTCTGCACTCTTATCCAGAGTTTCACCCCTAAAGTCCTCACCGTCAAGTCGTCCACCTAAAGCCACAAACATTATTCTTCACGACAGTCCGCTACATATAAAAAATGATTTAGTATCTTTGCTGTTAGTCCCCAAATTACTTTATCTTGATAACGATAAAATAATTCTTCAAAATGCCGTGTCTGCCAGTTGTATTTTTCGCCACCTACGATTAGATCAAAGGGGAAGTTTTCTTCTGGAATCACTTCTACGTTAACTTTATACGATTCCGGTTTTGTTTGTTTGAGGTATGAGATTGGAACATAGAATACTTCGCCAACTTCAGACTCATTCGGTGCGATTTGGTTTATGTTCGTAATTCTTCCCACGTATGGATAGATGATTCTCCCCATATCCGCTACGACATAATCAATTGGGGTCACATCCGTTATTTGATCATAGTGGATTCCTAGCTCTTCAGTAGTTTCTCTTATTGCACAGTCCATCGGGGATGCGTCTTCTGGGTCCATCCTCCCGCCAGGAAAGCAAATATCCCCGGGTTGTCTCCTTAATTGCATAGATCGGACCTCAAATAAGATATGTGCTTCACCTTCTATTTCAACAAGTGGAATGAGAACAGCGGATTGCTTAAAATTCTCCCTGCCCATAATACCGGGTTCCCTAGTAGCTAAATGCTTCAAAATCGTTTCGATGTTCACGATTCCCCCTCCAGTACGTGGTTGTTATTATATTCATTATACTATGTAAACCAATATTATTCATTTTCCATAAAGGGGTTAAAGTGTAAAAGAAAGTAAATAATTTATGTTTTATTTTCTTAGAAATAGACAATCTAAGGATGTGCGAATTAGAAAGGTGGCACAATGAATGAACTTTATAAGGAGGATGGCAATGGGAATCCTAAGTGGAAATCCACAAGATGAACCGATGCATTATGGTGAGGTATTTGGAGCTTGGACAGCTGTTGCTGCTGGAAAAGCTATGATTGCAGCGTACCAAACCTTGCTAAATCACGCAGGGGACGAAGATTTAAAGAAATTAATACAAGAAGCCATTGATCTCGGAAAACAGGAAGTGTCCGATATTGAAATGCTGCTAAAAAATAATGGAATTGGTTTACCGCCTACCCCACCTGAACGTCCAAATGCGGACTTGGAGTCCATTCCAACTGGTGCACGTTTTATGGATAACGAAATTGCTGCTAAAATGTCAGCTGATGTTGCTGCAGGGTTAATAGCGGCTAGTGAAATGATTGGACAATCAGTTCGTGAGGATATTGCAACACTATTCGGTACGATTCATAATCAAAAGGCAGCTTTAGGTACAAAGATTCTTCGTTTGAATAAAGATAAAGGATGGCTTGTCCCGCCACCGTTACACCTATCTAATGTGGATGAAAAATAATAGAGAAATTTTTTATGGTGGTGATGAAAATCATCACCTTTTATCATGTAGTCCGATACTCTGAGCGTTTTACAAAACAGATCGCGGGCTCTCAATATGACATTTGTCATATGAAGAAACTGACGAATGTGACTTAAAACGGACAACCTCTCCGATTATTATTAAAGATAATATATGAATGAAATAGGGGGAACAAGATGAGTAAAGAAAAGCAGGCACAATTAAGAAAAAGTGTAACACCATATGCAAAGTCAAACACTAAAGCCAGTATTATTCAGATCTTGAATACAATCATTCCGTTTATTCTCCTTTGGTTTCTCGCCTATCAAAGCCTTTCCATATCGATTTGGTTAACGATAGCTCTATCCATTATCGCTGCAGGTTTTGTTGTGCGAACGTTTATTATTTTCCATGACTGTACCCATATGTCCTTTTTCAAAAATAAAAAGGCCAATCGAATTGTTGGTACGATTACGGGAATTATCACCCATTTTGCATTTGAAAAGTGGAAATGGAGTCATTCTATCCATCATGCAACAAGCAGCAATTTAGACAAACGCGGAATCGGTGATGTCTGGGTAATGACGGTTGATGAGTATGTAGAAGCCTCTACATGGAAAAGGATAGTTTATCGTCTTTACCGAAATCCAATCGTCATGTTCGGGCTAGGTCCTCTTTATTTATTTTTAATCTCGAATCGATTTAATCGTAAAGGGGCAAAGCGAAAAGAGCGGTTCAATACGTATTTAATCAATTTATTCATTGCAGCTATTTATGCCCTTTTGATTTGGGCGATAGGCTGGCAGGCATTTTTAATTATTCAAGTCCCTATTTTATTTATTGCAGGTGCGGCAGGCATTTGGTTGTTTTATGTTCAACATCAGTTCGAGGATTCCTACTTTGAGAATGAAGAGGAATGGGATTATGTGAAGGCTGCTGTTGATGGGAGCTCTTATTACAAGCTTCCTAAGATTATCGAATGGTTAACAGGTAGTATTGGGTATCATCATGTACACCACTTAAGCCCAAGAGTGCCAAATTATAACCTAGAAAAGGCACATGAATCCACACCACCATTGCAAAAGGCGACAACAATCACTTTAGCAACAAGCTTAAAATCGATTCATTTCCGATTGTATGATGAAGCTAGTAAAACCTTTGTCAGTTTTAAGGAAATAAAGGATCAAGTGAAAGCGCAAAAGAACGACCTGCAGTTATCAACGAGAAGAGCTAGTATAGAAGATAAATAGTGAATTCAAAAGCCCTTTTATTATCGATGAAAGGGTTTTTGTGTGACTGGTTATCTGCTATACTCAGGAGAAATAGAACTTAGGAGGGAAAAACAGATGCAAAAATGGTATCAAATTATCTACAAGAATACAGGACTTAGCATTTATTTGTGGATTGTATTTTGTATTTTACCCTTCTATTTCATTATTCGTTACTTTACGCCAATCGAAATTTTAGTTGGCATTTTGATGGTTGTATTGTTTTTTACCACATATCGATTATCGTTTATCAAAAAAGGCTGGACGGTTTATTTGTCTGTTGGAATAGAAATAGCAATTAGCATTGGAATGACGATTTACTTTGGATTTGTATATTTTTCTCTTTTTCTTGCCTTCTATATGGGGAATATCCAAAATAAGGCAGGGTTTATCACATTATATGTCGTTAATTTAGTTACCACTATTTCTGCAACTATTCTTGGTTTCTTTACGCAAAGCCAAATCTTCTTTTCTCAATTACCATTCATTGTAATTAGTGTTATTGGCGTAATACTTATTCCTGTTAATATATTCTACCGTATAAACAAAGAAAAGCTGGAGGACCAATTAGAGGATGCCAATAATCGAATCTCCCAATTAATGATTTTAGAAGAAAGGCAACGGATCGCTCGGGATTTACATGATACATTGGGACAAAAGCTTTCTTTAATTGGATTGAAAAGTGATTTAGCTGCAAGATTGCTTCAAAAGCATCCGGAAAAGGTCCAAAAAGAGATTCTTGATATTCATCAAACAGCAAGAACAGCATTAAAAGAAGTACGGGAAATGGTTTCCGATATGCGTACGACAAGATTAGAGGATGAAGTAATTCATGTTCAACAGGTTCTAGAGGCTGCGGAAATGGAATACGTGTTAGAAGGTAACCCGAAGCTTGAGCGTACGCCGTTATTTGTAGAAGGTGTACTCAGTATGTGTCTAAAGGAAGCTGTAACCAATATCGTAAAGCATAGCAAGGCTACATCCTGTCGAATTGTCATTCAGCAAACACCTAGTGAGATCTGTATCCAAGTACAAGATGATGGTGTTGGAATCGGAGAAATTACAGATAAAAAAGGGAATGGGCTACGTGGTATGAGAGAACGTTTAGACTTTGTTAACGGAATTTTACATATGGAAAGTGGGAATGGTACCCTACTTTCGATAAGCGTTCCAAATATTGTTCAACCATTGCCGGAGGAGAGGTTGTCATGATTCGAATTGTGATTGCAGAGGACCAACGGATGCTACTCGGAGCACTTGGTTCATTGCTAGATTTAGAGGATGATATGGAGGTTGTCGGAAAAGCCCAAGATGGAATCGAAGCCTTAGAAATGGTTAAGCTCCATCAACCGGATATTTGTATAATGGACATTGAAATGCCTTTAAAGAGTGGCTTAGATGTAGCGGAAGAATTAAAGAATGAGGCATGTAAAATCATTATATTAACAACATTTGCTAGAGCAGGTTATTTTGAACGTGCAAGGGATGCTAATGTAAGTGGATATCTATTAAAAGACAGTCCAAGTGAAGAATTGGCAAATTCAATCCGCATTATTATGGAAGGAAGAAAAATCTATGCACCTGAATTAATCGATATAGCGTTCAATAAAGAGCAAAACCCACTTTCCGATCGGGAAGAGCAGGTTATTCATTTGATTGCGGAAGGAAAGAATACAGAAGAAATAGCAAACCAGCTATACCTTACTAAGGGCACAGTGCGGAATTATGTATCGATAATCCTAGATAAATTGGAGGCTAGCAATCGAATCGAAGCTATCTCACGTTTTAAGGAAAAGGGTTGGTTTAAATAATCATCATGCTTGTTTGTTAGACCTCGCTTCTGTAGGAAGCGAGGTCTTTTATACAGGTTCTTCATCGAAAAGAGAAGCTAAAGCCTTTTTAATGCATATTTTTCTTACATAAAACAATTGACTTTATCAAATAAACATACTAACATTATAAACATAAGTTTATAATATAAACAAAAGTTTGGTTGGGTGGCGTAATATGAATTTCTCACTTAATGAAAATGAACAAAAAGTCTTTAATTTAATTAAGAAAAACCCTTTTATTTCACAGCAGGAACTGGCAAAGGAGATGAATCTATCCAGACCTTCCGTTGCGAACCTTATTTCAGGTCTAGTGAAAAAAGGTTATATTCATGGCAAAGCCTATATTGTAGGGGACGACAAACAAATTGTCTGCATAGGTGGCGCGAATGTTGACCGGAAATTTTACATAAAGGGTAAGCTTCAGCATGGGACTTCTAATCCTATTAGGTCCGTACAAAGTGCAGGTGGAGTGGCTAGAAATGTCGCAGAGAATTTAGGACGGTTAGGGAAAAATGTATCGCTACTCACGGCCAACGGAATTGACGCGGAATGGCATTTTATTGAAGAGGCTTCCTCTAGCTATATGAGCCTAACCCATACAATTCCATTAGTAAAAGAAGCGACAGGGTCTTATTCAGCTGTGATTGATCAATCGGGTGAGTTAGTATTGGCTTTAGCTGATATGGATATTTATGATTCCATTACACCGGAAGTACTACAACCAAAGCTTTCTAAGTTCTCCCTGGCAAGATGTTTCGTAGTTGATTTGAACTTGCCTATGGATACGTTAGCTTCTATCAAACAGTTTGCCTTAAGTAGAAATATTCCACTAGTATTTATTGCGGTATCTGCCCCGAAGATGGACAGACTACCGAAAGACTTACAAGGACTAACCTGGTTAATTACGAACTGTGATGAAACCGAGGCCTTTTTCAATATCGCTATTAAGACTAAGGCAGACTGGCAAGAAGCAGCTCATAAATGGTTGCAATTAGGAATTGAAAATATTGTGGTAACCAATGGGAAAGAAGGAGCGCTAATCGGGAATTTAGAAGAAGGAATTCATCATATGCCAGCAATAGATGTGGCGAATGTCCATGATGTTACAGGGGCAGGAGATGCTTTTTCTGCAGGGGTAATCTATGCATGGCTGGAAGGGGAAAGTCTTCCTACTATTGCGAAGGCAGCTGCCGTTAATTCTTGTAAAACAATCCAGACCAACTATACCGTAAGACAAGATTTAACACCTCAACAACTTAAATTAGATATGGAGGAAGTAGAATGAAACATTATGTAGAACTATCAGCAGAAGTAAAACAAGCGAAGGAACAAGGAAAACCGGTAGTTGCATTGGAATCAACTATCATCTCTCATGGGATGCCATATCCACAAAACGTGCAAACAGCTCGTGAAGTAGAACAAATCATTCGTGACAATGGTGCTGTACCTGCTACGATAGCATTGATTGATGGGAAAATTAAAATAGGTTTAACAGATGAGGAATTAGAGCAATTTGGCAATAGTCAAGGTGTTGCGAAGGTTTCCCGTC
Source organism: Ornithinibacillus massiliensis (assembly GCF_018310345.1). GTDB lineage: Bacteria > Bacillota > Bacilli > Bacillales > Amphibacillaceae > Ornithinibacillus > Ornithinibacillus massiliensis. Next base: position 490,742 of record NZ_JAGXBY010000001.1, read on the forward strand.
GTGACCTTCCATATATTTTAGCTACGAAGCAATTAGGAGCAACTACAGTAGCTGCTACGATGATTTGTGCAGAGCTTGCTGATATTAATATATTTGTTACGGGAGGTATTGGTGGTGTACACCGAGGAGCAGAAACGACAATGGATATTTCAGCAGATTTAGAAGAGCTTGCACAAACGAATGTAGCAGTAGTATGTGCTGGAGCTAAATCCATTCTCGATTTAGGACTAACAATGGAATACCTAGAAACAAAAGGGGTTCCAGTAATCGGTTACCAGACAGAAGTTTTACCAGCATTTTATACGAGAACAAGCGAATATCCGGTAAACTTCTCAGCGGAGAACGTAGATGTCATGGCGAAGACATTAAAATCAAAATGGGATTTAAAGCTTCAAGGTGGAGCAGTTATTGCTAACCCAATCCCGGAAGAGCATGCAATGCCTGAAGAAGTAATTAATCATGCCATTGCTTCAGCCGTAAAGGAAGCAGATGAAAAAGGGATAACTGGAAAGGACACAACTCCATTCCTACTTGGAAAGATTAAAGAAATTACAGGCGGAAAGAGTTTAGATTCTAATATTGCACTTGTTAAAAATAATGCAGTATTAGGTGCGAAATTAGCCGTAGAGCTAAATTCACTAGTCTAATCTATGGAAGTAGTGCAGACATAACGATAAGATAGAGACCCGAATGAAGCACAACGTTATACTGACATATCCTCTCATGAAAAGTTAAGGATATGTTAGTGTGATATTGTAGAGTCATTCGGGTTTTTTAACGTGGATAAGCCCATGCTGTTTTTACTCACCTTCCCCTTGACCTTCAAGTTACTTTAAGGTTTATCTTAAATGTAGGAGGGAATGAGATGCTATCTATACAAGAATTTTCCAAAAGAAGTGGAATACCGAAAAGCACGCTACGTTTCTATGAAGAAAAGGGCTTACTGATGCCCAATAGAAAGGAAGGGAACGGTTATCGGGTATATCAAGAAGAACAAATAGACCTTGCTAGATTAATTGTAAGTTTGCGCTTAGCAAATGTGCCGATAAGTGACATTCAAACATATCTCTTAGCCACTGAGCCTGCTCAGGAGCAAATGAAACAATCATGGATTCGTCTATTAAACCAGCAAAAAGCATTACTGGATGTGCAAATTAAGTTCTTAGAGAGTAACAGTTCCATAAAGGAATTCTTTTTATATGAACGAAAACGGGAGAGAGTGGTCTGGTTTTTGGCTGAAGGTCATCAGGGGGAATTCGGAGCAGCGTTATTAAGGGGAATAGAAGAGCTAAATAAGTATAATGTGGCGGTTCGAAATTCTTACTTACAATATGCGTCTGGAACGGAAACGGTAAAAGCATGGATAGGCTTTGGAATCGATAATTCCAGTGACATTTCGAGCAGTACCTTATTTGAAAAAGAAGAAATGATCAATGAAGCTCTATGTGTAGCGACAACCTTTCAAGGAGACTTTTCCAACATTGGTAGTGTTTATCGTAGTCTTATGAAATATGTTAGTGACAATGGTTATATTTCTACTGGCTCCTTGATGGAAAAGTATCACGGAGATAACTTAAAGCAAGTCACGATGATGATACCAGTAATGAAATTAGGGGGAGAATAAATGAGAAAGAAACTATTTGTACATGTAGTGGAATTAGAGGGGACCAATTATGAAATTGGCCGTTTACAGGCAGAGCATATAGAATTCGGTCATCGGTTTGATGAGCTTCAGGCTACTTCTTCTAAGACAGACGCAGAAGAAATCTATACTTTATTAAAGCGGGATTTTTCAAGTTTTTTAGAAGAGTTGCAGGGCCTAGCAGCTGGGTTAGAGCTGGATTTTTATACGATATTACGAATGTACAGTGGATACAATCTATCATTACCCTCCATGGGATGTACAGCCTTCTCACAGGGGAGCTACTATGTTCGCAATTATGATTTTACCCCAGAACTATATGACGGCCGTTTGGTTTTCCATAAGCCAGAAAAGGGCTATGCAAGTATCGGGTTTAGCCAACAAATGGTCGGTAGACTAGATGGAATGAATGAGCATGGGCTAGTTGTTGGATTACACTTAGTAAACGAACGCCATACCGGTATTGGTTTTATCGCGACAACCATTGTCCGACTAGTTTTAGAGCATTGTAAAAACGTGATAGAAGCAGCAGACTTTATAACGAAGCTTCCACATGGCTATTGTTATAACTATTCATTGACCGATCGTTCTGGAAAGAATTGTCTAATAGAGGCTACGCCAAATGAACAATTGGTACAATATCCATCCGATTTAATGTGTACGAACCACTTCAATACAGAACAATTAACCGGCAAAAACAGGTCCTATATTGCATCCTCTGTACACCGTCAGCATATCCTCCAAGGATTTAAAGCTGAACCCCTATCACCAGAAGAAGCGTTTCGAAGGTTTAACAACGAAGATTCTCCACTCTTTTACAAAGACTATCATCATTTCTTTGGTACGTTACACACCGTAGTTTACATGCCTGAAAAATTAGAGGTTATAGTTGGAATAGGCGGAAATGCTAAACCAACTAGATTTTCCTTAGCGAAATGGCTTAGTGGTAGGTTAAATGTAGGAAAGACGCTACTAGGCGAAATAGATTATCAACAAAATCATACTAGTCATGATTAAATGAATCAATTGGTAAATAATACAAGCGTAACGATGATGAAAAGGAGAATGAATATGGTAAAACTAGCGGTGATTTATTACAGTTCTACAGGTATTAACTATCAGCTTGCAAAATGGGCAGAAGAAGCGGGAAAAGAAGCAGGTGCTGAGGTGAAAGTGGTAAAAGTACCAGAGCTTGCACCAGAAGCAGCTATTGCATCTAACCCTGCATGGAAGGAACATTACGAAGCAACAAAGGATGTACCAGAAGCAACTAGTGATGACATTGAATGGGCCGATGCGATTATCTTTAGCGCGCCAACTCGCTTTGGTAATGTTCCGTCTCAAATGAAGCAATTCATTGATACACAAGGTGGTCTTTGGGCGTCTGGGAAAACGGTAAATAAAGTAGTTAGTGCAATGACATCAGCACAAAACCCTCACGGCGGTCATGAAGCAACCATCCTGGCACTATATACATCGATGATGCATTGGGGTGCAATCATCGTACCTCCTGGATATACCGACCAGGTACTATTTCAAGCAGGTGGCAATCCGTATGGAACCAGTGTATCTCAGGGTCAAGATGGAAAAATGGTGGAAGATGTTCAAGGTGCAGTCAAACATCAAGTGAAACGAACACTAGAAATTGCTCAAAAGGTAGCAGGCAGCTGAAAAGTTTGAGAAAGGTGGTATAGAGCTTAATAGCTTTATACCATCTTTTTTGTAGATAGGAAAATAAATTCTTTCTCGCTAGTAGTAGAAAAAGCTAATACATTAGCTATGAGCGAATGTGTTGGCTTTTTTATTTTCTACCAGCAATTGATTCATAAATAATGATTCCTAACAATTAATAGATGACAGAATTGCCTGTGTTCCGTAAAATGTTATGAGAGGAGGAGCGTCTACAAATGAATCCATTAAGAAAAGCATGTGCTAGAATTTCAGAACATCCTGTTTTCACGAATACGATAATTGTATTAATTATGATAAATGCTATATTAGTAGGGTTAGAGACTTACGCAGGTATAGCGAGCAAATACCACGATTGGATCTATTTAGGTGACAAGCTGTTATTATGGATATTTACAATCGAAATTATTATCCGTCTAATCGGAAGGAAATCGATAAAGGGATTTTTAAAGGATCCATGGAACATATTTGATTTTGTTATTGTGACATTAGGTCATGTCCTAGTTGGTAGTCATTATGTAACAGTACTTCGTATTATCCGAGTACTAAGGGTGCTTCGTGCAGTGTCTGTTATACCTTCGCTCCGAAAAATGGTTAATGCATTAATTTTAACCATCCCTTCTATGGGTACGATTGTATTGTTATTAAGTATATTCTTTTATATTTATGGCGTTATTGGTACGATGTTATTCAACGAAATTGCACCTGAGTATTTTGGAACGTTGCATGACTCTCTGCTCTCCCTTTTCCAGGTCATTACACTGGAATCCTGGGCAAGTGGTGTCATGAGGCCAATACTAGCGGAGGATCCTTCCTCATGGTGGTATTTTGTTACATTCATTATGATTGGCTCGTTTGTTATTGTAAATTTATTTATTGGTGTTATTGTCAATAATGTCGAAGAGGCAAATCGTGAAGAAAGCCCTTCTCCAACTGATATTAAGCTTGCTGAAGTACAGAAAGAGCTAGCGGAGATTAAAGAACTTCTAAACAAGAAAAACTAACTAAAAGTCCCTCTATGTGATCACATAAGAGGGAGATTTTTTTGAGAAGATAGGAAAGTATAAAGTCTTTCTCGATTGTGTAAAAAAACGAATTTTACTAATGATAGTTTCGTAATAAAGGAGGATATGATGGGGCAAGAAATGAAAATTAATCGGCCAAAATTACCAGCAGATTTACCAATCACAGCTTTTCAGCCTTCGGAAGATGGATATTATGATAATTGCATGTTCAAAGATTGCTTGATTTCGAGTGAGGATATCGATAGGGCGCGTTTTGATCAAGTTGTATTTGATCATGTTACCTTGGAAGGGGATTTTTCCCATATTGAATTAACCGATTGTCTCTTTATTCAATGTGATCTTTCCAATGTTGATTTTACGAAATCCAGTATCCATCGGGTTGAGTTCAAGCAGTCCAAATTAATTGGGATTGGATTGGCGGAATCAAGCCTAGGGAATGTTGTTTTTGAAAGCTGCCAGTTAAATTTTAGTGCATATGGATACGCTAAATTAAAACAAGTACGTTTTCTCGATTGTACAATGAAAAATAGCGATTTTTACGAATGTAAATTTGAAAAGGTCGACTTACAGTATTCCGATATTGAAGATGCGAATTTTTCCAATACTAGGCTAAAAGGTGTCGACCTATCCACTTGTAAATTTGAAAGATTACAAGTCTCATTAGAAAGTATGCAAGGCTGTAAAGTCTCCACCGAACAAGCTCTTGGCTTTGTGAGACTATTAGGTTTAGAGATTAAGGAATAGATATTGGAACGCGAAGCTATCAACAAGATAAATCCTTAGGAAGAAAAAAGAACACAGAACGCTCTCTGTGCCCTAAATGAGGAAAGAAAGCCGAAAAAGGTAATAGAGAGCGCCTCTCTGTGCCCTAAATGAGGAAGGAAAGCGAAAAAAGGTAACGGTGAAGCTTAATCCGTTACCTTTCTTCTTTTCTCACTACCTTCATTCACTTCATCAAATTCCCGACAATCTCAAAGGAGCGTAGACGGTCCTCAAGATGGAAAATTTGCGATCCGATGATTAATTCATCGGCTTGTGTTTCTTCGATAAAGCTCTCTATTCCTTTTCGTACGGTGTCAGGGCTTCCGACAATGGTTGTTTTTGGATCAAGGGTTTCCGAAACTGCTGCAATTTCTCCTGGTGAATACAGATCTTCCAGATTCTTCACTGGTGGCTGCAGTTTTCCGGGATTACCACGACGTAGATTTAAGAATTGTTGCTGTTGAGATGTGGCAATAAACTGAGCCTTTTCATCTGTATCTGCAGCTATTACATTTATACCTAGCATAACATATGGCTTTTCCAGTACCTTAGATGGCTGGAAGTTATCGCGATATAACTTTAGTGCTTGGAATAAATATGCAGGTGCAAAATGACTAGCAAAGGAGAAAGGTAATCCTTTGTGTGCCGCAAGTTGTGCACTAAAACCACTAGACCCAAGTAACCAAAGCGGAACGTTCGCACCTTGGCCAGGTATGGCTTTCACTCGTGAAACTGGCTCATCAGAGAAGTAATCCTGCAATTCATTAACTTGCATAGGAAAATCCTCTACACTCGCATTTAAGGTTCTCCGTAATGCATAGGCAGTTGCTTGGTCACTACCAGGTGCTCTTCCTAGGCCGAGATCAATTCTTCCAGGGTATAAGGCTTCCAATGTCCCAAATTGTTCAGCGATTACTAGTGTCGCATGATTTGGAAGCATGACTCCCCCTGCTCCGACACGAATGTGCTTAGTTGCCCCAGCAATATGGCCAATGACAACAGAAGTAGCAGAGCTAGCAATACCAGGCATATTATGATGTTCGGCTAGCCAATAACGATTAAACCCCCATTTTTCTGCATGCTGTGCTAATTCTACACTATTTTTAAAGGACTCACTAGCATTACTTCCTTCTGTAATGGGTGCAAGATCTAAAACAGAAAGTGGTATATGATGAAAAGTTTTTGCATGATTTGATATCAAATTCATTCACTCCTTTTATGCGCTCTTCGTAAGCAATAATAAATATATTAAAGGCTATAGTCCAATTTAACGCTTGAAAACTAACGTGTTACTATGTTAACGTTTACAACCATTGATATAAAAAGGTTTGCATAAATATAACTTTCTGAATATTGTGTATTAACTGGAATTGTGCTATAATATGAATTACTGTTTGATTGTGAAAAAAAGGTTATCCAGAAAGGAGCAAGGTTATGACGAAACGTAACTACCCTAGAGCACAGGGTTTATATAACCCAGTTTTTGAACATGAAGCATGTGGTATAGGTATGATTGCGAATATAAATGGAAATCGAACACATAGTATTGTTCAAAACGCGATTAATATGCTTTGTAATATGGAGCATAGGGGAGGACAATCTGCTGATATAAGCACTGGTGACGGTGCAGGGATTTTAACGCAGATACCAGATCGGTTCTTTCAGAAGCAATGCGCAAAAGAAGGTGTACGATTACCCCGAGCAGGGGAATATGCCATTGCGATGATTTTTCTACCTAATGAATTAGAAACTAGGGTAGAATGTAAGCGAATTATTGAGTCGATCGTAGAAGAAGAAGGACAGACCTTCCTTGGGTGGAGACCAGTTCCACTGAATGATTCCTTTATCGGGTCGCTTGCCGCTAAAACAAAACCAACAATTAGACAAGGTTTTATCCAAAAATCTCCAGATATTACAGATAGTAAAAGCTTTGAACGAAAGCTTTATATAATCCGAAAACGCATTGAGCATGTCATGAATCAGAATCCCGCTTATTACGACACTTACATATCCAGCCTATCATCTAGAACCATCGTATATAAAGGGATGTTAATTCCAGAACAATTAGACTCCTTCTACATTGATTTAAACCACCCTGAATTTAAATCCGCATTGGCATTAGTACATTCCCGTTTCAGCACCAACACATTCCCGAGTTGGAATCGAGCACATCCAAACCGGTATACAATCCATAATGGTGAATTTAATACGATACGTGGAAATGTCAATTGGATGAAAGCACGAGAGAGATTATGTACATCTAGTTTTTTTGAAGCGGAGGATTTAGAAAAAATACTACCGATCATCGATGCAGATGGAAGTGATTCTTCGATATTTGATAATACGTTTGAATTCTTACACCTATCAGGCTATTCATTAGCACATGCTGCCATGATGATGATACCCGAGCCTTGGGCAAATAATCCTCATATGACAGAGGAGAAAAGAGATTTTTACGAGTTTCATAGTACATTTATGGAGCCGTGGGATGGACCGAGTGCCATTGTATACACGGACGGGGTTCAGGTTGGAGCCACACTCGATCGAAATGGCTTACGGCCTGCTCGCTATTATGTAACGAAGAATGGGATGATTGTTCTTGGCTCAGAAGTAGGTGCCCTCGATATATTCGCTGATGATATTTTGTATAAGAAACGTCTAGAGCCTGGAAAGATGCTTCTAGTCGATTTAGAAAAGGGAATAATCATACCAGATGAAACGATAAAACTACAAGTTGCTACAGAAAAGCCGTATAAGGAATGGTTGATGGAGCTGGAGGATATCGATACTATTCCCAATACAGCTACATCTCAACCAACCTATCGAGGCAAGAAATTGTTGGAAAATCAAGTTGCCTTTGGTTATACCCGTGAGGAATTAGAGAAAATTATGAAACCATTAGTATCAGGTGGAAAGGATCCAATTGGGTCTATGGGATATGATGCTCCATTAGCTGTCTTATCGAAGAAGCCGAGGCTTTTATTTGACTATTTTAAGCAATTATTTGCCCAGGTAACCAATCCTCCAATTGACGCGATACGGGAAAAAATGATCACGATGACAACGACCACGATTGGTCCTGTGGGGAATATCGTGGCTCCCAATGCAGATAGCTGCAAAAAAATTCGATTAAATACACCGCTCCTAACGAAACAACAACTAGAGAAGCTACGCCATAATAGAATGCACGGCTACCGTTCAAAGACGATTTCTACCTTATTTGGCATACACAATGAAATGGAACAAGCATTGCATAATATGCTCGAACAAGCGGTTCAAGCAATAGAACAAGGGGCAACGTTTATTATCCTTTCTGATCATGGGCTTTCCGAGTCAAAAGCTGCGATTCCATCTTTACTTGCAGTAAGTGGGCTACACCACCACTTGATTCGCTTAGGATTACGTACACAAGTCAGCATAATTGTAGAGTCAGGGGAACCGAGAGAGGTTCACCATTTTGCAACCCTAATTGGCTATGGAGCAGAGGGGATCACACCGTATCTCGCCTTTGATACAATCGAAGCCCTTTTGCAGAACGATGAAATTAATGCTAAATCCGTAGAAGAAGCTATCAATCAATATATTCATGCTATAACAGATGGGATTGTCAAAGTTTTATCTAAAATGGGAATTTCTACGATTCAAAGTTACCTTGGGGCACAGATATTTGAGGCTGTTGGAATCGCCAATCAGGTGATAGAACAATACTTCACAGGTACATCTTCTCGTATCGGTGGTATTGGACTAGAAATAATACAACAGGAAGTTCTCATGCGCCATAAAAAGGCGTATAAGCCGAAACGTGGAACTACGCTTGCTTTGGAGGACGGTGATGATTATCAATATCGTTCGAATGGCGAGGATCATCAATATAATCCGAAAACAATCTATACTTTACAACATGCCGTACGTTCAGGGGATTACGAATTATTCAAAACTTATTCTAGCATGATTACGAATGAAAAGGAGAACTTACAATCATTAAGAGGGTTATTACAATTTAAAAAACGCAAGCCAATTCCGATTGATGAAGTGGAATCTGTGGATGAAATATGTGCCCGTTTTCGAACAGGTGCCATGTCTTTTGGGGCATTAAGTAAGGAAGCGCATGAGTCATTGGCTATTGCTATGAACCGTCTTGGAGGAAGAAGTAACTCTGGTGAAGGTGGAGAATCTGTTGATCGAAATCAAACCGATGCTAATGGTGATTTGCGTAAAAGTGCTATTAAACAGGTGGCCTCTGGTAGGTTCGGGGTTACAAGTAATTATTTAGTCCATGCAGAGGAGATTCAGATAAAAGTAGCACAAGGTGCCAAGCCGGGTGAGGGAGGACATCTCCCAGGAAACAAAGTATATCCATGGGTTGCCGAGGTACGGAACTCAACACCAGGTGTTGAGCTCATATCACCACCACCACATCATGATATCTATTCAATTGAAGACTTAGCAGAATTAATTTTTAACTTAAAGAATACGAATCCGAATGCACGAATTAGCGTGAAATTAGTTTCTGCTGTCGGTGTTGGGACCATTGCAGCAGGAGTAGCGAAGGGGCGCGCAGATCACATTCTAATTAGTGGCTATGATGGTGGTACGGGTGCTGCACCATACACGAGCTTAAAGCATGCGGGGCTACCTTGGGAAATAGGCTTAGCTGAAGTCCATCAAACTTTACTGTTAAATGGGCTACGTGACCGTGTTGCAGTGGAAGCAGATGGAAAGCTGATGACAGGAAGAGATGTTGTTATTGCTGCCTTACTAGGGGCAGAGGAGTTTGGCTTCTCGACTGCACCGTTAGTAGCGTTAGGGTGCGTAATGATGCGAGTTTGTCATTTAGACACTTGTCCAGTTGGAATCGCCACACAAAATCCGGAGCTACGTAGAAAGTTTTCCGGAAAGCCGGAGCATGTCGTTAATTTCATGCGCTTTATTGCTATGGAAACACGAGAGATCATGGCAGCGTTAGGTTTTAGAACGATAGAGGAAATGGTTGGCTGTACAGATGTATTAGAGGTTAACGACGAGATTGAACATTGGAAGGCGAAGAAGATTGACTTGGCAAGTCTACTCTTTCAGCCGAAGCCAGCTTCTGGTATGATAGCACGTTATAAACAAATCGAGCAGGACCACGGGATTACTTCTACGTTGGATTATCAGGAACTGATCCCTAATTGTAAACGTGCATTTAAAGAAGGAAAGCAAGTAGAATTTACAACCGCTATTCGGAATATTCACCGAGCAACAGGGACATTATTAGGTAGCGAGATTTCGAAAAGATATGGCGAATTAGGTTTGCCGGAAGACACGATTAAATTGAACTTTAGTGGTTCTGCTGGTCAGAGCTTTGGCGCGTTCATTCCAAAGGGGATCACCTTACGATTAATTGGAGATGCCAATGACTTTGTCGGAAAGGGACTTTCTGGAGGGAAAATTATTGTTCATCCAGACCCTGTTGTGACCTTCCAACCGGAGGAAAACATTATTGTTGGTAATGTTGCCTTTTATGGGGCAACCTCTGGTGAAGCCTTCATACGGGGGATCGCTGGAGAGCGTTTCGCAGTGCGCAATAGTGGAGCCAATATCGTCGTAGAAGGTGTTGGTGACCATGGATGTGAATATATGACCGGAGGAAGAGTTGTTGTTTTAGGTCTAACAGGGAAGAACTTTGCTGCTGGGATGTCTGGTGGTGTTGCCTATATTTATGATGTAGATGGAAGATTCCGTGAACGAGTAAATCCAGATAGGCTTCATATTCAAGGTCTCGAGGATTTGTCCGAAGTCGATGAGCTATACAGCTTAATCGAAAAACATGTTCACTATACCAATAGTATATATGCGGAACGAATTTTAGCATACTGGGAAACCAATTCTGCAAAATTTCTCCGTGTTATCCCTAAGGCATATGCCAAAATACAAGAGCGGATAAAGGCATTAATGACGCTTGGGTTAAATAAGAATGAGGCAGAAATGCAAGCCTTTCAAGAGATCCATGGGCAACGTGACCATCATAAGGAAAAGCAAATAATAGGTAATCATCGAAAGAAATCTGAAATGCTTCCTAGCTTTTAATCGAAAGGAGGATTTTATGGGAAATCATACCGGTTTTATGCAGTATGAACGACAAACACAACCCGAAAGAGGGCCAACGGAAAGAATTAAGGATTGGAGAGACTATACAGCTTCATTTACAGCCCAGGATATACAGATACAAGGTGCCCGTTGCATGGGGTGTGGTGTTCCAACTTGTCATGTTGGCATGGAAATTAATGGGGTTACAACGGGGTGCCCATTAAATCATTTAATACCGGAATGGAATCATCTCGTTTATGAAGGAAAATGGCAAGAGGCGCTTCATCGTGCCCATGCTAAAAATAATTTTCCGGAATTTACGGGAATTGCATGCCCTGCTCCATGTGAGGGGGCATGTGTTCTCGGCATTAATGAGCCACCAGTAGCCATCAGATCTATTGAACGGGCAATTGTAGAAAAAGGTTTTGAAGAGGGCTGGATAACAGCAAATCCCCCCGAAAAAAGAACCGGAAGACGGGTAGCGGTAGTCGGCTCCGGGCCAGCTGGCTTAGCTGCAGCGGCACAATTGAACCAAGCAGGACATGAGGTTACGGTCTTTGAGAGAGAGGATCGTATTGGTGGGCTATTAACATATGGAATTCCAGAGATGAAGCTTTCCTATCAGGTGGTGAAAAGAAGAGTAGACATTTTAGAACAAGAAGGGGTTCACTTTATTACGAATACAGAAGTTGGCAAGGACATCCCAGTAGAAAAGCTCAGGTCCGAATATGATGCGATCATTCTAGCTACTGGTGCAACGGTGCATCGAACTATGCCAGTAGAAGGAAATAATCTAAAGGGAATTCACTATGCAATGGACTTTCTCCATCAGAATACGAAGAGCCTACTGGACTCAGGGCTAGAAGACAATAACTATATCTCCGCAAAAGATAAGAATGTTATTGTCATCGGTGGAGGTGATACGGGGACGGATTGTTTGGCGACTGCCGTACGTCATAATTGCAAATCACTAACCCAATTTGATATTTATGAAAAGAAAGGCACAGAGCGTGATGCTGCTTCCAATCCATGGCCACAATACCCTATTATCCACCGGGTTGAATATGGTCATAAGGAAGCGGCAGGTAAATTGGGAAGGGACCCACGTGCATTTGCTGTCATGACAACGAAATTTGTAGGAGATGAAACCGGACATATTAAAGAAGTTCATACGATTAATGTGCGTAACAAAATAGAAAACGGCCAGAGAATCCGTGAAGAAATAAAAGGAACCGAGCAAATATGGCCTGCCGATTTAGTATTAATTGCCATCGGATTTACTGGCCCAGAACAGGGCTTACTCGATCAATTAAATCTTGAACGTAATCCCAATACTACAGTGAAAGCAACGTATGGAGACTATCAAACGAATGTAGAAGGTGTCTTTTCTGCAGGGGATATGCGAAGGGGTCAGAGTCTAATTGTATGGGCTATCCATGAAGGAAGAGAGGTTGCACGGGAATGTGATCGCTATCTCATGGGAGAAACGGACTTACCTTAATATAAAAAGGCTGTAAAAGCTAGATACTAAAAGGGAAATTTAATTTGATTCCGGTCACTATATCAAGTATGATTAGAAAGTGATTTAGCGAATACGATTACTAGTTATAGTACGATATAGTTATTTGGAGATGAGGATATATTATGAAATTAAGATCCATTTATGGATTAACAATGGAACAATTAACAGAATGGTTAATAGAAAAAGGACAAAAAAGATTCCGTGCTGAACAAGTTTGGGATTGGTTATATAAGAAACGGGTCCGTCATTTTACAGAAATGAAAAATGTAAATAAAGAAACGATTGAACTATTACAAGAGAATTTTGTTATTGAAACATTGGAAGAGGAAATCGAACAAGTCTCTAAAGATGGGACAGTTAAATTTCTGTTCAAATTAGCAGATGGAAATTTAATTGAAACGGTGTTGATGCGTTTTAATTATGGTCTTTCTGTATGTGTCACAACACAGGTCGGGTGTAATATTGGTTGTACCTTCTGTGCTAGTGGTCTACTTAGAAAGAGCAGAGATTTAGATAGTGGCGAAATTGTAGAGCAGATTATGAAGGTGCAAAAGCATCTGGATGAACAAGGAAAAGATGAACGGGTTAGCCATATTGTCGTAATGGGAATTGGTGAGCCGTTTGATAACTTTACGAACTTAATTGATTTCATTAAAGTCGTAAATGATGAGAATGGCCTTAAAATTGGTCAGCGTCATATTACTGTATCAACTAGTGGCTTAGCTCACAAAATTTATGAATTTGCTGATACCGGTTTACAAGTAAACCTAGCTATTTCCTTACACGCACCGAACAATGAACTAAGAACTAGCATTATGAAGATAAACCGAGCATTTCCTATTGAAAAGCTGATGAAGGCTGTAGATTATTACTTAGAGAATTCTAATCGTAGAATAACGTATGAGTATATTATGCTTAAGGATGTCAATGATCACGAGGAAGAAGCGATACAGCTTGCCAAATTACTACGTAGCAAACGCCATCTTTCCTATGTGAACCTCATCCCTTACAATTCTGTTGAGGAGCATGGCCAGTATCAACGAAGTGAGACACATGTCATCCAAGCATTCCACGAAGTATTGAAGAAAAATGGTATTAATAGTGGAGTTCGCTGGGAAAATGGAGCTGACATAGATGCAGCATGTGGGCAATTACGAAGCAAACAAATTAAAAAGCAAAAGATTGTATAAGCGGAAACGAAAAGACCGACTCATCATAATTTTGAGTCAGTCTTTTTTTGTTTGAATATAATATTGCAAAAGATACGTTTACTATACGAAAAGGGGAAATTAGTGTGTCTGGATTTGTTGGTTTACTCACATCTAAAAGATTTAAGCAAGATAGCAAACCGACGCAAGAGGCAAATTTAACTGAGCTTGAGAATGAGGAAATGCATGATGAAATGGAAACTATGGAGCAAGCTGATTTTCTGGTTATGAAACTCACCGATTATCGTAATGTTCGACCCTTTATATTCAATAATGAACGATATGGACTAGTTTTCGATGGAACCATTTATAATGAGGGAGACTTACGTAAAAGGCTAGAGAAGAAAGGCTATATGCTTAACTTGGATACAGCAGAAGAAGTCCTTGGTAACCTATTTCTAGAATGCGGTGTTAAGGGATTCCAACTGTTAAGGGGCACATTTGCATTGGTAATATGGGATTATCAAGAAAAGATTCTCTATGCTGCTAGAGATCCCTTTGGAATTAAACCGCTTTACATGATGGATACAGAAGAGGAGGTTCTTTTTTCTACAGAAATACAAGCTATAACTAGGCTAAGGAAAGATCTAACATTCCATTATCAAGCATTACAACACTACTTTTCATTTCAATATATTCCCCCACCACTCACCTTGAAAAAAGAAATTACTAGCTTAAAACCAGGTCACTACTTAATCAAAAAAGCCTATCAACCTCTGGAAACCTATGCTTATTTTAAAGCAGCATTCCATCCCGTAAACGGCAACGAGAACCAAATTATTAATCGGATCCAAGAGATTTTAGTAGACTCAGTAAAGGTGCATATACAAGAAGAAAAGTTCTTGGGAGCATTATTATCAGGTGGTATTGATTCAAGCCTTCTTGTTGGGATAGCCAAGCAGTTTAACCCTAGTATAAAAACTTTCTCTGTTGGATTTGATGTAGAAGGATATTCTGAAATTCCCATTGCACAGCAAACCGCAGAAGAGCTAGGAGTAGAGAATATCTCGTATCTAATTAGTCCGGCAGAATTTGTAGCCAGCCTACCAACTATTATTCACTTGCTAGAAGAACCGTTAGCAGATCCATCATGTGTTCCATTATATTTTGCTGCCCGAAAAGCAAGTGGCCATACGAAAATAGTGCTATCAGGTGAGGGGGCTGATGAATTATTTGGAGGCTATAACATCTATCATGAATTTCATTCGTTAAAAGTATTTCAATATCTGCCGGATACAATAAGAAAATGGCTGAGAACATTATCCCGAATTGTTCCTGATGGGATAATAGGAAGGGGCTTTCTAGAACGTGGTACCACCCCACTCCATGAGCGGTATATTGGAAATGCTAAGATCTTTGAAGAAGAGGAAAAAAGTCGCTTTATGAGAACGTATGATGAATTAACTAATTACAAGCACATGACAGCCGACTTATTTGCCATGGTGAAAGAGGCCCATCCAGCTCATCAAATGCAATATGTAGATATGCATACTTGGTTACCTGGGGATATATTAAGAAAGGCAGACCGAATGACGAAAGCACATTCCATTGAGCTTAGGACACCATTTTTAGATAAAGAAGTCTTTGATGTTGCAAGCAAAATACCAGTAGCTTATAAAATTACCAATAAACAAACCAAAGCAATATTACGTAAAGCTGCCATCGGTTTCATTCCAGAGCACGTTACCAATCGGAAAAAGCTAGGCTTTCCTGTACCATTAAAAAACTGGTTAAGAAATGAACTGTATGATTGGGCAACCGAAATCATTCAAGAAAGTAACACCGATCACATTCTGGATAAAACCTATTGCATGAAGCTCTTAAAGAGTCATTACAAAGGGTATCACAATAACGCAAGAAAACTATGGACCATCCTTGTCTTTATGATGTGGCATCAATTATTTATCGAGTCGTAAATGTACTATCATGGTTTACACAGAGACATAGAAATGAATTTAATCGTAAATCGAATGAAACATAAATACTAGCCCCGCAACTATAGATAGACTTGAGCGAAGGGGCTTACCTTATCACCCGTGGAAGGCGGTGAGGCCTGCTACTAGATTGGGATATGCTATTCATTCGGTTTTTTTCTTTACCACTTATGTCCAAGCTTCTATCTGCTTTCTTTATAGATAAACATCGTTCATTCACTTATATAGACTTATTGAAGTTAACTTTGTACACAGGTATAATGAGGTGTATAATGTAATGAACAATCATGAAAAAGTCTATGATATTTAATAAAAATACAATATTATGAATAGGATAGTAACACCCTAATAGGAGTAATCGATATGAATCATAAAGCAGTGATTTTAGGTAATAATTATTATATAGGATTAAGTGCGATTAGAAGTCTAGGTAAAGAAGGCGTTCATACAGTTGCGGTAGATTATTCAGAAGATGATCGCTATGGTGCGGCTTCGAAATATTGCTCAGAAAAAATAATAGTGCCACATTACAAAGAAGAGACGGAAGAATTTATTCAAGCATTAATTGATTATGCAAAGAAGCAAGATAAAAAGCCAGTGTTGATTCCATGTCATGATACATATTTGGAGGTTATCGACGCGCATTTACATCGGATTAAGGAATATTACTTAATCCCTCAAACAGAGCAAGGCTTAGCAACACGTGTAATAAATAAAGATACATTACACGCACTAGCGATAGAGCATGGTGTACGAGTACCGGAGACAGTTAGGGTAAAGGAACCGAATTTTAAAGAACGAGTAGAACAGGAAATAAAGTTTCCTTGTTTAGTAAAACCGTTCGATTCCCCTAGCTTTGTTGCTACCTTTAGAAAGAAAATCTTTAAAGTTCATAACATGGAAGAACTAGAAGAAGCATTGGAAAAGGCGAAATCCGCCAATCAAGAAGTGTTCGTTCAACGGATTATTCCGGGTTTTGACGACCATATGTACACATTCGATGCTTATTTGAACCAAGATTCTAAGGTGACCCATTGGACCACTTGCCAAAAGCTTCGCCAATACCCTATTAATTTTGGAGCATCGGTATACACAATCCAAAAATACACCCCCGAATTATTTGAGCTTGGTTCGAAGTTTCTAGAGGGGATTCAATATAAAGGCTTTGCTGAGATTGAATTTAAAAAAGACGAAGAGACTGGCGAGTTCTATTTAATTGAAATCAACGCAAGAATTACCAATTTTAATCATTTATTATATAAAGTTGGCTTGAATTTCCCATACATCACATACCGGGAAATGATCGGTGATCCATTAGAGCCAAAAGCAGTGACCGAAACGACAAACCGTGCTTTCTGGTATGGATATGAAGATTTACTAGCAGTAAAGGATTATGTCAAAACAGGTCAGTTAAAATCTTCAGAGGTCGTAAAATCGTTATTTCGACCAAAGGCATATGCAATCTGGAGCTTGAGCGACCCTAAACCTGCGTTTGTATTTATGAAAACGAGAATTGGTAAATTGTTTGGCCAAAGGAAAGGATAGGAGGAATTTTGTATGCAATTAAAACAATTATTACAAGCTATTGAAGTAACCAATGGTAGGGAAGTAGAGCCGTTAGAAATTCGTAATGTCTCCTATCATTCCCAAAAGGTTCAAGAAGGAGATTTATTTGTCTGTGTAAAAGGTTATAAAACGGATGGTCATCAGTACTTGGCAGATGCAGTAAAGCGTGGCGCTGTGGCTGCGGTAGTAGAGGACTTCCAAGATGGGATTGATATTCCACAATATGTTGTAAAAGATAGTCGTATTGCATTAGCGAGACTAGGGGCATGCTTTTATCAAGATCCATCATCCAAGTTGAACATGATTGGGATTACAGCAACAAATGGTAAAACAACAACTACGTACATGACGAATGCTATTTTAGAAAACGAAGGGCGTCGCACAGGTCTAATTGGAACTGTCATTATCAAAAATGGTGACGAGTCAATCCCTGCTGAACTGACAACCCCTGAGTCCCTAGATTTACAACGCTATTTAAATGAAATGGTTCAGAATGATGTGACCCATGTCACGATGGAGGTGTCCTCAGCTGCACTAGAATTACACCGTGTAGAAGGGGTCAACTATGATATTGTGTCTTTAAACAATATGAGTAAAGAGCATATGGAGATGCATGGCACCTTCGAACGCTATTTTGAAGCAAAATCGAGCTTAATTCGGAATGCATCTGAGAATAGCTTTGCGATTTTAAATTTAGATGATCAATATTCTGCTTCATTAGTGGATAAAACAAAAGCAAAGGTTATTTCATTTGGAATCGACAGTAAAGATGGCTATGTCCATTGCAAAAACTTGGATTTAACTACTGGTAGAGGTAAGTTTACCGTTGAGATTTTAAAGTCATTTGAAGCAAATGGTATTTCATATGAGCCAAGTGAATTCGATGTTGAATTAGCTGTACCAGGACTTCACTCTGTGTATAATGCGATGGTTGCGATCATTGCTTCACTTATTAGCGGAGTTCGAATAAGCACGATTCAAGAGACGCTAAAAGAATTTTCTGGAGTACCTCGTCGTTTTGAATTCATCTATGAAAATGAAATTAAAGTAGTAGATGACCATTTTGCAAACCCAGGAAATATAAATGTTACCTTACAAACATTAGACTTTATGGATTTCGAGCAATTACAGCTTGTCTATGCTGTTCGTGGACAGCGTGGGGCAACCATTAACCGTGAAAATGCGGAAGTCATTGTGGAATGGGCAGATAAGCTTGATATTAAGGAAGTTATTGCAACTCGAAGCGTATCCCATACTACCTCGAAAGACGAAGTGACAGATGATGAAGTCAAGGCATTTTTAGATGTGATGGAAAAAGCTAATATTAAAGTTAACTTATATAATGAATTACCAGATGCGATACATGAAGCATTATCAAAAGCGAATAAAGGTGATTTAGTACTACTTGCTGGATGTCAAGGTATGGATTATGGTGCAGGTATCGCCTTAGAAGCGTTAAACAAAGAAAATGCGGAAGTCAAATAGTGTCTATGCACAGTATGATATAAAGCAGGTGGATTGATTGAAACAGAAAAAGCTAGGAGTTTTAGGTGGGATGGGACCTGCTGCTACATCGTTATTTTTTGATCGAGTTATTGAAAATACGGTAGCCAATAAGGACCAAGACCACATTGATATGGTTATTCTTAACCATGCTACGATTCCGGATCGGACAAGAGCAATTCTTGAAGATAATAAAGAACCGTTTTTACAAGCGGTTAAAAAAGATTTTGAGATTTTTGAAGCTGCTGGAATAGATAACATTGCCATTCCATGCAATACGTCCCATTATTTCTTCCGTGAAATGCAGGAAATGACTTCGATAAACATAATTAATATGATCGAAGAAACGGTAACCCATATTCGAAATACGTTTGGTAGTACGGCTAAAGTGGGGATTTTAGCAACGGATGGGACAATTAATACAGGTATATATCAGGCTGAGTGTCATAAATATAATATGAAGGCTCCTATCCCAAATGTGCATGACCAACAAAAAGTGATGCAAACAATATATAATTTCAAAGCAGACCAACCTGTTGATGTTCACGGGTTCGAGCAAATTATTGCAAAGCTGATAGAGGATGAGAACTGTGATTGTGTCATTTTAGGATGTACAGAGCTTTCTTGTATTGAAATCTCAGAGCATTGGAAGCAGTATTGTGTAGATGCAATGCAGGTGTTAGTAAATGAGTCCATCATTCGCTCAGGCAAAGAATTAAAAAAGCGAGTAGTGGTCTCTAACCTACCTATTTAGTTCAGCCATAATAGGGATTTTATAATGACTAACGTATAAGAATAGCTACCGCATGAAAACTTTGTGAATGTTATTTCTCTAAGTGTAAGGAGGGAAGTTCGTGTTATCAGATAAAGAAGCATTTGATGAATTCTTACTCGAATCCTTCAAGGACGGTAGAAGTGTACGTGAATTGAGGCTTTCAGAGGAGGAAGCTAATTACATTAAAGTTAAAATACCTAAAGCAAAGTTTCGAAAAATAGCAGAATGCTGTAACGCATCTGTTAAAGAATGGTATGAAGTAGATACTCGTGGTATGAAATAATGAATGTTAGGATGTTTCAGGAAGTTTAATTCTGAAGCATCCTTTTTTAATAGATGAAAAAGGATGAGGTATAGCCCCTAGTCTTATAGAGTGGAGTTATTGGATTAGGCGATTTCAACATGGTTTTAGCGCGAAGTTACGTTGGATTCGCGCGGGAGTTATCGGAAAACGCGCAGGAAGCTCCAGAAAACGCGCGAGAGTCATAGAAAATCGCGCGAGCACCACAGAGTCGCGCGATTTTTATATAAGGTCGCGCGAAACAAAACCAAGCCCGCGCGAAATACCCAAACCCTTGCGCGAATTGCTTTGCTTACCGAATGCGAGCTTATCTTAAACGATAAGAAAGAATAAACAAACGTGTCTACGTATTCCTCATTAGGATGAAGAAAACAGGTGTGTACTATGGACACTTAATTTAGCCTTTGGATCCAAATAGGCTTTTGCGTGATTGATAGCGATAGTTGCTTCCCCAAATCCAGTAGCAATAAGCTTTGGCTTCCCTTCATACGAGCAAATATCTCCACAAGCATAGATTCCGGGAATGTTAGTCTCCATTTTACCATTCACGAAAACAGCATTTTTAGTCGTTTCTAGTCCCCAAGATTTTATCGGACCAATATTTGTGATAAAGCCATAATTGACGATGACCTCATCGACCGTGACCGTCTTCCTGTCTTGTTCTTTCACCTTCTGGAGTGTGACATGATGTATTTCATGCTCCTTTCCAATTAATTCGGTAACTTCATATGGGGTGAGGATAGTTACGGACGAATGTTTAAGCTGTGTGAGACTATGCTCATGCGCCCTAAATGCGTCTCTCCGATGGACAAGCGTAACATCCTCTGCAATATCTACTAGTGCAAGCGCCCAGTCCACAGCTGAATCCCCGCCGCCACATACTAATACCCTTTTGTTACGAAACCTTTCTAACTCCTTAATAAAGTAGTGTAAGGTATGCTCTTCGAATTGAGCTATATTAGCTAGTTTTAATTTTCTAGGTTCAAAAGCGCCTGCACCTGCTGAAATGAGAATGCTTTTCGAATAATGAACGGTTTTAGTTGTATAAATTTCAAACGTACCGTTCTCTAGACGGATAATATCTAGTACTTGCTCATTCAGACAGATGCTAGGAGAAAAGGTTAGTGCCTGCTTATGTAGCTCCTTTACGAGATCCTTTGCCTTAACTCCCGGAAATCCTGCCACATCATAAATGTACTTTTCTGGATATAAGGCCGCTAACTGCCCACCAACCTCTGGCATACTATCAATCACTTTCACACTTGCTTCCCGCATACCTGCGTAAAATGCACTGAACAAACCAATCGGTCCAGCACCGATAATCGTTATATCCACCATCTCTTTCATGTGTTAGTCTCCTTTTTACTATTTTCAAGCACATTAAATAACAAAAATTCATATAACGTGTAAAATACGAACGAATATATTTTGATACATAAATAATAAGAATATTATAAATAAAAGTCAATCATTATTCTGAAATTTTAAATATGAAGGTCTCTTCTCCTACATTTTAATGGGAAATTACTCTTGGAATCGTTTTATATTCAAGTTTAACCTTTATTGTTAGAATACACATTTAGTTGACTTAATTTGGATTATATTGACAACTAGTAGGGTAATATTTAAACTGAAATAAACGTATTTTAAACGGACTAAGAATTTAAGTTTTATTTTAGTAAACATGTAATTTGAGGAGTGGAGAATTTGAGATATTCTATTTCTGATTTGCAAAAAGTTGTATCAGATGGATTAACCCCGCCACCTTGTGATGTAACGATGCAAATAAAGGTGGACGATGCAAATGATGGCATAGCCAATGGGATTTGGACGGTAGATGATAAATATATTAATGGTTTAGGAGTCGTCATGGGGGGGTTTTTATCATCGGCAGCCGATATTTTAATGGCCTATGCAGTTGCTTCTAAACTGACAGAAAATCAGGGCTTTGTGTCGATTGATCTAGATACAACTTTTCATCGACCAGGTGTAAAGGGGGAAATAGAGGTAACCGCTAGAGTCGAGAAGATGGGAAGGACCTTAGCATATGTGGTGGCGGATCTAGTGCAGAATGGGAAGAAGATTGCTACTTGTGTATCGTCTGTACTAATTCAGTCACAGTAATCGAAAGTATAAAACATGATGAACTGGAGTATCGATGTCATGATATAAAAAATATGGGGTTAACGAAAGAAAGTATTATATAGTGAAGAGGGGTTGCAATGATTAAAGAAATGGTCATGGCAAATAGGAGCAACGCAGAAGAGGTATTAACCTTGCAACTAGCATCATACAAGGTCGAGGCGGAAATAATTGGCTCCTATGAAATTCCACCATTAAAGGATACCGTTTCTACTTTACAATATTGTGGAGAAACCTTCTTTGGGTATTATGAAGCGGATAAATTATGTGGAGCAATCTCTTTCAAGCTAGACAATGGGGAGATGGACATCCATAGGTTAATCGTACATCCAAGCCATTTTAGACGAGGAATCGCACAAGTGCTTTTCACGTTTATTGAAAATGCGTTTGAAGTGGAAACGATAAAGGTAGCAACAGGCTCTAAAAATACACCAGCAATTCAGTTTTATAAGAAAAATGGATTTCAATTTATGAACGAAATAACGGTGAATGAATTATTGTCTTTATCTTTTTTTCAAAAGAAGGCTTAAACGTAACGGACAATGGTAGCACAATTGGTAGTAAACTCTACTCTACGTAACAAAAAACGCCAATTGGCGTTTTTTGTACATATTATGTAAGGAGTTGATTTATTCTTTCAGGCTCTCCTGGAACCTTTGGATATCGCCCTGCTCGTAGACATTCTTGAAAAATCGTCTTGCTGGCTCAATTAACATATTATAGTAGTCCGTGAACAAGGAAGCAGCAGAGTCACCAAGCCATCTTGTTGGTAAAAGCTCCTGCGGTAGGTTTGGGTCAATGAATAAAAACTTCCGATATTGATGGACTAAAAGCGCTGACTTCACAAAGCAACTACCATCCGTTAATTCCCCTTTTTCAATTTTATTTTTGTCTATAACGTATTTTTGACTATATTCTTGAATGAATAATTGATACTTGTCGTTCACATCATCAAGATTCCAGCATTTTTGAACTAGATCTTCCTCATTATTCATCCCAATATAAGAGGCATCGAAGAACGAAACATACTCATGGATATCGTATTTCTCCATTAACAAATTTACTTGCTCTTCTAATGGATTTGGGGTAATCCAGCAGCTATTTGATAATAAGCCAAATCCACTCCACACCAGCTCTTTTCTTAATTCATCTCGTAAATGGCGTTTATTCTCAGGAATGGTGTATACAAGAATTCGCCACTGTCCATCCCAAGATGGGTGCTCGGTTTTATAGATACGCTTCGATGCTTCTTCCATCCTTGCTTTCCCTCGGTCAGTCAATGAATAAAAGCTCTTGTTGCCAATCTTTTCTGACTGTACCCAGCCCTGTTTACTCATTCTGGAAATAGCTGCTCGAACCGATTGTTCGTTATGACCAAATTCCTCTAATAATCGAATTAAGCTTCCAATCCATATCACATTATCATAATGCCTAATATAATCTCCAAATAACGTGAAGATCATTGACCTCGTATTAAATTGCTTTTCCACCTGAAACGTCCTCTCTTATGTCCATCCGGTTATGTAATTTTTATATGTTCAAATTTTAACAAAAAATCTGTGAGCTGAACAGTAATTGCCTTGCTTTTTCCATTCTTATCATAATAACAGAAATAAAACGTTTTATATCTAACTGTCATATAGATTTGATTTCTAGTCCTTATAACTAGATTGGCAGAACCCATTATAGCATAAAATGTCGATTAAATTTGAGAAAATTTAAAATTATTATATTGTCATATATATGACACTTTGTTATCATTGCGTTAAAGAAACGTTATGAAGGGGTGGTAGAATGTATAACTATGTGGAGGACGGGGATTCCAAAACAACCGCATATGTTGAACACGATCCAGAGAAATATGATGCATTTATGGCCCGAATTAATTCTGGGGAAAAAATTGAAGCAGATGACTGGATGCCTGCCGATTATCGTATGGCCCTGATCAAGCTAATTTCCATGCATGGAATAAGTGAAATAATGGGAGCACTTCCTGAAAAAGAATGGGTGCCAAAAGCTCCAACCTTGAGAAGAAAGCTAGGCATAATGGCAAAGGTGCAAGATGAAATGGGCCATGGTCAATTATTACTTCGGGTCGCAGAAGACCTTATGAAGCCTTTTGGGAAGACGAGAGAAAATCTGATAGAGGATTTATTAAATGGAGATTTAAAGTTTCATAATGTCTTTCATATGCCAACCAAAACATGGGCAGATGCCGGTATGGTTGGTTGGCTAGTTGATGGCGCGGCAATTATGTCACAAACCAATATGCTAGATGCGTCCTATGGTCCATACCAACGGGCATTACAACGAATTTGCCAGGAGGAAGTTTTTCACGCCCAACATGGCGAGTCCATCATTATGGCATTAGCGGAAGGAAATGCGTACCAACGTGACATTTTACAGGAATCACTGAATCGTTGGTGGCCGGCACTACTCATGTTCTTTGGGCCTGCTTCAGCTGAAACGACTGGATCCTCGAAGCAAGACATTATGATTAAATACAAAATTCGAAAGAGTACCAATGAAGAATTGCGCCAAACATTCTTATCAAAGTATTTGCCTAGAGTATTTTCACTCGGACTAACCGTTCCAGACGATACGATTCGTTATGATGAAAAAGAAGAAAAATGGATTTACAAGCAACCTGATTGGGATGAATTCAAACAAATTATTAGAAATAAAGGGCCAAAATCAAAGGAGCGTTTACGATTAAGAGAGATTGCGTATAGCCATAACCGTTGGGTACGCCAAGCGCTTGCTGAGGATATAGTCACGGTGTAATGAGAGGAGGGAGAGACAAATGACGAAGGAAACCGATTTTTATCAGGTCTATGAGGTGTTCAGCAGAAGGGGTAACAAAGCGCCAATGCAGCATCAATTTAGTTTGCTAGCACCGAACCAAGAGATGGCCATGATCATGGCACAGGAAAATTTTATGCGCCGGGAAGACGTAGTGGATGTATGGGTTGTAAAGCAAAGTGATATTCGAAAGATGAATAGCGAGGAAAGACAGGTCTGGACTAAGCGCTTGGATAATAAAGAGTATCGGACAACTAAAGGATATGGGTATTTACGACAAAAGTGGAAGGAGAAAGAGCAGGGCATGCTTGATGAAAAAGAAATCATGTCTTGGAAAGAGGTGAAGAGAAAATGAGCGAGATAATCGAAACACCAGATCAAGCAAAGCAAGACCCTACGTATTTTCAAGCGTTAAAGGAGCTCTTATTTCAGTTAGCGGATGACGATTTATTGATAGCATTTAGAGGCTCCGAATGGTTAGGGTTAGCTCCTCATATTGAAGAGGATGTGGCTTACTCTTCTATTACCCAAAATACAATGGGTCATGCGGTAATGTACTACAACCTTTTAGAGGCGTTAGGGGTAGGAAAGGCAGATATATTGGCACATGATCGAAAGCCAAGTGAACGACGGAATGGCAGCTACTTGGAAAAACGCAATGGTGAGGGAACGTATTTAGAAGAACCATATTACGACTGGGCATTAGCAGTAGTGAGAAACTATTTCTATGAAACGTTTAAAAAGATTAAATTGGAAGCGATTGCAAATAGCTCTTATCAACCGTTAGCTCACGTTGCTAGAAAGGTATTAATGGAGCATCCGTATCACTTGGCTCATTGGAGGATTTGGATGAGACAGCTTCAAGGCGCTACCGAAGAGGCGAAGAAACGGATACAAGATCGCGTCGAGGAAGCATGGAATGAATTTGCTGATGTATTAGAACTTGGCGCATTGGAAGCAGATATGAGGAAGCATCAATTAATTATGATCAGTGCAGAGGAACTAAAGGCTAAATGGCTAGAGGAAGTGAACAATGTGTTACGAGAGACACCACAAAGCCCACTTCAACAGAAATATGGTAATGGTAGAAACGGAGAGCATACTGGTGATTTAGAACAGGCGCTGGATACTTTAGCGGAAGTATATAACAGTGATAAAACAGCAGCATGGTAAACGAATCATCTTAATGTGTCATGTTACAGGAGAGGAGGAGAGACATTGGAGGAGATTACGAATTTAGAAGCGATTTATGCTGTCTTAAGGACTGTCGATGACCCGGAGCTCCCTTCTGTTAGTGTCTATGATTTAGGTATGGTACATGAAGTCGCTATCGACGGAAATCAGGTGGAGATCAAAATGGTTCCAACGTTTGCAGGCTGCCCTGCGTTAGACTTTATCGGGGTAAATGTGCAAAAGGCTGTTGAAACATTAGAGTGGGTTACTAGTTGCCAGGTGAAATTTACGATGGAGCATCAATGGTCAACCGATACCATAACTGAAAAAGGGAAACAGGAGCTAAAGAAACATGGTATTGCACCGCCACCAGAAAATTATCAACCAGGGGATGAGTGGACGGTGAATTGTCCATATTGTGACTCGGATTACACTTCGATGGAAAATGTTTTTGGACCAACTGCATGCCGTAGTATCTTGTATTGCCGTGCCTGCAGGAATCCATTTGAAGCAATGAAACCAGTGGTAAAACCACTTCATACCAATTATTAGGAGGAGAAAGTATGGTAAAACTTATTGCGTTATACAAGCAACCAGCAGATAAGGAAAATTTTGATGAGCATTATTTTAACACCCATGCACCAATTACAAGCAAGATTCCAGGATTACGAAAGATGGAGGTTACTAGAATTGTAGGTTCACCAATGGGAGAGAGTGAATTCTATCTATTGTGTGAGATGTACTATGACGATCATGAATCCTTACAAAAGGCGATGAGAACAGATGAAGGGAAGGCATCTGGGAGAGATGTTATGAAATTTGCGGGCGATATTGTCACGCTCATGATTGGTGAAGAGGTAAATGACTAGATTCATTAAAGTCTACTCGGAAGACGGTGTTGGTGTCATTCAGTTCGATCGCCCAAAAGTGCTTAATGCCTTGAACCGAGAAATGGTCGATGAAATTGTGACACAGCTTGAAGCCTTTGATCTGAATGAGTCCATCCGGGTCATTGTGTTAAAAGGGAGTGAAAAGGCCTTTGCAGCTGGTGCTGATATTGAAGAAATGATGGAAGAAACGTCACTCTCATTAGAGCTCCTAAATCCTTTTGCACAGTGGGATAGAATTAGTCTAATTAAAAAGCCACTACTAGCAGCGGTAAATGGTTTTGCACTTGGTGGCGGATTTGAGTTAGCGCTTCACTGTGATCTTATTATTGCAAGCGAAGATGCTAAGTTTGGTTTTCCAGAAGTAAAGCTCGGTATATTACCCGGGGCAGGTGGAACCCAGTTTCTTACGAAAGTGATGGGAGTTAGAAGGGCGTTAGAGTGGATTTGGCTAGGAGAACAAATGACAGCAAGGGAAGCTCTTCACTACGGGGTCATTAATCGGAGTGTAGCACCGGAGCTAGTGGAGGAGGAAACAATGAGGCTAGCCCACCAACTATCCAAACAAGCTCCAATATCATTACGGTTAATTAAGGAGGCCGTTCATGCAGCAGCTGACTTATCTCTACTTGAGGGGAAAATGCTAGAGAGGAAGAATTTTTATCTTGCTTTTTCCTCGGAAGATCAAAAAGAGGGAATGCGTGCATTCACAGAAAAGCGAACACCTTCGTTTAGGGGGAAGTAGTGATATGGACTATGGAACTATTTTTTATGAGAAAAATGAAAATATCGCCACTATCGTATTAAATCGGCCTGCTGCCTATAATGCATTTACAGAACAGATGAATTTAGAGATAGGAAAAGCATTGAAACAGGCAACGAAGGATGAAGCAGTGACATGTATTGTCATAACGGGGAATGGGAAAGCCTTTTGCTCAGGACAGGATTTAGCGGATGTCGAAGAACATACAAACCATGCTGAATTCCTAAAGAATCGATATCATCCGATGTTAAAGCAGCTTAAGGAAACGCCGAAGCCTGTTATTGCTGCTATTAATGGAATTGCTGCCGGGGCTGGAATGAGCTTAGCACTAGCCTGTGACTTCCGTGTAATGAAGAACACAGCGAAATTCGTTAGTGCCTTTATGAATATTGGATTGGTTCCAGACTCTGGATTTCTTTATCAGCTTCCACGTATGGTTGGCTATGCCAAGGCATTAGAGATTGCAACATTAGGGAAACCAATCTTAGCGGAAGAGGCTCTAGAAATTGGATTAGTCACAGCAGTTTTAGATGAAGAAGAGTGGGAATCACAAATAGGAGAATTTGCTTCACATATTGCAAGTCTACCAACAAAATCATTCTCCCTTATCAAGCGTTATATGCTTGATAGTATGCACACGAGCTATGAAACCTTTTTAGAGCAAGAGGCCTTTGCTCAGAGAATCGCAGGATTATCACAAGACCACCAAGAAGGACTCCAAGCATTTATGGAAAAACGCAAACCAAATTTTGTTGGGAAATAAGGAGGAGAAATAATGGAACAAGTGGTATCCGATAAAATCACATCGGTTGGAGAAATGAAGCGTAGTCACTACGGGATGATTATTAATGGTGAGCGAGTAGAAAGTGTTTCAGGCGAAGTGTTTGAAACGTTTAATCCGGCAAAAGGAGAAGTTATTGCGACGATTGCGAAGGCTCAAATAGAAGATGCAGAAAGAGCGGTTCAAGCTGCAAGAAATTCCTTTGACAATGGAAAGTGGCGTAAATATCCAGTAGGAAAGCGTGCCCGTGTGTTAAATAAAATTGCGGAGATAATGCGTAGTCGCTTTCAGGAGCTTGTTGAGCTTGAGGTATTAAATAGTGGGAAATCTCTTGGTGCTGCACAAGTGCAAATTAATCAAGCCATCGAAGACTTTGAATTTTACGCTGGTGCAATTGTTGGACATAGAGGAACGGTAAATAACATGCCGAATGGATTTTTCAATTACACACATAAAGAGCCTGTTGGCGTTTGTGCACAGATTATTCCTTGGAATTATCCGATGATGATGGCTGCGTGGAAGATCGCCCCTGCTATTGCTGCTGGTTGTTCGGTTGTTGTAAAACCAGCAAGCTTAACACCAATAACGGCCCTTCTATTAAATGAGATTTGTCATGAAGCAGGCGTACCAGAAGGTGTAGTAAATACCATTCCTGGTGCCGGCCAAGTTGTGGGAGATTATTTAGTAACCCATAAGGACGTCAATAAGGTGGCATTCACCGGTTCAACACCTACTGGTCGAGACATTATGGAGAAGGCTGCTAGTACGTTAAAGCGTTTAACACTTGAACTAGGTGGGAAATCACCGAGCATTGTTTTTGAAGATGCGGATTTAGAAGCGGCAGTTGCAGGCTCTCTATTCGGAATCTTCTTTAATACCGGTCAGTCCTGTGAGGCAAGATCACGCTTATTCGTTCATGAAGCTATCTATGATGAATTTATGGAGCAGTTCGTTACAAGAACACAGAAAT
Source organism: Ornithinibacillus massiliensis (assembly GCF_018310345.1). GTDB lineage: Bacteria > Bacillota > Bacilli > Bacillales > Amphibacillaceae > Ornithinibacillus > Ornithinibacillus massiliensis. Next base: position 520,256 of record NZ_JAGXBY010000001.1, read on the forward strand.
TAAAGCTGGGCGACCCATTTGATAAGTCTACCCATATAGGTTCCATCATAAGTCGTAGCCAGTTGGAAAAGATTGATTCCTATGTGCAATCTGCCCGTGAAGAGGGGGCAACCATTGTAACTGGTGGAAAAGAGATGGAGATAGAGGGCTTTGAAAATGGCTACTGGTATGAGCCAACTATTATTACGAATGTAACACCAGATATGAAGGTCGTTCGTGAAGAAATATTTGGCCCTGTCGTGGTGGTAGAGACATTCTCTGATGAGCGTGACGTAATAAGGAGAGCGAACGATACAGAGTATGGACTAGGCTCTGCTGTTTGGACGACGAATCAAGCGAGAGCAACTAGGGTAGCCCATCAAATTCAAGCGGGGATTGTCATGATTAACAGCCCGTTCTCCGCCTTCCCAGGAACACCATTTGGCGGGTACAAACAATCTGGATATGGAAGAGAATTAACCGTTGAAACACTTGATTTATATATGGAGGATAAAAGTGTCCTATCTTATTACGGACCAAAGCCGATAAATCCATTTGGTGTGTAAGAATAGCTAATGATACGCCTTTGCTCGATTACATGTTACTTATTATAGAGAAAGCATGATGTCTGTTGGCGTTTTCTTTTACCGATAGCGAATAAGCTAGGTTTCCATCGGGGGAATTTGCCAATACCTTGCTACAGGAGGTTACGCGCACGTAGCTAGAGGGAATAAATAGGGTCACCTATCCTCCCTCTGGTTTCTTCTGTGTATTTGGTCTACTAAGGGAATGACCACTATTTAATCACTAGGCAATAATGTTAATGATTCTAATAGAAAGGAATGCTTACACATGACGATAGAAAACATTACGGTCGTAGGAGCAGGTGTGATGGGAAGAGGTATAGCCTATGTCTCAGCACATGCAGGCATACGCACGACACTAGTTGACATATCCGAGGAACAATTAAGGAGTGCCCTAAACGAATTATCCCGTCTTGCAGAAAAAGCAGTCACCTTAAATAAACTATCCGAATCAGCAGCTAACGAACTATTTTCCAAGCTACATACGTCATTAGACCTCGTCAACGCCGTAAGTGATACAGATTTGGTCATTGAAGCAGTTCCGGAAAAACGAGCGTTAAAAAAGCATGTGTTAGAAACCGTTGATCAGCATGCACCGAGCGATATCGTAATCGCTTCGAATACCTCAACCATCAGCCCAACAGAATTAGGCTCTTATACCAAAAGACCAGAGAAAGTGGCAGCTATGCACTTTTTTAATCCGGTTCATCGAATGAAGCTAGTTGAAATCGTAAAGGGACTAGAAACAAGCAGGGAAACGGTCCAAATTATTCGGGAAGTTGCAGAACGAATGAATAAGGAAACCGTTGAAGTGAATGAATTTCCGGGCTTTGTTACGAGCAGGATTAGTGCGATGGTTGGAAATGAAGCCTTCTATATGCTTCAAGAAGGTGTTGCTAGTGCAGAAGATATCGATAAAGCGATAAAACTAGGATTGAATTATCCAATGGGTCCACTGGAGCTTGGCGATCTAGTTGGATTGGACACACGACTCAATAACTTAAAGTATCTTCATGAAACATTAGGGGAAAAATTTCGACCAGCACCATTATTAGAGCAATATGTGAAGGCCGGTAGACTGGGGCGCAAGACTGGTAGAGGAGTCTACGACTATTCTACGGATGGTGAGGTGGTGAAAAAGTGAGAGAAGTTGTAATTGTGGATGCAGTTAGAACGCCGATTGGACGGTATAAGGGAGCGTTAAAGGATATCCGACCAGATGATTTAGCTGCTGTAGTGATTAAGGCACTAGTGGAGAGAAATCCAAATTTGCCTGCTGCGGATATTGAAGAGGTTGTTTTGGGAAATGCTAACCAAGCTGGGGAGGATAATCGTAATGTTGCCAGAATGTCTGCTTTGCTTGCAGGTCTTCCAGTAGAAGTTGGTGGTACCACGATTAATCGTCTTTGTGGTTCTGGATTAGATGCTGTTATGTATGCGGCTAGAGCAATAGCGGTAGGTGAAGGTGATTGTTTCATTGCTGGTGGTACGGAAAGTATGACCCGTGCACCACTTGTTATGGCAAAGCCAGAAAAAGATTTTCCAAGGGGGAATATGGAGCTTTATGATACGACCATAGGGTGGCGTTTCATCAATTCTAAGCTGGATAAATTATATGGTACCGATTCCATGCCACAAACCGCTGAAAATGTAGCCAAACGCTATGGAATTAGTCGAAAGGAACAAGATCAATTTGCCTTTCAAAGTCAAATGCGTGCTAAAAAAGCAGTAGAAGAAAAGCGATTTTCTCGTGAATTAGTTCCTGTCGTCTATCACGATAGGAAAGGGAATGAGATTCGCATTGAACAAGATGAGCATCCCCGCCCAGATACATCCTTGGAGAAGCTAGCAAAGCTAAAGCCTATATTTGAAAGTGGTACGATCACAGCCGGAAATGCTTCTGGGGTTAACGACGGAGCCTCTGCACTTTTATTAATGAGTGTAAGTAAAGCAAAGGAATTAGGCCTTAACTTCTTAGCCCGTTATGTAACGGGTGCAACAGCAGGTCTTGAGCCGGCGGTGATGGGACTTGGCCCAATTCATGCTACGAGAAAAGCGTTGGCACGTGCCAACTTAACCGTACAGGATATTGGATTAGTAGAATTAAACGAAGCATTTGCCTCGCAATCTATTGCCTGCATTCATCAGTTAGAACTAGATTCTGAATTGGTAAATGTTAATGGTGGAGCTATAGCGTATGGTCACCCGCTTGGTGCAAGTGGTGCCCGTATATTAACTACACTAGTACATGAAATGGGAAGACGGAGAAATGTTCACTATGGGTTAGCGACGATGTGTATTGGTGTAGGGCAGGGTATCTCGGTAATTGTAGAAGGAGTATAAGCATGCAAAAAACAAACATGGTATGAATGGAATCCTCCACTAATCATCCAAATATAAATAGAATAGCACCACTCGAAAGGAGAAACCAATGGAAACAATACTTTTCCAAAAAAACAACCAAATCGCCTACATTACGTTAAACCGCCCAAATGCCTTAAATGCTTTTAATTACCAAATGCTAACAGAACTAAAGACGATCGTAAGCCAAATCCATCTGGATCATGAAATTAGAGCGGTTATTATTACCGGTGCCGGTGATAAAGCATTTAGTTCGGGTGCCGATTTGAGAGAACGAAAATCGTTATCAGAACAAGAAGTTAGACGAAATGTGAAAGCGATTCGTGATTGCTTTGAGCGAACTGCTAATCTCCCACAGCCAACTATTGCTGCGATAAATGGTTATTGCTTTGGCGGTGGATTTGAGCTTATGCTCGCTTGCGACTTTGCGATTGCGGCACGTGAGGTGAAAATGGGTCTTACGGAAACAAGCTGGGCAATCATTCCTGGTGCCGGTGGAACACAGCGATTACCTAGATTAATTGGGGAGATGAGAGCCAAGGAGCTAATTCTTACTGCAAGGAAGATTACAGCCGATGAGGCAAAGGAACTTGGCATTTTGCTAAAAGTGGTATCGAAGGATTCCTTGTTAGATGAATGTAATGAGCTAGCCAATTGCATGCTTCAAAACGGGCCGATTGCCGTAACACAAGCAAAATATGCGATAACGGTTGGCATGAATACAGACTTGAAAACGGGCATCGATATTGAGGCAAAAGCATATGAGCTCACGATACCGACAGAGGATAGAATAGAAGCATTACAAGCATTTAGTGAAAAGAGAGCACCTAAGTTCCAGGGGAAGTAGGAGGTCTAGTGATGAACAATGTAACCGAGCTTTTAACTATTTCCTATCCGATTATCCAGGGGGGCATGGGAAATATTTCGAATGCACAGCTCACCGCTGCGGTATCGAATGCAGGGGGACTAGGGACGATTGGTTGTGGCACGATGCCTCCAGAACAAGTAGAAAACATAATCCTCGATACGAAGCGATTAACCAATAAGCCATTTGCCCTTAATATAGCACTGCAAGTATCGCCATTTGTTGACGAATTAATAACGCTAAGTATTCAACATGATATACCGGTGATTTCCCTTTCAGCTGGAAATCCAGCGCCCTATATACCGAAGCTTCATGAACATGGAAAAGTCGTTATAGCAATTGTCGCCTCCGTAAAGCATGCCCAAAAAGCGGAAGCAGCAGGTGCAGATATTCTAGTAGCAGAAGGATTTGAAGCAGCTGGAATTAACTCGGCACTCGAGCTTACTACCTTTACATTGGTTCCACAAGTCGTCCAAAAGGTTACAATACCAGTCATCGCAGCAGGAGGAATTGGTGATGGAAAAGGGTTGGCAGCAGCTCTAATGTTAGGGGCAGAAGGGGTTCAAATTGGCACACGCTTTATTGCTACTAAGGAAGCGCCTTTCCATGAAAACTATAAAGCCCAATTGCTTCAAGCAAATGGTACGGATGCGATTATTATTGGACGAAGCTTTAATAGATTAAGACGTGTAATCGGTACATCCTATGTCAGAAGTCTACTAGAAAAAGAGAAAAACGGTATTGGCTTGCAGGAGTTTGCCTGCCTAACAAGTGAAGCACACCATGTGATCGGTGCGCTCGATGGTGATTTGGATCGGGGATTTATTAATGGTGGTCAAGTAGCAGGATTAATAGAAGATATCCCAAGTGTAAAAGCATTAATAGAGACCATGATGGAAGAGGCGAAAGATCAGCTAAAGTCTGGACTGAAGCAGTTGGAATCGGTTAGTAAGATAGAGTAGTTTGAAAAATTTATATTTTATAATAATTAATTGACCGAAATATTACATAATGATAAAATTACGTTAAAATAACGTTATACTTTTAATTAACATGTATGTAACCCTGGTTCTACTAGACTAGTATTGGAGGTTATTGGATGGAGAACGCTTATCCATTAAAGCAAGTAATCGATGACCAAGGCAATTTGCTCGATGTTACTAGTAAATCCTTGATACAGGAGGAGCTTGTTCAGAAGGCGTATTACCATATGTATCGAATTCGCACATTTGATAAAAAGGCCAAAAGCTTGCAAAGACAAGGGAGAATTGGAACATATCCCCCCTTTGAAGGTCAAGAAGCGGCACAGGTGGGAAGTGCACTAGCATTGCGAGAAAATGATTGGTTATTTCCTACATATCGAGATCATGGGGCGATGTTAACCTTTGGGGCGGACATGACACGGACATTTTTATATTGGAATGGAAGGTTGGAAGGCTGTGTCCCACCAGAAGGGAAACATATCTTTCCAGCAGCTGTCCCAATAGCAACACAACTGCTCCATGCGGTTGGTGCATCGTGGGCTGAGAAGCGGAAAGGGACACAGCATATCGCGATTGCTTATTTTGGTGATGGAGCAACGTCAGAAGGAGACTTTCATGAGGGATTGAATTTCGCTAGTGTCTTTCAAACACCAACGATATTTTTCAACCAGAATAATGGCTATGCCATTTCTGTGCCCTTTGAGCGACAAATGAATTCCAAAACAATTGCCCAAAAGGGAGTAGCTTATGAGATTCCGAGTGTACGGGTAGATGGAAATGACTTTTTTGCAGTTTATTTTGAGATGCAACGTGCCACAGAGCGAGCTAGAAATGGTGGCGGTCCAACCTTGATTGAAGCTGTAACCTGGAGAACAGGAGCACATACCACTGCAGACGATCCAACGAAATATCGTCCAGAGGGGCAGGGAGCAGAAATTGTCGATCCGATTGTCCGACTGGAACGGTTTATGAAAAATGAGGGGTTTTGGCAGGATGCTTATATCCAATCCACTCAAGCAAAGATAGAAGAGGAAATTGAAGAAGCAGTTAAAGCAATGGAAACGTATCCGAAGCCTAAAGTGGAGGATTTGTTTGATCATGTATTTGCAGAGCTTCCTAGTTCACTGGCTACACAAAGAGCTTCCTATCTTCAGCTGTTAAGGGGTGAATAAAATGACAACAGATTTTACAGAAGCGAAAAAAACAGCAACGAAAAGCATGACAATGATTCAGGCCATAAACGAAGGGATGAGGGTAGTATTAGAGCAAGATGAAATGTGCTTGATCTTGGGTGAAGATGTTGGTAAGAATGGTGGAGTGTTTCGTGCTACCGATGGATTGCAGGAAGCGTTTGGTATAGATCGTGTTATCGATACCCCTTTATCGGAATCTGGCATTATCGGAACATCTGTCGGATTAGCCGTAAATGGATTTAAACCGATAGCAGAGATTCAATTCATGGGCTTTATCTACCCAGCTTATGATCAAATTATGACCCATGTATCGCGGATTCGCTCGCGTACAATGGGAAGATATTCCGTTCCGATGGTCATTCGTGCCCCTTATGGTGCTGGAGTAAGAGCACCGGAGATTCATTCGGATAGTACGGAAAGTTTATTTACTCATATGCCTGGGCTAAAAGTAGTTTGTCCGGCAACACCGTATGATGCAAAGGGATTATTAATAGCAGCGGTAGAGGATCCGGATCCGGTGCTTTACATGGAACCAATGCATAGTTATCGTTCCTTCCGGGAAGAGGTACCAGTAGCTTCATATACAGTTGAGATAGGTAAAGGGAAAAAGCGTATCGAGGGTAATGACGTTACCTTGATTACATGGGGTGCTATGGTCCCTTTAGTTGAAAAGGTTGTAAAACAAGTAGGGGGAGATGGAATTAGCTGTGAAGTGCTTGATCTTCGTACACTTTACCCATTAGATGAGGCACTAATTGCTGAATCTGTGCAAAAGACCGGGCGAGCAGTAGTAATACATGAAGCACCAAGAACAGGTGGACTTGGCAATGATATCGTTTCGATTATCAATGATACAGCTTTCCTGTATTTAAAGGCACCTGTGGAGAGAGTTACAGGTTTTGATGTCCCAGTCCCGTTTTTTAGCTTAGAGAACCATTATTTACCAACACCTGAGCGAATCACAAAAGCTATTGAAAAAGTAATTCATTTCTAAGGGGGGATAAGGGAACGTAGCGAATTTTCCCCTAAATAGTAAGCGGTTACAAGTTGGGCGAATTATCAAAAAAATAGGGTTGACTAAAGTTTTCAGTATGTTATAATTTCTCAAATTATACTTTAAGTTTAGAAGAGTTAAGGGGGAGTAGAGAGTGAAAAGAGGACTTCAGTTAATCGTTTTAGCGTGGATTAGTGTAGTAGTTTTAGCTGCATGTGGTACAAGTGGAGGCGGCGATACATACAAAATTGGTGCATCGCAAATAGTGGAGCATCCATCGTTGGATAGAGCCTATGAAGGCTTCCAGGCAGCGCTAGAGGAAGCCGGGTTAGAAGTGGAGTATGACTTTCGGAGTGCCCAAGGAGATCAAAATAATTTAAAGCCAATTTCAGATGGCTTTGTTGCAGATGATGTGGATTTAATTTTTGCAAATTCAACACCTGCAGCATTATCAGCGCTGGAAGCAACAAAAGATGCACGGGATATTCCAATTGTTTTCACATCTGTTACAGATGCGGTAGAGTCAGGATTAGTGGAGGCGATGGATGAACCAGGGGAAAATATTACTGGGGTAACCGATTTACATCCCGAAGCAATCCAAGAGACAGTGAAATTTATTGACCAATACTTCCCAGACTCAACAGTCGGACTGATTTACAATGCAGGGGAATCAAACTCTGTGACACAAATTAACGCAGTCCAAGCGGCTGGGGAGGGAACTTCTTTAAACTTTGTAGAACGTACGGTTGCGAACTCATCTGAAGTTCAACAAGCAGCAACATCATTAGTAAATGACGTTGACTTATTCTATATTGTGACCGACAACACGGTCGTATCTGCTCTGGAAAGTGTAGTAGCGGTTGCCAATGAACAAGATATTCCTTTAGTAGTAGGGGAACCAGATTCCTTAGAAAAGGGTGGATTTGCTACATTTGGAATTGATTATTATACAATTGGTAAGCGGGCAGGGGAAATGGCTGTTGAAATTTTGAAGGACGGTAAGTCTACAAAAGACATCCCAGCCGAGTATCCGCCAGAAATTCAATTATTTATTAATAAAGATGCTGCTGAGGAGCAAGGTGTTGAGTGGAATGCGGAATGGGATGCAACTGCTCAATTTAAAGAGACACAGTAATCATTTGGTTAGCAATGAACCCGATAATGAGACCGATTTGGAAGCAGGCTGTTGGCCTGCTTCTCTATTCTAATGCGTGAGTTATTTCCACTTTATGTAAGTAGGTGGAAAAGGAGGTAAAGGAATCGTGGCTATATCGATATTTGGTGCTGTTGAGTCTGGGATTATTTATGCCATTATGGCTTTAGGGGTATATTTAACCTTCCGGGTATTAGATTTTCCTGATTTAACAGTAGACGGTAGTTTTGTAACTGGTGCAGGTGTTGCTGCCATTTCGATTGTAAACGGCGTATCACCAATCGTGGCTACTTTACTTGCAATCATTGCTGGTTTTATCGCTGGTTGTTTAACAGGCCTTTTGCATACGAAGGGGAAAATAAACGCTTTATTATCCGGTATTTTGATGATGATTGCCTTGTATTCTATTAACCTACGAATTATGGGGCAGCCGACAGTATCCTTGCATAATCAGCCAACTATATTTTCGCAGCTTCGAGATATTTGGCCAGCTAGTATGGATAGCTTTTTTAATGGAATATGGACAGCCATTATGTCAGGACGTGCACCAGCAACATGGGTCATTGTACTAGTAATGATCATAGTAACGTTAGTAATAAAATTATTGACGGATGCCTTTTTAAAAACGGAAGTAGGATTAGCATTACGAGCAACTGGAGACAACAAACGGATGATTAGAAGTCTATCAGCTAATACCGATAATTTAATCGTGTTAGGGGTCGGCATTTCCAATGCCATGGTTGCACTTAGTGGAGCATTAATTGCACAAATTGGTGGCTTTGCCGATGTTTCGATGGGGATTGGGATGATTGTCATTGGTCTTGCCTCGGTTATTATCGGGGAGGCGCTATTTGGTAAGAAGACTATTGCAATTGCAACAATCGCCGTAATCGGTGGTGCAATTGTGTACCGAATCGTGGTTGCTTTAGCACTTCGCGTAGACTTTTTAGATACCGGTGATATGAAATTGATTACGGCATTTATTGTCATCGTTGCATTAATTACGCCGAAAATACTCCAAGCTCATAAGGAAAAGAAGCGGCGAATCAAAAAACGTGCCGCCATAAGTGGTTTAAAGGAGGGGGCCTAATATGTTACATGTAAAAGAAGTCGCGATAACATTTAATGAAGGTACCCCCGATGAGAAGAAAGCATTACAACGAATTAATTTAACATTAGAAGAGGGAGATTTTGTCACTGTAATCGGCAGTAATGGTGCTGGAAAATCCACCTTAATGAATGTGATTTCAGGTAATCTCATGCCAGATATCGGGGAAGTGGTCATTGGGAATAATGATGTAACACTACTTCCTGAATATAAACGGTCGGCATATATTGGGCGCGTGTTCCAAGATCCTATGGCAGGTACGGCACCTTCTATGACGATTGAAGAAAACTTAGCGATGGCCTACTCGAGAATTCGGAAAAGAAAACTAAGACGGGGAGTAACCAAAAAGCGTAGAGAAGACTTTAAAGAGCATCTAAAAACATTAAACCTAGGATTAGAAGACCGCTTAAATGCGAAAGTTGGGCTATTATCAGGGGGAGAACGCCAAGCATTATCCTTATTAATGGCCACCTTTACAAATCCAAATATTTTATTACTTGATGAGCATACAGCTGCCCTCGATCCATCACGAGCACAACTAATCACAACCTTAACGAAGGAAGTCGTAGAAGAACATGGGCTCACCACCTTAATGGTTACCCATAATATGCAGCAGGCACTTGATTTAGGGAACCGATTAATCATGATGGATAAAGGACAAATAATCTTAGACATTAACAATGAAAAGAAACAGAACCTAACAATTGAAGATTTATTAAGGGAATTCCAACGAATACGCGGAGCACAGTTTGAAAGTGACCGCGCCGTTTTAGGGTAATTCAAGTAGAACAGGAGCATCATTCGATCCTGTTCTTTTTGCTGTTAGAATAGTTGTATGAAGAGATGAGCAATTCGCGCGTCTTTGGGTGCAGAACGCGCGAGCTCCGGAAGAATTCGCGCGACCAAGGGAGAGAACCGCGCGAGCCCTGGAAATATTCGCGCGACAGGGGGAATCTCTCGTGAATCAGGAAGCCCCCCGAGCGAGCCAGGAATACCCCCACCCCCCTCCTACAACCGCTCTTCCACCTCAACTAAAAATTCCCGAATACTCTTATCCCGGACAATATAATCAGCATAATGATCCATTGGAGTTGGCTCACGATTCACAATAACTAGCTTTGCACCGTGCTCTTTTGCAATCATGGGGAACATATTAGCAGGGCTTACTGTTAGTGAGGAGCCTAAAACAATAAATAAATCGGCTTTACTTGTTTCTATCTCCGCCTTGTAGAAAACATCCTCTGGAAGCATTTCACCAAAAAGGACAATTCCCGGTCGAACGGGACCATTACAGTACTCACAATGATGCTCCCCATTGATATACCGCTCTCTGTCCTGCTCTCGTTTACATTGATTACAGAAAAACTTCCGAAATGTTCCATGAAGCTCCATCACATTATGACTCCCAGCATCATGGTGAAAGCCATCGACATTCTGTGTGATGATGCCACTAACAAGTCCTTGCTGCTCCCAGCGGCCTAAAATATGATGCCCTTCATGTGGCTTGTATTTTGTTATCTCTCGAAGGCGGAATTGGTAGAATTCCGTAAATTCCTGAAAGTTATGCACTAATGCTTGGACATTCGCTAGTTCATCTGGATTAAATTTGGACCATAATCCTCTATCCTTTGAGCGGAAATCAGGTAGTCCGCTTTCAGTGGACATGCCAGCACCAGTAAAAAAGAGTGTATAAGAAGCAGAGCGAATTAAATTAACTATGTTATCCATCGGTTCACCACCCTCACTTATTTATTATTATTTTACTGAATAATGCCACCAACTTCCAATTCTATTGGGATAATCTGGGACTACGTTGTATACTTTTAATTAGTTTAGAAACGATGGAAAAGAGGAGGGGAAATCTGTTATGTACAAAATTTTAATTGTAGAAGATGATATGACAATCGCTCGTTCAATGAAAAAGCATTTAACATCTTGGGGATATGAAGTAGAATATATAACCGACTTTCATGATGTCATGGCATCATTTATTTCAATAGATCCGCAATTAATTTTACTAGATATTTCACTACCATCATTTAATGGCTTTCATTGGTGCAGTGAGATTCGCAAAGTATCCAAAGTACCAATCATTTTTATTTCTTCTGCATCTGACAATATGAATATTGTCATGGCTATGAATATGGGGGGGGATGATTTTATCTCCAAACCATTTGACTTAAACGTCCTAACCTCCAAAGTGCAAGCAATGTTGAGAAGAACGTATGACTTTACTGGGCAAACGAATCTGCTTCAGCATAAAGGTGCTATCGTTAATGTAAGTGATGGGACGCTGACCTATGACAATCAAAAAGTAGACCTGACTAAAAACGAGTTAAAAATACTACAGTTTTTATTAGAGAGTAAGGGGAAAACCATTTCTAGGGATGCCTTGATGACAAGACTTTGGGAGACGGATAGCTTTATCGACGATAATACACTTACCGTAAATGTTACGAGACTACGAAAGAAGTTAGAACGTGTAGGTCTCATCGACTTTATCATAACAAAAAAAGGGATAGGATATTTGGTGGAATAAGATGAATCAATCTAAAATTAAATTGTTTCTTCAGTACATAAAGTTTAAAAAGTTTTATATCGTCCTATTTTTACTCATTACCCTTATTTTCTCCTTTGTAATTTATTTATATAACCAATCATTGGAACCGATAATCTATTCTGCCGTACTTTGTTTCTATATCGGAATCGTTGTCTTGGTCATTGGTTTTGCCAAGTTTTATAAACATTATCACAAGCTTCAGGAACTGCAAAACACTATCACGGTAAAATTGGAACAGCTACCAACACCTCAAGATACGTTGGAGGCAACATACCAGGAGATCATCCAACTTCTCTATCAAGAAAATATTGATAGTAAGCTTAGAGCGGATAGTAGCCATACCGATTTAATTGAGTATTTTACCCAATGGACCCATCAAATTAAAACACCAATTGCGGCCATGCGGCTTATCTTACAGACAGAGGAAATGGAGCATCACCAAGAATTATCAATGGAGCTAGTTAAAATAGAACAATATGTGGAATTTGTATTACAATACCTCCGCTTGGATACAATGTCCTCTGATTTAGAGCTGAGAGAATATAGCTTGGATGATATCGTAAAGCAGGCCGTTCGGAAAAATGCAAAGCTGTTTATTCGAAAGAAGATTAGCTTACACTTCGATGACCTGAACTGTCACGTTCTAACAGATGAAAAGTGGCTTCTCTTTGTCATTGAGCAAATTCTATCGAATGCCCTGAAGTATACTAAGGAAGGTTCTGTTTCCATTTATATGGATCCTAACGAAGAAAAAACGCTCGTAATACAAGATACTGGAATTGGGATTCGGGCAGAGGACCTACCGCGAGTGTTTGATAGAGGCTTTACCGGCTTCAATGGTAGGATGTTTAAGAAGTCTACGGGACTTGGACTATACATGTGTAAGCAAATTACAAGCAAACTCTCCCACCAAATGAAAATGGAGTCAGAAATTGGACAAGGTACCAAAGTGTCCATAGATTTAAAAACCACTAATATTGAAATAGAATAGTAACCTTACATTATCGTAAGGTTACTACCAGAATTGTAAGCAAAAGCGATGTCTAACGCGGTTTGATGGTTGGTATACTGAACATGAAATAAGACGTGGAGGTAATAAGAAATGACGATACTTGAAGTGAATAATGTAAAGAAAGTGTATACGACACGTTTCGGTGGTAATCATGTTCAGGCACTAACAGATGTATCCTTTTCCGTTGAGGAGGGGGAATATGTGGCAATCATGGGGGAGTCAGGATCAGGAAAAACGACCCTATTAAATATCCTGGCTGCTTTAGATAAGCCGACAAGCGGGAATGTGCTATTAGAAGGCAAAAGCATTCTTACTATCAAAGATAAACAACTATCCTCATTTAGACGAGGGAATCTTGGTTTTGTGTTTCAAGATTTTAATCTACTGGATACATTCACCATACAAGACAATATATTCTTACCTTTAGTCTTGTCTGGTAAATCATATAAGGAGATGCGCAGTCGTATAGCACCACTTGCTCAAAAGCTTCGGATCACCAAAATATTAGAAAAGTATCCATATGAAGTGTCTGGAGGGCAAAAGCAACGAGCAGCAGTAGCCAGAGCTTTAATTACCAATCCAAAGCTAATCTTAGCCGATGAGCCAACAGGGGCACTCGATTCACGTGCATCGGATGATTTACTGAAAATGTTTACTACTATTAATGATGAAGGACAAACTGTGCTTATGGTAACCCATAGTACGAAAGCGGCAAGTCATGCAAAACGAGTTCTTTTTATAAAAGATGGTACCGTATTTCACCAAATTTATAAAGGGTCGTTAACGAACGAGGAAATGTATCAAAAAATATCAGATGCCCTCCATGTTATCACTACAGGCGGTGTGGAATATGAGTAGATTTTTCTATCCAACGTTAGCATGGAATAATTTGAAGAAGAATAGAAAAACATATATTCCGTATATCCTAACCTGTATTGGCACTATTGCGATGTTTTACATGATGGTTTTTATAAGTGGGAACCAGGGGTTAGAAGAAATACCGGGAGTAGAGGTTCTCCAATTATTGCTCACTTTAGGTAGTTATATTATTGGCATATTCTCGGTGACTTTTCTATTTTATACAAATAGCTTTATTACGAAACAACGACAAAAAGAGTTTGGCCTCTATAATATTCTAGGGATGGAGAAAAAACATATTGCAAAAATGATTACTTGGGAGGCTTTCTATGTAGCTATATTAAGTCTAGTAGTAGGTTTAATAACAGGAATTGTGGTCAGCAGATTAATGTTTTTATTACTTATGAAGCTATTAACCTTTGAAATACCGTTTACCACAGTAATCTCTATGCAACCATTACTTATTACGGTCATTCTTTTTAGTGTGATATTTTTGCTAACCTTGTTAAACAACTTAAGGCATATTCACTTGTCTAAGCCAATTGAGCTACTTAAGGGAGGAGAAGTTGGCGAGAAAGAGCCAAAGACAAAGTGGTTAATCGTACTAATAGGCATTATCGCACTATCAACTGGATACTATATTGCTTTAGCGACCGAGTCACCTTTAGCTGCTCTTAACAAATTCTTTCTAGCTGTATTACTCGTTATTATTGCAACGTATGCTTTATTTACTGCAGGTACTATAGCATTATTCAAAATGCTTCGGAAGAACAAGTCGTTCTATTACAAGACAAACCACTTTATTAGTGTTTCTGGAATGATTTATCGAATGAAACAAAATGCGGTTGGACTGGCAAACATTTGCGTACTATCTACGATGGTTCTTGTTATGTTATCGTCAACGGTTTGCCTATATATCGGGATGGAGGAGTTAATTAAAAATCGTTATCCAAAAGAAATTGCGGTTACCGCGTATGATGTTCAACCAGAAGATTTAGCAGTAATGGAAGAACTCATTCAGGAAGGGGCAAATGATCTTGCACTAACAATTGAAAAACCACATTACTATTACTATAAGGAACTTCAAGTAATCAAAAATGGTAATGAATTCGTAAGTGGGGCTGGAATGGGTTACGGTGCTGACATAGGCATGATAGTCCTCATTCCCTTAAGTGAGTATAATCGGATGGAAAATCGTTCAGAGCAATTAGCTGAAGATGAAGTGCTTTTATACACCTTTAGAGGTGAAGAAATCCAAGATTCGATTACGATGTTTGACCAAACGTTTACCATAAAAGAGCAGTTACCTGATCTACAGGTAGATGGAATTGCTTCAGCCATGATTTTGGATAGCTTTAATTTCGTCATTGTTCCTGATGAAGAAACCATTCGAGAACTCGATCCTACTGATGCTGAAGGCTACAACGTATACTATGGGTTCGATGTAGATGGCGACGTAGATAATGAAATTGCCTTACCAGGTCAATTGACTGAGAAATTAAAAGCTGCAAAAATGGTTGGGCACGCAGAAGGTGCCGAGGAAAGTAAAGAGATATTTTACTCGCTATATGGCGGACTATTTTTCTTAGGGATATTCTTAGGTACCCTATTTATCATGGCGACTGTATTAATAATTTACTATAAGCAAATCTCGGAAGGATACCAGGATAAGAACCGTTTTGAAATCATGCAAAAAGTTGGCTTAAGCAAGGATGAAATTAAGAAATCGATTCGCAGTCAAGTATTATTAGTGTTTTTCCTACCGCTAATTGCTGCAGTAGTCCATATTTTATTTGCTTTCAATGTCATTACGAAATTACTAGAAGCTCTAAATTTAACGAACGTTGGATTATTTGCTATGTGTACAGCTGGTGTTATTATTATTTTTGCTGTATTTTATTTACTTGTCTATCTGTTAACGGCAAGAGAATATTATCGCATTGTAAGTAATAATTAAAAATTTTACATGCTTGATACCCTATGGATTAGAAGGTTCATAGGGTATTTTGGTTATATGATTTCTAGAAATCTAGCAAGAATAGGATTGCAAAAATTATTAAACTATGATAGGGTAATAATACAATATATTGTGATGGTTATGTCAAGTAATACCATATATAGTGTCGTGAGTGATGGTGACACACATGTCTTAATAGGGAATCTAGTGAAAGTCTAGAGCTGTCCCCGCAACTGTAAGTGCCGACGAACAAGATATCCACTATATCGATTCATGGAAAGATATGGGAAGGACTTTAGTAGAATGAAGCGCAAGCCAGGAGACCTGCCATTAACTTATAGTTTCATTTTCTTCGGGTTGAAAGAGCATGAGACGATGGATTAAATACATCAATTTGTATGGATTCTGTCGTTTTTTCTATGCCGTTCATCCCTTGGGTGAGCGGTTTTTATTTGATTTATAGGAGGATTATTATGATAACAGTAGAACCAAGTAGTAAAGTGAATCTAGAGCAAGTGGTAGACTTTGCTACAAAACGTTTAAAAATCAACATATCTGAATTCGATGTAACCGTTCCTGATGACTATTCGGCTGATAAAGCGATGGATGTACTCATCAGAAGAGCGTTAGAAAATATTGATGAAGCCAATCCGGATTGGACTTTTGTAGCTAGTAGACTATACTTACAAAAGTTATACTACAATGCAGCTAAAAACCGTCAATATAGTCCTTCCTTAAAATATGGAGATTTTTATCAACTCCTAGAAATGCTGATACAAGAAGGAATCTATACACCGAGCTTACTGGAAAAGTATACGAAAGATGAAATTATTACATTAGCCGGGAATATAGATTACGAAAAAGACTTACAATTTACGTATTTAGGTTTATATACACTTGCAAATCGTTACTTAGCAACAGATCATGATAAGAATACATATGAATTACCACAAGAGCGTTGGATGGTAATCGCGATGCATTTGATGCAGGATGAAGATAAAAGTAAACGCTTGGATCTTGTACTGGAAGCATATTGGGCATTAAGTAATTTATATATGACGGTTGCTACGCCAACTCTTGCGAATGCTGGTAAAACACACGGGCAATTATCAAGCTGTTTTATTGATACGGTTGATGATAGTCTGCAATCGATTTACGACAGTAATACCGATATTGCCAAGCTTTCCAAAAATGGTGGCGGAATCGGTGTATATATGGGGAAAATCCGTGCTAGAGGAAGCTCGATTAAAGGGTTTAAAGGAATGTCTAGTGGTGTTGTCCCATGGATAAAGCAATTAAATAATACCGCAGTGAGTGTGGATCAGCTTGGTACGCGAAAAGGAGCTATCGCTGTCTACCTAGATGTTTGGCATATGGATATTGAGGCGTTCTTAGATCTGAAATTAAACAACGGGGACGACCGCATGCGGGCACATGATATTTTCACTGGTGTTTGTTTACCTGATTTATTCATGGAGCAGGTAGAAGCACGTGGGGACTGGTATTTATTTGATCCACACGAGGTTCGGGAGGTAATGGGATATTCCTTAGAAGATTTCTATGACGAGGAAAAAGGTAATGGTACATGGCGAACAAAATATGAAGAATGTGTTCAAAATGATCAGCTTACCAAAAAGAAAGTACCTGCAATCTCGATTATGAAGCGAATTATGATGGTTCAGCTAGAATCAGGCACACCATTTATGTTTTACCGTGATGAAGTAAATCGTCAAAACAGCAATAATCATAATGGTATCATTTATTGTTCTAATCTATGTACGGAAATTACGCAAAACCAATCACCAACAGAATTTCTAGAAGAATTTACCGATGAGAATGGCTATTTAATCAAGCGTTATCGACCAGGTGATTTTGTTGTATGTAATTTAAGTTCAATCAACTTAGGGAAGGCCGTCCCGGATCAAGTACTAGAGCGACTTATTAAAATTCAAGTACGGATGCTTGATAACGTTATTGACATTAATACATTGCCGCTTCTACAGACACAAGCAACAAATCAGAAGTATCGTGCTATAGGTCTAGGGACCTTTGGTTGGCATCACCTATTAGCGAAAAAGCATATTGCCTGGGAATCCGAGGAAGCAGTACAGCTAGCTGATGAACTTTATGAACAAATTGCTTTCTTAACGATTAGAAGCAGTATGGAATTAAGTGAGGAAAAAGGAAGTTATCCTGCATATGCTGGTAGTAAATGGAGTACAGGAGCTTATTTTGATGAAAAAGGCTATGTGAGCGAAGAATGGCAGGAATTAAAATCTTCTGTCATGAAAAATGGTATTCGTAATGGTTATCTCATGGCAGTCGCACCGAACTCTACGACCGCATTAATTGCTGGGTCTACAGCAAGCATCGACCCAATTTTTAAGCCATTTTATTATGAGGAGAAAAAGGACTTTAAAATACCGATGACGGCACCGGAATTAGATCATCGCACATATGATGTGTACCGTCGTTCCGCTTATATCGTTGACCAACGTTGGTCTGTTAAGCAAAATGCTGCACGTCAGAAGCATATAGATCAAAGTATCTCCTTTAATCTATATGTTCCAAATACTATCCGTGCTAGTATACTACTTGATTTACATCTTCAAGCATGGAGAGAAGGATTAAAGACGACCTATTATGTTAGATCGACATCCAATGATGTGGAAGAATGTGAGTGGTGTTCAAGTTGAGAATGTTAATAGCATACTTATCCTATAGTGGTAACACAGAAGAAACAGCAGAATTGATTCAGAAGAAGCTTATAGCTAAGGGAGCATCGGTGGAAATGCATCGGATTGGCATTGATCCACCGATCAACCCAAGTCACTATGATGTCATGTTTATGGGGACCTTCACTTGGGATAATGGGAGTACGCCAGATGAGGTAAAAGACTTTGTGTTAGAAATAGGCTATAAACCGGATAATATGGCGGTGTTTGGAACAGGCGATACACAGTTTCCGTTCTTCTGCCAAGCTGTTGATAGACTAACACGATTTTACGAAAGCAAGTGGCAAGGGTTAAAAATAGAGCAATCACCTAGAGGTTCACAGGAAATCAAAATTGACCGTTGGCTGGAAGGAGTTTTACAGTATGTCAGACGTATTGCTTGAGAAAGCAAAAACAATGGAGCCGCGTAATCCGAATAAGGCGACCAAAGTATTCGGTGGCAAATCCAGTGGCATCCTCAATTGGAATGATATTAAGTATCCACATTGGTATAAAATGTACAAGCGGTTAGTAGGGAATTACTGGCAAGCAGATGAAATTAATATGTTTTCTGATGTAAAGCAATTTCCGATGTTAACAGAAGCAGAACAAGATGCTTACTTAAAAGTAATTGGTCTGTTATCTACCTTGGATGCCCCGCAAACAAGGACAGCATTGTTATTATCCTTATATGCAACAGATCCATCTGTACAGTCCATTTTAGCTGTGATTTCACAGCAAGAAGCGGTTCATAATGAAAGCTATTCTTATGTGCTTTCTTCGGTTGTGACACTGAAAGAACAGAATGAAGCATTCGAATTAGGAAGAAAGAATCCAATTTTATTAAAACGAAATGAACGGTTAATTACAGGCTATAATGAATTTGTAGAGAATCCAACTGTGGAAAATATATTGAAGACATTAGTGTACACATCGCTCTTAGAGGGATTATTCTTCTACTCAGGCTTTGCCTTTTTCTATCATCTTGCAAGGGAGAATAAGATGGTAGGAACGTCGACGATGATTAGCTATATAAATCGAGACGAGCTAGAACATGGCAAATTTATCTCGGAGCTTTTCCGGGCAACACTAGCGGAGTACCCAGAGCATAATAATAAAGACTTCATTGATTGGGTATATCAAGAATTTAAAGTCGCAGTGGATATGGAAATGGAATGGTCGAACTATGTCCTTTCCGATGTGGATGGCATGGACTTGAATCAAATGCAAGGCTATATCCAATACCGTGCCAATAAGATGCTACGACTACTTGGGTTAAGCGAAATATATCCAGATAATGTGGAAAACCCAATGAAGTGGATTCGTGCATATGTAGATAATATTGATGGGACAAAAACCGATTTCTTTGAGCAGAAATCAAGACAGTACACGAAAACAAGTGATTTAAATGGGTTTGATGATCTGTAAAGGTGAAGGCTTGTTACGTTCCATACAAAAACTCGTACCATGAATGAAGTGGTACGAGTTTTTTAAATTTAATGGTATTGTGTGGGTGTTATCCACGCTTTTAACCTCGAGAAATGATAATAATTAAGCTTCAGTAGATACTTCTTTATCCTTATTACCTTTTTTACCGGATACAAACCATCCAATTACAGCTACTGCTAATAGTACTCCCCAAAACACAAGAGTCCATGCTGTGCTATGTGGGAAATCGTGTGGTAGGATGTGTACTTTATCATGACTTAATGTAATGACAGCAAGTTTCACCCCAACCCAAGCTACAATTAGATATGCGACCGTTTCTAGACCTGGTCGTTTATCCAATAGTTGGACAAACCAACCAGCTGCGAACTTAATCAATACTAATCCGGCAATACCTGCCACTACGACAATAAGGAATTGACCAGTATCCATTCCACCGAAATGACCTAGGCCTGTTTCTGGTAAAACAATCGCTAACGCAACAGCAGCAAGAATCGAGTCGATAGCAAATGCTAAGTCAGCTAAACCGATTTTACCTACAGTCGGCCAAAAACCTTTTCCAACCGATTCCTTCTCCAGATCCTTCTTATCCCCTTTAGGTTTAACGAAATGATCTTGAATCACATGTTTTAAACCTAAATAAATCAAATAAGCGGCACCGATTGCTTGCACTTGCCATACATTAGCTATAAAGGATATAGCAAATAATGCAGCAAATCGGAATATGAATGCCATTAAAATACCGTAGTTAATAGCTTTCTTTTTCTGATCTTCTGGTAAATGTTTTGCGATAACAGCTAATACGAGTGCGTTGTCAGCAGACAAGATCCCTTCTAACCCAATCAAGATTAACAGGGTCCAGGCATACTCTAACCAAATTGACTCCATGTTAGTTTTCTCCCTTCCAACATAAAAAATAGAGGCTCAATACCACCTGAAATGGTAAAGGCCTCTAAAAAGAATAGACCTTTACCAAATCGGCAAAGGTCTTGCTAACAACACCGAGTTGCCAGAAATGCCGAGAGTATTCAAGATACTCTGAAATGACGACATAACTGTTAAAGCTACTCCCCTTTGAAATTATAAGTTAATTTAATCATTAATTCGAATATATGTCAATACATTATCTAACCATCGGGTGAGTGGCCCTTACCTAACATTAGTTTGAAACGATTACATGCTTTTATTCCAAGATGATATTCCTAAATGATGTAAATTATGGAAGGTGTGTTGAGCTTGGATTCGGCGGGGGACGCCCTTCTTCCCTTTGGAAGCTGTATGTTTTGTTTCCTATTTGGGGGGGAGCCGTGAAAGAAGGTGACAGAGAAACGTCATCAGTGCCCTTTTTGGGTAGAAGTAGCCAAAGAAGGTAACAGAGAAACGTCATCAGTGCCCTTTATGAGGGGGAAGAGCTGAAGAAGGTAATAGAGGATCGTCGTCCGTGCCCTTTTCGAGTAGGAGTAGCCAAAGAAGGTAACAGAGAAACGTCATCAGTGCCCTTTATGAGGGGGGAGAGCTGAAGAAGGTAATAGAGGATCGTCGTCCGTGCCCTTTTCGAGTAGGAGTAGCCAAAGAAGGTAACAGTGAAACGTCATCAGTGCTCTTTTTGGGTAGAAGTAGCCAAAGAAGGTAACAGAGAAACGTCATCAGTGCCCTTTATGAGGGGGAAGAGCTGAAGAAGGTAATAGAGGATCGTCGTCCGTGCCCTTTTTGAGTAGAAGTAGCCAAAGAAGGTAACAGAGAACCATGGTCTACACCCTTTATAAAAAGAAGAAGCCCACTAAGATAACAGAGAAACGTTGCCCCTTCCCATTCGGTAGGTCATCAGCAAATAAAAGTAGCCGATTCCCCCACTCCTACTCCCAGTCAAATAAAAAAATAAAAGGCCTCCTACATTAAGAAGGCCCACAAATCCGCTAAGAGATTAAATCCCTTAAAACTGGCTAATCGGTACTATTTCTCCAGTAGTGCCAATGACAACGACTTCACAATCAAGTCTTCCACATAGGTGATATGAATCCGAATTAGGATCTTTTACATAAACAGGAGTTAATTCCACGTGTTCGATTATTTTGCCGAATGCTTCATCAAGTGGAATGGTAGCCTCTTCAGCTTTTGCATAGGATTCGAACACTTCAAATAAAAGCTTGCTATCCCAGTAATTAGCTGTTTGTAAGCTATCTCTTGAGATAATTACTTTTAATTTTCTATCTAATGGTGTGCTTGCTGCCAGCTTTAATTCTGCAATGATATAGTTACCTTCTGGGTACATGCCAGTCAGTGTCCACTTACCAGAATCGTCCGGATAAAGATTGCTCAAAAAGTCTTTCGTTTCCTCAATTGTGGATTGAATTTCATCTTCTGTTAATGGGTTCACCCTTATTTTCGCCATTGCATCTTCGTAAGAGACTTCTGTAGAGAAATCGATATCTTTTGGTGTGAAATCTCTCTGGCTAGTGCTATCCCATTCCAATAGTACGTTTAACTCCTTATAAGTATCTAATTGATAAAGGGATGCAGGTATAATGATGTTGGTTTTATCATTGCGAATAAAAATTGTATCCATTGTCCAAACCTTTAGCCACTTTTCTTCTTCCTCAATAGGTGTTTCTATCAATTTGAGCTGTTGCTTGATGTTGTCCATTAAATCCTCTTTCATTAAGGAGAATGGCTCCCAATCGATATCTTTTTCGGAAGGAAAAACGCCATCTATTGAAAACTGTGTTAGCTGATTGTTTTCATTGAAGGTAATATCGATATTACCAGAAGGTGCTACGGCAATGTTGTCTACTGTAGCTTGGAAGCTAAATGCCGTCCCGTCTTCATAATCAAGCTGAAATTGTCTGCCGAACATCATCCCGGTCTCTTCCTCCACCCATTCAATGACCGACTCTAATTCCGGAGCAGGGAAAATACCTTCTGTCGCATAGGATACATCGTTTACGAAAATTAGCTGTTTAAGTTCGTTCGTATGAAGGTTGACCTCTAATACTGCAGTTCCCTCTGGATTATATTCTTCATTTTCTTCAGATTGATGAACTGGAAACCACTCTAAAGAGAGTATGTAATTCGTCTGATTATCCTGTGTTGTTTCCGAGAAGATATGCTCACGTTTTAAAACATACTGCTCCAAGCCATATTCTTGCTGAAGTTTATTCGCTATTTCTTTTACATGCTCGTTCATCGTATTACCTCACTTTCGGGTTCGCTAACATTATAACAGAGGTTTTGCATTATTTTAAAAAAGTTCTTTACCTTCCCCTTAGGGTAACGTTTATAGTGGAATAAAGAAGGGGGTTTTATGATGCAAATAAAGGAAGCCGCAATGTATTTAAATACGACACCAAAGGCGATTCGCTTCTATGAAACAAAGGGGTTAATTACACCAAGAAAGGATGAGGGAAATCAGTATCGTTACTTTTCGGAAAGTGACCTTTATAGATTAAGTACGATTCTAGCATTACGAGAGATAGGAGTGGCTGTGCAAGATATCAAAACGATATTAGAGGATCCTAATCTAAGTATTAGACAATATCTTGACATTCAACGAACGGCTCTTTTTGAACAGTGGTTAGAGATGAGGGATATGATAGAGACGATTGATAAAATGCTGGAGCAAAATTGGAAGAATGATTCGATTGAAGCGATTCATCAGCTAGCAGCTCATTTAAAGAATATGAAGGAAATCCGAGGTAAATGGCAAGACCGATGGGATTTTAACGAGCAAGCTAAAGATTATGATAACCATATTAAGAGGGAAGGACATGTATTTAATGTACATGAGGGCTATGATGAAGGACTTCAAGCTGTAGTCGAGAAAGTGAAGCTAGGTTCTTGTAGTGTGGTGGCTGATATCGGAATTGGTACAGGGAATTTAGGAGCAAAATTTCTTCCTAACCACAAGGTGATAGGGGTAGATCAGTCAGAGAAAATGCTGGAGAAATGTAAGGAAAAACATCCAACGATTGAGACTCGTAACGGACACTTTCTCGCTTTACCATTATTGGATCAGTCGGTGGATGCTATCGTTTCTAGCTATGCTTTACACCATCTTCCAGATGAAGAAAAGCTGTTAGCCCTTAAAGAAATGAAACGAGTGCTAAAATCTAATGGCCAAATCGGTATTGTTGATTTGATGTTTCAAGATGAAATACATCGAAAAAATGTTTTAAATCAATTCCGAAAGGCTGGCAATCAAATTGCGGTGGATTCAATTGAAGATGAATATTATGCGAATCAATCACTACTGGTAGAATGGCTAAAACAAAACGGCTATAAAGTAGAAGCGATACAGATTAACCGTATATTGGGTCTGATTTACGCTTATAGTTGAAATTTTCTTAATATAACTTTATGATAAAGGGAAATACAGGATATGGAGGGATTGGATGGGGATTTTTGTTACAGAGTTAGAAGCTTTTACGGCGGTTGGTGTGTGTTGGAAGGGGACTTTTAAACAAGCTCAAGCGGGAGAGATTAGAACCTTTATGCAGGAATTCCGTGAACGATTAGGAGAGCTTCCTCAAGATGCGGATAAATCGGAAATAATAGGACTTTCATATGATGTCACTTCAGAGGGCTTTACCTATTACTTATGTTGTAAAGTGCCAGATTCAAATGGGCAGCTACCGGAAGGGATGGAGCAAATAACGGTTCCTGCCTTAACTTATGCGTCCTATGAGCATACAGCAGAAGAAGAGGTGAATGAATCATACACGAACATATATGGTTGGATCGAATCAAATGGATATCGTGCAAATGATGAAATTAATATGGAGCATGTCGAAATCTACCCCTCAGATTATCATCCCATTAACGAACGACCAAGGCTAACCATCCATATTCCAATTAAACGGTAATAAAAAGATGTCTCATATGGGCATGATTTCCCCCTATGAGACATTCTTTGTTCAGCGATGAAAAAGTACTTGACTTTATCAAGTTTGTATACCACAACAGTTGTGTCTAGTACCCAAATAATCTGCCCTCTCCTAGATTACTTTTTCTTCATTGGCAGGTAATCAATAATCAAAACCTTCTCGGAACTATAGTGCGACCTCCCCTATTCCTTTCACCTTGAAAAGCAGTAACCGTATTGTCACGCGCTAGCCTTCGGCAAATTCAGCTTATCACTGTAATTAACAACAACTTAACTAAAATTAAACACTCGAAAAAATAACGTATAATGGTAAAATAAGAAGTATATGTAAATATTTTCGCAATTCAAATATAGGAGGGCGCGTATGGAGGAACATTTTTCACGACCGAAGAGCTTTGGTACAGTACTAGACCAAACGTTTAGAATAAGTAAAAATAACTTTTCGACTTTTTTTCTGGTCTTCCTCATTATGGTAGGTCCACTGATTCTTTTAGATGCACTACTTTCATTAGTATCAGGAACGAGCTTCTTTCGTGATATGGTAAGTGGCTCCACCTTTTTAGACCAGCTAGTTAATACGGTAGATGAGGCATTATATGGTACCACTACTGTATTTGACGATTTACGTACGATTATTATTGGTCTTGGAGGACTAGTATTATACCCGTTAGCGACTGCCGCTGTCATACTCGCGATAGATGCACAAAGAAGACAAGAAGAATTTACTGCCGGATCGCTTCTTAAAGAATCAGTTACCAGATTTTGGCCTATTGTTGGTAGCTCACTCTTATTCGGTGTTATCGGGTTTGGACTGATTTTCGTCCCTACTTTCATTATTGTAATGGTCGCAACAGTAGGTTTAATCATTGATCCGATTATCGGGATATTTATGGGGGTAGTGTTATTTCTAGCTGCAGCAGTAGTTGGTGCTTTTCTACTAACTAGATGGGGCCTTTATCTACCTGCTGTTGTATTGGAACCGTGCGCCCCTGGATTAGGTAGAAGCTGGCAATTAACGAGAAAGAACTTTTGGAGAACCTTTGGTTTACTTGTTGTAATTGCTCTTATTGCGATGATAATAAGTTCCGTATTTGAAGTTATCTTGACACTGCTTTTAGGCTATAGTGTGCTGTACAGTATACTTATCGATATCATTTCAATCATTACCATGATGTTCTTCTCTGTAGGCTATGGGTTAATCTATTTTGACTTAAAGCTACGAAACGACGGGGATGACTTAATGGACATGATTGATAACTATGAAACTACTAAACAATAATCCCTAACCTTAAGGTGATAAAAAATGACCGATTTGGATCAAGCAAGAGAGAAAATAGAAGAAATAGTAAATACCGAAGAATACTTGAAGTATTATGAGGATAATCGTGGGTTCCTAGAACGATGGTGGGATTCAGTAGTGGAATGGTTCAACGAGCTACTATCCAGAGTATTTGGATCCATATCAGCGTCTAATGGGTTTGCTACGGGTTTAGTAATTGTTATAGCGATACTTGTAATCATGTTAGTTCTCCTTGCTATTTACTTCTTACTTAGGCATTACCGGAGAAAACTCCATTATCGGGATCGTCAGCTCTATAGTAAGCAGGAGAAGGACTGGTCCTATGTAGAACATTTATCGGAAGCGGAAAAACAAGAGGCAAATGGCAACCTTCAAGTAGCAACTAGACATTTATTCTTAGCATTATTACTAAATTTTCATGAAAGAGGCTATGTTGAAGCAAGAATTTCAAAGACAAACTGGGAATATTTTGAGGAAATCAAACAGTTAGAGAAGGGGCGAGCTGAAAGCTTTTATAAGCTGGCCCGGATTTTTGATGACGTTGTATATGGAGAGCAGCCAGTAGATAGCGCATCCTATCAATCCTATAAATCGTCCGTGTTGCGTTGGGTTTTAACATCGGAACAGAAACAAGAAGAAGGCTAAGGGAGGCACTCAATATTGCAAAAATCAATAACTAAGGCATGGGGCTGGCTCTTTGTACTCTTAATTATTTTTATCGCCATTAGTCTTGTTTTCGGTTCTAATAAATTGGAGGAATATCCGCCCTATTTATCGACATCACCATCTCCAACTGGGGTAAAAGGTTTTTATACCTATTTAAATGAAAAAATCGATTCAGTTGAACGGTGGGAAGAATCACCAAGTCAACTAGTGGAGGAAGAAAACCAGCTTCTCCTCATGGTGGAGCCAACCTTAATTTCAGAACAAGCTGTCATGAATGAGTATGTTTCATTTATGGAAGCGGGAAATACCATTCTTCTTTTTAAGAATAATTTGGAGGGTATGTTTGGAATAAGTACAACCTATGGAATGGTTGAGGGAGAAACGGTGATAATGGAAGATGCTTCTGGTTCAGAATATGAAGCTACCATGAACACACAAACACGGATATTACCGGAAAGTAACGATGAAATACTATTACAGGATGATCTAGGAGTCATCGCAATAAAACGTTCATATGGTAATGGAAAATTAATAGCAGTAAATTCACCGGACTGGCTGACAAACCACTATATTTTAGAAGCGAATAATCTTGATGTTGTATTAAACCTATTAGGTGAAGAGAAGTGGGATGAGATTCGTTTTGATGAATACACCCATCGATCATTAAAATCTCAGGCGATGCACGACATTTATCCAATATGGCTACTTGTAGCAGCTTTCCAGCTTATTTTCTTTACACTATTGTGGCTTCTTTATAAAGGGAAACGATTTGGGCCAATTCGGACACCGAGGGAGGAATATGTTCGCTTTAGTGATGAACATACTACAGCACTAGCTGCCTGGTATAAAAGAGGAAAGGCATATATGGAATCCTTGAATAGCCAAGCGGATTATTTACGCTTATTACTTCGAGAAAAATGGGGAATTTCCTACCAAAAGGAATGGAAGGACTTAGAGGAAGTATTAGCTGTCAAGCTACCTTTGGTAAAAGATGATGAATGGACCTCCTTTTTTAGTGAGATAGAGGCAGTTCTTCATAGAAAGAATATAACAAAGCAAGAATACTTATTATGGTCAAAACGAATGGATCGTTTACGGAAAGAGGTGGAGGCAGAATGAGAAATGAATTAACAACCTTAATAGAAAACTATGAAAAACGTATTTTAGGACAATCTACGAATCTACGCCTACTATTATCTGCCATATTATCAGGAGGTCATGTACTTCTCGAGGGGGTACCAGGAACAGGTAAAACACAAATGGTAAAAACACTTGCAAACCTTTTGGGCGGAGAATTTAATCGAATTCAATTTACACCAGATTTACTACCAAGCGATATTACAGGTAGTACGATCTACAATATGAAGGATAGTACATTTCAAACGTTAAAGGGGCCAATCTTTGCTAATGTGTTATTAGCGGATGAAATTAATCGTACCCCGGCTAAGACACAGGCAGCACTGTTAGAAGCAATGGAGGAAAAGCAGGTTACCATTCAGGGAGAGACATATCCATTGCCGGAGGTCTTCTTTGTAGTGGCTACGCAAAATCCAATTGAATTTGAAGGAACTTATCCACTTCCAGAAGCTCAGCAGGATCGTTTTCTATTAAAACTATTTATTCAATTTCCTTCTTTAGAAGAAGAAACGAATGTTTTATTAAATGTACTTGAAAATAAAACCTTTATCGATGAGGTTCAATCTATTATGGATATGGATATATTTCTCGCCATTCGTAAGGAGATTGAAGCTGTTACATTAAGTGATGACGTATTATCCTATATCATGCAAATTGTTCGTCGTACAAGAGATACGGAATCGATTCGGTTTGGAGCAAGTACTCGTGCTGCAATTGCACTAGGTAAGGTTGCAAGGGCTTGGGCTTATTTATCAGAACGAGATTATGTGACACCAGACGATGTCAAAATAATTGCTAAACCTACATTAAGACACCGAATTCAGCTATCTCCTCATGTGGAATTGGAGGGAGTGAACATTGACCAAGTTATTGAAGAACTTGTGGGCTCGGTTCCTGTTCCAAGATAGAGGGATTGTACCGACAAGAAGGTTCTTAGTCGGATATGCCATCCTTTCCCTAATCATTACCTTGTTAACACTTGTCGGTCTATCCTGGACTACTGTGATTCTACTGAATGTATTCGTATTACTAGCTAGTTTACTGGATTTACGTTTTACACCAAAACGAAGCCAACTAAAATTTAGAAGACTCATTTCACAGCAATTAGAAAGAGGCCTTCCTTATAAGGTAGCAATCGAAGTGAGAAACGAGTCTGATTTAAGCTGTAATATGAAATTGATTGATGGGACACCACAATCCTTTCAAGTCGATCTTCCGCTAGAGGGAGAAGTAACCGGAACAGGGACGACAACCTTAACATATGACGTAATCGCCCCTGTACGCGGTTTTTACCAGTTGAAAAAAATCTATGTTCGCTATTATAGCGCCTATGGACTATGGCAGAAGCAAACCGCTCAGGAGATCATAGACGAGGTTAAAGTCATCCCGGATTTGACGGAAACGAAGAAGTATTTGGAGGATGCCCAGCACTATCTGATGCATGAAGGAATGAAAATTCGCAAAAGGAAAAGTGGTGTAGGGGAATTTTCTCAAATACGTAATTATGTCGTAGGTGATGACCCGAGAAAGATTAATTGGCGCCAGACAGCTAAATTACAGGCTGTCATGACAAATGAATTGGAGCCAGAGCATGGAAAACATGTAATGTTACTTATTGATTGTGGACGGATGATGGGGGCAGAACTGAAAAGTGCGAATCGGCTGGAAAGGGCATTAGAAGCTTCCATTACGGTTGCTGCAGCTGCACTTGGTAATGGAGATTATGTTGGCGTGATTGCTTTCTCCAAAGATGTTTCCGTCTTTGTACCACCAGATAAAGGGATGGCCCAATTACAAAAAATACTTCATGCAATCTATGATTTGAAGGTGGATGCTGTTGAATCGAATTATGTTCAAGCATTAAACTATTTACAAGCAGTACAGAAAAAGCGAAGTTTAATTCTCTTGTTTAGTGATATGCAAACATTTCTTCAAGAAGACCGTACGTTAGGCTATTTTGAAGGAATTAAAAGACGTCATTTATTCCTTTTAGTTACAATACAAGATGAGTTGTTAGTAAAGCGGGCAAAAGAAGATCCGAATGATGTAAATCAAGCCATGATCAAAGGTGTCGCCCAGCAGCAGATTCTATATAAGAAACGTCAAAAGGTTAAATGGGAGAAACGAGGATTTTTGATGGTGGAAGCAAAGGAAGAACGGCTAGCAACAGATGCCGTCTCCCATTACATCCAGATTATGAATCAAGGCCTACTTTAGGCTTTGGATGAAGTAGAACTTTTCCTAGGGCAATGTAAGCAATCATACCAACTACGGTGATTCCAGCTACGATGTATTTTGCTTCGAGTGAAATAGCAGCGGGTGTGATAAAGCCTTCAATAATACCAGCAATTATGAACAGCGGAACGGTCCCTAGGAAAAGCTGTACGGACCGTTTTCCGTGATATTTTAACTGGTAGACCCTTGAATATGCACCAGGAGCAAAGAGCTTATACCCCATAAGGAGACCGGCACCACCTGCAATAAAGATAGCGGTTAATTCGACCATACCATGTGGTACGATATAAGCCCAGAACTCATAGGACATATCATAATGCCAATACAGTCCAGCCAATGCACCAACAAGAAGGCCGTTATAAACCATTAAATATACAGTTAATAGACCAAATGTAATTCCGCTGGCGAATGCGAGAATGGCAACCTGTATATTATTGGTCATGATTTCCGCTGACATCAGGGAAGAATCAACAGAATCATGCCCCTCACCTAAACGTTCCGGATCCACACTTTGTGAGACCTCTGCTGGAAGAACAGAATATAAATGTAGTGGATCATCAGCAATTGCAAGAAAGCCAGCAAGCCCACCAGCGAAGAATAATAGGGCGGCAACTATGATGAATTTCCATTGCTCATATAACAGTCCGACAAACTTTTTGGAAAAAAAGTCGCGAATCTGTTTTCCGCTGGTCACTTGGTTTTTATATAATAGGTTATGAGATTTACCGACTAGCTCATTAATGTAAAAGGTAATTTCCTCATTTGGGAAATAGGTCTGACTATACGATAAATGCTGACTAACCTTTTGATAAAGACTATCAAACTCGGTAATCGTCTTGCTCGTCACATTTTTTCTTCCTTTACTTAATAGGGTGATATATTGTTCAAGCTGTCTCCATTCCTCACGATGGAGCTTAATAAATTGTTTTATATCCAAAGAGAGAACCTTCTTTCTGAACGGTTGTTGGTTACGTTATGTACAAAGATAATAGAATTAATGCTCTGTCACAATCACGGGAGGCTGTGATGTATCCATTAATTAGATTATTTCCTTTGTTTATAATTATAATTTAAAGAATAGTGAAACATCAACAGGAGGATTAAGATGAATCAAGGACAAGTCGAAATAAAAACACCTCAATTTGTTTCCCTTCAATATCAGATTGCGGGACTGGGTAGTCGTGCAGCTGCAATGTTAATTGACCAGGCGCTCATCATGGTTACTAATCTTCTCATCTATCTTATCTTCATCACCGCTAACCTATCCGATATGTTTTACTTTTCGGATTCTTGGCTACCGATTGCAATCGCAATTACCATCGTATTTGTTATTAACTGGGGTTACTTCTTTTTTGCGGAATATTTCTTTAGTGGGAAAACACTTGGTAAAAAGTGGCTAGGAATTCGTGCCATCCAAGAAAATGGTCATAGTCTAACACTTTTATCTAGTTTAATTAGAAATCTCCTTCGTATCATTGATATGCTACCTACTGGCTATTTTGTAGGAATGATGTTTGTATTTTTTCATTCAAAACATAAGCGGCTTGGTGATATTGTGGCTGGTACGATTGTAGTACATGAGCGAGGTGTAAAAAAAGAAAGAACCTCAAGAATAGATAAGGAAATTGCCAGACGTGGCCTAACTAAGGATAGCTTGCAACTTGAGGACTGGGCATTGCGTGCGATAGGAAATAAAGAATGGGAATTATTACGAGCTTACAGTAGAAAATTCCTGAATGTAAGTGTAGTGCAAAGAGCACAACTTACCAATCATCTTGCAGAGAAGCTACTTCCGAGATTAGGGATAGCCATTGATGGTAAGCCTATTACCGAGCGGGAGAATATTCTTCTAACCCTTTATGTGATTGCTAGAGAAGAGTGGGAATATGAGCTGTCATGAATAGATATATTATCAATACGATGAGCTAGTAGAACTTAAAAGCGAAATTCTTGAGAATCTATATGATCTATCTGTACGTGATAAAAGGTTTTATTAAACTAAAAAAGGCCAGACCCTATTTAATAAGGTCTGGCCTCTTCATATGTGAATTAAGAACGAATCCACTTCCAAATCTCGCCAGGTGTAGCATTTTTACCATACATTAAAATTCCAACTTTAAAGATCTTACCAGCAAGCTTCATAAATACGAAGATGCTAATTAGCAGAACAGCTAAAGCAATTAGGATTTCAATCCATGGCCATTCCTCTAATACGGTTAGGCGCATAATAAGAACACCTGGGGAGGTGAATGGAATATATGATGCGACCTTAGCAACTAAGCCACTTGGATCAGAAAGGACTGGTGCAATTAACACGAATGATAGGAATGGAAGCATCATGACTAGCCCTTGGAAATTACCACTTGTAGACATATCAGCCATTGTCGCACCAATCCCAACGAAAATGGATGCGAATAGTAGATAACCTAGAATTGCGATTAACACTAATAGCAAGGTTTCCGGAACTAATAAGTACTCCATTACGGGCTCATCTATTTTGAATGCTGCAAATGGTACAACAAATAGAAGCAATACCACTACTTGAATAATACCAAGAACAAAATAACCAATAATCTTACCATTCATTAATTCACTAGGTGTCACGGATGAAAGAATAATCTCCGCAATTTTATCCTTTTTCTCCTGAGAAGCACTTTGGAAAATCATCATACCAGTGATTACGATGGAGAATAGTATGATTCCTGCAAAGAGACCCGGAACAATTTTTTCTAACGGATTCTCTTCCAGCACAGATTCCTGCCCATCTTCCGTCATGATTTCATCAACAGCTACTTCTTCAAACAGTACACTAGTTGAAATGATTGCTAATTCCTCATCTGTTAAGTCTAACTGGGAAATTCTCTGCTGTTGTAATGGTCCCGCTAAAAGATTTACCTCGCTACTAAAGCTTGAAGGTATATCTTCTGTAGTATAGACAGGGATTGCGCCCGACTCTAAGCTTTCCGAGTTAAGAAAGATGTAAGCAGTATTCTCACCATTTTTTAGCTCTTCTTGAATCTCGTTTTCGGTTAAATTGGTTTGGTGTAATATCCAATCTAATTCATACTGGTCAGCTGTTTCTTCCATTAAATCAAATACATTCAGCTGATCATTAACGAAGATAGTTACCTCTGTTGATTCACTATCAGAACCAAATAGGCTTCCTAGAAATCCGAACGCTAGAATTAATAGTGGTGTAAGGAATAAACCAATGACAAATGATTTATTTTTTAAATTACGCTTGATTTCCCATTTTGCTACTTTCATTGAATTACGCATCTAGATCACCTGCTTCCTGAATTAACTTCCTGTTGGTCGCAATATCGATGAAGATTTCATGTAAAGAAATGCGATTGATTTTTAATTCATATACATTTAAATCAGACGGCAAGTTTTTAAGCCAGCTGGTAGGCTCGACATCTGAATCAAGATATAGAATGGTTGTTTCGTCTTTCTCCTCTACACGTTGAACAGAGGGGATACCTTCTAAATCCTGGCGAGCATTTTTCCCACGGATTGTACATTTAAAGTTAGCATATTTCGTTTTCACTTCATCTAATGTTCCATAGATTACCTTCTGACCGTTTTGAATCATAAAGAGACGGTCACACATTTCTTCGACTAGATTCATCTGGTGGGAAGATAATAGAATTGCTGTCCCTCTATCTGCAAGACTACGAATCTCTTCTTTAAACAGCTCTTGACTAACAGGATCTAGACCAGAAAAAGGCTCATCTAATATTAAGAGTTCCGGTTCATGGAGAATAGCACCGATAAATTGTACCTTTTGCCCCATTCCTTTAGATAGCTCTTCCATTGAAACCTTTTCTTTTCCTTCTAAATCAAATTTCTTCAAATACATGAGAATACGTTCTTTTGCTTTATCTAGTGGATAATCTTTTAAATCGGCTAAGTACAGTAAAATATCCATGACTTTCACATTCTTGTATAACCCGCGTTCTTCTGGCAAATAGCCTATCTTGTTACGTGGGATTTCTTTTCCTTGATGGTTATGAAACGTAATCGATCCTTCATCGGGATACATAATCCCCATAATATTTCTAATCGTGGTGGATTTACCAGCACCATTAGGACCTAAGATGGCCATGATCTCGCCTTTCCTTACTTCAAAGGAAATCCCCTTTAAAGCTTGTTTGTCTTTGAAGGATTTCTTTAACCCTTCGACGGTCAGCATTACTTCCATGTTATTCCTCCTATAGTTCTTTTTTTGTTAGTAATAGGGTAATAATGTCTTCCATTTCAAGTGAACTACGGTTATTCCATTTCACGTTATTTATTTCTAGAAAGTGTTCTGTTTCCGATGGGTTATCTGAAATCAAAACATTTCCCTCACGTGATATGGCACCAGGAATTGGGGTTTCTGGAACGGCACCAGCTAGCCAATAACGGGCATAATGTTCCATTAGTTCCTCTTTTTCAAAGTTACCAATTACTTCCCCATTATGTAATACGAATAAGTAATCGGAAAGTTTCCTAATATCATCAATTTGATGACTTGCAATGATAATGGAACGATTACCAGGTTCCATCCAATCTACTAATAAATCTATTAATATTTTCTTAGATGGGATATCCATAAAATTGGTAGGCTCATCTAAAATAAGTAGTGGTGCGTTTCTAGGGATAGTTAGAGCAAGGTTTAATTTTTGCTGTACACCCTGTGAAAGTTTACCAAACCTTTTATCGACAGGAACATGAAATAATTCAATCATTTTCTGGAATAAAAGCTCATCCCAATTTGGATAAAGTGGGGCAATTAAATCCTTTAACATCGTACCAGTAAATGAGTCCCATCCAATAATGGTTTGGGGCTGGTAGGCAATAAGCTGTTTCCAATTCTCGTTATCACCATGCACTAACATATTATTAACTTTGATATTTCCCATTTGGGGCTGTACTAAATTCATAATTAGCTTTAGAAGTGTACTTTTACCAGAGCCATTATTTCCGACTAGTGCAGTAATCGTACCGGCTTCAATTGTTAAATCAACCGGACCAAGATGGAAATCGTCTATATTTTTTTCAAGATTTTCGATATATAGTAGAGAATTATTCATGGCTAAATATCTCCTTTCTCTTTTGATTTCAATATTTCGAGAAAAATTGTTTTAACTTGTTCAAGACTATAATCATAGCTGAGTGCGGTATCAACGGCATTTTCTAAGATGTTATAGACAGAGGTTACCTTGACCTCTTGCTTTAAATCCTCAGATATATCGGCGACAAATGTCCCTTTCCCTTGAGAGGTTTTAATGAAGCCTTGTACCTCAAGGTCTTGATAGGCTCTTCGTGTTGTAATAATACTAATTTCTAAATCCTTTGATAAGACTCTGATAGAAGGAAGTGGTGTGCCAGCAGATAGGTGGCCACCAGCAATAAGAGCCTTAAATTGGTTCACGATTTGGTGATAAATAGGCTCTCTTGAATCCTTTGAAATCCGGATAGGAAGTTCCATGATATACACTCCTTTCTATTAGAGAAAATCAACCTGTTTAAATTGTTTGACCATTTTGTTCTTCCAATAGATAAATCCAATAACGGCAGCCATAATGGATAGAATCGCAGAAAGAAGTGTCCACTTTTTGGCAATAATAATGGTCCATTCTACTATCCCGTAAGTAAAAAAAGTGGGAAAAGATAGGATTAATATAACAACACCTAGTAAAAGTATTACAGATAGGACAGTTGTAAGTTTCGATACATTATTATTAGTTCCAAAATCCATCACAAGTGCACTAAAGCCTATATAAATCCCGAATGATAGCCAAATAATGGCAAATGAAATATAGGCGTCTAGTTCCATCATGCTTCTTATTTCTGGACTAACTAGATAAAGCGCGAAGAACATATAAAGTTGAAATGGAAATGAACTTAAAAAGTAGTGAATAATAGATTTTAATACAATAGTTTGTTTCTTAATTGGTAAGCATAAGCCCATAACAACTGTTGGTGATACCCATGTATGGCCACTGATTCGTTGAAATTGTAATCCTTTATGTCTCGACCACATTGGACCGAAAATAAATAATAGCAAGTAAAACAAATCAAAACCTACAAATCTATTCTCTTGAGTGTGTAAAACTGTTAAAAATAAGATGATGAATATGGAAAAAAATAAAAATAGCCCAATATAGCTTTTCCATGATATTTTTAGTTCTGGTTTGACTAACTGAATAGCAGACTTTAAATTTTCTTTTAACATGTCATAACCCCCTCATCTTTACCCATAACGAAGCGTCTTTAAAGCTATCCGCATGGCTCTTATCCATGTGTGATATCCAATAACAGCTACTATGATGGAAATCCCCGCTGAAAGGAGAGGAAAGTCATTGGCGAATATAATGGACCAGTATACGATACCATGACCAGAAAATGCATGAATTAATGTTAATATCCCAAAAGTTAACAGAGTAAATAAGGGAATTACAATTAGAGATCCTGGGTTGGTTACTGCAAATCCTCCCGCACCGATATTAAATTTAGGAATAACATAACCGATACCGATGGAAATGGATAACCAAATCATGCAAAAGGATATAAAAGAACCAATGGACAACAAATTAGTTAATGATGTTGAAAGGTAAATTAATATAAGAGCAACAAGCTGTATGGGAAATGTATACAGAATGTGCATAATTAATCTACTAGTTATAATGACTTCATCTCTAATAGGTAATTGCTTTTGCAAATAGACGATAGGTGAAGCGAAAAGTCCATTTTGCAATTGCTGTACCTCAAAATTCTTTGGTTTAGGGAATAGTGGTGATGAAGTAAATACCAATAAGAATATTAAGTCAAATAAGATTGTTCCATTTTCTATGTAGGATGAAAATTCCTTTATGAAAAAGAGTGTAAACATAATCGTAACAAGATAAGCTAACATGATATTAATGGCTGATTTCTTTATCTCCCATTTATTAAGTTGAAATGCGGTCTTCCAACTTTTCATGGTATTTCCTCCTTTTTAAAGTGGGTGTTATACTGTATATATCTATATGCACAGTATAACTCTAGTTTGTGATTCTGTCAACAGGAGGAATGGAATAGTATGAATGGTCTCCTTCTTTATAGTCAAATCAATCCTTGAGCTTTGCTACCCGCGTATACCATGTCTATCTAAAAAGCTCACATTATGCACGTTCACACTTTTGTAAAATATATTGTGAAATAATGCACAAAATGATATTTACATAAATTAATTCACGTGTTATTATCAAGGTGTAATAAGGAAACACACTTACAATATATTGTGAAATGTTGAGCAATCACTTAAACAAGATAAAAAAGGAGATGGATTAAATGTTGAATTTTATTCGGGAAAATAAAGTAGCAGCGGGGATTCTAGCAATTATTCGTATTTACATTGGTTATGCATGGTTAACAGCTGGTATTGGGAAATTAACTGGTGGAACATTTGATGCAAGTGGATTTCTACAAGGTGCAATTGCAAGTGCTGGAGGAGATCATCCGGCAGTACAAGGATGGTGGGCAACATTTCTAGAAACAGTAGCTCTTCCAAACGCTGATCTATTTAGCTTTATGGTTATGTGGGGAGAGATATTAGTAGGTATTGCACTCATCCTAGGAATTTTCACTAACTTCGCAGCATTAATGGGCTTAACAATGAATTTTGCATTCCTATTCAGTGGAACAGTAAGCACAAATGCACAAATGGTTCTATTAACCGTGTTCCTAGTAGTAGCAGGATTTAATGCCGGAAGATATGGACTAGACAGATGGGTAATGCCTTTCTTAAAAGCACATATGCCAATTCGTAAGCATAGAGAAAAAGTTGCAGTGGCATAATTATAGGAACAATAGGCCGGGACAAAACAATTTCTAACATAGGATAAACCGAACATGAAAGTTAGCGCATCAAATCCGCCCCGGAAATATACTACGCTTTCCGGGGCGGCTGGTGAGCCTCCTCAGAGCTAAAGCTCTTCCGGGGTCTCACCGATGCCTTTCCTCCCACAAGAGTCTCCGTATATTTCCGGGGCTAATGTGATTGTTCGTCTTTTATTACCTATGTTTCAGTTATGTCCCAACCTCATACATTCACCATAAAATATAGGTTCTAAAAGGAAACATTAAATAAGATAAATTATGGTACGCCACCTTTTTCAATTAATATTCGTCTTTTGTTCGTAACGTTATGTAAATCTCTTTTAAGCTTGCCCCACTGTTATGTTAATTGAAATAATTTCCTCAACTCATTTTCAATTGATTGTTGCTCAATTTCTGAGACATTTACCATTAACCCATCAAAGATTCCAAAGACACTTCCCCCAACTATAGAATAAATCCTATTTATTGTATGTTTAGCCATTTCTATTCATGTGAATAATGTAAATAATTAACATTCAGTTGGAGGGAAAAGCATGATTAGAAAATGGGTCATTATTGTATCAACCATAGGGCTATTATTAGCTTTGGCTTTAACAGTCCTCAACCATGATATCGGTCAAGAGGACAATCCGAGTATCGAGACAACCGGTACATTGAAGGAGGTATCGGATTCACTTCTAGTAAGCCTGATAAATAATAAGGGTGAACAAATTGGTCATGCCAAGCTAACGGAGACATCAGAGGGAGTGAGCATTAGCCTTGATGCCTCTAATTTACCACCAGGTCCACATGGATTTCATATTCATGAGAAGGGGGTCTGTGAAACACCAACATTTGAGTCAGCAGGTGCACACTTTAATCCGACTAATGCCAAGCATGGCTTCGATCACCCGGAGGGACCACATGCAGGTGACTTACCCAATCTGGAAGTGAAGGCTTATGGTTCAGTGTCCACAACGGTGGTAGCCAATATGGTGACATTGGAAAAGGGGAAAGATCATTCACTATTACGCGAGGGTGGAACAGCATTAGTCATCCATGCTAATCCGGATGATTATAAATCGCAGCCTTCTGGTAATGCGGGTGACCGAATTGCTTGTGGCGTAATTGCAGAATAAACAATAGCAGGACTCCGAGTAAACCAACTTGGAGTCTTTTATTTGTGGTAGGGAATTTTGTAATGCTATTTGAAGCGGTAATCTCTCTTTTTTTACGTGATGATAAGTTACCATATAAATGTTCATTTTAAACAAATTTTGAAAAAAAGTAACATTTATTGTTGACATATTTGTGAATATGGAACATAATAACGTTAG
Organism: Ornithinibacillus massiliensis; assembly: GCF_018310345.1. GTDB lineage: Bacteria > Bacillota > Bacilli > Bacillales > Amphibacillaceae > Ornithinibacillus > Ornithinibacillus massiliensis. The sequence goes on from NZ_JAGXBY010000001.1 coordinate 559,425, forward strand.
TTACTAACATTACAATGTTAAAAGATAACAAAGAAGGACTGATGAGATGCAACCATCAGAACGAAGACAATGGGTCTTAGAAAAGATAGAACTTGAAGGTAAAGTGGAGATTGATTCACTTTCCAATGAATTAAATGTATCTCCGATGACAATTAGACGTGATTTAGATCAGTTAGAGGAAGAAGGTCGCGTTATTCGAGTTCATGGAGGTGCAGTCGCGGCACGTTCCCTTATTGCGGAAACGCCTTTCCTTACAAAAGAAGGCCGACACACAGAAGAAAAGAGACAAATTGCTAAGAAAGCATTATCCCTTGTGAGAGACGGTCAAATTATCCTTTTGGATTCAGGAACGACAACATTAGAGATTGCTAGATTGTTAAAGGTTAAACAAGATTTAACCGTCATAACAAATGATATAAAAATAGCAGCAGAATTAGTTGATAGTAAATTGAAAGTTATCGTTACAGGTGGAGAATTACAAAATGATGTTGGAGCATTATTTGGTCCACAGACACATCACTTTTTAAAAAACATCCATGCGGATTTATTTTTCCTAGGTGCACATGCCATTGATTTACAAGCGGGTATTATGTCACCAACATTTGAGAAATCATTAGTAAAACAATTAATGATGGAAGCGGCAGAAAGCACATGGTTAGTAGCCGATTCTAGCAAAATTGGTGAACGTGCATTGTCCAAGGTATGTGATTTACAAAGTTTAACAGGGTTTATAACCAATGAACATATTTCTGAAGAAGTAAAAGACCAGCTCTCAGAAATTATGCCGATTATATAACAACTGAGGTGATACATCATGAAGGTTGGTGTTGTTGCAGACGATTTAACGGGCGCAAATGCAACCGGTGTCAAATTAAGTAAACAAGGCTTTACAGCGGCGACTGTTGTATTTAATGATGAAATTCCAGAAATGGATGAATTAGATGCTGTTTGTATTGATACAGATTCACGATATGCATCTGATCGGATTGTCATTAATCGAGTGAAAAATGCAACAGAAAAATTCCGCACTTGGGGTGCTCAAGTAATTTGTAAACGGATTGATAGCACTGTTCGAGGGAAGATTGGCTTGGAAATTGATACGATTTTAGATGAAGTTGGAGATGATAGTGTTGCTGTTGTCGTTCCATCGTTTCCAGACTCAGGAAGAGTGTGCTCAGGTGGCTACTTACTAGTAAATGGTGCCCCAGTACAAGAAACAGATGTAGCGAAAGACCCAGTTATGCCAATCAAACAGTCTTACGTGCCAGCTATTATTGAAGAACAAAGCAAATTTGAAGTTGCCCATATCGGATTAGATACTGTCTTAACGGATTCAGCGAAAATCAAAGCAGCCTTTGATTCCCATATCCAAGACGGGAAGCGAATCATTGTAGTTGATGCGGTGACAGATGAAGATATTGAAGAAATTGCTGAGGCAATGGTGCAAATTCAAGGAGTACATCTTATTCCTACTGACCCAGGCCCATTAACAGCATCTTATGCAAGGGCATATTCACATCAACATGTTGAACAAAGTAAGGTTATTGTGACAGTTGGTAGTGTAACAAGTTTAACAGGTCAGCAGTTACATTATTTAAAGGATAAAACTAATTCTACACCTGTTTATGTAGCAGCAGAAAAACTAGCTACTATGCAGGATTCCTGGGAAGTAGAAGTGGATCGTGCCGTGAAGGAAGCATTAGAACGGATCCATCAGGATGATGTCCTTATTATTACAACACACAAGGAGCAAAACGATTTAATAGATTTCCAATCGATTGCCGCTAAGGAAAATGCTACCCAAGATGCCTTAGCAAAACGTATAACCGATGGCCTAGCAAAGATAACGAGGCTAGTAATGGAACAAACAAATTACGCTATTCAAGGTTGTTTTACAAGTGGTGGAGATGTAACCGCATCCCTTTGTGCGTTAAGCATGGCTTCAGGTATCAAGCTAGAGGATGAGGTATTACCTCTTGCAGCGTATGGAACACTGATAGGTGGACATTTCCCTGGGCTGCCTATCGTCACAAAAGGTGGTATGGTCGGGGATAAAAAGTCTATTTTTGCATGTGTAAAATATTTAAAAACAAAAAGGAGTGCAGCACGATGACACAAATAAGAGAAATTATTGCTATACCAATGGGAGATCCAGCAGGAATTGGACCAGAGATTACGGCGAAAGCACTAGCTAACCAAGAGATTTATGATATGTGTAAACCGGTTGTTGTTGGAGATGCGAATGTCTTTAAGAAAGCAATCGAAATTGTCGAAAAGGATTTAACAGTGAATGTAATTACCTCCCCAGAAGAAGGTCAATATGAGTATGGTACGGTTGATCTAATTGATTTAAATAATATTGATATGACAGAGCTAGAGTATGGAGTTGTTCAGGCACAATGTGGAAAAGCGGCATTTGAGTATATTGAGACCTCTGTCAATCTAGCAAAAGCAGGTAAAGTAAAAGCTTTAGCTACAACACCAATCAATAAAGAGTCCCTTAAAGCTGCCGGTGTTCCTTACATTGGACATACGGAAATGCTTGAATCATTGACCAATACAAAAGATCCATTAACCATGTTTGAAGTAAGAAATATGCGTATCTTCTTCTTAACACGCCATCTTTCACTTAAAGATGCCATTGCACAAATGACAAAAGAGCGTGTTCGTGATTATTTAAACCGTTGTGATAAAGCACTTCAACGTCTCGGGATTGAAAACCGTAAAATTGCAGTTGCAGGCTTAAATCCACATAGTGGCGAAGGTGGACTATTTGGAATGGAAGAAGTAGAAGAAATTCGTCCAGGTATTGAAGCTGCTATTGAAGATGGAATTGATGCTGTAGGACCTGTACCAGCTGACTCTGTTTTCCACCATGCATTGAATGGGAAATTTGATGCGGTGCTATCGTTATACCATGACCAAGGACATATTGCTGCCAAGATGACAGACTTCCACAGAACGATTTCTATTACCAATGGTCTACCGTTCTTAAGAACATCTGTTGACCACGGTACTGCCTTTGATATTGCTGGTAAAAACATCGCTGCAAGCTTAAGCATGGAAGAATGCATCAAGCTCGCGGCACAATACGCGCCAAAATTTACAGCAGACACAATGGAATAAAGGATAAAAATTACTGAGGATGCCAGTCATCCTCAGTTTAAAACTGGTGAAATGAAAGCCATTACACTGTTATGGGGGAATAGAAATGGAAGTATCAGGAGTTCAAATGATAATTGGATTAATTATCGGTATTGCATTACTAATTTTCTTTGTATTAAAAACAAAAATTCATGCATTTTTAGCATTATTAATAGCCGCATCTATAACCGGTATCATCGGAGGAATGAGACCTACTGATGTAGTATCTACGATTACTAGTGGATTTGGAAGTACGTTAGCTTCCATCGGTATTATTATCGGTCTTGGGGTTATGATGGGACGAATATTAGAAGTTTCAGGAGCAGCGGAAAAGCTTGCCTACACATTAGTAAAGAAGCTCGGTAAGAAAAAAGAAGAATGGGCTATGGCTGTAGCAGGGTATATTGTTGCAATCCCTATATTTGTTGACTCAGCATTTGTTATTTTACAACCTTTAGTAAAAGCGCTTTCGAAGAAGACTGGTAAATCAGTTGTTGCATTAGGTGTAGCATTAGCTGTTGGATTAGCGGCGACACACCATACGGTTCCACCGACACCAGGTCCATTAGGAGTAGCAGGAATATTTGGTGCAGATGTTGGACTGATGATTTTAACTGGATTATTATTTTCTGTTCCAATCATTATTGTCGGTGTTTTCTATGCAAAATGGATTGGTAATAAAATATATCAACTTCCTGAAGCAGAAGGGGAAGGCTTTGTAAGACCAGACGAAAAAGAAGTATATAAAGAATTTCTAGAGGCGGTGGAAGAAAGAGAACAGAATCTTCCTTCCTTTACGAAAGCAATTATGCCAATTCTTATTCCAATTATTTTAATCTTCCTAAATACTACCTTGGGTGCACTTCAGGATTCAGGGATAGTCGCAATGAATGAAACATTTCTCGATTATGTAAAATTCTTTGGTAATCCTGTAATAGCTGTTGCACTAGGATTAATATTTGCTATTTATACGCTAGCAAACAAGCTCCGCCAAGCTGAAGCATTAGATCGTATGGAAGAAGGTATCAAAACAGCTGGTATTATTTTATTAGTTACTGGTGCTGGTGGAGCACTTGGGGAAGTTCTTCGTGTAAGTGGTACTGGTGACTTTATTGCAGAGCAAGTTGCTACTTGGTCTATTCCAGCTATTTTAGTACCATTCTTTATTGCGACATTTGTACGTTTAGTACAAGGTAGTGGAACAGTTGCAATGGTTACGGCTGCTTCTATTTCAGCACCAATTGTAGCTACATTAGATGTAAATCTTGTACTAGCAGCACAAGCAGCGGCATTAGGTGCTATGGTATTCTCTTACTTTAACGATAGTTTATTCTGGGTAGTAAACCGAATGCTCGGTATTAAGAATGTGAAAGAGCAAATTCTAGTTTGGTCTGTACCAACCACTATTGCATGGGGCGTAGCGTTGGTAATGCTAGTAGCTGCAGATTTCGTTGTTCGTATGTTTTAATCAAAAACTCTCAAGCATCACGATGCTTGGGAGTTTTTTCGTTACAATCTGTGCTGTAGGTGAAAAAGAAACAGCTTAATCGATATAAATAATCCGCTTATGGAATGTGTGCGAATATATGTTCGTGTTTTTGTCAAAGCTATGCTATAATCGGGACAAGATAATGTTCCATAGGTGTTCGGCTTCATCTTATTATTGGAGGTGATGCTACTGAGAATATATGAGGTCATGATGGTGCTTGGAAACTTCGGGACATTGCTGTTAACACTTCTTGCTTTTGTTTACAGCATGATTAACAGAAATTAAAATAGGCCCACCATAACGGAGGACCTACACGAATCATTAGTAGCCGAACCTAAAGGAACCGCTTATCACAGAGTCCAGTGGCAGCTGGACTCTTCTATTATTATGTTTAGTATACCATAACCTGTATCAAATATAGGTAAATATTCACGGTTTCGAAAGGACTTTTATATTTTTTACCCCATTCCTATTCTAGTCATACTCATGTATAATGTATTTCGAGCATCGAAAGAAAGGAGATAAGAATGGGCGCACAACTGGAAGTACAACAAAATGAAGAAATAAAAGAAAAAATTTGGACGCGAGACTTCATTTTAATATGTCTGGCTAATTTTTTTATCTTTTTTGGGTTTCAGATGACATTACCAACACTTCCAATCTTTGTAAAGGAGTTGGGAGGAAGTGATCAGTTAGTTGGTATTATAGTCGGCATTTTTACGTTTTCAGCATTACTCTTAAGACCTTATGCTGGTCACGCATTGGAAACTAAAGGGAGACAATTTATTTATATGATTGGGTTAGGGATTTTTGTCATCTCAATCGGTTCCTTTGCTTTTATTGCAAGTATTACGTTTCTTATTATTATGCGGATTGTTCAAGGTGTAGGTTGGGGTCTATCAACAACTGCGACCGGAACGATAGCGACGGATATCGTTCCTGCTAGCAGGCGTGGTGAGGGGCTTGGTTACTTTGGGCTTTCTGGTAATATCGCGTTAGCTTTCGGTCCAGGACTAGGACTGGCATTAGTAGGGAAGATTTCATTTGCAACTTTATTTCTAATTTGTGCTGCATTAGGTTTAGTGGCGCTACTTCTTTCTTCAAGAGTCCGGTATAAGAAGGTAGAACAAATCCCTGACAAAGCTGTTACTCCAAGATTTGATGTGTTTGAAAAATCGGCGATTCAGCCTTCTATCTTAGTATTATTTATTACCTTTACATTTGGAGGAATTGCAACCTTCTTACCATTACATGCTATGGATCATGATGTAGCTGGTATTGAATTATATTTCTTTATTTATGCTGCATTCCTATTTATTTCCCGCACCTTTGCTGGAAAAATCTATGATAAAAAAGGGCATGTATACGTATACTTGCCAGGTACCTTCATGATACTAGTCGCCATGATTCTACTAGCCTGGTTACCTAGCACCTTTGTTCTATTAGTTGCAGGGGGACTATATGGGTTAGGATTTGGAACGGTTCAGCCGGCATTACAAGCGTGGGCAGTTGAAAAAGCGGCAAATAATCGGAAAGGAATGGCCAATGCCACCTTCTTCTCATTCTTTGATTTAGGAATTGGATTCGGAGCATTAACCTTTGGTCAAATTGCTTATCTGTTTAATTATAGTACGATTTATCTAACTGGGGCGGTTTCTATCTTCATTTCCATGCTAGTCTATGGATTAATGGTTATAAAAACGAAAAAGGAGCATACAATTAGACAAACGAAGCAAAGTTAATTAAATTGCTTCGTTTTTTTTAGTATAATCTAATCGTTTTTTCGCTATCCTATTTAATAGAATAAGAAGGTTTAAAATTATGTAAATCTCCTTTACAATATAAGTAAAGCATTGTTTTATTAAAGGCAGGTTAATAGAATTTGAAAAAACTTAGTGATATAAATATCCAAAGGCTTTTCCCATCTTTAATCTATAAGCGTGGATTAGAATATTATAACCGTGGACACGTCACGGATTTAGCCTATGACATCAATTATAATGTGTGGACGGCGAGGGTACAAGGTTCGGAAGATTATTTTGTCGAAATCAATATGAAGGACTTAGAGAAGGGTTCAGTAGATACCTATTGTGATTGCCCAGCTTTTGCATCCTACGGGTCTTGTAAACATATTGTTGCCACCCTAATAGCGATTGTCAATAAAGAGGAACCAGAGTCTCAAGCGTTTTCGAATTACGACTATGAGTTGACCAATCGCTTTATTCGTGCGCTTAGTAATATGAGTGATTCATCGGAAGTTACAGATATTCTACCAAAAAGGGCACCGCTTCATCTTGAGTATATAATAAAGTGGTCCTATGATAAAAATTTATTAATCGAATTGAAAGCGGGAACTAATCGAGCTTATGTAGTAAAGGATATTCAGGAATTCATACGTGATGTGCTTGACGGGAATGAGCATTTCTTTACCAAAATGTTTACTTACTCGCCGAGTCAACACGATATACTTCCGGAAGACAGAGAGATATTGGAGATTCTTGGATCGGTCCAAAAAAATGAGAAAATCTATGATGGGTATCATGTATACCATTACCGCGGTAATGTTAGCGATAAACGCTCCCTTATTATCCCTCCTTTAGTTGCGGAAAAGCTACTAGAGAAATTAGTAGAGCGTGATTTTATAGTAGAAGGAACCAATAAATCTTTTACGAATATTTCAATGGAGAAGGGAAAATTACCATATCACTTTGCCTTAAATAAAAATGAACGGAATGACTTGTTATTAACGATGCATGAAGTCGAGGATAGTGTATATTTCAAGAACTATGAAATTTTATTCTATCAAGGCGTTTTTTATTTTCCTTTAAAAGAGCAGATTCCAATTCTTGAGCTTGTAAGTACCTTTGGAAAAATCGATCAGCAATTACCGATTTCAAAAAAACAGGCAGATACGTTCTTGTCAGAGGTACTCCCATCCTTAAAGAAGGTGGGAGAAGTAGAAATTTCAGAACAGGTATCTTCTGAGATTATTCAACTCCCATTACGGGCTAAGCTTTACTTGGAGGCGAAAGATGACTGGATAACCGGTAGATTGGAATATCATTACGGAGAACATGTCATTGATCCATTTAGTGGACGTGAGGAGCATGAAGTTATTATTATCCGTGATGTAGATAAAGAAAAACAGATTATGCAGCTTATTGAGTATGCGAACTTTCATTATAATGGTAGAGAGTTATTTATCGATGCTGACGAAGAAGAATTATATGATTTTCTCTACAAAGTACTCCCAGTGCTAGATGAGTATGTTGAGCTATTTTTAACATCAGAGGTCCGTAATTTTATTATGGAGAATGACCCGATTCCGAGAACGAGTGTTAAAATGGAAGGTTCTAATAATTTGTTAGAAATTGGTTTTGACATAGATGGATTAGATGATCAAGAGATTAATAAAATTTTAGACGCTGTGATTGAGAAAAAGCGTTATTATCGTCTGCAGAGTGGGGAAATGCTTTCTCTTGAAGGGGAAGAATTTATTTCCATTCAGAACTTTTTCCGTGATTTAGATATAAGTAAACAGGATGTACAGGACGGGAAAATCCATATGCCTGTATATAGGGGGACGCAAATTGATGAATTAATTGATACGAAGAAAAGCTATGATCCGGCATTCAGGCAATTATTGCATCAATTAAAGGAACCGGAGGAGCAGCACTATGAGCTTCCGGATAAGCTAAATGCATCATTACGATCTTATCAAAACACAGGATTTCAATGGTTTAAGTCTCTTAGCCAATACCGTTTAGGTGGGATTCTTGCTGATGATATGGGGTTAGGCAAGACATTGCAAAGCATTGCCTTTTTAGCATCAGAGCTTGGGGAACACCCGCATCTAATCGTTGTCCCCTCATCTGTCGTATATAACTGGAAAAATGAGTTTGAAAAATTTGCGCCATCCTTACAGGTTACGATCATGACAGGTAATCCACAGGAGCGCCATGAAAGAATGAATCAAAATAAAGATGCCGACGTGTGGATTACATCCTATGCCACATTAAGACAGGATATCACGCTATACCGGGAATTAAGCTTTCAAACGTTAATCCTTGATGAGGCACAATATATTAAAAACTATGCGACGAAAACATCGAAAGCGATTCGTGAAATTAATGCAAGCAGGCGATTCGCGTTAAGTGGTACACCAATTGAAAACTCTATTGATGAACTATGGGCGATTTTCCAAGTGGTTTTACCTGGCTTAATGCCAAATCAAAAGTCCTTTAAGCAGCTCCCACACGATAAAATTGCAACAATAACAAAACCGTTTATTTTACGTCGCTTAAAAAAGGATGTTCTAAAGGAATTGCCTGATAAGATAGAATCGGTTAGTGTATCGGAGCTTACGGCTCAACAAAAAGAGCTGTATGTTGGCTATTTAAGACAGCTTCAGCAGGAAACCGTTCAATCCTTACAACAAAGTGGCTTCCAGCAAAATAGAATGAAAATCTTAGCTGGATTAACCAGACTAAGACAAATTTGCTGCCATCCTTCTTTATTTATTGAGAATTACGAAGGTCAGTCAGGGAAGCTAGAATTATTAATGGAAACAGTCCGGAATGCGATAGCAAATGGAAAACGTATGTTAATATTCTCCCAGTTTACCAGTATGCATGAAATCATTATCGAGAAGTTAACGGAAGCGGGTATTGATTATTTCTATTTAAGTGGTCAAACTCCATCAAGTGAACGATTAGAGATGAGTGAACGCTTTAATAATGGAGAAAAGAGTGTATTTCTAATCTCGCTAAAAGCGGGTGGAACGGGCTTAAACCTTACTGGAGCAGACACTGTTATCCTATATGACCTATGGTGGAATCCAGCAGTTGAAGACCAAGCAACAGGCCGTGCACACCGATTTGGGCAAAAAAATGTTGTTCAAGTAATCCGTCTCATTACAGAAGGTACTATTGAAGAAAAAATATATGAACTACAACAAAAGAAACGAGAACTCATCGACAAAGTCATCCAACCAGGAGAAACCATGCTATCTTCCCTAAGTGAAGAAGACGTCAGAGAGTTGTTGAGTATATAATGAAATCCCCCTGAAAAGTGCAATTTTCAGGGGGATTTTGATAAGAATGGTAACGTAGATAATTCAATAAAAAAATGACCATAGCCTTGTGTTAGAAACCAACATAGAAAGAATGTACTTTACATTGGGAAGAAATCACCTTTTATATATTTATTTGAAATAACTTTCTAGGGCGCCCTTTAACATAAGGCTTTTCCTCGCCGACAATCTTAATAACATTACCATTCAACAATTTATTCACGGTACGTTCTGCACTTCTCTTCGTAACACGATAATAATTCGCTATATCATTCGAAGAAAATGGTTCATTGTTACGAAGCTGTACAAAATCGATAAAATTATACGAAAGCTCATTATTCAACTTTGCCTTATGAATTAGTGCCTGATACAGCCTGGAAGTATCAAAATGCTTCTTCACTCCAAGCGGACCAATGGTTTCCTGTCTATCATTCACAATATAACAGCTACTATTTGTGTTATGTGTACAAGCATCTAGTGCAAGCTTCGCATGATCCTCAGCTTGCTTGGCAGTTAACCCTAGTCCGAATCCGATTTCAATTGGTGTATTTAAAGCATTTTCTATTTCTTTTATAAGTGGAAAATCTCGATAATGATTAGTAATATGATCGAGCACACCTCTAGTTCCAAAAACAACATAGTGATTTTCGTTATTGGTTAGAACTGATGCATACGTTTTATGTCCGAATTTAAGTAAGATTTGATATAGCTGTAGTTGTAATTCTTTAAGATATAATTCTCCCTTTTCCGCTTTTATTTTATCCATATTCTTAATTCGAATATAACCAGCAACAATTTGCGCGCTCTTCCTCATGTTTAAAATAGTGATATTTTTACATTCCTCTATAGCATTGTCTATATTTCTTTTTGGGGTTGCCATCGGATAACATGGCACTCCTTGTTCCTGTAAGATTTGTTCTACTTCGTATAAGGAAGTAAGTACATAGTCAATTTTTCCTTCTTCAAAAAGCTGTTTATGGTAGCGTGCAATCTGCTCCACATTGACTTCCACGTTTTGTTGATAGCTATATGTATAAATGCTCGTACCTGAAATGTTTAATTCAGATAAAACCTCCGTCACAGAAGCTTCATCAAGCACATCAATGGATAATCGGTGGAGTTGCTGATGATATTTATTTTTTAAATGATAGAACGATGTCAATATCATATACGCATCTAAGTTCACTTGAACAGAAGGTAAACGCTTCTTTTTAATTTTGCTTGCAGCATATAAAAATGGAAGGTTTTCTAAGAATAAATAAACATCACACATAAATGCTTTTTCAACAAGTTCAGTAGTCTCGCTTGCGTTTTGATAAACAAAGGGAATTGCTTCTATTTCCTCGCGATTGGCAAGGTAACTCTGAAATCGATTTATTAAATCATCTCTTCCAAATACAGCAACCTTTATCTTCACCATTATCCCTCCCAAATCGTATTAGGGGTGTAAGTATGCAGGATTCACTTAAGTTAAAGAAAATTCTGTCATTTTACCCCATAAAAAAATAATTAGCGAAATAATTAACGACGGTTTCGTTAATTTATCTTATTCTAAGGAATTTTCATAATATTGTCAAGTTAATAAGCGGTGGAAGTTTGCAGGAAAATTCATAGGAATCTCAACGAATAGACTCCTATGAATCGATATCTATTACCCTTGAGGACTATACCTTGCTTTCACTTGTTCACGGAGTTCTCGTTTAAGGAACTTTCCAACAGATGATTTAGGTATTTCCTCAAAGAATAGAACATCGTCTGGTAACCACCATTTTGGAAACTGTGGTGTTATAAATTCGATAATATCTTCTTTTTTTATCTTATTCTCATATCCCTCATGGAGGACAACACATGCAATCGGTCTTTCTTGCCATTTTTCATCTGGCATCGCTACAACACTAGCTTCGAATACGGCATCATGCGCAATGATAGCGTTTTCAATTTCAACCGAAGAAATCCATTCTCCGCCACTTTTTATTAAATCCTTTGTACGGTCTACGACTTTAATAGTTCCTTCTTCATCGACCGTAACAACATCTCCCGTATGGAACCAACCATCCTTAAAAGCTTCGCCACTCCTAGTGTCTTTATAATATTCGTCTGCAATCCATGGCCCTCGTAAGAGTAGTTCGCCCATTTCTTTTCCATTCCATTCAATCTCACCCTCTCCACCTACGACCTTCATTTGAAGTCCAGGAACAAGAATTCCTTGTCTGGCACGCTCTTTAAATTTATCTTCTGGTGAGAGATTCTGTTGATAGCTTTTAAGACGTGAAACTGTAGCTAGAGGAGTAGTCTCTGTTGCTCCATAGGCATGGTAAAAAGGAATTTGATATTTTTCCTCAAATGCTTTTATTAAGCCTAGAGGTGCTGCAGATCCTCCGCATAATACTGCTCGTAGGCTTGATGTTTCATAGCTTCCTTGTTCTAGCTCTTTGAGTAATCCGAGCCAAATGGTTGGTACACCTGCTGTAATCGTAACATGAAACCGTTCAATAAATTCTGCTAATCGTTTTGGAGTAAAGCGAGGTCCGGGCATTACTTGTGTGGTGCCGAACCATGTACTAGCAAATGGGAGTCCCCATGCATTGACGTGAAACTGTGGTACAACAGGCATCGCAACATCGGATTCTGAGATTGCTGCAGTATCAGCAAGTCCTAACGCAAAGCTATGCAAAACAATAGCACGATGAGAATACACAACTCCCTTTGGCTTTCCGGTAGTAGCGGATGTATAGCACATTCCTGCGGGTTGATTTTCATCAATATCTTTTGTGAATTCATAGGCTGGATCACCAGTTGATAGAAGTTCTTCGTAGGAGTAGAGTGGTTGAATAGTAGAATTAGGGAGCTCGGCTTTATCGGTCATGACAACAAAAGCTTCTACAGTAGTCAAATGTGTGTAAATATGTTCAATAAGAGGTAGTATATCTTCATCAACAAATAATATTTTATCCTCTGCATGATTAATGATATAAATGATATCTTCCGGGGATAACCGAATATTAATCGTATGTAAGACAGCCCCCATTCCTGGTGCAGCGAAGTAAATTTCTAAATGTCGGTGGTGATTCCATGCCAGTGTCCCAACACGATCTCCATCTTGAATACCTATCTCATGAAGTGCGCTCATTAACCTTCTAGTACGTTGACCAATTTCACCATAGTTTAGTCGATGTAGCTTGTCATGGGTCTGAGAGATTACTTCTTTCTTTGGGAAAAAATTCTCAGCATGCTCTAATAATGAGCCTACCGATAATGAAACTTGCATCATACGTATCATCTCCTTTAATATAATATAGGGATATGTCTATATAATATCATATTATTTTGATAATTTGTAATAAAATTAATATTTGACTGTAATCCTTGTCGTACTTCAGTTCGTCCTTGTTGAAACGGCTTTCACTTTTACCAATAGTTTGACAATATTAGGTATTATTAAGTAAAATATGATTTAGGAATTTATTAAGGGGGAGATTTACATGAAAAAGAAGTATATTCTATCGTTAGCTGTCTTACTAGTTCTATCATTAGCACTAGCTGCATGTGGTGGAAGTAAACAGTTAACTATGTTAACTGGCGGTACTGGTGGTACATACTACCCACTAGGAGGACAACTTGCTAGTATTATTTCAGATAATACGGATTTAACAGTTACGGCATCAGCTTCAAACGCATCGGCGGATAACATTTCTGACCTTGCTTCTGGAGACGCAGACCTTGCATTTACACAAACAGACGTCATGGCAAATGCGGTAGAGGGCGTTAACTTATTCGAAGGAAGTGCAGTTGATAACGTATTAGCAATTGGTTCTTTATATCCAGAAACAATTCAAATCGTAACAACAGCTAACTCTGGTATTACATCTGTAGAAGATTTAGCAGGTAAGCGAGTATCTGTTGGTGCACCAGGATCTGGTACGTATGTTAATGCACAACAAATTCTAGAAATTCACGGATTAGATATCGAAACAGATATTCAACCACAAAACTTAAGTTTTGATGAATCTACTGATGGAATTCAAGATGGAAATATTGATGCAGCATTTATTACGGCTGGTACTCCTACTGGTAGTGTAGAAGGGTTAGCAGCAACAACTGATATTTCGATTGTTCCAATCGCCCAAGACAAAATCGATGCTTTAATTGCTGATCACCCATATTATGCAGTAGATACCATTCCTGCTGATACGTATACTGGTGTATCTGATGAAATAACTACTGTTGCGGTTCTGGCAATGCTTGCAGTTGCAGACACATTATCAGATGATGAAGTTTACGAAATTACGAAAGCTATCTACGATAATGCAGGCGATATCACACATGATAAAGGGAAGTTAGTAACGAAAGATACTGCACTAGATGGAATTGGAGTTGACTTCCATCCAGGAGCAGAAAAATACTTCAAAGAAGAAGGATTACTAGACTAATTAGATAAAAATATAGTAAGATGGAATAGCCGGCTTTTTGCCTGAATAGGGCTTTATAGCCGGCTGTCCATTTTTAGGTTGTGATTTATTGGCAAAGTATTTTAAGAAGCAATACATTATTGGTTATCTCCTACTGTTAGTCCTATCATTGATACTTTTTGTTCCTTTCCGAACTGCCTTAGTATTCTATAAACAGAATACAAGCCAAGTTGAGGCATACCTTCCTATTGAAGAAGGGGACTCATTTCAAATTATTTTTACACATTCCATTCACTTAACAGATGTAGTCGAACTTTATGAGGTTTTACCAGATGATTCGATTAGGCAAAATGAAATCATTTATGAGCATTATGGGATTGGCATGCCTGCGAATGATAGTGATGGTGGAACTTTCGTATATGAGGATGGAAAAATACATATAAAAGACATGAATCGTGTGTTTCCATCTATCCAAATGCGAAATGGTAAAGTAGTACCAAGACATCGATTAGTATGGGGTGAGGAAGCCGAGCGTATGGTTTGGTTAAAAGACTACTTCGAACCAGGTGCTAGGTTTACCTTGAAAGTCGATAAGCTTTCATTATGGCAACTATTGAAAGGAGTGAAAATTCATGAGTGAAAAAAATGTACACACAAAAGATGAATTAACACCAGAAGAGCAAGAAGCCCTATTACAAAAATATGATCAAGAATCAAATACACGTCGATTAACAGGCATTGCCGCCATTATTGTATTTGTTCTATTGTTATCATTTTCGTTGTTCCAGCTATATACAGGATACTTTGGTGCATACACAGCTTATATTCAACGAACTATCCACTTAGGTTTTGCACTAGTCCTCATTTTTCTATTGTTTCCATCTAAGAAAAGTGGGAATAAGAGAAAGATAGCTTGGTATGATTATATATTAGCTTTATTATCGTTTATCGTATGTTTATATTGGCCGTTATTCTATGATGAAATCGTTCAGAGTATTGGATCCATATCTACTGCTCAAATGATAGTTGGTGGGATTGCAATCCTACTTACATTGGAGGCAACTAGACGTGCAGTTGGACTTCCAATAACCATTATTGCTGGTGCGGCTTTATTATATGCATTATTAGGTCCATATATGCCAGGAATGTTAGCGCATAGAGGACTAAGCTTAAACCAATTAATTAATACGATGTTCTTTACAACAGAGGGTATCCTTGGTACACCGTTGAAAGTGTCATCTACGTATATTTTCTTATTCCTATTATTCGGTGCATTTCTTGTGAAGACGGGAGTTGGAACATACTTTAATGATTTAGCAATCTCCCTAGCTGGTAGAAGAACTGGAGGACCGGCTAAAGTAGCGATTTTCTCTAGTGCCCTTAATGGTACGATCTCTGGTAGTTCTGTAGCCAACACCGTGACAACAGGTGCATATACGATTCCATTAATGAAACGCCTCGGCTACCGTAAAGAATTTGCCGGAGCGGTAGAAGCTGCTTCTTCAACCGGTGGACAAATTATGCCACCGATTATGGGGGCTGCTGCTTTCTTAATGATTGAATTTGCGGGTGTTCCTTATTGGGATATTGCCAAGGCGGCTTTAATTCCTGCGATTCTTTATTTTGCTGGAATTTGGATTATGACTCACTTAGAGGCAAAGAAAATCGGGTTAACCGGACTACCTGAAAGTGAAATTCCAAATAAATTAGAAGTTCTGAAGAAAATTCACTTGTTGCTTCCCATCTTAATAATCATTGTATTTTTATTTATGGGATATTCAATTAATAGAACAGCATTATTAGGTATTCTAGCTGCGATTATCGTAAGCATGTTCTTAAAAGAAACACGAATGACACCTAGGAAGTTTGTGGATGCTTTAACATCCGGTGCTCGTACAGCGTTAGGTGTTGCTGCTGCTACTGCAAGTGCAGGTATTATTGTTGGGGTTGTGACGAAGACAGGCTTAGGTTTAAAGCTTGGTAATGGAATTGTTGATATTGCAGGTGCACTAACGTCCAATATCAATGTTCAATTATTATTAACCCTATTCTTTACTATGATCGCTTCCATTATCTTAGGTATGGGTTCACCTACTACGGCGAACTATATTATTACCTCAACAATAGCTTTACCAGCTATTTTAGCAGTTAGTAATCAACTTGAGTTTGCGATACCAGTATTAGCTGCTCATATGTTTGTATTTTACTTCGGTATTGTGGCAGATATTACTCCGCCTGTGGCATTGGCTGCTTTTGCAGCATCCGGAATATCGGGTGGGGAACCGATTAGAACTGGTTTTAATGCTTCGAAGCTGGCAATTGCAGCCTTTATAATTCCGTATATGTTCGTATTAAATCCAGAGATGCTCATGATAGACACTACTATTGGTGGTGTTATTTGGATTCTAATTACAGCATTAACGGGAATGATTGCGATAGGTGCTGGTCTAATCGGCTACTGGTATAAACGTTTAAATAAAGTGGAAAGAATTATATCTGTATTAACAGGTCTAATGCTTATGTACCCAGAAGGTCATACTGATATTATTGGGTTAGTCATATTTGTAGCCTTACTTGCATATCAGTTTATCTTTAGAGGTAACCGAGGTTCAGGTGAACAAGAACAAGTACAGGTAGAAAGCAAGTAATATAGGAAGGGGAGGTTTCTCGAAGCGAGAAATCTTCCCTTTTGCTATTCAAATGGTACAATAAATGAGTAATTAGAATATGAAAGGTTGTTTTCAAGTGAAAACACAACATGATTTTACGGAAGGCAATATATGGCGGCAATTGATGGTTTTTTCTGGACCGATTATGCTTGCCAACTTGCTTCAAACATCTTATCAATTAGTCGATAGTCTGTGGGTTGGTAATTTACTAGGTGCGGATGCGCTAGGAGCTATAGCGGTTTCTGGTACGATTATATTTACTGTTTTAGCTTTTATTATTGGACTCAATAATGCTGCTCTTACGATTCTCTCCCAACAAAAAGGAAAGAAAAATACAGACGGTTTAAAACGATACTTAAATGCATTCGTTGTATTACTTTCCATTATGTCTATTTCGTTGGGATTAATCGGATTTATCTTTGCAGAAGGGTTATTAACCTTATTAGGTACGCCAAGCGAGATATTAAATCTTGCAACCACTTATTTACAGATTAATTTCCTAGGGATGCTATTCCTGTTTGGTTATAATTTTATTAGTACAGTATTACGAGCATTGGGAGATAGTAAAACACCACTCCGATTTGTCATGATAGCCGTCCTATTAAATTTATTCATGGACCCACTATTCATCGCAGTATTTGATCTTGGGGTAAAAGGTGCTGCTATTGCAACCATTGTTTCTCAAGGCTTTGCATTCCTTTATGGAATTATTCATGTGTTACGGAAAAAGCTAGCACCATTTACATTACCTACAATCCCGCATTGGGGAGAAATTAAACTCATCTTACATCTCGGTATTCCGTCCGGATTGCAAATGTCTGTCATCTCAGCTGGTTCAGCGGCCATTATGAGCGTTGTCACGACGTTTGGCTCCTCTGTTGTTGGTGGATTTGGAGCAGCCCAGCGATTAGATAGCATTATTATGCTTCCAGCACATGCTCTAGGGACCGCTGTAGGTAGTATGGCGGGACAGAATATTGGAGTGAAGAATTGGGAGCGGGTTAATAAAATTGCTAGATATGGTGTAGTGTATAACTTCGCTGTTATGGTTGCTGTTGGGTTGCTTGTTGTCCTGTTTGCGGAATATGCGGTGCGATTATTTATTCAAGAGGAAGATGCGGTTCAATTCGCTACTCAGTACTTAAAAATCATTGCATTATGCTATCCGTTCTTGGGGATAAACTTTATTCTAAATGGTGTAGTGCGAGCAGCGGGTGCCATGTATCCCGTATTAGTACTTAATGTGCTTTCATTCTGGGTACTCAGATATCCACTAACATTCTTGTTCTCCAAGCTTATTGGAGATACCGGTATAGCGGTTGGTATGGGAGTTAGCTTTATAATCAGTAGTGTGTTTGCTTACCTTTACTTTAGATTTGGGAAATGGAGAGAAAAGGTGTTGTTTAAACAGAGAAAACGAGGCTAGTTATGCACAAAATGTGGATAGCCTATGGATAAACGCAATATTTTGTATCGATAATAGACAAAAAACACGATATATTGACAGAGGAGGTCAATGTAGTTGTGGATAACTATATTACTTTATATGGGTTGATGGAGAAGAATGAGAAAGCAAACAAAAAAGGCAATCAAACAGACAATATATGTTGTTGCTATACTAGTTACGATATTTATACTACTTTCGGTATTCACAGCGAAACCAGAGCCGAGAGTGAGTAATGATGTACTGCAATACAAGCCATTAGTTGAAAAGTATGCGGAAGAATATCAAGTCGCCTCTTATGTGAATGTTATGTTAGCCATGATGATGCAGGAATCCGGAGGTAGGGGCACAGACCCAATGCAATCTTCGGAGAGCTACTGTGGCCAAAGAGGTTGTATTGATGATCCGGAGCTTTCTGTTAAGCAAGGGGTATACTATTTCTCGGAAACATTGAAAGCAGCAGATTTTGATGTTGAACTTGCGGTTCAGTCCTACAATTTTGGTAAAGGTTTTATTCAATATGTCCACAACACCACCGGAGCATATTCATTGGAGGCGGCTATTGCATTCTCGCAAGAAATGTATGAAAACGCACCAGATAAGTCAATCTATACATGTTTAAGGGAAGAAGCAAAACAATATAACGCATGCTATGGGGATATTTATTATGTAAGATCTGTTATGGGCTATTTAGAGGAACTAAATGTTTCTTCGTGACGAATTAGGAATAAACCAAATAGTTGTTTTAAAGGAAGGGACCTTATAAAATTAGATTAGTAAGTCTAGAAACGAGTTTCCCCTACTATATGTCGACTTTAGTAGTTGGGCAATTAGTAATGAAAAAGAAGGAGGAGTGCTAATGGTTAAGGAAATATTTACAGAAAAAGCACCAGCAGCGATTGGACCATATTCTCAAGCTATTGATGCTGGAAATCTACTATTTGTATCCGGCCAAATTGGAATAAATCCAGCAACTGGTGAGGTTGTATCTGGCATAGAAGCACAAACTAAGCAAGTTATGGAAAATTTAAAGCATATACTTGCTGAAGCTGAGACTGATTTTTCACAGGTCGCCAAGTTTACTATTTATTTAACTTCGATGGATGACTTTGCTACCGTCAATGATATTTATGGTAGTTACCTACAAAAGCCTTATCCAGCACGTGCTACTATTGAAGTAAGTCGCCTACCAAAGGATGTGCTAGTTGAAATAGATGCAATCGTAGTGAAATCATAAGGAGGACATGCTAATGGATAATTTTTTATATTATAATCCAACTAAATTAATCTTTGGAAAAGGGCAGCTAAATGCGCTTCCAGAGCAAGTAAAACAATATGGTACTAAAGTGTTAATCGTATATGGTGGAGGAAGCATTAAACGTAATGGTGTTTACGATAATGTGGTAGCAAAATTAGCTGAAATAAACGCAGAAGTATTTGAACTGGCAGGAGTAGAACCGAATCCTAGAATATCAACAGTTCGTAAAGGAGTAGAAATTTGTAAGCAAGAGGGGATAGATTTCTTACTTGCAGTTGGTGGCGGAAGTACGATTGATTGTACGAAAGCGATAGCAGTTGGTGCGAAAACAGATATTGATATGTGGGATATTGTTACGAAGAAAGCTTCAGCGACAGATGCACTGCCATTTGGAACTGTATTAACTCTTTCTGCAACAGGCTCAGAAATGAATAGTGGCTCGGTTATTACGAATTGGGAAACGAATGAAAAGCATGGTTGGGGAGCAGCACCATACACCTATCCTAAATTCTCTATTCTAGATCCAGTACATACTTTCTCTGTACCAAAGGATCAGACTATTTATGGTATTGTTGATATGATGTCCCATGTATTGGAGCATTATTTCCATCAGGAAACGAATACTCTCATACAGGACCGTTTCTGTGAGTCTATTCTCATCACAGTGATGGAAACTGCACCGAAGCTATTAGAAGACCTTGAAAACTATGAGTATAGAGAAACCATTATGCTAGCAGGTACTCTAGCTCTTAATAATATGTTAAACATGGGATTTCGCGGAGATTGGGCAACCCATAATCTAGAGCATGCAGTAAGTGCAGTACATGATATCCCACACGGTGGAGGATTAGCCATCCTATTCCCGAACTGGATGAAGCATGTATTAGATGATAGTAATGTATTACGCTTTAAACAACTTGCTGAAAGAGTATTCCAAGTTGATGCAGAAGGAAAAACAGATCGTGAAGTAGCAATAGAAGGTATTAATAAACTTCGTGAATTCTGGAATAGCATCGGTGCCCCATCCAAACTTACGGATTATGATATTGATGAAAGCACTGTTGAATTGATGGCTGAAAAAACAGTGGTAGCAAATCCAGCGTATGGGAATTTTAAAAAGTTAACGAAACAAGATTCGATAGAAATTTTCAAAGCAAGCTTATAAAATACAAAAAAGTGACATATTATTTCCCAGGTAATAAATAATGTCGAATTTAAAAAGAAGAACTAGCCTATTGATAGATGGCTAGTTCTTCTTTAATAGCTGCACGAATTTTATCTAAGCATTCTTCTGGTGTTTTTCCGAAGATGCGTCTGTTGTTAACTAATGCGTACGGTTTTACTCGGCATAAACCGCAAAAAGATAGACAGTCAGAGGTTAGAACAGCAACCTCAGGGAACTCTTTTTCTAATATTTCTTCTAAATTTAGTGTGGTAATAGCATTACCATCACAGATTTCGACAACAACTATACCCATTACATATCACTTTCTTTCAAGAGATTAAAAGGAATGATTGAATGATAGCATTGCCAATTCATCATTTCAATATTCGTGCTCATCATTAGGAATTAGTCTTGTCAACGAAGCTCATTCTAACCCAGTTTCTTTGTTTCCAACGTCGTAGCATTAGGACTCCGCGTAACCATTCATCAGCAATAAATCCAATCCATATTCCAATTAGTCCAAGACCTAAGAAAATACCGAAGAACCATGCAAAGGTAACACTAATGCCCCACATTACTAGTATTCCGATATACACAGGAAATTTAACATCACCTGCTGAACGTAAAGAACTGATCATGATTAAATTAAATGCTCTACCTGGTTCCAGTACAACCGTCATTAACAGCAATACCGTACCTGCTTCAATGATGGAGCCATTATCGGTAAAGATGCCTAAGAATGGTTTAGCTACAAGGTATATAACACCTGCAGTTGCTAGTGAAATAAAGATGGAAATTCTTAAGCTCTTTAGGGCCCGTACATAGGCATCCTCAATTTTCCCTGCTCCAATCATATGACCAATAAGTATTTGGGTGCCTTGGCCAATGGCAACGGAAAATAGAAAGATAAACATCATAATATTTTGCGTGTACACTTTCGTTGTAATTGCAATTGTTCCTAACTGGGCAACAAAGTAGGTGATTACCATTTGGCTTGCATTATAAGACAATTGCTCTCCAGCAGAGGGGACGCCGATTTTCAATAGGCTCTTAACATGATTTTTTTCGTAACGGAATAAATTTGCAAAGTTTAAATCCCCACGCGTACGTTTAACTAAGAGGATGACGAGTGCAATAAATCCAATAAATCGACTGATAGCTGTTGAATAGGCAACCCCTTCAACACCTAGTATTGGAAACCCAAACGGGCCAAAGATAACAAAGTAGTTCCCAATCACATTAATGATGTTCATGATGATGGTAACAACCATGGTATCCTTCGTATAGCCATAGCTTCGTAAAATAGCTCCGGTAGTCATAATTAACGCTTGAACGAAAATTAATCCACCGACAATTTGCATATAGGCTAAGCCTTCATCCATTAGTTCATGTGGTAGGTCCATTAAGGCTAATATAGGTTCTGCCCATATGAATAAGGCAATACTTAATACTAATGAAAATATTAGGTTCATACTTAAGGCATTTAGAGCAATTTGACCAGCTGTTTTAGGCTTTTCTGCTCCTATATTTTGGGCGATTAGAACTGCTGCCCCTTGTGCTACAAAGCCAAACATTACGATCACAACTGATAAAATTTGGTTTCCAACCCCAACAGCAGCTACCGCATTATCGGAGTATTGACTTAGCATTAAAGTATCTGCATTCCCCATTAACATATGGAGGAGTAATTCAATGAAGATTGGCCAAGTAATCGCAAATAACGTTAAATTTTTTGTGTTTTGTTTATCCAAGCTGTACCCTTCCTTCTAATCAATAGAAATAGTTTACAATGAATCTTTACAAATAGGAAGATATTTTTGATTATTTGTTAGAAAGAAAAAATTGCCCTCCAGTATTCTGGAGAGCAATGGATTATCATTAGATTAACGCGCATTTGTTGGCTGCATGAGCCCTGTACCGATTTCTTCTAAGTAATGACAAGCGGCCTGGTGGCCATTCTCACCTTGCCCTGTATCGCGTAGCTCGGGTATTTCTTTTGCGCATCTTTCTGTCGCGAAAGGACATCTCGTATGGAATCTGCATCCAGTAGGTGGATTAATAGGGGAGGGAACATCACCAGTTAGGATAACTCGCTCCCGCTTTTTATCAGGATCAATACTTGGTATGGCAGATAATAATGATTTTGTATAGGGATGCTGTGGATTAGTGAACAGAGACTTTTTATCAGCGATTTCTACAATTTTGCCTAAATACATGACGATAATACGATCGGATATATGTCTTACAACCCCTAAATCATGAGAAATAAATAAGTACGTAAGGTTAAATTCTCGTTGCAGCTTTTTCAATAGATTAATAACTTGAGCTTGAATGGATACGTCTAAAGCGGAGACTGCCTCATCACATATAATCAATTGAGGCTCTACTGCTAGTGCACGAGCAATACCAATTCGTTGACGTTGCCCACCGCTGAATTCATGTGGGAATCGATCGATTTGATGTTTTCCAAGTCCGACGATTTCCATTAACTCAAGTATTCGTTTGTTTTGTTTTTCTTTAGGAACAGTACGTTGAATGGACATGGCTTCCCTTAAAATCTCTCTTACAGTTTGCCTTGGATTAAGGGACGCATACGGATCTTGAAAGATTACTTGTATATTTTTTCTTTCTTTACGCATTTCGCTTTTACGCAATGCTAATAGGTCCTTACCATCAAATTCGACATGCCCACTGGTAGGTTCATCTAAACGCAAGATAGCTCTTCCTGTAGTAGATTTACCACATCCAGATTCCCCAACGATACTTACGGTCTCTCCTTCATAGACGGAAAATGACACACCATCGACAGCCTTAACATGGTTAATAGTTCTTCCGAATATTCCACCCTTGATTGGAAAATGCTGCTTCAAATCCTTTACTTTAAGAATTTCTTTCCGCATGCCTCTTCACCTCCGTAGTTCCTTCCCATTCATCTGAATAAATCCAGCAGCGTGCTTGATGATTATGTTCATCTACGATTAATTCAGGTAAGCTATTACACATTTCTGTTGCATACGGACAGCGCGGTGCGAAGCGACATCCAGATGGAAGCTCTGTGGGGCTGGGGACGGTACCTTTAATAATTGGTAAATCGCCTTCAATATCCTCATCATGTGATGGTAGTGAGTTGATTAGCCCAACAGTGTATGGATGCTTCGGTTCTTTGAATAATGTTTTCACATCAGCATATTCCACTACTTTTCCGCAATACATGACTGCTACATAATCACAAGTTTCGGCTACTACGCCTAAATCGTGAGTGATGAGCAGGACAGACATATTTAATCTTTTTTGTAAGTCCTTTATCAATTCTAGTATTTGTGCTTGTATCGTTACATCTAATGCAGTGGTAGGTTCATCTGCTATAAGTAAGTCTGGATTGCAAGCGAGCGCAATGGCAATCATAACACGTTGCCTCATACCACCGGAAAGCTCATGAGGGTATTGGTTAATGCGCTTTTCTGGAGATGGAATCCCTACAAGCTTAAGCATTTCAATCGATTTTTTTCGAGCTTCCGCTTTGTTTAGTCTTTCATGAATTTTATAAGCTTCACTTATTTGCTGACCAATTGTATAAGTTGGATTTAAAGATGTCATAGGCTCTTGGAAAATCATCGATATTTCGTTACCGCGGATTTTTCTCATTTCGTTATTCGATTTTTCCAATAGGTTTTCTCCCTTAAAGATAATTTCACCGCCGACTATTTTTCCTGGACTATCAATTAAACGAAGAATAGATAGGGATGTAATACTCTTACCCGATCCTGACTCTCCAACAATCCCAAGTGTTTTTCCTTTTGGCAGGCTAAACGATACTCCGTCGACAGCTTTTACTTCTACCTCCTCCGTGAAAAAGGATGTTTGGAGATTGTTTATTTCTAATATATTCTCATATACAGATTGAACGGTCATTCCTGTCACACCTTTCTAAGCTAATAAAACTACGGTTAATTTAAGTCAATACGTTTATTGAGATAACGATAGGTAATATCGACAATTAGATTTACTAGTACAAAGAGTAAAGCAGCAACTAATACGGTACCTTGAACGAGTGGAAAGTCCCGTGCTTGGATAGAATCAATGACTAATTTCCCCATTCCATTAATAGCAAAGACGGTCTCTGTTAAAACAGTTCCACCTAATAGGGATCCAAATTGAAGACCAACAACAGTAACGACAGGGATTAAAGCATTTTTAAGTGCATGTCGATAAATGACGACTCGTTCTTTTGCGCCTTTTGCACGTGCAGTTCGGATATAATCTTGATCAATAACTTCTAGCATACTTGATCTCGTCATTCGAGCGATAATGGCTGCTCCACCGGTTCCTAATGTAATGACTGGCAGGACTACTTGTTCAAAGCTTCCCCAGCCGGATGGCTTAAACCATGCCGTGTTATCGAAAAATGGTACCCAACTCGGTAAGTCTAAACCAATAGCGAACCATTGTATTAACATTAACCCTAACCAGAAATTTGGCATGGATAGACCAAATAGAGCAATAATCATTAAGGAAACATCCCGGATAGAATATTGCTTAACAGCGGAAACAATCCCGGCAATCAATCCTAAGAAGATGCTAAGTACAATACTATAAAAAGCTAGTTCTACTGTAACCAAAATACGCACACTGATTTCAGATGTTACATCTCGACCAGTTCGAATTGAATTTCCTAAATCCCCTTGTAGAAGATTAGATAAATAATTCCAATATTGTACATGATACGGATCGTTAAGACCTAACCGTTCACGAATATTTTCTACTTGTTCTTTTGGTGCACTTTCACCCGCCATAATTTGTGCCGGGTCCCCAGGTACAAGATGTAATAGGCTAAATACGATTAATGTTACACCTAATAATACTGGGATTGTTTGAAGTACACGTCGAATAATAAATACGAACAATCTACTGCACCCTCTCTATTTTTTTGATTTTGGATCAAATGCATCTCTTAACCCATCTCCTAGGATATTAAAGGCTATAACGACGATGACAATAGCGATTCCCGGAAAGAAAGAGACATGTGGCGCACTATACAAATAGTTACGTCCATCACTTAACATTGCTCCCCATTCTGGGATTGGAGGTTTTGCCCCGAGTCCTAAGAACGATAAGCCGGTAGCAGTTAAGATTGCAGTAGCAATACTTAATGTTATTTGAACAATAAGAGGTGACAAGGTATTCGGTAAGATGTGTTTAAAGATAATTCGTAAGTCACTTGCTCCAAGTGCTTTTACAGCATCAATGTACTCCAGCTTTTTCACTGCTAACGTTGAGCCTCTAACAATTCTTGCAAATACAGGAATCGAAAATATAGCGATAGCAATAATAACATTTTGTATGCTTCCACCTAGTACACTAACAATTGCTAAGGCTAGCAGTATACCTGGAAATGCTAGTAGAACATCCATACAACGCATAATAATTGAATCTACACGTCCTCCATAATATCCGGATATAATTCCTATTACGGTTCCAACAATCGCTCCTAATATAACGGAAGAAAAGCCGACTCTTAATGTAATAGACATTCCTTCGATAATCCGACTGAAAATATCTCTACCATGGTGATCGGTTCCAAACCAGTGGTCGGCGGAAGGGGGAGCTAATTTGTTTACAAGATCACCTGAATCTTCGGGATAAGGTACAAAATAAGGCCCGATAAGGGAAACTAAAATAAAAAAGAAGAGGAGAATTCCTCCAATTACAGCGGCTTTGTTTTTCCTAAATTTCTTTAGGAAGGTTTTCATACGATGAACTTGCACATTTCGATGTTGTTCATAAATAGAAGGTTGATTTTGTAATGGTTGTCCCATAATGCAATTTACACCCTTTCTAGAGAGATAAGAAGTATAAACAGAGATGCCTAGCTCCGGGCACCTGAGACTAGCAGACTTCCTTCACCTCGGTACGATAAGTCAACATCGACTCTCTACAGTCGTCGTGTTTCCTTCATTTCCTAAGGCTTAGTCCCTTCTGTATGTCTAATGCGAGTGCCCTGCGCCTTTCTATCAAGTTATAATTATCTGTTTATTCCATTGATTTATACTATTATATCATCATAGTTTATTATGACAATAAATAATTAAAAAAATAGTCTTGTAATTTGTACTACTATCATATATATTAATATGTATCTGCAATATTCAGACACTTTATATTTCTATGAGTGTCTACTAAAACGAAATGGGGGTATAAACAAGTGAATTTGTCAAAAAGATTACTCGTTTTTCTTGCAACAGTGCTAATGCTGAGTTTTGTACTTGTAGCATGTGCAAGCGAACCAAATGAAAATGGTTCACCAACAGATGATGGTGATACAGAGGAACCAGCTGACAACGGCGAGGATACAACAGACAGTGGTGAAACCGATGGTCAAAGTGGTGGTAATGACTTAGTTATTGCAAACTCTTCTGATGCTGTTTCATTAGACCCTGCTGGATCTAACGATGTACCTTCCAGTAATGTTGCTGCTAATATTTATGAATCTTTAGTTAAACAGGATCAAAATATGGAATTGCAGCCAAGTCTAGCTGAAAGCTGGGAACTTGTAGAAGATAATGTATGGGAGTTTAAGCTTCGTGAGGGAGTTAAGTTCCATGATGGATCAGACTTTAATGCGGAAGTAGTAAAAATGAATATCGAAAGAGTACTTGATGAAGATGTCGCATCGCCACGTTCTTTCTTATATAGTATGGTTACAGATATTGAAGTGGTGGATGACTATACGGTTCGATTTACGACAGAATTTCCATTCTCTCCACTTCCAGCCCACTTAGCACATAATGGTGGAGCAATGGTGTCCCCTAAATTAATTGAGGAAGACTATGCTGCAATGGAAGCAGGGGAAGAACCAGGTAGTGTGATTAATGAAAACCCAGTGGGCACAGGCTTCTTTAAATTTGAAGAATGGGTACCTGGTCAGCATATTAAGTTAGTTCGGAATGATGATTATTGGGGAGAACCGGCAAAATTAGATTCTGTTACCTTTAAAGTTGTTTCTGAAGATTTAACAAGAGTAGCAGAGCTAAGAACAGGAGATTCTCATATTTCTGACCCGTTAAGTCCTTCAGATGTAGCAGAAATTGAAAATACAGATGGATTACATGTTAA
This sequence comes from Ornithinibacillus massiliensis, assembly GCF_018310345.1. Taxonomy (GTDB): domain Bacteria; phylum Bacillota; class Bacilli; order Bacillales; family Amphibacillaceae; genus Ornithinibacillus; species Ornithinibacillus massiliensis. Next base: position 587,187 of record NZ_JAGXBY010000001.1, read on the forward strand.
TACACAAGGAAGTGTAAGTTTATCTTATGTTGGATTTAATATGGAAAAAGAACCATTTAATGACCCTCGGGTCCGCCAAGCAATAAATATGGCGATTGACAGGTCGCAAATCATTGATGGTATTTATAATGGTGTAGGAATTCCTGCCATTGGACCATTAGCACCGGACGTATTTGGATATGATCCAAATGTACCTGGTTTGGAATATGATCCAGAAAAGGCAAAAGAGCTCCTTGCTGAAGCAGGCTTTGAAGACGGGTTCTCGACTACACTTTGGACTAATGATAACCGTGAACGTATGGACATGGCTACCAATGTTCAAGCACAATTAAAAGAATTTGGTATTGAGGTTCAGATAGAAGTTATGGAGTGGGGGGCATACTTGGATCAAACAGCTAATGGAGAGCATGATATGTTCATTCTTGGTTGGTCGACCGTTACAGGTGACGCGGACTACGGACTATATGCTTTGCTACACTCTGACAATGTCGGTGAACCTGGTAACCGTACTTTCACAAAAGACCCAGAGTTAGATGCATTACTTGATGAGGCTCGTCAAACATCTGATGCGGAAGAAAGAGCAGAGCTATATAGACAAATTCAAGAAATGCTTGTCGATATAGCACCAATGCTATATATCCATCACCAAGAATACTTATTAGGTGTTAGCGATAAGGTACAGGGATTAATTCAAGATCCGACTGGTATCCTTCGTTTGCAAAATGTTACATTAACTGAATAGTAATATAATAGTAGAAAGACGGTATTCTTATTAAAGAATACCGTCCTTTTTTAAAAAAAAGTATGAATGCTTCTAGTTGAGATGATGATCTTCTATTGAACTGTCGTTTCTACTGTGATAACGAATGAGTTTTCTCTACTGTGTACTCGTAACGATACCAAGCGAATAGAAGAAATCCTCCACTTAAAATTAATAGTCCACTAGTTACATAGAAAACAGTGGATATGCCATTAAACGCAGCAATTAATCCTCCGAGTGCGGGACCAATTATATTGCCGAGGAACCGGAGACTTGTATTGTATCCTAATACTTCCCCTTGCATGGATAACGGTGCCTCTTGGCGGATATAAGCCATTCTTAAAGGAATAATTCCTCCGATAGAAACGCCCAATAAGAAACGAACTATGACAAGTTGCCAAATAGATGTGACAAACGCTCCCGGTATATAAACAATACCCGCCATGAAAAGAAGGGCGATTAATATTTTTATATACCCATGTTGATCTCCTAATTTGCCCCATTTTCTGGACATCAGTAAATTACCTAGTCCGGCTGCAGAGAATGCAATACCCGAGAAAAATGCTATATTAGCGGGACCATGAATTTCTTCCACGTACAACGAGAGAATCGGTTGTACAGAGAAGTGCGCAATTTGTACTAAAGCAGAAATGAGCATGACAACTAATAAAATTGGATGTCTTATTATATGCAAAATAACTTCCTTCCTGGAATATGCTTTATGTTCTTTGTCGGTAGCAAATTCGAAACGTTCTTCCCTAATACCGAATAAAACAATAAGTCCGGAAAGAATAATGGTAATAGCGACCCATTTAAATGTAGCCGAATAACCGAATGCATCTGCTAATGCTCCGCCTAAAAGTGGGCCCATCAGTGTTCCAGTTATACTACCAGTTTGTAATGTGCCAAGTACCTTTCCTGCTATGTTCTTAGGAGTTTGCGTAGCAATAAGGGCTTGTGACATCGGAATAAAACCGGTGAAAATTCCCATGAAAAGACGGAGTATAAATAATTGCCAAACATTTGTAGCGAATCCCATTAAAAATACAGATAATCCTATCCCACTTGCAAAGAAGATTAATAGTTTTTTTCTTCCATATTTATCCCCAACTCTACCCCAGATTGGTGCAAAAATAAATGCAGCGATAAAGGTAACGAGAAATACCCAGCCAGACCAATTCTGAACATAGACATCAGAGAAATTTCCAAATGAATCTATATACAAGGAAAGAAAGGGGATTACCATTGTGGTACTTCCGGCAATAAAGAAGTTGGCAAACCACATGATTACTAAATTACGTGTTGCATTGGAGTTTTCCGTACTAATTGGTTTTTGCCTTCTTTCTGTATAATTATTTCGATAACCTAAATATACCGGAAACCGAAATAAATTTAAAGTATTAATTCTTACATAGGCAGATAAGGAAGAATGAAAATTTTTCCATATAGTATTAGTTTTTCAGTTAAAATAGTGATATTTTTGTTATATTGGGTATAATCAATGTAAGAGAATAATATTTTTTAAGACAAGCATTCTAATAAGCTAGAAAGGGGTATACGAATGAAACGATTTATGAAGCTAACAGTATTGTATACATTAATTGTGAGTTTATTTGCAGCCTTTGTCATTCCTGTGAGTGCGGATGAGGCAATAAATGAAAAGCTTGGCGTGCCGATTGTTGTTTATGGAGGTAATTTAACAGACGAACAAAAAGCACAGACGGAGGACCTGTTAGAAGTAACGAACCCTGATATGGTTGATATTTTCACTGTAACAGGGGAAGACTTGGCTAAATATATCGGAGGAAATCCGAATTCTCGAATGTTCTCCTCGGCGAAAATAACAATAGAAGAAGAGGGAGTGGGGCTCAATGTATCCATTATCACTCCTGATAATATTACAGAAGTAACAAGTGAAATGTACGCAAATGCACTGCTAACAGCTGGAGTTGAGAATGCGACGGTTGTTGTTGCATCCCCTGTCAAAGTTACTGGCCATTCTGCCTTGACTGGTATATATAAGGCTTACGATGTCGGAGGGGTAGAGCTCGATAAAGAACGTATGGAGCTTGCTAATGAGGAGTTAAATGTCGCAACAGACCTTGTGAAAGACGCAGGACTAACATCTGAACAAGTAAGTGATTTAATTACGCAAATCAAGCAAGCTATTGCGGAACAAAACCCAGCATCTATAGAAGATATCGAAAGAATCGTACAAGAGCAGTTGAGTAAATTGGAAATAAAATTAAGTGATGAAGACCGTCAGTTATTAATTAATTTGTTTGAGAAAATGCGTAATTTAGATATTAATTTTGATCAAGTGAAGAATCAGCTAAACGATATTGCATCAAAAGTCCAAGGTAAAATAGAGGATATTTTAGCAGATGAAGGATTTTGGGACAATGTAGGAAGCTTCTTCAAAAAACTATTTGAAGCTATAGGGCAGTTTTTCTCTGGATTATTTGGATAATACCAATATGGGAAGCGTGAAAGGAGTACATTCCATTGAGGATGTGCTCCTTTTTTGTACGTTAGAAAGTTAAAATGATTAGTACTATACTAAATAATCAATTATTTAACGACACTAAATATTTAGAAGATTTAATCATAATACAAATAGACTACAAGGTTGTTAAAAAATATGAAGAAATTTGTCGAAATAAAAATAGCCTTAAAACCGTTGATATACATAGGTTTTTGGGAGTTTTACAAAATATTACCGTGAAAGTTTTTTTAATCTTTTTTTAAATTTGACGTGCAATCTAAAAAGTTTGGTAGTATAATAGTTTTCATCACGTAATTCCAATAACACTAAATTATCAGAATAATTTAAACAATATTAAGATTAGCCTATATCATAAATACTGTGAAAAAGTACACCCTAAAAAGGCATAATGTCTTGGGCCTACAATTATAAATAGGGGGATAAAAAATGTCAGAAAAACTTCTAGAAATCAAAAATTTAAAAACTTCATTCCGTATCAAAGACGATTACCATGCTGCGGTGGATAATTTATCTTTAACTGTTAATAAGAATGAAGTTCTTGCCATTGTTGGAGAATCTGGTTGTGGTAAAAGTGCTTTAGCATTCTCCATAATGGGTCTTCATACTCGTGCGAAGATTGAAGGAGAAATCTTATATAAAGGCAAGAACATTGCCAAAATGACTCCTTCAGAATTAAACAAGGTACGCGGTAAAGATTTAGGTATGATATTTCAGGATCCACTAACTTCATTGAACCCATTAATGGAGGTTGGCGAGCAGATTGGAGAAACCTTATTTCTACACAATAAGAATATGTCCAAGAATGAACGTAGAGCAAAAGTATTAGATTTATTGAATAAGGTTGGTATCCCTCGTGCGGAACATGTTATTAATCAGTTCCCACATGAATTGTCAGGTGGTATGCGTCAACGTGTCATGATAGCAATGGCAATCGCAAATGAGCCCGAACTACTAATTGCAGATGAGCCAACAACAGCACTAGACGTTACGATCCAATCACAAATTTTAGATTTGATCAATAAGCTTAAAGATGAAATGGATTCAGGTATTATTCTTATCACCCATGATCTAGGGGTAGTTGCTGAGATGGCAGACCGAGTAGCAGTAATGTATGCTGGACAAGTTGTTGAAATTGCAGATGTACAAACACTATTTGAAAATCCATTACATCCATACACAAGATCATTATTGAATTCCGTACCGAATGGTAATACAAAACAGGATCAATTACATGTTATTCAAGGGATTGTACCTTCCCTTCAGAATCTGCCAAGAGAAGGTTGTCGTTTCAGTGCTCGAATACCTTGGGTAGATGAATCAGCACATGAAAAAAATCCGGAACTAAAAGAAGTAACACCAGGGCACCATGTTCGTTGTACATGCTACAAGCACTTTAGCTTCCCTGATGAAAGCAAGGAGGAACAACATGTCTTATCTTGAGGTAAATGATTTAAAAGTTCACTTTCCAATAAAGGGTGGTATTTTCGGTAGAACAGTGGGACATATAAAGGCTGTTGATGGGGTATCATTCACTTTAGAAAAAGGAAAGACATATGGTTTAGTAGGAGAATCTGGTTCTGGTAAAACAACTACTGGTAGATCCATTATCGGTTTAAATACGATTACATCCGGAAAAGTTATGTTTGATGGTCAGGATATAACGAATATTGCACGTGGCCGTTCCGAAGCGCGTAAAAATATTCAAATGATTTTTCAAGACCCATATTCATCATTAAACCCGAAAAAACGTGTGGTAGACATCGTATCTGAACCGCTACGTAACTTTGAAAATTTAACTCGTAAAGAAGAGCGTAAGAGAGTACAAGAATTATTGGAGCTAGTCGGATTAAGTCCTGAAAGTATTTTAAAATATCCCCATGAATTCTCAGGTGGGCAACGTCAACGTATTGGTATCGCTAGAGCAATCGCATTAAAACCAAAACTTATTATTGCGGACGAGCCAGTTTCAGCACTAGATGTTTCGGTGCAAGCTCAAGTATTAAACTTTATGAAAGAGATTCAAAAGGAACTTGATTTAACATATCTGTTTATTAGCCATGACTTAGGAGTAATCAAGCACATGTGTGATGATATCGGAATTATGTACAAAGGTCGCTATGTGGAAGCAGGTACTGCAGAGGACATCTTTAACAATCCTCAGCATATTTATACGAAGCGCTTAGTGGCGGCAATTCCGGATATTGATCCTAAAAAACGTGAGGAAAAACGTCAATTCCGTGAAGAAGTAAAAATGGAATACGAACAATCCTACAATGATTACTTTGATGAGGAAGGTTTAGCCTATAAATTACAGCCAGTGTCTGACACGCATTTAGTGGCTTTACCTGAGAAAGGTTGATAATATGTGGAAATTTACATTACGTCGTACATTAATTATGATTCCTCAATTAATTGTTCTTAGTATTTTAATTTTCGTACTAGCACAATTAATGCCAGGGGATGCACTATCAGGGCAAATTGACCCGAATGTTGATCCAAAAAGACTGGAAGAGATTCGTGAAAATTTGGGTTGGAATGACCCATGGCATGAACAGTACGTAAGATGGATGGGAGGCGTGCTTCAGGGTGATTTAGGACAATCGTTCCGTTTTAAAATGCCTGTTACAGAACTAATTGGGCAACGTATTGTCAATACATTCTGGTTATCGGTAGCAACATTACTCTTCACCTATCTGATCGCTATTCCACTAGGTATTGTTAGTGGCCGATACAATGATACATGGCGTGATCAATTGATTACTGGTTATACGTATGTTGGCTTTGCTACACCATTATTCATTTTTGCACTTGTAATGCTTTGGTTATTCGGTTTCCAATTAGGTTGGTTCCCAACTAGTGGTAGTGTAACACCGGGGCTTGAACCTGGAACGTTTGACTACTTTATGAGCAAACTTTATCACTTGTTACTACCAGCATTGTCCATGGCACTAATTACAACATATAGTACGATTCAATATTTACGTAATGAAATTGTTGATACGAAGCACAAAGACTTCATTTTAACAGCTAGAGCAAAAGGGGCTTCTGAGAGACGAGTCTATAATCGCCATATTTTAAGAAACTCACTTTTACCGATTGCGGCATTCTTTGGATTTGAGATTACGGGGTTAATTGGTGGCTCTATTTTCATTGAGAACATTTTTGGATATCCGGGAATGGGTCAATTATTAGTAGAATCCATTAGCTTACGTGATTACACGGTATTAACTGCAACTACATTATTATTCGGTGTTGCATCGATTGTTGGGGCATTATTATCTGACATTATCTTAAGTATTGTAGATCCAAGAATTCGTATTAAATAAGAATAGGTAATCGTGAGGTGAAATAAATGGAAAACAATAAAGCAGAAGAATTGAAAACGAAGGAACCGATAAAAAGTCCTTCTGGTATGAGTATAATCTGGCGTGAGCTAGTTCGAGATAAGCTAGCATTAATCTCTTTAATCTTCTTAATCTTAATTATGGCATTTGTATATGGTACATCCCTTATATTAGACCAAGATGAAATTGTAACAGTAGACTTGTTATCCATCTATGAGCCGCCGGGTGAAGATTTTATCTTAGGTACTGATTACGGTGGTCGTGACATCTTTGGACAATTAATTATTGGGACAAAGAATTCCTTATCGATTGCATTACTTGTAACAGCTATGACGGGAATTATTGGGATAGCCTATGGTTTAATCGCTGGTTACTTTGGTGGTCATATTGATAATATCATGATGCGTATTTTGGATTTCTTCTTAATCCTACCGTTTACGATGATTGTCATTGCATTCGTTGCAATTGTACCAAAGTATAGTGTATGGACCTTCTCTCTCATTATGACGGCATTTCTCTGGATGGGAATTGCCCGTTTGATCAGATCGAAGGCTTTACAGGAAAAGGAATTAGATTATATCCAAGCATCGAAAACACTTGGTAGCTCTAATTTCAAAATTATCTTTACACAATTACTACCAAACTGTAGCTCACTTATTATTGTAACGATGACATTAAACTTAGCTGCTAATATTGGTCTAGAATCAGGTCTATCATTCTTAGGATTTGGTTTCCCAGAGAGCACGCCTAGTTTAGGTACATTATTAAGCTATGCAACCAATCCACAAACATTAGAATATAGATGGTGGATTTGGGTGCCTGCTTCGGTATTAATTTTACTTCTAATGTTGTCTATTAATAATGTTGGACAAGCATTAAAACGTGCAACAGACGCAAGACAAAGAAGAGGATAAAAAATCTGTACTTGTTACTCCTTGGCCGCGCCAACGGGATGGCCAAGGAAAACTATATCTATAAAAATAGGGAGGCAACTATGATGAGAAAGACAAGCAAATGGCTTTTAGCTCTTATGCTGGTATTATTGCTTGCACTTGCTGCATGTGGTGGCGGTAGTGACAATGAGTCTTCTGAGGACAAAGGGGATAATGGTTCAGAAGATAACAAAAGCACGGAAGCAAATGAAGATGGTATCTTCCATATTGACGATTTCAATATGACTGCTTCAAACAATGGTGAAGAACTTGAAAATGGTTCACTAACTTATGGTATCGTGTCAGATACGGTACTAGAAGGTACATTTAACTTCAACTTCTATTCAGGTAATCCTGACTATGAAGTAATTGCATGGTTTGATGAGCCTTTATTTGACTCAGATGCTAGCTATACTTACACACAAGATGGTGCTGCCACTTGGGAAGTGGATGACACTGGTAAAGTGTACACTTTACAAATTAAAGACGGTGTTAACTGGCATGATGGTGAACCTGTGACTGCTGAGGATTGGGAATTTGTTCACTATGTTATTGGTCATCCGGACTATGATGGTATCCGTTATGGATCTGACTTTGAAAACATTGAAGGAATGAAAGAGTATCATGATGGTGAAACAGATACCATTTCTGGTATTAAGGTAATTGATGATAAGACTTTACAAATTACCTTTAAAGAAGGTGGTCCTTCTCTTATTACTGGAGGAATTTGGCCATATGCATTACCAAAACATGTCTTCGGTGATATGGATGTAAAAGAAATGGAAGAATCTGATGCGGTTCGTAAAAATCCGATCGGAATGGGACCATATAAAGTAGAATCAATTGTACCTGGTGAGTCTGTTGTATTAAAAAGAAATGAAGACTACTGGAGAGGTACACCTGCTTTAGAAGAAGTTACAGTGAAAGTGGTATCTCCTTCTACAGTAGTTCAAGAATTAAAAACTGGTGGCGTTGACATGGTCAATAGCTTTCCAACAGATCAATTCCTAGATAATGCAAACATGTCTAATGTTGAATTCTTAGGATCTATTGATAATGCATACACATACATTGGTTTTAAATTAGGTAAATGGGATGCTGAAGAAGGTCAAGTAGAGGTTGACCCTAATGCTAAAATGGCGGACGTAAACCTACGCCGTGCAATGTGGTATGCTGTAGATAATAATGCAGTTGGTGACAACTTCTATAATGGGTTACGTTGGAATGCAACATCATTAATCATTCCATTCTTCCCAGAATATCATAATCCTGATATTGAAACACCAACACACGATCCAGATGAAGCAAATCGTATTCTAGATGAAGCTGGATATGAAGATGTTGATGGTGATGGATTCCGTGAAACTCCAGACGGTGAAAAATTAGTTATTAACTTTGCATCAATGTCTGGTGGAGATACTGCTGAGCCACTAGCTCAATACTACATCCAATCATGGGGTGCAGTAGGTCTAAATGTACAATTAGTTGATGGTCGTTTATTAGAATTCAACTCATTCTATGATCGTATAAAAGAAGATGATCCAGAAATTGATATTTTCCAAGGTGCTTGGGGTACTGGTACTGATGTAAACCCTGCTGGTATTTTTGCTGGGAACTCAAATGCTAACTACCCACGTTGGACTAATGAAGAAAATGATCAGCTATTAGCTGAAGGTTCTTCTATGAAAGCAATGGACACAGAATATCGTAAAGAAGTATATGACAAGTGGCAACAACTAATGGTTGATAACATTCCGTTGTTCCCAACTCTATATCGTGCAAAAATTGTTCCAGTAAATAACCGTGTAACGAACTATACACTTGATCCTGAATCAGATCTTCAACGTTACCAAATTGGTGTAACAGAAGAAAAAGCTGAAGCAGCTGAATAATAATAGCGAAAAAGAAGTCACTTAGTGGCTTCTTTTTTGGTAGAGAGGAAGGGTTAAAAAACTTTCCCGCTAGCATAAGAAAAACTTCCATTCGTAGAAAGATGAGCGAATGGGAGTTTTTTATTTTTACTTGAAGGAGCATGCGACTGAAATTTGGTGAGATAGGCCCACGTGGGGCGGAGATGGGCCCAAATAGCGGGAGGATGCGTCCGTCTTGTGAAGAGATGAGCCCAAACAGAAGAGATGAACCCACCCCGAGAGGAGATGAGCCAAACAGGAGAAAGATGATTCCGCCCTGGTAGGAGATGCCCCCACCCGGGCTTTTTTAGTTATATTCTTCTCCGTATAAATCCCTATAATTATCAACAATGTAACGGCTTTTAGCTATAAGTAATAGAACTAATTATCTAAAAACTTTTAATAAAATGTTAAAAAAAAGCTTGTTAAAACTCAGAAAATAATATATACTTTAAAAAAATAAATAATATGTTACAGTTTTATTACGAAAGTAGCGAAATGGCATATCTACTGTGATAGATAATGACTTAAATTTTTGGAAAATTAATACTATAAATAATGGGGCAGACACTACTAGACGCTATACAACATGAATATCTGCTCTTTAATATGTTAATAAAACATTTATATATTAAATTTTTGCAATTTTTAGTTAGGGGGATTAAGGTTGGCAGAGAAGTTATTGGAAATCAGAGATTTGAAGACATCTTTCCGGATTAAGGACGATTATTATGCAGCGGTGGATAATGTTTCACTTACGGTAAATAAAAACGAAGTGCTAGCCATTGTTGGGGAATCTGGCTGTGGTAAGAGTGCATTAGCCTTCTCTATTATGGGATTACATAATCGTGCAAAGATGGAGGGAGAGATTTTATTCAAAGGAGAAAACATAGTCGGAATGACTGCGTCAAAGCTGAATAAGCTACGCGGGAATGATATGGGTATGATTTTCCAGGATCCATTAACTGCCCTTAATCCATTAATGAATATCGGTAATCAAATAGGAGAAACATTACTCCTTCATAAAAAAGACCTTACCAAGAATCAGCGTAAAGAAAAGGTAATTGATCTACTAAGTAAAGTTGGAATTCCACGTCCAGAACATGTGTATGAGCAATTCCCGCATGAGTTATCTGGGGGGATGAGGCAAAGGGTAGTTATCGCAACTGCTATAGCAAATGATCCGGAATTACTCATTGCGGATGAGCCAACAACTGCTCTAGATGTTACGATACAATCTCAGATATTAGACTTAATTAAAGATTTAAAGGATGATTTGGATTCTGGTATAGTTCTTATTACCCATGATCTAGGGGTAGTTGCTGAAATGGCAGACAGGGTGGCAGTGATGTATGCCGGGCAAATCGTTGAAATTGCAGACGTCATGACTCTGTTTGAAGAACCATTACATCCATATACGAGATCATTATTTAACTCTGTTCCAAATACACAAGAAGGACAAGATAAATTGCATGTTATTCAAGGTATTGTACCTTCATTACAAAAATTGCCACGTGAAGGTTGTCGCTTTGCTCCAAGGATTCCTTGGGTGGCAGAAACAGCGCATGAAGCAAATCCAGAATTACATGAAGTAAAGCCAGGGCATTTCGTTCGTTGTAGCTGCTATAAACATTTTGACTTCCCAGCAGAGAGTAAGGAGGAAGCGCAACATGGGGTTTCTTAAAGTAGAAGATTTAAAAGTACATTTTCCTATAAAAGGTGGCGTATTCGGAAGAACAGTTGGGCACGTAAAAGCTGTAGATGGTGTATCCTTCACACTAGAAAAAGGGAAAACATATGGTCTAGTTGGTGAATCAGGATCTGGTAAGTCAACTACTGGTAGAGCCATTATTGGATTAAATCATATTACCTCTGGAAAAGTGCTTTTTGAGGACAAAGATATAACAGGAGTAAGAAGAGCGAAAACAGAAATAAGAAAAGATATTCAAATGATATTCCAGGATCCATATTCTTCATTAAATCCGAAAAAACGGGTTGTCGATATTGTAGCGGAACCACTTCGAAACTTTGAAAATTTAAGTAGAAAAGAAGAGAGAATTCGCGTACAAGAGTTACTTGAATTAGTTGGTCTTAGTCCAGAAAGCATCTTGAAGTACCCACATGAATTCTCTGGTGGACAACGACAACGAATTGGTATTGCAAGAGCAATCGCGTTGAAGCCAAAATTAATCATTGCCGATGAACCTGTTTCTGCATTGGATGTTTCGGTTCAAGCACAGGTCTTGAACTTTATGAAAGAAATTCAAGATGAGTTAGATTTAACTTACTTGTTCATAAGTCATGACCTAGGTGTCATTAAACATATGTGTAATCATATTGGCATTATGTATAAAGGACGCTTTGTGGAAGAAGGAACCGCAGAAGAGATCTTTAATGATCCACAGCATATTTATACGAAAAGACTGGTAGCAGCAATACCAGATATCGATCCGAAAAAACGGGAAGAAATGAAAAGATTCCGTGAAGAGGTCAATACAGAATATGAACAAGCCTATAATGATTACTTTGATGAGGAAGGTTTAGCCTACGGGTTAAAACCGATAAATGAAACTCACTTAGTGGCTTTACCAGAGAAAGGTTGATATTATGTGGAAATTTTCTTTACGCCGTATTTTAATAATGATTCCTCAACTCGTCCTGTTAAGTATACTAATATTTGTTCTAGCAAAAATGATGCCAGGGGATGCACTCTCAGGGCAAATTGACCCGAATGTTGATCCTGCGCGTTTAGAAGAACTTCGAATTCAGCTGGGTTGGTATGATCCGTGGCATGAGCAATATGCTAGATGGGTCGGAGGAGTGTTACAAGGTGATTTTGGTCAGTCCTTCCGTTTTAAAATGCCCGTTACCGAATTAATTGGACAGCGAATTGTTAATTCATTCTGGTTATCGGTAGCAACGTTAATTTTTACCTATTTAATTGCGATACCACTAGGGATTACAAGTGGAAGATATAATGATACGTTTAGGGATCAGCTAATTACTGGTTATTCATATGTTGGGTTTGCAACGCCACTGTTTATCTTTGCACTAGTAATGCTTTGGATATTCGGGTTCCAGTTGCAATGGTTCCCAACTAGTGGAAGTGTCACCCCAGGTCTAGAACCTGGAACGTTCGATTATTTTATGAGTAAATTATATCATTTGTTATTACCAGCATTATCAATGGCACTTATTACAACATACAGTACGATTCAATATCTACGAAATGAGATAGTTGATACGAAACAAAAGGATTTTATTTTACTTGCAAGAGCTAAAGGTGCTTCTGAACAACGAGTTTATAATCGCCATATTTTGCGAAACTCACTATTACCAATAGCAGCATTTTTCGGATTTGAAATTACTGGACTAATTGGTGGCTCTATCTTTATTGAAAATATCTTTGGATATCCTGGGATGGGGCAATTGTTAATAGAATCGATTAGCCTAAGGGATTACAGTGTCGTGACAGCTACGACTTTATTATTCGGTGTAGCTTCTGTCATGGGTGCTTTACTTTCAGATATTATCTTGAGTCTAATTGATCCGAGAATTCGTATTAAATAAATTTTAGAGGTATATAGTGAGGTGAAAAATGTGGAAGCAAATGCAGCAAATGTAGAAGTGAAATCAAAGGAAGTAATCAAGAGTCCATCAGGTTTTAGCATAATTTGGAGAGAATTGGTCAGAGATAAGCTGGCATTAATTTCTTTAATATTCTTAGTAGGTATTACCGTATTTGTTTACGGAGTATCCATTGTACTGGATCAAGACGAAATTGTAAAGGTTGATTTATTTGCAATATATGAACCACCTGGAGAAGATTTTATACTAGGAACTGATTATGGTGGTCGAGATGTATTTGGACAGTTAATTATCGGTACACGAAATTCACTTTCGATTGCAATCATTGTAACAGTGTTAACAGGACTTATTGGAGTTATATTTGGATTAGCTTCTGGTTATTTTGGCGGGCATATCGATAACGTCATGATGCGTATCCTAGATTTCTTCTTAATCTTACCATTTACCATGATTGTAATTACATTCGTTGCAATTGTACCGAAATATAGTATTGTTACATTTTCACTTATCATGACGGCCTTTCTATGGATGGGAATCGCCCGATTAATTAGATCAAAAGCATTGCAGGAGAAGGAATTAGATTATATTCAAGCAGCGAAAACACTAGGTACATCAAATGTAAAAATTATATTTAAGCATTTGCTACCAAACTGTAGCTCTTTGATTATTGTAACCATGACATTAAATTTAGCTTCTAATATTGGATTAGAATCTGGTCTTTCCTTCTTAGGATTTGGTTTTCCAGAAAACACACCTAGTTTAGGAACATTACTAAGTTATGCAAGAAACCCACAAACATTGGAATTTAGGTGGTGGATATGGGTACCAGCTTCTGTAATGATTCTCCTATTAATGTTATGTGTTAATAACGTTGGTCAGGCATTGAAACGTGCAACAGATGCACGTCAAAGAAGAGGATAATTTATAGTTGAAGCTTTACTTAAACGAGTCATCATGTCAGCACATTATAGGGGGGTGAGGCTTAGAAGATTGGTAGGGTAAAAAACTAATGATTGTTACCTACATTAACACAAAGGTTGTGTTAATGTTGAGTATAAATTGTCGAAATATTCGACAAATAAAAGGGTTTAAAAAAAGGGAGGGTATTTAGCATGAGCAAGACAAACTTAACAAAGTGGCTATTTGCACTAATGCTTTCTTTACTATTAGTATTAGCTGCATGTAGTGGCAACACAGCTAATGAAGATCCGAAAGATGATCCAGATACTTCTAAAGATGAGGGTCAAGATGGTGACAAAGATGATGAGGAACCTGCAGAGGACGATGGGTTGTTCAACATCGAGGATTTCGCTTTAACGAAAACCAATGAAGGGGAAGCCATTCAAGGTGGAACACTTAATTATGGTTTAGTATCTGATACAGTATTTGAAGGTACTTTAAACTATAATTTCTATTCAGGTAACCCTGATTCTGTTGTAATTAGTTGGTTTGACGAGCCGTTACTATCAATAGACGATACCTTTACTTACACTAATGATGGGGCTGCAACATTCGAAACAGAGCCTTATGAAACCGATGAATACCCGAATGGGGTAACGTTTACATTTGAGATTCGTGACAATGTTAATTGGCATGATGGTGAGCCTGTAAAAGCGGAAGACTGGGCATATTCATTTGAAGTCATTGGTCACCCGGATTATCCAGGTGTTCGTTACGGCCCAGACTTCTCTGGTATTATCGGTATGGATGAGTACAATGCTGGTGAAGCAGATACAATCTCAGGTATCGAAATTGTTGATGAAAAAACATTAAAGATTACGTATAAAGAGTCTCAACCATCCTTACTAACAGGTGGTGTATGGCCTTACGCAATGCCTAAACATTTATTTAAAGATATTCCTGTAGCAGAAATGGAAGAACATGATTTAGTTCGTAAAAACCCAATAGGTATGGGACCATTTAAAGTGAAGAGTATCGTGCCTGGTGAATCAGTAGTGTATGAAAAGTTTGAAGATTACTGGCGTGGAGAACCAAACTTAGATCAAGTAGTATTAAAGGTTGTAAATCCAGATACAGTTGTTCAGGCATTAAAAACTGGCGATGTAGATATGGTTAATAGCTTTCCATCTGATCAATTTGTAGATAACGCTAATTTGACTAACATTGAATGGTTAGGCCGAACAGAGTTATCGTATACGTATATTGGATTCAAGCTAGGACATTGGGATAAAGAAGAGAAGAAAGTTGTTATGGATCCCGATAAGAAAATGGCAGATGTAAACTTACGACGTGCAATGTGGTATGCCGTTGATAATGATGCAGTAGGTAAACAATTCTATAATGGATTACGTTGGAATGCAACGACACTAATCATTCCTCCATTCGGCGATTACCATGATTCAACTATTGAAACACCAACATTTGATCCAGACGAAGCTAACCGAATTTTAGATGAGGCTGGATATGAGGATGTTAATGGAGATGGATTCCGTGAAACTCCAGATGGTGAGGAGCTAGTAATTAACTTTGCTTCAATGTCAGGTGGAGATGTTGCGGAACCACTATCACAATACTATATCCAATCTTGGAAAAATGTTGGTCTAAATGTTCAATTAATTGACGGTCGTCTTCTAGAATTCAACTCTTTCTATGAGCGTGTAGGTGAAAAAGGAGATGACGACCCTGAAATTGATATTTATCAAGGTGCTTGGGGAACTGGTACAGATGTAAACCCTTATGGATTATACGGACCAGACCAAATCTTTAACTTCCCACGCTATGAAAGTGAGAAGAGTACAGAATTACTTTTAGAGGGTAATTCATTAAACGCCTTTGATGTTGAATATCGTCAGGACATTTACAAGCAATGGCAAGAACTAATGGTAGAGGATATCCCAGTATTCCCTACACTATACCGTGCTGAGTTAGTCCCTGTTAACAACCGTGTTCAAAACTATACAATTGAACGTGGTAGCACAATGGGACTTCATGAACTAGCTGTTACACAAGAAGAGCCATTCAAAGATGGTAACTAATAATTTATAAGAAGACGAAGAAGCTTAAGTGCTTCTTCGTTTTTCTATGTAATTTTTACGTAATATAGACCGTACTAAAGTACTAATCTAGTAATATTGACTTAAATCTATAACTTTTGTAATAAAACATAGTAGTTTTGGCAATCCTTGTAACAGACTTTTAAAAGTCTTGTAACGGCATAGTCTACTAACCTGTGTTAGGATAGGCTTTGTCCGAAAAATAAGGAGGGACTACTATGAAGACGATTGTAGCAACTATAGCTGCAGGATTAATGTTTGCATCTCCACTAAGCACTTCGGCACTTGAGTATGAAGTAGTAGAAGGTGATACACTATGGGGAATTGCAAATGAATATGAAACAACCGTAGAATCATTATATGAACTGAACGAACTAGAATCTGATATAATCTATCCAAAACAACAAATAGCAATCTATAAGAAATATTTAGTAGAAAAGGGAGATACACTCTTTGGAATCTCGGAGGAAAATAGTGTATCTGTGGAAGAGTTGAAAGAATGGAATAAGCTTACTTCAGATTTAATATTAGTTGGACAAGAACTAATATTAAAGCAGGCTGAAGAGGAAGAAGATGAGAAAGCAGAAGAGAAGGAAGTTGCTGCTGCTAATTCTATTCAACCAACTGAAGTGAAATCAAGTACAGCAAGTGAAGAAGAAAGTAATACGAATGATGACCAGCCGGAAGGTAAAACATTAAGCGTAGTAGCTACTGCATATACCGCTGAATGTGACGGGTGTACAGGTATTACTTATACCGGGATTAACTTAAATGAGGATAGAAATGCAAAAGTAATTGCAGTAGATCCGGATGTGATTCCGTTAGGGTCTAAAGTGTATGTTGAAGGATACGGATACGCAATTGCTGGTGACATCGGTAGTGCAATTAAAGGAAATCGAATCGATATTCATCTCCCAACTAAAGAAGAAGCCTTGGATTGGGGAGTCAGAGAAGTAAATGTAACAATTGTGGAATAAATAAAGAAGAGTAACAACTAATGGAAGCATTATAATCGATGCTTCCATTTTTTTATTTCAAGATTGTGTTTGAATAGAATTTGGGTTATTGGTTTGAATCATTTCTTCAGGCTCTATTAATTGCTGGTTAATACCTACAATACCAAACCCAATTACGATCATAAGAAATAGGGCAACTAATATCTTTCTCACAGCTGATTCCTCCATCATGTTATGTCCCATAATGCTAGTATAATAGATAGTCTATGGGATAGACAATGACAATTTATATTTAATCTCCGGTAAATATTGCAAATGAGTGTATTAATAGGAAAGAAAGGAAAAAAGCTTGAAAAATTTCTATAAGATAGCCCATTTAAAAAGGCTACATTACTTATATTTAAGTGTTTTTCTTAACAACGTTTTTGAATGTGTATCTTCCTAAACATTTAAAGCATCTTATGATAAACTTAATATGATTAACTATATGGTAACGCTTACAAAAAATGATTTTCTATAAATAGGAGGTATTTCCAAATGAGTAGTAAAATATTAGATAGATTTTTAAATGAAAACTTATCTGATCTAAAAGCAAATGGACTTTACAATGAAATAGATCCAGTACAAGGTGCTAACGGACCGGTTATTACGATTAATGGGAAAAGCTTAATCAATCTTTCTTCTAACAACTATCTAGGGCTAGCAACTGATGAGAGGCTGAAGAAAGTAGCTCAAGAGGCAGTAGAATCCCATGGTGTAGGTGCTGGTGCCGTTCGTACAATCAATGGTACTTTGGACTTGCATATAGAACTAGAGAAGAAATTAGCTGAATTTAAAGGTACTGAAGCTGTTATTTCGTATCAATCTGGTTTTAACTGTAATATGGCTGCTATTTCAGCTGTAATGGATAAACATGATGCCATCCTTTCTGATGAATTAAACCATGCATCTATCATTGATGGATGTCGTCTATCTAGAGCCAAAATTATTCGCTTTGGACATTCCGATATGGATGATTTACGTCAGAAGGCGAAAGCAGCGGTTGAATCTGGTCAATATAATAAAATAATGGTAATTACCGACGGCGTATTCTCAATGGATGGGGATGTAGCCAAGCTTCCGGAAATCGTAGAGATTGCGGAAGAATTTGATTTAATTACGTATGTCGATGATGCACACGGATCTGGTGTACTAGGAAAAGGTGCAGGTACAGTGAAGCATTTTGGATTACAAGATAAAGTGGATTTCCAAATGGGTACGCTCTCCAAAGCCATTGGTGTTATCGGAGGATATGTTGCTGGTAAGGCAAATCTAATTGATTGGTTAAAAGTACGTTCTCGTCCATTTTTATTCTCCACTGCTGTATCTCCAGCAGATGCTGCAGCAAGTAAAAAGGCTGTTGAGATTCTAATGGAAAGTACAGAATTACATGACAAGCTGTGGGAAAATGGAAATTATTTAAAAGCTGGTCTGAAAAAATTAGGCTTTGATATTGGGGATAGTGAAACTCCGATTACTCCTTGTATCATTGGCGAAGAAAAAGCAGCGCAAGAGTTTAGTAAACGATTATTCGAAGCAGGAGTTTATGCTAAGTCAATCGTATTCCCAACGGTACCTAGAGGGACTGGGCGTGTACGCAATATGCCAACTGCAGCACATACGAAGGAAATGCTCGATGAGGCTATTAGCGCCTATGAAAAAGTAGGAAAAGATATGGGATTAATATAATTTGCATCTTTTAGATTTTTGAATAGAGGAGAAACCGATGAAAAAGATACTTGTTACAGGTGCTCGAGGACAAATTGGCTCAGAGCTGGTTACGAAGCTAAGAAGTATATATGGGGTCGCAAATGTAGTTTCAACAGACATTCGTTATTCAGAAGAAGAAAGCGAAAAAGGTCCATTTGAAGTAGTAGATGTAACGGATGAGAAGCGTATATATGAGGTAGCAAAGGACTACCAGGTAGACACAATCATGCATCTGGCAGCACTTTTATCAGCAACCGCTGAGAAAATGCCGAAAGTTGCATGGGATATTAATATGGGTGGACTTGTGAATGCCTTGGAAGTTTCCCGAGAGATTAATTTACAGTTCTTTACACCAAGTTCAATTGGCGCATTCGGACCTACAACACCGAAGGACAGTACCCCACAGGACACCTTACAAAGACCTACAACAATGTATGGTGTAAACAAAGTAGCAGGAGAGCTACTTTGCGATTATTATTTTGAACGTTATGGTGTCGATACACGGGGAGTACGCTTTCCAGGATTAATTTCGTATGTAGCCCCTCCTGGCGGTGGTACAACCGATTACGCAGTGGAAATTTATTATGAAGCGATTAAACAAAAAGCATACACGTCGTATATAGCAGAAGGCACCTACATGGACATGATGTTTATGCCAGATGCCCTTGATGCCATTGTTCAATTAATGGAAGCTGATCCTACTAAGCTAGTACATCGTAATGCATTTAATATTTCTGCTATTTCAGCGGAACCGATGGATTTTGCCAAAGCAATACAAAAGCATATTCCAGAATTCCAATTAACCTTTGATGTAGACCCTGTCAGACAAAAAATTGCCGACAGCTGGCCAAACAGCATCGATTCCTCAGCAGCAGAAGCGGAATGGGGATTCAAAGCAAAATATGATATAGACAATATGACAAAGGAAATGCTAGAGAAAGTGGAAGAAAAGTTAAAATAATACAATGGAGCGCCCTCACGGATGTGGGGGCGCTTTTTTGGGGGGAGATGAGCCCGAGAGGTAGGAAGATGGGTCCAAAGGAGAAGGAGATGAGCCCGAGAGGTAGGAAGATGAGCCCAAGCAAGAGAAAGATACGCCCAAAGAAGTCACACATACGCCCAAGTCACCATTAGATGCACCTAGAAAAACGGAGGCAAACATATAAAAAGCCCCCTACAACAACGCAGGGGGCTCGGTTCATTAACTATCTATTAACTTGCATACATCTCTTTAATGCGTTTCTGTAATTCTTTATCTTGTACGTATTCATCGTAGCTCATTTCTTTATCGATAATTCCGTTAGGGGTAATATCGATTAGGCGATTAGCAATACTATCGATGAACTGATGGTCATGAGAAGTGAATAGGATTGAACCTTTAAACTTAATTAGACCATTGTTTAATGCTTGGATAGACTCTAAGTCTAGGTGGTTAGTTGGATCATCTAATAATAATACATTCGCTTTAGATAGCATCATTTTTGATAGCATACAACGCACTTTTTCCCCTCCGGAAAGCACGTTTGCCTTCTTCAGTGCTTCTTCACCGGAGAATAGCATTCTTCCTAAGAACCCACGTAGGAATGTTTCGGTTTCGTCCTCAGGTGAGAACTGGCGCAACCAATCAACAAGGGTCAAATCACCATTTTGGAAATACTCACTGTTATCTTTCGGGAAATAGGATTGGGATGTGGTAACGCCCCATTTATACGTACCTGCGTCTGGCTCCATTTCTCCTGCCAAAATTTTAAATAGCGTTGTTTTAGCAATATCATTTTTACCGACTAGGGCAATCTTGTCGTCCTTGTTCATGATAAAGCTAACGTTATCTAATACCTTTTCTCCATTAATGGTTTTGGTTAAACCTTCGACACGAAGTAGGTCATTTCCGATTTCTCGCTCTGGTGTGAAGGCAATATAAGGGTATTTTCTAGATGATGGCTTAATATCGTCTAACGTGATATTATCAAGCATTTTCTTACGGGATGTTGCTTGCCTAGACTTAGAAGCGTTAGCACTAAATCGTGCAATGAAGGCTTGTAGTTCTTTAATTTTTTCTTCCTTCTTCTTGTTTGCTTCCTGTGCCATTCTGCTAGCTAATTGGCTGGACTCATACCAGAAATCATAGTTTCCGATATATATTTGGATCTTTCCATAGTCAACATCTGCAATGTGCGTACATACTTTATTTAAAAAGTGTCTATCGTGTGATACGACAATAACCGTATTCTCGAAGTTTATTAAAAATTCTTCTAACCATTGAATTGCTTGAATATCTAATCCGTTTGTAGGCTCATCTAATAAAAGAATATCAGGGTTGCCGAATAACGCTTGTGCTAGTAAAACTTTAACTTTTTGTTCTTCCGTTAAATCGGACATTAACTTACTATGAAGCTCCTCTTCAATACCAAGTCCCTTAAGAAGAATTGCAGCATCCGATTCAGCTTCCCAACCGTTCATTTCAGCAAATTCGCCTTCAAGTTCAGCAGCACGCATGCCGTCTTCTTCTGTGAATTCAGCTTTCATATAAATTTGGTCTTTTTCTTGCTTTACGGCATATAGTTTTTCATGTCCCATTAATACAGTTTCTAATACAGGATGATCTTCATAAGCGAAGTGATCCTGTTTTAGTACAGCTAAACGTTCACCAGGAGACATGGATACATTTCCGGTCTGGGGCTCAATTTCACCGGAGAGGATCTTTAGAAATGTAGATTTTCCTGCACCGTTAGCGCCAATTACGCCATAGCAATTGCCAGGTGTAAATTTTAAGTTAACATCTTCAAACAACTTTTTATCGCCATATCGTAAACTTACATTCGTTACAGTTATCATGTATAAGTTTTCCTCCAATAATATTACTATCGTAAGCTTACGAAATTTAAAGGCGTTAGTCAATGCAAAACCTTGATTTATCTACTATTTACCAGTATTCAATAAATTAAATTGTAAATTTGTCTTGTATATTTGTTGTTTTTTCGGTAAAGTTTTGGTATATCCGTTTTTTGAGTGGTTGGTATGAGAAAAAAGCTCGGTGAAAGTCCTGAGTGGAGGGGAAAACATGAGAGAAAGGACTATCTACTTTATCTTTACAGATACTGGGACATACCTTTCAAGAATGATTAACTTATATACAAATAAGTCGTTAAATCATGTGTCAATTGGTTTTGATCATGAGTTAAAAGAAGTATATAGCTTCGGACGTGTTAATCCAAAGAATCCGTTTAGTGGTGGCTTTGTTCGGGAAGATATTAGAGGTGAATTTTTAAAACACGCTAATAGTGCGATCTATGCATTAAATGTAACTGAACTAGAATATGTGCAAATACGCCATCATATAAAAGAGATTGAAAAGCGTTCCGCAGACTATAAATATAACTTTATTGGGTTATTAGGTATTGCCTTTAAAATTGAGATTCGTAGAAAGAATGCGTTTTTCTGTTCCCAATTCGTTGCAACCGTTATGCAGGATACCGATTCTTTTAAGCTATCGAAGCCAACCAACTTGGTGACACCATCTGATATAAGAGAAAATACGGAATTAAAGTTACTATATCAAGGTAGATTAGGAGACTATCCGAAGTATCAGCTTAGAGAGGAAGTACTAGATTTACCGAAGCAATCACTAATTCATTTGGTTTCTAAAAAAGTAAAGCAATTAGTCTTTAGTAGATAAATATAAAGGGCCAATTTCCCTACTGTGTTAGGGAAATTGGCCCTTTCTGTCTATTTACTTAAAAAGGTCTCTATGCCTAGAGTTTCGTATGGTACTTTTAGTTTAAATGAGAGGTTATTTGCTTCTAAATCCATCTGTTCGACACTGACATGGAAGTTGCTCTTAATATCCATTTGAGTAACGGCTACATATATCTCTTCATCGTCCGGGTTAATCGTGACCCAATTTGGCATGGGCAAGTATTTACTCATATACTCCATGACCTTCTTATTTGGAAGCTCCAGCAAGCCTAATGAAATCGACTTTTGCTTTAAAACAACATCCCCATTATCTTGCACAAATGGTTCTAGGCGGATAGAGAGTGGAACTGTCGTAGAGAATACGGGTAATTCCCCAACTAATTGCACATCCTCCTCTAAAGAAACACTATACTTATGCTTGGAGTCTTTCATATACTCATACATATACGCATTAATGAGCTCATTTAAGTTCTTCTTGGTTGTTCTTATGATAAACTCAGAACTGTTTTGGGTTGTTTGATGCTCTCCGGCTGGAACTTTTGATCGTTCAACTGGCCAAAAAATCAATAAGGCAATAATGACTAGCACGGAAAAATTCAACAGGAGTAGAGCTATAAAGGAGCTTTTCCATAAATTTTTATTCGGTTTTTCTTGTTCCATACTGCTCCACCTTCTAACAAGCTATTCTATAACTAAATAGTTTAATATTCTTTCTGCTATCAGTTTATATCCGAAATCATTCGGGTGAAAATGATCGTCTGCAAATAAATTAACTTCTGTACTGATGAAAATGTCCTTTGTAGGGATAAAGGTTGCACCAGCTTCCTTCGCAACTTGTTCACTTGTATGGTTCCAATCATCAACAATCATATCCAGCTCTTTGATATGCTCGAAATATTGTTGAAACGGGTTATAAAAACCAACGAGATAAACTGATGCATTTGGATTTAGCTCCTCGAGCTTTGCAAATATTTGGTGTAAACGTTTTTCATAATTAACTCTTTCTTTAGAAAAGGCTTCATAGGTGATATTCGTAAAATTTTCCTTTAATACTTGCATAATATCATTTGCACCAATCGTCATAATCACAATGTCAGCACGTTTAAGTGATTTTACTATTTCGGGCTCATCTATACGTTTAAGCAATTGATCTGTTCGGTTACCCCGTTTCCCATAGTTGTCAAAAGTTACAAGATTAGCATCAGCATTTAGTTGACTATCTAAAATGCCAACATATCCACCTTGCTTGGTACTATCCCCAACTCCTTGTGTTAAGGAATCACCAATCGCAACAATATGGCTTTCTTGGTTGGAAAAGAATTTAATCGTGCTTTGAATCGCAGCTTTAAATTCTTTACTAAATTCAGTAAAAGGAGTATGGGATGCTTTATTAGGGATATCCTCTGTTGCTTCTGGTTCTGATGTTTCCTGATTGGTCACGTCCGCATTTTCTGCACGATCTACAGGAGAGGCAGGGGAGGATAGCTGCTCACGATATAGTCCTAACACGCAAGCTAAGACAAATATAGAAGCAAGTGTAATAATCATGATGATTGTCTTTTTTTTCATGTAAACACACCTATATTAGTTCTATTTTGTATACAATTTGCTTTTACTTTAATGTATGAAAGCCTAAAATACAAATCTACTGATTTTATTATATATACCCATTTTTTCATTGTTTTAAAAGTGAAAGAGAAAATTGTCAAAATTAATCAATCGACATTTGCCAAGCTTGTTACAAAAATGTACATCTTTTGTCCGGGAAGAATTTTTTTATCTCCATTTATCGTATAAAATTAGGAAACCATCATGTCCTACATAGAAGACATGATGGTAAATATAATACGTTATCGTTTTGAATAGCTCTTAATTAATCATTACTTGTTTTTTGCCATAACAAAGCTACGGAACGTATGCATTCTATTGATTTGCATCTTGTATTAGCGGCACAGAAAGGCTATGTCAATGGACATTTCAACGATCACGCATTTTCATTTTTCGCATTGGGAATCGGTAAATGGATCCTAGATAGATAACTAATGCGAGCCAGATGAAACTAAAGGCAATAAGATGCTCCCTGGTAAATGTTTCATGATAGATAAATACGCCAATCAACAACATTAAGGTTGGTGCGATATACTGAAGGATACCGACCATTGCTAATGGTATCCGTTTAGCACCACTGGCAAACAATAGCAGTGGAATAGCGGTCATTGCACCAGCACCGATTAAAAGGAGATTTTTCATAGAGGTAATATCCTGCACAGAAAAGGAATTCTCCGGTATAAGAAATAGATATATAAGCGCAATAGGTGTAATAATCAACGTTTCAATGGTTAGCCCATACATGGCAGGAATATCAACCATTTTCTTAAATAAACCATATAATGCAAAACTAACGGCCAAGAATAAGGATACCCAAGGAAAGACACCATAGCTCACGGTCAGGTATAAAACGCCTACTCCCGCTAAGATAACAGATACGGTTTGACTTTTAGTTAGCTTTTCCTTTAGTACGATAATCGCTAGTAAAATACTAACCAATGGATTAATATAGTATCCTAGACTTGCTTGTAGCATATGGTCACTATTAACGGCCCAAATATAGACGAGCCAGTTCAAGCTAATGACAACAGAAGCTAAGGTAATACTAATGAGTTTTTTCTTATCTTTTACTATCCGTTTCCATTCTGTCCCAAGCCCCTGCCATTTTCGCATAGAAAGAACAACAACTATCATAAAAACAAAGGACCAAACAATCCGGTGTGCCAAAATTTCCCCTGCTGGCACCTCCTCAATTAACTTCCAATAAATCGGAAGAAGTCCCCAAACTACATATGCAAACACTGCATATAGCATGCCAATTTTATCAGATTTCTGCTCCATGTTAACCCTTCTTTTCTTCAAATAATTACTAATGTTAGAACTGATTTTATAAAAAGGCAATTAAAAGGCTTAGGGGAAACAAAAGAAAACGCTTTCATAATTTAGGGTAATAGAATATGATAGTAGTAGATTCCGTATTAAGTTAAAGTTGAGGAGGAGAAGTATGACACGTTCGTATAAACATATGGAAACGTCTGTTATTCATGAGGGCTATGATACAAAAGAGATGTTAGGAAGCCTTACGCCACCATTATTTCAAACCTCGACCTACACATTTGAATCGGCAGAGCAAGGGGAAAGACGCTTTGCGGGTGAAGAGGATGGGTACATTTATTCTCGACTAGGAAATCCAACCGTAACCATATTAGAAGAAAGAATTGCTGCGCTTGAAAACGGGGAGCGAGGACTGGCATTTAGCTCAGGAATGGCCGCGATATCGGCTGTTTTAATTGCCTTAACGAAGGCAAATGATCATGTCCTTTGTTCTTCTGGACTGTATGGATGTACATTTGGATTATTAACGATGATGAAAGAAAAATATAATATTACACATGATTTTTCCAGCATGGGGACAGAGGAGGCGATTCGTTCTAAGATTAAGCCTGAAACAGTCTGTATCTATGTGGAGACACCTATTAATCCGACAATGAGGCTGATTGACTTAGAGATGGTAGCAAGAGTTGCAAAAGAAAATGACATAGTAGTTGTTGTAGACAATACGTTTGCATCACCTTATTTACAAAATCCATTAGATTTAGGCTGTGATATTGTGCTTCATAGCGCAACGAAATATATAGGAGGGCACGGAGATGTCATTGCAGGTCTAGCAGTAGGAAAGAAGGATTTATTAGATGAGATCGCAATGACTACGTTAAAGGATATCGGTGGTGTTATAGCACCATTTGATGCGTGGTTATTGTTAAGGGGGTTAAAAACATTACCTGTTCGGATGGAACGTCATTGTACGAATGCTGAGGAAATAGTGAAGCGTTTAAAGGCGCACCCTAATGTTTCAACCGTGTATTATCCAAATGATGAGTCTCACCCAGATTATCCTATTATGAAAAAACAGATGAGGCGTGGCGGGGGAGTCATTTCATTTTCATTAAAAGGGACAAAGAAAGATGCGCAAGCCTTTCTAAACCATCTATCTTTCTTAAAGATTGCCGTTTCCCTTGGCGATACCGAAACATTAATTGAGCATCCCGCAACGATGACCCATGCCGTTGTACCAGAAGAATCTAGAGAAAAGATGGGAATTACCGATCAATTAATACGCTTGTCAGTTGGATTAGAAGCCTGGCAGGACATCTGGGCGGATTTGGAGCAAGCACTTAACCAAATCAAGATTAACTCGGACGCTTACTCCAAGGCTTAAGGGTCCCGATGACAGTTTCTCGATAATCGTGCTTAATCACTTTGATGACACCACTTGCGATCTCCTCATGTGTGAGCCATCTGGAATTTCTATTTTCTAATACGAAGCCTAAATAAACACGTCTGTATTCACAATTATCAGGTACAGTCGTGTTTTCTTTTACAAAGAAAGAAGAGCTTCCTTGTACGTGAATTAATTTCCAAGGTTTCTTTCTCTCCTTTACTACCTTTAAAATCGTTGGTAATGCATGGGGAGCGGAATTATGAATCCAGCTAACGATTAGATCGGGATACCCACCTTTTAGTTGGATCGCTTCTTGTATCTTTTTTTGAAGTGCAGCTTCATCATGGTAATCAACTGAGATGGAATAAAGCTTATGGGGAAAGAGGCATCTTCCTTGCATAGCTTGAAACTTATTTTTATTTCGATGCACGACATACACATCATAACCTTCTTCTGCGAGAAAGTGACAAACTCTCTCTAACATTCCTGTTCCACCGATAACAATAGCAAATGAATTTTTAGTCATGCTTTTATCCCCCTTCTGTTATATTATTATATAATGAATGGTTCTGTATAAACGAACATACAAGAAGTATGCTATAGTTACTTATGTTCATTAGTTTGGTGAATCGGATTAATTTTATTTAGATAGAGGGGTAATTGGTATGGAATTCATGCCATATTTATTATTTGCGATTATATTGTTTAACATTGCACTAGGAATATCAATTGTATTCCTAGAGCGTAAAGATGCTACGGCCACATGGGCATGGCTCATGGTATTGCTTTTCATACCAATTGCTGGGTTCTTCTTGTACTTGATTTTTGGTAGACGATTAAGCGGAAAGCGTATCTTCACATGGGATGCAAAATCTAAGCTTGGTGTGAAGAAGACGGTTCAGTCCCAGCTAAGAGCGATTGAAAATAATCAATTTGTTTTTAATGAATTAGAAGAGTATAAGGACTTGTACTATTTACATTTACGAAATGATGATGCGATATTAACTCAAAATAATGCCATCGACATATTTGTGGATGGAAAAGAGAAGTTCAAGTCATTACTTGATGATATGGAACGCGCAAAAGACCATATTCATCTATTATATTACATTATTCGTCATGATGAATTAGGTTTACAAATTGCCAATATGCTTCTCAAAAAGGCGAAAGAAGGCGTAGAAGTTAGGGTGCTATATGATGCTCTTGGTACTCGTTCTTTAAGACCAAAATATATGAAAGTTCTCAGAAAAGCTGGGGTACAATTAGAGGCATTTTTCCCATCATTGATTCCGAAAATTAATTTCAAGCTCAATTATCGCAATCACAGAAAGCTAGCTATTATTGATGGGAAAGTAGGTTACATCGGTGGATTTAATATTGGCGATGAGTATTTGGGCAAGAGTAAGAAGTTTGGTTATTGGCGTGACACGCATCTTAGAATTATCGGTGATGCAGTTCAAAGTATGCAGACTCGTTTTATTCTAGACTGGAACCAGGCTTCGAAGCAGGATATTCATTATGATAAACGATACTATGCTTCTGTACCAAAGGGTAAAGCAGGTGTTCAAATTGTTTCCAGTGGTCCAGATTCGAACTGGGAGCAGATCAAAAATGGTTATATAAAAATGATTTTGTCCGCTAAAGAATACGTCTATATACAGACTCCTTACTTTATCCCGGATGAGAGCTTAAGAGATGCGATTCGAATAGCAGCCTTATCTGGTGTTAAAGTGAAAATTATGATTCCGAATAAGCCAGACCACCCATTTGTATATTGGGCAACGCTTTCCTATGTAGGAGACATGTTACAAGCAGGTGCAGAGGTTTATATTTATCAAAAAGGCTTTCTACATTCAAAAACAATTGTGGTAGATGGTAAAATTGCTTCTGTTGGAACGGCGAATATTGACGTGAGAAGCTTCCGTTTGAATTTCGAAGTGAATGCTTTTCTGTATGACCGTACCCTTGCAGCAAAGCTAGTCGAAGCCTTTCATGAGGATGTAGGGAACTCCACACAAATGACGAGTAAACTCTACAACAAACGTTCGTTTGGAATACGAATAAAAGAATCGGTATCAAGATTACTCTCACCAATACTATAGGAGAAGTAATCGTACGATTATGATTTGCTTATTAAACGTAAAAAGGTGGCTAGAATCAGCAAGGGGTCCTATCTGGTTTCCTATTATCGTTCGCAAGGGTCTGACTGAGGACGTTTTACCGCTTATTTAATAGAAAAGGGTTCTCTTATATTCGTTAACTAACTTTTGGAGTGATGTTCAATTGGAAAAAAAACCATGTTCAAGTTCATTAGCAGTTAAAACATCTCATGTATTACCACCAGATACCAATTATCACGGCACATTATTCGGTGGTACGTTAATGGCTCATATTGATGATGTCGCAGCAATTGCAGCGGTTCGCCATTGCCGTAAAGCGGTAGTTACAGCTTCTACGGACTCTGTTGACTTTTTAGAGCCTGTAAAGCAAGGTAACTCTATTTGTGTGGAAGCATTTGTCACTTGGACACGTAATACATCGATGGAAGTATTCGTAAAAGCAGTAACAGAAGACCTGCTTACAGGGAAGCGTAAAGTATGTGCAACGGCCTTTTTAACCTTTGTAGCGGTGGATGAAAATCTACGCCCTGTTCCCGTACCAGAGGTTTACCCAGAGACTGAATCAGAGAAGCTGTTACATGAAGGTGCACCTTTACGTGCAGAGCGCCGTAAAGAGCGAAGAAAGTATTCCAGAGAATTCGCCGACAAGTTTGGAACATCATATCCGTGGAATAATTAGACATCTTACAGTAAAATTATAAGATGTGTGTTTCTAGGCAAATAGGAAAGTGTAATAATCTTTCCTGCATAGCATTAGAAAAGGAGCCTATTTTTATAGGGCTTCTTTCTTTATTGTGAGGGAAATTCTCATAATTGGTTATCCTAAGCATATGAATGTAGCTAAGACAGAAGAGAAAGGGGTTACATGATGACGTTTATTGAAAATTTAGTTGGTGAAGCTAATGATATTTTATGGTCATATGTACTTATTATTGTATTAATTGGATTAGGCTTGTATTTTACAATACGAACGAAACTTGTTCAATTCATTAACATTCCAGAAATGTTCCGGGTTATCTTTGACAAGCGAAGTATTAATGCCTCGGGTAAGAAAGGTACGTCTTCATTCCAGGCATTTGCAATTAGTGCAGCATCTAGAGTTGGAACCGGTAACCTCGCTGGGGTAGCATCAGCTGTTGCCATTGGTGGCCCTGGTGCAATATTTTGGATGTGGGTAATTGCCTTATTAGGAGCGGCATCGGGCTTTGTAGAAAGTACGTTAGCTCAAGTATATAAGGTTCCAGAAAAGAGCCAATATCGTGGTGGACCTGCTTACTATATGGAAAAAGGCCTCAAAAGCCGTTGGTTAGGGATCATATTTGCGATTACGATAACATTTACATATGGGCTCGTATTCAACTCTGTGCAATCGAATACGATTAGCCTTGCGTTTGATGATCAGTTTCATATTTCAGGATCTACAATGGCAATTATATTATTAGTCCTAGTAGCATTAGTTATTTTTGGCGGTTTAAAAAGTATAGCGAATGTGTCGCAAGTAATCGTTCCAGTTATGGCTACCATCTATTTACTGATTGCCTTTTATGTTGTGCTAATCAATATTGGTGCAATCCCTGAAATCATATCACTTATATTTGCTAATGCATTTGGTTTACGAGAGGTTGCTGGTGGTGGATTTGGTGCAGCAATCATGATGGGAATTAAACGTGGATTATTCTCGAATGAGGCAGGTATGGGGAGTGCACCTAATGCTGCCGCGACAGCAGAAGTGTCTCACCCGGTAAAACAAGGATTAATCCAAGCATTAGGAGTATTCTTTGATACGTTATTAATTTGTACAGCAACAGGATTTATCATTATAACTGCAGGTAATTATGCTGGCAGTGATTTAGATGGAATCCAATTAACACAGAACGCCTTTACGCAGCATGTTGGTGATTGGTCAGGAATCTTTATTGCGATTGCGATATTCCTCTTTGCTTATAGCTCTATATTAGGGAATTACTATTATGGTGAAAGTAATATTGGCTATATTAAAGATAGCCCAGGATGGTTATTTGTGTATCGTCTGGCAGTATTAGCAATGGTTGCTTTTGGTGCATTAGCGAGCTTTGACTTTGTTTGGGCACTAGCAGATTTAACGATGGCGATTATGGCATTAATCAACCTGTATGCAATCACGAAGCTCTATAAAATTGTGCATGTTGTATTACGGGATTACCGTGAGCAGCGTCGTGCAGGGAAGGATCCTGTATTTAATCGCGAAATATTGGATGATCCAAGTGGAGTTGAATTTTGGGAACCTGGACAGGTGAAAGGAAAAGAATAGCGTAATAGGATAGACATTCGTCATGAGGCGGATGTCTATTTTTTTGCTTAATAATTGGGAAATTACTCCTAAACAATATATTGCAATAGCTAATGAAAGCGTTTAAAATAAAGAAAAGTAAGAAAATTGTAAATGGGGTATGGTAATGAAATCAGTCCATCCATTATATATAGTAATTGTCCATAATCAAGGAGGTTAGGTAATATACCTAGCCTCCTTTTACTTTGTTCACTTTAACTTAGTAACGTGATGCTATAAAGGGGTGTCGTAATGATTGTATTAACAGGAAAATCCTTAACGTTAGATGATGTTGGCAGGATTGTTTTCCAAAATGAACAAGTCGTTTTATGTGATCGTCAACGAGAGAAACTAAAACAGAATCGCGAAATCGTAGAGGAAATGCTCCAGGATAAAAAAGTGATGTATGGAATCAATACGGGCTTTGGCAAGTTAAGTGACCATCGAATTAGTGATGAAGACTTAGAAGCACTGCAACTAAACTTAATTCACTCCCATGCTTGTGGTGTAGGCGAACCCTTCGATGAAAAAATTAGTAAAACAATGGTACTACTTCGAGCAAATGCACTTGCCCAAGGATATTCTGGTGTTCGGGTTGAACTAGTTCAATCATTAATAAATCTAGTCAATGCTAACATTTGTCCGGTCATTCCCCAGCAGGGCTCTCTTGGTGCAAGTGGTGACTTGGCTCCATTATCCCATCTTGCTCTAGTAGTGATGGGTGAGGGAGAAGTGTTTTATCAAGGAAAGCGGATGCCAAGCATGGACGCATTACAAGGTAATGGGCTAACACCTTTAATCTTAAAAGCAAAAGAAGGTTTAGCATTAATTAATGGAACCCAGGCGATGACCGCAACCGGGGTTGTGGCGTATTTAGAGATGGAAAAGTTGTTACATCAAGGTGAGTTAACAGCTTGCATGACAATGGAAGGGTTACGTGGCATTAGAGAAGCATTGGATGCAGATTTGCACCGTGTAAGAGGACATCAAGAGCAAATAGATGTAGCAAAACGAATGCGACATAGTTTACAGGATAGCAAGCTAATAAGTTCACAAGGGGAATTTCGAGTACAGGATGCCTATTCATTACGGTGTATCCCACAGGTTCTCGGAGCCTCTTGGCAAACACTTCACTATGCCAAAGAAAAATTAACTACAGAGATGAATGCAGTAACAGATAATCCATTAATTTTCTCAGAGGATTGGAAGGTTATATCTGGTGGTAATTTTCATGGTCAACCTATTGCCTTTACGATGGATTTTTTAAAGCTTGGCATTGCGGAACTAGCTAATATTGCCGAGCGAAGAATTGAACGCCTTGTAAATCCTCAGCTAAATGATTTACCGGCATTCCTAAGTCCGAATCCAGGGTTAGAATCGGGAGCGATGATTATGCAATATAGTGCAGCGGCGCTCGTTTCGGAAAATAAAACCTTGGCCCATCCTGCTAGTGTCGATTCGATTCCTTCTTCAGCTAATCAAGAGGATCATGTCAGTATGGGAACGATTGCTGCAAGGCATGCACTAGCCATGTTGCAAAATACAAGAAGGGTAATTGCAATTGAACTCATTTGTGCGATGCAGGCGGTGGAATATCGAGGCGTTGAAAAAATGGCCACGAGTACGAGAGAGTTCTACAACAAAGCTCGAAAGGTAGTTGCAAGTATTCGAAAGGATCGCGTGTTTTCAACAGATATAGAAAGGCTAACAGCTTGGCTGAAGGAATCAGATGCAAGTCAGGTTATGAATCAAATTGGAGAGGTGGAAAATGTATGAAAAGAAAAGAGGTACGTGCTAAAAAGGGGTTGGAATTAGCGTGTAAAGGTTGGGAGCAGGAAGCAGCTCTGAGAATGCTGTATAACAACTTAGATCCGGAGGTGGCAGAGAATCCACAAGAGCTTGTTGTGTATGGAGGTATTGGGAAAGCAGCACGAAATTGGGATGCATTTGATGTGATTGTACGCACCTTACGAACTTTGGAAAACGATGAAACAATGCTGATTCAATCTGGTAAGCCTGTTGGAGTCTTTAAAACTCATAAACACGCGCCAAGAGTGTTACTGTCTAATTCGGTATTAGTACCGAAATGGGCTAACTGGGAGCACTTTCATGAACTCGATCAGAAAGGACTAATGATGTATGGGCAAATGACAGCGGGAAGCTGGATCTATATCGGAACGCAAGGGATATTACAAGGAACGTATGAGACATTCTCTGCAGTTGCGAAAAAGCACTTTGGTGGGACTTTAAAAGGGACCATTACATTAACTGCTGGTCTTGGTGGAATGGGTGGAGCGCAACCTTTAGCGGTAACCATGAACGAAGGAATTGTCATAGCAGTTGAAGTAGATAGAGACCGTATTGAAAAACGCTTAAAGACGAAATATTGCGATGTGATGACAGATAGTATCGATGAAGCCATCCGATGGGCTAAGGAAGCCAAAGCACAGGGAAAGGCATTATCCATTGCATTACTTGGCAATGCAGCAGAGGTTCATCAAGCTCTCTTACAGCAGGATATTAAGATCGATATCGTGACAGATCAAACTTCCGCACATGACCCGTTAAATGGTTATATTCCGATAGGTTACTCGGTCGAAGAAGCGGTAGCACTCCGTAAAGCGGACCCTGACAAGTATATGGCACTAGCAAAGCAAAGTATGGCGAAACATGTTGATACGATGTTGACCTATCTGGAACAAGGTTCGATAGTATTTGATTATGGGAACAATATTCGACAAGTTGCCAAGGATGAGGGGGTTGAAAAAGCATTTAGCTTTCCTGGCTTTGTACCAGCTTATATTCGACCATTGTTCTGTGAAGGGAAAGGTCCATTCCGTTGGGCTGCGTTATCTGGTGATCCAGAGGATATTTATCGTACGGATGCATTAATTAAAGAGCTATTTCCAGAAAATAAACCCCTTATTCGCTGGATTGATATAGCAAAGGAAAAAGTTGCTTTTCAAGGTCTACCATCTCGAATCTGTTGGTTAGGCTATGGGGAACGGGTAAAAATGGGGTTAGCAATCAATGAGTTAGTTCGTAACGGAGAGTTGAAGGCACCAATCGTCATTGGTCGTGATCATTTAGACTGTGGATCTGTTGCTTCACCAAATCGTGAAACAGAAGGAATGAAAGATGGCAGTGATGCAATTGGGGACTGGGCAGTATTAAATGCATTGATTAATACAGCTGCTGGTGGTTCTTGGATTTCTTTCCACCATGGGGGAGGAGTTGGAATGGGCTACTCACTACATGCTGGAATGGTCGCTGTAGCAGATGGTACAGACTTAGCGAAGGAAAGATTGGAAAGGGTTTTAACAACAGACCCAGGGATGGGGATCATTCGCCATGCTGATGCTGGATACGAAAAAGCGCAGGAATTTGCAGATAAACATCATATCACAATACCGATGAGGGGGTAATTTAGGTGCAAGTTGATTTACTTATTACAAATATTGGCGAGCTTTTACCGATGGATAAAAAAGGCCCAGTAAAAGGTACCGATATGAACGCATTAACGATATGGCATGATGCAGCAATCGGAATTAGGGATGGGGTAGTAGTTTGGATAGGATCCTCGGAAGAAGCTACTATACTAGAAACCACTCAAACAATTAATGCAAATGGTAGATTAGTAACACCTGGGCTTGTAGAGCCACACACCCATTTAGTGTTTGGCGGTTCTCGTGAAAAGGAACTAGCTCTGAAGCAACAAGGCGTGCCATATCTAGATATTTTAAAACAAGGTGGTGGAATATTATCTACCGTAAGGGCAACACAAGAAGCCTCATATGAAAGTCTTCTAGAGAAGGCGTTATTCCATTTGGATCGAATGGCTACATATGGGATTACTACTTTGGAAGCAAAAAGTGGCTATGGTCTGGATCGTGATACGGAACTGAAACAGCTACGCGTTGTTAAAGCATTAAATGAGCAGCATCCGTTAGATATTGTTTCTACGTTTCTAGGTGCCCATGCCATTCCGGTCCATTACAAGGGTGACCCGGAGGCATTTCTTCTTGAGATGAGTGAGATGTTTGATGAAATCAAACAAGAAAACCTTGCAGAATTTGTAGATATTTTTACTGAAACAGGTGTCTTCACTGTTCCCCAGTCAAGGCGTTATTTAAAGAAGGCGAAGGAAAAGGGATTTGGCTTAAAGATCCATGCCGATGAAATTGACCCATTAGGTGGAACAGAGCTGGCGGTAGAACTTGGCGCTATTAGTGGTGATCATCTTGCTGTAACGTCTTATGAAGGAATAGAAAAATTGGCAAATTCGAATACGATTGGTGTTATTTTACCGGGTACTAGCTTTTATCTAGGGAAGGATGATTATGCTAGAGCACGTGAGATGATTGATGCCGGAGCAGCCATTGCCATCTCAACAGACTTTAACCCGGGAAGCTCTGTTACAGAAAATCTACAATTAATCATGTCAATCGCTGCTCTTAAGTTAAAATTATCACCCGAAGAGATATGGCATGCTGTAACGGTTAATGCTGCCCATGCAATTGGCAGAGGAGATGTTGCAGGCTCTATTACAGTTGGAAGAAAGGCGGATATTGTTGTTTGGGATGCACCGAACTATCTCTATATCCCATATCATTATGGTGTCAATCATACGAATACAGTGATTAAAAACGGCAAGGTAATTTATGAAAGGCAGGGGCTACGATGATAGAATTTCGTTATCTGAAGCCAGCTGGCCAAGCTATATTTAAAGATCGATATACGAAAAAGGCAAAGGAGTTATTAACAACCTGGACTAAAGGGAAAACTATTTCTTATGGGATTGTTGGGCTACCATTATCCAAGGCATCTATTAGTCATTCAGGGGCAGCATTTGCTCCTACTGCGATACGGGAAGCGCTGCAGAGTTATACCGTATATTCCGGTGAACAAACGTTTGATTTACACGAGGAAATAGTAGACTTCGGTGATATTGAGATGCATCCAACTGATATTAACGATAGTCAGAAAAGGATTCGTATAGGGCTTTCCGATATATTTAAACAGGAGGATGTAAAGAACTGGTTTCTACTTGGTGGGGATCATTCGGTAAGTTATTCCGCTATTAAGGCTTTTAGAGAACAATATGGGGAAGTTGGTGTCATTCAATTCGATGCCCACCATGATTTACGTAATACAGAGGATGGTGGACCGACAAATGGGACCCCGTTTAGAAGATTACTAGAGGATAAAGTTATTTCAGGGGAAAACCTAGTGCAAATTGGAATCCGAGACTTCACCAATGCTAAAGCCTATCATACGTATGCAATGGATCATGGGGTAACTGTCTATACTATGAAACAAGTACGAGATCAAAGCCTCTCCAATATACTCACGAATGAAATTATAACATTAGCGAAACGAGTGGATGCTATTTATTTATCAGTGGATATGGATGTATTGGATCAAGCCTTTGCACCAGGCTGTCCAGCAATTGGCCCCGGAGGAATGGACAGTGTAACACTGTTACAAGGTATTTATGACGCTGCTCAACATGATTTAGTAAAAGCACTGGATATAGTAGAAATCGACCCTACCCTTGATTTTCGAAATATGACAAGTAGAGTAGCTGCCTATGTATTATTGGAGTTTATGAAGGGGAAAAGTATCGGGAATAAAAGTGTCTACATTACTTAATATCATTTAACTGTATAGCCTACCTGTAACAAATACTAATAAATGAAACCCGAATAAGTTCTTGCAATAGAATTCATTCGGGTTTTCATATAGTATATTTCCCTCTAGTTAACTTCTTCTTCTGCAATCCAATCATTAGCCCAATTTTGAATATCTTGAATAACAGGGCGTAATGACTCACCCTTTTTGGATAGTGAGTATTCAATACGAACAGGAAACTCAGAATATATATGACGTATTACAATGCCCTCTTTTTCAAGCATTTTAAGTCTATCAGAAAGCAATCTTCCACTTATCGGTAAATTCGATTCCATTTCGGAAAAACGTTTTGGTCCATCTAATAATTCGAAAAGAATTAATCCAACCCAACGTTTGCTTATAATCTGCATAGCTTTTTCGAAGCGTGGACATAATTCACTCATAGGATCACCTCACTCTTATGGAATCGAAACAATTCATTAGCTTACAAAAAGTAACTAAATAAATTGTATCACAACCTTTTCAACGTGTAAAATTCGTTTTCTTATACATGCAGATACTATCTTTGTCTCTACTAACTTCCAGAAAAATCCTACCCGAATATAAACTCATGTAGTTGGCTATTTTCTTAATTTGTGAAATAATAGCATTATCTCAATAATTACTAATTGGAGGTTATTACATGGTATCACAACAAATACAAGAAAAATACGCAGAGTTAGCATTACGTACTGGCGTTAATTTACAAAAAGGACAAGCCTTAATGATTAATGCGCCACTTGAAGGGGTAGACTTCACTAAATTGGTTGTCCGTAAAGCATATGAACTAGGCGCAAAAGATGTACATATTAACTGGGTAGACGATGAACTAACCTTATTGAAATTTGAAAATGCACCAGATGAAGTAATCGCGGATTATCCGGAGTGGAAAGTGAAGCTCCATGATTCATTTGCAGAAGACGGTGCGGCGGTGTTAAACATCCGTTCGACTAATCCAGATTTGCTCAAAGATGTTGATCCAACCCGTGTAGCAAAGGCAAATAAAGCTGCTGCACAAGCAATGTCTAATTTCCGTAAATATACCATGAATGATAAGATTACATGGACAATTATCTCGATACCTACAGGGGATTGGGCACAAAAAATCTTCCCTGATAAATCAAAAGAAGATGCAATAGAAAGTCTATGGGAAGCTATTGTGAAAATCGTGCGTGTGGATCAAGAAGACCCAATCGCAGCATGGGATGCACATAATGAAACATTAAAAACAGCTCGAGAAATTTTAAATGAGAAGAATTACAAGAAGCTTATTTTCAAAGCACCGGGTACTAACCTAGAAATGGAGCTTCCTGAAGGGCATATTTGGAAAGGTGGATCCGCGGTTTCTGAAAAAGGAATTACGTTCAATCCGAACATGCCTACAGAAGAAGTAT
The DNA here is from genome assembly GCF_018310345.1 of Ornithinibacillus massiliensis. Classification (GTDB taxonomy): domain Bacteria; phylum Bacillota; class Bacilli; order Bacillales; family Amphibacillaceae; genus Ornithinibacillus; species Ornithinibacillus massiliensis. The sequence continues at coordinate 625,404 of NZ_JAGXBY010000001.1, forward strand.
TCTCCATGCCGCATAAATATGGTGTTAATGGAACTATTTCTAGTACAATGCCTTTAAACTATGGTGGAAGTTTAATTGATAACTTTACATTGACTTTCAAAGATGGTAAAGTAGTTGATTTTAAAGCAGAGCAAGGGGAAGATACCCTGAAACATTTATTAGATACAGACGAAGGTGCAAGCCGATTAGGGGAAATTGCATTAGTACCGCATGAATCACCTGTATCACAATCTGGATTACTTTTCTATAACACATTATTTGATGAAAATGCATCCTGTCATGTCGCTTTAGGTAAAGCTTATCCAACGAATATTGAAGGTGGATCAGCTATGTCTGAAGAAGAACTGGATAAGCATGGTGTTAACGATAGTTTGACACATGTTGACTTTATGTTTGGCTCTAAAGAGTTAGATATCGATGGCGTTAAATTCGATGGTACAACGGAGCCAGTATTCCGTGGTGGTACTTGGGCATTAGATATGAAAGGTAACTAAATAGCTTATCAAACTGTTACACGAGGTGTAGCAGTTTTTTTTTGTTGTTTTATAATGATTGAGTGAATTTTTGTAAAATTGAAACCTTTATGTGTGATATTCGTATGAAAAGGAGGTCGTAAATTCTTCGTATAAAAGGGGTCAATAAGATGAAGCAATATAAACGATATATGATGATGTTGTTAATCATTGTAGTCGTAGTGGTAACGATCATATTTTTCTTCCCTGTTAATGGTAGTAAAAAGGTGGTTAATGTAACGGGTCTATTTACCGGAATGGAATTCTTACATGCTGATCATACATATAGTTGGGATTCAACCTGACATATTCGTGGAAAGAACCATAAATAAATGAAGCATACCTTTCTAAAGCAAGTGAGTTCATTAAAAAGGAGACGAACAAATGGATATTTTAAATCAGAACAGTATGGCCTGGGATAAGAAAGTGGAGGATGGCGTTACCTATACAATGCCAGTGAGTAAAGAGATTATAGAAAAAAGTAAGAATGGAGAAGTTGAAATCTATTTAACGACAACTAAAAGGGTACCACGCCATTGGTTCCCTGAGTCACTGCATGGATTAAAGGTTTTATGCTTAGCTTCTGGTGGTGGACAACAGGGACCGGTTTTAGCGGCAGCTGGGGCTGACGTAACTGTAGTCGATTTATCAGAGAAACAGCTAGAACAGGATAGAAAAGTGGCAAAGCGTGACGGGCTTAAGCTAACTACCATACAAGGGAGCATGTTAGATCTCCACTTTTTGGCGGATGAGACGTTTGATATGATTGTACATCCTGTTTCGAATGTGTTTGTCGATGATATTTTACCGGTTTGGCAGGAAGCCTATCGAGTGTTGAAGAATAACGGCGTTCTAATCGCTGGAATTACCAATCCTTTGCTTTATATTTTCGATGAAGAGGAGGAAGACAAGGGGAATCTAGTAGTCCGTCACAAAATTCCATACTCTGATTTGGAGGTTTTATCAGATGAAAAACTCGCAGAATATCGTGCAACTAAACGTGCACTAGAATTTGGTCATACATTAGAAGATCAAATTCAAGGACAGATAGATGCTGGATTTGTCATCACAGGCTTTTATGAAGACGACTTTGGTGGTCGAAGAATGCTAGATAATTATATTAAGACCTTTATTGCAACGAGGGCCGTTAAGATAAAAGAATTTTAGCGAAGTAGGACAAAATGTTGTCTATTTTAAACTGGATGAGCGAATACAAGTAATCCCGTATCACCATTTTACGTGATACGGGATAATTGATTTTAGGCTATATTCTACATAGCCATTATGTTAACTTTTACGAAAAGTATCCATAAAGGCTTGGAAAATTTCAGTACCTTGGTAAGACAATAACATTACCGCAGTAAATGAAAAGATTCCCATCATAATGAAACGTGCGACCATCATCGCTTTCACCCTCCTTTGAAAATAACTTAGCTGATTTTCAAAGAAGTAGAGATTAAATAATTAGATTGATAAAAAATAGGACATAATACTGTTCGTCTTTTAACGAATTGAACAAGTCGATTAAACGAGAATACAAAGATAAAGGTTACTACTAGGATAGTCCCCAGGAACAGGAACGTAATCTTTAGTTTTCCATCCCCAGTTACTGGGAAAAAATTATCTAAAGTAGAAGATGTTGGGGTATCGTATTCTTGGACTAGAATCGGGTTCTCGTGTTTAAAAACTGCATGAGCATAATAAAATTGACCCATTACGGTTAACAGGACGAACAGGGCAATATACCTTTTCACAGAACCACCCCTTTAAAGTAATTTCTATATTATACATCTAATCGTTGAAAATTAGAAGTGGGTTGTTCGTTAGATGAAAGAAAATGGATTAGAAAATAATTTGAAAATTCATTGTTTTATGGAAGGTTATAGTATATAATACAAGTAACTTAAAGCGGAAGGGGTGAGGTCGATGTTTGCTAAATTCAATAAGTTTGGTCTTTCTTCGTCCTTACCTCTTAATGATAAGTAATAGTTTGCCCTTAGGACGGAAAAGATTTGAGGGGCTTTTCACAAGGAAATGGAAAAGAATCAAGGAGAGCCATATTTTAAGTTGGTTCTCCTTTTCATTTTCGTAATTCCCTATAAGCTTGTTGAATATTGTTGTCAATATTCTATGGAAGGGAAGTATTTTTATGATGAAACTTAGCAGTATGATGAAAGTTGTCGAAACCGTGGACAGTGAATGGAGAAGTCCATTGGCAGAGGAAATCTTAACAAGATGGCATTATGATGAAGGAACGGTATATTTTTTACGGGCCAGTGCAAATTTCATTTTTATATTCCAAAGAGAAGGTAAGCCATATTTTTTAAGGTTCAATGATTCCTCAGAAAGAGATATTAAAGTAATTGAGGCAGAACTGAAAATTGTTGCATATTTAAAGGAACACACATTAAACGTTGTTCAGCCAATGTTATCTAGAAATGAAAAGTATATTGAAGTTGTCGAAACAAAATGGGGAACCTTTCATTGCGTTGTGTTTGAAGGACTTAAAGGACAGCATTACGAACTAGAAGAATTGACGGATGTCCAGATTTATAAATGGGGCCAAGCATTAGGTGAGCTTCATGCTACTTTGAAAAATATGCCTGATCACCTGCTGGAAAATCGTCCAAGTTGGAGAGATCGATTTCAAGTCGCAGAGGAGGTTATTCCTGCAAGTGAACTATCAGCCCATCAAGAGCTAGAACGATTACAAAGTTGGGCAGAGAGGTTACCATTGGCGAAAGAAAATGTTGGTCTCATTCATTATGACTTTGAATTGGATAATATTCTTTTTGATAATGAAAAGATGAATATGCTCGATTTCGATGACAGTACGAGTCATTGGTTTATCGCAGATATTATTTATGCCCTTAGGGATGTAGGGGAATTTGATAGTAATTCTCCTATTATAAGAGAATTTATTCGTGGATATAAAAGTAAGACAGAATTAGATGAAAACATTCTGAAGGAAGCGGATAAATTTGAAAGAATGCACCACATAAACAGTTTTGCCATACTGATTAGATCCGTGGACATTATAGAATCACAAGGTTATCCAGAGTGGCTCTTGAATCTAAGGAATAAATTAGCAGGCTATATCGAGGATTACAGACAATCTTTTGAAGCGATTGAAGTAAATATCGATAAGGATTAGTAATAGGAGGAGTTAATATTTATCAGAAGTATTAACTCCTTTGAAAATAATAATGGCTTTTTCGAAATCCATTTAAATAGGGGTGTAGATTAATTTCTTTAAAAATCCGTTATAAAGGAAGTGGAAAGATGAGACAAGTAATAGCTCTTGGAGGTGGAGGATTTTCGATGGAGCCAGATAATCCTTTGCTAGATTTATATATCCTTCATCAGTCAGGTAAAACAACCCCTAAAATTTGTTTTATTCCCACAGCTAGTGGGGATTCAGATAATTATATAGCAAGGTTTTATAGCTTCTTTGAAAAGCAAAACTGTAAAGCCTCTCACCTTTCCCTATTTAAACCGCAAACCAGAGATTTGCAAAGTTATTTACTAGAAAAAGATATCATTTATGTTGGGGGAGGAAACACCAAGAATATGCTTGTATTATGGAAAGAATGGGGAATTGATACTATATTACAAACGGCTTGGGAGCAAGGTATAGTTTTAGCTGGTGTCAGTGCAGGTTCTATTTGCTGGTTTGAAGAAGGGGTGACCGATTCCTATGGTGGTAAACTGGAACAAATAAATTGTTTAGGTTTCCTTAGTGGAAGTAATTGCCCACATTATGATGGAGAAACAAATCGTAGACCTTCATACCAACAGCTTGTAGGCAAAGGGGAAATGAAAGCTGGTATTGCTACGGATGATGGTGTAGCGCTTCATTTTATCAATCAAGAATTAAGAGAAATTGTAAGTTCAAGACCTAATGCAAAGGCTTATAATGTTTATCTGGATAAGACAGTGAAAGAGCTTGAATTGGATGTAAGATATTTAGGACAAGCTGATTAAGAATTATAAAGGAGAAAGTATTGCAATGAGATGCGATGATGTTATACAAGCGATTCAAAAATTATCGTTAGAAAATATACCGAAAAACCATATTTCAAAAATTGGTGAAGGTGCTTGGCATGATGTATATAAAGTAGAAAGGGCACTAGCAGCAGATATTGTATTAAGAATCAAAAAGAAGGAAGCATATGGGGCCGTACAAGATTATGAAGAGAATGCATTGATTTCTGAATACGAATCTACGAAAATTTACTATCAGAATGCTAATGCGTGTTGTGATGGGATTTGTCCATCGTTTTTTGATTACTTTTTAGACGAATCTATCGTATTTACAGTCGAATCTTATATGGGAAAAGGAGTGCCACTTCAAAGATTACGTCATCATGATGCTTTTTCAGTAGGGGAAAAGTTAGGAGATTTCTTTCGGTCGATGCACAGTAAAACTACGGGTTTAGAGGGATTTGGTGCGTTGCAGTGGAATGGGGAAAAACTGGAAGGTAAAGTACAACAGGATGTCAATCAAATTTGGCAAGATGATAACGACCAGTATATAAGTGTATTGGAGAAGCTGACTAGAGCAGATTTACAATTCGATCAGATCAATGTTGTGGATAAGGTGATAGACATCATTAAAGACCGTCGTAATCATCAGCAGAAGATAGCATTAGTAAATCAAGATATAACACCAGAAAATATGATAGTACATTCAGACAATGTTTCGATAATTGACCCATTTCCAAGGTTAGATTTCGACTTGAAATATGCAGGTTATGTTGTTTTTTGTTATAAATTTCTTCTTCCAGCTTATTCGACTGCCCCGAGGTATCGGAGTAGTGGATATCTGCAAAACGCAAGTACAATGAGATATATTGGAGACGGTTTTATAAAGGGATACACAAGCGGTGATACTTGGTTGATTCGGTCGATAAAGTATGAATATATTTTATGGGTTTTATTAGAGACGTATGAGCACTACGAAATCTTGAATGGGAACGATTTAAACTATAAAATACGCCAACAAATGGGGGATAAGGACATGATTAACAATAGGTTAAGCATATGTTTAGACGAACTAGAAAAATCTTGCTTAGCTTTATAATAGGAACCTTCTCAATATAAATATAAGCACTATTGGCTGAACATGATCTAGGGTGTTAAAGAAGATGCAATGAAAAGGATGTAGTGGAAAACCGAGTGGCGTACAATCTCCTTATGAAAAAGGACGCCCCCTATGATACTTCTATGTCTGCTAGTAGCACTACTGAATGACCATCCCTGGTACAGGTCTATAAAGCTCGTTCAGTAGTAGTTTGATTGCTAATAACCGTACATATTATGTGGAGCGATGGTGTCTAGCCATTCGATTTTCCTTTTGATTGAAACGGTTTTTGTCTTATCCTTAAAAGATGTTTACATAAGTCCATTCTTTACCAAAGCAGCCTTTATTTTTGTATAATCATAGCCATCAGGCAATGCTTCTTTTAAAGGTTTGAGTTTTGGCTCTTCGATTTCTTCTCTTTTTGCTAGAATTGTTGCTTCTTCTTCTGCATTGAAAAATATATTCCAAGCAATCGGATAGCCTTCTTGAAAGGCCTTAAATAAATGGTTTTCAACGGTCATCGTTGTCATTTCACGAATCGTTGCGATATCTTTAATAGATTTTCCAGATTGGAATAGTTTGTAGCTAACTAAATGACTTGGGCCTTCTTCTTCTTTTTTCTTTGGTTTAGGTGAAGGAGAAGCACCAGAAATCTTCACTCTAGTTTTCGCTTCGGGATGGTGAATACGCCACTTTTGAATGACTGACAAGAAGGCATCACCATATTGTTCATACTTTTTCTCACCAATACCTTTAATTTCAAGCATATCTTCCTTTGTATCTGGGAAATACCTGCTCAGCTCTTTTAACGTAGCATCAGAAAATAGCACATAAGGTGGGACATTGAGCTCGTCTGCCATCTCTTTTCTGAGAGCACGTAGCTCCTCGAATAAGTCCTTGTAATAATCATCTTCTTCACCAGTAGGGATTGGCGCAGTATACATCTCCACGGTTCTTTGGCCTTTTAATACTTCCACTGAATGTTGGTTTAGTTTTAAAGTTGGAAATTTCCCCTGTTCAGTTGATAGTAACTGCTCTGCTACTAGGAAGTGAATTCGTTCCGTAATTTCTTTCTCTGTATAAGCGGATAATAATCCATAAGTGGATAATGACTGTAATCTAAATTCGCGAAGCTTTTTGTCATTAGATCCTTTTAATACCTTTGCAGTCATACTAACCCCAAAACGTTCACCCATTCGTTTTACACAGGAGAGAATCATTTGTGCCTCCTCTGTTATATCAGTCTTTTCTAGTTTTTCTACACAGTTACTGCATCTGCCGCAGTTTTTATGTGGGGATTTGTCTTTGAAATAACCCAATATATAACTGCTTAGACAAACTTGGGTGTGGCAGTAGTTGACCATTGCTTGAAGTTTTGTATATTCATTTTGCTTCGCAGCATCATCCATTAAGGAACGCTCAATTAAGAATTTTTGCAGTTGGATATCTTGCGGTGAAAAGAGCAAGATACAGTCGCTTGCTTCACCATCTCTACCAGCTCTGCCGGCCTCTTGATAATAGGATTCAATATTCATTGGCATCGAATAATGGATAACGTAGCGAACATTGGATTTATCAATCCCCATTCCAAAAGCATTAGTGGCAATCATAATCGGTTTTTCGTCATGAATAAAGGCAGCTTGTGCTTGCTTCCTAGCATGTTCTGACATACCTGCGTGATATTTTGCTACTTCTATTCCACGGCTTGAAAGCTGATCATACAGTGTGTCTGCTTGCTTCCGTGTCGCAGTGTAGATGATGCCAGACTCATCTTGATGTTCTTCTAAGAAGGCACGAATATAGCTTGTACGGTCCTTTCCTTTGACGATATGAAAGGCTAAATTATCACGGGCAAATCCAGTGTTAATTACGTTCTGATTGTCTATATGTAATAGTTCCTGAATATCAGAAATTACTTCCTCCGTTGCCGTTGCTGTTAGTGCCATGTAAACAGGGATATTCCTGATTTGTTTTAAGGTAGGAACGATTGAGCGATAGCTTGGACGGAAATCATGTCCCCACTGGGAGATACAATGGGCTTCATCAAACGCAACAAGTGAAATTTTTATCCTTCTAATGACATGGATAAAACCATTGGATTCGAACCGTTCTGGTGCAACATATATAAATTTATACCGTCCATCGGCAATTTCATTCATACGGCTTTCCTGTTCTTCCGTTGATAATGAACTGTTAATAAAGGTTGCGGGAATACCTAGCGCTAGGAGAGAATCTACTTGATCTTTCATTAGTGAAATTAACGGGGAGATGATAATAGCTGTACCGTCAAGCGCTAGGCCAGGGACTTGATAACAAATTGACTTACCACCACCAGTTGGCATAACAGCAAGCGTGTTCGTCGTATTGGTTACTCGCTCGATTACTTCCCCTTGACCAGGTCTAAAGGATTCATAACCAAAATATGTTTTGAGAATCTTTTCTTGCTCTAGTATCATATTTTTCCTCCTCATCATCATTTATCCTAACATAAATTGATAAGGTAATCGAATTGGTAAATACTAATTCTAGTAGGTTATTATTACGAATAAGTGATGTTTTCATAACTGAAAAGGAGAAAAGTTACATATGTGTTACGTTGGAGTCTGGTATTATGAATAAATTATTTTCTCGAAGAGTTCTGCATTCTATTTCTCTAATTCAAAATAATATATAATAGTTTACTTTTATTTATAGGGAATATAGAATGACCTTATATTTTAAAATAGGGGGCATCGAATGGTACCATCATTATTATTTGAAGTTATGTTAATCTTCTTTCTAGGTATTGGCTCGCAATGGGTGGCATGGCGTTTTCGGATGCCAGCAATTGTAGTCATGGCCGTTACGGGACTTCTCATTGGCCCGGTATTTGGTTTTATAAATCCGGAAGAAGATTTTGGTAGTCTTTATAGTCCGATCATATCTGTTGCTGTTGCCATCATTCTATTTGAAGGTAGTTTAAATTTAAGCTTTAAAGAGTTACGGGGATTAGGGAAACCAGTTTTTAGAATATCCACTGTCGGGGCCTTTATTGCGTGGATTCTTGGATCGTTAACAGCACATTATATAGCCGGTTTATCCTGGGCTGTTGCCTTTGTAATTGGTGGTTTATTCATTGTTACGGGACCAACCGTTATAATGCCTCTGCTTCGTCAAGCAAAATTAAAACCGAGACCAGCGAAGATTTTGAAATGGGAAGGAATTATTGTTGATCCAATTGGGGCATTACTCGCTGTTTTTGCTTTCGAGATAATTGTTTATCTAACTGCGAATGACCCGGATGGAACAGCGTTAATTATGTTCTTTGCGGCTTCTATGTTTGCTGCGGTTTTCGGTTGGCTTTGCGGACGGGCAATTGGCTTTATATTTGAAAGAGGGCATATACCAGAGTTCTTAAAATCGCCAGCCGTGTTCACAGTTGTCATTCTTTGTTTCACCGTAGCTGATGAAATTATGCATGAAACAGGATTATTATCTGTAACGGCAATGGGAATCACGCTTGCGAATATGGGGATTTCCTCGGTTGCTGATATGCGTCACTTTAAGGAAAATATTTCGATTTTATTAATCTCAGCAATCTTTATCATGCTAACAGCATCCTTGCAAATCGATACGATTTTGGAAATTTTTAGTCCAAATATCATTGGGTATGTTCTATTAATGATGTTCTTAGTTCGACCGTTATCTATTTTTCTTTCCACATTCCGAACAGGACTGACATTTAATGAAAAATTACTAGTCGGATGGATTGCCCCAAGGGGGATTGTTGCCTTAACCGTATCTAGTTATTTCGCTACGATATTGTTAGATGCTGGTTATGAGGATGCGGAAATTCTAACGACCTTAACATTTGGTCTGGTATTCTTTACGGTTATCGCCCATGGCTTTTCGATTGGCTGGCTTGCGAAGCGATTAAATCTTTCTATGGAAGGTAGACCAGGAACATTAATTGTAGGAAGTAATAAGTTTACCGTAGAACTTGCCAAGTCGCTGGCAAAAGTGAATGTACCTATTATTATTGTAGATCGTTCCTGGCAGAAATTGAAGCTTGCTCGTGAAGCGGGAGTACCTTTTTATCATGAGGAATTCCTATCCGAGCAGACAGAACACCATTTAGACACCATTCCATATGAGTATTTAATTGCTGCTACGGATAGTAATTCATATAATGCGTTAGTTTGTACAACGTTTATGCCGGAATATGGCCGTACGAATGTCTTTAAGGTAAGCCCATATGATAAAGTCTCTAAATCAACGGAAATTGTCTCTAAAGTTGGTGGTAGGATTTTATTCAAACACGAAGTCAATTTAGAGGATTTAATAGAAAAAGTAGATAGTGGCTTTGTATTCCGTCAAACGATGATTACGGAGCAATACTCTTATAAGCAATACCTAGATGAAAAGGATGAGGAGACAGTATTCCTCTATATCATCAAACCATCAGGAAAAATTAATTATTACTCTGAGGAAATGCGCACCGTACCAAGTGCTGGAGACATCATTGTTAGTCTAATGCCACCAAATAAAGAAAAAGCAAAGATCCAAGCTAGATTGACTAATGAAGGATAAGATATAGTTTTTTTTGTCTAGCTTAAGTGGTAGCATTTATCAAATAAAGCACTGTAGATATCACAATTTACAGTGCTTTTATATAAGCTTTATTCAAATGCTTCTAGTTTTTTATAAACCTCGGCAATTTCCTCTTCAATACGTACAAGTTGCTCCTGAGCAGAAGAAGCTCTGCCACGAACATACACTAATTTATCTAAATCGCTTTGAATTCGAACATAATCCGATTTAAGCTCATCTAATTTATCGTAAAGCTCTTTTTTTGTCATCATCATTCACCCCTTATGTTAAGTTTATCGTGTAGACCTTTACAAAACAATAAATTGATGTAAAATAAATTAAATTATCATATAAAGGGGTGTAATGCATGAAAGTACGATTAGAGTCTTCCATCAAGCGTTATCTAGAACGTGTAGAGGACTTGTTGCTAAATCAGGAAGTACTCAATAACTTAATGTTAGGCTTATTAGAAAGAGGAAAAGAAACAATCGGCGTATTCTCGGACGGTATTCGATTAGGATTAGTGGAAGAAGATGGAGAACCTATTTATGCTTTTATGCAAACTCCTCCAAATAAATGGATTCTTCCCAGTGTAGATGGTCCAACTGAACAAGTAATTCCAGCTATCGTTCACTATCTATACCGACATAAATATCCTGTTCCAGGTGTTCTTGGTCGAAGTGAGCAAGCGAATCAATTTGTAAGCCTCTGGAAGGAACTATCTGGGAAAAAAGCAACAATACATATGAAACAACTAATCTATCAATTGGACGAAGTGAAGGTCACACCAAATCCAGAAGGAAAACTTATTCTAGCGACTGACGCACATTTGTCTATCGTAAGAGAATGGCTATACCAATTTGGTGGACAAGCCAATGTGCCCATTTCTAAATCACGAGCAGATAGCATGGCGAGAACCTATATCCAAAATCAGTCCCTTTACCTTTGGAGAGTAAACGGGGAGGTTGTATCGATGGCAAATAACTCGCGAAAAACCAAAAACGGTGCAACGATTAATGCTGTCTTCACTCCGGATCAATATAAGCGAAAAGGCCATGCAACCAGCGTAGTAGCAGCGCTATCCCAAAAACTGCTAGATGATGGGTATACATTTTGTAGCTTGTATACCGATTTAGCTAATCCTACATCAAACAGTATTTACCGAAAAATCGGCTATTACGACATCGGGGAGTCCGTGGAGTACCATTTTGAATAATGGTTTGTGGAGTGGATTGAGGCAATCAAATATGCAATCATACGATAAAAAACAGCGACATAGCCCGTCGCTGTTTTTCTATAACAATGCATCCTCTTTATTTTTCCTAGTATCCTGGTAAGTTTCATAGAAATGCATGATGATAACCTTAACGACTGCATAGAATGGAACAGCTACTAGAATACCAATAAAGCCAGCAATACTACCTGCTGCTAGAATAATTGTAATAATCGTTAAGGGGTGAATTCGTAAGACATGCCCCATGATATTCGGTGAGATAAAGTTGCCTTCTATTTGTTGTGCGATGATCATAATCAACGAAATCCAAACGATATTCATTGGATCTTCGAATGCCCCAACAATCAATGCCGGTAAAACCGCTATAAATGGTCCTACAAACGGAACAACACACATAACCATTCCGAATAGTGCAAGCGATAAAGCGTAATTTAAGTCAATAATTAAATAACCAATAAATAGCATTACCCCAATACTTAGACTGATTAGCAATTGTCCTTGGATGTAAGCTGATAAGGTGTGGTCAATCTTTCGTAACAAATTACGTAGGTTGTTTGCCTTTTTGTCGGCAAAAATTTTCGTCACAAATGGTACGAATTTTTCCCCATCCTTTAACATGAAAAATAGGAAGAATGGGACTAAGACTAGGACGAAGACAAACCCAATTAACTGGCTAATAAAACTGAATAAGAAAGTCATAAAGCCTTCAATATATGTTTGCATATTATCAATGAAATTATCCATGGTTTCATATACTTCTATTGGAATGATACTTTGGTTTGCTTGAACGTAGCGAATAACATCTTCTGCACCCTTCATCATGATCGGGATATTGTCAACGAATCTAGCGTATTGATCCTGTGCAATCGGGATAATGAAAATCGTGAAAAAATAAACGACTGCAATCAGTATGATAAATACTAATAGAATAGAAAGAATTCTTGGTACCTTGTATCGAATGAGGAGTTTCATAATTGGTCTAGTTAAATAGTAGAGTAATCCAGCTGCAATTAGTGGAAATCCTACTGCCCCAATATACTTTAGGACAGGATCAAAGATGAACCGGGTTAAATACACAAGATAGATTAATAGAAATACTAGAATCAAACCAACAAGAGTCTGAAACCAACGTTTATTAAACATATTCATCACACTTTCTACCTGTATAGGGTAATCATATAATAATTCGAACTTTTTCGCATTAGGAAATTACATCTTCTTATCTATCATTCTTTCCTAATAATAACAGAAATAAACGAAAAAAAGAGCAATTAGATTATTACTAGATTTTATGATAAAATTTGAACATATTATAGTGCTGGAGGCTTATGACAATGACGAACTGGAAGTCAGTCTATGAGAAATGGAATGCTTTCCAATCCCTAGATTCTCAATTAAAAAAAGAGCTAGATGACTTACAAACGAATCAAGAAAAATTAGAAGATGCATTTTATAAGGAACTAACATTTGGAACCGGTGGAATCCGTGGTGTATTAGGTGTTGGGACTAACCGCATGAATATATATACCATTCGTAAGGCAGTACACGGATTAGCGGAATATCTATTAAATAATGTAGTAAATGTCAAAGACCGTGGTGTCGTGGTAGCCTATGATTCACGGTATATGTCACGGGAATTCGCTATTGAAACAGCTAAAACACTTGGTGTGTTTGGAATCAGAACCTATGTATTTAAAACAATTAGACCTACTCCGCTTCTATCGTTCGCTGTTCGCTTCTTAGGGACAGCAGCAGGCGTGATGATTACGGCAAGTCACAACCCACCTGAATATAATGGCTTTAAGGTATATAACGAAGATGGTGGACAAATGGTCCCGAATGAAGCAAATAAAATAATCGAGGCCATTCAACAAATAGAAAACGAACTAGAAATTCCTGTTGTTGAACAGGAAGTTTTAGAGCAACAAGAATTATTAATATGGATTGATGAAGAAGTAGATAATGCCTATTTGCAACAGCTTAAACAAATTACCAAGCTTCCAGTTGAGGAAGTGAAGCAAGAAAAAGACTTAAATATTGTATTTACACCTCTACATGGAACAGCATACAGCTTGGTTACGAAAGGATTAGAACAGCTAGCGTTTACGAATGTATCCGTAGTAGAGGAACAGGCAAAGCCCGATCCAGAATTTTCAACAGTAGCGTCTCCTAACCCTGAAGAACATCAAGCATTCTCCATGGCTATTGAACTTGGGAAAAAGGTGGATGCAGATATTCTATTAGGGACTGATCCTGATGCAGATCGTTTAGGTGTTGCGGTTAAAAATGAAATAGGAGATTATACCGTACTTACAGGGAATCAGCTAGGAGCTCTCTTAGTGGATTATATTTTATCTCATACTAATAAAGTACTATTATCTAATTATCGTTTATTAAAAACAATCGTAACATCGGAGCTAGGACAGGCAGTAGCGAAATCGTATGGTGTGAAAACAATCAACACACTAACTGGATTTAAATATATTAGTGAGAAAATTCATCAATTTGATTCGACAGGTGAGGCATTTGCCTTTGGATATGAAGAAAGCTACGGCTATTTAATAAGTAGTTTCACCCGCGATAAGGATGCGGTTCAAGCAGCAGTAATGGCTAGTGAAATGGCTTACTATTGGAAGCAGCAAGGGAAGTCATTGCTTGATGCACTAGATGGATTATACGAAAAGCATGGCTATTATCGTGAAGGAATGTCTTCCCTAACCCTAGAAGGAATGGCAGGTACGGAAAAAATAGCCCTTATTATGAATACCATTCGTGAAAATTCGTTTAAGGAAATAGCAGGGTATAGAGTGGAACAAGTGGAGGACTACCTTGTAAGTGAACGTTATATCACATCTACAGGAGAAATAGAAACTATAGAGCTCCCACAAGAGAATGTATTGAAATTTATTTTGCAAAACAATAACTGGGTATGTCTGAGACCTTCTGGAACAGAACCCAAAATTAAATGCTATTTTGGAACATGTGGTGCAAGTCTATCAGAAAGTGAAGAAACATTAGGAGTGTTTAAAGAGAGAATAAATCAGGTGATTAATGAGATTATCTCTTAGATAGATGTTGTGATAAGGAAAGAATTGGGATAAAAAAGTCCTCCGTTCAAAGTTGAGCGGAGGACTTTTTTATGTTAATTTCCACTATTATTCGAGCTTGCAGCTGCAGTAGCGGTAACGGTTGCAATCATCACGGCTTGTTGTGCTTGTAAGATTGCCTCAAGAATTGTACTTAAACTCGTTTCAGCTAACCCGTTTTTCTCTATTTTTTCATTCATAAAGAAGCTCGCAGCTAGTATCAGATTTATATCTTTATACCATTTAAATTCCTTTTCCGAATTCAATTCCTCATAAAGGGAAAGAATCGGTCTTATATCATATTCCTCTGGAGGGAGTAATGCGAGCATTCCGATAATTGGATAATACATCTGTTTTGCTTTTATGTGTGCTTGAACAAAAGAATCCATGACATGGATGACCCGATTAATTAGCACATGCTTAGGAGCCTCTGTATTAAGAGCTAATATATGGCTTAGGAATTGTAAGTCATTACCTTTACGGAATCCATGTTTGGGAAGTTCGTTATAGAAATCTTCAATATGCTGAATAATACCTGTTCTATTTTCTAACGCAAGGAGTGTTGCCATTGGATAGTCACTACTTGTTGTTAAGAAGGCATGCTCACGTTTCATTCCATCATAAATTTCTTTAGCATGCAGAATGGTTACTCTTGGATCTAGCTGTCCATTGGTTAATAAAATGGTTGCTGCAATATAAGTGAATACGCCACTCCCAAATCTTGCTTCTCTAAATAAATCGTAAAGTTCATGAAGCTGATCGACCTTATCCTCCGGCCTTTCTAGTTTCACATCTAGCATAGCAGCTGTCGTAAATCTTGGATGTGAGCGAATGCTAGAGAAGAGACCTGCTTTCTTTTTGATGGCATCTGCTAATTGGAGAAAACGGTCCACATCTAGTGTTTTTTGATTAAGAACATATATAGAGGAAATGGTCATGAGAATTCGCTTGTCCGATACTTTCCACTTCATATGGCGTTTGAGTAAATCAAACGTTTGTTTATAAGAATCCAGTACGTTATTCAAAGGAATACTCCTTTCATTGGAAGGTAATTATATTACGAAATTGGTAGCTGAATAGTTTCACGTTACTTGTACTTTGTAAATTTTAAGTAAATTTGAAGCGGAATTCGGGTAGAATATGTTACCTTAGAAAAAATAAAACGTTTGGAGGTAACGATGAAGAGAAATTCATTATTAGAGATATTTGGAACTTCCTTAAAGCTAGGACTCACTTCTTTTGGTGGACCAGTGGCACATCTAGGCTTTTTTAAAAATGAATATATTGACAAGCGAAAATGGCTTGATGATAAGACCTATGCCGATATTATTGCGCTATGCCAGTTTCTTCCTGGACCGGCAAGTAGCCAGGTCGGTATTGCTATTGGAATGTTGCGTGGTGGATTGTTGGGGGGGGTTGTTTCTTGGTTCGGATTTACGATGCCATCTGTTCTCGTCTTAATCCTGTTTGCATTAGCATTCCAATCCTTTTCCTTAGGAGATGCGACGTGGATCGCAAGTTTAAAAATTGTAGCTGTAGCAGTAGTACTACATGCTGTGTTAGGGATGGGGAAGAATCTGGCTCCTGACAAGCCCCGTATTGCCATTAGCGTTATGGCAATGTTAGTCATGTTATTATTTCCTTCTGCTATTATACAAATTGCGATTATTATAGGTGCTGCTATTATTGGTTATTTTCTTTTTTCTAAGCATGCCGTGTCAAACGTAACATCTTTCTCCATGTCGATATCAAAAAAACAAGGTATTATTTCATTAGCCATATTAGTCATTCTATTAATTGGACTGCCTATTTTGGCACAGGTGATGAACAATCAATATGTAAGTATAGCTGATACATTCTTCCGAGTTGGTTCCATTGTATTTGGTGGAGGACATGTGGTATTACCGTTATTAGAACAAGAGGTTGTCCCGAATGGATTAGTAACAAGCAGTGAATTTCTTGCTGGTTATGGTATGGCTCAAGCTGTACCTGGTCCGTTATTTACATTTGCCAGTTACCTTGGAACGATGATTAGTGGTCTTGTAGGGGGAATCATTGCGACGGTAGCTATGTTTTTACCATCATTTCTTCTTATCATTGGTGCACTTCCTTTCTTAAGTGAACTGCGCAAGCACAAGCGCTTCCAGGGGATTTTAACAGGAGTCAATGCAAGTGTAGTCGGTATTTTACTAGCCGCATTCTATGATCCTGTTTTTACTAGCTCCATTACAAATGCAGCGAGCTTCTCGTTAGCAGCGATTTTATTCGCCCTAATGTATTTCTGGAAAACTCCTGCGTGGATGATTGTAATTATTGGAGTTGTATTAGGAGAGATTATGCATTACTTTTTCATTTAAAGAAGTATTCCGTTAGAATGAATAATGAGGTGAGTTAAGATGGCAGAACATCATTTTCATTTAAAAGCGGATTGGCCAGGCGGACGAAATAGTGAGGGATATATTGACGCAGGAAATTTAAAGACGAAGATTTCCATTCCTACTGAAATGGATGGCCCAGGTGTTGGGACAAACCCAGATGAAATGCTGCTTGGTGCCGCAGCTACTTGCTATATTATTACCTTAGCAGCGATGATGGAACGAGCCAATTTACCATTAAAAGAGATGGCTTTAGAGTCAGAAGGGATTGTCGATGTAACAAATGGTGTATTTACATATAAAAAAATTATACACCGACCTACCGTTTCATTAACAAGCCAGGCAAGTGAGAAGGATTATGAAGTATTGGAAAAGTTAATTCAAAAAGCAGAAAAAAGCTGTATGATATCTCGAGCAATTCAAGGTAATGTGGATCTGGAACTACAATATCATATTTTATAAAAAATAGGGGGACACTACGTATACGCGTAGTGTCCTTCATTTTGCCAGTAGTGGTAATAGCTAATTACATTACTTTTTGTCAGTATAGTTGAATTCATTCTCTTGACACTTGGTGAAAAACGATGTATCTTATTCAAGTCATACTAATTTTATCGGATTTATCAATTTTAGTAGCGATAGTCATGTAGAAGACATAACTTATTAAAAATTAGAGGGGGATTTATACATGGACTGGATGGTCATTTTAAATATTGCCGTATTACTCGTTATTATTGGTTTATTAGTTTATATGCAACGCAAACATGTTTCCTTTACGAAACGAGTATTTACAGGTCTAGGATTAGGGATTGTACTAGGGGCGTTATTACAATGGATTTATGGAAGTGGATCTGACACGCTTGCTTTAACGACAGATTGGTACAGTATCGTTGGGCGAGGATATATTAACTTCCTAATGATGATTGTTGTGCCGTTGGTTATGATATCGATTATCCAAGCAATTACAAACCTTGAGAAAACAGCGCAGCTTGGTAAAATGGCTAGTTGGATTATTGGACTTCTCATTGTTACGACAATGGTAGCTGCTCTAGTCGGGGTTGCTGCGGCAACTATTTTTGATTTAAATGCAGAAGAAATTACAGCAGGGCAAGCAGAACAAGATCGTGCTGCTTCACTGGAAGAACGTTATTCGTCTGATGTAGAAGGAGTTACAACACCACAGCGTATTTTAAACTTTATTCCGTCTAATATCTTCTTAGATATGACAGGAGCTCGTTCAACATCTGTTATTGCGGTCGTAATCTTCTCCATCTTTGTTGGGGTTGCCGTTCTTGGATTACGTCGCAAAAATCCAGAACAAGCGGAGACCTTTACGAAGATGGTTAATGCGGTATATGGTGTTGTCATGCGTATTGTGACTCTAGTATTACGTTTAACACCATACGGTATTTTAGCCTTGATGGCGAATACAGTAGCTACAACAGATTTTGCAGGAATTTTACAGCTTGGTAAGTTTGTATTAGCATCTTACTTAGCATTAGCCATTATGTTTATTATTCACCTAGTATTAGTAGGTGTGTTTGGTTTAAATCCGATAAATTATGTAAGAAAAGTATTACCTGTACTAAGCTTTGCCTTTACTTCACGTTCAAGTGCTGGAACGATTCCGTTAAATGTTTCTGCTCAGAAAAATGCACTAGGTGTAGAAGAGGGTATTGCCAATATGTCCGCATCGTTCGGTGCGACTATGGGGCAAAATGGATGTGCCGGTATTTACCCTGCCATGCTAGCGGTCATGATCGCGCCATCTGTTGGAATTGATCCATTAACTTGGGAATTCTTAGTTCCACTGGTATTAATTATTGGCTTTAGCTCATTCGGAATCGCTGGTGTTGGTGGTGGAGCAACATTTGCTGCACTTATCGTTCTTTCCTCTATGGGATTACCAGTTGGATTAGCGGGTCTATTGATTTCAATTGAAGCATTCATTGACATGGGACGTACGGCTTTAAATGTTAATGGTGCAATGGTTACTGGTACGTTAACATCAAGAATACTTGGAAACTTTAATAGTAAAGTATTTAATGATAAAACCGCGATTGAAGAAGCAAAATCACTATAAGATAACAAGAACCGTTCCTATATTAACTAGGAACGGTTCTATTTTTGTTAGACGAAAAGTAAAGTATATTTACATAGTAAAAAATGATGCCACCCTTACAATATACGACCTTCAATATTTTAATGATAAGAAGGGATGGATGTGTAGTTGAAACGAAATGTTTTTGCAATGCTTGTTTCACTAATTTTTCTATTTGCATTACCAACTAGTTACGGAATGGCGGAAAAGAGCGCTGATGAATGGAATAGGTTAGAAGAAGAAAAAGTGAATCAAGGGGTAGAACTAGAAAATTCAAATCCTATCATTTTTATTACGATTATGGTGCTATTGATAGGAGCAATTTTAAGGGTGTGGAATGTGATTTACAAGAAAAGAAGAAACAATCAAGGTGGAAACTAGTTAATAGTTGCCACCTATATATCCCGCTTACTATTGGATTAAATTTAGCACAAGCTCCATATTTTGCTCTTCCCCAACTAAGAAATAATCCTGAAATGGACAACCGTTTTGTTTAACCCTCTCTACTACATTTTTTATCGTGAACATTTCTGGTCGTAAAGCATCTGTTACTTCCTCCCAGTACAGAGGTGTTGCTACGGTTCCTTCTGCCGTTTT
The DNA here is from genome assembly GCF_018310345.1 of Ornithinibacillus massiliensis. GTDB lineage: Bacteria > Bacillota > Bacilli > Bacillales > Amphibacillaceae > Ornithinibacillus > Ornithinibacillus massiliensis. The sequence continues at coordinate 644,961 of NZ_JAGXBY010000001.1, forward strand.
TCTTGTTGAATAAGGAGCAATTAATGTCTTATCCTTTCCGTGCTGAACGTAATCGATATAGAGCCTACCGTTTCGTTTGTTTTTCATTCTTTCTGTAGTAAACAGATCGGGATGCTGACTTTCTACCGTGTAGGCTATTGCTTGGGTGAATACTCCGGTATCTTCATATGTCATACTTTGCTCTGGAATTGGAATATGGACTTGGAGGCCTTTATTTCCAGAGGTTTTAATAAAGGATTTAAGTTGTAAGTCATCAAGCAACTGTTTAATAATGCGAGCTGCTTTAATCGCCCAAACAAATTCATCTCTACTTGGTGGATCCAAATCAAACACAATCTCGGTTGGCTTCTTGCTCGTTACGAATTGGAATGGAACATGATATTCCAATGTACCATGATTAGCAAACCATAATAACGATTCAAGTGAATCACATACCATGATTTTCTCATCGCCTTCTCCAATCCCTGTAATAAAATCCGGTGCATAGGAGGGGAGATGCTTTTGGAAAAAAGACTCACCATCAACACCATCTGGACAACGTATAGTGGTAAGTGCTCGACTCTTTAAGAAAGGTAACATGTACGGAGATATTTCGCGAATATAGCGTAAGAAATTTCCTTTAGTAAGACCAACCGCGGGCCAATATAATTTGTCTGTATTTGCAAACTCAATTACGCTAGGCAGCATAGCTAAATCCAGTTCTAGTCTCCCTATCGTGCATTCAGTTGGCTTTATCTCTGTAGCAATCCGGTTAAATTCTGGTTCGCGGAGCTCACCTTGGTAAATATCTAAGGTGTGTATCGCGGCACAGACTGCAGGTGGAAGGGTATAGTTTACGCCATTCTTTTTACCATTTTCGATAAACAATTTCTTCACCGTATCAAAATCTGTATCTGGTAGTCCATGCTTACATTTGCCAACAGAATATAATGCTTCCTCATCAAAGACCTGTACAGTGAAATAATCGTTTTTGCTGTCATATGCCGTCAGGAAAGCATGTATCAATCGCCAATTCTTAATCTTGTACCAATCTTGATGAGCTTTTCCAGGGCGGTAGGGACTCTTTTTCCGTTTGGCAATGATCCCTTCCCCTTTATGGTTAAAGACGACTTTCCATAACTCGTCAGGATCTTCAAAAGCTTTCACATAACCAATCCGATTCCCCGCATGACGACATATTTTTCCTTTGTCGAAGAATGATGATAATGCACTTTTTCTAGTCTCATAAGGCTTTTTAGATATGTCGGATCCTGCCAATACGAACAAATCAAATGCCAGTAGGGTTGCGGGTCTAGATTGTGCAGCTTTTTGGATAGATTCTTTATTCTTTAAGCGACCACGCTTTTGAATAAGGGAGAAGTTGGACTGGTATGGATTATTTAAAATAACAAGTTCCCCATCTATGCTTACTGGAAGTTGCTTTTTAACTATTGCTGCTTTCTCCCTGCAATAAGCAATAATTTCTGGAAATTGTGGAGTAAGGTCTTTTTTATTTTTACTGATAAGTTTAATATCGCCATTATCTCCCCAATGGAGGACACAGCGAAATCCGTCATATTTCACTTCATATAGCCAGTCTTCACCCTTTGGAATATCCTTTGTCGCGATTGGTTTCATAACATCCATAGGAATAACTCCCTTCCATAATAGGATGGTTGAAATAATGATAAAATAATCATCCAACGATTAAAAATCATGAACTTCGACAAACTATGAAAAAGGGAGGATTTCGAATGCATACGATGTGGAAGGGAACTATTAGCTTTGGGCTAGTGAATATACCTGTAAAAATGCACGCTGCAACGGAGAATAAAGATGTTTCCTTAAGACAGCTTCATAAGGAATGTAAGTCGCCTATTAAGTATGAGAAAGTATGCCCTGTCTGTGAAAAAGAAGTTGGAACAGAGGATATTGTCAAAGGGTATGAATATGCGAAAAATAAATTTGTTATTCTAGACGAAGAAGATCTGGCGGAGTTAAAAAAGGAGCAAGAGGATAAGGCAGTAGAAATAATTGATTTTGTAAAGTTGGAGGATATTGATCCAATTTACTTTGAAAAGAGTTACTATCTGTCGCCTAATGAGGGTGGCAGTAAGGCATATGGGTTATTACGAGCAGCCCTGGAAGAAAGCGGGAAAATCGGTGTAGCCAAAATGATGATTCGTTCTAAAGAGCAGTTAGCGGTCATTCGTATTTATAAAAATGCATTAGTTGTAGAGACCATTCATTATCCCGATGAAGTTAGGGATGTGAAAGAGGTTCCAAATATTCCTGAAAATGTAGAACTTGCCAAAAAAGAATTAGATACAGCTAAGATGTTAATCGACCAACTTACAACTGAATTTGAACCTGACAAATATAAGGATGAATACCGAACAGCATTGGTAGAATTAATTGAAGAAAAGAAAAATACCGACCAAACCACTACTGCAAAGGACAAGCCAAAGCCAGACAATGTTACAGACTTGATGGGAGCTCTACAAGCATCATTAGATCGAGCTAAAAAGGATAAACCAAAGCCATCACAACCTAAGAAGAAAAAAGGAACCACTAAAAAGAAAGCAGCACAGTAAGTTAGACCCTCACTTATATGGTGAGGGTTTCTGTTTGAGCAGGGGGGGATGGGCCCTTGGGGAAGGAGATGCGCCTGTGGGGAAGTGAGATAAGCCCAAAGTGAAAACATATGCCTCCATCCGAAAGCAGGATGCGCCGCCCCGAAGCAAGATGGGCCCAAAGAGAGAAGAGAAGCGCCCGTCCCGAAGCAAGATAGGCCCAAAATGAAAAGAGATGCTCCCGAGCGAAAGGAAGATAGACCCAAAGAGAGATAACCCTACCCCGTAGAAAGGTCCCCCACCCGAAAAGCCCTCTACCTTCCAAATTAATCTAATTACACAGATTACAGTCCATTTTCAATCTTTCATTGTCTTTACATGTTGTTAACAACCCCTCTAAATCGTGTTGGAATATGCGTATTTTTGTTTTGAAGCGGGTAAAGAATGATTAAGATTTTGCTTGAAATAATTAGTAAAGGAATGAGAGCCATGGAACGAAACGCCTTTTTTGACAATGCAAAAGTACTTTTAATCTTCTTAGTGGTGTTTGGGCATGTTATCCAGCCTTATATTGACGGTTCAGCGGGGATACATACGCTGTATACGTGGATTTATACGTTTCATATGCCAGCATTCATATTCTTATCTGGATTCTTTGCTAAAGGTTTTGGGAATAAAGGGTATATTATCAATTTAGCTAAAAAGCTCTTACTTCCATATGTAATCTTTCAATTAATCTATTCTTCCTACTATTATTTAATTGGGAAATCAAATTGGTTAACAGACATATTTTACCCACATTGGTCATTGTGGTTTTTAATTAGTTTATTTAGTTGGCATATGTTATTAATCTTATTTAAGAGGCTACCAGCGTATGCTAGTTTACTAGTTGCAATATTATTTGGCATAACAGTTGGCTATTTAGCGGCAATTGGCCATTCATTTAGTTTATCTAGGACATTTGTGTTCTTTCCATATTTCTTGTTAGGTTATTGGTTGAAGGAAGAGCATGTAATGATGTTGAAGCGTAAGAGCGTGAAAATAGTATCGGTTATGGTGATGGTGTTCATCGCTGTTGGAATATATTTTGCGCCTGACATTAATACTGGTTGGCTGCTTGCTTCTAAATCTTACTTTGATCTTGGAATGACGGAATTTGGTGGGGTAGCAAGACTGTTAGTGTATGCAACCTCAACCTTAATGGCAGCGAGTGTTCTTGCGTGGATTCCGACTAAACGGAATAGCATGACTAAACTAGGAGAAAGAACGCTATATGTCTATCTATTGCATGGCTTTATTATTCAATATTTCCGTGCTTATGATATCTTCCAAGTGAGTAGTCCCCTTGATGTGATAGGGCTTGCCGGAGTTTCCTTGCTCATCGTGTTAGCTCTTTCTAGTAAACCGGTGCTGGTGATGAGTCAGCCATTAATTGAATGTAATATGACTAATATGAAAAAAATGGTAAAAAGTTATTAGCCTGTTGAAACTTTCTTCCAACTTAATACGTATATATAAGTAGCCCCCCTTTTTCTAGAAATAATAATAATCCCGTATCACGGATAATGTGATACGGGATTATTTGCTTTAGTTTAGGGAGGTTGCCCAAATTGACGTAGAATGCCCACTTGACTTCAAGTTAGAAAATAATATGTGCCATTAGTACGATAATTGGTAAAGTAATAAGCGTTCGAAGCAGGAAGATAACGATTAGGTCTTTGAACGAAACTGGTACTTTGGAGCCTAGTAAAAGTCCCCCCACCTCTGACATGTAGATTAATTGTGTAACAGACAATGCCGCAATAATAAATCTTGTGATTTCCGCCTCTATCGATGAACCGATAAGGGATGGCAGGAACATATCAGCAAATCCAATTAGAATCGTTTCAGATGCTTCTTGTGCAAATGGTACTTGCATTAGCTCTAATATCGGAATAAACGGCATACCTAACCATTGGAATACGGGTGTATATTCCGCAATGATAAGGGCAACTAAACCGAAAGCCATTACGACAGGAGCAACGCCCATCCACATATCTAAAACGTTCTGGCTACCTTCCTTGACAAACTGGTAAACACTAGATTCTTTTTTCGCACGATCAACTGCCTTTTTATAACCAAAGGACAAAGAGTTATGTCCTTTTGGAATTGCTTCTTCAATCCCGGAAGCTTGTTCATTAATATACGTATCCGCTTTTCGTGAAAGTGGAGGGATTCTTGGCATTACTAATGCTGCAACTAGTCCGGCAATCAGAATCGTGATATAGAATGGAACAAACATATGACTAAGATTGACTTGAGCAATGACTACTAAAGAAAATGTAATCGAAACAACTGAAAAGGTAGTACCAATAACGGCAGCTTCACGCTTCGTATAGTATCCATCCTCATATTGTTTACTAGTAAGAAGAACTCCGATAGTACCATCACCAATCCAAGATGCTAATGCATCAATTGAGGATCTACCTGGTAGCTTAAATAATGGGCGCATGATCTTTGTTGCGAGTGTACCGAATAATTCCATTAGTCCAAAGTTCATTAACAACGGTAGGAAAATACCAGCAAACAAAAAGACGGCAAACAATACGTGCAATAGATCATCTAATAATAATTGACCTGTATCTTCACTATGGATTGCCTCGGGTCCAATTTTAAAATAAACCATAATAGCAAAGGCAGCTGCAAGGACTCTAGCAATTGTCCAAAACCAATTAACATAAAGTAGTTTTTTAAAAAATGGAGTTTTGGCTAAAGCATCAATACCAATCACTCTTGCAAGAATGGTTAATAATGCTGTTAAAGAAATGATGATCATCATGATTAGTGATAATTGTCCAGCAAGCACATCTTGTACCCAATTGGCTAAGATTGCAATCGGGATGGAAAATCCATCAGCTGTTTTTACTGGAATCATAAAAAAGAAAATACCTAGAAGCGAGGGGATTATAAATTTTAGCTGCTCCTTGAGAGTGTAAGAATGTTTCATGGCAAACCACCTTGTTCATATGTTTAGTATTAGTATATTAAAATAATAGTAATTAAATCACTGTTAATAGTATAAGTTCCGCATATATATTTGTCAAAATGAATTTTTATTAAAAAGCTAGTTTGCTAGAAGGAAATCTGGGTAAAAACGAACAGTTATTGCAGCTGAGAATGGTACTTTTATATTGCTGTATTTTTCTACTATCTATTATTTTTTAGTTATTAATCACTATTTGATTAAAAACATGTTGAGTATATATTCTAAAAATTGTAATATATAATTGATGGTTTATACGAAAGGGGACCAGTAGCGTATGAAACACTATTTGCAAATGCATAAAGACATAGAAGGTAAACTAGATCGCAAGCTTAGTAGTGATGAGATTAAATTTTTGCAATGGGTTTTTAGTCGCTATTTAGAAGAGAATAAGGATCAAAGTGCGTAACTTTGCCTTTTCCCTAATGACGTAAGTACAAGTCTTGAGGTACTCAAGGCTTTTTTAATTTTCCTGGAAGAAGTCTATTTTACTTTATGATGGTAATACTTTTCGGTATGATAAAGAAGAATGATTAAGAAAAAGAGGAGTGTCACAAGTGGCCGTTGCAAATGAGCGGATTCTACAGAAAATGATGCTAGAACTAAAGCAGGCAATGCAGAATCAGCATAACCAACCAGAAATGCTTAAGAATATAGAAAATATACGTTTATTATGTGATTTATTTTTACCAGAAAGCCAACCACAACCAACAGAGGAAAAAACAGATGCGATTAGTGAGGAAGAATTAAAAGCAATGATAGGAGAAACACCAAAAGCAAAGTCAACTTCACAACAGACCTTTAAACGATCAATCGAGCTCGATGATGAAGGCAATGGTGATTCGATTTTTGATTTTTAATAGGGAGTGTACAAAGAGATGAAGATCTTTTTAATATTGGGTGTAATTAATGGTTTTCTAGCTGTAGCCCTTGGTGCATTTGGAGCACATGGACTGGAAGGTAAGCTAACAGAAAAAGCTTTACGTACATGGGAAAAGGCTGTTACATATCAGATGTTCCATACCGTAGCATTGTTTGTAACAGGATTAATTGGATGGAAACTACAGTCCGGAAGCTTGTCTTGGGCTGGGTGGTTATTCTTTATTGGGGTTGTCCTATTTTCAGGTAGCCTATATATCTATTCCACTACAGGCATTAAAACCTTCGCTATGATAACCCCTCTTGGCGGGGTAGCATTTTTAATTGGATGGATTTTACTGGGATATACGATTATCAAGTTCCTATAAGAAAATGAATAGGAAAGTGGTTAATAGAAACAGGATTGCCGCTCTTAGCATTTGTTTGACACCGTGGTTTGGATTGCGCATATTCATGGCGATGAGTCCGTCAAACACAAGGCTTGCTGCTAGTAGGTAAAGGCAAATAACGATAAGTAAAAAAACGCCTTGTATTAATGCGATAAGTCCGCAAACTATGGCGAGTCCAATTGCAACCAGTTCACCTTGTATAAATTTATTATATGGATGTCGCATATAAAGTCGCCTCGCAAATAACGTGATGTAAAAAGGCTGGGACATAACTACAAGAATTAAATGTAAAACCGAATGATACACGATACTAGCTCCGGAAATATACCTAGACTCCTACGGGAGGATAGGCATAGGTGAGACCCCGCAGTGCGAAGCCTCACCAGCCGCCCGTGGAAAGCGAAGTATATTTCCGGAGCGGGGTCTTTGCTCATCATTCGGTTTTTCCTTTAAGATAAATTCTTATGTCCCAGCCACTTTTATAGTACTTTTAATTAGTTTTCTATCTGAGATAAACGAATAACATGATACTTTATTAGCTCCGGAAATAAATGAAAGAAAAGTACATTTCCGGAGCTAACTAGTTGTATGCAAATCGTTGTTTATCTTGGTGGGAAGGTAGCTAGATTTGGGTTAGTTCCATAAGGGTATTCATAATTTAGTTCTTCATCGAATGTAATATAATCCAAATACACCATCAGTAATAAGTAGCGCTTCCCGGTTTGTGGATCACTAAGTATGATATGATCTCGACCAGCGGCCTCAATCACCCCTCTAAAGATTTTGGCGTTCCACTCTGGATTGTTTTCAAACGTCATATAAACGGTCGCAACTTTGCCGCGATTTAGACGTAAGATATTCTCGATGTAAGATTGCTCCGCTGGTAGCATTCCTGGAACATCAATAAATGGTGATTGTTGTTGCTGTTGCTGTTGACCGGGCTGTTGCTGTGGGAATCCAAATTGGCGATATGGAAATGCTGGATAAAATGCTGGAGAAGTTGGTGGGAAATAGTAATAAGGTTGTTGGCTATAGCTTGCATTTTGTTGAGACTTTCCTTGGTTGTTATGATCAGACATTCTATAAAACCTCCTAAAAATTATTTAAAATACAGTTGGACAATCTTCGGCGGATGGGGCGAAGAAGCAATGTGCTTTAAACCTTCCACTGTTCCATTGGTTATACCATTGAGCTGGACAAGCTCCATCAGGTCTAAAAAACCATAAAGCATTACTCGCAGGATGGAACCTTTCCCCTTGAATCGTCCGGCGAGCTAATCGCTTTTCAGACTCTCGCGCCCGCTGATAAAAATATCCCTTAATAGTGGCTTCAAAGCCACCAGGCTGTTGATATACCATATCATTAATACTTCTTATATCTACAAAATCAAGACAGTCAGCTCGAACACGGTTTACCCCTACATTTCCAACCATTAACATTCCTTGTTTGCCATCACCTTCTGCTTCAGCACGTATTAGACGTGCCAATAGATCAATATCGCTCTCGTTATGTGATATTACCGCCATTAGTACACCTCATTTCTATCCAAGGTCTACTATGATTATATGTATGTATGGGTGGGAAGTGATATGCCTAGATATTTTTTAGAAAATTTATAGTGGGATCGAGGTAGGGGAGAGAGTAAAAGTTTGGCGATGAGATAAATGGGTATGTTTCTCTTGTGGTTGATATAATTTTCAGCTAGTATAATTTTCCTGTTAGGTAGCTACTACGATTAGCAATTCGCATAAGAGGTAAATCTTTGAAGCCAGGGTAGGGAATCCCTCTACTACATTATCCTACATATTAGACACAGTCCTGATTTTGACAAAATCTTTGTATTTTCATCAAAACTTGTAAAAACCGCATAGAAAAAGACTTCCTGTCGAAACAGAAAGTCTTCTTTATTCGTCTTATACTTCCAAGAATTTAGCGATTTCTTCTTTTTTCAATAAGTTGCCGACAAAGAATTCACCGAACTCACCATAGCGTGAGCTAACTTCATCGAAACGCATTTCGTATACAATTTTTTTGAATTGTAATGGCTCGTGAGCGAATAAGGTTACGCCCCATTCCCAATCATCTAGACCTATAGAACCAGTGATGATCTGTTTTACTTTACCAGCATATTTACGACCTGTTTTACTGTGCTCATAAAGTAATTTACCACGAACATCTTTTTCTAAGGTGTACCAGTTTTCATCTCCTACACGACGTCTATCCATTGGGTAAAAACAAACATGCTCCCATTTTGGTAAGATAGGTTTTAAGCGAGCTTGTGTCTCTGGTAATGTTTCAGGATCGATTCCATCCTTAGCAGGGCGATATTTAGAAAGCTCTACTACAGAAACGTACGAATGAGCAGGAGTTAGGAACTCAGCAAATTTAGATTTGTTTAATTCTGTTTCTAGCTCATTTAATTCTTCCATGGTTGGGCGGAGGAACATAAACATGAGGTCTGCTTTTTGACCGACAATTTTATACATGGCATGAGACCCGTTTTTTGCTTCCTCGACAGCATCCCATTTCGTAATGAGTGCTTCAAAGCTAGCAATAGCTTCTTTCTTTTCTTCTGGAGTTGCAGTTTTCCAGTAAGTCCAATCTATTGTGCGGAAATCATGTAGGCTATACCATCCATCCATTGTTTCGACAGCTTCTACCATATATATCTCTCCTTCGTAGTAATATCTATTTCATATGTTTACTATATCACAAATGAATGGCATAATCATGAAAGAGGGCTTCCTATTAAATGATGGAGGAACATTGATATATCAATGGTTAACCGGTTTTTTAGTAGGGTTGTCACCAGATTGTCGATTTCTTGCTGAGTCATTTCATTTCATTCTAGGGCATTTTATACTATGATGATAATTGGTTTAAACAACACGATATGTGCAACTTTTACATCATGTTGATACATATTAAGTACATACAACAATTGGAGGTAAGATAATGAGTAACTTATTTGATGAGGTAAAATCACAGATTAACGGCAAAAATAAATCAATCGTTTTTCCAGAAGGATTAGATGAGCGTGTTCTTACCGCTGCTAGTAAGCTAGGAACGGAGGGAGTACTGAACCCTATCGTTATTGGTGACAAGGATGCAGTACAACAAAAGGCTTCTGAATTAAATGTCGATTTAAGTGCAACAACTGTTCTTGACCCAAACAGCTATGAAAAATTTGACGATATGGTACAGGCTTTTGTCGAACGTCGAAAAGGGAAGGCAACAGAAGAAGATGCACGAAAAATGTTAATGGATGAAAATTACTTCGGTACGATGTTAGTGTACATGAATGAAGCAGATGGTCTTGTAAGTGGGGCTGCCCATTCAACAGCAGACACGGTACGACCAGCACTACAAATCATTAAAACAAAAGAAGGCGTGAAGAAAACGTCTGGTGTATTTATCATGGTTCGTGGCGATGAAAAATATGTGTTTGCAGATTGTGCTATCAATATCACACCAGATAGTAATGATCTAGCAGAAATCGCTGTGGAGTCTGCGGTAACAGCTAAATTATTCGGGGTGGATCCTAAAGTAGCAATGCTAAGCTTTTCTACAAAGGGCTCTGCGAAGTCACCAGAAACGGAAAAAGTGGTGGAAGCATTACAGATTGCTAATGAAAAAGATTCTTCTCTTGTAATTGATGGCGAATTCCAATTTGATGCTGCATTTGTTCCGAGTGTTGCAGCGAAAAAGGCACCAGATGCAGTTATTCAAGGGGATGCGAACGTATTTGTTTTCCCTAGTCTAGAAGCTGGAAATATTGGATATAAAATTGCCCAACGCTTAGGTGGATTTGAAGCAGTTGGTCCAATCCTACAAGGATTAAATAAGCCTGTAAATGACTTGTCACGTGGATGTAGTGCAGAGGATGTTTATAACCTTGCATTAATCACCGCTGCTCAAGCATTGTAATAAGAGAAAAGCCTGTTATAGAAAAATATCTATTGCAGGCTTTTTCTTATGTTATAATGGTTCAAAATATTGAGACAGGGGCGAGAGGAATGGATAAGCACTTATTTCTTTTCGGTGGTGGTTCACCTTTTACTGCTAATTTTGCCAAGGAATTTGTGGAATTGACTTCACCTGGGCCTATAGCAATCCTTTTTATAGATGGTGGAGAACCTATCATCCACCGCTATACGGATCGATTATCCAATTTTGGTCAAGTGGAATATTTCAATTTACCTTTACCATCTACATCAGTGGAAGAGGCGATTAGAATCATCAAAGGTAGTACTGGAATCATTATTTGTGGCGGAGATACGGCTAAATACGCGGAATGTATTGTAGATACGGAAATAGCAGATGCCGTACGAAATGCTTATGAGAAGGGGATTCCTGTTGCGGGATTTTCTGCAGGTGCGCTAATTAGTCCGGAATTATGTGTGATTTCTGCACGGGACGGTGGCTGGGATCACTATCAGAAACGAACAGGACTAGGATTAATTAAAGACACATTAATTGCGGTGCACTTCACAGAGTGGAATGAGCAGGAACATCTCACACAGATGACAAGGGATATATATACAGCCCACAACTATGGTATTGATGAGCAAACGGGAATATATTTTAAAAATGGAAATCTACAGGCATTTGATGGTGGCCATGTCTATACAATGGAAAAAGGAAGCTTATTTCAACTTCATTAAGCTTCCTCTTGCATTTTTACTATTTTTTCATTCCGCTTTACCATCTGTTCGTATCGCTTGGTAAATTCATCCAGTTCATCTTCGGAAAATGGCATTTCGACGACTTCTCCTAATTCTTGCAAAGTGGATAAAACGCGTCCTATCATGTCAGGAACTGTCAAGTGGTGTCCGGTAAGGTTCGACAAAGATTCCATAACGTTTGGATTAACAGTTGGATAGGTAAATTTCGTTTCTTCCCCTTTTAAGCTAATATCATAAAATTGTCGAATCAGAGTTGCACGCTCATGGCTATTTCCCTCAATATCTAAATAAATCTGGATAGCAGCACCATCACGGACTCTGCGTTGCGAAATTCCGGCAAATTTCTTCCCATTAATACTTAAATCATAGTCACCAGGACAATAGGATTCGCTAATTTCATAGGCCTCAATTTCATTTGTTATATCCCGGAGCATGTATTGAATAAAGCTAACCATGGCTTCGTAACATTCATGAATCGACAGATGTTTCACTCCTGGCAATACAAGGGATAAATTTAGAACGCCTTCATCGAGTGCAACAGCTAGCCCACCGGAATTTCGTACGATAACCTGATAGCCATGACTTCTTAATAGCTTTACCCCTTCATCTACATAAGGTAAACGTGCATCTGGAATTCCAAGTACAATTGTTTTGGGGTGGACCCATAGTCTCATGCTGGGTGGTGACTTTGCTAAGCTTACAGAAGTCGAAAGGGCATCATCAATTGCAAAGGATGTTAATGCGGTATTCGACACGTTATGAAAATATTTTTCTTTCGTATGATCAATGTAGCGGAATGTCGTATGATGTATGATTTCTTGCCATTTTTTCATGTTGTTCTCCTTTACCATTTCAGAAAAATGTCTTTTTTCGTCTGAGTATCTATTATATAATGATAACAAAATCGTCGAATAGAAACGAGTTGAAACACTGTGGCCTACAAAGATGAAAAACTGCATGAAGAAAAGGTGTTTAAAGATCCAGTGCATCGATATGTCCATGTTCGTGATCGAGTAATCTGGGATTTAATTGCAACACCTGAATTCCAACGCCTTCGTAGAATAAAACAATTAGGAACAACCAATATTACGTTTCATGGGGCAGAACATAGCCGCTTTAATCATTCATTAGGTGTTTATGAAATTGTCCGGCGTATTATAGAAAATTTTCAAGATCGACCACATTGGAATAATGATCAGCGTCTATTATGTATGGCTGCGGCATTATTACATGATTTAGGACATGGTCCATTTTCCCACTCCTTCGAAAAGGTGTTTAAGCTGGACCATGAATACTTTACACAAGCTATCATTCTCGGAGATACAGGTGTGAATAGAGTGCTAGAACGTGTTAGTCCTGGTTTTGCTCAGGAGGTAGCGGATGTAATAGGTAAAACACATACGAATAAATTAGTTGTTAGCTTAATATCTAGCCAAATTGATGCCGATAGAATGGATTACCTGCAGCGAGATGCCTATTTTACTGGGGTAAGCTACGGCCATTTTGACATGGAACGTATTTTGCGTGTCATGCGCCCGATGGAAGACCAAGTCGTGATTAAATCTTCTGGGATGCATGCTGTGGAAGATTACATTATGAGTCGTTATCAAATGTACTGGCAAGTGTACTTCCACCCTGTAACAAGAAGTGCAGAGGTCATTTTAACCAAGATACTACATCGTGCAAAGCATCTATATGAATCAGATTATAATTTTACCTTACAGCCGACCCATTTCCTGTCCTTTTTCGCAGGGGATGTTTCATTGGATGAATATTTAAAGCTAGATGAGTCTATTGTTCATTATTACTTCCAGCTATGGCAACAGGAAGAAGATGAAATACTAAGCGATTTATGCGAGCGATTCATGAATAGACGCTTATTTAAGTATGTTGAATTTAATCCTAATAAACAGGTTGCTGATTTATTACGCCTAATCGAACTTTTTAAAGAAGCAGGGATTAATCCGGATTACTATCTTGTAATGGATTCTTCATCGGATTTACCATATGACTTTTATCGTCCAGGTGAGGAAGAAGAGAGACTTCCGATTCACCTATTGATGCCAAATGGATCATTTAAGGAGCTTTCAAGACAGTCAGATATCGTAGAATCCATCTCAGGTAAGAAAAGAACCGATCATAAATTATATTTCCCTAAAGACTTTTTATATGCAATCAAAGATGAAAAAATCGTACAAGAAATCACAGGAATTCTATATAGCAAGGAGATGGAATAAATGCTAGATAATCATGCAAAGCTAATGCAGTTTTTTTCTGAGGCAAAGCAAGTGACCGGTAGAAAAAAACTGCAAAAAATGGTCTATATTCTACAATCATTTGGTATTCCTTTTGAGGAAAAATTCCAATTTCACTTTTACGGTCCTTATTCGGAAGAGCTCTCATTACGAATGGAGGAGTTATGTAATTTAGGGTTTATCAATGAAGAAAAAGAAGTGAAAAGCAATTATTTTCAATATCACTATACGTTAACGGATGATGGTGTTGCGTTTTTAAGCCAATACAGTGTGGACATGCCAAATTGTTCTGAAAGCATTGAGCTACTAAAAGGCAAAAGCTCTCGTTTTCTAGAACTAGTGTCTACAATGCTATATTTTAAAGACTTACCAAAGGATGAAGTGGAACTTAAAGTACATGCGGTAAAGCCAAAACAAAAATATAGTGACGAAGAAATGGCGGATGCCTGGAAGTTAATTGACGAGTTAAATCGGAAGCTACAGTAACGATAGTCGTGAAATAAATAAGCAAGCTGTGCTACAATAGTGGATAAACAGTTTGTGTAGGAGGTTTACGAATGAGCGGAGATAATAAAAACCGATTTACGATTATTAAAGATGATTCCAATGACGGGCATGGGGGCTATGGGGTAGGAGCAATTAGTCTAGAAAACATGTCATCCGTGATTGTTGATCCTAATGAAAACAAAGCCTATGTTGATATGGGTGCCATGCACGCTAGAAGTGATGTAGAACGCCGTGTGAAATTCCAACCAGATCGCACCAAAGTACCCGATGGAAAATTATATTGGATAGTATGGGTAAACGTCGACCGAAATGAAAACGGCCCTTATTATGCAGGGGTGGCAGGATGCGAAATCCTAGTTGATCGCCCAAACAAAATAGCATACAAATCCATGCCAGAGCATGTGAAGCATATGGAAAAATCCCTTAAAGGTCATGTCATCGTCGACCATATGGATGAACAGTCTAGACATTTATTACGTGACTTCTTAAAGGAGTTTAAACCAGAATTCTGGGAAAACTCTACCGACGAATTAAAACAAGCATTAGAATAGTAAGAAGAGGACTAGTAACGGAATCGTTATTAGTCCTTTTTAATCTTCACTGGAAAAAATTATTAAAATAGTGAACAATTTGTGTCTGAAAAATGAATCTTTTAATAAAATCTTGTACTTTGCTTCAGAAATTTGTAAACTAATTAATACATGGGCTTACTCATGTATTACTAGGACAAAAAAGAAGCCGACACCTGCAAACTGGACACTTGCGGGATGTCGGCTTCTTTTTTGTGTTGGATGGGAGGGAGATGCGCCAACCACACCAGCACATGCCCCAAAGAGACCCAACCCCTAACCTCAATCAAAAAACACTTCAAACCAACGTCGGAATAGTCCTTTCTCTTTATCATCTTGCTCTATTTCATCCCCATAAAAATGTTCATTACAATAAAACTCTGGTTCGGTACCTTTTTCAAAGAACATGACGGTACTTGTTGGGCAATGTGGTGTTGCACGCAATCCAGTAGTTGGGTCAACTGGTACGGCAACTAGTCCATCTGGGGCTTCGAAGTGCTCCTCTGGGATATCTTGATGAGCTTGCTCCATAAAGGTGCTCCATATTTCCTTGGAATAGGAGCGTTCTGGTACGGAGGTTATGCTTCGGTTATCATCATAACCAGTCCAAATGCCAGCTACAAGGGATGGGCTGAACCCAATCATCCAACTGTCTGAATCGGTAGAACCAGTTTTGCCAGCGTAGGTACGGGTTAGATTATCCACTATAGAAGAACCAGTAACGGACATATAGCCATTAAGCGACTCATCGAAAGTGCCAGTCATTAGCTGTGTTAAGATAAAGGCTTTTTGTGGATCTAACACTGGCTTTTTCCTGCTTTCATCGCGTTTATAGACAGTTCTTCCTTCCCGGTCAACAATCTTTTCAATAGTATGGCTATCAATAGAATAGCCACCGTTAGCAAGCATGGCATAACCAGAAACCATTTCCTCGACTGAAACAGTTGCGGTACCGAGTGCTAAGGAAGGAACAGATGGTAACTTACTAGTAATTCCAAATTTCCTAGCTGTTTCAACAAGCGTTTCTACTCCTAAATACATATTTGTCTTTACAGCGTAAATATTATCGGACAAGGCAAGGGCTTGGGCTAACGTAATTGGTTCATTCGCATAATATCCGTTAAAATTACTTGGTTGATAAACTTGTCCATCATCAATTTCAAAGGTAGTCGGTTTGCTCATTAGCATTGTCGTTGCCGTATAACCATGTTCTAAGGCTGCATAATATAAGAACGGCTTAAATGTAGAACCCGGCATCCGCTTGGCTTGTATTGCACGGTTAAATGGACTTTTTTCATAGCTACGGCCACCAACCAATGCGCGAATTGCCCCGTTATGGGGATCCACTACTACCCCACCGACCTCTAATTTGCTTGAATCCTGAATCGTTTGAACAATACTTTCTTCTAAATGCTTCTGTAGCGCAATATCTAATGTTGTGTAAATTTGATACCCGCCAGACCGAACGGATTCATGGTCGATATCGAGAAGAACGGCAGCCTCTGTTAGCACGGTGTCCTGAAAATAGGGACCAATGCTAAGCTGTTTTCTTTCGGATGGGTCCGTAAATACAAGTTGTTCACTTTTGGCTGAAAAATATTCTTCTTCTGAGATAATATCTTTTTGCTGCATAATGGCTAGTATTTGCTGCTGCCTGTTTGTTGCTCTTTCTAAATCATTTTGAGGCGAATAGTATGTCGGTCCTTTAGGAATTCCAGCGAGCATAGCAGCCTCCGCGATCGTCAAATCACTAGCTTCTTTATTGAAAAAGTAATGACTTGCTGCTTCAATTCCATAAGCTCCATGACCATAGTAAACTGTATTCAAATATCCTTCCAAAATTTTTTCCTTCGAGTAAAACATTTCTAGTCTTAATGTATAAAATGCCTCTTTCAGCTTTCTTGTCCATGTTTTTTCATGTGAAAGATAAAGATTGCGTGCATATTGCTGGGTTAGTGTACTCGCCCCCTCTTTTAACGACATGGTTTTGATATCCTTTAAGATTGCTCCTAGGATACGCTTTATATCAAAGCCGTTATGTTTATAGAAGCGCTGGTCCTCAATCATTAATGTCGCATTAATCAAATTGGGGGATATATTTTCTAAATCGACCCAATAACGGTTCTCTACACCATGTTCTTCACCAATCATTTCACCATTGGCACTATAGTAAATGGTCCTTTGATCATTTAACAGACTAGGCGGACCTAGTAAAAAGGCGATAAGATATAGAAGTAGAATTCCTGAGACAAAGAATAACGTGATTCCGATAGTCATTTTCAATACAATACGTCTGAGTTTTTTGGCTAGAAAGTTTTTCTTCATATCCTAATCTCCATTTGTTTTGTCGTAAACTGTCAATTATTATCATTATGGGAAAACAGACTAGGAAATAAACTTCTGATTATATATATTGAAATACGACTTAGATTGTCGCTATAATAGTAAAATATGAGCAAATAATAGGGGCGACAAAATGAAAAACCAAGTAACCATTCATTTACATACGGTAATTGAGGATAATGGTCTGAAAGAAACAAGCACCGTGAAGCAGATTGGTAACTTTTATCAGAAGAATAATATGGATGTATTAGCTTTTGAGGAAAAGGTAGAAGGGGATCACGCGATAAAGAGTATGATTACCATTCAACCAGGAAAAGTGAATATTAAACGGTCTGGACTCGTTTCAATGAATCAGCAGTTTCGCTCGGAGAAAGTCACTGAGAATGTGTATAACCACCCACATGGTCACATTCACATGGAAACTTTTACAAAATCAATTGATTACCAAGCACTAAGCGGCGAGCAAGCAGGTCATTTAAAAGTGGAATATACCGTAAAACTGAACGGACAAGATGAACGTAATCATACGCTTACACTCACGTTTAACAAGGAGGAAGAAGAATGAACGTCTTAGCACAAACGGAAACAAATTTAAAAGAACAAATACGTGCTGCCGTATTAAAAGCAGAATTAGCACAAGAAACGGAAATACCAGATTTCGTATTAGAAAAACCAAAGGATAAATCCCATGGTGACTTCGCTACGAATATTGCCATGCAACTAGCACGTGTTGCGAAGAAAGCACCTAGACAAATTGCTGAAGCTATCGTAGCTAATTTAGACGCATCAAAAGCATCAGTAGAAAAGGTTGATATTGCAGGACCTGGATTCATTAACTTCTTCATGAAAAATGATTTCTTAACCGATTTAATTCCAACCATTTTAGAGGCTGGAGAAGCCTATGGTAAAACAGAGCATGGAAAAGGGACAAAAGTTCAAGTGGAATTTGTTTCGGTAAACCCGACAGGAAATCTTCACCTAGGCCATGCTCGTGGGGCAGCCTTTGGGGATGTATTATGTAATGTCCTCAGTGCGGCAGGATATGATGTAGAACGTGAATATTATATTAATGATGCAGGGAACCAAATTGATAACCTAGCTCTATCTGTCAATGCTCGTTATTTACAAGCATTAGGTAAGGATGTCGCAATGCCTGAGGACGGATACCATGGTCAGGACATTGTAGCAATAGGGAAGCAATTGGCTGAAGAGCACGGAGAAGAATGGGCGAATAAATCGGAGGAAGAGCGCTTAGCATTCTTTAAGGAGTTTGGTTTAGAGCATACACTAGGGAAAATAAAAACAGATTTAGCGGACTTCGGAGTTGAGTTTGATAATTGGTTCTCAGAAAGAAGTCTTTACAAAAATGACGAGATTACCGATGTATTAGCGAAGTTGAAGGCTAGTGGCTATATCTATGAACAAGACGGTGCTACTTGGTTCCGTTCTACCGATTTCGGTGATGACAAAGACCGTGTATTAGTGAAAAATGACGGAGCATTTACGTACCTAACACCAGACATTGCATATCATCAAAACAAGCTAAACCGTGGCTTTGATAAGCTAATCAATGTATGGGGTGCTGATCACCATGGCTATATTCCTAGAATGAAGGCAGCAATTGAAGCATTAGGCTATGATCCAGAACGCTTAGATGTAAAAATTATTCAAATGGTAAATCTATTTGATGGTGGAGAAAAGCTACGCATGAGTAAGCGTACAGGAAATGCTGTTTCACTTAGAGAATTAATGGATGAGGTTGGAGTGGACGCGGTACGTTATTTCTTTGTTGCACGTTCAAACGATTCTCAGCTTGATTTCGATGTAGAGCTTGCTCGTTCTCAATCAAATGATAACCCGGTATACTACGTACAGTATGCACATGCTCGTATTTGCACGATGCTTAAGCAAGCAGAAGCAAAAGGGATAGAGGTTAAGCAATCATTCGATTCTTCTTTATTAACCTCTGAGAAAGAGCTTGATTTGTTGAAGAAGATGGGAGAATTCCCTCAAGTTATTGTGGAAGCTGCTGAAAAGCATACACCACAGAAAATTACGCAATATGTATTTGATTTAGCATCCTTGCTGCACAGCTTTTATAATGCAGAGAAAGTATTAGATACCGAAAATATCGAGTTAACCAATGCAAGACTTGCGTTAATGAAAGCAGTCCGTACTACCATTGCAAATGGCTTAAACTTAATAGGAGTAACAGCACCTAAGAAGATGTAAAAGACTTTTAAATAGAAGACGTTAAAACCTGGGGAATTCCCAGGTTTTTCCTATATTCGGACGGGGGTATTTCTTTGTTTCTAGAAATAACTATTGTTTTTATGAGGAAGGCTTGCGATTCGGTTTTAGCCCTTCCTTTGAGCCTCCCGTTAATCCAATCATCCTCATGCGGAGCTACTTTCCCCAGCCAAAACCTGATTTCCCCATAAAATACAATATACCTACAGAAGATACGATAACTAAAATGCCATACACAATTTCCATGGATATCCTCCTGAAATTTGTCATATTATTATCTTAATTTTACGATAAAGGGAAGTGTAGTTCCAGTTTCTACACGAGAATGAAGTCAATTTATTTCTGAACACGCTTAAATATGTTCTTCTTCATTAACGTTTTCCAAGAATTTCTAGTCTAGTGGTAAACAAAGCTCATTTCGATAAAAATAGGTTGACTGAATAGTCATTCATAATTTATAGTGGTAGAAGAAGCACTCTTTTTTATTTTCGGAAAAATGGAATCACTATCATTCTGGTTCATCGTACCATGTTTTAGTAAATTTAAGCAATAGGGCGTTTGTTATGAAGACGTAAGGGCAGAGCCGACTAGCAGAAGATAAAGAAAACACGACGGGTGAGGGGAGCCGGTGTTAACTGATCTAATCGTGAGTTGGCAGAAGTCTGTTGTGGAATGATGCGTCCGGATGAAGCAATCTTTGATGTTTAATTTCTATTTTAAAAGAAGACCTAGAAACAGTCAGGAGGAGCAGCTGATGGAGACATTTTTGTTCATTAATACGCTATTATTTTCAGCTATCACACTGTATGCATTTTACTTATTTGGTAGAGTAATAGCAACTCGAGTAGCCTACATTAGATTAGGTAAAAAGTCAGAATTCGATGGGGACATGAAGGAGCGAATAAGACGGATTATCACGATAGTATTTGGTCAATCGAAGCTATTAAAAGATAAAAAGTCCGGTGCTATTCACGTCATGATGTTTTACGGTTTTATTCTAGTACAATTTGGAGCTATCGACTTTATTGTAAAAGGGATATCACCAGGTAATCATCTCCCATTTGGATTTTTATATCCCGGATTTACCTTCTTCCAGGAAATCGTAACATTAACGATTTTAGTGGCTGTAATTTGGGCATTTTATCGTCGTTATATTGAGAAGCTAGTTCGACTAAAGCGTGGGCTGAAGGCTGGATTAGTATTAATTTTTATCGGGACATTAATGCTATCGGTATTATTTGGAAATGGAATGGCATTAATTTGGCACGGGGAATCAGCTACATGGACAGAGCCTGTTGCAAGTTTATTTGCCACTATCTTTGGCTTCTTATCTCCTCAAGCAGCCATGGTTATGTTCTTTATAGCATGGTGGATTCATAATTTGACTTTATTAACGTTCCTAGTATATGTACCGCAGTCTAAGCATGCACATTTAATAGCGGCACCGATTAATGTGTTTTTTAGTAAACATATACCTGGGAAATTGAAAAAGCTAGACTTTGAGATTGATGAAGAAAGTGAAGAAGAAGTATCTTTTGGAGTAGGGAAGGTTGAAGATTTTGAGCAAGTACAGATGATTGATTTCTATGCTTGTGTCGAATGTGGCCGCTGTACAGATGTTTGTCCTGCTTCTGGTACTGGGAAAATGCTTTCTCCAATGGACTTAATGGTTAAAATCCGTGATCACTTAACGGAAAAAGGAGCAGCAGTAACAGGCAAATCACCGTGGGTACCAGCATATGCCTTTTCTAGTACACAAGGTAACCAATTAGCGAAACGTGCTAACAATGAAGCAGCTGCAACATTTGAAAGTATGAGCTTAATCGGAGATGTCATTACAGAAGAAGAACTCAATGCATGTACAACTTGTCGTAACTGTGAAGAGGCATGTCCAGTAATGAATGAACATGTCGACAAAATAATTGATTTACGACGTTATCTGGTGATGACAGAAGGAAAAATGGATGCAGAAGTGCAACGTGCGGTAATGAATATCGAGCGTCAAGGAAACCCATGGGGACTATCGAAAAAGGACCGTATTAAATGGCGTGAAATGGATGAGTCCGCATACATTCCAACTATAAAAGAATTGAAAAAAGAAGGAAAAGAGTTTGAATACTTATTCTGGGTAAGCTCTATGGGCTCATTCGATGCACGTAGCCAGAAAATCGCTATTGCATTTGCCAAATTAATGAACCAAGCAGGGATTAGCTTTGCGATTCTAGGTAATAAAGAGGCGAATTCTGGGGATACGGCAAGACGGATTGGTAACGAATTCTTATTCCAAGAAATCGCAGAGAAGAATATTAAAGAATTTGAGATAAATGAAGTGAAAAAAATCGTAACGATTGATCCACACGCCTATAATATTTTTAAAAATGAATATCCAGACTTTGGCTTTGAAGGGGAGGTATATCACCATACCCAATTACTATATGATTTAGTCATGGAAGGGAAGTTAAAGCCTACTAAACCGATAAACGAACGATTAACCTACCATGATTCTTGTTATCTAGGAAGGTATAACGGTGTCTATGATCCACCAAGAGAAATCTTACTTGCTATTCCAGGTTTGGAGCTTGTGGAAATGGATCGTAGTCGTGAAAACGGTATGTGCTGTGGGGCTGGTGGTGGCCTAATGTGGACAGAGGAAACAACTGGTAACCGAATTAATGTTGCAAGAACCGAGCAGGCTTTGGCTGTTGAACCAACAGTTATCTCTAGTGCTTGTCCGTATTGCTTAACCATGTTAAGTGACGGAACAAAGGCAAAAGAAGTGGAAGAAGATATTAGCACAATGGATGTAGCGGAAATTCTTGCCTTATCTGTTTTAGTTGAAGAAGAAGTAAAGACAGCGTAAGGTTAAAGAGAGGGGCGTTTTGCCCCTCTTTATCAGAATTAAACTTGAGCGAGCGTTCAATCGTAGAGATTTAACGTATTACTAGATATAAGTTTAAGAGGAGGAAATGAAGATAATGAAGAAATCTGTAATAGTTTCTGGAGCTAGAACTCCATTTGGGAAGTTCGGAGGGGCATTAAAGTCACTAACAGCATCCGAGTTAGGCGGGAAAGCAATTGAAGCAGCATTGAAGCGAGCGGGAGTAGATAACTCAGCAGTAGGCGAAGTGATTATGGGGAATGTGCTACAAGGTGGGCAAGGACAGCTTCCGTCACGTCAAGCAGCACGTGCAGCTGGATTACCGTGGGAGGTAAAGACGGAAACGATTAACAAAGTATGTGCATCAGGCTTGCGTAGTGTCACACTGGCAGATATGCTCATCCGCCTTGGGGAAGAAGACATTGTCGTAGCAGGTGGTATGGAAAGCATGAGTAATGCCCCGTATATACTACCAGATGCACGCTGGGGCAACCGGATGGGAGATAAACGTGTAGTCGACATGATGGTTCACGACGGGCTAACCTGTTCCTTCACTGGAGTACACATGGGAACTTACGGAAACTCTACCGCCGATGAATTTAACCTTACACGTGAGGCACAAGATGAATGGGCATACCGTAGCCATATGCGTGCAGTAAAAGCAATCGAAGACGGCAAATTTGACGAGGAGATCGTCGCAGTTGAAATCCCACAACGAAAAGGCGATCCAGTACTAGTAGAAAAAGATGAAGCACCTAGAAAAGATACTAGTGTAGAAGCTTTAGCAAAATTAAGACCAGCATTTGATAAAGACGGGACAATTACAGCAGGGAATGCACCTGGAATTAATGATGGAGCAGCAGCATTCGTCATTATGTCTGATGAAAAGGCTTCGGAGCTTGGTAAGAAGCCATTAGCTACCATTTTAGGTCATGCCGAAGTAGCCGTAGAAGCAAAGGATTTCCCAAAAACTCCAGGAATTGTCATTAATCATTTACTAGAAAAAACAGGTTACACCAAGGATGATATTGCCCTTTATGAAATTAATGAAGCATTTTCAGCAGTATCCTTAGCAAGTAGTGTAATCGCCGATCTAGACCCTGAAAAAGTAAATGTCAATGGTGGGGCAGTTGCACTAGGCCATCCAATCGGTGCAAGCGGCTCCCGCATCATTCTAACCTTAATCCATGAACTAAAACGCCGTGGAGGAGGATTAGGTATTGCAGCTATCTGTAGTGGAGGTGGCCAAGGAGACGCCATATTAATAGAGGTTGCTGCAGAATAATAGGGGCTAGATGTGAGTTTTTATTGCTTACTAGCCTTGGTTGCGAGCGCGTCATGGCTCGGGAGTTACGCGAGAAAGAAAGCAATTCGCGCCAAATCCAGATTTCGCACGAGAATGTGGGAAACTCGCGCGACTTGGTTAGGATATCGCGCGGGAGAGGAAGGAACTCGCGCGACTCAGTCTAAATTTCGCGCGAGAGAGTTAGAAATTCGCGCCACAAATTAGATTCCGCGCGAAAAAGGCAACTCTCCGCGTGCTCCAGACCAAGTCCCGCGCGAAAAAAGTAAAAGCCCGCGCGCCCCTGGTTAGTTATCTAACAAGAGAAGAAGTATCTCGCGCCCAATGCAGATTTCACGCGAGAAAGTGGGAAACTCACGCGACTTGGTTTGGATATCGCGCGAGAGAGGAAGGAACTCGCGCGACTCAGTCTGAATAACGCACGAGAGAGTGAGAAATTCGCGCCACAACTGAGGTCCCGCGCGAAAAAAGCAACCCCTCGCGCGCTCCAGACCAAGTCCCGCGCGAAATTTACACATATCCAGCCAGAGCACGCAGCAAGTAGTCCAACACTAGTCAAAACCTTATAAATGTAATAAAACCAATAAGCCAGAAAAGCTCCCATATACTAGCAATCTACTTTTCTGGCTACATTAGAACTTTCAGGAGGTGCCAATAATGAAAACGATTATGGTCATAGGAGCAGGACAGATGGGATCGGGAATCGCTCAAGTCTTTGCTCAATCTGGCTTCGATGTATATTTAAATGATATGAATGAAGCGGCGTTAAATAAAGGAATGAACAATATAGAAAAGCTATTAACTCGTGCGGTTGAGAAGGGTCGTATGACAGATGATCAAATGGCGGAGACCTTAAATAGACTTACACCATCAACGGGCCTTGAGGATGCTTCCAATTGTGATGTAGTTATTGAAGCAGTTGTTGAAAACATGGACGTAAAAACAAGTGTGTTCAAACAGCTAGATGAAATTACGCCTGCACATACTATTCTTGCTTCCAATACATCATCCCTTCCTATTACAGAAATTGCAAGCGTTACCAACAGGCCGGAGAAGGTAATTGGTATGCACTTTATGAATCCGGTACCTGTTATGAAACTAGTAGAAATCATACGTGGATTACAAACGAGTAATGAGACATACCAAGCAATAGAGATAATAACGCATAGCTTAAACAAGACGCCAGTAGAAGTAAATGATTTTCCAGGCTTCGTGTCGAATCGTATTCTAATGCCGATGATCAATGAAGCGATTTACACGCTTTATGAAGGAGTGGCATCGGTTGAGGATATCGATACTGTGATGAAGCTAGGTATGAATCATCCGATGGGTCCGCTGCAATTAGCAGATTTTATCGGATTAGATACATGTCTGTATATTATGGAAGTGTTGCACGAAGGCTTTGGTGACAGTAAATACCGTCCATGCCCATTATTAAGAAAATATGTTAAGGCAGGATGGCTCGGTAAAAAATCAGGTAGAGGATTTTATCATTATGAGTAGCACGACATTAACTTCACCTCACAGGATAGGAGGGGACCACATGCGTTTTCATTTTACCGAAGAACAGCAAATGATGCGTAAAATGGTTCAGGATTTTGCTCAGAAAGAAGTGCTTCCAGAAATAGAACGAATGGAAAAGGAAAAACGGTTTCCAATGGAGCTCATTCGTAAAATGGGTGAACTTGGTATTATGGGAATTCCTATCCCAGAGGAATATCAAGGTTCTGGGATGGACTATACCTCATATGTTATTGCAATCCATGAGCTATCGAAAGTAAGTGCAGCATTAGGTGTTATTTTATCCGTCCATACTTCTGTTGGAACGAATCCGATACTTTTTTTCGGGACGGAGGAACAGAAGAAGAAATATGTTCCGAAGCTTGCTACGGGTGAATATCTTGGTGCATTTGCATTAACAGAGCCACATGCAGGGTCCGATGCCAAAAATTTAAAAACGACAGCGAAACTGGATGGGGACCATTATGTTCTAAATGGCTCAAAGGTATTCATTACCAATGGTGGAGCAGCAGATATCTATATTACTTTTGCCCGAACGGCACCAGGTGCTAATGGTATTAGTGCCTTTATCGTAGAAAAAGATACGGAAGGCTTTATTGTTGGGAAACAGGAAAAGAAAATGGGATTACATGGATCGAATACAGTCCAGTTAATGTTTGAAGGCTGTCGTATCCCTAAGGCACAGTTACTCGGAAGAGAGGGGGACGGCTTCAAGATTGCCATGGCTAACTTAAACAAAGGGAGAGTTGGCATCGCGGCACAAGCCTTAGGAATTGGAGAGGCGGCATTTGAATATGCTGCAAATTATGCGAAGGAGCGAGAGCAGTTTGGGAAACCGATTGCCAACAATCAAGGCATTTCATATAAGCTAGCAGACATGGCAACCAAATTGGAGGCTTGCAAACTATTAGTCTATCGCGCTGCATTGTTAATCGAGCAGGACACCCCATGTGCCAAAGAAGCCTCCATGGCTAAAATGTTTGCTTCAGATACCGCGATGCAAGTGGCAATTGAAGCGGTACAGATTTTTGGAGGATATGGTTATACCGAGGAGTATCCAGTTGAACGGCTATTCCGTGATGCAAAAATCACTCAAATATACGAAGGAACAAACGAAATTCAGCATATGGTAATCGCTAATAATCTACTGAAATAGGGGGCATGGAGGATGAATTTTCAATTAACTGAAGAACAAGAAATGCTACGTAAAATGGTACAGGATTTTGCCAGGAAAGAAGTAGAACCAACCGCAGCAGAGCGTGATGAAGAAGAGCGCTTTGACCGTGAGATCTTTGATAAGATGGCGGAACTTGGTTTAACCGGAATTCCTTGGCCGGAAGCGTATGGTGGTATTGGTGCAGACTATGTCAGTTATGTCATTGCGGTAGAAGAATTATCTCGTGTCTGTGCTTCTACAGGGGTTACATTATCCGCGCATCTTTCCCTTGCAAGCTGGCCGATTTATAAATATGGAACGGAAGAACAGAAGCTTGACTTCCTTTATCGTCTAGCTACAGGGGAGGCATTAGGGGCCTATGCATTATCAGAGCCTGGTGCAGGTAGTGATGTTGCCTCTATGAGAACGACTGCGAAGTTAGATGGAGCTCATTATGTTTTAAATGGAAGCAAAGTCTGGATAACTAATGGTGGTGTTGCTGATATTTATGTTGTATTTGCTAAGACAGATGTTGATGCACGCCATAAGGGAATCAGTGCCTTTATTGTAGAAAAAGGCACAGAAGGCTTCTCCTTTGGAAAAAAAGAAAAGAAGCTTGGAATTCGTTCCTCACCTACTACAGAATTAATATTTGAAAATTGCCGTGTGCCAAGGGAGAATCTGCTTGGTGAAGAGGGAGAAGGCTTTAAGATTGCCATGTCAACGCTAGATGGTGGACGTAATGGAATAGCTGCCCAAGCGGTTGGTATTGCTCAAGGTGCACTAGATGCCGCGACGAGCTATGCCAAGGAACGGGAACAGTTTGGTAAGCCGATTGCTCACAACCAAGGGATTTCATTCAAGCTAGCGGACATGGCAACGGAGATTGAAGCGGCTCGACTATTAACCTATCAGGCTGCTTGGTTGGAATCGGAAGGAAAACCATATGGTAAAGCATCAGCCATGTCGAAGCTGTTTGCTGGAGATGTGGCGATGAGAACGACAGTGGAAGCTGTTCAAATATATGGTGGATATGGCTATACAAAAGACTACCCAGTAGAGCGCTTTATGCGCGATGCAAAAATTACCCAAATCTATGAAGGAACACAGGAAATACAACGCCTTGTTATTGGGAGAATGGTAACGAAATAGAGAGGATGGTAGGAGGATGCACCAGTTAGTTGAACGAATTCAGGAACAGGACATTCGTGCTCTAGCAAGAGCCATTACATTAGTAGAGAATGATCATGAAGATAAGCTGCAAATTATGCAAGATGCTTATCGGATCAGGAAAAATGGGATGTATATCGGACTAACTGGTTCACCTGGTGCCGGAAAAAGCTCACTAGTAAATCGTTTAATCTCACATATCCGAAAAGAAGGAAAAACAGTCGCTGTTATCGCTGTGGATCCTACTAGTCCCTTTAGTGGAGGGGCACTACTAGGGGACAGGGTTCGGATGAATGAGCATTTTATTGATGATGGGGTTTTTATAAGGAGTATGGCAACACGTGGAAGCCTTGGTGGGCTTGCTCGTGCAACAAAGGATGCCTTAAGACTTTGTGATGCGTTTGGTTTTGATGTCATTATAGTCGAAACCGTTGGAGTTGGGCAATCCGAGCTTGATATTATGAAAATCGTCGATACTACCGCTCTTGTTCTAACACCCAATAGTGGTGATGTCCTGCAAATATTCAAAGCCGGTATTATGGAGATAGCCGATTTGTTTATTATTAATAAGGCAGATTTGCCAGGAGTTGGCAAGCTGAGAGCGTTATTAAGAGAGTTAGTTCATATTACCAAATCCGCTGAACACCAAACACCAATTGTCAAGACCATCACCACGGAAAACCAGGGGATCGATACGTTATGGGAAAAGCTGAAAGAACATCATGACTACTTATATCGCACGACAGAAGGGGAAAAGCGACGAGAAGAAAGACACCAGCTAGAAGTCTTGGAATTGATTCGAGATGAAATTTGGCGCGATGTATACCAATTTGTCCAAATTCAACCTGAATTTAATCGTAAGTTAGTAAATAGTGATCCTTATAAGCAAGCAGTGGACTGGTACTACAAGTGGAAAAAA
Organism: Ornithinibacillus massiliensis; assembly: GCF_018310345.1. Taxonomy (GTDB): domain Bacteria; phylum Bacillota; class Bacilli; order Bacillales; family Amphibacillaceae; genus Ornithinibacillus; species Ornithinibacillus massiliensis. Next base: position 673,359 of record NZ_JAGXBY010000001.1, read on the forward strand.
GAAGGGAGATAGCTCAAGTTGGAGAATAAGGTTCTATCTTCTGTAAAAGATGAGGGATTAATTAAGAAAAGGCGAAATCAAATGATTAGAGGTGCCTTAACGTTATTTAAAGAAAAGGGATTTCATCGTACAACAACAAGAGAAATTGCGAAAGAATCCGGATTTAGTATTGGAACCCTGTATGAATATATCCGTACGAAAGAAGATGTACTATACCTTGTCTGTGAATCCATTCATGGGGAAGTGGAAAAACGGCTTGAAGCCGTAGTGGATCTGAAGAAACCATCAACGGAAACACTTTGTAATGTGATTACATCTTTTTTCCGATTGATGGACGAGATGCAGGAAGAAATTCTGGTTTTATATCAAGAGGTTAAATCACTTAGTAAAGAAACGAGAAGTGCTATTTTAGACAAGGAACGCGAAATGGCGGCTATGTTGGAGAAAGCCATTATCACGTGTCTCCCTCATCCATTGCCTAAACAAGATACAACATTGCTGGCAAATAATATATTAATTCACGGCCATATGTGGAGTTTTCGCAGGTGGATGATACAAAAGGATTTTACATTAGAGGAATATATCGATAAGCAGCTTTCGTATACACTTTCTGCAATGGGAATAAATCGAGACGAATTGAATTGGAGGGGTGAGAATGGAACAGGTAACCGTATATAAAACAGAGCATCCTGTTCGCTTTGTTACGGCATCAAGCCTTTTTGACGGGCATGATGCGTCCATTAATATTATGCGTAGAATATTACAAGCGAGTGGAGCCGAGGTTATTCACCTTGGTCATAATCGTTCCGTAGAGGAAGTAGTACATGCAGCGATTCAAGAGGATGTACAAGGAATTGCGATTTCCTCTTATCAAGGCGGACACGTGGAATATTTTAAATATATGGTCGATCTTTTACAGGAGCTTGGGGCTGGTCATATTAAGGTCTTTGGTGGCGGTGGTGGTGTCATTATCCCACGCGAAATTAAGGAATTACACCAATATGGGGTAACGCGAATTTTCTCCCCAGAAGATGGTCGTAAACACGGCCTACAAGGGATGATTAATCTCATGCTTGAGGAATGCGATTTTTTGCCACCATTTGATATTGAGAACCAGTTAAAACGCCTACAAGCGGGCGACCGTCAAGCAATGGCAAGGCTCATCACTTTTGTAGAAAATGGAAAGATTTCGGATTCGGAAAAGAAGGAATTACTGGACGCTTTACAAGAATTGTTAAACCCGAATATCCCGGTTCTTGGTATTACAGGTACTGGTGGTGCGGGAAAAAGTTCACTAACAGATGAATTAATTCGTCGTTACCTGAATGAAATTCCAGATAGAAAAGTTGCCATTATCTCCATTGATCCAACAAAGCGGAAGACCGGTGGTGCCTTATTAGGGGACCGTATTCGCATGAACGCTATTTTTACAGATCGTGTATATATGCGCTCATTAGCTACGAGAGATTCTAGTAGTGAATTATCTAAAGCAATTGAAGATGTCATACAGGTCGTGCGTGCTTCTGGCTATGACTTTATTGTGGTAGAAACGAGTGGTATTGGTCAAGGAGATGCAGCAATTACAGAAATAACGGATTTATCCATGTATGTCATGACCTCTGAATATGGGGCGCCGACACAGCTTGAAAAGATAGATATGATTGATTTCGCTGACTTTATCGTGATTAATAAATTTGAACAAAAGGGTTCTGAGGATGCATTAAATCAAGTGCGTAAACAATATGAGCGTAGTCATATGCTGTTCCATCAGGATAAGGAAACCTTCCCAGTCTTTGGGACCATCGCTAGTCAGTTTAATGATAGTGGTACAAATGCACTTTTTGCAGCACTTATTGATAAGTTGAATGAGAAATATGATTGGAATGAGCAAGTTGATTTCGACCGTCATACGATTTCTGAAAAGCAAAATTTAATTATTACCAATGAGCGTCGCCATTATTTGCGTGAAATTGCGACCCATGTTCGTAACTATCAAAAGTTTGCCAAAGAGCAAAGTGAGATTGCAAGCAAGTTGTACCAATTACATGGTGCTATGGAGTTAATCGAGGAAGAAAATGTAAACGCTTCACTAGAGGCCGCTTATAAAACATATGAGGCCAAACTTTCTCCAGCCGCCAAGGAATTACTGGAATCATGGGATAAAACAAAGGAAAGCTATTCGGGTGACACGTATACCTTTAAGGTCCGTGATAAGGAAATTCAAATGGAGCTTACTACTGAATCACTAGCCGGCTTGAAAATTCCTAAAGTTGCGTTTCCGAAATATATGGACTGGGGGGAACGATTGCGCTGGCTATTAAAGGAAAATGTTCCAGGTGCATTTCCTTTTACTGCTGGTGTCTTCCCATTTAAGCGAAAGGGAGAGGATCCAACTCGTCAATTTGCAGGAGAAGGTACACCAGAGCGCACGAATCGTCGTTTCCACTACTTATCTAGAAATGATGATGCCAAACGGTTATCGACTGCCTTTGACTCGGTAACCTTATATGGGGAGGATCCAGCCTATCGCCCAGATATTTATGGAAAGATCGGGGAAAGCGGTGTAAATATATGTACGTTAGATGATATGAAGAAGCTATACAAAGGCTTTGACTTAACCGATCCATTAACCTCTGTATCCATGACGATTAATGGTCCGGCTCCGATTATTTTAGCAATGTTCTTTAATACAGCGATAGATCAGCAGGTGGAGAAGTTTGAAGCAGAAAACAGAAGAAAAGTAACCCCAGAAGAATATGAAAAACTAAAAGAGGATACTTTAGCAGTAGTCCGAGGTACAGTTCAAGCGGATATTTTAAAAGAAGACCAAGGGCAAAATACATGTATTTTCTCAACAGAGTTTGCGCTTCGGATGATGGGAGATATCCAGGAGTATTTTATTGACCACCACGTTCGAAATTATTACTCCGTTTCTATTTCTGGCTATCATATTGCGGAAGCAGGGGCAAACCCAATTACCCAGCTTGCCTTTACATTAGCCAATGGCTTTACGTATGTAGAATACTATTTAAGCCGTGGAATGGATATTAATCAGTTCGCACCAAACCTATCCTTCTTCTTCTCCAATGGGTTAGATCCAGAATATACGGTAATTGGTCGGGTCGCTCGACGAATTTGGGCTGTCACGATGCGGGATAAGTACGGGGCTAATGAGCGCAGTCAAAAATTAAAATACCATATTCAAACATCTGGCCGGTCCTTACATGCACAAGAAATTGATTTTAATGATATTCGCACAACCTTGCAAGCGTTAATCGCAATCCAAGATAATACGAATTCACTTCATACGAATGCATATGATGAGGCGATTACAACACCGACAGAGGAATCGGTTCGACGAGCGATGGCAATTCAAATGATTATTAACCGTGAATTCGGTTTAACGAAAAACGAAAACTCCCTACAAGGGTCATTTATTATTGATGAGTTAACCGATTTGGTGGAAGAGGCTGTACTACAGGAATTTGAACGTATTAATGATCGCGGCGGTGTACTAGGGGCAATGGAGCGGCAATATCAACGAGGAAAAATCCAAGAGGAATCACTATACTATGAAGGAAAGAAACACTCAGGTGAGCTTCCAATCATTGGCGTCAACACATACCTAAACCCTAATCCACCATCAGAGGAAGAAATAGATTCCATGGAGCTTGCACGCGCGACAAAAGAAGAAAAAGAGCACCAAATCCAGGAGCTAAAGAATTTCCAAGAAAAACATAAACACGAAGCAGAGACCGCACTTAAGAATCTAAAGCAAGTAGCGGCATCAGGTGGAAACATTTTCGAGGAACTAATGGAAACTGTAAAAGTAGCCTCCCTTGGCCAAATTACTACTGCCTTATATGAAGTCGGTGGGCAGTATAGACGGAATATGTAGGAAGTGTGTGGGTAGGTAAGTATTAAATTTTTCATCAGCATTAAAAAACGTACACATTAGCTAAAGAATAAGCGAATTCAAGTTTTGTTATTGAACTGTATTAGAACAATAACTTAAGGATTATGGGGTAGCCCGAATACGTACAGCCTATATGGGATTAATGACTTATAAGAATGTCAACAGAGCAAAGCTTATTAAGACTCACTATCCTCCGTAGAAAGGCGAAGTGTATTCGGGCTGCATGTATTGATTTCTTTAAATTTCCAATTTAGGGGATTCTGGTAGTAAATAAACTGTAAAAACAAGAAAATAAATTTGATAATTCCTGCATAATTTGTTTATAATGTATGATAGCTTTTAAAAACATACATACCATAAATCAACAAGAGTAATCCCAAATAGGATTGGCTTTTTATTACGTGTTAGAGTATGTGGTTCAATCTTTACCAATCAAGTTATTCTAACAAATCGATATATTAATGAAAAGGGAGTGCGGTATTGTGAGCTTGGAAAATCTTAGCCGCGAGGAAATCACAAAAATGTCAATGCTAGAGTTGGCAAAAGAAATACTAACAGAAGAAACAAAGGCACTAGACTTTAGAGATATTTTTAATAAAATTGCTGAACTAAAAGAATTTAATGATGAGCAAAAGGATGACATGCTAGCACAATTCTATACGGATCTAAATGTGGATGGAAGATTCATTACGCTTGGTTCTAATATGTGGGGACTAAAGCGTTGGTATCCATTTGAACAAATTGATGAAGACATTCATAATGAACCGAAGAAGAAGAAAAAAGCGAAGAAGAAACTGGATGATGATTTAGATCTAGACGATGACTTAGATCTTGATTTAGAAGAAGATGATGTTCTGTTAGACGAAGACGATGATTTTGATGACATTGATGAAGATTTTGACGAAGATCTTGATGATGATGATGACTTTGATGATTTTGATGATGAAGACGAGATTGAAGATGAGCTAGAAGATTTAAATGAGATTGATGAAGACGAAATCGATGAGGATTTTGAAGAAGATAAATAAAATGACTGCTTGACTTTTAGAAGACAGGTTAGTACAATTTGTATTGGGCTCTTTAATTTATTTATTCGAAGCGTTTCCCCTTAAATGGGGAGGCGCTTTTTGTGTTTTAAACAAGCTTTTAATGGGAATCTAATCCCTAGTGGCGGAAAAGAAGATGTGGTTAAATTCTTTTCTACATACTGGTGTTGATTCTTGTTTTTTATTTTTTTGGGCTTTTTTATAGATTGTTATTCTCTCTAATCATGTGCACGTGGCTGGGGGACAAAAGAATTAACCTTAAAGGAAAACCGAATGAAGAGCAAGGACCACGCTCCGGAAATATACTTGCGGTTGCTTTCAGTACAGGGGCGACATCTGCTCGAAAAGACCATCGCAGTGTCTACCTTGTCGCCGGGCGGCTGTTGAGCCTCCTCGTGCTTCGCACTGCGGGGTCTCACCGATGCCTTTCCTCCCGCTGGAGTCTACGTATATTTCTAGAGCTAGTATCGTGTATCATCTGGTTTTACATTTAATTCTTTTCGTTATGTCCCAGCCTCGCTAAGAGCTTTGGTTGGAGAATTGGTCTTTTTATAGCAATCAAATAAAAAAAAGTAGTCTAACCCGAACATCACTGTTTTATTTTTGTTTTCTCCGATTCTATTGGAGAATAGTGTACACAATAAATACAAACAGTGGTCGTACTTATTATTTATTATATATAGAAAGAGGGATAGTTGTGGCTAAGTATATTTTTGTCACTGGTGGCGTAGTGTCATCTTTAGGAAAAGGAATTACAGCAGCATCAATTGGAAGATTATTAAAGAACCGTGGTTTAAAAGTTACGATTCAAAAATTTGATCCATATATTAATGTTGATCCAGGTACAATGAGTCCTTATCAGCATGGGGAAGTTTTTGTAACAGATGATGGTGCAGAAACCGATTTGGATTTAGGACATTATGAACGCTTTATTGATGAGAATTTAAATAAATATAGCAATATTACGACTGGTAAAGTGTACTCTAACGTTATTCGTAAAGAACGCCGAGGAGATTATTTAGGTGGGACTGTACAAGTAATCCCACATATTACAAACGAGATTAAAGACCAAGTTTTCCGAGCAAGTGAAGCAACAGGTGCGGATGTTGTTATTACAGAAATTGGTGGTACTGTAGGGGATATCGAATCACTTCCGTTTTTAGAGGCAATTCGCCAAGTGAAAAGTGATATCGGCAAGAAAAATGTCATGTATATCCATTGTACATTAGTACCATATATTAAAGCGGCTGGTGAACTTAAGACGAAACCAACTCAGCATAGTGTAAAAGAATTACGTTCATTAGGTATTCAACCGGATGCAGTAGTATTACGTACCGAACACGAAATCAGTGAAGAAATGAAGGCTAAAATTGCCCTATTCTGTGATATTGATGAAGAAGCAGTGATTGAAATGCGTGATGCTGCAAATCTATACGAAATTCCACTAGCATTACAAGCACAACATCTTGATCAGATTGTTTGTGATCATTTTGGCTTAGAGGCAGGACCTGCAGACATGACAGAATGGAAAAAGCTAGTTGACCGTGTATGTAATTTATCGAAGAAAGTTACGATTGGCTTAGTCGGGAAATATGTTGAGCTACAAGATGCTTATATATCTGTTGTCGAATCACTAAAACACGCAGGATACGCGTTTGATGCTGATATTCATGTTCATTGGATTAACTCAGAAAAATTAGATGCACAATCAATCAGAGAAAAACTATCACAGGTCGACGGGATTATCGTGCCAGGAGGATTTGGTGACCGTGGAATCGACGGGAAAATTGAAGCAATTCGTTATGCACGTGAAAATAAAGTTCCATTCCTTGGTATTTGCTTAGGAATGCAGTTAGCAACAGTAGAGTTCGCTCGTAATGTATTAGGGTATGAAGATGCACACTCAGCGGAAATTAATCCAAATACGACACATCCGATCATTGACTTACTTCCAGAACAGAAGGATGTGGAAGACTTAGGTGGAACATTACGTCTAGGCTTGTATCCTTGTAAGTTAAAAGATGGTACAAAAACAAAAGCAGCATACGACGGGGTAGATATGATCGAGGAACGCCATCGTCATCGTTATGAATTTAATAATGAGTATCGTGAGGAAATGGAAGCAAAAGGATTTATTTTCTCAGGTACAAGTCCAGATGGACGTTTAGTGGAAACTGTCGAAATTGCTGACCACCCATGGTTTGTCGCATGTCAGTTCCACCCAGAGTTTAAATCTCGTCCGACAAGACCTCAAAATCTATTCAAAGGATTTATTGGCGCAGCTGTAGAACAAAAGAACTAATAATCGAAATAGTTATTGTTAATAAGTGTAGTAAAAAAGTCGTGAATTTGTACTTGAAAGGGTACGAATCGCGGCTTTTTTGCTATATTCAAATTAAGTTTAACTTTTATTCAAGGGGGTATAGTATAAGGCATTAACCATACTATATGCAATGATTAACTAATGTGATTCCAAAAAGTACCACATGTGGTGTTCGTTAAAAAGAAGGGTTTTGGAGTTTTCTGTCGAATAGTTAATCAAAAAAGGGGGTATTGTCGAAATGGATCGAAATATTTTAGTGGTGGATGATGAAGTAGGGATAAGGCTGTTACTGGAAGACTTATTGGCAGCAGATGGTTATACGGTCTATACTGCTCAAACAGGGAAAGAAGCATTAGAGCTAATAAACCTACATAAGATTGATTTACTAATCATTGATTATAAGCTGCCGATTATTGATGGTATTGAAGTGATTAAACAATTAGAAAGAGATGACAAAGAAATAAAGATTGTCCTTATGAGTGGCTTAGCAGAGAGCTTAACAGATGAAATATATCAACTATCATCTATTACAAAAGTACTCTCTAAGCCATTTGATGTGATGGAATTTAAAGGATATATAAACCAACTACTTGCAGAGTAGTAGAAATATTTGAAAATAAAACACTAACACTATAATCTTGCACCATGGCATTTGTATTGGTATTCTTATACTGAAGTGAACAATCATATAAGGATTTTCATATATCAGAAGGAGGAAAAACAAATGCCATTAGTATCAATGAAAGATATGCTAGAAAAGGCTAAGGACAACGGCTATGCTGTTGGACAATTCAATATAAATAACTTGGAGTACATACAAGCTATCCTGCAGGCTGCTGAGGCAGAAAAATCACCAGTTATTTTAGGAGTATCTGAAGGTGCTGGAAAATATATGGGTGGTTTTAAAGTAGTAGTAGCAATGGTAAAAGCTTTAATGGAAGAGTATGGTACTACAGTTCCTGTAGCGATTCACCTAGACCATGGTTCAAGCTTTGAAAAAGTTGCCCAAGCTATTCACGCAGGATTTACTTCTGTTATGATCGATGCTTCACATTCTCCAATTGAGGAAAATATTGCATTAACGAAAAAGGTAGTAGAACTTGCACATATCCACGGTGTTTCTGTTGAAGCAGAAGTTGGAACTGTTGGTGGAGAAGAAGATGGTGTTATTGGTGGCATCAATTATGCTGATCCACAGGAGTGCTTAAGTCTAGTAAAAGAAGCTGGAATTGATTGCTTAGCACCAGCATTAGGTTCTGTTCACGGTCCTTACCAAGGTGAACCAAACTTAGGATTTAAAGAAATGGAAGAAATTCTTAACCTAACACAAGTTCCATTAGTATTACATGGTGGTACTGGAATTCCTACTAAGGATATTCAAAAAGCAATTTCTCTTGGTACTGCTAAAATCAATGTCAATACAGAGAACCAAATCGCACAAACAAAAGCGATTCGCCAAGTATTAAATGACAATACAGAAGTTTATGATCCTCGTAAATATTTAGGACCAGGTACAGAAGCAATAAAGCAAACTGTTATTGGTAAAATGCGCGAATTCGGATCTTCTAATAAAGCTTAATAATATGAAAAAATGCCCTCTCTGTTTTGCATTGTCCTACGTATACAATTATGTAGCGTGAAACAGATAGGGCTATTCCTATAACAAAAGGTATAAATTAAAATTAGGGGAGGCAACAAGATGAAGTTTTTTATTGATACAGCAAACATTGAGGAAATTCGTTCTGCAAATGAGTTAGGGATTTTAGCGGGAGTTACAACTAACCCAAGCTTAGTAGCAAAAGAAGGCGTATCCTTCCATGATCGTCTACGTGAAATTACTTCAGAAGTTTCCGTTGGATCAGTTAGTGCAGAGGTAATGTCAGAAGATGCAGAGGACATGATTAAAGAGGGATTAGAGCTTGCTGCTATTGCACCAAACATTACGATTAAAGTACCTATGACTTTAGAAGGCTTAAAAGCAGTAAAAGCTTTTAGTGATAAAGGGATTAAAACGAATGTAACGCTTATCTTTAATCCAAACCAGGCACTACTTGCTGCTAGAGCAGGTGCTACATATGTATCACCGTTCTTAGGTCGCCTTGATGATATTGGTCATAATGGGATGGAATTAATCGCAACGATTGCCGATATCTTTGATCGTCATGGCATTGAAACCGAAATCATTGCAGCAAGTATTAGACATCCACTACACGTAACAGATGCAGCACTTCACGGAGCTCATATTGCAACAGTTCCTTATAATGTATTAAGTCAGCTTGTTAAACACCCATTAACAGATCAAGGAATTGAAAGATTTATTGCGGATTGGAACAAAGCAAATCAATAATTATTAAAAATAAATTCTCAAGGTCAAACTATTTTTAAAAAAACCAGTATATTCGCTTTTCGTTTTAAATAAAGTAAAAGTGGAAAAAATAACTGGAATACTATTTAAATAAGTGGAGGATGTACAAGTTACATTCTCACCTCAAAAGCGGGGTTAAAACATGCAAAAAATGATAGTTGAGGGCGGTCATGTCTTAAATGGAAAGATTCGTATTAGTGGTGCAAAAAACAGCGCGGTAGCACTCTTACCGGCAGCGATTTTAGCTGATTCACAAGTTACGATTGAAGGCTTGCCTGAAATTTCGGATGTGTATACACTTAGTGATTTGTTAGAAGAAATCGGCGGTAATGTAAGCTGGGATGGACAAACGGTACATATAAATCCGGAAAACATGATCTCCATGCCATTGCCAAATGGGAAAGTAAAGAAGCTTCGTGCTTCCTACTATTTTATGGGGGCGATGCTTGGTAAGTTTGGTAAAGCAGTAATCGGCTTACCTGGTGGCTGTTTTTTGGGTCCACGTCCGATTGACCAGCATATTAAAGGTTTTGAAGCATTAGGTGCTGAAGTTACGAACGAACAAGGTGCTATATACTTACGAGCTAAAGAGCTAACTGGTGCAAGAATTTATTTAGATGTCGTTAGTGTAGGTGCGACAATTAATATAATGCTTGCTGCAGTTCGAGCAAAGGGTAAAACCGTTATTGAAAATGCAGCTAAAGAACCAGAAATTATTGACGTAGCAACCTTACTAACCAATATGGGTGCAAAGATTAAGGGTGTTGGTACAGATGTTATTCGAATCGAAGGAGTACCATCCTTACATGGATGTAGACATACCATTATACCTGACCGAATCGAAGCAGGTACCTATGCTATTGCAGCTGCTGCCGCTGGTAACGAAGTAATCATCGATAATGTAATTCCGCAGCATTTAGAATCATTGCTAGCGAAACTACGCGAAATGGGTATTACCGTAGAAGACTCAGACGACCAACTATACATCGCATCAAGGAACCCACTAAAAAGCGTGGATATTAAAACATTAGTATACCCTGGTTTTCCAACTGACTTACAGCAGCCTTTTACTAGTCTGCTGACTAAGGCCCATAATACTGGTGTTGTAACAGACACGATTTATTCGGCTAGACTTAAACATGTAGATGAGTTGAGAAGAATGAATGCCGTTGTCAAGGTAGAAGGTGGCTCTGTTATTGTCACTGGACCAGTCCAACTAGAAGGCGCACGAGTAAAAGCAAGCGATCTCCGGGCAGGTGCCGCTTTAGTCATAGCAGGCTTAATGGCTAAGGGTATTACCGAAATCACTGGATTAGAACATATAGACCGAGGCTATGAAAACATGACTCAAAAGCTAAATAATCTCGGTGCAAATGTTTGGCGAGAAGACTTGTCTGAAGAAGAAGTCATACAATTTCAAAACTCTTAGGACCTTCGCGAACATTATTAATTCGTAATGGTATTTTCAAGCTAGAATACACAGAGATGAGGGTGAGACTCCGGTATTAGCTTTCAGGAGGCTCACCAATCGTCCCTAGAAAACAAAGTGTATTTGAAACGCAGGCTTACCATTCTTCACCGATACATTTAAATAAATAAACCTTTTTGGGATGAGGCTATTTATTTAAAGGAGATGGAAATCATGGAAAGAAGTCTAACAATGGAAATCGTACGCGTTACAGAAGCAGCAGCACTTGCCTCAGCCCGATGGATGGGAAGAGGAAAAAAGGAAGAAGCAGATGATGCGGCAACTACAGCAATGCGAGACGTATTTGACACCATACCGATGCGAGGCACTGTAGTAATTGGAGAAGGTGAAATGGACGAGGCCCCAATGCTTTACATAGGAGAGAAATTAGGCACTGGTACTGGACCATTAGTAGATATTGCGGTTGACCCATTAGAAGGGACTAATATTGTTGCTAAAGGGACAACCAACGCACTTACCGTTATTGCAATTGGCGACCATGGTAAAGTCCTCCATGCACCAGATATGTATATGAAGAAAATTGCCGTTGGACCTGAAGCGGTGGGCAAAATTAATATTAATGCCCCAACTGTTGATAACTTAAAAGCAGTGGCAAAAGCTAAAAATAAAGAGGTAGAAGACCTTGTCGTCATCTTATTAGATCGTCCTCGCCATCAGCAGATAATTGAAGAAATTCGAGAAGCGGGAGCGAGAATTAGACTGATTCAAGATGGTGATGTCGCAGCTGCAATTAATACGGCATTCGATGAAACTGGAATTGATTTATTTATGGGAACTGGTGGTGCCCCTGAAGGTGTTATCGCTGCCATTGCATTGAAATGCTTAGGTGGTGAAATGCAAGGACAGCTTGTACCACAGAATGATGAGGAAATTGCTAGATGCCATAAAATGGGCATTACCGATATCGACAAAGTCTTTTATATGGATGACTTTTGTGGTGGAGATGATGCTATTTTTGCAGCGACCGGCGTAACCGATGGTGAGCTATTAAAGGGAGTCCAGTTCAAGGGGACCAAAGCTAAGACGCAAACCGTTGTAATGCGAGCAAAAAGCGGTACGGTTCGTTTTATTGATGGAGAGCATAGTTTAAGAAAAAAACCCAATTTAGTTATGAAACCGGAATAATACTCATATACATGGAAAACATCGGCTCTCGTGTCGGTGTTTTCCAGCTTCTCTATTTAGGTAATCAAAGGATAACATTCCACTTATAACCAGTTTGTATTGGTTTACTCTACCCTACATTAGATACTCATTTTCCAAATGAAAAAAAGTATTGAATAATCCCATTAAAACGGTTAACATTGTAAATGTTTAAGATAAGTATTGTTTGGTTAATATACAAAGTATAAGAAAAATTAATCTATCGCTTTCTCTACTACTAGAGAAGCCGAAAACTTCTATTCTAGCTTCTAACTATTCTTCCCTTCTAAATAAGATTTCACATCAGGAAGCAATAATTCATTTAATACTAATCAGATAAGTCTTATCAAATTTAAATACTCCGGTATCAAAGATTCTTTGCTGTTTTTGTATATGTACATAACCAGTGATGTTTCTATCAAAATAGTAAAATGTATATGAATAGGCGTGGTGAATATGGCTGAATTAACATTAAGTAAACTTCAAGAACTAACGTTAAAAGAAATTTATGCATTAGCAAGAGAATATAAAGTATCTTACTATGCGAAACTAACGAAAAAAGAACTTATCTTTGCAATTTTAAAAGCACAAGCAGAAAAAGATGGATTCCTATTTATGGATGGCGTTTTAGAGATTATTCCTTCAGAAGGATTTGGTTTCTTACGACCAATTAATTATTCGCCAAGCGCAGAAGATATCTATATTTCTGCCTCTCAAATCCGTCGTTTTGACTTGCGAAATGGTGATAAAGTCTCTGGTAAGGTTCGTCCACCAAAAGAAAACGAGCGTTACTATGGGCTACTACATGTAGACGCGGTAAATGGGGAAGACCCTGATTCGTCTAAAGAACGTGTCCACTTTCCGGCATTAACAGCACTTTACCCGGATCGTTTAATGAAGCTTGAAACAAAATCGAACAAGCTTTCCACTAGAATTATGGATTTAATGGCACCGGTTGGATTCGGTCAACGTGGATTAATTGTTGCACCTCCAAAGGCTGGTAAAACGATGCTATTAAAGGAAATTGCAAATAGTATTTCGGTAAATCATCCAGAAGCCAAACTGATTATCTTATTAGTTGATGAACGTCCCGAGGAAGTAACCGATATTGAACGCTCGGTACACCCGGATGTGGATGTGGTAAGCTCTACATTTGATGAAGTACCTGAAAATCATATTAAAGTATCCGAACTTGTACTAGAGCGTGCGATGCGCTTAGTAGAGCATAAGCGTGATGTAATTGTCCTAATGGATAGTATTACGCGCTTAGCACGTGCATATAACCTAGTTATTCCGCCAAGTGGTCGTACCCTATCAGGTGGTATTGATCCAGCGGCATTCCACCGACCAAAACGTTTCTTTGGAGCTGCTCGTAATATTGAAGAAGGTGGAAGCTTCACCATTCTTGCGACAGCACTTGTAGACACGGGTTCTCGTATGGACGATGTCATTTATGAAGAGTTTAAAGGTACTGGTAATATGGAATTACATCTAGACCGTAATCTGGCAAATCGTAGAATTTTCCCAGCTATCGATATTTTACGTTCAGGGACACGGAAAGAAGAGTTGTTAGTAGATAAGCAACAGCTTGACAAAATGTGGGCAATTCGTAAAACAATGCAAGATTCGCCTGATTTTCTGGAACGCTTCCTAAGAAAACTGAAAGCATCAGAAGGTAATCAAGAATTTTTACAAAAGCTAGAAGAAGAAATGCAGCGTAAACGTTCAGGAAGATAATGGGAGGCTTAATCACTTTTTTCTCTATTAAATATGACAATAGCTACTTGCAAATAGTCACGCAGATTGTTATAATTTTTTAGTGAGTTTAGAAAAGGTTTATACCTAATTGTGGCTCTTAAAATAACTCTGTTTCCAAAGGATTCAGGGCAGAAGGAGTGAAAGACATGAAAGAAGGAATTCATCCTGAGTACAGAAAAGTAGTATTTTTAGATACTAGCTCAGACTTCAAATTCTTAAGCGGTTCAACAAAGCATTCTGACGAAACAATTGAGTGGGAAGATGGTAACACATACCCATTGATTCGTGTGGAGATTAGCTCTGAATCACATCCTTTCTATACTGGTAAGCAGAAAGCTGATACAGTTGGTGGACGTGTAGATCGCTTCAAGAAGAAATATAATATGAAATAAAATTAGTTATCACTACATGAAGTAGTGGGACTAAGTAATACACATTTTGGATGAGATTAATCATTCCGGTAGAAACAGGCAAATCGATTATGCTTTGCCTGTTTTTTATTTAAAAGATAAGAAAAGTACAAACTCGGGAGCGATCTAGCTTTGGACGCCTTGCTCTTTTCTTAATAGATAGGAACGTATAAAAGTTCTTTCCACCTGCATAATAAAATGAAGTATGTTAAAAGATAAATACGTTTTTACTTAAATAAATTCACAGATGATAAGCAATGAACATAGAAGAAATGAAGGGAGATCCAAGAAGCATGTATGTTATGAAGCAAAGTGGCTGGCTAGAAGTAATCTGTGGCAGCATGTTTTCAGGTAAATCCGAAGAATTAATTCGACGAGTAAGAAGAGCAACCTATGCGAACCAAAAGGTACAAGTGTTTAAACCTGCAATTGATAATCGTTACGATGATGTAGCCGTTGTATCTCATAACGGAAATTCGGTAACGGCGACTCCAGTGGATACTTCTAAAGATATACTAGAAAATATTCAAAACGGTATTGAAATAGTCGGAATAGATGAAGCACAATTCTTCGATGATGGTATTATTGATGTTGCAGAACAACTAGCAGACCAAGGCATTCGTGTCATCGCTGCTGGCTTAGATCGAGATTTTCGCGGTGAACCATTCGGCCCTATGCCTGTCTTAATGGCCCTAGCTGAATCGGTTACGAAGCTAAATGCAATCTGCCCAATTTGTGGATCTCCTGCAAGTCGTACACAACGCTTAATTAATGGACAACCAGCATCCTATAATGACCCAATCATACTTGTTGGTGCATCAGAATCCTACGAACCAAGGTGCCGTCACCACCATGATGTACCACACCGTCCGACAAGCTCTGAAATGCGAAAATTGATGAATGTAGGGGAGTAAAGTTAGCTTTAGACTTTAGAAAAACGAATATTCGTTTTTCTAATGCTAGCGGAAAAGATCGTTAAACATTACTTTCTGTTTAAAAAACTCGAACTAATTTCTCTCATACGGAGTCGAATTAGCTCGGGTTTTTTCGTATTCACCTTCACAGGGTGTAGTGTTCCTGTCTTAGAGTGAGGATCTTTATGCGCTAGTACAGGGATAATCCCTGAAGAATTTTGACCTAAAGGGCTCTGTATACTATAATTATACTGTTAATCTGAGTGAGGTGACCGTGATGATAGATCGTTTGCAATCATTAGAAGATCGTTATAATAAATTAAATGAATTATTAAGTGACCCAGAAGTAATTAGTGATACGAAAAAGTTACGTGATTATTCGAAGGAACAGGCAGGACTAGAAGATGTTGTGCAGGCCTACCGTGAATATAAAGATGTAACCGAACAACTAAAGGACGCTAAGGAAATGCTAGAGGATGACCTAGATAGCGAAATGCAAGTGATGGTAAAGTCAGAAATTGCTGAGCTAACCGAATCGAAGGAAGAATTAGAAGAGAGAATGAAAATTCTTCTTCTACCGAAGGATCCGAACGATGATAAGGACGTGTTCGTGGAAATTCGTGGTGCTGCTGGTGGAGATGAAGCAGCATTGTTTGCTGGTGATCTTTACCGCATGTATAGCCGCTTTGTAGAAGCCCAAGGTTGGAAAACCGAGGTAATGGAAGCCCATACGACAGGGGTCGGTGGTTATAAGGAAATCATTTTCATGGTAAAAGGTAATGGCGCGTATTCTAAACTGAAGTATGAAAACGGTGCACATCGTGTACAGCGTGTTCCGGAAACAGAATCAGGTGGTCGTATCCATACGTCAACTGCTACCGTGGCAGTACTTCCGGAAGCGGAAGAAGTCGAAGTTGAAATTCACGAAAAAGATATTCGTGTCGATACATTCGCATCTAGTGGACCTGGTGGGCAGAGTGTTAACACAACCATGTCTGCTGTTCGCTTAACCCACTTACCAACTGGAATAGTCGTATCCATGCAGGACGAAAAATCGCAAATTAAAAACAAAGAAAAAGCGATGAAGATTCTTCGTGCACGTGTATATGATAAGTTTCAACAAGAAGCACAGGCAGAGATTGATGAAAACCGTAAATCGGCTGTCGGTACTGGGGATCGTTCGGAGCGTATTCGTACCTATAACTTCCCGCAAAACCGTGTAACAGACCATCGCATTGGACTTACCATTCAAAAGCTTGACCAGATTTTAGAAGGGAAGCTTAATGAAGTCATCGATGCTTTAATTATGGAAGAACAAACGAAAAAATTAGAACAAATTGGTGAATAACATGGCACAAAAACAATACGAAGTCCTAGAGTGGGCTTCTCTTTTTTTAGAGAAAAGCAATCGGGAAACACGAGTAGCTGAGCTGTTACTTCAACATCACTTGAATGTTTCAAGGACGCAATATTTTGCGCAAATGCGTGAAGATATCCCACAGCATATTGTAGAGAAGTTTCGTGCTGATATTGTGAAGCATGCCGAAACTGGAGTTCCAATCCAACATTTAATGGGGTATGAGATATTTTATGGAAGAAAGTATTCCGTAAATGAAGATGTATTAATTCCACGTCCGGAAACTGAGGAGCTAGTTCTCCATGTAATTGCGCATGCACCTAAGGACAAACCGATTACCATTGTTGATGTTGGAACTGGTAGCGGGATTATTGCTATTACACTAGCCCTGGAATTACCGAATGCTGACGTGTATGCAATCGATATTTCACCAGATGCATTAGTAATGGCTAAGAAGAACGCAGAAGATTTAGAGGCTAATGTTACATTTTTACAAGGCGATTTTCTAGAACCTTTTGTAAAACAGGACTTACGTGCAGATATAATCGTTTCGAACCCACCATATATTGCCGAGGAAGAACGGTCTGAGCTTTCAGATACCGTAGTGAATTATGATCCTGAGATAGCATTGTTTGCAGAAGATAATGGGCTTTTTGCATATAAAAAAATAATATCCCAGCTGCCAGCTGCTATTCTTTCCGGTGGAAGTGTTGCCTTTGAAATCGGTCATTTACAAGGGAAGGCAGTCCAAGAATTACTTCAGCAAACGTTTCCTGAAAGTAGTGTAACGGTTAGGAAGGATATAAATGGCAAGGACCGAATTGTTTCAGCGAAAATTATTTAGTTGAATAGAGGAAAGATAAACCGAATGCATCATTCGGTTTTTATCTTTTTTTCACCTT
This sequence comes from Ornithinibacillus massiliensis, assembly GCF_018310345.1. GTDB lineage: Bacteria > Bacillota > Bacilli > Bacillales > Amphibacillaceae > Ornithinibacillus > Ornithinibacillus massiliensis. Next base: position 690,982 of record NZ_JAGXBY010000001.1, read on the forward strand.
GTCCTAATTGATAGGCTACATCACAAACATATAACATCCCGATAATAAACGAGTTCCATTAGATAGTTAACTACTTACTTGAATCTTTGCAAGCTTTCTAGCATTAGATATTTTAACTTTTCTAATGTTTTTAGTTATTCCTCCTCATATAACCCCTCTATAGGTTTGTTCCGTATTCATGCGCTACTTTATGTGATGATTATTTCTTAACGTTGAATGAAAAAATACTAGATTACTAGTTTAAATACATCTTCTTCTGTCCATACTGTGACTAAATCAAATAGTGGGGGACGGATTTTGATGAAAAAATTAGCATTTATCGTTATTGTAATTATTTTGATTGCACTTTCTCTACCGGTATATGGTCAGGGGAATGAAAATAAGACCGATGATTACCAAGTAATACCGGATGATGCGATTCGTTTGCGGATTTTGGCTAACAGTGATAATGAGGCAGATCAACAAATTAAGCGTATTGTTCGAGATAAAGTTAATGCTGCCATTACGGAATGGGTTGCTGAAATCGATGATATTGAGGAAGCAAGATCATTGTTAGAAAACAGAGTTCCAGAGATTAGCGAAATCGTGAAGCAAACGCTAGCAGAAGAGGGTGAAAATCGTGACTTTGATGTGGAATATAATGATAGTGTCGGTTTTCCAATGAAAATATATGGGAATTATCTTTATCCTGCAGGAGAGTACGAAGCAATATTAATTACCCTTGGAGAAGGAGAAGGCTCTAATTGGTGGTGTGTGCTATTCCCTCCGTTATGCTTTTTAGATTTTGCTAATGGAATTAGTGTTGCACAAGCAAGTGATGGTGGCTTTGAGGATGAGGAAGAGCAAGATAGTGGATTACAAATTAAATTTTTTCTATTAGAATGGTTAGGACTGTCATAGAGCACCCGAAATATGCATAAAATGATAGAAATGCGAGATTCTAGTAAATATTGTTTGAAGCAACAAGCTTCATATGTATTTGGCGTATAGCTTTTAAAAAAATTTCTATCAAAATAGGGGTGTAGGAATGAAATTAAAAATTGCACGTGATGTACCGAAAGAGAAGATGGATCAATTTTTTAGTACAACAGATCAATTGAATAAAGATAGTCTATTAAAAGAAGGTTATGTAGTAGAGTTTGCTGGTAAGATTAAGGCATGCTTTGAACTAGCCTCTGTAGAGGACGGTGTGTTTTGGTTGAAGCAGCTGTATATTGCCCAAGAAGAAGCGCAAAAACTGCCAGTCCTATTAGAAACCATTATTGTTTTAGCAAAATCAAAGGAAGCGAAGAAGGTATATGTATTTAGTCACCAACCGGTTGTGGATATATTGCTTGGTTCCTTACAATTCTATCCTCAAAAAGAGGCATTGAATGTAGAGCCTATGAAGAATAAGCAGGGGAACTGGTGGGCTTATGAAGTTTCTTGAAACATGATCTTAGTAGTAGCGTATCTTTACTAGAAAGAATTTTCAATTTATACACATAATCCACATGCACCTGTGTACAAGTTGTGAAAAAACTGTCGATAAATAGAAAAACGGTGGATTGTATGTGGATAATACATGGATAAAGCGTTTAAATAAACGTTAGCTTTAAAAACCTGTGGATAATCTGCGGGTTTTTCTTCATTTTTTGTGGATAACATAATGCTTTGCGAAACCTTCCTTGTTTAGATAAAATGGGGGAAGGAAAAGAGGTAGTTTTCATGATAGATACAAAACGTTGGAATCTAGTGAACGGAAATAACAAAGAAGAAATGATAAAAGAAGCAGCAAAATTACTAAAAGCAGGAAGTACAGTTGCTTTTCCAACCGAGACGGTTTATGGATTGGGAGCAGATGCCACGAATGAAAAGGCAGTAGCGAACATATTCCAAGCGAAAGGTCGTCCACAGGATAATCCACTAATTGCACATGTTGCCACGAAAGAGCAGCTACTTCTGTTAGTGAAGGATGTACCAGAATATGTGAATAGACTAATTGATAATTTCTCGCCAGGTCCAATTACGTATGTGTTACCTAGTAACGGCACTTGTGCAGATAATGTTACGGCCGGCTTAGAAACAGTGGGCGTAAGGATTCCAAGTCATCCAGTGGCAATTGCTCTATTAAAAGAATGCAATATCCCAATTGCTGCACCTAGTGCTAATATTTCTGGGAAGCCAAGCCCCACAGCAGCTGACCACGTATGGGAAGACCTATATGGGAAAATTGCTGGTGTTGTTGATGGTGGTCCGACTGGTGTTGGTGTAGAATCGACGGTTATCGATTGTACACAAGATATTCCCATCATTCTTCGTCCAGGTGGAATTTCTAAGGAAGAATTAGAAGAAGTTGTGGATAAGGTGTTAGTAGACCCTGCCATGTTGAATAAGGAAGAGGGACATGTACCGAAAGCCCCTGGAATGAAATATCAACATTATGCACCAGAAGTACCTTTGTGGTTAATAGAAGGTGGAAGCGAGCGAGTGCAGCGGGTATATGACGAGCTAATAGAAGAAGGAAAACGAGTTGGCATCTTAGCAAGTAGTGTAACGTTGGAACCTTTGCATGTAGATCAGAAAATCTCACTTGGTGAAACGCTAGAGGATGTCGCAGCGAATCTATATGATGGTTTGAGGAAGTTTAGACAAGAGGATGTGGACATTATTTTGTGTGATACATATCCTGAATATGGTATAGGACAAGCGATTATGAATCGATTGCGTAAAGCAGCTAGTCGTTATATCAGTAGTGAAGAGTGACCATTTGTATGGTTGCTCTTTTTTGGTCGTTTTACATATAACAAATCAATGGAAAGCTAGGATTATCTAGTATCAGTAATTGCTATAACAGGTTTTAAATTCTTCCACCCTTACGCGGTGAATCATATTCCCCTTTGTAAAAGCATATAGTGTAAAAGCATGTCCAAGGGGGATATTTCATGGGTGAACTATTATCAATATTCATTATGTCTTTAGCAATTGGAATGGATGCCTTTTCTGTAAGCCTTGGCTTGGGAATGCAGAAGATTCGACTGAAGCGGATTGCCTTAATTGGCATTGTGATTGGATTATTTCATATGATCATGCCTTCTTTAGGTATCATAGCTGGTACGTTGATTTCTACCAAAACTGGTGGATGGACTACATTAGCAGGTGGTCTTTTATTATTTGGAATTGGAGCCCATATGTTATTCTCCGCCTTTAACCATGAGGTAAACAAAGTGATTCAAACAACTGGAATTGGATTAATCATCTTTGCACTAAGTGTTAGTATGGATAGTTTTTCTGTTGGACTAGGCCTAGGATTATCAGGGGCAAAAACGGTACTTATTATTTTATCCTTTGGTGCTGCAAGTATGGTCCTTACCTGGGCCGGAATGTTGATTGGAAGAAAAGTGCACGGGTTTTTGGGAGTGTATAGTGAAATAGTAGGAGGGAGCATCCTTTGTGGGTTCGGTCTCTTCATTATTTTTTAATCAACCATAATTGCCCCCAAGTTAGTAACTTAAGGGGCAATCATTTTTATTAGCTAACTTTACGAAATAATACTATATCTACCATGCCTCACAACAGTGTTAGGCATTTCATAACCTAAAACCTTTGCGGCATCCTTTGATAATTCTACTAAAACGCTATTTTCTCTTACTTGAAATACTTTTCCCTCATACTGCCCGTTTCTTCGATCGAAAAGTACTGTATCCCCTACGCTTGCAGTTTCAGCTTTCTTCATAAATAAAACCCCTCCCAAAGGATAATACCTAAATGAGACTACTCTATATTGTATAAAGAAATAACAAAGGTTATGTGGTGATAATTGGTATTTAGTTTATGTTCATTACTAAATTAGTTACTTAGGTATTAAGTTTATTATGTTAATAGTAATACTTATGGATTATAATTTCCACAAATTTTTATCATTTTTTGACAATTTACTGATTTGTAACTAGGTAAAAAGTACTACAATTCATATGTTCGTAATTCTAAATATTCATTTGTTGTTTTTCTGTCAACTCACTTTATTCTATGGTATATTTTAGTTAGAAATATGATTTTGCCTGGAATTGGAGGATTCTTCATGAAGATTTTATTTGTCTGTACAGGTAATACTTGTCGCAGCCCAATGGCAGAAGCTTTATTAAAAGAGAAAATGCCAAATATAGAAGTGAAATCTGCCGGGATTTTTGCTGCGAAGAATCAACGTGCCTCTCATCATACCATAAAGGTACTCGAGGAGAAGGGAATTATATTAGATCACCAGTCACAACCTGTGGAAGAAAAACTTCTTCATTGGGCGGATGTCGTTTTAACGATGACAACCGGACATAAGCAGTCATTAATGATGCAATTTCCCAATTTTCAGGACAAGTATTATACCTTGAAGGAATTCGTATCTGATTCCGATAAAAAAGTATGGGAAGAACTAAAATCGCTATATGCCGATTATGAACTAAAGCGTTCCCAATTCATTCAACAATATCAGCACAAGCTAAAAAATGACCAACTAGAGGAAAAGCTTGAAGAATACTTACACCCAGAGATAGAAAAAATTAATCAGTTGGAGAGTAGTCTAATTAATTATGATATTTCCGATCCATTCGGAGGCGATATAAGCACCTATCAGAAAACATTAGACGAATTAGAGGATTATATTATGTTATTAATTAAAAAATATAAAAAGTAAAAATGCTGGGGGATAACAAGATGAACAAAAAATATCGCTTTGGGCTACGGTTAAAGCTGGTATTGTTTACAACAATTCTAGCGATGATTACCTACTCCACTAGTGCCTTTTTCCTTTATTTTCTCTATGATTATGTAACAGAGTTTTGGCAAGTATCGATGGAAGTGTATACGATTCTCATTCTTTCTCTAGGGATAATTTGGTCAGGAATATTGGCCTATTTTGCAGCTCGATTGATTACGAAGCCTTTGAATCGTCTGGCAGAAGTAGCGTCCGAGGTTGCAAATGGGAATCTTAATCAGGAAGTGGAGATTCCATCTTCTGATGATGAAATTCGCGCGTTAAGTACTTCTTTTGCCGCGATGGTAACAAATCTAAAAGAAATTGTGCATAATATAGATGTTCATTTCAACAATACCAATCAATCGGTTGTTCAATTGCGGGAAGCTTCTAGTTTAGTATCCCAGCATTCTGAACAAATTAGTGCATCTGTAGAAGATATTTCGAAAGGAGCAGAGAACTCCTCAGAGGCTATTCAACAAACAGTTGAAGCAGTGGAAGAAGCAACAGCCTTAGCAGAAAAGGTTCAGGAAAAAGCTGGCCAATCTAAAGAAAAATCCAATACGATGCTGGAAACATTAAATAACAGTAAAAAGGTTGTTAATCAATTAGTAGATGGCATTCAAAAGCTTGCGAAGGACCAGGAGCTATCGTTAAAGGATGTAGACCACCTAAAAGAAAATGCCCTTCAGGTCGAGTCGATTATTACAATGGTTGGAGAAATTGCAGAACAAACGAATTTACTTGCCCTTAATGCATCCATCGAAGCGGCAAGAGCGGGCGAGCATGGGAAGGGCTTTGCGGTAGTAGCAGAAGAAATCCGCAAGCTTGCTGACCAAAGCGCACAAGCAGTTCAACGTATTTCTGAATTGATTGAAGCGATTCAAGATGATGTAAGTAGAGTAGTGAAGAAGATTAATGAAAATGTACAGCTAGCAATGAAAGAAGCGGACAGCGGTGTAACGACGAATGCTGCTATTGAGCAAATGTCTGGTTCTGTTGAAGAAGTAGCAGGTGAAATTGAAGTAATCTTAAAAATTGTTAACCAGCAATTAGCGTCTATTCAAGCGACAGCATCTCAATCTCAAGAGGTGGCGGCTATTGCTGAAGAAACCTCAGCCGGTGCTGAAGAAGTGAATGCATCGATTCATGAACAAGCAGCATCCATAGGCAAGGTAGATAACTTAGTACATGATTTAGAACAACAGGCTAATGGATTAAACAAGCAAATTCAAAAGTTTAACGTAAACTAATCACAGCTAGAAAAGGAGCTAATAAAATGAAGGTAATTATCTCAGGTGACCATGCCGGAATGACAATTCGTAATGAAGTAAAAAGCTTACTTGAAGAGATGGGTATTGAATATGAGGATACAGGCTGTTCTTGTGAAACCTCTGTAGATTATCCAGACTATGCTTTACCAGCAGCAGAGCGTGTTGCGAATGGAGAGTTTGACCGTGGGATTTTAGTATGTGGAACAGGTATTGGCATGTCAATTGCTGCAAATAAGGTGAAGGGAATTCGTTGTGCATTACTTTCCGATGTTTATAGCGCTAAGCTAACCCGTATGCATAATGATTCGAATATGATTGCTTTAGGGGAGCGTGTACTCGGACCAGGTCTTGCGAGAGAAATCGCAAAAGCCTGGTTAGAAACAGACTTTGAAGGTGGACGCCACGAGAACCGTCTTAACAAGCTTAAAGAATATGAGGATAAAAATCTTTAAGAGTTGGAGGCGAAGTGAAGAGCTTCGTCTGCTTCGTTTAGGCTAGGTGAGCATATGAATAACAAAATTCAAGCAGATTTAGGGGAGATTTTGCACGAGCTTCAACAGGTAGATTACTTGAAAAAGGATAGCATTCTCGTTGTTGGTTGTTCTACTAGTGAGGTTGCGGGAGAAACTATTGGTACCGCTGGTAGTGAGGAGATCGCTGCTTCAATATTTTCCACGTTGAATAAACTAAAGAGGATAAAAGGTGTGCAGCTAGCATTTCAGTGCTGTGAGCATCTCAATCGTGCCATTGTTGTCGAACAGGAAACAGCTGACCAGTACCAATTAGAAGAAGTCTCTGTCGTTCCGGTTCCAAAAGCAGGAGGCTCGATGGCTGCTTATGCATATAAAAATATGGAACATCCGGTAGTTGTAGAACATATTCAAGCGCATGCGGGAATCGACATAGGGGAAACATTAATTGGTATGCATATGAAACATGTAGCTGTCCCAGTACGATTAAAACAACGCTATATTGGGAAAGCAAGAGTGACCATGGCAAAAACGCGTCCAAAGTTAATAGGTGGTATGCGAGCAGTATATGACGTAAGAGGATCGTAATACATGTACTTAGATACAGACAAAACAGGGAGGATTTTACCAATGGAACATTTAAAGCAAACAGATATTGAATTATTTGAAGCAATGGAAGCAGAGAAAAAGCGTCAACAAACGAAAATCGAGCTAATTGCATCGGAAAACTTTGTATCTGAAGCAGTTATGGAGGCAATGGGTTCTGTTTTGACCAATAAATATGCGGAAGGCTATCCGGACAAACGTTATTATGGTGGATGTGAGCATGTTGATGTAGTGGAAAATCTTGCTCGTGATCGTGCAAAAGAACTATTTGGTGCAGACCATGCTAATGTACAACCACATTCAGGTGCACAAGCGAATATGGCTGTTTATTTTTCCGTTCTAGATCCTGGCGATACAGTTCTTGGTATGAATCTTAACCATGGTGGACACCTAACACATGGTAGCCCTGTAAACTTCAGTGGTACATTGTATAATTTTGTTGATTATGGTGTTGATCAAGACACAGAACAGCTTAATTATGATGTAGTACTGGAAAAAGCAAAAGAAGTAAAGCCAAAATTAATTGTAGCTGGTGCTAGTGCATATTCTCGCACTATCGATTTCGCGAAGTTCCGTGAAATAGCTGATGAAGTAGGCGCATATTTAATGGTAGACATGGCACATATTGCAGGTCTTGTCGCAGCAGGATTACACCCAAATCCAGTACCGTTTGCTGATTTTGTTACGACAACGACACATAAGACATTACGTGGACCACGTGGTGGTATGATCCTTTGTAAAGAAGAATTTGCAAAGAAAATCGATAAAGCGGTCTTCCCTGGAATGCAGGGAGGTCCATTAATGCACATCATCGCGGCAAAAGCTACGGCATTCAAGGAAGCTCTATCCGATGACTTTAAAGTATATTGCCAGCAAATCATCGCCAATGCAAAGGCACTTGGCGAAGCATTAGTTGAAGAAGGAATTCGTGTCGTTTCAGGTGGCACGGATAATCATTTATTGTTACTAGATGTAACACCACTTGGTATTACTGGCAAAGTTGCAGAACATGTTTTAGATGAAAGTGGAATCACCGTAAACAAAAACACGATTCCTTTTGATACAGAAAGCCCATTTGTTACAAGTGGTATTCGTATTGGAACACCAGCAGTAACGACCCGTGGCTTTAAAGAAGCAGAAATGCGTGAAATTGCTGCCATTATTTCCATGACATTAAAAAATCACGAAGACGTAGCAGTGTTAAAAGAAGCTGCAGATCGTGTACTAGCGTTAACAGAAAAATCACCGTTATATGTATAGAGTGTGGAGGGGATACCTTTAGGTGTCCTCTTTTTTTGGTGGGAAATTGTAGCTGGTTGTATGTTGAGTGAGGTCGGTCGCAAGATTGGGTGGGTGTGGTGAAGTGTAGGGCACAAGTAAGGATGAACCGGTCGCATGTGGTGAAGTAAAGGTCACAAGCAGGGATGAATTGGTCGCATGTGCTGCAATAAAGGTTACAAGCACTGAAATAAAGGTCACAAGCAAAAGCGAACTGGTCACATGTACTGAACTAAAGATCCCAAGCAAAAGAAAATCATTCGCATGTGCTCTACGTAACCATAATCAAACCCAAATCTCCATGACATCTTATTAACAATTTCAACCTTAACCTTGAATAACTAGTTATTTTTCAGTACAATTTTAAAGATGTAATTAAACTAAAGGAGTGGTCGTCAAAATGGGAAATGTACATGTTTTAGATCATCCGTTGATCCAACATAAATTATCGTTTATCCGTGATAAGAAGACAGGAACAAAGGAATTTCGTGAATTAGTGGATGAGGTTGCTATGCTAATGGCATTTGAAATTACCCGTGATTTACCACTAGAAGAGACCACGATTGAGACACCAGTTACAACTACAAAAACAAAAGTGTTAGCTGGTAAGAAAATTGGCCTTGTTCCAATTCTTCGTGCAGGTTTAGGAATGGTGGACGGAATGCTAAAGTTAATTCCTGCTGCAAAGGTTGGTCATGTTGGATTATACCGTGATCCAGAAACATTAAAACCAGTTGAATATTACATAAAATTACCTTCTGATATTGAAGAACGTGAGCTAATTGTAATTGATCCAATGCTTGCAACTGGAGGATCTGCAAATGATGCAATCGAATCTCTTAAAAAGCGTGGCGCTAAAAATATTCGTCTGATGTGCTTAATCGCAGCTCCTGAGGGTGTAGAAGTAGTTAAAAAAGCACACCCGGATGTTGATATTTATTTAGCAGCCTTGGATGAAAAGCTAGATGATCATGCATATATCGTACCTGGTCTTGGCGATGCTGGTGACCGCTTGTTTGGTACAAAATAATAACTTTATGTTGGAGTGATATTGATGCCAAAACGTCTTAAAGTAATGACGATTTTTGGGACAAGGCCAGAAGCGATTAAAATGGCTCCGCTTGTTCTAGAGTTGAAAAAGCGTTCAGATGAGTTTGAGCCTATTGTTACGGTAACAGCTCAGCATAGAGAAATGCTGGATCAAGTGTTAGATATTTTTAACATTACGCCAGACTATGATTTAAACATTATGAAGAAGGGTCAGACACTTGCTCAGATTACAACTCGTGCACTAGAAGGCTTAGATGAAGTAATGAAAAAAACAAAGCCTGATATGGTGCTAGTTCATGGTGATACAAGTACGACTTTTGCAGCATCACTTGCCGCTTTATATAATCAGATTGCAGTTGGTCATGTGGAAGCAGGACTTCGTACGTGGAATAAATATTCTCCATATCCTGAAGAGATGAATCGCCAGTTAACAGGGGTAATGGCTGATTTGCATTTTGCTCCGACAGAAAAGTCAAAGCAAAATCTATTAAATGAAAATAAACCAGCAGAACGTATCGTTGTAACAGGGAATACAGCAATAGACGCGTTAAAAACAACAGTAGATGAAGCGTATCATAATTCCATTCTTGATGATTTAGACGGGAAGCGATTAGTATTAATGACTGCTCACCGTAGAGAGAATCAAGGAACTAATATGCAGCAAATGTTCCGCGCAATTAAGCGTTTAGTAGAAAAACACCAAGATATTCAAGTAGTGTATCCGGTTCATTTAAATCCAGTCGTTCGCCAAACAGCTCATGATATTTTAGGAAATGATGACCGCATTCAATTAATTGAACCATTAGACGTAGTGGATTTCCATAACTTTGCTGCTCGAGCACATTTAATTCTGACAGACTCAGGTGGTGTTCAAGAGGAAGCACCTTCCTTAGGTGTTCCAGTGCTAGTATTACGTGACACGACAGAACGCCCAGAAGGTATCGAGGCTGGCACGTTAAAGCTTGCTGGAACTGATGAAGAGACAATCTTCCAGTTAGCAGATGAACTACTGTCTGACCAGGAAGCACATAATAAAATGGCTAAAGCCTCTAATCCGTATGGAGATGGGGAAGCATCCCGCCGGATAGCAGATGCAATAGTCGACTATTTTAATCAATAATCCAATTCAGAGACCCATTTGAAGGTCTCTTTTTTTTGTATCAAACCTCTTATTTCTACAAATGCTAAGCATAAGGAGGGATTACGTGCGCTTTTTACTACTAGCAATAATGCTTTGTAGCTCACTTTTGGTTATGCCTAGTAAATCGTTGGCAGACGATAATCTGCAATCGATTATCATTGAAGTAGAAGGAAATCCATCTGAACACAAACGATACTTAGAGACATATCACCCATTTATAACGGTTATTGCGACCTATGAAAAGCTATTTAATGGATTGGCATTACAAGGCTCTCCAGATCAGCTTGAAAAAATGGGCACATTGGATTTTGTTAAAGCTGTTCATTCTGTGCAAACCTATGAAACAACCCAAACACTAGAACCCATTATTCCCTTTGAGGAGATAGAGAAAGATAGCCCGGATATGGTACTTCCTTCTGAACTGAATAACACGACTTATACAGGAAAAGGAATTACAGTAGGGGTTGTAGATACGGGGATTGATTATAATCACCCAGATTTACAGGGAAATTATTCGGGTGGATATGATGTAGTCGATTTGGATGATGATCCGATGGAAACTTTAGAAACAGAAGGAATACCTACGAATCACGGCAGTCATGTAGCTGGCATTATTGCGGCAAATGGAAGCCTCCAAGGGGTTGCACCGAATGCTGAGATTCGAGCATATCGAGCACTCGGGCCAGGAGGAAGCGGTACTTCGGTACAAGTAATTGCAGCAATGGAGCAGGCGGTGGAGGATGGTGTCGATATCATTAATCTTTCCCTTGGAAATTCTGTGAACGGACCAGATTATCCGACAAGTATCGCTGTAAATCGCGCTGCAGATTTGGGGGTAGCCGTTGTGATTGCGAATGGAAATAGTGGGCCAGATAATTGGACGGTAGGCGCCCCAGCCACGGCATCAAAAGCACTCGCTGTGGGAGCATTCGCAAATGCACATACCGCACCAATACTATATGACGCTCTTTCTGGGAAAAAAGTACCCATGACCCTCATGATGGGATCAAATCCATGGGATCTCTCCATGGATTATGAAATTGGCTTAGCGGATGAAGATAAACTAAATGGAAAAATTGCTTTAATCCAACGTGGGGAAATCCCATTTTATGATTTAGCGAAGGAAGCGGAGGAGAAAGGCGCAATTGCGGCCATTATTTATAACAATGAGGAAGGTAATTTTCAAGGTGCAATCACAGGTCCTAATGAGCAAGTTCAAATCCCAGTTGTGTCTGTATCCAAGGAAGATGGTGAATGGTTACAGGAATTTGCGAAGGAAGAGAACCATCCCTATATCGACACGATGTATGAAGAAGTCCCAAGTGGAATTGCTACGTTTAGCTCTAGAGGTCCAGTGACAGTCAATTGGGAATTGAAGCCAGACGTATTAGCACCAGGAACGAATATTGTGAGCACTGTTCCAGGTGGTTATATGCCACTTCAAGGAACGAGTATGGCGGCACCGCATGTTGCGGGTGTCATTGCCCTAATGAAAGAAGCAAAGCCTACATGGACCAATGAACAAATATTTGGCGCTTTAAAAACAACAGCAGTTCGCATGGATGATGAAGCAGGTAACCCAATTGAACCAATAGGGCAAGGTATGGGACTAGTTGATCCAAAGCGAGCCATTGAAACACCGACCATTTTGTATAACCCATCCTTAGCCTTTGGGAAAATTAATGAATATCGGAAAACACAAACAGTAAATCTAACTATCGAAAACACATCCAATCAAGACCAGACCTATTCTTTTCATATACCAAAGAAACGAAAGGGGTTAAGTTGGAAGTTACCAATGACGTTTAGCATCGAAGCCGGAGAAAAAATTGAGGTTCCTGTCGAACTAAGTATTACTTCCCCACAGCTTGAAAAAGGAATTCATCAAGGATGGATTGAATTAGATTCAGAAGGGGAGACGTATCATCTTCCTTATTTGTTTATCAATGAAACAGCAGATTATCCAAAAGCATCGGGATTTGAATTTACCCTAAAACCTTTTTCGAAGAATGAATTTGTCTACCGCCTTTATTTAATAGAGGATACACGATATGTGGAAGTAGAACTCTATGACCCGCAAACATTACTATATGATCGAACACTACTTCGTTTAGAAGAAACACAAATTGGCATGAACGAAGGATATTTAGAACTGAGAGATATCGGTCAAGCAGGTAGCTATCTAGCAGTCATCACCGTGCAACTGGAAGACGGTAGATTCGAAAGCTATGAAACAGAACTGTATATCAGTCCATAGCAATCATCATGTTATTAGGAATGGAACGATAAATCATTCCCCTATTAGCCCCGGAAATAGGCTTTGCTCTTATCGAAGTGAGCGGCGGTATGCCAGATATTATAAGTCTATTTTCGGAGCGATTATATGCTTTATTTATCTTCTAAGATTGTAACATCGTAAAACTAATGAAAATCTTTTAAAAATGTCTACCAAATTCACAAAAATGTCACGAATTACACTAGTTATTTCCGATATAATTAAAGTGTTAAATGAACCATTCATAACCTTCCGAATCATCATCACAAAATACAAAAATTGGAATGGGTGAAAAATGTCAAAAATACTAGGAAACCAATTGACAAAGGAAGGCATGCTAAGGTAAACTGACTTAGTGTGGAATGATAAGGTTTTCATCAAGGTATCTTGACGGTATAATTTTTTTTGCTTACATATGAAATCTTGATAAAAATCTCTCCAAAATGACTCCCCAAAATAAAACTCTAGATTAGGAGTGGACAAAATGGGGAAAAACCCACACCTAGCAATTATATTAGTAAGTGCGGTTTCTGCTAATTTAGCGGGTGGAACACTTCTCGGAATTTTCCTAGGCATAGAAGCTGATAAACTACTATCTACAAAACCAATTTTCACAATAATTGGCCTTTTAGTAGGATTAGCTGCAGGAATCTATGGAATGATTCTGACTGTAAACAAATTCACGGAGCGGGAGAAGAGTAGGGAATGACCAACATTGAAATACAATATGCCCGTCAACGTAAGTGGATGTTTTACCTTCTAGCAATACTCGTACTTGGGGCAGGCTTTACTCCTTATTTACGTATTTTCCTCGGGCTACTTTTAGGAAGTGCCATCAGTTTCTACAATCTATATCTTTTACAAAAGAAAACAATTGAATTTACGGAAGCGGTAGCAAAAAAACAGAAAGCACGAGGATTAGGTACAATTTCAAGGTTTGCCGCAGCTGCGTTAGCAGTCATTATAGCACTTCGCTATGAGGAATACTTCAATATGATTGCAGTAATAATTGGATTAATGACTTCTTATTTGGTCATTATGATAGATTTTATTATAAACAAAAATAAAAACAGCGCTTGAAAGAGGGGTGAATAAGTATGGATCACGGAGCGCCGATAGTACACGACGTCTTTGGAATTAGCTGGCTTTCTTTCAATTTGTCTAACATATTTATGATTACTGTAACATCCTTAATTGTGTTTATCCTTTCTGTTCTAGGTGCTAGGAAGTTACAAATGAAACCAACTGGTGCTCAGAATGTCATGGAGTGGATTCTTGATTTCGTTAAAGGAATCGTAAATGACACTATGAATTGGAAAACGGGTAAGCTGTTTTTACCATTAGCATTAACTCTATTTTCTTATATATTAGTTGGAAATATGTTGGGTGTTATCACAAATGGAGTTTACGATCATAATGTTTGGTGGAAATCACCAACAGCAGATCCTGGTATTACCCTAACTCTAGCAGCAATGGTGATTGTTTTATCTCATTTCTATGGAATCAAACTTCGTGGTGGTAAAGAATATGTGAAATCATATTTCCAACCAATGTGGCCACTATTCCCGATTAAAATTATTGAAGAGTTTTCAAACACATTAACATTAGGTTTGCGTCTATTCGGTAATTTATATGCAGGGGAAGTATTACTTGCCTTATTAGTAGGTTTAGTGTCTTCTGGCTTCTTAGGATTTTTCGGTGGAGCAATTCCGTTCTTAGCATGGCAAGGGTTCTCTGTATTTATCGGAGGTATCCAAGCATTCATCTTCACAATGCTTGCAATGGTTTACATCTCACATAAAGTAAGTGAAGAACATTAATCTCATTAATTAACCAGTTTTAATAGTAATCTGTTAAAACCGGAAATTATTAAAAATTTATTTATACATTTTAAGGAGGATTTTATATTATGGGAGCTTTAGCAGCAGCAGTAGCAGTAGGTTTAGCAGCACTTGGTGCAGGTATTGGTAACGGTTTAATCGTAAGTCGTACAGTTGAAGGGATCGCTCGTCAACCTGAACTTAAAGGTCAACTTCAAACTACAATGTTCATCGGTGTAGGTCTAGTAGAGGCTATGCCTATCATCGCAGTAGTTATCGCATTAATGGTAATGGGTAACTAATTCATATATCTATTAAAATGGCGAAGATTGTCCAATATAACTTCGCCGTTGTTTTTACTCAGAAACTACATGAACAATTAATGATGATTGTTGAATCAGGTTGAAAGGAGTGAATTCAGTGCAAGCATTCACTATATACGCTTCAGGTGTAATTTGGGGATTCCATGTTGGTGACATGTTATATCAATTATTCTTCTTCGCCATCTTACTTTTCTTAGTGCGCAAGTTCGCATGGGGACCAGTAATGAATATGATGAAAAAGCGTGAAGAATATGTAGCTAATGAAATCGAAGCTGCAGAACAAAGTCGTTTAGAGGCTGAGAAAGCAGCGAAAGAAGCTAATGAACAATTAAAACAAACAAAATTAGAAGCTCAAAAAATGATAGAAGATGCTAAAAATGCAGGTGTGAAGCAGGAACAAGATATTATCGAGTCTGCTCGCCAAGAAGCAGAACGCATCAAAAAAGCAGCACAAGAAGAAATTCAAAACGAAAAAGAAAAAGCACTACAAGCACTTCAAGATCAAGTTGCGTCCTTATCTGTTCTTATTGCAAGTAAAGTAATTGAGAAAGAATTAAGTGCACAAGATCAAGAGAAGTTGATCAACGAATACATTAAAGAGGTAGGAGAAGAGCGATGAGTGAAGCAGTAGTTGCCAAACGTTATGCAGATGCTCTTTTCCAACTCGCAAGCGAAAAAGCGACACTTAATGAAGTGTTAGAAGAGTTGCGTGTTGTAAGACAAGTATTCAATGAGAACAGTGAATTACAAACATTCTTAGCACATCCACGTGTTACAAATGATAAAAAGCGTGCCTTCTTAGATGAAGTGTTCAAAGGAGTTTCTAAAGATGTACTAAATACATTAAAGCTTCTTGTTGAACGTCATCGATTAAGTGGAATTTCTGACGTTGTGGATACGTACGAATCGCTTGTTAACGAAGCTAGCGGAGTTGCGCAAGGAAAAGTATATTCTGTTCGTGAGTTATCGGATGCGGAAAAAACGGAGCTTGAAAACTCATTTGCCAAACGTTTAAACAAATCAGTGGTCAAGCTTGAAAACGTAGTAGACCCACACTTGGTTGGTGGCGTTAAAATCCGTATGGGTAATACGATTTATGATGGAACAATTAGTGGTAAATTACGCCGTATTGAGCAAAACATTAAACTTGCGAACATTTGATGATAGGGGTGAAATGGTATGAGCATCAAAGCTGAAGAAATCAGTAAACTGATAAAACAGCAAATCGAAAATTTCGATTCAGATATTGAAGTAAGTGATGTCGGAACAGTTATTGAAATTGGTGACGGTATCGCACGTGCTCACGGTCTTGACAATGTCATGTCTGGAGAGCTTGTTGAATTCTCGAATGGTGTAATGGGTATGGCTCAGAACTTAGAAGAGTCTAACGTCGGTATCGTTATCCTAGGCCCTTACACAGAAATTAAAGAAGGCGATGAAGTTCGTCGCACAGGACGTATCATGCAAGTACCAGTTGGTGAGGAGCTAATTGGTCGTGTTGTTAACCCATTAGGGCAAGCAATTGATGGTGGTAAGCCAATCGAAACGACGAAAACTCGTCCAATCGAATCTCCTGCTCCAGGGGTAATGGATCGTAAATCTGTTCATGAGCCATTACAAACTGGTATTAAGGCGATTGATGCATTAGTACCAATCGGTCGTGGACAACGTGAACTTATCATTGGGGACCGTCAAACAGGTAAAACAACTGTAGCAGTTGATACAATCCTGAACCAAAAAGACCAAGACATGATTTGTATCTATGTTGCAATTGGTCAAAAAGAGTCCACTGTGCGTGGAACAGTTGAAACATTCCGTCGTTATGGTGCATTAGACTACACTATCGTAGTATCTGCAGGTGCATCTGACCCGGCACCACTATTATACCTTGCTCCATACGCGGGTGTAACAATGGGTGAAGATTTTATGTACAATGGCAAGCATGTGCTTGTAGTATATGATGACTTATCTAAGCAAGCAGCAGCATATCGTGAGCTTTCCCTATTGCTTCGTCGTCCTCCAGGTCGTGAGGCATTCCCAGGGGATGTATTCTATTTACACTCTCGTTTATTAGAGCGTGCAGCGAAGCTTAGTGATGCAAAAGGTGGCGGTTCTTTAACTGCACTTCCATTTGTTGAAACACAAGCAGGAGATATCTCTGCTTATATTCCAACTAACGTTATCTCCATCACAGATGGACAAATTTTCTTACAGTCTGATCTATTCTTCTCTGGTGTACGTCCAGCGATTAACGCGGGTCTATCGGTATCACGTGTTGGTGGTTCCGCACAAATCAAGGCGATGAAGAAGGTAGCGGGTACATTGCGTCTAGACCTTGCTTCATTCCGTGAACTAGAAGCATTCGCACAGTTCGGTTCTGACCTTGATAAGGCAACACAAGCAAAGCTTAACCGTGGTGCACGTACAGTAGAAGTATTAAAACAGGGCTTGCATAAGCCACTTAAAGTAGAATATCAAGTAATGATTATCTACGCACTAACGAAAGGCTTCTTAGATGATATCCCAGTTGAAGATATTACTCGTTTTGAGTCTGAATTCAATGTGTGGTTAGATTCTAATAAACCAGAATTACTTGCTACAATTCGCGACACTGGTAACCTACCAGAAACAGAAGATTTAAACAGTGCAATTGAAGCATTTAAAAAGACATTTATCACATCTGACAATTAATAAATACCTTTAAGAGTGATGAGTAAAAAGCTTAGGGATTTACCGAAACGTTTAAGCTTTTTACCTCCTGCACTCTGCCTACGAAAGGGTGGTGAAAGAGCTTGGCATCACTTAGAGATATTAAAAAGCGTATTGATTCAACTACGAAAATGAAAAAAATCACAAAAGCGATGGAAATGGTATCGGCAGCTAAAATGAACAAAGCAGAGCAAAATGCGAAGAAATTTGTTCCTTATAGTGAAAAGATGCAAGAGGTTGTAGCAAACATTGCTAAAAATACCGATGCAACTCATCCGATGCTACAAACACGCGAAGTGAAAAAGACGGGTTATATCGCCATCACTGCGGATAGCGGTTTAGCAGGTGCGTATAATGCGAACATTTTACGTAATTTAAACAATACGATTCAACAAAATCACAAATCTTCCGATGAATATACGATTATTGCAATCGGACGAATGGCAGTTGACTTCTGTAAGAAGCGCAATCTTCCAATGGCTAAAAGTATTATTGGCCTTCCAGATCAGCCGTCATTTGCATTCATTAAAGAGATTGCTTCTGAAACCGTACAAATGTACAGTGATGAAGAAATTGATAAGTTAGTAATTATCTATAACCATTATGTAAGTGCAATATCTCAAGTTGTTACAACGAATCAGCTATTGCCAATTGAAAATATGAATACTGCTGGATCTAGCAGCCAGTACGAATATGAACCAGGTGAAGAAGAAATTTTAGCAGTGCTCTTACCACAGTACGCTGAAAGTCTAATCTATGGTGCATTACTGGATGCAAAAGCAAGTGAACATGCTGCACGTATGACGGCAATGCGTAGTGCAAGTGATAACGCATCTGATTTAATCGATGATTTATCCTTGTCTTACAACCGTGCTCGCCAAGCAGCAATCACACAGGAAATTACCGAGATTATTGGTGGAGCAAGCGCCCTAGAATAGTCTTAAGGAAAGTAAGTTAGGAGGGAAATCGATGAGCAAAGGACACGTTACTCAAGTAATGGGACCAGTCGTTGACGTAAGATTTGATGACGACAAGCTTCCTGAAATTTATAACGCATTAACAGTCCAACTTGATGAAGCAAATGGTGGTGGAACGTTAACACTAGAAGTTGCTCTTCATCTAGGTGACAATTCTGTTCGTACCATTGCGATGGCATCAACAGATGGTCTTAAACGTGGAATGGAAGTCGAGAACTTAGGTAGACCGATTTCTGTACCAGTTGGTGAAGTAACATTAGGACGTGTATTTAACGTATTAGGAGATAAAATTGACTTGGATCCAGATCTTCCAGAAGGAATTCGTTTAGATCCGATTCACCGTCCTGCTCCTAAATTTGAAGAACTATCTACTGAAACAGAGATTCTTGAAACAGGAATCAAGGTAGTTGACTTATTAGCACCATATATTAAAGGTGGTAAGATCGGTTTATTCGGTGGTGCCGGTGTAGGTAAAACCGTATTAATCCAGGAATTAATCAACAACATCGCTCAAGAGCATGGTGGTATCTCCGTATTCGCAGGTGTAGGAGAGCGTACTCGTGAAGGAAACGACCTTTACTATGAAATGAAAGACTCTGGCGTTATCGCGAAGACTGCCATGGTATTCGGACAAATGAACGAACCACCAGGTGCACGTATGCGTGTTGCGTTAACTGGTCTTACAATGGCAGAATACTTCCGTGATGAACAAGGTGCAGACGTACTATTATTCATCGATAATATCTTCCGTTTCACACAAGCAGGTTCAGAGGTATCAGCCTTACTTGGTCGTATGCCATCTGCCGTTGGTTATCAACCAACACTTGCTACAGAAATGGGACAATTACAAGAACGTATTACATCTACTAATAAAGGTTCTGTTACATCAATCCAAGCGATTTACGTACCAGCCGATGACTATACTGACCCGGCTCCAGCTACAACATTCGCTCACTTAGATGCAACAACAAACCTTGATCGTAAACTTTCTGAGCAAGGTATCTATCCTGCGGTGGATCCACTTGCATCAACATCTCGTGCACTTGACCCTGAAATTGTTGGCCAAGAGCATTACGAAGTTGCACGTGAAGTACAGGCTACACTGCAAAAGTACCGTGAACTACAAGATATCATCGCTATCCTAGGTATGGATGAATTATCAGATGATGATAAATTAACGGTTGCTCGTGCACGTCGTATCCAGTTCTTCTTATCTCAGAACTTCCACGTTGCAGAACAGTTTACTGGTCAACCAGGATCGTATGTACCAGTAAAAGAAACTGTAAAAGGATTTAAAGAGATTTTAGAAGGTAAATATGATGATCTACCTGAGGATGCATTCCGTCTAGTTGGTCGTATTGAAGAAGTAGTAGAAAAAGCGAAAAGCATGGAATAATATGTAGGCTAAAGGGGGATTATCCCCCGCAAGTCTCTAGGAGGGGTTACATTGAAAACACTAACTGTGAGTGTTGTTACTCCTGATGGCCCTGTTTTAGAAGATACGTATGAAATGGTTAGCTGTAAAGCAGAAAATGGTGAACTCGGTATTTTACCAGGGCATATTCCATTGGTTGCTCCACTTGCAATCTCAGGCGTTCGCCTTAAGCGTGATTCAGGTGAAGACAAGCTAGCTATTAACGGTGGATTTTTAGAGGTTCGTCCAGATAAAGTAACAATTCTTGCTCAATCTGCAGAGAAACCTCAAGATATTGATGTTGCACGTGCTCAAGCAGCAAAAGAACGTGCAGAACGCCGTCTTCAATCAAAAGAAGATCATATCGATCGAGTAAGGGCAGAATTAGCACTCAGAAGAGCAGCGAACCGATTGGACGTTGCTCAAAGATAATATGTATGAAAAAAACCCCCTACTACTAGAGTGGGGGTTTTTGATATTAGCTAAGATATCACTTTGACATAAACCATGGATACTGCTTACATGTTGTCAGTGACCATATTGGTAATAGGAATCCCCGTATCACCTGCCTGGTTACCCTAACTGAAAACTAAATTAGCGTTGTAATCTAGTTAAGGTTTTCCTTAAGTTCGAAAATGGTATGAAAAAACCTTATATTACTATTCAACTCCAACCTAAATTTTTTGATCAAAAACTTCTCTAACTATATCCAAACAAAATTGAAACAATGTTCAGCATATTTGTCGATATTTCCCGGGAAATGCAAAAAATATTGACTGAAACATTCTATATTGTCGAAGAAGCAAAGCGACTTCAATTCAGTTGACATTATAAGAAATACATGGCATCTTCTAATAGAGTGAAACTAACGCTAAAGGTGGTTATTATGTTGTCAATTGGACAAATTGCGATGATGAGTATTATCTCGCATATCATTTTCATATACATTACATGGCGACTCATCCAGACTATTAATTTTGAGCCTTTAATTCGCAAAGGCAGAGGGATGGAAGCAAGAATTTTAATTCTATTCCTTACTATTGTGATTGGTACTGGTGTGAGTAGGTTCTTCTTAGAGTTTTTACAGTGGTCACTAGATCTTTCTTATCTTCTTTAAAATAGGAGGTACTACAATCTATTAAACTATTAAAAACGATGTATGTAATGTCTCTCTCTTGTTCATACTGATGGTAAGTTGAACAAGGGGGATTTACTTATGAAAAAAGCTTTAGTTATATGTCTAATTGTATTATTTTATGCTAATACAGCCTTAGCGGTTGAAAAAGAACAATACGAGTTAATAGATATTGCTGATTTTATGTTAGAGAATAATTTAGCAATTAAGGAGTGGCAAGTAACATTAAAAGAACATCTTAGAGTGGAAAGATTAGAAGCACTTATACAAGAGCTAAGTACTAGCCATTCCATCACAAAACAAGAAAATGAAAACAGTACTATCTATTTAGCAACAAACACTCAAAAAAATAGTAATGTAAACGTAAATTATAGTGTAATTTTCCCCAAAGACAAGCATTATGAATCAGAATTAGTGATAACAATTAATGGAACTGATTGGAATGAGGATATTCAATCTTCTTATATGCAATTATTGTCGGTATTAACAAAGAAACATTTTACAGATGATATTAAAATATTCTCTTGTATGACTACTATGGCAGATGATATAATGGAAAATGGTTATATTGCGGATTTTTTTATTGAAAAGTTCAATTTGCAACATGTAAAGGAACAATATGACACGATAAAATCGACGAAAAATGCAGAATATATATATGGGTATACCTCGTTTTGGGGACGAAAAATTACCATTCAGGATACGCCAGTAAATGTACAAATTGTTACAGAGATACTTGGCAATGGTGATGTCCAATACACGATTGGAACACCTATCCTAATAAATGAATATTAATATAGGGAAATTGGATCTGAAGGAGATTTGGAATATGGATAAAATCATCGTAAGAGGCGGACAGCAATTGAATGGTAATGTTCATGTAGAGGGTGCGAAAAATGCCGTTCTACCTGTAATTGCTGCGAGTATTCTTGCTAGTGAGGGAACTAGCGTTGTTCATGATGTCCCAGCTCTAGCTGATGTTTATACAATTAATGAAGTGTTACGAAATATGAATGCTGATGTTCAATTTGAAGATAATAAAGTGTTGATTGATGCTTCAAAGGAATTAAAGACGGAAGCGCCATTTGAGTATGTTCGAAAAATGCGTGCCTCCGTTCTTGTTTTGGGTCCATTATTAGCACGTTATGGCCATGCAAATGTTGCCATGCCTGGTGGATGTGCAATTGGCTCACGACCGATTGATTTACACCTTAAAGGCTTTGAAGCAATGGGTGCTAAAGTTCATGTTGGGAATGGCTTTGTAGAAGTAGAAGTTGACGGTAGGTTACAAGGTGCTAAGATATATCTTGATGTACCTAGTGTAGGTGCTACCGAAAATATTATGATGGCAGCGACATTAGCGGAAGGAAGAACCTTCATTGAAAACGCTGCAAAAGAACCAGAAATTGTTGATTTGGCTAATTTCTTAAATAAGATGGGTGCGCGAGTTGTTGGTGCAGGTACGGAAACCATTCGAATCGATGGCGTAGAGAAATTACATGGCACGGTTCATTCTATTATACCAGACCGTATTGAAGCGGGTACATTCATGATTGCAGCAGCAATTACTGGTGGAAATGTATTAATTGAAAATGCCGTTAGTGAGCATTTAAGACCGTTGATTTCTAAACTAGAGGAAATGGGTGTAACCATCTTTGAAGAAGAGAATGGCATCCGTGTTATCGGTCCAGATGTATTAAAAGCAACAGATATTAAAACGTTACCACATCCTGGTTTCCCAACAGATATGCAATCACAAATGATGGCGTTAATGCTTTGTGCCCATGGTACAAGTGTGATTACAGAAACTGTATTTGAAAATCGTTTCATGCATGTGGAAGAATTCCGCCGCATGAATGCGAAAATGAAAATTGAGGGACGTAATGTTATTATCGACGGACCATCAGAACTTCAAGGTGCAGAAGTAGCTGCAACCGATCTTCGTGCAGCAGCTGCATTAATTCTTGCTGGACTTCGTGCAAATGGTTTAACAAGAGTTACAGAACTGAAGCATTTAGATCGTGGATATGTAAACTTTGCTGGGAAATTAGCAAACCTTGGAGCAGATATTGAACGTGTGGATGAAAACGGAGATATCGTAAAACCATACGAAATTAATTATGTAGCAGAGTTATCTTAATAAAATACAAGAGATTAATAGAGTGGAGCACTTTGACTTTGTGCTTCACTTTTTTATTTCTTTACCCCCCTACTAAAACCAATATATTCCATTAATTGAAATAATGATAAATATTATAAATTATCTTGCAATTTAATGATAAAAAAGGTAAAATATTATCATATTAACCTAACTTACTTAAGGGAAAATGTCGAGTTTTGTCACTACTACATGATGACTTCTCCTCCCAAAGCTCGTTATTTTCCTATTGTTATTTGACACTACTCCATTATCCAATCATCTATATCAAATCCAATCATATAATTTAATAAAAACATCTAAAGGGGACATAGTATGAAACTTTATCTATCAGTAGATATGGAAGGTATTACAGGTTTACCAGATTACACATTTGTTAGCGCTTCCATGCATAATTATGAACGTGCTCGCAAAATCATGACCGATGAAACGAATTATGTGGTCGATGCTGCATTTCAATCTGGATGCGCCGAAGTGCTAGTTAATGATAGTCATATGAAAATGAATAATATATTAATTGATCAGCTTCATCCAGAAGCAGAGTTGATTACAGGTGGAATTAAGACCTATTCCATGGTGCATGGTTTGGATGATAGTTTTAGTGGGGCAATGTTTATTGGCTACCATACAAGAGCAGGTATGCCAGGGGTAATGTCACACTCGATGATACATATGGTACGGAATTTCTATATTAACGATACGCAGCTTGGAGAAATTGGAATGAATGCGATGGTTGCAGGATACCATGGTGTACCGGTGCTTTTGGTGTCAGGGGATGATGAAACGGCAAAAGAAGCAGAAGAACTAATTCCTAATATAACGACAGCGGTTGTGAAGGAAGCGGTTTCCAGATCTGCTACGAAGAGCCTCACACCGAAAAAAGCAGGGGAACTATTACAAGGAAAGGTTAAACAAGCAATTGAAAATCGTCATCAAGTTAAACCATTACTTCCGCCGGACAATCCAGTCCTAAAAATAGAATTTGTCAATTATGGTGCCGCAGAATTGGCGCATATGATGCCGGGAACGGAAATTATTCCTGGAACCACAATCGTAACATATCAGGCTAAAGATATTTTGGAAGCTTATCGAGCTCTACTCGTCATGATTGAGCTTGCTTACTATACACAATATGCATAATAGGGGCGAACAGTATTGAAAGTGCTTACGGATCGAATACGTGAAATTACAGTACAAGCTGGAGGCAAATGGGGGATATCATTATTCGACTTAGATCGGAATGAGTCATGGGGGATAAATGAGCAGGAACATTTTTATTCTGCGAGTGTGATTAAAGTACCAATCATGATCGCTGCTTTTGCTCGAAGCCAACAAGGCGAGATTAAGCTTGGTGATCAAATGGTGTTAAAACGGGAAGATATTGTTGGTGGTAGTGGTGTATTACAGTACTTGACCCCTGGGACTAAATTTAGCATCTATGATTTAATCACTCTGATGATCATCCAGAGTGATAATACGGCAACGAATATCCTGATTGACTTATTAGGTACGAAGTATATCCAGGAAACGATGGAAGCTATCGGGTTAGAGAAGAGTAAGTTTTATCATAAGATGATGACGATGGAAGTAGATCGTGAAGGTAGAAATACGATAACAGCACAAGAAATGACAGATATGTTGAGAAAGCTAGTAACAGGAAAGATTATTTCCGTTTATGCTTGTGAGCACATGATAGAAATTATGAAGAAACAACAAATTCGAGATTCGTTACCAGTAAAAATACCAAAAGCAGACGATACGGTGATTGGTGCTTTACCAGAATGGGAGCTCGCTAATAAAACAGGCAATGTATTGGGAATTCGTCATGATATAGGCATTTTTTATGTGGAGAAGCGTACATTTATTGCTTCCATATTAACGAGTGGCTTGGATGAGCTAGAGTCACCAGAACTGATTGGCAGAGTTGGTCTGGAAATCTATCACTATCTTAAACAAGAAAATTAGGATTATCTCATAAAGAGAGTCAAGTTATCATAGCTTATTTTTAGAAGCTTATCTACATTATCTGCGCTTATTTGAGCGTATCGATACAGGAGTTGGAGGCAGTGCTGAAATATATTTTAAAGCGATTATTCATCATGGTCATAACACTTTGGATCATTATAACCTTAACATTCATCCTAATGATCTCAGTCCCTGGGTCCCCCTTTAACAGTGAAGGGAATTCCAATGAGATTGTCCAACAAAACTTAGAGAGACATTACAATCTTGATAAGCCATATCATATACAATATCTTCTCTACTTGAAGTCAATTGTAACATTAGACTTTGGTCCATCAATTAAACAACCGAATCAGACGGTAAATGATTTATTAGGAAGAGGGTTTCCGATATCTGCTGAATTAGGGATTGTTACCATTATTGTTGCGGTTATTTCTGGAATTATATTAGGAATTCTTGCTGCACTACGACATAATGGTGTCATTGATTATTTAGCGATGGGGATTGCAGTACTTGGAATATCAGTACCAAACTTTATATTAGCAACGCTACTCATTCAACAATTAGCGGTTAATTTGGAATGGTTTCCTGTTGCGACTTGGAAAAGCCCAATGCATATGGTCCTTCCCGTAATAGCACTTGCGACAGGGCCAATGGCAATCATTGCCAGGTTAACTAGATCAACAATGCTCGAGGTCCTGACACAGGATTATATAAAAATGGCACGTGCAAAAGGATTACCACCATGGAAAATTATCTTCAAGCACGCACTTCGTAATGCGTTGATGCCGGTTATTACGATAATGGGAACCTTAGTCGCAGGTATTATGACTGGATCCTTTGTTATCGAGCAAATTTTTGCAATACCAGGGATGGGTAAATACTTTGTAGAGAGTATCAATCACCGAGATTTTCCTGTCATTATGGGAACGACAGTATTTTATAGTGCATTTTTAATTATTATGCTATTCCTAGTAGATATCGCTTATGGAATATTAGATCCAAGAATTAAAGTTAGCAAGAAGGAAGGGGAATAATATGAAGGCAAATCAAAATCCCCAATTCTCAAGAGATAATGTACCAGATGAATGGTTTACATGGCGGGAAAAGAACAAGAGTGAACAAGAAATTGTGGCAAGGCCATCACTTTCCTATTGGCAGGATGCATGGCGAAGATTGAAGAAGAACTATTTAGCGATGGCGGGTTTAGTATTTTTAATTCTATTAATCCTGATGGCTATTTTCGGACCGATTCTCTCACCATATGATGCCAATACACAAGTATTATCCAAACAATATCAGCCACCTTCTCTAGAGCATTGGTTTGGAACAGATGGTGCTGGTAGAGATGTATTTACTCGAACATGGCATGGAGCGAGAATTTCCCTTTTTGTCGGGTTTATGGCGGCACTTATTGACGTTACTATCGGTATTATCTGGGGAGGAATATCCGGCTATAAGGGTGGACGTACAGATAATTTCATGATGCGTATTATTGAGATTTTATATGGGATTCCATATTTACTAGTTGTTATTTTGTTACTAGTGGTGTTAGGCCCAAGTTTATCAACCATTATTATCGCCTTGACCGTCACGGGATGGGTCGGCATGGCGAGGATTGTCCGGGGACAGGTCATGCAGATTAAAAACTATGAATACGTCCTTGCTTCCAAATCATTTGGGACGAAAACACCTCGGATTATCCGAAAGAACTTATTACCGAATTCGATGGGCCCAATTATTGTGCAAATGACCTTAACCGTACCATCGGCAATTTTTGCAGAGGCATTCTTAAGCTTTATTGGACTAGGTATTTCGTCACCAAACGCGAGCTGGGGTGTGATGGCCAATGATTCACTTGGTGCCATACTATCTGGTAATTGGTGGACATTATTCTTCCCAGCATTTTTTATATCCTTTACGATGTTTGCCTTTAACGTTCTAGGGGATGGATTACAGGATGCGCTGGATCCGAAATTAAGGAAGTAGGTGTAGTGATGGAAAAAATTCTAGAAGTAAAAAACTTACATGTTACCTTCACAACCTATGGAGGTACCGTTCAAGCGGTAAGAGGTGTGGACTTCCATTTAAATAAAGGCGAAACATTAGCAATCGTTGGAGAGTCTGGTTGTGGGAAAAGCGTTACATCCAATGCGATAATGCGACTTATTCCAAATCCTCCCGGTAAAATTACGGCTGGAGAAATCAAATTCAAAGGGAAAGATTTAACTAAAATTTCGGAGAAACAAATGCGTACTGTTCGCGGTGTAGATATTTCTATGATATTCCAGGACCCAATGACGGCGCTGAATCCTACTTTAACGATAGGGACGCAGCTTACAGAAGGTTTGAAGCAACATCGGAAACTATCCGATAACAAAGCCAAAAAACGCGCTCTGGAGATGATGGAACTAGTTGGTATTCCTAATCCAGTGGAGCGAATGAAACAGTATCCACACCAATTTAGTGGTGGAATGAGACAACGCATTGTCATTGCGATAGCGCTAATATGTGAGCCTGAACTATTAATTGCAGATGAACCAACAACCGCACTGGATGTAACGATTCAGGCCCAGATTTTAGAGTTATTTGAAAAGATTCAAGAGGTTACAGGTGTCTCAATTATCCTGATTACACATGATTTAGGGGTCGTTGCCAAAATTGCTGACCGCATTGCTGTGATGTATGCAGGGAAGATTATCGAAACAGGGACAAAACGGGATATTTTCTATAACCCTGAGCATCCGTACACGAAAGGCTTATTAAACTCCGTGCCTCGCTTGGATATGAAAGGGAAACTAAAGCCAATCGATGGGACACCACCAGATTTATTCTCACCTCCAAAAGGATGTCCGTTTACTGCAAGATGTCCTTTTGCGATGGAGGTGTGTAATAAAGTTTACCCGGAATCTACTACCATTAGTGATTCACACACTGTGGATTGCTGGTTGCAGGATGAACGGGCAAAAAAATTACTGGCCAATATGGTCACAAACTAATGAATAAGGGGGATAAAAGATGAAGAAGTTTCTGTTTCTATTGTTTGCAGTATTAACAGTAGTGGTGTTAGCTGCATGTACTGCCAACGACGATACCGATGAAGAAGATCCTACAGAAAATGTTGATGAGCCAGATGGGGATGATAATGGTGAAACAGCAGATGCAGATGGCAAAGTACTTTACCTGAATAACGGCACAGAGCCAACTTCATTAGATCCATCTATTGGATTTGATGCTGTATCATGGGATCCACTGAATAACTTGATGGAGGGCCTTACAAGACTAGATAACGACCATAGAGCAGGTCCGGGAACCGCAGAAACTTGGGACATCTCAGACGATGGTCTAACGTACACATTCCATTTGCGTGAAGATGCTAAATGGTCGAATGGCGACCCTGTGGTAGCGGAGGATTTTGTATATGCCTGGAAGTATATGCTTGATCCAGAAACAGGTTCTCCTGCAGCATTCTTAGGTTATTTTATCGAAGGGGCTGAAGCCTATAACAGTGGGGAAGGGTCTGCTGATGATGTAAAGGTCACAGCAAAAGATGAGAAGACATTGGAGGTTGTGTTAGCGCAACCAACCGGTTTCTTCCTTGATGTATTAACAAACCCTGCATTCTTCCCGATTAACCATCAAGTAGCACAAGATAATCCTAAATGGCATGCAGAAGCAGATACATTTGTTGGGAATGGACCATTTAAATTGGAGTCTTGGAAGCATGATGAGGAAATGGTGTTCGCCAAGAATGAACATTATTGGGATGCGGATGTCGTGAAGTTAGATAAAGTTCATTTTGCTATGATTAACGATTCCAATACCCAATATCAAATGTTCCAAAGTGGGGACTTAGATACAGCGAGTATTCCACCAGAGCTTTCAGACCAATTAATTGATGGAGATAATGTATTTATCGGTCCATATGGTGGTTTAGAATTCTATCGTTTTAACCTAACAATGGAACCATTCCAAAATAAGAAGATACGCCAAGCGTTTGCCTATGCGGTTAACCGTGAGGACATCGCCCAGTACGTTGTGAAAAACGGAGTAGAACCAGCATTTGGATTCATTAATCCTGGTTATACTAGTCCAACAGGAGAAGATTTCCGTGATGTAAATGGTGATCTTGTACCGTTTGATCCAGAACGTGCCAAACAGTTACTAGAAGAAGGTATGGCGGAAGAAGGCTATGACGAGCTTCCGGAAATTACGTTAACTTACAGTACTAGTGATACGAACAAAGCGGTAGCGGAAGCATTACAGTCGATGTTCCAGGAACACTTAGATGTGAAAGTGGAATTAACTAATCAGGAATGGAATGTATTCGCTGAAGCCCAACAAGCATTAGAACTACAATTCTCACGTAGTTCATTTATCAATGACTACAATGACCCGGTTAACTTCTTAGAGAGCTTTATCACGGATTCTTACATGAACCGTACTGGTTTCTCTAGTGAAGAATATGACGCCTTAATCGCTAAAGGTAAATCCGCAACCGATGAAGAAGAGCGTTGGGAGGCTTTATACGAAGCGGAAAAAATGCTAGCAGATGAAATGATGGCATTCCCGATTCGTTACTACAATACTGTAGTACTAGAAGCAGATGGTGTGGAAGGAATCCTACGCCACCCTGTTGGATACTTTGATTTGAAGTATGCGGATAAGAAATAAGCAAAAGGAATTATGTCTGTAGTTGATGTAGGCAGAAGTAGGAAGGCTTTAATCGAAGCATTGCATATAGGAGAAGGTTTCTCAAGGGATTTTTCGTGTCTTCTGTTTGCATGATTGGTGCTCTACTATGTATACAATTTGAATCTCTCGGAAGTAAACTTTTTTAACGAAGGATTGGCTCACTGATAGTGGTGAGCTACTCCTTTTTCATTCATTATCTACATACAGAAAGAAGGTATTCAGATGCTACTTCCTAAAAAGTTACGTAAAGGTGATACCATTGGTGTAATTGCCCCTGCAAGCCCTCCAGATATGAAACGCCTCCAACAAGCTATTCCTTTTTTCACGAATTTAGGTCTCAACGTGAAGCTAGGGAAATATATCAATCAAACATATGGTTATTTAGCCGGAACCGATGAACAGCGCCTTGCAGATCTGCATGATATGATTGCCGATAAAGAAGTTAGAGCCATTATCTTTGCGCGCGGTGGTTATGGAACCGGGAGAATAGCTGCCTCGATTGATTACGAGTTAATAAAAGACAATCCCAAAATCATTTGGGGTTATAGTGATATTACCTATTTACATACTGCGATTAGGCAAAAGACCGGACTTGTTACCTTTCACGGACCGATGCCCGCCTCTGATATAGCAGACCCGAGTTTTGATGAAATATCTAGCAACTCCTTTTGCCAATTATTTAATCCAATAACACTTGTTTATGACGAGCGTATAGCGCCACTCGATGTTCTAGTAGAAGGAGAAGGTACAGGGGAATTAGTAGGCGGGAATCTTTCCCTTATTACCAGTACACTTGGAACGGAATTTGAAATAGAAACAGATGGAAAAATCCTTTGTTTAGAAGATATAGGGGAGCTCCCATACCGAATCGATTCTATGCTAAATCAATTGAAGCTAGCGGGGAAACTTGATCAGGTATCGGGAATTGTTGTTGGGGACTTTGCCAATGCCGACCCTAATGATAAGCCTTCCTTATCATTAGAAGAAGTATTCGAGTATTATTTTAGTGACTTACATTGTCCGGTAATGACAGGCTTTAAAATTGGGCATTGCTTCCCGCACTTCGCTGTTCCACTAGGTACAGAAGCGACTTTGAATACCGTAAATAAAACCTTAACCATATGTCCGGGGGTTCAAGAATAATGAATATACAGCAAATAGAAACGTTTAGCGCTGCCATTCCTTTGAAGAAGGCTTTTAAAACCGCACTCAGAACCGTGACAGTGGCTGAAACCATTGTAGTAAAGGTTATCTGTGACAATGGAATAATTGGCTATGGGGAGGCACCACCAACCCATGTTATTACAGGTGATACATTAGCTAGTATTAATTATACGCTTACTAACGTTATTTCCCCTGCTCTAATCGGGATGTCCTGCATAGAGCGAGAATTACTTTTTGAAAAGTTGAATCATGTAATCGTTGGGAACACAAGTGCAAAAGCAGCAGTGGATATGGCGATTTATGACTGTATTGCACAACATGCCAATATGAGCCTTGGACAATTTTTAGGAGGCTATCAAACGAATATCGCAACGGATTATACCGTTAGTGTTAACAGTCCGGAAGAAATGGCGCAGGATGCAGAAGCGTATGTGAAGGATGGTTTTTCTGTCCTGAAGGTAAAAGTAGGAAAAGATGTAATCGAGAAAGACATCCAACGTATTCAAGCGATTCGTAAACGTGTAGGGTCGGATATTACGATACGGTTAGATGCTAACCAAGGTTGGAATCCAAAAGAAGCAGTTCGAGCAATTCAAAAGATGGAAGAGCTTGGATTAGGGATTGAATTTATTGAGCAGCCGGTAAAAGCTCATGACCTACAAGGGTTAAAATATGTCACCGATAATACCCAGATTCCAATTATGGCAGATGAAAGTGTCTTTTCTGCAAGAGATGCAAAGACAGTCCTAGAGCTAGGAGCGGCCGATTTAATCAATATAAAACTAATGAAATCTGGCGGCATACAGGAGGCCATTAAAATAGCGAAACTAGCAGATATCTATGGGGTAAAGTGTATGGTTGGTAGTATGATTGAAACGAAAATTGGCATTACAGCTGCAGCACATTTCGCCGCTAGTCAGCCTAATGTACACTATTATGATTTTGACGCCCCATTAATGCTAGCGGCTGACCTAATCCAAGGTGGTATTACATACAGTAATAGCGCTATCTCATTAGGGGAGGAAAGCGGATTAGGAATCGAAGGATTAAATAAGGAGTACCTAGTAGAACACTAAATCATCATTTGGAAAGGGGATATTGATGTATGTTTAAGCAAGATTTTCCATTACCAGATTCATTCCATGTTGCCACAGTTCAGGTGGCAACTGTTTGGACGAATCCCGAATCTACAAGAGAAATAGACCAACTGGGAATTGATAATCCCACTAATATAGAAAAATGGTTAGCGACTCTAACTAACGGGGAAAAAGTGGCCTTATGTAATGATAATCGCGTACAGACCCAGTTGCTATATGGAGAAATCGCTGTTATTACAGAAATAGAGGGGGAATGGGCAAAGGTTACAATCCCAAGCCAGCCCTCGAAAAAGGATGTGAACGGGTATCCGGGATGGGTGCCGTTGAAGCAGTTGCAGCCAGTATCTAAAGACTCCTGGATTCGACCAGAAACCGCCGCAATTCGGAAAAAGCATGCTTGGTTAGAGAATGAATCGGGAGAAAAGCTACTTAAATTGAGTTATATGACGTGCTTACCAGTGGTACGGGTTATGGGTGACCGGGTTGAGGTTATGACACCAGTTGGTTCGAGATTTTTACCGAAGCAGGTAGTCGAAATCTTCCCTACGGATAAAGGTGGTCCTAAAGGGAATGGAGATAGCGTGATAGAAGCAGCTGAAGCGTATGTAGGCTTACATTACCTCTGGGGTGGTATGAGTTCGTTTGGCTATGATTGCTCTGGGTTTGCCTATAATATGCATAAGGCTAATGGTTATCAGATTAGTAGAGATGCATCCGATCAAGCTGCATTTGGCAAAGAAGTTCCTTTTGACCAACTACTCCCTGGTGACTTATTATTTTTTGCTTATGAAGAAGGAAAAGGAAGTATTCATCATGTCGGATTTTATTATGGGGGTGGAAAGATGATTCACTCGCCAATGACTGGAAGAGGAATCGAGATTATTAGTTTGAAAGATACAAAATACGAGAAAGAGCTCTGTATAGCGAGACGATATTGGGAATCGGCAGGTGTGTAGAAAATGGTGGAAGAAAAGATATTAGAAGTTAAACAGTTAAAAAAGTATTTTGACCTGGGGAAGAACCAGGTTTTAAAGGCGGTTAATGATGTCACCTTTCATGTGAACAAAGGGGAAACCTTTGGACTGGTAGGGGAATCTGGTTGTGGAAAGTCAACGATTGGGCGGACGATTATCGGCCTTTATAACCGGACAGAAGGAGAGGTTCTGTTTAAAGGACAGAATGTGCATGAATTAGATGAGAAGAAGATGTTCCAACTACGTCAAAAAATGCAAATGATTTTCCAGGACCCGTATGCATCATTAAACCCACGCTCTACCGTTCGAGAGGTTATTGCGGAGCCAATGGAGGTTCATAAGCTATATAAAACAAAACAAGAACAAACGGAGAGAGTTTATCAATTGCTAGAAGAGGTAGGATTAAACCGTGACCATGCAAACCGCTATCCACATGAATTCAGTGGTGGACAGCGGCAGCGGATTGGTATTGCCCGTGCGTTAGCACTTAA
Organism: Ornithinibacillus massiliensis; assembly: GCF_018310345.1. Taxonomy (GTDB): domain Bacteria; phylum Bacillota; class Bacilli; order Bacillales; family Amphibacillaceae; genus Ornithinibacillus; species Ornithinibacillus massiliensis. The sequence goes on from NZ_JAGXBY010000001.1 coordinate 724,721, forward strand.
CCCCGATTTCATTATAGCGGATGAACCAATCTCGGCACTGGATGTATCGGTTCAAGCACAAGTAGTCAATCTATTAAAGGAACTACAAGAGGAAAAAGGGCTCACGTTCTTATTTATTGCTCATGACTTATCGATGGTAAAGCAAATTTCAGATCGGATTGGTGTTATGTATTTAGGGAATATGGTAGAGTTAACGGCTAGTGAGCATCTCTATGAAAATCCTCTTCATCCTTATACTCAAGCCCTACTTTCCGCTATCCCAATTCCAGACCCGGATATTGAAGAGTCAAGGGAACGAATTATCCTACAAGGGGAATTGCCAAGTCCAATCAATCCACCAAGTGGCTGTGTATTCCGAACTCGCTGTCCATTAGCGATGGATATTTGCGGAAAGGAAAAACCAGAATGGCAAGAGGTAGAGGAGAATCATTATGTAGCTTGTCATTTATATCATGAAAAAGAGAAAAAAGGCCAGATTCGTGAACCAATCGTGAATGTAAGGTAAGCGGTTTGTCAGGAGGGAGCTTTATATTGTAAGTAGATTTTACTTAGAAAGTTTCAATGTCCTGCCTGGCTGGCAAGAGATAAGGGTACATAAATCATTTTGTACCCTTACTATCTATGCCTTCTTATTCAACTCTTTTAAAGTACCAAGGAATTTCCTATCTTTTTATATCCTTTCCTCAAAGGTGATCGAATTGCTGCATTCTCTGCCGCCATTTCAATGCTTTATCTAAGTTTCCATTTTCCTCGTAGATGTCAATTAAACATTGATAGAGTTCCATGTCCGGAGAAAATTGTAACGCTTTTTTTAACTGGTGAATTGCCGAATCATAGTCCTTTTGCTTTTGGTAATGCTGAGCATTCCAGAGAACAAGTTCGATGATGTCTTCTTCTAGTTGCGTATGCCATGCTAGTAGCCAATCGGTGGCTTGGGTATCCTCTATAAGATTTATGGGGAGGGATTGAACTAGCTGGTCAATAAGCTGTTGCCGAATACTTGGTATGCGTTCTTTCATTGCTTCGCGTATTTGTTCCAATAAAGTAGTTACATCGCAATGGATGTCTCCTTGTAGATATACATGGCTACCGTCAATGACTAAAAAGGAGTACTCACTATCGGGAATGGTTAAAAGTTTTCGCAAATGAGATAAATATACTCGTAGATTAGCTCTTGCTTGTTGAATCGGCATATTCGGCCACAAAGCTTCACAAATATTCTCCCTTGTTGTGGAGCGATTAAGTAACAGATAAAGCAGTAATTGTTTTGCAAATCGTTTATTCCATCCGACTTCACTAGGTTTACCTTGAATCGTAACACGAAAATATCCTAGCATTTTAACTTGCAGCTGCTTGTGAGCATGGAGCTTATGAAGCCATTCGTTTTGAATTTGATTGACATACTCAAGCATAGATTCCCCTAAGTCTCGGATGAAAGAATCTTTTATAGTGGGTGTATCATGCTGCTCTGTGACAAAGTCATCGATAATCTGAGCAATCAATTTTGGTTGCTCCAAAACGATGAAGCTTGCAGCATTTGGAATGATTAAATGATGGCAATGTGGAATATGCACGGTATGTAATTTTAAATAATGAAACGGAAATAGCATCTCCTTTGCACCGGATAATATTAGCACGGGGCAGGAAATTTGTTTGATAGGAGTAATCGGATCAGCACTTACACTTAGATCCATCGCTTTAACATATAATTCAAATTCAATTCCTTTAGCATATTCTCGCAGTCGTTTAAGTTCTGAGTGTCCCTTTGGTAATGTGGTGGCCATAGCTTCAAGGTAATCAAAGGGAATCTCCTTTTGATTAGCTGATAATTCCCTGCGATGAGTACGGATACTTTCAATCATATGTGGAGGATGGCATGGCATTGCCATCAACATAACCGTCTTTACCATAGTAGGGAATTGAGCAGCATAGCCTGCGCTAATCAGTGCACCTAATTGCCAGCCTACAAGGTGGACAGACTTTAGGTCTAAGGCGTCTATTAAATCACGTAGGTCCATAATGAAATGCTGAATTGTCAGCTCGTTTATGGGAATATCATTTTCGCTCTTCCCATACCCTCTTAAATCGTAACGTAAAATGGGATAGCTACAGTCTAAAGTCTTGAGGAGTGAATCATAGGCACGCAAATCGACTGCGTTTGAGTGGACAAAGATGAGCGTGTCGTTGGTGCTAGGGTTCGAGGAGGGATTATGCAGCTGATAATGAACGTTCCTACCGTTTATCCTTTTGAATGGCATCCGAATGCCTCCTTTCCCTTATGTTTAATCGGACGTATATGGTTGTGTTTATGTCTAACATTACCGTTAGATAAAATCCTGTAATAGAAGTATATGAAACTACCTTGCTAATATAGGACAAGTTTTAAATGAGAGCTGCAAATTTTATCCAGTTTACCTTGTGTCATGGGAAACAGGATAGGTTAATCTGAGGTGTGGAAAATAATGGGGAAGTATGCTTATACATGTTTCAGTATATAGGAAAAGAAGTATTTTGAGTATTGAGAAGTAACGTGGAACAAGATAATGCTGTTTGTTGTGGTGTACTTACGGCGGGTGAAGAGCCTGTGTTAGGTAAGAATGGGATCAAATGGGGGGTGGTGAGCTCGTATGAGTTTAGGGTGCGTCCAAAGGGTGAGGAGATAGGCCGTTCTCCGGTTAGGATGAGCCCAAACTCCCGCAGAGATGAGCCCGTCTCGGGTTAGGATGGACCCGAAATTGGAATGCATGCGCCCAAGTGAGAGGGACATGAGCCCGAACATGGAGCACATGCCCGAGGGGGAGAAGGACGGACCCGAAATTGGAGTACATGCGCCCAAGTAAGAGTGAGATGGACCCGAACGTGAAGCAGATGAGCCCTTCCCAGGTTAAGATGGGTCCAAACGCCCGAGAGATGAGCCCTTCCTAGGATAAGATGCGCCCAAACGGCCGAGAAATGAGCCCACCCCCAGGTCGAGATGCCCCCAGACCCCCAAGAGAAGATCCCATCTGCAAGTCCAGATGCCCCTAATCCCCGGAACCCCCCCCACCCCTGGTTAGTTGTCCTATTAAATCTTTCAACAATAGATTTTTAATTTCTAGTTCTATTATTTTCACGAACTGTATAAGTTTAATAGTAGGATTACTAGATATGAAAAAGTCTAAAGAGGAGGATGCCCTATTGAAAAATCGTAAAAATTCTATGAAACAAATCCAGAAATTAAAAAAGAAAAAAGCTGCATCAAAGTATCACTCTCTTCAAAGACGGTTGTCGACCGTATCAAATATGAAGCCCCTCCCCATGAATAGAGGGAGCTTAAAATGGAAATATCCGGCTGTATTTCTGTTTACTATATCGTTTCTCATTCTGGCTGTTCCGACATTAGTTGTCCTTCCATTTATCTCGAGTACAGAGGTACTGTCACAATCTATTGAACATAAGCAAACACCGGAACAGGAAGAAGTGTTGGTAGATGATTCGGCTGTAGAAGTTGCAGTAATGCGAGCTCAAAGTGAGGTAGTAGAAAATGTACCGCTAGAGACATATGTAATGGGGGTTGTGGCGTCTGAAATGCCAATTGAATTTGAAACAGAAGCCTTAAAGGCTCAGGCCCTAGCAGCAAGAACCTATATTGTCAATAAAATGATGTACCAAACAGAGGAAGCGGCTTCCAATGTCACGGATACGATTCAAGATCAGGTTTATAATGATGATGCTGAGTTACGTGCGAAATGGGGCAAGAACTATCAGAAGAATATGGAGAAAATATCCGAAGCGGTTATGGCTACAAAGGGGAAAATTATTACGTATAAGGATAAGCCTATCGACCCGCAGTTCTTTTCGACAAGTAATGGGTATACCGAGAATTCGGAGGATTACTATGTGAACGAAATTCCATACTTACGGAGTGTACCAAGCCCATGGGATGAAGCATCACCATACTATTTAGACCAAGAAGTATATTCCTTGGAGCAAGTGGAAGAGGCACTCGGAATTGATTTACCAGCGGAAAAAAAGCTAACTATTGATGTAACTAGAACAGAAAGTAATCGCGTTGATGAATTAAACCTTGCAGGTAATGCCTTTTCAGGTCGTGAAGTACGAGAAAAGCTTCAATTACGCTCAAGCGATTTTACAATCGAACAAAAAAATGACTACCTGATTTTTACGACGAAAGGAAATGGCCACGGAGTTGGAATGAGCCAATACGGTGCGAATGGAATGGCTAAAGAAGGAAAGACATATGAAGATATCGTAAAGTATTACTACAAGGATGTAGAATTAAGCAATCTAGATGATACAGTACCAGCATTGGTTATGCAGTGAAACGAATTTAATACAATGAGAATTGCCTCCGGATCCTTAGTTCTGGAGGTTTTTTGTGCTAGGGACTTTGTCCTTCAGTGTTAAAACATTAACTAGTCTGGTGGATGGTTCCAATAATAATGGGCGAAAGACTAGATCACTTGAAGTCAACTTTCCCCTAAGCTAGTATTACCGCTCACCTATACCTTCTCATCTAATAAATTCCGCTATTAAACCCTCATAACCCCATCCTTTCTACCGCATAAATGTCTTAATATCCCCAAAAGGAAAAGAAAAATGCATGTAAATATAAAAAAAGTGTTAGAGAATGTATAGTTTTTTCCTTTTCTGTTCAGAATGGTTGTTGAGGTGATGTTAGATGAAAGAGGAAAACAAAGCGCCAAAAAAAGGTTGGCAAAGTATTTTCCGTAAAAAATGGTTTTTCCCTGCAGTATACTTAACGATTGCTGCAATTTTACTAGCAGTAGTAGTTTGGTATCAAAATATGGACAATCAATTACCAGAGGCTGGGGATGACCAAGAGTTAAGTGACAATTATAATCCGAATCCACATGAGGATGCACAGCCTGTAATGGAAAATCAAGAAGTTATTAAGATGCCTGTTGCCGATCAGGAACAAGCAGAAATCGTAACGAAATTCTTTGATTACAATGCATCCCAAGAAGATCAAGAAAGTGCACTGATCCTTCATAACAACCGCTATTACCAAAGCACAGGTGTTGACATCGTTTATCCGGACGGTGAAGCATTTGATGTATTGGCAGCACTTAGTGGATCTGTTATGGAAGTGAAGGAAGATCCATTACTAGGAAATGTTGTCATTCTATCACATGACAATGACGTGACAACTTATTATGCTAGTCTTGGAGAAGTTGGTGTGAAAGCAGGGGATGAAATCAAACAGGGTGATGTAATTGGTACTGCTGGTGAGAACATTTTCGGTCAAAACCATGGTACCCATGTACATTTTGAAATTAGAAAAGATGATCAAGTATTTAACCCTGAAGCATTCTTCAACCAACCTGTAAGTAAGCTGGATGAAGGCAAATCGGAGGATGTTTCCGAGGAGCAAGATACTTCTAGTACGTCATCTGAAGAAGTAGATTCTGAAAATGTGGATGAGGAACAACCAGCAGAAAACGATAACGAAAATGATAACGAAGATTCACCGGAAGATACTCCTGATTCATCTTCTGACTCAGAGGAGTAATGAAGAGAAATCCTAGCAATTTACCAAGCTAGGATTTCTTTTTCTGTTTAGAAGATAAGAAGTATAACAGTCTTTCAGGCTGGATAAGTAAAAGTGAATGTGGGCTGGGACACAATTAAAAGAAGTAAATGTAAAACGGAATGATGCAAAATACTAGGTCCAGAAATAAAGGTAAATAAAAATCTGGAGGATAGTGCACATGCCCAGATACCTTGGGCCAACTAATAATGATCCGTAACGAGCTTCTTCGGTGCAAGACCGCACGGAGGATTACCCCTGTAATAGCATGGCATGAGCAGCCGCTAGGAGCAAAGTAGGCACTGCGAGGGTCTTTACTAACAGAAGTCACCCCCGAACTGGAAGTAAGTGCAAGTATATTTCTGGAGCGGGGGCTTAGTTCATCATTTGGTTTTTCCATTATATTAAATCCTTTGTCTAACCTTCCTAGTTATCCGCTAAAGTTACATTAGTCTAACTAGTGAAATTTTCCTATAAATGCAAATTTAACACGATTGCAAAATAACGATGCAATATTATGTAATATTCCTATATAAAAAGTCCCTATCTATCTCCAAAATATCCGATAAATCACCATTTCTCCTGAAAAATATGTCGAACGATTACGACCCTTTTTCACTTGAATGTATGGTAATATGAAGTAGTGAAAAAATACTAGATTTAATATATTGCATAAACACCAACCTACAAGAAATGTACTAATTCATAGATAAAATGTGATATATCGTACAAGTTTGAAAGGGTGGAATAACCAAAAATGAGCTTCGGAAACCTAAATCTCCTAGCAGATAACATAGCGTCAATGGTAGAAAGTCCAGAATTAACAATTGGACAAGTTATCTTATTACTTTCCCAAGAACATGAAGAACAAAAAGTGTTAGAATTAACTAGAAAATTTTGCTTACAATCGTCCTCCAAAGAGATCCAGAAAAAAGGAATGGAGTTTCTATATATTAATGGATATTTTGAAGATCTAAAAATATTAATCGCCAAAAACTCACTATCCAATGATGCCTCCAACCAAACCTGGGCGCAAGTATATCAAATTATGCTAGAACGTCGAATGAATGAGTCTTCCAGTATGGGAAAAATGAGAGCTAGGTTGAAGGATATCAAAACGACAGATGCTGAATTAAGATGCTTAATAGAAATTACCATTATAGATACATATTTTTACCAAATGGATTTTGGGAAGATTGGTAACTTCTTAGAAAAGCAATATGAACTGTTTGAACCAATTCAAGATAATTTCATGCTTTCCTGCTTAAACTTGAGACTATATCAAAAACTATTTTTCTATTATTGGAAGCGAAATGAATTAATAATTGCAAGGAAATATGCGTTTCGTGCATTAAACCAGACAAATAGTTCCCCAACTAAAGTAGGCCTTCATATGAATTTAGGTTTATCTTACACATTTGATACGTACTACCAAGGTATGTACCATATGAAGGAAGCATTGAAAATAGCTAAGCAAAATAATCTCACGGGCTATGTCCGTCAAATAGAGAATTTTTCCATTCCATTTTTAGCTGCACATTTTCGAAAGCCTAATGGCATTACCACCGACGATATAAGTGAACAAGCACATTTAGAAATTGCTAAAGGAAATAATGAGAAGGCAATTACGTTATTAGAGGATATTTATCCGACTAGTCCGTTTAAGATGTACTATATGGGACTAGCGAAACAGGATAAGAACATTTTATCAGAAGCTTGTAGAATGTTTGTGGAAAGAAGTGACTATTTCTTTAGCCGATTACCGATGACAGCCATGCAACATCTTTAATTGGGTTATGATAGGATTCAGCTTATTGAAGGTAATGTCTTATACGAGAGGAGGAATAAAATGGAGAATATTAAAAAGTTTAGCTTTTGCCTATTTCTAAGTTTTATAGTTCTCTTCACGATAATTCAACCGTTTAGTTCAGTAACTGCAGATCCTGAGTATGGTACCGTCGACTAATATAATTTTGATAGCATAATAAGCTGAATCCTTTCATATATAACCAAAAGTGCCTCGTGTACTTTTGGTTATTTTTATGCCTGTTAATGCTAAATAGGGGAATTTTCTAACTAAAATTAAAAAACATCTTGTCCCCCTTGCGATTAAATGGAATTTTAATCATAATCCCCCCCCTCCGTTAATAAAATGTTACAAACCAAGCATTCAGTAAGTCTGAGGTGAGAGCTTATGTGGCTCTTCTATTACACATCGTATTTGCTTGATTACATATAAACCTAACACATAAAATCGCAATGCATTTAAAACGTATACATACATATGAACGTAACGTCTTTTTATTATATTAATTCCATTTTATACCATATATGTAACTAAGTACCTGTTAGTTATCGACGTCACAGCCACGGAACATCCATTCTTTACATTGTAAAGGTGGACAGTCGAAAAATGACCACTATTCATTTTTCGGATCACCTAGTCTCTGGAATGACACCTCAGAAATATTCAACATAGGGAGGCGAAAGGTGTGCACGATTACATCAAAGAAAGAACTATCAGGATCGGAGAGCATATCGTAGAAACGAGAAAGACCGTCCGGGTGATAGCAAAAGAATTTGGTGTTTCCAAAAGCACAGTTCATAAAGATTTAACAGAACGCTTACCAGAGCTAAATCCTGAATTAGCTCTAAAGGTAAAAGAAATCCTAGAATACCACAAATCTATTCGACATTTACGAGGAGGAGAAGCAACCCGAAAAAAATACAAAACCGAAGAAACGGGAGCCTCAGTATAAACAAATACATGCAATGATCATCATCCTCTTAAGGAGGTGAATGGTAGGAGAGTACTTAACGTAAGGAGCAAGGGCTTGGCTAAGAAAAAAGTATTTTCTTATTGCATGGGAGGTATGCAGAAGAGGGAAACGCACCCAGGGAGAGGGGTGCGTTTTTTAGTGGGGGGCGGGGGATGAGCCCGAGTGAGGAGAAGATGAACCCGAAAGAGGTGGCATCAAAGTAAAGGGGGATAGTCCCACAGATTACCCCAAAAAAAGTTGCTGTAAAAAGAGCCTGAAGGTAGAAATAAAAAGGCTCATATTCCTTGGGAAAGAATATGAACCTAAACATGGATTCAATCATTAAATATAGATTGTTTTCCTAATGGTAAGAAAGAATCTTGGGGGAATTTTTCTGATGGGGGGCTATGGTACCTTCTGCCAAAATTTTTACCGGTCAATTCAAGATTCATTGAATAGAGGAGACGTCTTGTTGCTTTAGTGGACTTAAGTTGAAGAATTTCTCGACAACTTTGGTTTGTAATAGTTGGTTCAAAAAGCAAAAAATAACTAATATTTTTTGCTCATGTGCTTTAGCATCCTCTTTGCCGCAATTTAGGCAAACCCATAAACCGAAAGATGAGCCCGCTCCCAGGGAAGAAGCTCCCAACCCTGCCCCCAAGATAGTCCCAATAAACCAAAAGATAAGCCCATCCCAAAAAAAAGATGCTCCCAAACCAACCACATCCAAACCTATACCCCAATCCCAGTTCACCTAAACTAATTTTTACTACTTTTTTCCTAATTTGCAGTTTTATGTAGAATTTTGTGGTATTATATTATATAAGTAGCATTGTGTTTTCTAAACAAGTGCGGAAAGTTTCTTACGAGGAGGATTTTGATGTTTTCAAGGGATATTGGGATCGACCTTGGGACTGCCAATGTGTTGATACATGTTAAGGGAAAAGGAATTGTATTAAATGAACCATCGGTAGTTGCAATGGATCGAAATACAGGCAAAGTACTTGAGGTCGGAGAAGCAGCGAGACGTATGGTTGGACGGACACCAGGAAATATAGAAGCTATTCGCCCACTTAAGGATGGGGTTATTGCTGATTTTGATGTAACAGAAGCAATGTTAAAATATTTTATTAATAAAATCAATGTAAAAGGGTTTCTTTCAAAGCCTAGAATGCTTATATGCTGCCCGACAAATATTACAAAGGTAGAGCAAAAAGCGATTAAAGAGGCAGCTGAGAAATCCGGTGGTAAAAAAGTATACTTAGAAGAAGAGCCAAAGGTTGCGGCTATTGGTGCTGGGATGGAGATTTATCAGCCTAGTGGGAATATGGTCGTGGATATTGGTGGCGGTACGACAGATGTAGCCGTTCTTTCCATGGGTGATATTGTAACCTCAGAGTCGATTAAAATGGCCGGGGACAAATTTGATGTAGAAATACTTCAATACATAAAGCGTAAATATAAGCTTCTAATTGGTGAGCGTACAGCAGAAGATATTAAAATTAATATTGCAACAGTATTTAAAGATGCTCGCCAAGAAGAAATGGATATTCGTGGGCGTGATATGGTTAGTGGACTTCCACGTACGATTACAGTTCATTCTAATGAAATTGAAGAGGCACTTCGCGAGTCAGTGTCGTTGATTGTACAAGGTGCGAAGTCTGTTCTTGAACGTACACCACCTGAATTATCTGCAGATATTATTGATCGAGGTGTTATCTTAACTGGTGGTGGTGCACTAATCCACGGTATAGACCAGTTATTAGCAGAAGAATTGAAGGTACCAGTGTTCCTAGCAGAGGAGCCAATGCATTGTGTGGCAAAAGGAACCGGAATTATGCTTGAAAATATTGATAAAGTAGAACGTAGAAGTATCGTTTAATTTTTTGCAGGTGGAATAGTGTAAAGTTCTTTTCCGCTAGCAAAAAAACTACCATTCGATAAAGGAAGAGCGAATGAGTTTTGCTACTAAGTTTATGCGAGAGCGCATCACAGATTTCGTACGCATAAGGGGAGGCGTAATTGTAATGCTAAGAGGATTTTATACTGCTGCAAGTGGAATGATTTCGATGCAAAGACAACAGGAAGCTTTAGCGAATAATATTTCCAATGCTAATACTCCTGGTTACAAAGCAGATCAAGCGACGCTACGAGCGTTTCCTGAGATGTTAATGTACCAAATGGGGCAAGAGACGCTTCCAACCAAACAACCAAAAAACCTACCAGTTCAAAATCCCATTGGATCTTTGAACACAGGGGTTTATGTGCAGGAATATGTGCCAGATTTTGTTCAAGGTGCTTTAAGGGAGACAGGAGTTTCCACGGATCTTGCATTAATTGATGGTGTATTCCCTGATGAGACTGGAAGCATCTTTTTCACCGTGCAAAATGAAAATGGTGATCCACGTTATACAAGAAACGGTAATTTTACGGTTGATGGACAAGGATTCCTAGTAACAACGGAAGGATATTATGTTCTGAACCAAGCCGGTAACCCGATTCAAACGAACGGGATGGAATTTATCGTGACACCTGATGGGCAGCTTCAATTAGGTGGGCAACAAATCCAGCTTGGAATTGCATATACACCGGATGTCAATCAGTTAGCTAAGGAAGGAAATGGCCTATATAATGGGGAAGCAGGGCCAGTACCTGCAGGGGCTACGTTCTCTGTTCAACAAGGCTTTCTAGAACAGTCTAATGTTGATTCGGCACAAACGATGACGCAAATGATGGAAGCTTATCGTACGTTCGAAATGAATCAACGTGTATTAAAAGCATATGATGAAAGTTTAGGAAAAGCAGTAAGTGAGATTGGGCGAATCGGATAATTACTAGTGGAGAAGGAGGGAACCTCATGTCTAGGTCTATGATTCAAGCAGCAGTAACCATGAATCAGCTCCAACAAAAAATAGACGTTATTGGGAATAACTTGGCAAATAGTCAGACGACCGGATACAAGGCAAGACAAGCTGAATTTTCTTCCTTGTTGTATCAACAAATTAATAATTTGAATGACCCAGCGAACGCTGAAGGTAGATTAACACCGGATGGTGTACGTGTCGGATCGGGTGCAAAGCTTGGTTCCATTAATATTGATTTATCTGTTGGTTCTCTTCAAGAGACTGGTCGTGCCTTAGATATTGCATTATTACAGCCAAATCAGTTATTCCAAGTTTCGGTAACCGAGAATAACGTAACAGAAACACGTTATACAAGAGACGGTTCATTCTATCTAAGTCCAATTGCGAATAACCAAGTCATGTTGACAACAAAAGATGGTGATCCTGTACTAGGAACAACAGGACAAATCATTTTTGAAAACGGATTTGATGATATTCAAATTGCAGATAATGGATTAATTACCGTAAAACGAGGAATGAATACGGAAGTCGTTGGGCAATTAGAAGTAGTCGAAGCAGTTAGACCAAGACTTTTAGAGGCTACTGGCAATAACAATTTCCGATTGCCAACAGATTTAGCGGGACTTGGGTATAATCAGGCAGAAATTATTCAAGAGGTACCAGCACAGTTAAAAAGTGGTACTCTGGAAACATCGAATGTTAATATGGGTAAGGAATTAACAGATCTAATCACGGCTCAACGTTCATATCAATTTAATGCAAGAACAATTTCCATGGGCGATCAAATGATGGGATTAGTAAGTCAACTACGTTCGTAATCCGAATAAGTATTGACGTGCATATCAAGAATAACTTATATTTAGATAAATAATGATTTGTATGGAAATAGGTGAACCAAGTTATGACCACAACGAACCAAGTGGAGAAATCGAATGAAGAAAAATCTACTAGAAGCAGGCGTTTGGAAGTAACCGCAGAAGAAAAAAGTGGTGCAAAGAAAAATGACACAGCGGAAAAAAAACAATCCAAACCACCGGTAAATAAAGAGGAAAGTTCTTCTAGTAAAAAAGCTTCTACTGCTAAAAAGCAACGGAGGAAGAGGTCTGCTAATGCTGAAGCGGAGTTAGACGAAACGTTACAGCAGACTAGGAAACAACAAAAGAAAAAGCGAAAAGAAGAAAAACGTAAGAATAAAAAACCAAGATTACGTATTTTTCCAATTTGGTTACGTCTTATTGTTGTTGCAGGCCTTAGTGTAGTTGCTTTTGCCGCAGGATTAATGATTGGTTATGGCATAATAGGTGATGGGGAACCTGGTGATGCATTAAAATGGGAAACTTGGCAGCATATAATTGATATTGTGAAAAAAGAAAACTAATGAATTGGACCTGTACTACAGATAAGTACAGGTTTTTTATATTTTTTAGAAGGAAAAATTACCCAAAATGTAGAAATAGGATACAAAACCTATTTCGAAATGAGGTGCGTGGATGTTTTTTCTTCAAATGTCAGGCTTTCCTGGTTCGGGAAAATCAACATTAGCAAGAGAGATTGCCCTCCAAACAGGTGCGGTTTTAGTAGATCATCATCTGACGAAAACGGCATTACTAGAAGAAATACCTGATATTGATACAAAACAAGCTGGTAAAGCTTCTTATAAAATGGATTGGGCAATTATTGAGGCGAATCTTTCTATAGGAAATAGTGCCATTTTAGACAGTCCTTGTCTATATCAACCGATGATTGAAAAGGGAGAACGACTTGCGGAGCAATATAAAGCTAAATACAAATATGTGGAATGTTATCTGGATGATTTTCAAGAAATCAATCATCGTCTTAAGCAGCGAGAAAGCTTACCTAGTCAGATAAAGGAAGTCAGCTCAGAGGTTGTTTTTCAAAGCACGCTCCGCAATAGTAAAAAACCAATGAATCATCCAATTTTAGTTATTGATACGAAAAAAAGATTGGATACATATATACAAAAGGTGATGGATTATGTAAAAGCATAAATTACTAATACCTACTACTATTATCTGGTATAATAGAAGAAACATACAAAAAGGAGCGTTTTAACTTGGATATTAATGAAATTAAAAATACGATTCCACATCGCTATCCCTTCTTATTAGTAGATAAGGTTCTTGAAATGGAAGAAGGAAAGCGTGTAGTCGGTTTAAAAAATGTAACAGTAAATGAACCATTTTTCCAAGGACATTTTCCAGATTATCCTGTAATGCCGGGGGTATTAATTGTCGAGGCTTTAGCCCAGGCTGGTGCTATCGCTATTCTAGGGAAAGAAGAAAATCGCGGAAAGCTTGGATTTCTTGCCGGTATTGATAAATGCCGCTTTAAACGACAAGTAAAGCCAGGCGACCAGCTCAAACTAGAGGTAGAAATCGTTCGTGTGAAAGGTCCAATCGGAAAAGGTAAAGGAATCGCAACAGTTGATGGTGAATTAGCTTGTGAAGCGGAAATCACCTTTGCTATTAAATAAAATTAAGAATGCTGCCTTGAAGGTAGCATTTTTTATTTTCTCCAAGGTTTCGGAACTAAAAAGATAATAAAATATTCTTTCTTCCTATAAATACATTAAATTTCCGTAAAAAAATCCGTATCAGATTTGTTATAAAGGGGTAAGCTATTTCCGAAAGTTATTACTACAAGGAGGAAATGTCATGAACAAAAAATGGCTAATTAAACTAGGGGCACCTGTTTTGGCATTATCGCTTATGGCGGCATGTGGAAATAATGATACTGAAGATCCCATTGAAGATGAAGCGCCGCTAAATCAGGAAGACGATAATGGCCTTAACAATGGTTTAGAGAACGATGGTACGAATGATGGTACTGGAACAGATGGTGGTATGGGTGATGGCCAAAACGGTGGTACTGGAACTGATAATGGTACCGGTACTGGCGATGATGGACAAATTAATAATGATGACAATTTATTAGAAGATGAGAATAACAGAAGAGACGACGAAAATAATCAATAATGATGAAATAATCCCCTCTGCACAGTAGGCTAAGGGGATTTTTCATGGTTATAACCGAATATCCACACTTTTACCAAGTGTTGGATGGGGAGCTTGTTGAACAGATTGACTTAGCATCTCCGTCAATTGTGCTCCCTGCTGCTGCATGAGATCTTTAACATTGGCTATCATGGCTAGGCTAGCATCTGAACGAACTTGACTATTTGCCATCACCACTGACATTGCTGCAATATCCATCTTAAAAAACCTCCTCACCCGATACATCAATTGTAACATACTTAACTTTATATGAAACCATCGATACATCAAGGAGCGTGAAGAGCGAGGGAAGGGATTATTTGCTGTTGTAGGGTCGTATGAACAAGTGAACAGGTAACATTTGAGATAGAAACGGTCACAAGGTTGTATGAAAGGGGAGCATCTATCGCGGGCCTGGTCGCATGGAAGGGAGAAACGGGTGCATCAAAATAAGAAAAGGTAACAAGGTTTTCAGGAAAGGGAGCATCTAACATGTGCCCGGTCGCATGAAAGATAGAAACGGTCACAATTACCGTGAGAAAGGTACATCTCCAAGCACCCGAACACATAAAAAATAGAAACGATCACAACATAATCAGAAAATGCCCCAAAAAAGAGCGCACCTACCCCTTACCCAAGCCTATCCACAATAGTTTAAAACCTCATACAAATAAACAAGCATGCTAATCTATTTATCTACTTTTTTTATATGTACCTATGATAAAATATAAGCATCATGTAATTTCAAATGCTTTATGCGATGAGGTGTGAATTATGAATGAAAGATTTTCTGTTTCTTTAGCTAATTATTTACGAGCACGGTTTGCTTTTTTGTCAATCACGACGTGGGAAGAGGATCGACTTATTCGTGATATTAAAGAGGTATGTTATGAGCCTGAACTAATCAAAACTCCGCGGAAGGTGTATACATGGAGTGTAACCGAAGGGTTAGTGGATGACGATGGAAGAGCGAATCATAATACGAAGCAGCCACTACCAGCTCTTGATCAAATCGAAAAAATAGATGAACCGTCTGTTTTTATTCTGAAGGATTTTCATATTTATTTAGGTGGAGAAAATAGAAATCCTGATTTTAACATTGTCCGTCGCATCAGAGATCTTGCATCCGTCTTAGTGAATAGTCCGGTACCTAAAAATGTTATTTTTGTTGCTCCTTCATTTTCTATTCCATTGGAACTGCAAAAGGATATTATTATCGTAGATTACGGATTACCTACATATGATGAAATTAAAAAAGTATTACATCAAATGATTGAAGCGAATAAAAATAATTCTAGAATTCAAATTAATTTAAATAAGGAAGAAGAAGAAAAACTTATTAAGGCTGCATTAGGGTTGACGATACAAGAAGCAGAAAATGCTTTTGCTTTATCGATGGTTTATGATGGAAGATTAGATATTAATACAGTGGAGCACGTACTTTCTGAAAAACAGCAAATCATCAAGAAGAACGGTTTGCTTGAGTATATACCTCAAGATCCAAGTATGGAAGATATTGGTGGGTTAGAAAATATAAAACGGTGGTTAAGAAAACGGGACAATTCATGGTTAGAATCTGCGAGTGAATATGGCCTTCCTGCTCCTAAAGGCTTATTAATAACTGGAGTACCGGGATGTGGAAAAAGTTTAATTGCGAAGGCTGTCAGTTCCTTGTGGAGGCTTCCACTTTTAAAACTGGATATGGGGAAAATATTTAGTGGTATTGTGGGCAGTAGTGAGGAGAATATGCGCAAAGCGATTGAAACCGCGGAAGCAATTTCACCTTCTATTCTTTGGATTGATGAGATTGAAAAAGGATTAGGTGGAACCAATACTAGTGGGGATAGCGGTACTTCCACGCGTATTTTTGGTACGTTATTAACATGGATGCAAGAGAAAAAAGAACCTGTATTCCTAGTCGCCACTGCAAATAATATCCAAGCATTACCTCCTGAGTTACTTAGAAAGGGTCGGTTTGATGAAATCTTTTTCGTCGACCTACCTACACATAAAGAGCGAAAAGAAATCTTTAAAATTCATATTCAGAAACGGTTAACATCTGATAAAGTAAGAGGACATTTTCAACTTAGTGATTTAACCTTTGAAAAATTAGCAGAAGCCTCAGAAGGGTTTATCGGTGCAGAAATTGAGCAAGCAGTTATTTCTGGATTATTTGAGGCATACTCGGAGAAACGGTCACTTCAGGAAGAAGATATTTTAAAGGCAATTGAACGAACGGTTCCTTTGTCGATTACACAATCTGAACAGATCCGTTCTATTCGGGAATGGGCAAACGTCCGAGCGGTTGCGGCAACTCCTCAAGATGATCGAATAGATTATCATCAAGTTATGCACAAGGAAGAGCCAAAAGAAGCGCCGGAAGACGAAGATATTTACCGGTCACGGGGTGGAAGGACTTTAGATTTTTAAGCCTGAAAGGAGTTTATATAAATGAGTTTATCTGTTGTACTTGTTCCGCTTGCTCTTGCAGCAGCAAATTCTGCAGTTTCATTTGCTATAAAGGATAAAGTGGAAGAAGGAGTTCTGTACAGAATTGAGACAAACATGAAGGATGAGAGTATATTAGCAGAAGCGTTAAAAGGCTTCGGCTGCCAAGTGGAATTGAATGAACAAACATTCCATTCGACTATCGGGGAAATTCAAATGGCGTTCCAGCAACAAGAAGATGGGACATTTAGTGGAATCTTTAATGAAAGTGTATCAACCGATGAAGCGACCGAGTTTCTACAAGATGTACAGAAGGAGTATATAAGAATCGTCCAAAAACAAACATATGAAAAATTAATGGCACGAGCAAAAGTAGAGGGATTAGTACTAGAACAAGAAAGTACAAATGAGGATGATTCCATTGTGTTGACTTTTCAGGTAAAGGAGTCGTTAAAGATTGAGTAAAAAAATCAAATTTGAAATAACACCAACAGGTGAGATTCGAGTAAAAACACTCGGAATGAAGGGTGAAGAATGTTTAAGCTATGTTGAATTAATGGAAAGATTAGCTGATGCAACCTCGATAGATTCGGATTTTACAGAAGAGTACTATGAGACTAATATAATTCAAGAGCAACAAATTCGGCAGCATAGTAACTTGAAAGGGGAGTAGAAGGAGATGGATCCAATTACCCCTTTTGGGCGGAAATGGGAATATCGACACTCCTTGTGGCTTAATTGGTTATTTGGCCCATTTTTACTAACAGGATTTATAAGTTTTCTCTATATCGGAATTCGTACGAAGAAAAATAAGTGGATTATTGCAGGTGTTATTTACTTTATTGTAATGGCCCAATACTTTTTTTACTTTGGAAACTATGACAGTGATTCGACTTTTTTTAATTTATCAATTCTGTTGGTATGTGCGGGGTGGGTTGCTGCCTGGGTGCATGCCTTTCAAGCACGGAGAGAATACCTACGGATTATAGCACTCCAAGTCATTAATGATCCTTTACGTCATACACCGCCATATATAGTGAACACAACCTATCCGTTTCCAGGTGCGAAAGAACCATTTGAAAACATAAAACACGTGAAAAAGCAGAAGACCTCTACTTCAGTTACGGAACAAAAAGAACCATTTGTTATTAATATTAATGGTGCTAGTATGCAAGAAATTGCGTCCCATCCTTATATCGGGAATATACTTGCAAGGCAGATAGTACAAGTTCGTGATAAGGTTGGGGAATTCAAATCATTTGCACACTTAGTCGAAGAAACGAATATGAAGCCGCATATTATCGCAAAAGCGAAGCCATATATTCAGTTTAGTGAGGAACTACAAACAACTCCAAGCAATTGGGAAGATAAAGAGAAAAAACCATCAGGCTCAACTGTGAAAAAAGAGCCTACCTCAGGAAGGATTGTCGATTACTAATGGAAGTTAATTTACATCGTTATTTACCATTTACTACTTCCGAAGGCCCTGGAAAAAGGGCGTGTGTATGGGTACAAGGCTGCCCCATCCATTGTAAAGGCTGTGGTGTTCCATGGACTTGGAATCCGAGAAAGGGAACACCTACATCTATAGAATTTCTATGGGAAGAGATTTTGAAAAGTAAGCAGGAGCATGATATTGAAGGAATCACCTTTTTAGGTGGTGAACCGTTTGAACAAGCTGAGGCCTTAGCTATTTTAGCAAAAAGAGCACAGGAGATTGGTCTTACTGTCATGACCTTTAGTGGCTACTATAAAGAGCAGCTAGCTGAATTAAATAAGCCAGGTTGGGAAGCGCTATTGGCTGCAACGGACCTGTTTATAGACGGCCCTTATGAGATGGATAAGCCAGATAAGGAACGACCTTGGATCGGGTCCACCAATCAACGGATGCATTTTTTAACAGATCGCTATCAATCTATTAAAGAAGATATTAATGCAATACCAAACCGATTAGAAGTTTATATAAATAGTGACGGCACAATCGAGGCTAATGGTATGGTCCCATCAGATACTTGGAAACGCATATTAAAAGATTTGTAACGTGGATATATAATCTTCTTATTCCAGGAGAAATCATAAAAAAATACACCTGTAAGCGATATATAAATGCTCTCCATAAGTATACAGATTATCTGTTTATCTTAAGGAGAGCATTTGCCGTGGGATAGGGCACGTGGAGAAAGTATCCGGCGCGCCTGATCCCATGAAAGAGACAAACGGGCGCATCTAAATCAGAAAAGGTCACAAGGTTCCCGTGAAAGGTAGCATCTACCGCGCACCCGGTCCCATGAAAAAGACAAACGGGCGCATCAAACCCGGAAAAGGACAAAAGGTTCCCAGGAAAGGTAGCATCTACCGCGTGCCCGATCACATGAAAAAGAAAAACGGACACATCAACCCAAAAAAAGTCCCAAGCCCCCAGCAAAAGGAGCATCTCCCCCAATCCCATGTATATCTAACAACAAACCAAATAAGCTTACAGTTGTGTTCTTCTTCTTTTTCCAGATGTTTTCCACATAATTTGATTCAATACCTCTGAGAACATAAGTCCCATGGCTATGCCACCTGCAAGTAGCATGACCTTTGTTGAATATTGAAATGCATTATAGTAATCGTTCTGGACAAAGCTTCGCATGGCGTTATATGCCATTCCACCCGGAACGAGTGGAATAATGCCAGAAACGTTAAATATAATAATTGGTGTTTTGTACATTTTGGCAAACATTCGGCTAATGACAGCGACTAGCATGGCACCTAGAATTGTTGCTGCTACTGGGTCCATTCCATAGTCAACTAATACATAATAGACGATCCATCCGGCCATTCCATTAAGTCCACATTGTATTAATACTTTCTTTGGTGCATTAAATAAAATGCCAAATCCTAGCGATGCTACAAAGCTTGTCGCTAGCTGGGCAAGAATTCCCATATCATAACCTCCGATACCCATTGAGACATGAATTCTATTCTAAACCAAACCCCACTGAAACTGCAATCGTCTATCTAAAATAGGTTTAAACACTGACTAGAGAATTGGTCCTCTCATAAGGACACCCCCCCAGATGCTAAATAAATGCTAATATAACAGCGATTCCGGCACCAATGGCAAAGGCGGTTAGTAGTGCTTCCACACCTTTTGATAAACCAGCGACCAGATGCCCTGCTAACAGATCACGTACTGCATTGGTAATGTGTAATCCAGGAACGAGTGGCATGACGGCACCAATAATAATTTTATCAAGCTCTACTCCGATTCCAGTTTGAATGAAAAGGGCGGCTAGTAGCCCAATCATAAAGGAAGCAACAAATTCAGAGATAAAGCGAATTTCTACCAGTTTATCAAACCAAAGAAATCCAATAAAACCGATTCCCCCTGCAAGGAATGAAGGGATAAAGTCTGCCCACAGACCTCCGAACATGATGGTAAAGCTGCCACTTGCAAGGGCAGCAATTAGCACCATGATTGGATTGGAATATAAGGACTTTTTCCCCTCTAGCTGTTGTAGTTCTTTTAATGCTGCTTGTAAATTTAATTCACCAGAAGCGATTTTTCTTGAGACACTATTCACTTCCGCAATTTTATTCAAATCCGTTGTTCGCTTTTCTATCCGCATCATATTGGCAGGCTTTGCTATATCGATGGAAAAATTAATCGCAGTTGGCGTTGCATAACTCTGTGAATTATCTAGACCAAATGCCCGTGCAATCCGATTCATCGTATCCTCCACACGATACGTCTCCGCACTACTTTCCAACATAATTTTTCCAGCAAGCATACAAACTTCGGTGATTCTCTCCTGCTTATTCAAAAATAATCATCTCCGTACAAAAATTCTCTCCCTATTATAGTAGGGATTCGGTTGGGATGGAAGGGATATTTCAATAAAATTGTTTGGTAATAGGCGGGATTTGAAAGTATGACGTTGCCTTGTAGAATTGTTACCGTTCTCACCACCAACATCAAAAGAAAAAACCTTCCTAACAAAGGAAGGCTTTCAGGCTTACGGTAAGATCATAATCAAACTAACTAACGCTATTAATGGAATGGCATTTGCCAGGGCGATTCCGATTAGGGAGAACGTCATGACAGTTTGCTTCGCATTTTCTGGAACGCCTACGGAGCGTTGAAGGAAAATGAATAATGGTGAAAATACTAGAGCGAAAATAACGATGATTCCAGGAATATATAGTTCTTCTATAGAGGCAACAGGCGTCAGGTCCATCATGCCAAAGATGACCAAAATCATGGGAATGACTTCTGCAATAGCGACACCGATAAAGAATTTCGTTTGGATGGCCGCAGTATTTTCAGGGTTTTCTTTGAGTTTTTCGATGTTAATTTTAAAGACTAGTAGAATAGAAACACATGCAAGGATTGCTGCAATTGCGAATAGGTAAGCACTACTCATTTTAAATCACCTTCATTTCAGAATAGTTTTTCTTTGTATCATGGGTATCATAGCATAGGTTTTACTAGTGCTCAACCGAAAGTTAAAGCCAATCTGGTATTTAAGAATAAAACTATTGTCGAATTAGAATTCTCTGATGAATATTACTTAGTATCCATCGCACATTTTCTAGATTATTTAGCCTATTTTTGATCGCGCTTAATTGTAAAAACATGCAGAATATTGTAGATTCATCTAAATATACAGTTATATTTAACTAAGACTTTAGTAACTTGTCCAAGTTTTTGGAATTCTCTATTATTAGAGGTACTAAGTTTTTAGGCTACTAGATTTAGTAGGGGGGCTAAAGACTTAAGTCAAAACTTTTTAGAGGAGGAAGAAAATGCTTAAGAGAATTTCGGTATTATCTTTAATATTTCTTTTAGCGTTTAGTACGGTTACCTTTGCAGCACCGGGTGACATTGTCGTTGATCGTAACCTTGAAAAGAGTGATCTTTCCAAGGAATTAGCAGAGACAATCGATCCTAACGAAATCGTTCGTGTCACGGTTGAAATAGACGGTGAGGCACCGATTGAAAAAGCTACAAAACAAGGAAAAAAGTTTGGTGACTTAAGTGTAGCTGAGAAGAAGAAACTTCTAAATGAAGCGAAAGAAAAGAAAAATAAAGCCAAAAAGGCAATGAAGGATAAGAAAATCAATGCAAAGGTCCTTCATGAATTTGATACTGTGGTGAATGGCTTTAGTGCTGAAGTGAAATACAGTGACATGGAGGAATTAGAAAAACTTCCTAATGTAAAAAGTGTTGTCATTTCAACTAAGTATGAGCGACCAATTGATGAACCGAATATGGCCAATAGTAAGGAATTAGTACAAGCACAGCAAGCTTGGCGTGACTATGGTTTTAAAGGAGAGGGTATGGTTATCGGGGTAATTGACTCTGGTGTTGATCATACTCACCAAGATATGGTGCTTTCAGAAGGTGTTTCTGTAGCCTTATCTGAAGAAGATGTAAATCAAAAGATACAATCAGAAGGTTTACCTGGTCAATATTACACAGAAAAGGTTCCTTATGGATACAACTATATGGATCAAAACCATAATTACACAGATAATTATCCTGGTGCATCCTCACATGGTATGCATGTAGCTGGTACTGTTGGTGCAAATGGTGAGGCTAATGGCGGGATTGACGGAATTGCTCCAGATGCACAAATTTTAAACTTTAAAGTATTTGGGAACGACCCAGGTATGCAATATACGTATGGAGATATTTACATAGCGGCCATTGATGATGGGATTAAATTAGGCGCAGATGTACTAAATATGAGCTTAGGATCAGCATCTGGCTTTGTAGATAGTCAAAATCCGGAGCAATTAGCTGTTACACGAGCAGTGGAAAATGGTATTGTCATGTCTATTTCTGCTGGAAACTCTGCATTGTTTGCTGATGGGTTCTTCTATCCATATGCATCTAATCCAGATTATGGAGTTAGTGGTTCTCCAGGCTTAGCATATGATTCGTTGCAGGTTGCGTCGTTTGAAAATAGTTTCATGACAATTGATGCATTACAATTTGCAATTGAAGGTGGAGAAAGTGGCGTTGCGGCATATATGTCTTCAAGCCAAACAGATCCAGTTGTAGGCAATACATATGAACTGGTAGAAGCAGGTCTTGGTCACCCAGAAGATTATGAAGGGAAAGATCTGGAAGGGAAATATGCGCTCGTTCAGCGTGGAGAGATAGACTTTGTAACGAAAGCATTAAATGCACAAGAAGCAGGAGCATCAGGTGTTATTGTATATAATAATACAGATGGCATGGTAAATATGGCAACTGATCCTACAATAGTGATTCCACAGGTATTCTTATCGAAGGCAGATGGTGACAAACTAAGAGACGCACTATTAAATGGACAAACTGCAAGTGTTACCTTTACTGGGGAACAGACATCTGTACCAAATGCAGAAGCGGGACAAATGAGTGAATTCTCATCTTGGGGATTAACACCGAACCTTGATTTCAAACCAGAAATTACAGCACCAGGTGGACAAATTTACTCTACATTAAATAATGGTGAATATGGTGTGAAATCAGGTACATCTATGGCAGCTCCACATGTCTCTGGTGGTAGTGCTTTAGTATTGGAACGTGTAGATAATGAATTTGGATTTGAGGGTAGAAATAGAGTTGAACTAGCTAAGAACATTTTAATGAATACATCTACTCCTGTAGAGTTTGATGGGGCATTCGTATCGCCGCGTCGTCAAGGTGCCGGCTTAATGCAACTTCACTCAGCACTTTCAACTCCTGTAGTAGTGACAAATGCTGAAACAGGTGAAGCAAAAGTTGCATTGAAAGAAATAGCTGATAACCAAGTTACATTCGAATTAACAGCAGAAAACTATTCGGATGAAGCGGTAAGCTATGAGGTACGTGCAAATGCACAAACTGATACACCAGTAAGTGCTTCTGGATTTATGGTTACAGCACCGAATTTATTGGGTGCCCTTGATTTAGGTGCAGTTACAACGGTTAATGGGGAAGCAAGTAGTACAGTGGAGGTCCCGGCGAATGGTACAACCACATTTGAAGTAACGGTTGATGTTAGCGAGTGGGATGAAGATTTGCAATCCATCTTTACTAGTGGTTATTGGTTAGAAGGATTTGTTACGTTAACAGATCCAACTGATACTAATCCAGAACTAACGATACCTTATGTAGGATTCAAAGGTGCGTGGGATGAAGCACCAATCTTTGATGCTCCATTATGGGATCCAATGTCATATTATGAAATGACTGGAGTAGTAACAACAGTTAATCAAGGATCATATGACTACTTAGGTCAAGACGCTACTAATCTAGCATTTTCACCAAATGGTAATGGTGTACGAGATGATGTAGGTCTAATCCTATCATTCTTAAGAAATGCGAAGGAAGTTAGCTTCAATGTTCTAGATAAGGATGGTAATCTTGTAGAAACAATTTACACCGAATCGAATATACGTAAAGATTACTATGATTCTGGTCGAGCATCCTATTATAAGGTTTCTTCTGATTGGATGTGGGATGGAACGATTGATGGAAACGTAGCACCAGATGGTCAATACTACTTACAAGCAGTTGGAGTTATTGACTATGAAGGAGCTAGAGAACAATCTATTGAAATTCCAGTATTATTAGACACACAGGCACCAACCGTAACATCTGATATCCGACGCGGTAAGCGTGAAGCGCTAATCATGGTAGAAGATGGACAAGGAAGTGGAGTCAGTGAGTTTGAAATCAAGGTAAATGGAGAACCTATTGAAATTCCTGAAGGGGAAACACAACAACTCATTACAGATCTTCATCCAAGCTCAGTAGTAGAAGTAACGGTTACTGATAATGCGGGTAACACTACTTATGAAAGAGTGATGGGACCACAAGGGAAGGCAAAAGGTAAAGTGAAGGTCTTACAATAAACGTACAAAAAAACATACTGAGATTAGTGGGTAAGGTCATCGACGGTTGACTTTGCCCACTATTTTTCTTTTTAGTTTGATGCGCTAACTTTCATGTTCAGTTTATCCTATGTTAGAAATAGTTTTGCCCCAGCCTATTCTTCAAACGGGAACTTACCGAAATGTAGCGCAAACTATCATTAATTCCATTACTCTTCATTTAATCTGTACCAGTCTGTTTAATTCCAAATTTTACTTCAATTTACACACTCTTCACAAACTCTCCATATACACTTAATAGTCTATTTCTATACTTGTAGTAACAAGGAAATCGTAGACTGAGGGGGAAGTTTAATGACGATTCGAGGTATTGCTCACCGAGGTTATCCTGTGAACTACCCAGAAAATACACTATCGTCTTTTCAAGCCGCGATTGATTTAGGATTTTCTCATATGGAATTAGATGTTCATATGAGTAAGGATGGTATTCCTGTTGTCATGCATGATCATACGATTGACAGGATGACGAACGGAACTGGAGAGATCCGTCAATATACACTAGAGGAATTAAAGCAATTTACAATTCATTCTGAAGAAAAAATCCCGACTTTAGAAGAAGTGTTGGCCATAGCTAAAGATCGGATTATCGTTTCAATCGAATTAAAGAAGCCAAAACTATATCCCGGTATTGAACAGAAAATATATGACATAATCAGGAAATTCGAGATGGAAGATCAAGTGTATGTTATCTCCTTTAATCATGATTCCTTATTAAAGCTACGTGCGATATCAGATGAAATACAATTAGGCCCTTTAGTAAATAAAGTTCGTCCATCCCATTTTAGACTCATTAAGAAGATGAATGCTCGGTACTTTGCTGTGAATTGTAAGGCGATTAAAGAAAAGCACATCAAAAAGTGTGAAAGCATGGGAGTTCAATTAGTGGTCTGGACGGTAAATACTATAGAACAAATGAAGAGCTTTAAAGCGTACCCATCAATTTTAATTACTACAGATGAATTGGAAAGGTATAAGGCCTTATCTTTAGGGTAGAAGGGGAAGGTGTTTTAGAAAATGAAACGTAAATCTTATTTGAAAAAGTTAGTTTACTTCATGTTTTTTCCGGTTTTGATTTTGCTAATACTGAAGAGTTTTCGGAGAGAACAGTATGTCAGAATTTGAAAGGAGCCTCCCTAGGATTATTCCATCGGGAGGTTCCTTATGTTGTCTTTATCATAGTGTAAATAGAAAATCTCCAGCGAGAATTAATTTGCCAGAGTATCGTTACTTCGATATAATTCTACATAGTAAATGATGAAATGTAATGGGAGAATACTATGTTCAATTATATAGATTTAGCAATTGCCTTTATCATAGCTTTGCTATCCACCTTCTTATTAACTTTTGTAGTGAATAAGTTTGCGGTAAAAATTGGTGCGGTGGATTTACCGAATGACAGGAAAATCCACAAAAAGATAACTCCGAGACTGGGAGGCTTAGCGATATTTTTGGGGGCCTTTCTTGGAGCTTTATATCTACAGCCACAGGACCAACATTTAATTGAAATATTATGTGGTGCAATTGTAATTGTTATTACAGGTGCATTGGATGATCGGTTTACCCTTCGTCCAATACCTAAGCTAACTGGTCAATTGATTGCTACTTCGTTCTTAGTATCTAGTGGTTTAATAATAGACAAAGTTACTCTTCCGTTTATAGGACAAGTCGAATTAGGTTTTATGAGTGTATTAGTAACTGTTATTTGGGTAGTAGGAATAACGAATGCCATTAACTTAATTGATGGTCTGGATGGATTAGCTACTGGTGTTACGACAATCGCATTAATAAGTTTATTTGTTATGGGAATTATTGATGGACGTCTAATTGTAGTCTACCTGTGTATTGCGTTAATAGGTGCAAACCTTGGATTTCTATATCATAATTTCTATCCGGCTAAGATTTATATGGGTGATACAGGATCTAATTTACTAGGATATATGATTGCAGTTATTTCAATTCTTGGGCTGTTTAAGAACATTGCTTTATTTAGCTTTGTTATACCGATTATTGTATTGGCTGTACCAATATTCGATACACTATTTGCTATTGTAAGGAGAATGTTAAACAAGCAAAGTATTTTGAAGGCTGATAATAAGCATATTCATTACCAATTGCTTGCTGCTGGTTATAGTCATCGTAAAACAGTATTAATCTTATACGGAATCAGTGCTATCTTCGGTACGTTGGCCGTGATTTTTAATGAAGTTTCTATAACAATGAATCTTGTTGTTATAATTATATTGCTATTCTTGCTACATATTTTAGCGGAATTGGCTGGACTTGTTTTTGGTGGGAAGCGTCCTGTACTAGATACAATTGTTAAATTGTTTAAAAGAAAAGTACCAAACCAAGAGCAATAGTGGATTTTAATACATCTAAAGTATTCGATTTAATTAGTATGTATTATACTATTCCTAAAAGGTTGCTTTATCATGGTTGTATAAAGTTGACCCTAAAAGTTAGACAAACAGTCTGACTTTTAGGGTTTTATACTAGAATAAGGAACTTCAAAATGAGAAATATTTTAGGATGGGAACTAAATCGTGTTATATTTACCAATCTTCTTTTATAAAGAGTGAATAAGATTGAAAGAATGGAATGGGGCTAGTTAAATATTTCTTCACTTAACCAGGATGCACCTTAATACTAATGTGTATATACGAGTAATTTTTTTATAATTATAATTTTTCCTTCTGATTTTATATTATTTATATTATACTAGTCTTTAGAGGTGAAGAAGGAGACATGCCACTAAATTACACAAATTCAATACCACTTCATATTCAATTGAAACATGAGATAGAAGAGAAAATTTTTAACGGCGAATATATTGGCAAAATTCCTAGTGAACGGGAACTAATGGACGAATATTATGTTAGTAGAAGTACTGTTAGAGAAGGGATTGCTCAGCTTGTAAGAGAAGGGGTTCTTGAAAAGCGACCTGGTAGAGGTACGTTTGTTAAATTAAGACCTATTAATGATTGGCTTGGAAATTTAAGTAGCACTTCAGAAATCATTGAAAGAATGGGTATGACTCCTGGTGCTAAATTAATTGAGCATAATATTATTGAGCTTAGTGATAGTTTACATGAACTGACGGGTTTAAAGGATGCATATTATTTCAAAAGAATCCGGTATGCTAATAATATTCCTATTGGAATAGAAAAACATTATTATCCAGTTAATATCGGGCAGGAACTTATCAAGTTTGATTTGAATAAAGAAGCGTTTTATGAGTTGTTAGAACATAAAATAGGCATCAAGCCTTATGCGGCGGAACAAATTATTAAGTCTAATAAAGTTTCTATGGAGGATGCTAGGTTACTTGGAGTATCCCCAACACTGAGTATGCTTAATGCAGAGCGTAAAATTACTGACATTGATAATAACTTTGTTGAGTTTGAAAATGCCTTTTATCGCTCAGATATGTATTCGTTTAAAATAAATCTATCTAGGAAAAGCAATTAGCTAGTCCAAGATAGATTTATTTGTATCAGCTGTAAACTAATCTATTTGGCTTTCACCATATACTAAATTACCGTTTAGGAAAGTAGCTTTTACATTAATATCCTTAATATCTTCTTTGTCTATACTTAAAGGATCTGCATCAAGAACAGCAAAGTCTGCTAACTTTCCAACTTCAATACTTCCGGTATTTTCTTCATCAAAATTTAATATAGCGCCATATATGGTCATCGATTTTAATGCAGTTATTATATCAATTTGTTGATTTGGCCCCAAGACTCTATTAGACGAAGTTAACCTATTAACAGCTGCCCATACCGAGAACAATGGAGAAATTGGTGTGATTGGACAGTCTGAATGTAATGTGAATAGTAAATTATTACGGATAGCATCTGCTAAAGGACTTATTCGTCTTGCCCTTTCAGGTCCCAAAAACAACTCCTCATGTCTATCCCCCCAATAATATACATGATTAATAAAGAAAGAACCTGCAACTTCTAAGCTTGACATTTTTTCTAAGTCATCTAAAGTAGCTGTCTGTACGTGTTCAATGCGATGCTGGTGTCTCTTCCTAGGGAATTTGGAGATTGCATTTTCATAAGCTTGTAGGATAGATTCAATGGCACGGTCTCCGTTCCCATGAATAGCTATGCGAAAGCCCTTTTGATGCAATTGTATTATCTCTTCTTGAAAATCCTCTTGTGGATGGATTAGATTACCTAGTAAAGCTTTATTATTATGGTAAGGCTTCCGAAGCGCACCTGTTAGTCCTTGAATTGAACCGTCCTGAAACATTTTGATACTATCCAATTTTACTAATCCATTAGATTTAGCCATAAGCTCATTATTTAATTGTTCGGGTGAATAACCTTCAAAAGGAGCTCCTTCACGCAGTAACGTATGCATAATCATAAGCCTTGTTCGCATTGGATTCTCTCCAGTCTTTGCTGCTAACAGATGTACATTTAAATCTTCTACATTACTTACCATTGCATCTGTATTTGTGGTTATTCCTTGGCTTAAGTATTCTTTAGCTGCATGTTTAAGATGGTCTAATGATTCAGTTACGGACTTTTTAGGTAGGATGGAAGTTATAGGGTCCATTGCACCATTTTCATATAGCACCCCATTCACTAAACCATTTTCATACCTGCCGTAATGTCCACCAGATGGATCTTCCACATCTTCAGCTATACTAGCTAATCTTAGTGCCAAAGAATTGACATAAGCTAGATGTCCAGAAATATGTGTTATTATAACAGGGTTATCTGGTGCAACTCTATCTAACTCGTGTCTAAGGATATGTCGCTTCTCAGAAATCATAGTATCATCAAATCCGTAACCTTGAATCCATTCACCGTTAATAGTATCTGCTGCTGCCTTTTCAATTTTGTTTAGAATGTCATAAATTGAATGGTTTGGTGGTGTACTACAATTAACTTGGGAACGCATTAAAGCATACATTAATATATGATTATGGGTATCAATAAATCCTGGAATTAACGTATCCCCTTTTAAATCTATCACCGTAGTTCTTTCATTTATCTTGATATCTCCTTTTGACGGTTCTGGAGTATCCCAAATACTCACGATTTTCCCTTCTGATATCGCCACTGACCCAGCAACCCGGTTATTGCTATCTAACGTTAGCACATTAGCATTTTTAATAATTAGTGTAGCATCCATTTTTTACATATCTCCTTTTCTTACAGTTAACTTATTTTTAAGTCTGAGTTTAAGTCCTCTTCTTTTACTTCTTTCATGGAATAGAAGTAGGCTGTTACATGTTCATCCTTGGAATGTTTAGTTAATAGGCTGACTATTACTAGGATTACCATAGAAGATGTAAGGCCTGGTATGATCATATGTAAACCGAATGGATTATTAAATATACTCCAAATTACAGCTACAAGTAAGGAGCCAATTACGCTAGAAATAACACCTGCTTTTGTAGCTCGTTTCCAAAACATTGCTGCCAGAACAGGCATTACCATCGTAATAGCTGATAAGGATAAAGCAAAGGAGTAAATTTCGATTACATCGGTAATTAATAAAGCGACTAATAGCCCAAGTACTGCCATTCCAGCTACAGACAATCTAGAGACTTTAAGTACTTTCTGCGTGTCTGCTTTAGGGTTAATCCATCCTTGATAAATATCTTTAGAAATGTTCAAGGCACCACTTAAAAGGAAGGATGTAGCCCCTGTTAATACAGCAGCAAACAAGGAAACCATAAAGATACCACCAATTTCAGGAGGGAATACCTCTGTGAGAAATGCGGTATAAACTAGGTCAGGGGCAGTATTATCCGGTAGTGATTGGCGAGCAATAACCCCAATTCCTATAGAGAATATCGCAATAAAGAAAGTTATGATGAAACCAATAGAAATAGCTTTCTTTGCAACTTTTTCAGTTTTGGCTGCAGAAATTCGTTGCCAGGTTGTTTGCCAAACTAAATAGAAGGGGCCAAATATTATTAAGTAATTAATTAGCTCCGTTGTGCCCATACTAAATAAATCGAAATATTGTTTTGGTGTGTTTTGTACGACAACATCGATTCCTCCGACATAATGAAGCCCCATTAGAAACATGATAATAAGACCTACGAGAATTAAGATTGACTGGACAGCATCTGTCCATGCAACACTGGGTAGGCCACCCATTAAAGTGAATGCGACAGAAATAACAAAACCTAGGAGCATTGCGTTTGTAAGAGAAATATCAATGATTGAGCTTAGAATAGCACCCATGCCCACAATTTGCATACCAAAAGTTGGTGTCATATATAGAATACTAATAATTAATGATGGGATAATTCCTGACGCTCTACCATACCTTCTTACAAATAAGTCTGGTAAAGTATATAGTTTAAGCTTACGTATAGTTGAACCAAGTACGAACACTAATAGTATCGAAAAAAGAGCAACTGGAAAATTGGTTAAAAACCACCCCATACCGATCTCAAATCCCTTACCAGCGCTTCCAATTACTGCTGCAGAACCTAAGGATGTTGCGATAATACTTCCACAAATCGGGAAAAATCCTAAACTGAAATTAGCCATGGTATAATCATCCGCAGTTTTAATTTTTCGTGAATAATATATTCCAACTGCAGTAATGAGCACAATAAATGTTATAACCCAAAATAAGTACCAATTCATATCGTAACGCACCTTTCTATAAGTAGTTTTCAGTACCCATATTTCAAAATTCTAAAGTAAAAGTATATTTTCGTGAAGGTTATCGGGATGTTCGAACTGGCTGAACTGGTACGGACGTTCGGACAACATTGTCCCAATTCAGATCATAAATTAACATATATATTGAAGTATTATCGATATTTAAAGGAGAATGTTCATGAAAGAAAGAACGACGTTAGATAAATCCCTTAAGCCCCATTGGGTTTGGGCAATAGCATTAGGATCAGCGATAGGATGGGGAGCTTTCGTTCAACCTGTAAACTGGATGTCTACAGCCGGTCCCTTAGGTGTAATATTAGGTTTTGCTATTGGTGGACTATTAATGATTTTAATTGCTGTCAGTTATGGATTTTTAATTAAATCTTTTCCGGTATCTGGAGGGGAATTTGCATATGCATATGTTAGTTTAGGAAGGACTCATGCATTCATTAGTGGATGGTTTTTAACGCTAGGGTATATATGTATTGTTGCATTAAATGCATCTGCTCTTGCTTTAATGTTTAAGTTTGTTTTTCCAAAGTTTATTCAAAATATGCAGTTATATGAAGTTGCTGGATGGGATGTATATTTTACAGAAATAATTGTTGCAACAGTAGCGTTAGCCTTATTTGGTTATTTTAATGTAAAAAACACTTCATTTTCTGGTAGGTTACAATTTATTTTCTGTTGCGTTATGATATTAGCTATTGTAACACTTACTTTCTTAGTCGGTTCCCAGCCTGGAGTGGGATTTGCTAATATCGAACCGTTGTTTCCAACAGGTACAACAGCTTTTGCTGCTATAATCTCTATTGTAGCAATTGCACCTTGGGCATACGTAGGATTTGACAATGTTCCTCAAGCTGCCGAGGAATTTAACTTTTCTACTAAAAAGGCATTCGGCCTAATTGTATTTGCAATTATTGCCGCAGCGATATTGTATAGCTTAATGATCATCGCAACTTCGATGGCTGCACCTTGGACAGATTTAGTAGATGCAGGACATATATGGGGTACAGGAGCTGCAATTCAAGATATATTAGGTACTACAGGATTGTTAATATTAGTAGTTGCACTTTCAATGGGAATATTCACAGGTCTAAATGGGTTTATCCTATCATCTAGTCGTCTATTATTTGCAATGGCCCGTGCGAAGTTTATTCCAGAGGCATTTGCAAAAGTGCATCCTAAATATAAAACGCCGTACTGGGGGATTATATTTACGGTTATAATTGCTTTATTTGCACCTTGGTTTGGTAGAGAGGCATTATTATGGGTAGTTGATATGTCATCGGTAGGCGTAACCATAGCATACTTCTATTCCTGCTATGCTGCATTTACGTTTATTAGAAAAAGTAAAGCAAAGTCAACTTGGAAAGTAACGGTGTCAATCTTAGGAATGGCAGCTAGTATTACATTCTTAGTATTATTATTGTTCCCTGGTTCACCAGCATTTTTGGGAATTGAGTCAAGAATCGCATTGATTGCTTGGATTGTACTAGGTTTAATCTTCTACTTGATAAAGAGGAAAGATATAAATAATATTCCAGAAGAAGAACTTAATTACTTAATTTTGGGAAATAAAGAAATAAAGCCTTTAAAAGAGTAAAAATATTATAAGTCCCCCAAGGGTTAGTGTGAAAAAATCTAACTCTTGGGTTTTTTTATGACAAAATAGAATTTCGTCATTAATTAAAGGTATGAATAGCTACTTGGATCGTACGATTGAATAGGCGATGGCGAATGACTCTCAGAAATGAACAGTACTCTAATACTGGAGTATCAAGCTAACAATAAAGAAAATTTTATAAGTAAAAAATATTTGGGGGTGTTTTTAGTTGAGAGAGGGATTATTATATCTATTATTGTCACAAGGAATGGATAGGAGCAAATATGACTGGAATGATTCAGTTTAATTACTGTTCAAACCAGTCATGATGCTACTTATAATTAATATGGAATGGGAAGGGAAAAATTACTTTTTTATAAGCTCCAATATTGATAGCCTCTTGCTTGCCAATCTTTTCGATCTAACACACTTTTTATATCTACTAATACCTTTTTATCATCTCGGTATAACTTCTCTAGATTATCTAGATTGTAAATTTCTTGATATATTTTATGTGGAACTGCTAATACAACACAATCTAAATTATTGAGCTCATCTTCATTTACCAGTTTAATATTATATTCTTCGTAAACGTCATTAGCCTCTGCGATTGGGTCATGTACAAGCACATTTACACCATATTCTTTTAATTCTTCAATGATATCAATAACCTTAGTATTACGGACATCACCAACATTTTCCTTGAAGGTTAATCCTAATATAGCTACTCTTGCACCATCAATATCTTGTTTTGCTTTTATCATTTGTTTGATAACATTACTAGCAACATATTTCCCCATATCATCGTTGATTTTTCTCCCTGACAGGATTATTTGGGAATGATACCCGAGTTGCTCCGCCTTATAGGTGAAATAATATGGGTCAACTCCGATACAGTGTCCACCAACTAATCCAGGAGTGAATTTAAGGAAGTTCCACTTTGTTCCTGCCGCCTCTAATACAGCTTTAGTATTAATACCCATTTTATTGAAGACCATAGATAACTCATTCATAAAAGCAATGTTAATATCTCGTTGAGAGTTTTCTATTACTTTTGCTGCTTCTGCAACTTTAATTGATTCCGCTTCATGAACACCTGCTTCAATAATGGAGCTGTATACATTAGAAATTTCTTGAAGCGCCTCATCATCAGATCCGGAAACGATCTTAATAATTTTAGTCAATGTATTGACTTTGTCTCCGGGATTAATTCTTTCAGGGGAATACCCAACTTTAAAATCAGTTCCATATTTTAGTCCAGATACTTCCTCTAAAATCGGAATGCAAATCTCTTCAGTCGTACCAGGATATACCGTAGATTCATAAACAACAATAGAACCTTTTGTAAGATTCCTTCCAACCGTTTCACTGGCACCGATAACTGGATCCAAATTTGGTGTTTTATCAATGTTTATCGGAGTTGGAACTGCGACGATATGAAATTTACAATGCTTTAACTCCTCTTCTTCACTTGTGAATTTCATAGTGGTGTTTTGGAGTGCTTCATTTCCCACTTCATCTGTAACATCTATGCCACTTAAGTATTTATCAAGCTTTGCTCGATTAACATCAAATCCAACGACATCATATTTTTTGGCAAATTCAACTGCGAGTGGAAGTCCTACGTAACCTAATCCTATTACAGAGATTTTTTCTTCTTTTGTTATTATTTTTTCATATAAACTCATTATTTAGCCTACCTTTTTTAGTTTATATAGTAATTCAACTTTATCTTGACCTGTCTAGCAATTAATATTATACATTGTTTATTAGCTGAATGCATTTCTTTATACCTTAATAAAATTGGACGTGTAAAAAGCTTATGATAAACTTATACATATCCATTGTAACATTAGTAGAGGAGATATGATGATGAAGGTTAAAAAGGCGATTATTCCTGCAGCAGGTTTAGGCACGCGTTTTCTACCTGCTACAAAAGCACAACCAAAGGAAATGCTCCCCATTGTAGATAAACCAACGATACAATATATAGTCGAAGAGGCAGTAGCTTCTGGTATAGAAGATATTATCATTATCTCTGGTAGAGGAAAAAGAGCAATAGAAGATCATTTTGATATTTCCTATGAATTAGAAGAAAAACTTGCAAGTAAAGGGGATGAAGAGACCTTAAAAATGGTACGTGATATCTCCAACCTAGCAAACATTCATTATATCCGGCAAAAGGAACCGAAAGGATTAGGACATGCAATTGCTTGTGCTCATACTTTTGTAGGAGATGAGCCCTTTGCGGTATTACTCGGAGATGATATTGTTGAATCGAGTGAACCGGCATTAAAGCAATTAATAAACATCTATAACGAATATCAACTTTCTGTAGTAGGAGTACATGATATTCCAATGCAGGAAGTATCGAAGTATGGCGTTATTAAACCATTACAAGATGTAAGCTATAGTTCAAAGGTTACAGCAATTGAGTCCTTGATTGAGAAACCTAGTATAGAAGAAGCGCCATCTAATTTAGCCATTATGGGTCGGTACGTACTTTCCCCGGCAATATTTCCTATATTAGAGAGTCTTAATCCTGGTAAAAATAATGAAATCCAGTTAACAGATGCACTTGTAAAGTTAAATGAAGTAGAGCAAGTCTTAGCTTATAACTTCGATGGTAGGCGGTTTGATGTTGGAGATAAATTAGGCTTTGTTCAAGCAACCATTGAATTTGCGTTAAATCGACCTGAATTACGTGAGGATGTTAAGCAATTTATGAAAAAGAAGCTTCAATCATTAGAAGATAAGAAGTTGTGAGGAATTTGGCTTCCAAATTCCTTTTTTTAGCAGGAAGGCTTAAAAATCTTCCCCAACAGAATAAGAGAAACTACGATATTTTCTAAAAGGCAAGCGAATCCGAGTTTTTCTAAAGGTTATATTTGGCTAGTCCGGAACTATAATTTATAAATTTTTCATGCTATGGTATAATTCCATGAGTATTTGTTATTAAATAAGCCAAATGATGAAGAAAGGCTGTTAACATTGAAGAAGAAGAAGGTTCTTTTTTTCATTTATCAAATGGGAGCCGGTGGTGCAGCGAGAACGATGCTGAATATCGTTAACCATTTGGATCGAAATAGGTTTACTCCTGTTCTAGTTACATTAAATTATGAAGGTAGCTATGAAAAATATTTAAATGAAGATGTAAAGTTCATTAAATTACATACAAGACGACTTCGTTCGGCAATTATTCCATTGTCTAAGATTATACGAAAAGAAAAAGTCGACCTTGTATTCAGTACGATACCGAATTATAATATTGTAGCAATTTTAGCGAGACTATTATCTTTCACAAAAGCAAAGAATATCGTTAGGGAAGCTGCTTTTTTAGGTGGTTCTCGGTCTGCCAATTTGAAGTTAAGATTCGTTGGACTTCTTTATAAGTTTTCTAGTCGTGTAATCTCACTTTCAAATGGCGTAAAAGAGAATATTATAAAACGGTATAGGGTACCGTCAGAAAAAATAACGGTAATTTATAATCCTGTGGATTTAAAGGTTATTCAACAAAATATTGAGGGTGGACAGATAGAGGAAGAACATCGACATATCTTCAATGGAACAGGAAACGTTATCATTACTGCTGGTAGACTTGTCCCTGATAAGGACCATAAAACACTTCTGAAAGCCTTCTCTATGATACAACAGCAACTAGAGGCAAAACTAGTTATACTAGGAGAAGGAGAACTAGAAGCGCAGTTAAAAAAACAAGCTAAAGAATTAAATATTGAGGATAAGGTGTTCTTTTTAGGGTTTATGACGAATCCGTATATTTATTTTACTCATGCTGACCTATTTGTTCTATCATCATTAAGAGAAGGATTTGGACATGTATTAGCAGAAGCGTTGGCCGCGGGTGTACCGATTGTTTCGACAAAATGTAAACCGGGTGCAGTCGAGGTGCTAGAGGAAGGTAAATACGGTAAATTATGTGAAATCGGTAACCCGAAGGATATGTCAGAAAAAATATATCAAGTTTTAACCTTACAGGATCATGAAAAAGATTACTTGGTTCAAAGAGGCTTAAGTAGAGCTCGTCAGTTTGATGCCCAAGAAATTGTCAAACAGTATGAGGATGTTTTTGTTGATTGCCTGGAAGTAAAACAGAGGTTAGCAAGCAGGAGCTGATGAAATGAATACTCCAAAACGAGTAGTACACCTAACAACGGTGCATCATCCCTATGATCCTAGAATTTTTCATAAGGAATGTATGTCATTATCGCATGCGGGATTTGATGTAACGTTAATTGCACAAGAGGCAGAACAGCCCACTACTAACAAGGGAATAAAGCATATTCCACTAAAGAAATATTCCAATCGGTTAAAACGAATGATTTTTGGTACGTGGGATGCTTATAAAAAATCAAAACAACTAAGTGCAGACGTTTATCATTTTCACGATCCTGAGTTGTTATTAGTAGCATGGCTCTTAAAGAAAAAAAATAATATTGTGATTTATGACATTCATGAAGATTATGTTACCAGTATTATGCAAAAAGATTATATGAGTAAGCCTGTCAGAAAAATAATAGCAAAAACGTATAAGCTAATAGAGGCATTCTTTAGTAGGAAATTCGAACTTTGCTTAGCAGAAAAGTATTATAAAGACCTCTATCCAAGGGGAAAATGTATATTAAACTATCCGACCGTTAATGAGAAAATTGTGAAACATGATCGGAATGATGAAAAACCAGTAAATAAGGTGCTTTACACTGGTAATGTTACACATGTAAGAGGTGCCTTAATTCACGCTAAACTACCGTTAATAGATGAAACAATTTCGGTCCAATTTGTTGGGAAGTGTTCCCGTAGTATAGCTGATGAAATGTATCAGATAGCCAAGGATAAAAAGAATAATTTACTTATAGAGGGTTTAGATCAATTTGTGCAGAAAGAAACGATTGAAGCATACTACATGAATGAAAATTGGTTGGCGGGAGTAGCCTTATTTCCACCTACAGAGCACTATATGAAAAAGGAACTGACGAAGTTTTTTGAGTATATGAGTGCTGGAATTCCGATACTATGCTCGAACTTTCCAGTATGGAAGAAATTTGTCGAGACGTATCAGTGCGGCATTGCCGTTGATCCCTATGATGAAAAAGAAATCGAAAATGCACTCCATTATTTAAAGTCAAACCCGGATAAGGTAAGAGAGATGGGGGAGAATGGGAAGAAGGCGGTGCTTCGTAGTTTAAATTGGAAAGTGGAAGAGGAAAAGCTTGTTTCATGGTACAATGATTTATTAGCGAATAAATAGCTTAATGTTTGAGAAAAGAGGGGAGAAATTGTTAGCAAATGACCCTTTGATTTCTGTTATTACACCAGCGTATAATGCAGAAAGATTTATTGGAGAAACGATTGAATCTGTCCTATGCCAGACTTATTCTAACTGGGAAATGATCATTGTGGACGACTGTTCAACAGATAGGACAGTGGCATATATACAAGAATATGCAAAGAAGGATTCAAGGATAAAGTTAATACAACTAAAAACTAATAGTGGTTCAGCAATTGCGAGGAATACAGCAATGGAGAATGCTAGTGGTCGATATATTGCCTTTTTAGATAGTGACGATCTTTGGTATCCAGAGAAGCTTGAAAGACAACTTCGGTTTATGCAAGAAAAGGATATAGCCTTTTCCTTTACGAAGTATATTCGGATGGAAGAAGACGGAACATTAAAAGATGCTATCTCAAGGGCACCAGAATCAGTTGGATATGAGGATTTATTAAAGCATTGTGTTATTGGTTGTTTAACTGTCATGATAGATCGAGAAAAAACCGGGTATCATGAAATGATTAATATTCGTACGAGGCAAGATTATGCCTATTGGTTAACCCTGACAAAGATGGGGTTTAGGGCATATGGACTGCCAGAGGTACTTGCAAAATATAGAAACGTAGGAAATTCTATTTCTAGTAATAAAGTAAAAGCCGCTAAGCGCCAATGGTATGTTTATCGAAAGATAGAAAAACAGCCACTGATAAAGAGTATTTGGTATTTTATGCACTACGCCAGTATCGGAATTCGTAACTTAATTAAGTTTAAAATTTCATAAAACATGTGTATTGCAGGTAAAAAAGGAGTAAATTCCAATGAAATCCTATTTACAGGAATTAGCTAAAAGAAAAGATTTATTATTTTATCTAGTAAAATCAGGACTAAAAGCCGAGCATCGAAATAGCTATCTGGGCTATTTTTGGTGGTTATTGGATCCATTATTGAATGTACTAGTGTATTATTTTGTCGTTGTTATTATTTTGGAACGCGGTGGACCAGATTACCCTACATTCCTAGTTATTGGACTAGTTGTTTGGAGATGGATTAGCTCATCTATTAATGCATCAGCTCGTTCCGTATTACGTTACCGGTCCATCATTAACCAAGTATATTTGCCTAAATCTATTTTCCCTGTGGCCTTTTCTTTGACTCAATTATTTAACTTTGCCTTTGGTCTAGTAGTAATTGCGTTATTCTTAGTATTCTTTGGCTATATACCAGGGTGGGAAATTATATATTTACCAGTATTAATCTTAATCACCTTAGCCTTTTTATTAGCAATAGGGCTGTTCTTAGGGTATTTTACAGTGTTTATTCGTGATATTGATAACTTACTCACGTATGTTACACGTATCTTTTTCTATGCTTCGCCTATTATTTGGGTTGGAAGCCGTTTACCAGAAAACTATAGCTGGGCTGTAGACTATAATCCGATTGCGATCATTATCGAATCCTATCGAGATATATTAATGCGGAACACTAGTCCTGACTTTATTGGTTTAGGGATTATATTCTTTGTATCCATTATAGTCATTATTTTTATGCTTTATTACTTCAGTAAGAACGAACATAAGATTATTAAGGCGTTATAAGAAAATTATCAGATAAAGAGGGTTTTAAATTGGAAAACAAAAAAGATCCTTCCATGATACTAAGTGAAAAAAATAACCTTGTGGTAAAAGCCCGTAATATTGGAGTGTCTTTCGAAACAGGAAGGCAACGTGATGATATAAAGTCGATTTTATTCAGCGCAATAAAAGATAAGGGGAAATCAGAAAGTAAAAAGAAGGTATGGTCATTAAAGGACATTAGCTTTGATGGACATCAAGGAGAAATATTGGGAATTATCGGTTCCAATGGAGCGGGTAAAACAACATTAAGTAAAATTATTGCCGGGATTCTAAAAGAAGACAAAGGTGATATAAACGTTAATGGGAAAGTAACGGCCCTATTCTCCTTCGGTATGGGATTTAATCAAGAGTTAACAGGACGAGAGAATGTTTATTTAAACGGTATGATGCTAGGAATTGAAAAGGAAGTTATCAATCATTATATTGATGACATTCATGAATTCTCTGAAATCGGCGAGTTCCTAGATCAACCAATGAAGTATTACTCTAGCGGAATGCGGGCTAGACTTGGGTTTAGTGTAGCTGCCCATTTAGAACCCGAGGTTTTAATCCTGGATGAAGCCTTAAACACTGGTGATGCACGTTTTAGTAGGAAAGCTGCAGAAAAGATGAAGGAAATTGTAAACAAGGCGAAGCTAGTTATTATTGTGACGCATGGTTTACTATATGCGCAACGCAATTGTGACCGATTAATGTGGATTGATAATGGTAAAGTGCGAGAAATAGGCGATCCGAAAGAAATCGTCCAAAAGTATCGGGCAACTGTACCACCTAGACCACCTAGGAAGAATAAGAATTTACAATTGAAAAAAACGGAAACGAATATTGAAGATAATATCGTTATAAAGGCTGAAAAGGTAGGAATATCATATCAATTAAGCTCCAAAGAATTTTGGGCTCTAAAAGATGTTAATTTTGAAGTAAGAGAAGGCGAAGTCATTGGAATCATTGGTCATAATGGTGCAGGGAAAAGTACGTTATGTAAAGTGTTAACGAATATTCTAGTACCAGACACAGGTAATATTGAAATTAATGGCAAAACCTCGGCTTTACTTGGTTATGGTACAGGATTCAACCCACAGTTAACGGGTGTAGATAATATATATCTAAACGCGATGCTGTTAGGGATACCGAAAAAACGAGTGAATAGAGACTTTGATAAGATTGTAGAATTTTCAGGTATTGGTGATGCTATTAATAAGCCAGTAAAAAATTATTCAGCAGGTATGAAATCTCGTTTAGGCTTTAGTATTGCAGCGATACTACAACCGGATGTCTTTATTATTGATGAAGCATTATCCACTGGTGATATAGCATTTCAACAAAAAGCAAGCGAACGAATTCAAGATATGATGGAGCGTGCAAAAGCTGTAATTATTGTTTCCCATAGCATGGGATTTATCGAAAAGGTGTGTACTAGAGCCATTTGGATGGAAAAAGGTCAAATTCGTTACGATGGTACAGCTGAGGAAGCTGTTGCCAAATATCGTGAAGCAAACGGTGTGAAACGAAAAATTCAATTAAAGCAGAATAACGGAATAGACAATAATGGGTAGTGTACTTTTATAGGTGGTGGAGAAGTTGGGAATTAAAAAAGTCTTAACTGGACCAATTGATTGGTTTATGTATAATGTCTTAAGCGAGAATCAGCGTAAGCGTTTAGGGGATTTATTTACAGATGAGCAAAAGGAAAAATTGCGTGCGATAATTTTAGGAAAACAACAATTACAACGGCAAGAATTAAAACAAATTCGCTACCATCTATATAATTTAGGATTTCAAGATAGAGGTCTATCAGAATTGAAAAGCTTCTATGAACAAAATAAATATCCTTATATAAAAAGGCTGGCAGCTTGGGAGCTTGCATTATGGTATGCCAATGATTATTCAAAGGAAGGTGCTGAAAAAGCACTCCAATATATTGCCGTTGCAAAAGATGGCGAGAAAAATCAAGATCAATTAAGAAGATTTGGAATTGTGGAAGCGGAGTGTTATGACCTGCTACAAAAGAAAGAGATGGGAAAGGTTGTTTTACAAGATTTGATTCATATTCAACCACACCCCGATTTATTTCTAGGCATGGCTAATCTAGAAAATTCAATTGATAAAAAGTTAGATTGGATTAACAAGGTGATGGAACAGTATCATCTAACACCAATCTATTTTGAAAAGGGAAATGATAGTACCTACGATGATTTGAGAACGCAATCTAGTAATGAATCCATTGAAGATGTGCCTAAGATTTCGGTAATATTACCTGCCTTTAAAGCAGAGCAAGGGATTCGCATTGCTATTGAGTCCATTCTTTCACAGACGTGGAAGAATCTTGAACTCATTGTAGTGGATGATTGCAGTCCAGATGGTACGGCCGAAGTAGTGAAGGAGTATGTAGCAAAGGATCCTAGAGTGAAGCTTCTATCTACTCCAGAAAATAGTGGACCATATGTAGCTCGTAATATTGGCTTGCAGCATGTAACGGGTGACTTTATAACAGTTAATGACTCTGATGATTGGTCTCACGCCCAAAAATTAGAAATACAGGCTCGTCATCTTATGCAACATCAAGATATTATCGCGAATACATCTGCACATGCAAGACTTACAGAAGACATTAAATTCTATCGTAGAGGAACACCTGGTAAGTATATTTTTCCAAATATGTCTTCTTTAATGTTCCGAAGAAAACCAGTGCTAGAAAAATTAGGGAATTGGGACAGTGTACGTTTCGCAGCAGATGGTGAATTTAAACGTAGATTAATTAAGGCCTTCGGTAAAAATAAGTTTGTCGATTTAAATTCTGGTCCTTTATCCTTGCCGAGACAGTCTGTTAATTCACTTACTGGTAGTTCAGCGTTCGGTTATAATGGTTTCTTTATGGGAGCTCGTAAGGAATATGTGGAGAGCTTTTCAACATACCATCAGTCTGGAAGGTCATTGTTCTATCCATATCCAGCTGATAAAAGACTATATCCAGTTCCAGAACCAATGTGGCCAAAAAGAGAAGAAAAACAAGAAAATTACCGGTATTTTGAGATGATATTAGTTGCTGATTATAGGGATATTCCTAATGAAGCAGTAGATAAAATTAAAAGTCTATCCAAAACTAGTAGTAGGATAGGGCTTATTCAAATGAACAAGTATGACGTAAAGTTATCTAACAAAAAAATTCGTTCGGAAATAAGAGCTTTAATTGATAATAATCAAGTACACATGCTTGTGTTCGGGGAACAAATTAAAGCGCGTCATTTAGTTGTTTTAGGAACATCAATATTACATGATTTTCAGCGTTACATACCTAGTGTAACAGCAGATCAGATTAAAGTAATGGTAGACCATTTCATTGAAAC
The DNA here is from genome assembly GCF_018310345.1 of Ornithinibacillus massiliensis. Classification (GTDB taxonomy): domain Bacteria; phylum Bacillota; class Bacilli; order Bacillales; family Amphibacillaceae; genus Ornithinibacillus; species Ornithinibacillus massiliensis. The sequence continues at coordinate 767,789 of NZ_JAGXBY010000001.1, forward strand.
AGATATAACTAAGTATAAGAAAAATCTGGACCGTTATTTTTCCGGACCTATGCATTGGTTGGTAAAAGATAATGATTTATTCGAAAAGTTTAAAGTAGCGTATCCAAACGAAGTTGATTTCCTTCTATTAGATAAGGATTGGAAGATATGAAATGAAATATGATGCTAAAAAACTAAAGGAACGAAATATTGAACTTCAGAACGAATTAGAAAAGTTAGAGAATCAATGGTTAGAGCAAAAAAGGCTGACTGAAGAATCACGACTATTCCGCCAAACTCTAGAGAGAGAGTTTAGAGAGATCACGAATAGTCGTATCTTTCATTTAAAGAAAATACCATCTAAATGGAAATATGCTATAAAAGAATCGGGAGCATATATTCTAGGTAGAAGAGACAAGCGTCAGCTATATAGTAAAACATATAAGCAGAAGAAAGCTTCAAATAAAATTAAAGAATACAGATACTGGCTATATACTTTAGGATTTGAAGAAAAAGTATTGAATGAATTAGAAGCAATCTTTAAGGATACGGATAATCGTTATATGAAGCAAGCTGTATCATGGGAGCTTGCTCTTTGGCATGCAAATAAAAATTCATCTATTGATGCTGTTAAAGCCTTACATTATTTACAAGCATTACATACCGTTAATGATGACGATTTTCAAAGAAGAGTGGCTATATTAAAGGCGGAATGTTATTTGTTATGTGAGGAACCAGAGCAGGCAGAACGTATCCTATCAACTTACATTAGCCACCACAACCATCCTGATTTATTGTTGGCAATGGCTAACCTAGAGAAAGACATGACATCGAAATTGGAATGGATTAATAAAGCACTGAACCATTATCAACTTCTTCCAATTGAAGTTAGGGAGAATAGTGAAGCTTATCCTTATGATCATTTAAATACATTATTAAATAAATCGTTATTACGTAATGGTCCTACTGTAACGGTCATCATCCCTGCCTATAATGCAGAAAATAGTATTTCTATTTCAATTGAGTCCATGCTAAAGCAGACATGGCAAAACATAGAAATAATAGTAGTGGACGACTGTAGTACGGATAGTACAGTAAAGATTGTAGAACATTATATAGAAAGAGATTCTCGTGTGAAACTATTTTCTACGGGGAAAAATAGTGGTCCCTATGTAGCAAGAAACATCGGCCTAAAGCATGCTACAGGTGAATATTTGACAGTGAATGACGCAGACGATTGGTCCCATGCTCAAAAAATAGCGATACAGGTGGAACACTTAATCAACAATCCATCTGTTATAGGCAATACTTCAGAACTAGCGCGTATGACAGAATCCCTTCGATTAACTAGAAGAGGAACAGAAGGAGAATACATTTTTTCTAATATGTCCTCTCTAATGTTTCGCAGAAAGCCAGTCTTAGAAAAATTAGGTGCTTGGGATAGTGTACGTTTTGCGGCAGACAGCGAGTTCAAACATAGACTTATGAAAGTCTTTGGATCTCAGAGCGTGGTTGACTTGCATACAGGCCCGTTATCTTTTGCTAGACAATCATTAAGCTCCTTAACGAGTAGTAGTTTCTTTGGATATAATGGTTTCTTAATGGGGATACGTAAGGAATATCGTGAGGCTTTTTTGGCTCATCATCAATCGAGAAGGTCATTATACTATGACTTCCCCATGAAGAATCGTCCATTTCCAGTACCCGAGCCTTTATGGGTCCAAAGAGAAGAGAAGCGTTTCGGCTTCAGAGAGTTTGATGTGATCATGGCGGCTGATTTTCGAAACGAAGGATTTGTTGAATCTACTCTTATGAAAATCCAAGAACATTTAAAACGCGGATTAAAAACGGGGCTAATTCAATGGAATGATTATCATTATAAAGATATAAAAATGATAAGCCCTAGAATTAGAGAAATCGTTGATGGCAAGGATGTTCAATTTATCGTGTATGGCGAACAAATAACATGTGACCTTCTCATCCTAATTGATCCTTCTATATTGGAAGAAAAACAAAGATATTTACCATACATAAAGGCAGAGGCAGTTAAGGTATTGATATATCAGCCGCCAAAACGAAACGGCATACCTCACTACCATTTACGAAAATGTGCCAAGCATCTTATTCAGCAAGTTGATCACTTAGGTAAATGGTATCCATGCAACCAGGAAATCAGGGAAAGCTTAGACCGATTAGCAAAAAATGATTTAAAATATATCAAATTATCTAAGGAGAATTTACAACCTTATTCTGTTCATTTAGATGATTGGATTGTACAAGAAAATCCATTTCATTTAGGTCATGTTAAAGGGGAGCAATCAAATGAGTAAAAAAGAGCATCCTATAAGCCCTATCGACAAAAGTAATCTAATGGATGATTTAACTGATTCCTTAGAAGTAGGAGAGGAAATACGTAAACGAGATTTTTTACTGGAAGCTTTATTAGACAAGGAAGTAGATATAAAAAAGTTAGCTAGTGAAAATATACAAAATAAAAAAAAGGCAAAACAAATCTCCTCAAGCAATACCTATAAACTCTTTAAGCCAATAACAAAAGCTAAATTTAGTAGGGGAACTTCTAAAGAGGTAATTATATCAGAATTAGAAGAGAAACTAGCTGAAATTCAAAAGGAACTTTATAGTACGAAGGAAAAATATCATGATCTAATAATACGTGATCGCTTGCTTAATATTGGGTCTCTCCATGATGTTCTGAAAGAAAAGAAAGAAAATGGAGAGTTAATTTCCTTCCTAAAACAAACAATTGAAAACAAAAAACAACTCGATTCTAACTATAACCATATGTTGAGGTATATAGCAAGACTATTCATGAAGGAAAAAGAAGAATATCGAGATTATATTTATCAACTAGTGTTGGATGGTTTAACGATGGAAGCTATTCCGGAGTTTATTCTAAGAGAAGGATTGAAGGATAGTCCAATAGAACTTAGGCAGGTATCATCATTTCGGGCTAGCATGAATATGAGAATCAGAAAAATGCAATTAACAGGTACGTTGCCTGAATGGCAATTAGATGATAAGCGAAATGCCTACAACTTCATGGATAAATTAAATGTTCCAATTCCTTGGGTGGCAGAGGATACGTACAGCATATCAACCATTCCAAAACGAGAAGGAATCGTTATCAAGCCTGCAAATGGTGCAGGTTCACGCGGAGTTTACTTAGTATATTCCACTACAGATATATTTGATATAAAGCGTTCTAGGAATGTAAAAAGCTGGGAAGGATTACTTGAATCATTAGCTAAAGACCTTTCTTCAGGTTGGGTTGAAGAAGACAAGTGGATTATAGAAGAGCTTATCCTGGAAAATAAGGACGATAAGCTTCCCTCACGTGATATAAAATTTTATTGCTTTTATGGTAGGGTTGGACTTATATTGGAGATATCTCGTTATCCAGAGTTGAAGTATTGCTGGTGGACAGAAAATGGTGAACGAGTAAAAACAGGAAAATATACGAATGATTTGTTTAAAGGGAAGGGATGCACACAAGCGGAAGTTCAGCTTGCAAAGGAAATTAGCCAATTAATCCCCGCTCCATTTATTAGGATTGACTTCCTCCGTTCAGATAAAGGACTAGTGTTTGGGGAATTTACGCCTAAACCAGGAAACTATGATGAATTTGATGAAGCCACAGATAAGTGGTTAGGTGATTATTTTAACGAAGCTGAAGGTCGATTAATAAATGATTTACTAAATGGTAAGGAATTTAGTTATTTTAATGAGATGATCAAAACGTTTTAAGCGTAACTATTTTAGGAGAGAAATTTAGGAGGATATTCAATGGAAGATGAGAAACAATGGCTACCACACCTTTCTAGTAAGTTTGCTTCAGAGGCACATGGGAATCTGTTAGATGCTTATGCAGTTTCCTTAGAAGGTTGGAGAAGAGGTCTGAAATTAAGATGGCATGTAAAGGATTCTGAGAAATTTAAAGAAATGAAGACGTGGTATGTCGATAAGCCTGGACAATTATTCTCTCTAAGCTCTGAAAAGAAAACACACTATTTCTTTAGAACAAGAGGGGATCTCATTCCAAACCAAGCAGTTGAAATCGGTATGGATAAAGAAAAAACAAAACATTATCTTAAAAAAGCTGGGGTCCCTACACCCGAGGGTAAGAGATTTTCATCCGAAGATGCTAACGAGACAATTATTAGTTTTGCTAATTCTTTAGGTTATCCAATCGTAATAAAGCCAACCGATGGTAGCTTTGGTCGAGGGGTAGTAGCTAATATCACTAGCTCAGGAGAATTAGAATATTCACTAGATTATGTGCGTAATGAATTAAACTATAAGGATATTATCGTCGAAAAATTTATAGATGGATCGGATTATCGAATATATGTAGTAGATGATAGGGTAGTCGGTGCTATCATACGTATCCCTCCTAATATTATTGGAGACGGTATAAATACAATTAAATCATTAATTGAATTAAAAAATGAGGAAAGAAGCTTAAACCCTCGATTAGCTAGTTGTTTAATTGAAATTAATCAAGAATTACTAGAGGTTATTGGTCGTAAGGGTTATACAGTAGACTCAATTCTTGATAAAGATGAGCAACTATTCTTAAGTACAAAAAGTAATATTTCACTTGGTGGTGATCCAATTGATGTATTAGATGAGCTACCGGAACATGTCAAACAAACTGCTATAAATGCTTTAAAAGCAGTTCCAGGTCTTGTACATGGAGCTGTCGATTTAATTTATGATAGTAATAACAATACAAATAATAATTCAAGTATTGTTATTGAACTTAATCCAACCGCTCAATTGGGTGGGATATTGTATCCTATTAAAGGAAAGTCCAGAGATGTTCCCGCAGCAATTATTGATTATTACTTCCCGGAAACCAAGGGGGATATAGAGAACAAAGGTAGGACGTATTTTGATTTCCATGATGTCTTGGATCCACTTATATCTAGACAAGGTTTTATTACAACTGTTACGCCATCACCAGTAGGGAAGATATATTCTAAAAAGTATATTGTGTCTGGGGATGTACAAGATATCGGCTATCATCGTGGGTTAAGAAAACAAGCTTTTGAAAGATACCTTCATGGATTCGTTAGTAACCTTGAAAATGGAGACATCGAGGTAGTAGTTGCTGGTACTGATGAGGAAATGGTCAATGATTTTAGAAATGCTCTATTTGAGGATCCAGAGAGATCCCATGTATTAGAGGTTCAGGAAGAGATTTATCAGGAACCAATAAAAGTAGGTTTTGAAATCAAAGCAGATTTAAAGACACAGTTAGAGGAACTAAAAATTATCCTCCAAGAGTTAGAGGTAACTGAACTATCGCTAAAGAAAGCTGAATTGCAAAATCGTAAATTTGAGCAAAGCCTCTCCTGGAGAGTATCTAAGCCAGTTCGGTTAGCTGGAGCTTTATTTAAGAGATTCAAATAATATATCTAGTGTTTATAGGAGGAATTCACCCATGAAAGAAGAGCAGGGTATCAGTTTGCCTCAATTACCGAATGAAATAGTTGTCAATGCTCAGAAAACGAGGCTAGATGCGTTTGCTATAGCTCTTGAAGGCTGGAGAAGAGGTCTTAAACTGAAATGGTATACAAGGGACTCGGAATATTTTAAGGATATGATTATTTTTGGAGTTAATCCACCAGGGAGATTATATTCTTTAAGTTCCGATCAACGAACCCATTTCTTTTTCCGTTCCAGAGGAGATAAAGTTACCAATGAAGCAGTAGAAATTGGTTCAGAAAAGGACGATACAAAGATTTGGTTAGAAAAAGCGGGAGTTCCAGTTCCGAAAGGGAAAGGTTTTAATGAGGACGCGCAGGATGAGGAGATTATTAGTTATAGCAAAACCATCCCATATCCTTTAGTTATTAAGCCTACAAATGCTAGTCTTGGAAATGGTGTAGTAACAAATATTAGAAGTGAAAAAGAATTTAGAAAAGCGTTGACTTATATTCGGGAGGAACTAGGCTATCCGGAAGTAATAGTTGAACAGCATGTAGAAGGTAAGGAGTATAGAGTTTATGTAGTAGATGACAAGGTTATTGCTGCTTATAACCGAGTACCCGCAAATATTAAAGGTGATGGAGTACACACCATTGAAGAACTAATCGAAATGAAAAATATCGAGAGAAGAAAAAATGCACGGTTGAAGAGTTGTTTGATAGAAATTGATAAAGAAATTCTAGAGTTCGTTCAAGAAGCCGGTTATAGGATGGAAGATGTTCCTGAAAAAGGAAAACTTATCTATTTAAGAGAAAAGACAAATGTTTCTTCTGGTGGTGATCCTATTGATGTAACGGATACAATGCCAGTTGATATAAAGAAAATTGCAATTGACGCACTAAAAGCTATACCTGGTTTATACCATGGTGGTGTTGATATAATTGTAAATGAAGACAGATCGATTAAGGATAAGGCAGTTGTTATAGAATTAAACCCAACAGCACAAATAGGTGGAGCACTGTTTCCTTTACGTGGAAAAGCGAGAGATATACCGGCGGCTATAATTGATTATTATTTCCCTGAAACAAAGGGTATTGATACATCTAATTCAAATATATACTTTGATATGTCTACCGTTCTAGAACCATTAGAGAATAGATCAGCAATAGAAGTCGAAGTAGCTCCAGCTCCGAACAATAATTTATTTGCTAAGCGCTATATTGTTACAGGTAATGTCCAAAGACAGAGCTACCACCAATGGTTAAAGAAGCAAGCTTTAGAAAGAAATTTACATGGATATGTAAAAAATATGGTTTTTGATGAAATTGAGGTAGTTGTTGCGGGAACAGACAAATCTATCGTTAATGAGTTTAAGAAGGTAATGGGTGAATATAAGCATGTGCATATAGTAAAGGTGAAAGAAGAAATCTGGAATGAACCAATAATGGTTGGATTTGATATTGCAGAGAGATTTAATACTTCTAATTTAAAATCAGTACAGTATGCTCTGCGAAAGTTGGACAAAGAGCTGAAGCACATGACTAAGAAGAAAAACAGAATGGAGAAGGACAACAACCATATTTTAAATAGTACGTCATGGAAAGTTATGGCTCCTATCCGAACTGTAGGGAAAGTGATTAAAAAAGTAGTAAAAAACAATTAGCTTTAGGTTAGGAAAGGCGGGATATTCTTGAGATTATTCAAGAAAAAAACAGATACTGTTTCTATAACAGCAGTAGGTGATATTTTATTACATGGTAGAGTCTACGGTGGCTTGAATAAGAAATCGGATTATGATTTTGATAATCAATTAAAGAATGTAAAAAGTTTAGTGGGACAAACCGACATCACGATTGCTAATCTGGAAACGATAATAGCTGGTAATGATATTGGGCTATCCTCCTTTCCTAAATTTAATGCACCAAAAGAAATTGGTTATACATTAAAAAACATGGGTGTTAATCTAGTAACAATAGCAAACAACCATGTACTAGACCACGGAGAAGAAGGTCTATTAAAATCGATAAAGAACTTAGAAGAAATTGGATTAGAATATGATGGCGCTTATAAATCTGAAGAAGACAGTGAACGTTTACGAGTTATAGAGAAAAATGGTTTACGGATAGCCTTTGTTTCTTATACAAGAGGTACTAATGGTATTAAAGTACCGAAATCATATCTCGTGAATAGTCTAAAAAATACGCCCGTATTAAGTCTAGTAAAAAAATTGAGAAAGATAAAAAGGGAAAATCTAGCTGATGTAATTGTTGCAAATCTTCATCATGGTGAAGAATATCACTTACAACCTAGCAGCCAGCAGAGAGAGGTATTTGCTTCACTTGCGGATGCAGGTGCCGATATTATAATTGGACATCATCCACATGTCCTTCAAGCACCAGAATGGATTGAAACTTCTCGTGGAACTAGGACTTTTGTAGCCTATTCTCTAGGAAACTTCTTTTCAGGACAAAATGGGTTGCATAGACAGATAGGTGCATCATTGTCATTAGAGGTTAGTAAGCCAGATCCCAAGTATAGTGGTATTGAGGTGTTAAACCCAAGATATAATCTTACATACGTACACCGAGAAAGTAAGCTGAAATATGTCATCTATCAATTGAAGGATTGGATTGAAAAAAATCCATATATCGAAACGGATGATGGTTTATTCTCCTCACAAGAGATATATGAAAATACAATAAAAAGAATGCGTTCAAGTATTACTGATTTAGACATTGAGTGAATGAAGGTGAAAGGTTTGAAGAATTATCAGCATAGTTTACCAAGTTTAAAGAACTCTGTACCTCCTGAAGCATACGGCTATATAGTAAGTATGTACAGTGTAGCATTGGAAGGATGGAGAAGAGGGTTAAGTTTAAAGTTTATTAATAAAAATACAGCTGCTGCTCATACCTATTATTCACTTTCTAATGGTAAGGTAGAACATTCCTTTACTGTTGCTAGAGGGGATATAGTGTCTAATGAAGCAATTAAAATTTGTATACATAAAGACCTAACAAAGAAATATTTAGAGAAAAAAAGTATTCCTATCCCTAGAGGGAAAGTATTTACTAATGACAATACAGATCAAGATATTCTTCAATATGCATCAAATGATTTAGGATATCCAGTTGTGATTAAACCAGTGAATGGTACTGGCGGTCATGGTGTTATAGCTAATATACGGGATGAAAGGGAATTTGAGAATGCACTTCAGTATGTAAAATACGAACTCAATTATTCAGATATTATTGTCGAAAAGTACTTTTTGGGAGAAGATTACCGTTTATACGTAATTGGTAATCGGGTAGTAGGCGCATTTAAAAAAATCCCAGCTAATGTTATTGGTGATGGAAAGAGTAGCATTAGAGAACTATTACGTATTAAAAATCAAGAAAGAAATAGTATTCCTGCTTTTAACAACCGACTAATAAAGGTTGATAAAGAAACAAACAGTCTGTTAGAAGAAAAGGGTTACACATTAGATACGGTGCCTAAAGCAGGAGAACAAGTATTTTTAAAGACAAAAAATAATGTGTCTTCCGGCGGAGACCCGATTGATGTTACAGACCTATTAACAGATGAAATAAAGCAAATTGCTATTGAGGCTTGTAATGCTATTCCTGGCTTGGTGCAATGCGGTGTTGACATGATTGTTGATCCTTCTTTTAAAAACGGTGTTGTTCTAGAGATAAATTCTAGACCTCATATAACTTCACACCTGTTCCCTATGCAAGGAAAAGGGAGAGATATTCCCAAAGCTATTATTGATTACTATTTCCCTGAGACAAAGGGAAAAATTACAGAACACGCTAGCTTATTATATTTCGATTTTAAAAGTGTAGTAACAGCTTTTCGTAATGGTTTTGCCCAAGAAATTAGAATTCCTGACTTACCCACAGGGGAAATGAATTTCACTCGATACCATTTGATTGCACCAAAGAAAGAGAGTTTTAGAAAATGGGTGCAAAGACAGGCGAGAAAACATAACATAAATGGATATGTGAAATTGTTAAAAAATGGAAAGACCTCAGTTGTAGTAGGAGGGAATATAAATTCGATAAATAAGTTAAGAGAACTTCTTGATAATCACCCACAAATAAATAGTATTGAAGAAAAAAGCTGGAATAAACCAGTCAAAGTCGGATTTGAGTTGATTGAAATAGAAGATATAGACAAAAAACCAGAAGAGAAACCGTATCTTATTAAATACCAGAAGTTAGAAAAAGACTATATTCTATTAAAGAAAAAGTATCAAAGTGTAATCAATAGTACTTCATGGAAAACCACAAGATTATTGCGGAGTATAGGAAGAATTTTTAAAAGGTAAAATAGTTTTATAATCTTTTTAGAAAGTTGGTTTAGAATGCTTTTAGGCTACATGAGGAATTTTATAAAGCCACCAATTATGGCGGAAATTACAGCAAGATTTTGTAAAGCATATGGTATAGATATGGTTTATATACTACCTAGTGGAGTAGATATGAAGAAAAATAAAGTAACTGGAAAAATGCTTTTGGAAGATACTTGGATTGAAGTAACAACCGATTTACCTGTATTTTTTGATATCTCACCATATTGCTTTAAACCTAAGAATAAGAAAATTATGGACTACCTACGTAAAAATACGGTGTTATCAGATCCTAGAACTAATATTTTGTCTAAGGATCGATTGCAAGAAAAGCTAAAGGAAGATACTAACTTTGCTCATCTAGTAATTCCTACGGAGAATGTGATAGACATTGATAGTGTTGATGATTTTCTTGAGAAGTTCGGATCAATAGTATTAAAGCCTCTTAGAGGGGAAAGAGGACAAGGTGTATATATACTGAATAAGACTGGTTCAGAATACATTCTTGGTTATGGTAAAGAGGAGACCACTATTACACATAAGGAATTAATGAAATTTGTAACAAGAACGGTAGCAGAACGTAAATATATTATGCAAAAATATATTAACTCTCGAACAAGCAATGGTGACCCTTTCGATTGTCGCATACACGTAGAAAAAAATGGACAAGGTCAATGGCAGGTTGCTCGGAAATATATCCGAATTGGTATTGGACAAAAAGTAATATCGAATGTTAACCAGGGTGGTGGAATCGCAGACGCAGATGTATTTTTAAAGGCCAATTTCCCAAACAATTGGGAAGAAATTAACGTGAAATTAGATGAGCTTGGTAATTCATTACCATATAAAATTGAAGAACTAAGAGGGACATCTGTGATGTCCTTAGGGATGGATGTTGCAATACATGGGGACGGTAATCTATATATCTTTGAAGTGAATGGTGCACCAGCAACAGCTGCTTTAAAGGCTGAAGCAGCTTTACTACGTACACAATATTATGTCTACATGCTCAATAGAATAAATAATGAACAATATAAATAGTTATTGTTAAGCTGAAAATAATAATACAAAATAGAAGGTGAAGAGACTTAATGTGTTTATACAACATTAGATTAATCAATACCGATGAAACCAAATTAAAATTAAACAGCTCATTGAATGCAAAATTACAAATTAATCAAATAAAGTACACAAATTTAAGATTCGGACACCGAGTAACAGAGGTAAGTATTGAGATAGATGATTCTTTAAAAGACAATGAGATTCTATTAGCAGAATCACTAGTAGATAAGCTAAAGCTACCAGTTGAATGCCGCTACAACATCCTTGTTAAGAATAATGAATTAATCTTTGGACCTTTCATTGGTATTTTCCTTGGAGAGAAGGAAACTGTCGTATTGAAAAAATTACGATTTTTAAATAGTTATATATTACGATACCAAGAAATTAATGGTGTGGTATTTGCTTTTACCCTCGAGAATATCAATAAAGCAGATTTATTAGTTGAAGGATATTATTATAATCCTAAGTTAGACACTTGGGAAAAAGCAACCTTACCCTTTCCGGCTGCTATCTATAAGAGGAGCACGTTTACTAAAGAATGGAGAGAGTATTTTGGTATCTTCTATGGAAATAAATTATTTAACTACAACACATTTGATAAGTGGAATATGTATGAACGTTTACAACAATTCCCTGAAGCATTAGATTTATTACCTAGAACCGTATTGTACCAAGATAGTGAGAATCTAGTGGATTTCCTAAATGAGTGGGGCAATATTTACATTAAACCGATTAATGGTAAGAAGGGACTAGGAATATTTAATGTACTCAAGGAAGACAATAAATATTGCGTAAAAACACGTGAAAAAGAAGCTAATGTACAGTGGGATTTTCTAAATGAAGACGAACTTTTAACATTTATGAGATCTAAATTAGAAACCAAAGGCATTACTTATATTATGCAAAATACTATAGATATTCATATTAACCAGAAGGTATTAGATTTTAGAGTAGGTATGGATAAAGATAAGCATGGTAACTGGCAAAATATTATGTTAGTCTCCAGGATAAGTGGTGAAAATAGCATTGTAAGTAACAGGGCGATTAGTGGTGGAGAAATTCAACGTGTTTCCGATGTATTAAAAAATATCTATGGTTATGAAGAAGAAAAAGTTAAGTTTTATGAAAGAGAATTAGTTCGTAATGCCAAATTAGTTTCAGAATTTTTGGAGAGGACAGGCTTATTAATAGGGAAGTTAGCATTTGATTTTGCTATCGATACAAATGGGAGAATTTGGATTATCGAAATTAACAGTCGATATCCTGACGATTCTTTGGCAAACAAATTAGGTGATAAGGATGTCTACTTTGATATCCACCATTCTAATATCATGTATACAAAGTTTTTAACTGGCTTCGAAAAGGCATCTACAGATTTTGAAGTGGTTCCAATAGAAAGAGTCCCTGAACCAAAAAATTATAAATTAATTATAGCAATTCCTGTCAAAGAGAGAAAGAACTACATAAATAATATTAGACAGGAGTTACAAAAAATTGGATATCCAGAAAAGGTTAGCTATAACACTGACCTTAAAAAAGTAGAGATAGAATTCTATGGTACAAGAATGGAACTTGATAGATTTATTGAAAATATAAAGTTTGGCGTAGAGCATAGACAAAAAAGTATTATTAGTGTAAAGGAAGTGTAATAAAGACCTTTCTCAAGAACACTTGGGAAAGGTCTTTATATTCAACTTCGCTAAGTTTAAGACTTTAAAAATGTAATATTTATCCGATACTTATAAAGTAATAATAAATTGACCATGATGGAGGAGACAATTTTTTGAGAATAACGAGAAGTACTATTGCTATACTATTTCTAATAACCTATTTTTTTACTTATAGTCCACAGATATTTGCTTCAGAATTAAAAGTAGATTCTAGTAATATGGAAGTGGGAAATGTAGCACAAGAACCACTAGATGAGGAATTAGATGTTGAATTGAGTACGGTCGATATAGAATTCCAGGAAAATGAAGAAATTTTAGAGACAGGAACTAACAAAGATGCTACTTCTGATGAGGTAGAGAGTGTCGGGGATGAAGAGTTAGATACTGAAGTTAATGATAAAAGTCATGAAAATACTAAACAAGAAACTACAACAGATTCTTTAATAGAAGAATCTAGTAATAAAGATTTACTAAGTAATACTGAAGAAGAAAAGATTCCTGGACTTTATTTAAAAAAAGGAATGTTTCATGAATCTGTCATCGAGTTGAAGAAAGACTTGGAAAAACTCGGCTTTATAAAATGGAAAAGTCAACCAAATGATTATTTTGGCCCGTCAACTGAAGAGGCTTTAATAAATCTACAAAATTATTATGGCCTTGAACCAAGTGGGCAAACAGATATTGAAACATTGAACAAAATTTCAGAGATCCTCTCCCTCCCATACCAAAATGGAAAAAGAGATAAATCTATCATAACTCTGAAAGTGAATTTAGGAATACTTGGTTATGTAAAATGGAAGAATCAACCAACAGATTTTTATGGCAAACAAACAGAGAATGCAATCATGGCATTTCAGAGTGATAATAATTTACCATCATCCGGAATTGCAGATCCACGTACTATATTAAAATTAGAGGAATTAGCAAATGCGCCTCTTAAACGTGGGATGTATCGACAGGATGTAATTGATTTAAAGAAGAAATTAGAAAAATTAGGTTTTGTGAAGTGGAAAAATGAACCAAATGATTTCTTTGGAAGTTCTACTGATAGTGTATTAAAGGATTTCCAGCAATATTACGATGTAAGAGTAACCGGAATAGCGGATGAGGAAACTTTAAAATTAGTAGAACAGATATTGTCAAGTCCACTTCAAGAGGGTAGATCAAGTAAAGATGCAATTAAGTTAAAAAAGGATCTTGAAACCTTAGGGTACGTACAGTGGAAAAACAGTCCAAATGAGTATTATGGAGCTAGCACGAAAGAAGCGGTTAAAAAATTCCAAAAATCATATTCTCTTCCAGAGAGCGGTATAGCAGATGCTAAAACCTTAAATAAAATAGCAGCTATTTTGAAAACTACTAATAGTATTGGCAACAGACATAAGGACAATATACAATTGAAAAAAGACCTAGAATTATTAGGGTTTGTTAGTTGGAAGAATCCACCAAATGATTATTTTGGTGTAAGCACTGAACAAGCGGTGAAAAGTTTTCAAAAACATTATGGTCTAGCAGTTAATGGAATAGCGGATAAATTTACATTGGACAAAATAGAAGAAATAAAGAATAGTTCATTACGTATTGGTCAGAGACATAAAGATGTTATCCAACTGAAAAAAAACCTGGAAATATTAGGATATGTGAAATGGAAAAATAGCCCAAATAATTATTATGGTAAAGAGACGGCTTGGGCTGTGAAGAAGTTCCAAAAGGAGAATAATTTACCCACTTCAGGTATTGTAGATGAAATTACGTTAACTATATATAAGAAGGCTACAAAGAGTATTGTTAAAATATTCCTTGACCCAGGCCATGGTGGGAAGGATTCCGGTGGTGTTGGGATTGGATTAAAAGAAAAGGATGTAGTTCTTGATATTGCCTTAAAAACAAGTTCATATTTAACAAACGGCTATCTAGGGGTAGATGTAAAACTGTCTAGGACTACAGATCAATTTATTGAATTAGTTGATAGAAGCCAAATAGCAAATAGCTGGGGGGCTGACTATTTCGTAAGTTTGCATACAAATGCTCTTAATGGTACTGCGGAAGGTTTTGAGACCTATATTTACAATGGAAAAATATCTAAAGAAGAAAAAGATAGACAAGCTGACATTCATAATTATATATTAAAGCGGATCGAAGTAAAAGATAGAGGGATGAAACAAGCTAATTTTAGTGTACTACGAAATACAAACATGCCTGCTATTTTGATAGAGTATATGTTTATTGATAATGCAGTTGAAAATAGATTATTAAAATCTGCTAGTTATCGAGATTATTTGGCAAAAATTACTGCTGATGCAATTGCAAATTCCTATGGATTAAAAAGGAGATAAATCATTTATATGGTTTATCTCCTTTTCTTAAATTGGATGAGATAGATAGATATATAGAGAAAATCTTATTGAAAAAATGCAGTTTTTGTCGGATACTAGTATAGTAATTTACTTTATAATAAAGGGGAGGTGAAACTAAAGTGAAAATAAAAAATATTATGGTGATTTTGGTGCTCATATCCCTATTCCACTTTAGTCCACTATTAGCAAAAGCGAATGAGGTAGGAGAAAATGAGGAACAGGTAACAGAAGAGTATCATGAGAACGACGAATCTATTAATCTACAAAGTCTTCAAGTCGCAGCTTCAACAGAAGAAGCTGTTGAAATACAAGAGAAACTTGTAAAGTTAGGATTTCTTTCTAATGAACATGTTACAGGTTTACTAGATGAACATACAGTTAAAGCTGTTAAAGAATTACAAAAGTATTACGGCTTACCTGAATCAGGAAATATAGATGAAACTACTAGTCTTAAAATGGATGAGGTCTTATCAAGTCCTTTTCAAGTTTCAAAAAGCCACTCTGATACAGTTAGCTATAAGAAATACTTAGTTATTCTGGGGTATGCTAAGTTTACTAATCCTAATGAATACTTTGGTTCTCAAACGGAGCAAGCTGTAAAGGATTTTCAAAGAGACCAAGGATTACCTGTATCCGGTATAATTGAATCCAATACAGGTGTTAGATTAAAAGATTTGGCAACAGGTCCTTTACAAAATGGTATGTACAGAGATGATGCAATTGAATTTAAGAAAAACTTAGAGAAACTAGGCTTTATCTCATGGAAAAGCCCTCCAAATAATTATTTTGGTTCTTCAACCGAACAGGCTTTAACTGTTCTTCAAAATTATTATGGTTTAACAGAAACGGGAATAGTGGATGAGGCAACATTAGCAAAAGTAGAAGAGGTATTAGCAAGTCCATTTCAAAGTGGGAAAAATCATTCTGAAACTGTACAACTTAAAGAGTATCTAACAATATTAGGATATGCAGATTTCAAGAACCCAACAACTTATTATGGAGCTCAAACATCAGCTGCTGTAAAGGATTTCCAAAAGGCGGAGGGGCTTGCTGTATCTGGTATAATTGAGCCAGTTACTAAGGCTAGATTAACAGAATTAGCAACTAGGCCATTAGCTAAAGGGATGCGTAGATTGGACGCTATCCAATTTAAATTAGACTTAGAAAAGTTAGGTTTTATTTCATGGAAGAATCCTCCGAATGATTTCTATGGTGACTCCACTGAAAAAGCAGTACTAGAATTACAAAACTACTATAGTTTACCTAAGACTGGAATAGCGGATAAAGAAACGTTAACCTTAATCAAAGAAGTATTAGAAAGTCCTTTTCAGAAAGGTAAAAGTAATAGTGAGACGATTATTCTTAAAGAGTACTTAATGCTATTGGGTTATGCAAATTTTAAAAATCCAACAACTTATTACGGGGTTGAAACATCAGCTGCTGTAAAGGATTTCCAAAAAGCAGAGGGACTTGTTGTATCTGGTATTATTGAACCAGTAACTAAGGCTAGATTAACTGAACTAGCAACTAGGCCTTTAGAAAACGGTATGAGACGTTCTGATGCAATCGAGTTTAAATTAAACTTAGAAAAGCTAGGATTTGTATCTTGGAAAAATCCACCAAATGATTTCTATGGTGCTTCCACAGAACAGTCAGTAATTGAGTTACAAAAGTACTATGGATTGCCTATAACCGGAAAGGCTGATCAAGCAACCTTATCAAAGATTAAGGAAGTGTTAAATAGCCCGCTTCAAATGGGAAAAAGTAATGACGCTTCTATCTCATTAAAGGAACAACTTGTTCAACTAGGCTATGCCGAATTCAAAAATCCAACCAAATATTATGGGATACAAACGGAGACAGCAGTAAAAGACTTTCAAAGGGATTATAATCTAGTTGTTTCTGGTATTGCTGAGGAAATAACGATTCAAAAAATATTAGAAGTATTAGAGAGCTCCTTAAAACAAGGAGTAACTAATCCTGAAGTTGTTGAGTTAAAGAAACAACTAAACAGACTAGGATTTCCAATCTCTGATTCAACTCAAAATTATAATTCTGAGACATCAAAAGCTGTATCTAATTTCCAAAAACATTATGGCTTAATTAGTAGTGGAGTAGCTAACCCTAAAACGGTTGAAAAAATTAATGAGATATTATCAACTCCATTTCAAAGAGGGGTAACTCATGAAGATAATATTCAACTGAAGAAGTTTCTAGAAGTTTTAGGGTATGTAAAATGGCAAAATGAGCCAAATGGGTTCTTTGGCGCTAGTACTGAACAAGCTGTAAAAGACTTTCAAGCGGATAATGGTCTCCCTGTTAGTGGGATAATTGATGAAATAACGCTATCATTGCTTGCAGAAGCAGCTAATGCTAAAGAGGTGGTACTAACTACACAATATGATATTACTCTAACAAAAGCATTAAGCTTGCAGATGAATGTTAATCCTCAATCTGATAAATACTACTCAGGATATATCAGTAGTAGTTATATGAAGGTATATGATGGAGGAACAATTACAGGTCTTACTGTTAATTTACGTACCTCTCCAGAGATTACAAATGGTAATGTGTACAAGGGTGTTGGTGTTGGAGAACGATTTATTCTTCTAGATGATAATGTTACTGGAACGAAATATAGTAACAGCACTCGATGGTATAAAATCGAGTACGAAGGTAGAGTTCTATACGTTCATAGCTCCTTAGCAGAACCAACTGGAAAAATGGGTGTGACTACTGAAAGAGTTAATATTAGAGCAGGACAAGGTACTAATACACACGTTTATGAGACCGTAAATGCGGGTACTGTTTTCTCTATTTCACAAGTAGGTACTAACTGGCATAAGGTAAACCTAGGATATAAATGGAGAAATGCTACTTCAGATGACACGTTATATTATCTAGATCCGAGAAATTTTGTGAAAGATGAAAATCAAAAATATCAGTTTCTAGATTTACGTCATTTTACTGGGGTACCTGTTGAAGAATTGAACAAGCTACTTCAAGGAGCAGGTAAACTTGCTGGAAAGGGTGCAGTATTTAGTGAAGCTGCGCGCAAAGCCAATATAAATGAGATTTACTTAGTGTCACATGCGATATTAGAGACAGGAAGAGGAAGCTCTTCTTTAGCCGATGGTAGTATGAAGCATGAAGGTAAATCAGTTTATAACTTCTTTGGTATAGGTGCATATGATAACTGTGCTAAAGAATGTGGTAAACAAAGAGCTATTGAAGAAGGTTGGTTTACCGTAGATGAAGCTATAATTGGTGGAGCCCAATTTGCTAAGAATGACTATATCTATGCTGGACAACATACTTTATATTTGATGCGCTGGAATCCGGCAAACATGGTTCAGTATAATAGAGCAGGTCATCAATATGCAACAGATATAGGATGGGCATCGAAGCAAATCACTAATTACAAGAACATTTATTCAAAAGGTAATTACAATCTAATCTTTGATGTACCTGTTTATAAGTAATCTCTCAGTCTAGTTCTTCTTTGTAAGGACTAGACATTTTTTTAGAGGATTCACTATAATACTATATCTAACTGAGTTCGTAGAAAATCTATAGCGAGATAAAGTAAAGTGTAGCTTAGGTTCTCGATGCAAAGGTAAAAGTTATAGTCGAGTTATACATTATATAGTATTTAATTGTGGTAACCAATAGAAAAAGGTTCTGAACATCAAATTATGGTGTGCAGAACCTTTTTCTATTCTATTTGGTTATATCACAATCTATTTATTTATTCATTTACTAGCATATGATATTTATTCTATCAAGTTTTAATTAACGTGGTTACACCTTAAAATTAAGAGCTACATTTCGAATAATATGTTAGAATACTAATAGAAAAAAATTATTAGAGTTGGTGCATTATGTTTAATGTGAAGGAATTAATTATCGCTTTTTGTATAGCAACATTAACCACTTTATTCATTACACCTCTAATCAAAAAAATAGCATATAGGTGTAATGGCGTTGATAAACCAGACCAAGACAGAAAAATGCACGGTAAAGAGCGTGCGAGTATGGGAGGTTTAGCTATTTTTATTGGTGCCTCTGTGGGGTTTCTATATTTGAAGCCATATGACCCGCACATGAACGCCATTATCATTGGTGCAGTGATTATGATTATTACTGGCTTGATAGATGATATTTTTAACCTTAAACCGTTACTTAAACTGACTGGTCAAATTATGGCTGCAGTTGTAGTGGTCTCCTCTGGATTAATTATAGAAAAATTGACCATTCCTTTTATTGGAACAGTTTATATAGATTATTTCGGAATCGTACTAACAATCATTTGGATTGTTGCTGCTTCTAACGCAATTAACCTGATTGATGGGTTAGATGGATTGGCTGCTGGCGTTTCAGCGATTGCGTTAATTAGTATGTTAGTTATGGGGATAATGGACGCGCGTTTAATAGTCGTGTCATTATGCATTATTTTAATTGGAAGTTGTCTAGGTTTTTTATTCCACAACTTCTATCCAGCCAAGATATTTATGGGAGACACCGGGGCATTATTTTTAGGCTATTCTATTGGAATTATATCCATGCTAGGTCTATTTAAGAATGTTGCCTTCTTTAGCTTTATTATTCCTATTATCGTAATAGCTGTCCCAGCTTTTGATACCGTTCTTGCCATAATAAGAAGAATTCTGAACAGGCAGGGCATTGCTACTGCTGACCGAGATCATATCCACTATCGTTTAATGAAAATGGGATATTCACATCGTACTACAGTACTTATTATATACGGATTTAGTGCGTTTTTTGGTAGTATGGCAATTATATTTAACAGTACAAGGCTCCTTACTTCATTAGCTATTTGCTTTTTTATTAGTTTAGGAATCCAGTTAATTTCTGAATTAGCAGGGATTACACGTGATAACCGACAGCCGCTATTAAATAGCTTACGAAAGATATCCTTATTTAGTAAGGGACCAAGGGTAAAATAAGAAATAACAACTTAATCTTAAGCGGTAATGCCCACTGAAAGGGAGAGTTTCAAATCTTACTTTCAGTGGGATTTTTAGTTTGGTTAAATATCATGAGAAACGTAGATATTCATAATGGAATGGAAATATTTCTAAGGAGATGGAAATTAAAACTAGGGATAATAAAAAGTACCGCTCCCTAAAAGATTTACTTTTAGGGAGCGGTGCCTAGATTGAGTTTATCTATACTTAAGGAGTACTATTACTATTATCTATAGATTGGTTGACTACTTCAGTATTTTCCAACTCCAAATGGTTCTTAAGCAGTGTTTTTACATCATAAAGTGATGTTTGATCTAACTGCCAGTAGTAAACCGATCCTGGTTGATAATCTGAACCTTGTACGGTCATCGATTCCATATCCAGGCCGTCTCCATTTAAGGCATAGGAAACTAAACTTGTCATTTCATCAAATGTCATATTTGTTGTCATGTTGGACCCTACTGCTTCAATCACATCTCCTAGTTTTAGAATGGAACTAGCAGACATGGATTCTTTAACTACTGCTTTGATGATTTCCATTTGGCGTTTTCCACGTTCTATATCGTTATCTAGCTTTCTAGTACGAGCTAAAGCTAGTGCCTCTTCACCGTCTAATACTTGCTCACCTGGTAATAGGTGGATAGAATTTTTCTTGTCTTCTGAATTGGATTCCCAAAATTCATATGGTACTTCAACTGTAATACCACCAATTGCATCAATTACTTCAACGAAAGCGTGGAAGTTGACCTTCACATAATAGTCGACAGGTATTTCTAATAAATTTTCTACTGTTTCAATTGATGCTTCTACCCCACCGAATGCATGGGCATGAGCGATTTTATCTTCATAACCAACCTCTGGTATATAAACATAAGAATCACGAGGGATACTTAATAATTTTACACTTTTATCTTTTTTATTCAAAGTGGCTAGAATTAATGCGTCGGATCTTGAGTTTCCTTCGTTAGCACGATGGTCACTTTCATCAACACCAATAATTAAAATCGATACATTATCCACATTAGGATCTACAACCACATCCCTAAATTTGGACTTCTCTCTTCCATCATCTTCATATGAGTCGGTAATAGCAGCGTCTGCCTTTATATATAAAGATATAGCGTAGCCAACTCCAGCAAATATAACCAGTAGTGGCACTAAGAGTATAAATACTCTTTTCCTTAACTTTCTTTTTTTCTTTCGTTGTACCATCCGAGACTGGTCGGAATCCTGTTTAACCATTTTAATTTTTCCCCTTTTTCTTAAAAGACTTGTAGATTAAAAGCTATCCTTTATTTTACTATGAATTAAGACACTCGTACATTAAAAATTTATTACATGTACATGAAAAAACTGTCATTACATTAGACGAAACTTAACTAAAGATGTTTCAAAAGACACAAACTATTCTAGCATATTTAGATCATTTCAACTACAACTTATTAATAGTAACCAATTTAGGTTAGAAACTTATTTAATGGGATTAGTATGTGAATTGTCACACAATGTAGGTTGTGTAGGATATTACAAAGAATATTGGAAAAGTAATAGGTTACCCTATATAGTAAACGCTGGGACATTTGCTTAATGGAGATGTTGTCTTCTTATGTATATGTCCACGAAAACGAATAAAATTATCCTTACTCACTATAACATAATGGTATAATTAGGAGAGGAATTTTAAGGAGTGACTACAATGAATATAACAGTAGCTGGCATTGGATATGTCGGATTATCCAACGCTATCTTATTAGCTCAGCATAATGAAGTAATTGCACTAGATATAGTGAAAGATAAAGTAGATATGATTAATAATAGAAAATCTCCGATAGAAGACAAAGAGATTGCGGAATATTTAACTTCAAGACAATTATCCTTAACCGCAACAACTGATGATACCCTAGCTTTTCAACATGCAGATTATGTAATCATTTCTACACCAACCAACTACCATCCTGATAAAAACTATTTTGACACTAGTAGTGTGGAGAATGTAATAGAGAAAGTGTTGTCGATAAATCCTAATGCTGTAATGGTAATAAAGTCTACTATTCCGGTTGGATTTACGGATAAAGTTAGAAAGCAGTTTAATACAGATAAGATTATTTTCTCACCAGAATTTTTAAGAGAAGGGAAGGCTCTGTACGATAATTTGTATCCTTCTAGAATTATAGTTGGGGAGCAATCAGATCGAGCAAAAACTTTTGCTGATTTGCTAGTACAGGGAGCTATTAAGGAAGATATTCCGGTTCTTTTTACAAATTCAACAGAGGCTGAAGCTATTAAACTTTTCGCCAATACCTATCTTGCTATGAGGGTTTCTTTCTTTAATGAGCTAGATACGTATGCAGAAATAAAGGGGCTAAATACTCGTCAAATAATTGAGGGAGTTGGATTAGATCCGCGAATTGGCGATCACTACAATAATCCTTCCTTTGGGTATGGTGGCTATTGTCTACCAAAAGATACGAAACAGCTCTTAGCTAATTATAAAGATGTACCGAATGTTATTATTAAGGCTATTGTTGAAGCAAACGACACTAGAAAAACCCACATTTCTCGTATGATTTTGGAACGAAAACCAAAAACGGTTGGAATTTTTAGGCTAACAATGAAATCTGGTTCGGATAATTATAGAGAATCGGCAATACAGGATGTGATGAAACAAATTAAAGACCATGGTGTTGATGTTGTTATTTATGAACCTACCTTAAAGGAAAGTACATTTATAAATTCAAGTGTGGTTAATGACTTTGAAGAATTTAAACAGATTAGTGATGTCATTGTTGCTAACCGTTTTTCGGAAGAATTAAGAGATGTGAAAGATAAAGTTTATACAAGAGATGTGTTTAGCAGGGACTAATAACAGAAGCTCCATTGGCACTTTCAATGGGAGCTTCTTTCTATTAGAGGACACTTTAATCGTAAACGCGTATAATTGAAATCTTTGGCTTGTTAAATATGGCCCAAAATCCAATGTCTTCTTTTTTTCGTACAGGTACTTTTTTATCGGTTATTGTCGTTACATAAATCTTGCATTATCTTTGTGGTGGAGATGCCGATGGTCCTTGGTAAATAGATAACTTCACAATACTCCCTTAAGAAATCAAACTTCCCTTCCCAGTCGTCACCCATCACGAATACATCAATCTCATGTTTAATGACATCATCAATCTTTTGTTCCCAAGTGTTCTCTTGGATGACTTCATCGACATAGCGAATTGCTTCTACGATCGCTTTTCTATTGTCGAAGCTGTGATACGCTTTTTTATTTTTTAACTGGTTAAATTCGTCTGTAGACACGGCTACGATTAGATAATCACCTAAATTCTTAGCTCGCCTGAGTAGATTAATATGTCCAGTATGAAGTAAATCAAATGTACCATATGTGATAACCTTCCTCATCCTACATGCACCTCCAGTTATTAGTATCATAATAGCATAGTTCCACCAATACTTAATAAATAATAAGAAAATGTAAATTCGATTAATTCCTCATATATTCCTCTACAAGTAATTTATCATACTAGCAAGTCTTCCAATTATTATCAATAATAAATGGTAAAACCTTCCTAAAAAATGTATAATAAAATAAATTATAAAGAAAATTCTAAATTCGAACGAGGTAGGCGAGAATGTCCAATTCCAATCAGTCTGAAAAAACAAAACTACATTGGCTAACCATTAGTATAGGAGCTGTCATCTTATGCGTCATTATAACAGTAGTTCATATAGATAACTATTATAGTAGTGTAATGGAAACCTTTCATAATCGTATGTATCAACCTCTTTCAACAATTGACCACGAGCGTTCAAAGGAAAAGCTTGCTAATAAGGAGAGACTTAACTTTCTTCTTCTAGGAGTAGAGCAACGTGCCGGAGATATAGGTAGAGCCGATTCAATCGTTGTTTTATCCTTATATCCAAGTACAGATTCGATTAAGCTGATTAACATTCACAAGGATACACGGGTAAGTATGATTAGCGAGGGTACGGAGGGTAAATTAGCACATGCGTTTGCTAATGGAGGAGTTGAAATGGTAGTGGAATCCGTGGAGAATTTACTCGATATGGAGCTAGATTACTATGTTCAATTGAACCTAACTGGTATAGCGGATTTAGTTGATTCCCTCGGTGGTATTATGATAGATAATCAGTTGGACTTTGAAGTAGATGGTGTTCACTTTGCTAGTGGTGAGCTTCATTTGAGTGGTACACAGGCAATGCGATATGTTCAGAAGCTCGCTGATAACCCTATGGATGACCTTACTCAAATGATAAGACAACGGCAAGTACTGGACGCAATAATCGATACAGCTTCTAAGGAGCTAACGATACATAAGGTAGAGGTTTTACTAGATTTTCTTTTAGAGAATGTGAGAAGCAATTTACATGTTGACCTGATGAAGGATTTCATTGTGAACTATGCTGATGTTCATAAAGAGGTATCGAGCTATATGCTTCAAGGGAGCATATAGGAAATGGATGGTGTCTATTATTTTATTATTCCGGATGAGGAAGTGGAAAAGGTTCAACATATGCTCGGTGATTCCGCGGGAGAGCTTTAAGACACGTAAATCAGACGTAATGTTAGGTTACCTGTAGAGGATTTATCAAGAGTTGGAAAATGGACAAATTGATGAAGAGGAATTTTATGATATTATCGAACAGGCAGATAGCCAGTAAGCTAGTTTGACTGGAAAATTAGGTAGTTGTTATAACAATAGTTTGTAAGAATTTATTGAGGTGGTTGATTAAACTAAGATTTTAATCAACTGCTTTTATATATAATCGAAAATTTCTTTAGGAAAGTGGCTGTGATTTTGGATGATATAGAACAGCATAGTGTTTAAATTTTTTTCAAATTATGTGCCCCTTTTTCCTCCTTTCTCACGATTATAGTAGTGAAAGGAGGTGCTTGAGCATGGCTGTGGCAGATTTAATGAATTCTCAGCTGCGTCTGGTGTTTCATGATGGGAATGACCCAGTTAATGGGAGTCCTATTTATAAAGCGAAGAGCTTTAACAATGTGAAGACAGACGCAACACCAGATCAGCTTTATGCAATTGCAAATGCGTTTGCTGGATTGCAGGAGCGTCTATTGTTTAACATCGAGCGTAAGGATAGTTCTGATATTCGCCAAGGTTAAGGGACTATTGCGAAGCTGCTTGGAATATAGGGAAAGGAGGAGCTTAAGTGAAGGTACTAGAGTTAAAGTTCGAAAATACGGACGGTAAAATTGTAACCTATTCATTGGAGCAACCAATCGAACCAGTTGATCCTGCTAGCGTTTCGGAAGCAATGAATGAAATCATTGCACAAAACGCATTCACGTCAAGTGGCGGGGATTTAGTAGCGAAGCATAGTGCACGTATCGTTGACCGCACGGTGGAAGAAATTGAATTAGTCTAACGATGAGGGAGGTTACCTTAAGCGCAAGGTAGCCTCTTTTTTACTTGTATGGAGGTGAGCACGGTGGAAAATTGGATATCACTCATCACAGATTTAGGCTTTCCGGTAGCGGTAACGTTTTATTTACTGCATCGTATTGAAGGAAAGCTAAACCTTTTGATTGAGTCGATTCATGCACTGCCAGAGAAGATGAAGTAAGATTAGGAAGGGGGACAGGCTTGTTAACCATCTTGTCCCCAGTCTTAACTAATTGAAACATTTGCTTAATTTGTATCGTCTTATTCGTTACGGGGGTGGTCTTGATGAAAAAGCAATTCAAACTATGGATTTGCTATGGCGGAATATTGTTATTACTAATTGGTTGTGCACAAGAAAGGAATAGCTCCATTATTAACGAGGATGTAGAGTTTGATCGTGAAGATTATCAGAAGGTTGTTTTACATAACAATCAACTAGGATTCGACTTACTAGCTTCTGAAGAATTAAAGCAAGATGGAAATCTATTCATCTCGCCGATAAGTTTATTCATGGCGTTGTCGATGGTCCAAAACGGTGCAGATGGCAATACCTTAGATGAAATGAATGCTGTCTTACATAGTAACGGAATGGACTCA
Organism: Ornithinibacillus massiliensis; assembly: GCF_018310345.1. Classification (GTDB taxonomy): domain Bacteria; phylum Bacillota; class Bacilli; order Bacillales; family Amphibacillaceae; genus Ornithinibacillus; species Ornithinibacillus massiliensis. The sequence goes on from NZ_JAGXBY010000001.1 coordinate 793,673, forward strand.
CTGGAGCTAAGTAAGGCTAATGCTTCATGGATGGACATCCTTCATCGAGATTCAGACCATATTCAACTACATGTAGCGAATTCCATCTGGTTAAATAATCGATTTTCCTTCCAAGAGGAGTTTGCTCAATTGAACCGGGATTATTTCAATGCACACATAGAGGAATTCGATATTTCTACTGATGATACAGTAAACGAAATGAATGATTGGATCAAGCGTTCCACCAATCAGAAGATTGATGAGGTCATAACATCGCCACTTGATTCCGATACGGTGGCTATTCTTCTAAATGCGATTTATTTCAAAGGTGATTGGAAGTATGAATTTAATAAGAAAAGAACAGAAGTGAGCTCTTTTTATCTTGATGATGAAACATCCAAAGAAATACCGCTAATGATGCTTGAGGAAGAATTAGCATACCTTGCTACTGATGATTTCCAAGCTGTATCACTACCATATGGAAATGAAGAAATGAGCATGAAAGTATTCTTGCCAAAAGAAGAAAAGGGCTTAAAGGGATTTTTGGAAATGCTGACTTATGATAATTGGAAGAAATGGACAGGAGATTTCAAGAAAAAAGAAGGAACAGTTTACCTACCTTCATTTGAGCTGGAATATGAACTAGTCTTGAATAATATATTGAAAGAACTTGGGATGGAGTCTGCCTTTGATTATAATGCGGATTTCACACGAATGATTGAAGAAAAGGATCCAATTTGGATTAGTGAAGTGAAACAAAAAACATTCCTTGAAGTGAATGAAGAAGGTACCGAGGCAGCTGCCTCTACCTCTGTTGGAGTGGTCACGGAATCGGCTACTTTGGATGGACCATTCTACATGAGGGTTGACCGGCCCTTTTTTCTAGCCATTGTAGATGATGAAACAGAAACAATATTATTTATGGGAGCGATTCGTAATCCATAACGGATAATGTCACATCCCCCCTCCTTGTAATAACGATCCAAATACTAGTACATACTAGTAATCACAAAGGAGGGATTGATCATGGCGGATGAAAAACCATTCTACAAAAAATGGTGGTTTTGGTTACTTGTTATCATCATACTGTTATTTGTCCTTTTCGGTAGAGGGAATGAAGAGGATTCCTTAGAATCCCCGGAAAACGATAATGAACAAACGGATACAATAGACAGAGATATAGAAGAACAAAATACGAATGAAGATGCGACAGAGGGAGAAAATCCTGACGATGAGCAAGCTACGAGAGACAATTCCAATGCAGAAGAGACAACACTTCATGCTGGAAACTTTATAGTAGGGGAAGATATCCCAGTTGGTCGTTATGTCATTACTGGTGATGGTACGGGTAATTTATTTGTGTATGATGAAGATGGCTTACCTACTGTCAATGAAATTCTTGATAAATCTGGCGAGATGGGCGTAACCAGTATTACGACGAATTTGGAAGCTGGACATGAGATCGAAATCTCTGGCCTTGATAATGTAACATTTACCCCGGCAGAAACGTCCTTATCTAACACACTCTCCACAGGAACTTGGCAAGTGGGATTGGATATTGAACCTGGTCGATATGATGTCACCGCCCCAAGTGGCATGGGGAACTTTGTTATCTATAACGCTATGGACCTGCCCGCAACAAATGAGATTCTCGATGCTTCTGGTGAACTAGGTGTCACGCAAATAACAGTAAATTTAGAAGAAGGCCAAGTGATTCAGATTAGTGGATTGAATGAAGTGAATTTTGAACCGAAATAATAGTGAGGCTGCTGACTTAGTGTTAGCAGCTTTATTATTGGAGTTTAGTAATTAGAAATAATAATCCGCCCGGAAATGCATTTGTGTCTAATATGAACACTATAGTAGTATAACTTTTTTATTTTGATAATAGGGTTAAAAGAGATCAAAAAATTAAAAAGGTTAAATCAGTTCCATATATTGTCGTGGTTGTAATACTTTGTTATTCTTGTAATAAATAATGCTTATAAAAAGATTTGTATAAAAAATCACAATTTATTGATACATACTTAAATTTAACTAGTTCCTATGAAACTATAAAGCAACCTGATAGATTTGATATACTGAAAAAATGAGGAAGTGGATGACAATGATTGACATTCATAGTCATATTTTGCCTGGAGTTGATGATGGTGCAAAAACAATAGATGACAGCCTTGTGATGGCACAGGAAGCAGTACAACAAGGTATTCACACGATTATTGCAACACCGCACCATCAGAACGGCAAATATATTAATGTAAAGGAAGATATTGAGATTCATGTAGAAAAGCTAAATAAAGCATTACGGGAAAAAAATATTCCTCTTACAGTCTTAACAGGACAAGAAACACGTATACATGGGGACCTGATACAGGAATTAGAAGCTAGCAATATTGCTACACTTAATAATACTCGTTATCTATTCATTGAGTTTCCATTTGGATACATACCTCAATATGCAGAGCAAATGGTATTTGATATTCAAGTTGCAGGGTACAAACCAATTATTGTACATCCTGAGCGTAATCGCCAAATTGCAGAGAATCCCTCTACACTTTACAATTTCGTTAGAAAAGGTGCGTTGACCCAAGTTACTGCTGCAAGTCTAGCTGGTAAATTCGGGAAGACGGTTCAAAAATTATCCCATCAATTAATCGATTATAATCTAGCCCATTTCATAGCGTCAGATGCCCATAATACAACCTCAAGAGGATTTGTTATGAGGGAAGCCTATCGTATTTTGAAGAATAAGCATGGTAATGATACCTATTATATGTTCATGGAGAATGCACAGTTAGTTATTGATGGGCTACATGTACATCAAGACGAACCGGCTAGGATACGAAAAATTAGAAAAGTATTTGGACTATTTTAGAATAGAGCTATAAGTGAATTATCTATCCATGAACCTGTTAGAAGGAGTTGAATTATAGCAGTAGAACCCTGGCAATTAATTCGGAAGGGAGTTCAAACACTAATCGATATAGAGCAAGATTTAAAAGTGATCAAAGCGCGTTCTAAGATCATGGAAGCAAACCAATTGCGAATCAGTTACATATATTTAGGAAACATTGAGGAACTATATTAGTTGTATTTATAAGATACTTTGTATTAAAAAACGCGAGAAGGTAATTCAATTTTCAACGAGCTTGCTGAGGTGACACATTACGACTAATTCCAACAGATTCAAGACTTTTGTTACTTTAGTCACTATTATATGTGACTGTTTGTATAGTAAAATTGTTATAGTTAAGAAAAATAGGTCCAGAATAACAGGGAGCTAAAAAGGAAGTATTGGGATGAGAATTTGTTTACTTCAAGAAAGCAAGTTTTTTCTTTTACTTAAGGAACAATTAACTAAATACGACCATGTGTCAATAGTGACGAGATTACCAGCTGATGTCGTGTTATTAGATGATGAGAATTTTACAGAGCACGATGTGACTAATATAGTTCGAATTCTAGGAGAAGAAAAGATTATTCTAATCACGGATGAGTATGAAGAGCTAACTGTTCTACCGTTAATTGATGCTGGTGTCTGTAGCATACTTCCTAAACAGAATCTACTCTATGAAAATCTGGTTGCACTATTGGAAAAGATTCTAGATAATCATTTTTATATACCACAGAATATGGTCTATGACTTTATTAACCATATAGTTCGGATGAAACGTATAGAATATGATCAGTTCTCTGTACGGGCACATTTAGAATGTGCTTTCACATTAAAGCAAACCCGGGTTGCTTCACTTATGCAATATGGGCATTCCAATAGAGAAATTGCGTGCTTATTAGGGATGTCTGAAGGTAGTGTGAAGGTACATATAAGTCAGATTTATGCTAAACTTGGTACGAATAAACGATCAGCAGCTATCAAGAAGCTAGTGGAAATGTAATTAGCAAAGATTATTAAAGAAATAATTATTTAATGAGTTGCCGTAAAAAATGGGGGATAAATATGAAAACAGTAAAAAAAGCTATAATACCTGCTGCAGGTCTAGGGACTAGATTTTTACCAGCTACAAAAGCGATGCCAAAAGAAATGCTACCGATAGTTGATAAGCCAACTATTCAATATATAGTTGAAGAAGCAATTGAGTCGGGTATAGAGGATATAATTATTGTAACTGGTAAAGGTAAACGTGCTATAGAAGATCATTTTGATAATAATTTCGAACTTGAAGACAACCTTATGAACAAGGGGAAATTTGGATTACTAGAAAAGGTAAAACAGCCTTCTGAAGTCGATATCCATTATATTCGTCAAAAAGAACCAAAAGGACTTGGACATGCTGTATGGTGTGCAAGAAAGTTTATTGGGAATGAACCCTTTGCTGTGTTATTAGGTGACGATATAGTTCAAGCTGAGACACCTGCATTAAGACAATTGATTCAGCAATTTGAAATAATAGAATCGTCTATCGTCGGAGTGCAACAGGTTTCAGATAGTGAAACTCATCGTTATGGAATTGTAGATCCTAATACGATTGAGGGGCGGCGTTATCAGGTGAATAATTTTGTAGAAAAACCAGCTCCGGGAAATGCTCCTTCTAATCTAGCAATTATGGGTCGGTATGTATTTACTCCTGAAATCTTTGATTATCTTGATAGACAACAAATAGGGACGGGTGGAGAGATTCAATTAACAGATGCGATTCAGATGTTAAATGAGGTACAGAAAGTTTATGCTTATGATTTTGATGGTAAGCGATATGATGTTGGAGAAAAACTTGGCTTTTTGACTACTAATATTGAGTTTGGGTTACAGAATGAGAATATTCGTGAAGAATTAATCGCTTATCTAGTTGAAAAGATTAGTAACCTTACTGTCAAAGGATAAAGAAGGGTATTCTATTACAGAGGTAAGGGCGTAATCCTGCAATATGTTATTAGACATAAAATGTTTTATCTGTTTAAGAGTAATTTGGCTCTTTCAATAATACTCAGGAAATTTTCGTTAATTCTCAATAAATAAAGAGAAGAATTAACCAATTATTAGCTTTGATTAAAAATGTGAATGTAATTAATTATATCTTTTTTAAAATTTACATGTAAATGAAATAACAAAGGAATGTATCAGTATCCCACGATAGATAGAAAGAAGGCTCTCATGAAAAAAGTATTAATCATCTCACAGAATTTTTATCCTGAAATAGGTAGTGCAGGAAATCGAATGAAAAATATATATTTACTATTAAAACAACGGGGATTTGACGTAAAAGTACTTACAACTGAGCCAACTTATCCAAATAGAAAAATCTACGAGGATAATAAATTTTGGGATAATGATGGATTAAATGACGATCAAAATATTTTTCGAATCAAAGTGACTAATACTAAATATTCTAGAAGTCTAATAAATCGCCTAATATACTATTTAGAAGTAGCTATTAGAATGTTGGGTTATATTATAAAAAATAAAGGTGAGTTCAGTAAGATAATAGTAACTTCTCCACCGATATTTATAGGCATAGTTGGTTTATTTGCTAAAAAATACTATAATGCCAAACTAATACTAGACATTCGTGATTTATGGCCCGAATCACTAAAAGGTGTTGGCGTATTTAATAATCCTATTATAATTAGATTATTCAGAGTAATAGAAAGAGTTATGTATTCAAGAGCCAATGAAATTATCGTAAATAGCAAAGGCTTTATACCATATATTAGTTCAAAGCTAAAAGCGGGTGTGGAGAAAATAACGTACATACCAAATGGTGCCACTAAAGAAGAAATTGGTAGTAAAAATAATAGTACATTTCAAGTAATATATGCTGGGAATATTGGCTTAGCTCAAGATGACTCAATACTAAAACAGCTAGCAAAAGAGCTTTATCAAAGAAGAATTGGACTAACTATAATAGGATATGGTCTAAGAAAAGATAGCTTGATAGAATACTGCCAAGAGCATAATCTAACAAATGTCACATTTCTTACGCCGACCACAAGAGAGGAGAGTTTAAAAATAACCTCGGAACACCAAGTTGGAATTGTATCTCTAGAAGATAAGGATGTATTTAAAACAGTACTACCAGGAAAGATTATTGATTATATGACTTGTGGTATTCCTATTGTAGGATCTGTATCCGGAATTGCTAAAGAAGTCATCCTGGCTGAGCAGGTTGGTTTTGTTTCAGAAAGCAATGATGTAAAAGATTTAATCTATTATATTGATACCATAAGAGGGAATCCCTTATTACGCCAAGAAATGAGCGAAAATGGTAACCGTTATGTTCATAAGGATTTCTTATGGGAAACTAATATAGATCCTTTAATCGATATTCTCGAAAGCTAAGTAATGGAAACATTAGAATAGGATGGAAAACTAATGAAGAAAAATGTATGTATGTTTGTATGGAACCATTTTACAAACGATGCACGTGTATTAAGAGAGTGTACTGCTCTCTCTGAAAATGGTTATAAAGTCGATCTCATATGTATTCATGATCCAAGTGATAAATCCTTACCTAAATTTGAAGTTCGTAATGATGGATTTCGTGTATTTAGAGTTAGAAGGTATCCGTTTTTACTAGATTTGATGCAAGGTATGGCTAAAAGAATGATTAAAAACAAACTAATAGGTTTATTGGGACTAATGTTGTGGTTAACTGCTATATACTTTATTCCGTATATTTCTGCAATAATAACATTTTTAGCAATAATTTTATTGAAGTCAAAACTTAAAGTAGTCTGGATTAGAGGCAACATATTTCTCCGGATGATAGTCAGAGGTCTCCAACAAAAATATGATATCTATCATTCTAACGATTTAAACACCCTACCACAAGGTTATATCTGTTCGAAACTCCGCATAAAAAAGAAAAAGCTTGTCTATGATTCACATGAAGTCCAAACTAGTCGGACTGGCTATGATAAAAGTTTTTATGGAAAATCAGAGAAATTCTTTATCAAAAAGATAGACACTATGATAGTTGAAAATCATACAAGGGCGAAATATAACGAAGAATTATATGATTTTTACCCCAATGTTGTACATAACTACCCATTTAAACAAGATGATAATAGGGTGAAAAAGGCTCCTTTACATGACATACTTGATCTACCTAAGGAAGAGAAAATTTTACTCTATCAAGGAGGTATACAAGCTGGAAGAGGTTTAGAAAAATTAATTCAAGCTGTACCTTTATTTAATGAAGGGACACTAGTTTTTATTGGCGATGGAAGAATTAAAACAGATTTATTAAAAATGGTTGATGAAATGAATCTCCACAATAGAGTAAAATTCTTACCAAAAGTACCGGTGGAGGAACTCCCCAGTTATACAAAGAATGCTTACTTAGGTTTTCAAGTATTAAATAATACTAACTTTAACCATTACTCAGCCTCTTCAAATAAACTTTTTGAATATATTATGAGCGGTGTACCGATAGTAGCATGTAGTTTTCCAGAAATAAAACGAGTAGTTGAAGGAGAACAGGTTGGAGTGTGTGTTGATTCTCATGATTATGAGTCGATTGCTGAAGGGGTTAATTTCCTTTTAACAGATATAGAAACCAGGAAAAATATGGTTGATAATTGCTTTAAAGCAAAGTTTATATATAATTGGGAAAATGAAAAAGTTAATTTTTTATCCATTTATAGAGTATTAGTTACTTGAAAAAGGTGGTTTAATTATGAAAATACCCATAGACCGTATAGCTGAAGCTTACTTTGATCAAATGGGAACAAGCTTTGGGAAAAAAACTAGAAAAAGAATTCATTGGATTTGTGAAAATGCATTAGGGGAACAAATACTTGATGTTGGATGCTCGCAAGGTATTACTTCTATATTACTCGGGAGAGAAGGAAAGAAAGTTATAGGGATAGACCTTCTAAAAGACTCAATAGACTATGCTAAAGAAATGCTAACTGGTGAAGCAGAAGTAACAAAACAACATGTAGAATTTATTAATGGTAACTTTATTGATTATGATTTTAAGCAAAAAAAATTTGATAGTGTGATATTTGGAGAGGTATTAGAACATTTGACCGACCCAAAACGATTTGTAAGGAAGGCATACGATATTTTAGCTGAAAATGGACAGATGATAATAACAGTACCTTTTGGTATAAATGATTACTTTGATCATAAAAAAACTTATTATCTATATGAATTGTTAGAATTACAAATGGATTTATTTAGTATTAAACAAATTGAATTCTTTGGTAAATGGATTGGTATAGTACTAACTAAGGGTTCAAAAGAAAATTTGAAAATTGATCTAGAATTACTAAAAAGATTAGAACTGACTTTTTATGAGATAGAAAGAAATTATATCGAAGAATTAAATGTAAAAAGAGAAAGCTTGGATAAATTAAAAGATGTAAGACTGTTGAATAAACAATTAGAAAAGAAAATACTAGATAGCGGAAAAAGGGAAGAAAAACAACTAATTGAAATCAATAAATTAAATATTAAAATTTCAGAACTCGAAACTGAAATTAAAGAAACAACTAAAGTAAAAAATGAAAATATCCTTCTAAATGAAGAGCTTAATAGACTTAAAGAGAGCTTAGAAATTCAAAATACTAAAGTAGATGAGAGTAAAAATGAAAATAAAGAAATAATTGAATCTTTATCAATGGAGTTAGAATCTCATAAAAAAGAAATATCGAGATTAGAAGAAGATAGAAAAGCTACACAAAATAAATTAGAGATACAGAAGAAAGATTATGAGCAACAGGTATTAAGGTTAAAGAATGAAAATACTGAGACTAAAAAATTATTATTGGAAGCATATGAAAAAGAGGAAAAGTTATTAAAGAATCATTCTAAGTTAACTAAAATAAATAAAAGGTTGGAAGAATCATTAAATAATTCTGAGCAAAACTACTTAAATGAAAAACGTATGAAAATCAACTCTGATAAATTATTACTAGAAGCCTATTCTAAAGAAGAAAGATTGTTGAATAGCTACTCAACTTTGTTGAAACGGTATGATGCATTGAAAAATTCAAAACTTGGTAATCTTACAATTGGATATTGGAAATGGCGCAAAAAAAGAATTAGGAGGTAAGTAAGTGGACCAAAAGTCGATTCAACAAAGATTAAATACAATAAGTAAATTGAAGGAAAAATTAATAAAACAAATAAATGAAGATACACTTTTTCTTACTAAAAAACAACATGAACTAAATGGTGATAGTAGAGTTGTCAATGAAACAGTTAAAAAAAATGGTAAAAAAAATCAGTTGAGTGAAGAAGAAATTCAAAAGAAACTAGAATATTTAGCTTATAGAGATAAGGCTGCGGATATAAGCTTTATTTCTAGTGTAAAACCGCTATTAGACAAACTGCCTGAAAGTAATGGTAGTAGATATTACAAGAAAATAAATGTAAATATCGGTATCATAGCAGATGAATTTCTTTATAACTCTTTTGACGGAGTAGCAAACTTCTATTATATTACTAGAGATAATTACAAGGAATATACAGAAAAATTAGATATATTTTTACTAGTAACAACTTGGAAAGGTTTAAATATGGAATGGAAAGGGCTTGGGAATCCAAATATTAGAAGGCACAGGAAAGATATGTTTGAAATTCTTGAGCATTATAAGAGTAATGGGATAAAGACAGTTTTCTATTCAAAAGAAGATCCTGTAAATTATGATATTTTTATAGAATTAGCTCAAAAATGTGAATATATTTTTACAACTGCTGAAGAGGTTGTTGAAAATTATAAAAGGGATTGTAATAACAGTAATGTTTCTGTCCTTAACTTCGGAATTAATCCAACCTACCATAATCCTGTAGGAATAAAAAAGTTTAAAAAACGTAAAGAAGTACTATTCTCAGGCTCTTGGTATGATAAATATCCCCATAGAATAGAAGATACAAAAAGGATTTTTGATGGTGTCATTGATAGTGGTAAGGATTTGAAGATTATAGACCGTAATTTCGAATTAAAATTGGAGAGACACTTCTTTCCTAAGGAATATGTGAAATATGTTTCACCGGCTGTGGATCATAATACATTGCAAAAACTCCATAAGCTTTTTGATTGGGCGATTAATTTGAATTCTGTTAAGTATAGTAACACTATGTTTGCAAACAGAATTTACGAACTTCAAGCATTAGGTAATATCTTACTATCAAACTATAGTGTAGGTGTAAATAACAAATTTCCTAATGTTTTCTTAATAAATAATCAAGGTGAAGTTAAGGATATTCTGAACGGATTTTCAGAAGAAGATATTTATAAACACCAAATCTATGGTGTACGAAGAGTTATGACAAGAGAAACAACCTACGAGAGAATTAAACAGTTGTTAGTGACTACTAATACTCCTTTTAATAACAATGATAGATCCATTGCGGTTCTTATTAATAAAAGAACTGAGCGAGTAGTTAATAGTTTTAGTAAACAAAGCTATCAGAATAAAGAGCTAATTCTGATGTCAAATTTTAATGAAGAAATCAAGGCTAAGTTTGATATGATTACTTTCTTTGATGAAAATAAAGCCTATGGCGAGTTTTATTTAGAGGACATGATTAATGGTTTTAAATTTACAAATTCGGACTATATCACGAAGAATTCCTATTATGATGGTGATAAGCTAGTAAAAGGAATTGAACATGATTATGTCGACAGAATTGATGATAAGCATAGAACAGTCTTTTGGAGTAATGCTTTCTCCATTAATGAATTGTTAGAAATGGACAAGCCGTTGTATAGGGAGAACGGATATAGTATCGATCATTTTGAGTTTAATAATTGCCCAACTAGAGTTGAAGTAGTTGATAGAAAGTATAAGTTATCGGTTATTATCCCAACGTATAATAATGGTGAGCATTTACTAAATAAATGTTTTAATAGTCTTAAACGAAGTAGTATTTTCGAAGAAATGGAATTAATTGTGGTAGATGATGGTTCAAGTGATAAAAATACAATATCAATTATTAATAGTATATCTAGTAAATATTCCAACATGAAAACTTACTTCTACAATGATGGAGGAAGTGGAAGTGCATCAAGACCAAGAAATAAAGGCATGGAACTTTCTACATCCCAATATGTAACATACTTGGATCCTGATAATGAAGCAATAAATGATGGGTACAGCAAGTTATTAAAGGAAATTGAAAAAGGTGATTACGATTTTGTAGTAGGTAATATGCTTAAAATTTCGGATAGGGTACAAAACTTTGATTACTATAAAACAATGATACAATTTAATGGAAGTGAAGTTATTCATAAAAAGGATATAAAACAATATCTAATAAATACATCATTTAAAGCAATGAGTATTCAAGCATTGGTACTGAAAAAAGAACTAGTAATCAATAATTCTTTAAAAATGGTTGAAGGGGCAATTGGACAGGATACTTTATTTTTTCAGGAATTGTTAATGAATGCTAAGAAAGTAAAAGCAATTAATTTAGATATTCATATCTATTATGCTGCTGTTTCTGGTTCTGTGACGAATGTTATCTCTAAGAGCTTTTTTGACAGATATTTAATTCTTGAGAAAGAGAGAAAACATTTTCTTGAACAACATGATCTTCTAGGTGCTTATATTGAAGAAAAATTCTTTTTGTATTTTAAAAATTGGTATCTAAAACGTTTAAGAAAAATTAAGAAAGAAGATGTAAGTCAATCAATTGATAAACTATATGAGATTTATGAACTATATAGGGAATATTTAAACAGGTATGATGAAGACTTAACTGATTTTGAAAAGTTATATATGCAAAGAGACTTTGACAAATTAATTAATAGATTTAAATAATAAATAAGAAATGGGGAGAGTATTATGAAATTAACAACAGTGGGGTTGGGGTATATTGGGTTACCAACTTCAATTATGTTTGCGAAGCATAATGTTGAGGTAGTAGGCGTAGACGTAGTACCAGAAGTAATAGAATCATTGAATTTAGGTAAGATTCATATTGAAGAACCAGGACTTCAAGAAGCGTTAGAAGAAGTAATTGAAATGGGGACTTTTAAAGCTTCGCCTACACCTGAGAAAGCTGATGCATTTATCATTTCGGTGCCAACACCAAATAACGATGATGAATATAAATCAATGGACCCAACATATGTAGTAAGTGCAGTTAATTCTATTATTTCCTACTTAGAGAAAGGCAATGTGGTAATAATAGAGTCTACAATTGCTCCAAGAACAACAGAGGATATAGTAAAGCCTATTTTAGAAGAAGCAGGGTTTATTATTGGTAAAGATGTATATCTAGTACATTGTCCTGAGCGAGTACTACCTGGACAAATTATGTATGAATTAATTCACAACAACCGAATCGTAGGGGGAATAACACCTGAATGTACCGAAGTGGGGGCAATGGTTTATAGTACTTTTGTTCAAGGAGAAATTATTAAAACAAATGCGAAAACCGCAGAAATGTCTAAATTAATGGAAAATACCTTTAGAGATGTTAATATAGCTCTAGCAAATGAGCTAACTAAAGTATGTAATGAACTAGATATTAATGCGTTAGACGTAATTGAAATGGCAAACAAACATCCAAGAGTAAATCTACATACACCTGGTCCAGGTGTAGGTGGACATTGTTTAGCAGTAGACCCGTATTTTATCATTGCTAAAGCTCCAGATACAGCTAAACTTATTAATCTATCAAGAGAAATAAATACATCTATGCCTAACTATGTTACTGAAAATGTAAATAAGCTTATGGAACAAGTAGAGGGACAGATAGTTTCTATATTTGGACTAGCTTATAAAGGAAATGTAGATGATATTCGAGAGAGCCCCGCTATGGAAATTTATGAATTATTAAAGGCAGAAGGTAATTATGAAGTAAGAGCATTTGATCCACATGTACACAAAGATTTTGTTGAAGAAAATATGGAAGATGCAATAAGAGATTCAGATTTAGTACTTGTATTAACAGACCATAATGAGTTTAAAGAAATGGATTGGAGTAAGTTTGATATTATGAAAAATGCTAGAATCCTAGATACTAAGAACATAATTTTAAACCCTGCAGATAATATTCAATATATGAATTTTGGAAATCTCCATAAGTTTGTTAAAGAAGAGACAATTCTTGTATGATATCAGTTTTTTCAATCTTAAAGGAGCAGGTGATTCATTTTCCATTAATCTTTCGCTTGGCCTTTTATGAGATAAAAAGCAAGTATCAAATGCATTATTTAGGAATTATTTGGCAATTCCTTAATCCTTTCATTCAAGTGTGTGTTTATTGGTTTATTTTCGGGATTGGATTGCGTCAAGGGGAATCTGTTGGAGATATACCTTATATTATCTGGCTGCTTACAGGGTTAATACCGTGGTTTTTTATAAGCCCTTCAGTTGTTCAAGGTGCAAACAGTATTTATAGTAAGGTTAACTTAGTTTCGAAGATGAAATTTCCAGTTAGTATTTTACCTACAATTACTATTATAAGTAATAGCCTAAACCTTATTGTTATGCTTGCTATTTTTGGAATAGTTGCTTGGTACTATAATATTAGTTTGAGTTTGCATATTGTTCAACTTCCGTATTATATGCTTTGTTTATATGTGTTTTTATTTGCATTGACTTTGTTATCATCAACTATCTCTGCACTTATAAGAGATTTTCAGTTGTTAATACAATCTATAATGCGCTTGTTATTCTTTTTAACACCAATTTTATGGAGTATTGATAGGTTTCCAGAACAATACCAGACAATTTTAAAATTAAATCCATTTGCTTATATAATAAATGGCTTTCGAAATTCTATATTAGAAGGAAATTGGTTTTTTAATGAGCGGAGATATATGTTTTACTTTTGGTCATTGACTTTATTGATATTATTTATTGGATCTATATTACATGAAAGGTTTAAAAATAAATTTGTTGATTACTTATAAGCAATTAATTAAGCAGAGCTTGTTTTATAAAATAGATGAGCTCTGCTTAATTAATGGAAAATTTTAGATTTTAATAAATTCATTCGAATATTATTAACTTAATTTTAAGAGATTTTCAGTTAATAATATTGTACGCATTAATCTATTAATTTGAGGAAGTAAGGGAATCCGTTAAGTTTAATATATCGTGTACAAATACAGGTAGGAGTAGAAACCCTCTGAAGAGATAAGGGGTTGCATTAATAATGAGAATATTATTTATGTTAATAAAAAGTTGATTCTGACAATGAAAGTTAATTTATATTGGTTAAGTTAGTTAGATAAAACAGGTTAGAAAGTTAAGCATTAATATAATATCCAGTTGGGGAAGGTTATTAGTATCGTAACGTAACTATAAAGAATTTTTAACCATCAACTAGATACTTATGTTATATTGAAAATAAAAAAGCATCAGTTAGGGGATCTAATAAATTATGAATTTCGAGGAAACATTAATAGACATAAATGATTTAAAAGATTATAAAATACCATCTTCTTCAGATCCATTTATTTTATCAATTAATAACAATAAGGTAAAATTTGAATTCTTAATTAAGAATATAGAAGAGGCGAGTAATATACTTATTATGGGGTCAGGTTCTTATGATCCAAATAAATTTAACCCGCCTGTTTTCCAACGCCATGCATGGATAGAAGACTTTTCACATACAGTTATTATCTATAATGATCCTACGCTTTATTTAGGGAAAATTACAATTGGTTGGGGTAATGGGACAGAGGACCGGCATTATTTAAAAGAGGTATCGGAAATTTTGGAAATCCTTTTGGGAAAATTAAATTATAAGAATGAAAACACATACTTTTACGGAAGTTCCGCTGGTGGATTTATGTCCCTCGTATTATCTGGTTTCTTAAAGGGATCGACAGCTATTGTCAATAACCCGCAAACAGTTGTTGCAAACTTTTGGCCTGTTCCTGTTAGAGAAATGATTGAGGCTAGTTATCCTTCTATGGAGTTAGAAGATGTTGTAAGTCGGTTTCCAGAACGAATGAATGTAATTGAGTTTTATAAATCGATTAATTATGTTCCGCCCATCAATTATTTACAGAATGTAGCAGCAACACGAGATGTTGAAAAGCATCTGATTCCTTTTATTTCCGAAATAAATACTTTATCATCAGAAATTTTCACTAAAAACGTTAAAATTGAATTATATTCAGATGAAGAAAAGGGTCATAAACCTGTATCAAAGAAAGAAACTATTAAATATATAGAAAATATCATAGCTGGACGATGAATTGGTCAATTACTTAAAAGCATCCTAACGGGTGCTTTTTATTATGTGTGTGGTTCTGTTTATGGGAGTTGAGTAATCACATTATTAGGCCTCAATTTATCTAATAGCTTGAAATCTGCTAGAAATATAAGTATTTACTTACTTGTTAATATATGTGAATATAATTAATAGTGAATAGTCTAAGGGAGGATTTGTATTGAATTCATACTCACATTTGCTGTTTAAAAGAGGATTTTTGTTAACGGACTCTTTACATTTAGAATTTAAAGATGAATTAACACAAAATACTGTTGGTAAGTGGAAATTATATAATATAGGGAAATTCAGATTGTATTATGATGGTTGTTTACCTATGTCAGTTGTAGAGAACAACAGATATAAGGTTGCCTTACTTGGTTTAGTACTTAATCCGTTTGATGAGGTAAATGACATACACTTAATAGCCAAAAAACTATTATCTAAAATGAAAAAGGGCGAAGAGGAATTCTTGGATTACTTAGATGAACTTTCAGGAAGGTTTGTAATTATTACCCAAACCCCATATAAAACAGAAGTTTATAATGATGCGTGCGGAACGCGTACAGTGTATTACAATACTAAAGGTATTGGAACTACAATATCTTCTCATTCAAGTATAATTGCAGATTTATTTGGGTATAAAAAATCTAAAATTGCATCTGATATATTAACCAGTAAAGATTTTATAGGTCGAAAATACTTACCTGGTCTAATGTCTCCATATGATGAAATTAAGCCTCTAAGTCCAAATACCAAGTATCATATTGAGAAACGTTCTGTAATAAGAATTTTTCCTAGAGATCCATTACCTGAAAACGTAGACACAGAAGAACTCGTAAGTGACCTTACTTCCATTATGAGAAAACAAGCGAGTTTGCTGTGTGAAAATCATAAAATCAGCATTTCTTTAACAGCGGGACTCGATAGTAGATTAACTTATTCTACCTATAACAGTATTGATGGCGATATTAACTACTTTACTCATATGAATATTAATTCCACAAGTGCGTATAAAGAAGACATAAGAATCGGTTCCGAATTAGCAAAACTAAAAAATGTACCATATACAATTTATGAATACCCGTCTAACAATAATAGAGATGAAATTTCAGACTTTAAAGTAGTATGGGAGAAAAACTTAGGATTTAATAGAGGGTCGATGCTACTCTATAAAATGTACGCTGATAAATTCCCGGAAAACAGGGTGCATGTAAGATCTAATATTGCTGAGATAGCTAGGGTGTTTTACAAAAACAGAACTGAAACTTTAAACCCTAAAAAATTAGCAAGATTATATACTAGATCTACAATTGGACAAGATCCTCATGTGATTTCTAGCTTTCAAGACTTTATTAATACTGCCAAGTTTAGAAAAGATAATTTTTTTAACTTTGAATATCAGGATTTATTTTACTGGGAGCACAGAATGCCAATGTGGCATAGTTGGATAGTAAATGAGAGTGATGTTGCCTATGAAACCTTCGTTCCTTACAATAATAGAGTTTTACTTAAAATGATGCTCTCAGCGCCTTTTGAAATTAGAGGATCAGGAGAATTATTTGTTAGAATGATAAATGAAATGTGGCCAGAAACGCTTCAGTTCCCAGTAAATAAAGAAATTATGGTTTAAGAAACTTCACAACAATCATACTAAATTAAGTATAAAATTAGTTGTAATAAGGGAATTTACTTTTATCCAACTGCTCAATTTGAGGGAAGAAGAATAAAAGTTACTAATTTACTAGTTAATTTTTTTTAATTGTGCGCTAATAATAAATGAGCAGTTAGTAAATTGTTGTTTAATATATATATCCACTCAAGAGTTTTTTATTGATTTCGAAGGAAATGAATGCATGATATAATTAGAACCTCTCACTTTAGAGACAAAAGACATCAAACGTATAAAGGTATTGGTCGATGCGTAATTTGAATCATGATTGGAAATGTGGAAATTATGTTTTTGTAATATCTAATAAATAAATGATTAAGTGGGTAAAAACTATGAAAAACCTAATTTCAATTTAGGAGATTATGAAATACATAGTGAATTAGCTAAATATTTTCCGTCTTTTTCAGAATATATTTAGATTTAATATTTTAGGAGAGAGAGGATTAATTAAGGACGTTCTACTACATTCAAATGAATGAATTATGACCGATAGAAAGAAGGAATAGCCCAAACCTTGTTTAGTACCGACCTTTGAAAAATAATTGTAAATCTATTTATCGGAGATTACTACCATTTTGGGTATGGGCTATTTTTATCTATATTTAAATAACTAAACTATACTCTTGCCCTTTAATATTGATTGTCAAAACATCATTATCCTCGTTAACACTTACATTTTCAAGTTTCTTTTCACCTTTATCCAATAAAATTGCAGTTAAAAATTTCACATTAGACCCTTTGGTAGAGAATACAATTTGAGTGTTATCAATAATCTTACCAAATTTTTCTGAAATTACAGCTCTAGGAGTTTCTCTATCGCCATTAAATTGTTGTACTTGACCAGTTTTTATAAATTGCTTGAATACTATTTTACTGTTACTTGAATTACAAACAACTTTTTCTCTATTCTTACTTAAAACTTCTATATGTGGTGCAAGATTAAAATTTTGTTGGAATATTCTAACCTCATTACTAATTGCTTTATCGTAAATAAGAATAATATCTGGCTTGAAAAAAATAATTGATCTCTCTAATGAAAAACCATCATAGCCTTTATGAATCCCTTTAACATAGTCATACAATGAATTAGAGGAATAATTTACTGTTTTTATAAGCTCTTTATTTTCGTGAGGTGGTTTTATTTTATAATTTTTATTTTTCTGTATTATGGTAGAATGTGATTGTGGAGACAAAATATATTGTCTATATTTATCATATAAATCATAATTATACTGGCCTGAATCAACTAGTATATCTTCCCCTTTATAATACAAATTAATCGATAAATCGTCCCTATGTTTATGTGTTTTGCTTCCATACCCACATATAAAGGAAAGCCAAGTACTGTCTAAATCATTTTTATTTTTACTTTGCATAATAGTTATTCCAGCTTCAGAATCATGAAATGATTTAAAGGTCTTTTTAACGTTTAATTTGCTTAAAGCAGTATCACCAATAGTTGGTAGATATCCATTAGGCTTTAATATGTATTTCAGATAATTCTTAGTCATTTTTAGTTTTTCACTAATATCATCACCAAGTGTTAGATTATGTTCTATAAGGAAACCTTGAATTTTTTCGAACATAGTTTTAACCATTTTATGATAAGCTGGAGAATTTTCTAAATGTACACCTTGGAAGCTAAAGTCTCTTAGAAATGCATCTCTTACACGTAGTTTTGCTTTTTCGAACCATCTTGGAGATTCATCATGATTATTAAGGAATACTGACAAGACTAACAAGGAACGATCAACCATAATTCCATGATTGTTTTTAACATAATTCTTATCGTCGTATAAAAAATGCCCATGTTGAATTAAGATGTCAGCAATTATTGATTCGTCGATATTAATTTCATTCTTAGATAAGTTAAAGAAATAAATAATATTTAGTGTCCTATTAGCTACTGTGTGATCTACCCATTTATAAAGATTTTCATGTTTATCAGTTTTGATGTATAGTATCCAATCCAATAATAAAGTATAAGCTTTATACAAATAGATAGTCTCTTTGGTTTCTACAAAAGCATCACATAGATAACTAATTACATTTAAAGTTTGTATGTATAGTTGATATGTATTAGCTGCATTACTATGTTGATAATTCCAATCGATTTCCGTACCAAACTGAATCTTTTCCAGATTTCCGAGAAAGAAAAATTCATTTTGTAAAATACCATCTGCTATCTCAATGCTCTTATGACTAATCTTAGTAGTTTTAATCAGTTTCTCAATCGGGATTTCCTGGTAATAATCAAACTGATTGTTATGCTGTGTAAGATACTGAACCTTCTCCACATATTTTGGAACAGCTTGTTTTAATTCTAGACATAAAGTTTCTTTAGCACTTTTTTGCATGGATTAATTAGCTCTCCTATTCTTATGATTGACTTAATTCAAGTTATTTTGATAGATGAGTATATGTTATCATGTTTTTATTACTTATTCCAAACACTACATATATTTATAAAGTACTTATCGCTTTTAGTATATCGGCATATATACTAAATAGTTTAGAAACAGTAACCTAGTAATAGTTATGTGATATAATGTTTTTTGCAATCTATCCAATTAATAGAATATGATTTTTCTAGAATTATGGAGGTCCAGAATGAAACATCCAGTAGTGACGTTTAACAATGTTTCCAAGACATATAATTTATTTAAAAAAAAATCAGACCAGCTGTTAGCACTATTTTCTATAAATAAAGGTAGAAGGAGTTTTTCTGCCTTATCTAATATATCTTTCGAGGTTTTTCAAGGGGAAACTATTGGAATAATTGGAGTCAATGGTTCTGGTAAATCAACACTTTCAAGTCTTCTAGCTCAAGTTACTCCTCCTACTTCTGGTGAAATAAAAATAAATGGAGAAACTTCATTGGTTGCAATCTCAGCGGGATTAAATAACTTTTTAACTGGATTTGAAAACATTGAGTTAAAATGTCTTATGCATGGTTTGACAAAAAGTGAAATAGACAAACTTACTCCTTTAATTATCGAGTTTGCTGACATTGGCGATTTCATTAATCAACCGATAAAAAGTTATTCAAGCGGAATGAAATCTAGATTGGGGTTTGCTATATCTGTTCATATTCAACCAGATATATTAGTAATTGATGAAGCTCTATCGGTTGGAGACTCAACATTTTATCAAAAATGTTTAGATAAATTTGATGAGTTTAAGAAAGAAGGGAAAACTATCTTCTTTATTAGCCATTCACTTTCGCAAGTACAATCTATATCTGATCGAATCATGTGGTTGAACTTTGGACAAATTCAAATGTTTGATAATAAAGAAATTGTAGCGAAAGAATATAGTAACTTTATTAATTGGTTTAATAAATTGGATAAAAATGAGAAGAAAGAGTATAGAAAAAAGATGCTTGAAACTCAAATAGAGAGTACTCCGCTCAATTTTTATAGAGATAAAAGACTGGGTAAGAAAGAAAACATATGGAAAAACTTTAATGTAAGCTTTCAATTTACTTTAATTCTAATATATTTTATTATTGCTACTGTATTAATGTTTATAGACAATCCTATTAACATTATTCATGGAGAAAAAACTAATAATGGAAATACTGAAGAAATAATTGGTGATGAAAAGGAATTAAATAGTAATTTAGAATCTAATTCAATAGAGAGTTCCACGGTCGAGAAAAATGGTTTCATCATAAGTGGTGATGATGTAAGTGTATATAGTAATACGAATCTTAGTAACTTGGTAACTAATCTTCCTTTTTCTACACAAGTATACATAATAGAAGAAATTAATGAAACAATTTACAGAATAGAATTTCCAGGTGGTATGGGTTACATTGAAAAAAGTAAAGTAACTCTTTTGGATGAAAATGACTTAATAGTAAATATTTCTTATGAGGACTTACTGCCTTTATTACCAACTTCTTTCCAAAACTCCCATAGATTTTTCTTTAGTTTCCTGGACGAGGATATCGAATCTATAAAAGGGTCCTTACAAGGACTGTCAGATGAGTATCAAAATGATAATGGAGAAGTTGTTATTGAGTATGGACAAGAAGGGGTTTCGTATCAAATAAATAATAATTCTCGTGCATATGCGATAGAGATAAGTGACATTAATTTGGAGAGCGCAGAGGCTGAGTGGGTGTTATCTAATGCTTCATTAGTTTCTTATGAAGAAGACTTTCTTTTTTATCTTACTAATAGTTATAAGATAGTAGTAAATGTGGAAGAGAGAGTAATAAGATTTGAATTGTTACAGTAATAACTATTATAATTTTAAGGTGAAATTTTTCAGAGCCTCGCTAATATTAATCTAAAAAAATACAATTTATAACTTCATTAATAAGGATGCGTCTTTTTGATATATCTAGTTTGATATAATTTTGATGAAGTGTAAAATAGTCCACATCGGGAGTGTAAACTAAACTGCTCTTACTTCGCAGTTTAGTTTTTTTTATTGCTAAACTATAAATGGATGGGAAGTTATTTATATTAGAGAAAATGAAACATGATCCAAAATTAATGGAGTTAGTAATAGAATTATAGGACAATACAAATTGAGTCCTTACAAGACATGCAGAATACACTAATAGATATATTTAATTCTATGTTTGAAGCAATGTTAAAAAGGAGAAATGAACCATCACTTAGGCAATAACTCAAACGATAATGGGGAAAAACAACACAGAATAGGCGATTGGGGACGGAAGAAAAACGGTGAAAACGAGTACTGGCGAGAGCGAAACGGCGGTACACCCTTTCACCAAAGAGACAACGAATACATTACAAAAGAATAGTTTCTTCCTCAATAAATTTATTCAATATAATAACATATGGGTGTTAAGATTACAGTTTGTTGAAACTAGTTGATCTATTAATCTTTCTAATAAAGAACATGAACCTAAAAAAACATAGGAACCTCAGTAATTGCACAAAATTACTTAAGCAGTTGGAGTTTGTTCCAAACGGTGGGGCATCTCTTCATCAACAATAGCTTTTTCATAGAGTATAGGTTTTAAAGGCATAGGAATAACCGAAGATTTAACTTGTATTGCTACTCTCTAAATGAAATTATTACTAAAGAATAAAGTGACTTTTGTCTTTTACTTTTATCAATAGATAAAATGATAATAAGAATTTCACTTGAAAAAATAAAAGACTAATGATGATAATATATTTGTTTCATAGGATCAAATCCCCACAATGTATAAATTTGGTAAAATGCTCGATGAATAGTTATATAGCGATGTTCTAAGCATAGTGAAGTAATATTTTCTCACAAGATCCTCAGCCCCCAAAACCACGAGGCGGGACAAGAAACCTGTCTCCGCGTCCCATCTATTTCTGAAACAAAAATGAATTAATAATAGCAAAGTATTCCCGAATATGCGTTTGAACAAGAATGTGTTTTGGTGTTTTGGATGGTGCTGCATATACGGTAAAACCAACTCGGCTACCAATCATTTTGGCCCGAAACATATGAAAATCATTCGTGACAACAATGATTTCTGGATTTAATTCAGAGGGCGCGAGTAGTTCCTTCGAAAAAAGAAAGTTCTCATGTGTGCTCGTTGACTTATCTTCTACTAAAACATCCGTTGGTTCTACCCCAAGAGAAACTAAGTACCTTTTCATTGCTTCACCTTCGGAAATTTGCTCATTGTAATCCACTCCTCCAGAGGTCACAATAGTGGTTGGATTCTGCTGATAGAGTTCATACGCTTTATTTAATCTCCTTTTTAATGTTGGAGATGGTTCTCCGTTAATCAAACCAGCACCAAGTACTAAGATTGGAGCATCGGAACTGGGAGGTGGATCTTCTTGTGCCTGATACATTAGAATTTCGAGAAACACAATCATAACTACAGATAGCACGATAAGTACTGTGAGCATGTTTCGTAGCCACTTTTTCTTTCTTATAAAAGAAAAAAATCTTTGATGAAATATAGCTAATAATAGAAAGATAATTCCCATCACCGTAATAACGATAATACCAAAATCAATATTCCCACTTACATAATAAAGGGAAAAAACATAAAGAAAACAACTAATTGCCAATAGGCCGAAAAGAATAGACATAGGATACAACCTTTCGTAGTTTACTAGAATATATGTTAAAGAATATGTAGATCAGGCTAATAGTCCCTATTTATCTCTAAATTGGTCATGCATAATCTCTTTATAGTATTCCGCATAACCAACCATTCCCAGTTCCTTTGCTTCCCTAAGCTCTGTCTCTCTGTCATAAGGGACACGTACAAAGTTAATCGAATTCGCCCCATACGAACCATCAACGATGACATAGGTAGCGTCCACCACATCTAAACCGACACTTCCAACATTGCAAAGGATTCCAATATCGTAGGTTCTAAGCCAGGTCAGGTGAATATCACCATAAAACACCATATCAGGCTTACGAGTGGAGTGAAGGGATTCGGTTTCTTCACTATTCTCAAAAAGGGACAAACACTTTTCAGTTGGATGATACTCCGGGGCAATTCGTTCAAAAACGCTCCTCGGTGATGCATGGAAACAACGTGCTAGTTTGCCGTTCAATTCAAATTCAATATAGAAAGGCAAGGAAGCAAGATACTTATAATCCGCTTCTGTTAAGCGATTCTGAATCCAATTAATCGATTCATGATCAATCTCATCCCGAATAAATACATCCCAATTACCATAAATAACTTGATCGCAATGCTGTTGAACAAGTTCAATACATTCCGAACCACGTGGCCCCTTTCCAACCAAATCCCCTAAGCAAAATATCTGATCAACACCACGCTTTTCAATATCTGCAAGAACCGCCTTTAGAGCCGTTAAATTACCATGAATATCTGAAATGATAGCAATCTTTGACAAACTAGCTTCCCCCTTTGATAGCCTTGATTTTAGTTTATACTAATTTTTGGAAAAATTGAAGAAGGGACAGAGGTTTAGGTTTCTCGTCCAGTAGGACAACTAACCTATCCCTATGTCCCACCGTTTACTTCGCCTACCCGAATCAATTATAATGTATTAATTAGGAGGGGATGGTTATTCAACACGAGAAACATTATGAGGTTATGAAGAATCCAACAGGTAAGCAGCGGTTAGGGTTGGCCTTTTTGCTTGGTCTGTTATGTATGTTAGGGCCATTTAACATAGATATGTACTTACCGAGCTTTCCAGACATTGCCCAAGATCTGAATGTCCAACAATCACTTGTGCAGTTAAGTTTAACTGCATGTTTAATCGGCCTTGCTGTGGGGCAACTTATTGTCGGACCAATTAGTGATGCAAAGGGAAGAAGAAAACCGATATTATTATTTATTAGTTTATTTGCTTTAGCTTCTATTCTTTGTGCACTTGCACCGAATATTATAGTTTTAGTGATTGGTAGATTTCTACAAGGATTTACTGCATCAGCTGGTATTGTTTTGTCTCGGGCTGTTGTACGTGATGTCTTTACTGGTAAAGAACTTACGAAGTTTTTCGCATTATTAATGGTTATAAATGCAACAGCACCAATGGTTGCGCCAATTAGTGGTGGTGCATTATTACTTTTACCATTTACTTCATGGCATACGGTCTTTATCTTTTTAAGCTTACTGGGTGTTGCAATAGTTATTACCGTAGCTTTTAAACTAAAAGAAACGTTGCCAGAAGAAAGACGACAACCTAGTTCGATTGGAAATTCGCTAAGAACGATGGGGAGTTTGTTTCTTGACCGTTCGTTTATTGGTTATGCTATTGTTGTCGGCTTTGTTCAAGGGGGAAGTTTTGCTTACGTTGCTGGAACACCATTCGTATACCAAGGGATATATCATGTTTCACCACAAGTATTTAGTATTTTGTTTGGAATAAATGGGTTAGCTATTATATCAGGAAGTTTTTTAGTTGGACGTTTGAGTGATATTTTTGAAGAAAGAAGCTTACTTCGTACAGCAGTATTAGTCTCCGTTAGTGCGAATGCAGTCTTACTTTCGATGGCTATTCTAAAAGGACCGCTATTTATGATTGTTATACCGATATTTATTCACATGATAACGATTGGAATTATTTTAACGAGCACATTTACATTAGCAATGAAAAATCAAGGTCATCGTGCAGGAAGTGCCAGTGCTTTATTAGGCATGTTTCCTCTAGTAATTGGGGCAATCGTAGCTCCCATTGTTGGAATTGATGAAACAACAGCAATTCCAATGGCAGCTATTCTATTTAGTTGTTCCTTCATAGGGTCCATCGCATTTTTTGCATTAACTAGAAAGTTGGACAGCCATACAGAAAGTGCTGAATTAGTTGCAGAGGGTTAAAGTATTGAAGTGAAGCATAGGGGAGGTCCCTGTGCTTCACTATTTTTATTAGGGGGACAGTCCCTCCCTGCTTAAGCGGTAAATCGTTGAGGGGATTGTCACCTCTCATCAACTTCTAATCTTCTTCTCGTTTTTCTCTAATTATGATGGTCTAAAGTTAAGATATCGAATATGAAGGAGGAAATTAAAATGAATAAGAAATTAGTTACAGGTGTGTTGATTATCGGTTTATTATTAAGTGGTACGACAATTGCAGCAGCAAACTTGAATGATAATGCAACAACAACGAAGAAAGATGATACGGTGAAAACAGAAGTAGTGAAGGAGAAGGAAGGGATAATTTCCCTAGAAGAAGCGATAGAAATTGCATTAGCTGAACATGATGGATATGTGGAAAGTATTGAGTTAGAGAGAAAACGTGGTAAAGTTTATTACGAGGTGGACTTCGAAAACCCCGATGTGGATGTATATATTGATGCTTCTACCGGTGAAGTATTACGAGTGGATTGGGATGACGATGATGATCGTTATGACGAAAACCATAAGCCAAACATGGAGAACATTATATCAATAGAAGAGGCGAAAGAAATTGCTGTTGCTGAAGTTGGTGGAAAGGTTATTGAAATCGATCTAGATAAAGATGATGGTCGATATGAGTATGAATTGGAATTAAGAACAGATCGTGGCGAAGCAGAAATTACGATTGATGCGGAGTCTGGAGAAATTGTAGAACTGGAATTAGACTAACGTACCCATGGTTCCGCCAGAAGAGTTTGGCGGAACCTTTCTACTGCATTTGTTTATGAAATTAGTAGGGTTTTATAATTGTAGGGTTACTAATAAAAGTCATGAAATAGCGTTCTTATAGCAATAATAGATAAACAACCGCCAACCAAGTGAAAAATGGATTCCCTGAGAACCGGACTATCCACTTTTGTGGTTAATCATTCAATTCCAACGTCTCATTGATATCTGTTGATTTAGAATCTTGCCCGGTCAAGCGTTTATAGTAATAGGCAATCTTCTTTATAAGATTGCCGCTTTCCCAATATTCTGCTGCTTCCGCATTGACTTTTAACAGGATAACGTTAGGATCATCATACGAAGTTTGCATGATTTTCTCGTGTACTTTGCTCCAATATTCTTTTTTCTTATCTGTATCTTCCACGATTTCCGCCTTTCCACGGACGGAAACATAAGATTTACCTACATATGCTACATTAACATCTTGGTTATGTAATATTTCCTCATATTTATCTGTCGCTTTTTTAGTGAAAAACCATAAGTCACCGTCAAATTCTACTTCTTGTGTTTTCATGGGACGAGAAACAAGCCCTTCTTCCGTAGCCGTAGTCAACATGGCCGTGTCTACATCTCTAATTAACTCTCTTAAAGTTTCAATTTCTTCTTTCTTCATCTTGTTAGACATTTTTACCACCTCTTTCATGGTTATATACTAACCTGGATACCAACTTTTATTCAGGTATTACGGATTACTAAACATACGCTTAGATCTTGAAAATGTTTGATCTTTTCCTGTTATACTTCTAGTTTTATTTTGTGAATATTATGTTATTATGGAAGTGATAAAAATTATGGGTTCATTTTTAGTCTTTGTTCTGATTATTTTAACCGTTGTGATTGATTTTTATTGGTTGGATATAGATCGTAAAAGATGGGGTTGGATGAATAATTGGTCTAACAGGAATAAAACATTATTTTTAATCGGTTTTATTGTAGTTTCCAGTTTGATCTATTTCGGCTTGAGTACTAAGTACCTTAGGAGAGGATAGATGTACCTTGGACCCGGGAGGTGATGGGGGAAAGGACCGTTAGACCTGTCCCTATGGTCCATCTTTGAGATAGACGTTATGAAGCTAACGAAGCAATTTAGTGAAAAAGCAATTAGTAGAAATATTTTAATAGTTGCACCCCAACAAAGTTTGGCGAATTTCTTGGTTCCTCCTAATAGTAATATTTTTATATTTTTGGGAAACAGGTCTTCGTTCAAAAATTGGAAATGGATTGTATAATAATCGAGGGCGATTGTTGGAGTGTTGAGCAACTTATATGGTTCACGTGGTCCACGAAAATATCAAGTAGAAATGAGGAATGAACCATGAAGATATTAGCACTATGTAGAAGGTCTCGAACGAAGAACTTTATAGATAGATCAACTTACAGAGGTGAAGTCGTGAAATATACTTGCCCTTGCTGTGGTTATAAAACATTGGATGAAGAACCACCAAACACTTACGACATTTGTGAGATTTGTTTTTGGGAAGATGATGGCTACCAATATAAATATCCTGATGAAACAGGCGCCAATTATGTTTCCTTTAGGGAAGCACAACAAAACTTTATTAAATTTGGAGCTAAAGGTAAAAGAAGTCTAAATTTTGTAAGACCTCCAAAGAAATCAGATAGGAAAGACGCTAATTGGAAACCGTTATAGTGTATAATGTTTTTCTTGTTCAACTATTTCTTATATTAGTGGGACTTTTTTATAAAAGAGTAACAAGATAAGTATGTAGGATTATTTTGGGAGAGTGAATACATATGGGGGAGAATTGGATGGGACAAGGAACCTAGGCCCCTGTCCCATCTCTCTTCCTTTTGCTACTCTAGTACAGGCTCTCTTTTAAAGCTTAGCTTAGCGATTATCACACCAAGTAATGCCCCAACGACTGCTGGAACAACCCATTCAAGGTCAACATCTGCTAATGGTAAGGAGGTGCGAATCTTCTCAATCAGTCCTAACTTCATTCCAAAAGCATTTAACCCACTGATGACAGCAAACACACCTGTAAAGGAAAGGGCACTTACATAGACGATTCTTGAGCCTTTAAACTGGCGATGGAAAAATGTTAGTACAATTAATACAATCGTCAAAGGATAAGCAATTACCAAGAAAGGTACGGAGACTTTTAATATTTGGCTAAGTCCCATATTGGTCAGTGTAAAGCCAATTAAAGCTGTAACGAAGACAACTGTTTTATAATTTGCTTTCGGAATTAATCTAGAAAAATATTGACCACAAGCTGATGTTAGGCCAACCACGGTCGTAAAGCAGGCAAGTGTAAATATTAAACCTATTAGCACCGTTCCACTCTGTCCAAATAAACTCGAAGAAACGGCAGATAGAATTTGAGTACCATCTGCAAATTCACCCGTAACCGCCATTTTACCACCAATAATCCCAAGAGAAACATAGACTACAGTGAGTAGTATACCTGCAATAAGTGCTGCTTTTAGCATGTAGCCTTTTAATTGCTTATCATCAGAAACACCCCGCTGACGAATAGCTGTCAAAATAACAATTCCAAAGGCAAGTGTAGCTAAGGCATCCATAGTATTATATCCTTCTAAAAATCCTTTAAAAAACGCTCCCGACTCATACCCACCAGTTGGTGTTTGAAAGCTTCCATTCAGTTGCATGAAACCAGTGACACATAGGATGACTATTGCCACTAGTAAAATTGGCGTGATAAAGCGCCCTAGATACCTTTCTAGATTAGTAGGATTTAAACTAATGAGATAAACGAGTATAAAGAATACAACAGAAAACACTAGTAAAGCGATGGTTGCTTTCGGTCCATCCATAAAAGGCATGAGTCCCATTTCAAAAGCGACATTTGCATTTCTTGGAATAGCTAGAAAAGGTCCGATAGATAAATAGACAATTACCATAAATACGGTACTAAATACCGGGTGAACTCGATTTCCTATTGCTTGAATTCCTCCCTTAACCCGGGCAATCGCAAATATAACCACTAATGGCAACCCTACGGCAGTAAGAACAAACCCAGCCATCGCTAGCCAAAATGTAGTACCAGATTGAGCACCTAAAAATGGTGGGAAAATTAGATTTCCAGCTCCAAAGAACATAGAAAATAACATAAGACCGATAAAAAATGAATCAAATTTACGCATGGTGTTTCTCTCCTTTAAGTTGTTTTTGAATATAAAAAAACCCGCCCCTTAAAATAAGGGACGAGTTTATACTCGCGTTACCACCCTAATTCCGCAGAAAACTAAAAAACTGCAGCGCTCAAGTCAACGTACTATCATACGCGTTCCATTGTAACGGAGGACAACCCGTCAAAGCTTACTAGATTTTCAGCTTTGCATCTCAGAGATGATTTTCGGATAGGGGCTGAACACCGACTCTCACCAAACGCCGGCTCTCTTTGGATCAGGATTCCTAACTTACTGCTCTCGTCATCGATTTATGTATTAAAAGTAACTTATCAGATAATAATAGACTTGTCAATAATTTTTGAAAAACAAATACGGGGATAGCGCTTTAACTTGAGGTGGGACAAGGAAGCTGTCCCACCTTATTTAACTTTCCGTGTTTCGTGCGTTGGATTTTCCTTTATTTCGTCTTTGCTCATCTGGTCTTTTGGCTTTATTATGTTTTTCCTTCGGTGCGTGTGAGTCCTTAACCATATTTATCCCTCCGTTTTCACCATAATGTCATGAAGGTTCTATAGGTTTATTGTTATCGAATTGTGTGAAAATATGCAGTAGAATGTTGTTGTGTTTTCGAATTATTTTTTTAGCGTAAAGGCAGAGCTAGTACCTTTACGGTGGTTCTCATGCTTTACTTAAAGCACGTTGATGCCTATCGGTGATCTAATCACAAAAGTTGCATTGCTTACTTAACGATATAGAATCTGATATAATGATTGGATATTAGCATCTAGTACTAAAAATGAGGTGATATTGTTGAATAGAGAAGATTTAATTGCACCGGAAAATTATAATATCGTGATGGAATTTGAAAAATATGCTACTGAACCTAATCGTGTTGCCGTAATTTTGGAAGACGAGCAGGGGGACCAACGAAAAATAACCTATCAAAACTTAATTAAAAATGCGAATAAGATCGGAAATATATTTAAGGAACAAGGTCTTAAAAAGGGAGATAGATTACTAGTTATGTTGCCCCGTCTCATTGAAACATATGAAGTATATATTGCAGCATTAAAAACTGGCATTATCATTATCCCTAGTTCAGAGATGTTGCGAACAAAAGATTTGCAGTATCGAATTTCGCATGGAGAAGTAAGCGGAGTCGTATGCCATTCAGATTATACGGACGAATTTAGGGCGATTGACCAGTATGAGGAGCTTACGAAATTTACTATAGGTAATTCTATTGATGGATGGAATCATATAGATAGTCTAAAGACTTCTGTATCCGATCAATTGGATATCGTTCCAACATCCAGAGATGATCTTGCATTTTTACCATATACATCAGGTACAACGAGTAATCCAAAGGCGGTTATGCATACCCATGCTTGGGGCTATGCCCATATGAGTTCTGCACCAGTACATTGGCTTGGAATCCATGATGGTGATACCGTTTGGGCGACGGCAGCTCCAGGCTGGCAAAAATGGGTATGGAGTCCATTTTTATCTGTATTAGGAACGGGTGCCACCGGGTTTGTATATAGCGGAAAATTTGAACCAAAGAAATATCTATCATTAATAGAGACTAATAAAATCAATGTATTTTGTTGTACACCAACTGAATATCGTCTCATGGCGAAACTAGATAATCTACAGGACTATGATTTATCAGCAGTCCACAGTGCTGTTTCCGCTGGAGAACCTTTAAATCGTGAAGTTATCGACCAATTCGAAAAGCATTTTAATATTACGGTTAGAGATGGTTATGGTCAAACGGAAAATACATTATTATTAGGATTTTTAAAGGGTATGAAAGTAAAAGCGGGCTCAATGGGGAAACCAACTCCAGGAAATAATGTACAATTAATTGACGAGGACGGAAATCCTGTCAAAGTTGGAGAAGTTGGCGACATAGCAATTCCACTAGATACCCCAGCACTATTTAAAGGGTATTACAAGGATGAGGACCGTACGAAGAAAACCCGTCGTGGTAACTTCTATATTACAGGTGACCAAGCTTCCTTAGATGAGGAAGGCTATTTCTGGTTTGAAGGTAGAAATGACGATATTATCATTAGCTCAGGCTATACAATCGGTCCCTTTGAAGTAGAAGATGCTTTGGTCAAACATTCAGCGGTAAAAGAATGTGCTGTCATCGCTAGTCCAGATGAAATTCGTGGAAATATCGTGAAGGCATACGTTGTTCTACAAAGTAACGTGGTAAATAAAGGGGAGGAGTTAGTGAAAGAATTGCAGGATCATGTGAAACAATTAACTGCTCCATATAAATATCCAAGGGAAATTGAATTTATTGATGAATTACCGAAGACATCATCAGGTAAAATCCGCCGTGTTGAGTTAAGACAGCGTGAAAAAAATCAAGCATAAGAATAAACTTCCATCTATTGAGGTACTATCCTTTAAAGATGGAAGTTTTTTATTGGTTATGAGGGAAGGGGAGCGTAGAAAGGTAACAGAGAAAGGTGATCCGTGCCCTTTGACGGGATTGGAAACAGGAAAAGGTAACAGAGAAGGCTGATCCGTGCCCTTTTACCGGAAAGGAAGCAGGAGAAGGTAATAGAGAGGAAGCCTCAGTGCCCTAAATGCCGGGGGGAAAGCGGGAAAAGTAATAGATAGAGTGTGTCCGTGCCCTAAATGCCGACGGAAAGCAGAAAAAGGTAATAGATAGACTGCATCAATTCCCTAAATGACGAAGGGGAGCGAAAAAAGGGCACAGATGGCTACGTGGTGGATATGGAGTAAGTTCATATAAGTGACATCCCTTCTTTTTGAATCAGTACTAGTTTAATATAATAAAAATCGCCATGCCAATATCATGACAATTTAACGGTTGGAGCGCCTTTATTTCACTATTGTATAGGTAATGAGCATCCTAATCAGAGATTACTTTTACCAAAAAATCAATCGATTGAAAAAATATTTCTAATATTATGTTACAAATCTATATAAAATGTGACAAAAAATGGTATAATTTTCAATGAAAACTTAATTGAAAGAAGAGGTTAACATGTCAAAAGTGACAAAACCAAAGAAAAAGATGGCTTTATGGAAAAAGATAGTGATCTCGGTGCTTGCCGTGTTATTAGTTGCTGTAGTTGGTGGGGGTGTTTATGCATATTCCATCTATAGTAATGCAAAGAAAACCGTTAATGAACATATGTACAAAGAGGTAGTTAATATTGATCGGGAAGTAACGAAGCAGAAGGTAGAGAATCTAGATAACTTGAATATTCTATTAGTAGGGTTAGATGCTCGTGCAAATGAGAGGGGACGTTCCGATACGTTAATGATCCTATCGTTATATCCGGATAAAGACCAGATGCAGCTTGTAAGTATTCCGCGTGATACACGTACTATGATTGTTGGTAAAGGGTATGAGGACAAGATTAACCATGCGTATGCTTTTGGTGGTATTGACATGTCAATTGCCACAGTAGAGAATTTACTCGATATAGAACTAGATTATTATGTTGAAATGAACATGGAAGGGTTAACGGAATTTATTGATGAATTGGGCGGAATTACCGTACAGAACGAACTAGATTGGAAATCTGATGGTTACCATTATAAGAAGGGTGAGCTTAACTTAAATGGTAAAGAGGCTCTAGGCTATGTGCGTATGCGTAAGCATGATTCTACTGGGGATTTTGGTCGTACGGGACGTCAACGACAAGTAGTGGAAGCGGCGATTAATAAGGGGGCGAATATCGCTTCTATTGGGAAGATTAATAGTTTTATAGACATTCTTGGTAATAACATGCATACCAATATGGATTTTGACGATATGAAAAACCTATTATTGAATTATAAAGATGTTCGACGTAACACGACAGAGTATATGTTACAGGGTAGCGGTAAGATGATTGATGGAATCTATTATTACCTAGTTCCGGACGAGGAATTGCAGAAGGTTCATGGAATGATTGTTGGGGATAGTAGTTTGGAATAATCATAGATGGATATAGGGTAGCATTAATTGTTGATATTAGTGCTGCCTTTTCTTTAGGCATGACTCTGATTAATTAAGTAGATGCTACTTATTTGAGAGGTACTTACTATTCTATTGAATTGCAGTGGCTAGTCAAAGTAAGTATAAAGGCTATATTATTCGCAGTAATCGTATTGTTTAGTATTTCAGGAATTTTATACTATATTATATATAATGAAATTTAAACCGTTTAGAAAGGAGGATGAAATTGGAGGTAAAGAAGGAAACCATTGGAATATTGGCATCATTTCTATTGGCCCTTCCTCTTCTAGGTGGAGGGTATTGGGTGATTAATAGTTTAATGAATCAGCCTGCGAAAACGATAACAGATCAAACGTCACCTCAATCTATAGAAGAACCAGAAAGCAATGTAGACGGCACTCATATTTTTGTTAAAGATGAGATATCCATTACCGATTTAGACGATAGCTACCGGTATAATTCAGAGGAAGAGACTGAAGCGATGGTTTTAGAAGATACAGAGGATACGGAAGATAATTCAATGGAAGAGGAAGTTGATGTGTCGGATAGTATCCACGAGGACAATGTAGGAAATGAGAATCAAAACTCTTCAGTGGCAAACAGCACAGAAAGAACTAATGTAAGACAAGATAAACAACCTGTTCAAGACAAAACGAATAACAAGCCAGCTACTACGCGACCAGAAAAGAACGAACAAAAAGAAAAAACGACAGATTCTAAAAACAAAAAAGATGACAAGCAAACGTCACCACCTAAAAAAGAAGAAAAAGTCCCACCAGAAGATAATAAAACGGATTCTAATCCAAAGGAAAATGAAGAAAAACCAACAACACCTAGTGATACCAATGAAGATAATACAGGTTCACAAAAGCCACCATCAACGGATAAAGGTGATCCAACAGATGAACCTGGAGGTGGAGATGCTAGTGAAGTACCGGAAGCACTGGGATAGTACGGTTAAATTAGCCTTCTAGCGTTAGACTAGAAGGCTTTTAACATTATTATTTGGGTTAGTTCTTAAATATGAATATTACCCTTGGAATTGAATGGGATTTATCCGGTGATGATGAGTTTTACGGTATAATTTTAGTGTGGTTGAGACAAATCGTTTTAATTCCAATTTTATATAAAGGGAGGAACAATCCCTCGCCACTATAACGTGATAAACCACTAATCACGGTTCTTCACTAGGTTACTATTCCCCCTTATTCCCTTGCACCTTCGTAATGCCAATTCCACTAAAGATATAAATCAAAGCAAAGATTATTCCAAGATAAGTCATCGGAGCATAAAGGAAGAATTCTCCAGTTGATACTTGTAGTGTTTCCGCTACAAATGCTCCTGTAACGCCCCACGGAATGAGTGGGGCTAGAGCGGTTCCGGTATCCTCCATCGTACGAGACCAGTTTTTACGATGTAGACCAAATTTGTCATATAGTGGACTAATAATTGGACCGATGACAGCATATGTCACATAGTAACTTCCTGTAATGGTGAATAGAATACCGTGTAGAGCTAAACTAGAGCTCATCATAGCCTTACCACTTTTAGCTAATGCGACAATTTTGTCTAGTAGAATTTGAACCACTCCGGCTGATTTTAATGGGGATCCAAATACCGCAGCACTAATAAGCAAAGCAACGGTACCCAACATACTCGAGATTCCGCCTCGTTGTACAATCTCATCCACGATTGGTATGTTTGTTGCTTGAGAATACCCATTATTTAATGCTGAAAATACTTCCAAAACATCTCTTCCTTGGAAAATAACCGCCAATACACAACCAGCAATAATACCTACACCGAATACAGGGAGTGTTGGCTTTTTAAAATAAATTAAGAGTAAGACAAGTAGTGGTGGAATAATTAATATCGGGTTGAGATTAAAATTCTCGCTCAACGTGGATAGAATCAGATTCACATTCTCACTATTCTCGATTTGCCCACCGAATTGGAAGCCTAGAATCAAATAAAGGACTAATGAGATAAGATAACCTGGAATCGTTGTCCAGAGCATATGTTTAATATGGTCAACAAGCTTCACCCCAGCCATGGTTGGTGCCATAATCGTGGTGTCAGATAAGGGAGAGAGTTTATCTCCAAAGAAAGCCCCAACGACAATAGCTCCAGCCGTGTAATGTACGGGAATACCAAGTCCAAGCGACACACCCATTAAGGCAACCCCTACTGTACCAATGGTTCCCCAGGAAGTTCCTGCCATAATAGACATAAACGAACAGACAAGTGCAGTAATAATTAAGAAAAAGGACGGGTCAATGCTTACCAAGCCATAATAGACAATTAATGGAATGGTTCCAGACAGCATCCAAGCACCGATTAGCATCCCAACAGCTAGCAAAATCAAAATAGCTGGAAGCATCGATTTAATTGTTTCAATTAAGTCTTCTTCTATCTTTTCCCAGGATATTCCCCAGATAAGTGATAAGGTGATCACGACTACCCCAGCTGTAATGAGTGTAATAGTGGTAGGGGTTCCAAGATATATGATGCCGCCTAAAACGACAGTAAATGATAACACAAGCAGTAGAATCGCTTTCCAAGTTGATAGTTTCATAGTTTTTTCTCCTTTTTTATGAACTTGCTTTGTAACGATGTATGTAGCCTTTTATAATTCGCACAGTAAATCAAGTGCGCTTTTGTCGACTATTCTCGTTGAGCTAGTTTATTCATTTACCTTACCTCCAATGCCTAAAAAGTAGCCTGTCTTAAAAATGGAGATAGAAAAAAAGACACAAAAAAACAATGATAGAAAATAACCTATCATTGTTTCCAATATGGCATCTTCCATTCGATCAGTAGTTCTCCATGCAGACCTGCATGACAGTATGCCTCTTATTCAAAGACATCCCAGCAATAATAAGATTGACCCTTATTACGCTTCGGCGAGCATTCCTTTCCACAATCATCATCGATGTCATACTCCGATTGATTACTCATAATGTTCGCGCCTCTACCTCACCGACCTGGTAAGGTATTATTAAATTTTTCAACAAATTATACTATACTAGATAATTTGGTATGTTTGCAAGTATTTGGAATCATCAGGGTATTGGATTGTATGCAAGCAGGAGTATGTTAGCATTCTACTATATTGGTAGCTGGTAGGGCTTGTTTTACAACTCCAATTCAATTCGTATAATTGCAATTAGATGTACACCTCTATCTAACATACCTGAAACCAAATCCATCCAACATCCGTATATAAACTAAAGGAGTTGCTTTTTATGAAAAAACTGATCGTTACGATCATTTTCCTATTTACCTTTTTCATTTTTGTAGAGCCAGCATTTGCCGAAGTGGATTATGTTATTAAGGATGTTCAGATAGATGCCTATTTAATGGAAAGCGGGGATGTTGCGGTAAAAGAAAGGTTCACGTATGATTTTGAAGGTGAATTTAATGGTATTACTCGCACGATAATTCCGAAGAAAGGTACCGCTATTGAAGATTTTGTAGCAAGTGAAGCTGGATCGCCATTGAAGGTAGAAAAAGAGGATAGCGAATATAAAATCTATCGAAAAGGTAATGAAGAAACGGTAACGATAGAACTCGGTTATACGATTATGAATGGGGTAGAGGTGTATCAGGATGTTGCCCAGTTCTACTGGCCATTTTTTGATAGTAGTAATGAATCGGTATATGAGAACATGACGATTTATGTACATCCACCTGCTAGGGCGGTTCAGGTTACGGCTTATGGTTATGATGAAGCATATGATACAGCAGAAGTAACAGCGGATGGTGGTGCCGTATTTTCATTAGGTTATGTGGAAGATGGGAAGAATGGGGACATTCAAGTAGTATATGATGAGACACTTTTTGGTGCTGCTCCATTAACCAGTGAAAAAATGATGAAAGATTCGATTCTGGAACAAATAGCAGATAATGAAGCTAAGCTAGCCGCGTTCCAGGATAGGAAAGCATGGTTAAATCGTATCGCTCCTTATATAGTTGGTGGCTTTGGACTATTTCTTGTTCTATTGCTCTTCGTCAGCATACGGCAAAAAATGGAGCTAAAACATGATGTGCAACGCCGTATAAAAGAGGAGTTAACGATACCTAAGCTTAACATGAGCATACCAGCAACAATCTATTATACTAATTCATTCACACCGAAAGACCAGTTACTAACGTCATCTTTATTAGAATTAGTTCGGAAAGGTTATGTGCGAACAAAAAATCAAGAAACGTTCTTGTTAGTCGATCGTTATACCGAGTATGACCATGAGTACATGTTAATCAACTTTTTATTTGATACAATTGGTAATGGAAAAACATTTAGATTTAAAGAACTGCAAACATTTTTAGAGGATGAATCGAATCATAATGATTACAACGAACATGTTCAAGCATGGATATACGCAATAAAGCAAGAAGTAAAATCGAAAGAACTTACTAAAGCAAAGAAAGGCTTTAGATGGACGGTTGCCCTCTTGAGCTTGCTACTTGTTCCATTAGCCGTTTTCTTTGGTATTCATGAACTGTTTATGTGGATGGCAGTTTCTATTATTCTGTTTCTTGGATTACTTGCTTTTAGTATTTTTTACAATCCGAAGACATTAGAAGGTGCGAAGATTTGGGAGGAATGGAAACAGTTTAATAAGAACTTCGATAGAATACCACCCAATCAATTGGAGAAATGGAGCACAGATGAGCAAATCATCGCTGTTAACTATGCATATGGTATGAATGATAAGGGAATAAAAATATGGAATAACCCAATATTCACATCGAATAAAAGCATGGATTCATCGAACGTTATGATGTATCTGCTTCTTGCATCAACTGCGAATCTGCACTTTAGTGAGGCAGATGCGGTTACTGCTGCAACTACTAATTCATCCTCCACGACGACTGTAGGGACTGGTACAGGAGTAGGCGGTGGTGGTGGAGGTTCGGGTGCTTTTTAACCATGTAAAGTGCTTAGTGGGAGGATGCCCACTAAGCATTGTTTTTTTGTGCAATAGGGTAACGTGCACATTTGTTTAGCTTGATGAATCGACTTTTAAGATGATTTTCCCGATGTTTTTATTCTCTTCCATGTGTCGATGTGCTTGTTGAACATCCTCAAAAGCAAAGACAGAATCGACAATCGGTTTAAGCTGTTTTGATTCAAATAATTCTATCGTAGCTTGGGAAAAATCAACTGTTAGCTTCGCCTTATATTCATCACTTCTAGGTGTAAGTAATGTGCCTGTTAGTTGAACTCGTTTGCTCATTAGTTCCATCAAGTTCACTTCTACTTGTGCTCCCCCAAGGATACCAATTAATACCCAGCGACCATCCACCTTAATACTAGATAGGTTTTTGTTCCAATAGGATGCACCGACAAAGTCTAGTATCAGATCGACCCCTTGACCATCGGTAATGTGCGATACTTCCTCAGAAAAATCCTTTTCCTTATAATTGATTCCGTAATCTGCGCCTAAGGATTGTGCAAAATCTAGTTTTGCTTTTGAGCCAGCTGTTGTGATAACGTTTGCTGAAGAAATCTGTTTTGCCAGCTGAATTGCTGCAGTTCCGACACCACTTCCGCCAGCATGGACAAGTACAGTTTCCCCTTTGTTCAGGCTACCTAACCAATATAAGGTTTGATATGCGGTTAGAAATACTTCTGGAATGGCCGCTGCCTCTTCAAAGGATAAGCCTTCTGGAATAATCATTGCTCGCTCTGCTGGCATGATTGCATATTCTGCATACCCTCCACCATTCACAAGCCCCATCACCCGAGTACCGACTTTTACTTCTGTATTCGGTCCGACTTCTTCCACGATACCAGCTACTTCAATTCCTAGAATGGGATTCGTCATATAACCGGTCCGACCTTCACGATTAAGAATATCCGTACGATTAATTGCTGCGGCTTTTACATTAATTAATAGTTCACCTTCACGGGGTTCTGGCTTCGGTACATCTGTCACATGTAATTGTTCCGCTCCACCCGGTTGTTTCGTCATAATCGCTTTCATATTGATAACCCTCTTTTATGTGGATTTTTTTAAAATATAATTCCTTTTTAGCGTATCAGATGTTGGTGGGGGGATTCAAGTGAGGGTGTTTGGGGCGCTTTTCGCTGTCAGTATGAACACACTCACTTAACGAATATGTATTTGACGTATACTATTCCTCTTCCATAACCTTATTCGAACTCTTCCGATGATCATAACGTTCTGATATTTGAATTTTATATTCGAGATTCTTCTGATAATCCTTCGAGAAAACACAGGCATAGAGAACGTCTAATAAGAAGCCTATTGAGTTATTGGAGCTAAAGCTGCCTATTTTGGAATATAATTTTTCCCTTGTTGTAATTCGAAATACACAATCGGCTTGTTTGCTTAATGTATTGTCTCCAATGCTTGTTATTGCAATGATAGGTGTTTTTCTTTTTTGTAGTAACGGGAGAATGTTATGAGAGACGTGACTTTCTCCACTATAAGAAATCAGAATAGCCACTGTCTGCGAATTAGAACTTGCTGCTTCAAATTCCGAATCAATAGAACAGATGCTAACTCGCTTCCCAATCCGGTTCATATGTGCTTTAAAATCATGGCAGAGGATGAGGTTGTTTGTAATGCCAAAAATTTTAATTTCTGTTGCCTGATCTAGTAGTGTTGTTGCCTTTTGTAAATCATCAAACTTCATAAGTGACAGTGTGTCTTTGATGGTGTTTTGATGTAATGTTGCCATTTTATTGGCGATATTTAGTAAATGATCATGCTCATGGAATGGGAAATTGGCATCTACATTGGTAAAATGGCTATTTAAATATTCCATTTCATGAAGAAAATGATCTTTAAGCTCAATCCATCCATTATAGCCGAGCTTTTTAGCGATTCGAACTAATGTGGAGGGATGTGTAAATGTTTCTTCTGCTATCTGCTTTGTCGTTTTGTCTCGGATTAATTCAAGCTGTTCAAACATATAGTTGATAATGGCCCTCTCAGAAGGGGAAAAAATGTCATCTTTCATTTTTTCGGTTAGTAACATAGCGCATCACCTCTCTTTACTATACCAATATGTAAATGCTATTTACAAAAATAATAGATTTTTGTAAACGAATCTGTGAATCTATAATGATTATCACCAAAGTCACTTGTTTATCTTATCCTCCTACTTATAATGAAGATGTAATAATGAAAACAGTTACAAACTACCAACTGCAATTAGAATAAGGAGGAAAAAGTAATGACTAAAGGTGTTAAAATAGTAACCATTGGTGGAGGAAGTAGCTATACTCCTGAACTGATGGAAGGTTTTATTAAACGATATGACGAACTTCCTATTCGAGAAATTTGGCTTGTGGATATAGAAGATGGAAAAGAAAAACTAGAAACAGTAGGTACCATGGCACAAAGAATGTGGGATGCTTCCCCTTATGATGTAAAAGTACATCTAACGTTAGATCGTCGTGAAGCATTGAAAGATGCGGATTTCGTTACCACGCAATTCCGTGTTGGTTTATTAAATGCTCGGGTGAAAGACGAACGTATTCCGCTTTCTTATGGAATAATTGGTCAAGAAACGAATGGACCTGGTGGAATCTTTAAAGCATTTAGGACTATTCCAATTATCTTAGGTATAGTAGAAGATATGAAGGAACTATGCCCAGATGCTTGGCTGATTAACTTTACAAACCCTGCTGGTATGGTAACCGATACGATTATACGTTATGGTAAATGGGAAAAAGTTATCGGACTATGTAATGTTCCAGTTGGTGCGATGATGGCAGAGCCCGAACTAATCGGAAAATCTCTAGATGAGCTTGTATACTCATTTGCCGGTATAAATCATTTCCATTGGCATCGTGTGAAAGACTTACAGGGGAATGATGTAACAGGCGAAATCATCGAAAAGATGTACAGTAGTGATGCCGGTATTCCAGCAAATATTCATGATATCCCATTCTTTATTGATCAAGTGAAAAAAATGAATATGATTCCATGTGGATATCACCGTTATTATTACCGTTATGAAGAAATGCTTAACCACATGCTTGAGGAATACAATGATCCGGAGACTGGGACACGTGCACAGCAAGTGAAGCAAACAGAAGCTGAATTATTCGAGCTGTATCAAGATCCTAATCTAGATTATAAGCCAGAGCAATTATCTAAACGTGGTGGTGCACACTATTCTGATGCAGCATGCGAAACAATTGCATCGATTTATGCAAACAAAAATACACATATTGTGGTATCAACGAAGAATAATGGTGCAGTTCCAGACCTTCCAGCGGATACGGTTGTAGAAGTTTCTGCATATATCGGTGCAACCGGTGCAAGGCCAATTGCATTTGGTTCACTTCCACCAGCAGAAAGAGGCTGGCTACAAGTGATGAAGAATATGGAACTAGTAGTAGAAGAAGCAGCTGTGACCGGTGATTATGGTTTAGCTCTTCAAGCCTTTATTATCAATCCATTAATTCCAAGTGGTGAAACAGCAAAGCGTGTGCTAGATGAATTATTAATTGCCCACAAGAAATATTTACCACAGTTTGCTGAAAAAATTGCCGAGCTAGAAGCAGCTGGCGTGACAGTAAAAGATGAGATTGCTAGGG
Source organism: Ornithinibacillus massiliensis (assembly GCF_018310345.1). Taxonomy (GTDB): domain Bacteria; phylum Bacillota; class Bacilli; order Bacillales; family Amphibacillaceae; genus Ornithinibacillus; species Ornithinibacillus massiliensis. The sequence goes on from NZ_JAGXBY010000001.1 coordinate 835,243, forward strand.
AATTAGTTTAAGGGATAGTATTATTTTATAGCGTAACAGGTGTTCTGGAATGGAGCACCTGTTTTTTCTGTGAAAGGGTCGATTGTAGCTGGTGAATGTATTAGACATGGTTAGTACATTGTTTGATTAGGTTGCTCATAGATTGAAGGTTCTCTTAATATGAACACATAATATAGCCTTGACTACTACTTATAGCAATATATAAAGCTATTAAACGGTAGAAGTAAGGTGGACTTAGAAAATGGACCGAGTTACAGACTACCAAATGAACCAACAGGTGAACTTGCACACGGACCTAAGTACGGTCCCTTTAAATAAACAATACAAAAATAAACCAAACATGTCCTGTCTAGTAGTTGACGAATATAAAAAAGCCAACCAGAAATAAGTCCTTTTCTGATTGACCATTATTAAAAGGCAGATAAATTCAATTAGACATGATACTGAAGGAAACTTCAATTCATCCTGCCCAATCTATTATGTGAGGCTTTCGCTTAAATCTTTGAGCGCCACTTTTTCAATGACATATGCTACGCCGCCTTCATTATTACTAAGTGTTTCAAAATCTGCTACTGCTTTTACCTCTGGTATCGCGTTCCTCATTGCCACGCCACACCCTGCATATTCAATCATGGAAATATCATTTCCGTTATCACCAATACACATAACTTCCTCTTGTTTAATACCAAGTAGCTCTGCTAGCTTTCTTACCGCATTGCCTTTACTTGCATTTGGATGGACGAATTCTAAGAAGTATGGTGAGCTTTGAACGATATTATATTGATCCGTTAGACTCTCTGGAAGGGATTGAATGGTATGGGTGAGCTTTTCCGGTTTATTAATATACATAATTTTTGGTATGGATATATCCTTTGGTACATCACTTACCTGGCGATATCCTAGCGGGATCTTGTTTAAATAGGATTCTAGCACGGTATATTCACTAATATCAGCATTAGGTGTATAAAGTCCATTTACATCAAAGAAGTGCATAGGAGTGTTCAGTTCCAAACTATGGTCGTAAAGGTTTTGCAAATCATCGTGTTTTAGTGATAATTCTGCTACCACTTCGTTTGAATACGTGTTTTGTACAAATGCACCGTTATACGCAATGGCATAGTCACCGTCTTCATCTAAGTTTAGTTCCCTAATATAGCTCCGCATCCCACCAATGGGGCGCCCGGAACAGAGGACTACCTTGATTCCTTGTTTTTTCGCTTGGTGTAAGGCAGCTTTTACATTTTCAGGTACTTCATGATGGTCATTTAAAAGTGTACCATCCATATCAATTGCAATTAATTTGTACATAATAATCTCCATTCTTTAACTGATAACTCTATTATAAAATAATATACGATGTTTAGCATGTGTTTGGTCTTAATGGTTTCATTTCATGTACAGGTGTCTTGTGGTGGGAGAGTGTGTTTTAGGCGGAAAATATTTATGTGAGGAGTATAAGTGGCAGAAAATATGTAAACGTGGCTTGACGGATAAGGGTTCAGTATTTTTTAAATCAATAAATAACGAAGGGACGCTGCCATAAAACGCCCCTTCGTTTCTTACAATGTCTGAACTAGAATACTAGCGATTACAATAGAAGCTGTGGTGACAGTGGTGAAGCCGCCGACGAGCATGGGGGTAAGGATTTCATTGAAAATTGCTTGTCGTTCTTTCTCATTATCAGCTACACTACGGCTGACCTCCTCGCAGATAATATAATCGCCTGGGAATCCAAATAAAGCTGTTAAAGCAACAGGTACCCCTTTATTCAAATCCCATTTCATGAGTTTAGAGGCAATAATTCCTCCAGCAATAATACCAAGAATCCCGACTACCATAATCGTGAGTACAACTGGGATGTAGCCAACAAACATACTCGGTGTAATGTCATTCATCGCTCCTAATGAATAAATAATCAGGCCAACCATAGCGATCCCAAATGAATTGGAACGATCCATCATTTTATCATTGTAGAATCCTAAGAGTGCACCAACGACACCAACAATAAGTGCCCAAAGGCTATAGCTTATTCCAGTAAGATTTCCTAAGAAGATAGCTAATGCTCCACCTATAAATAGCTGTAAGAGAAGAATGACATTGGTTTGGTATTTTTCCGGAATCCATGTTTTTCTTGTCTTCTCCTTGATAGAGCTAGTACTTGTCGCTGCTATTTCGATAGTGCCATTAGAGGATAATTCCCTTTTAATGTGATAAGCATGCCGCCGTAGATAGTGTGTCGCTAGTGGCATGCCGATTAATCCTTGAATGGCAATAACTAATGCAGGTATGGTAATTAAGCTAACCAACCCTAGCTCCTGAAGCCTGTCTGTTGTTAAGATAAAGGCAATCGTTCCTCCTGTAAGCGGACCAATTCCAGCAACTGCTGAGGCGTAGTCAAAGAGTATTGGGACAAGGAGCAATACGAAGACTGCTGCAACAATAATCCCGAATAATGCGATAAATACAGCCCTAATCTGCGCCTTCAGAAGTTTGAAGGGTACCATCGTTCCCATATGTACGATTAATGGTGCAATCATGAGTCCGCCAAATGCAGTTAATGCGGATGAACCGATTAGGTCCTTTGGAAAAATGCCTGTCCACAGAAGTAATAAGTATCCCAACATGACTACTAGAAGCATTGGAATACGTGCTCTAGACTTAATCGATAAAAATTCACCTACACCTAATAAAAGTAAAATAAGCATTGTCGCAACGACAGGTTCATTCATGATGGTCATCCCCTTAAAGTGTATTTAATTTGAATTTTCAAACATCGAAATATATTACGTAGCCATTGCCGCAGTGAATTTCACGCCACTAAACATAATGTTGGGAGGAGAAGCCCTGTTTGAGGGATTCTCCTGTTTCAGTTAGTTACTCGTTGCGGGTACTTTATTTAGCTTATTTTTTACTAATTCGCCATCTTTAAAAACAGCGACAATGTTATCGTTGTTCTCTAATGAGCGGATATCGGTTAATGGATCTGTACTCGTAATGACGATGTCAGCTAGTTTACCAGCTTCTACTGTTCCAATTTGGTCCTCCCAGCCCATGCATTCTGCCGCTGTCTTAGTTGTTGCAACAATGGATTCCATAGGGGACATTCCAATCTCACACATCAGACCTAGTTCACGAAGGTTGGTACCATGAGCCATCACTCCTGCATCTGTTCCCATGGCAATTTTAACGCCGGCTTGATAGGCGAGTGCGATGCTTTCTTTATGGTATTCCACGACTTCGCGACATTTTTGCACACCATATTCTGGCATGGAGCCACTTGCCTCAGCATTCTCTAATACCGATACAGGTGCTAGTAGGGTTGGCACGAGATACGTACCATGCTGAACCATTAGTTTTGCCACCTCATCATCAATGAAAATTCCGTGTTCGATCGAATGTATTCCGGCAAGAACTGCATTTTTAATTCCTTCTTTACCTTGTGCATGGGCCATTACTTTTAAGCCACGCCGGTATGCTGCTTCACGAACCATTACCTCAAGCTCTTCCTGACTATACTGGGTAAACTCTGGATGATCGGTTGGGCTGAGAACACCACCAGTTGCGTGAACCTTAATAACATCTGCCCCAGCTCGAAGTACCTCGCGAACCTTTTTAGTGACTTCTTCAACACCATCACACAAACCGTCCGGGCTTCCCGGATAGCCGTGTAAGGTCAGGTCGATACCAGAACGCATCCAACTGTCCCCATGCCCACCGGTGATGGTTAGTGGAGTGATACTAATTTGCATTCGTGGTCCTGGCACGATACCATCCTTTATGGCCTGTTTGACACCGGCATCCGTTCCTCCTGCATCACGTACAGTTGTAATACCAGCATCGAGTGTTCGTTTCATAAATTGAGTAGCCTGGTAAAACCGGTATGAAAAAGGCGTGGTTACTTGTTTTTCCACCGGTCCAACCTCGAACATCATATGTACATGCGTATCGATAAACCCAGGTAAAATAAATCCACCATTTACATCAACTTCCGTAACATTTTCACTTGGAATTTGAATGTCAGCCAATTTTCCCGCTGCTTGAATCACATTATCTTTTACTAAAACGCAAGCATCCACAATTGGTTGTCCGCCATTTCCATCGATTAATGTACCATTTTTGATAAGTGTATAAGCCATTACCAGCACGCTCCTTTAAATATTATGTTCATTGTAATTACAAAATCGAAACGCTAAACGAAACCCATTTACATCTGCGGAATGTATCACCTTCTAAATTGTTATGTAGTTGAATTAGAAATTTTTGATTTTAAAGGATTCTACCACATGAAAATTCCTTTGACTAGATATTTTCTAAAAATTCCTTTATATATGGTAATTTTAAATATTAAAAGAAAACGCAACCATTACGTTTGTTATCGAAATAATGAAGGTTTTATCAAAATGAAAAATAGGTCTAAATACCTATAAGGGGATGGGAGAAAGGTAAGGGTGCTTATTTCAATAGGAGTTGGCTATTGGAGAGGATGCCAGATTTAGCTCCTATCCTTGTTAGGTTAGCAGCTTCTATATTTTCGCGCGGGTTTATGGAAAAATCGCGCGAGAACGTTCGGTATTCGCGCGAGAGTCAAGGGAAATCGCGCGAACATGTCCAGAAATCGCGCGAGTACTACAGTGTCGCGCGAAATTCATATGAGGTCGCGCGAAACGCAGCCAGCCCCGAGCGAAAAGTAGCCAGTCCCGCGCGAAACGCAGCCAGCCCCGAGCGAAACGTAGTCAAGCCCGCACGAATTCCAGACAGCCCCCTCGAAATCCAGTCAGCCTCGCGCGAAATCCAGCCAACCCCGCGCGAAATCCAGTAATTTTCGCGCGAAAGACCAGGTCGTTTAAAGCAAAAAGGAAAGTGGAATGGCCTAGTCCGAGGAAAATCCAGAGTAAAAGTAGCCGGCCGTTTTGGAGCTTAAGCCGGAGTTGCTTGGGGGGATTAGAGGGGGAATTATTCAAGCAGCGAAAATCGTTTATATGAGTAGACCAGCGTACAGGCAACCATCCTAGAATTAGACTTTAGCAGGATAAATTTTCCTTGCATAGGAGCTACTGGTTGGGGGAAATTTAGCGAGGAAAATAATATTTTTTTGTATGGTTTAATGGCTATAGCGCCTATGTGGTAGCGGTTTCGACAAAAAATGACAAAAGTCGTTTATTTTTACGTTTGATATTTTATTACCTATAATTATTATGTATTACATAAATAGGGGGTAGATGTAAGATGCAAATTAAAGGTGCAGTTGTTCACGAAAAAGGACAAGAGTTCAAAATTGAAAATGTTGAGCTTGCTGAACCAAAGGCAAATGAAGTTCTAGTTAAAGTTGTTGCAGCTGGTGTATGTCATACAGATGCTGTTGCGCGTGATCAAATTATTCCGGTGCAACTTCCAGCGGTGCTAGGGCATGAAGGTTCTGGTATTGTTGAAAAGGTTGGCTCTAGTGTTACAACCGTTGAGCCAGGTGACCATGTTGTTTTATCTTTCTCATCTTGTGGACATTGTGAGAATTGTTTAACTGGCCATCCTGCTTCTTGTATCTATTTAACAGAGTTCAACTTCGGTGGTAAAATGCAAGATGGTACGCATCGTATCTCTCAAGGAGATCAAGAGGTTTCTACTTTCTTTGGTCAGTCTTCATTTGGTACGTATGCTGTTTCTAACGAAAGAAACGTAGTAAAAGTGGATAAAGAAGTTGACCTTAGACTTCTTGGACCATTAGGATGTGGAATCCAAACTGGAGCAGGTACTGTTATCAATAAATTACAACCAGAATTCGGATCATCAATTGCTGTATTTGGATGTGGAGCTGTAGGCTTAAGTGCTGTAATGGCTGCTAAAATTAGAGGCTGCTCTAAAATCATTGCTGTAGATGTACATGAAAATCGTTTAGAACTTGCGAAAGAATTAGGCGCAACACATGTCATCAACGGATCTAAAGTAGATACAGTAGAAGAGATTAGAAAAATCACAGATGGCGGAACTCATTATGCAGTTGAAACCACTGGCGTTTCACCAGTAGTTGTGCAATCTGTTCAATCACTTCGTAGCTTAGGTACAGTTGCTGTTGTCGGTGCAACTGGAGAAGTAACATTAAACGTACAACAAGACTTATTGAACGAAGGAAGATCAATTGTAGCGGTAGTTGAAGGAGATGCTATCCCACAATTATTCATTCCACAACTTATCGAGTATTATAAAAATGGCCAGTTCCCATTTGATAAATTAGTAAAATTCTATGACTTAGAAGAAATAAATGAGGCATTCGCTGATTCCGGAAAAGGAATTACTATTAAACCAATCTTGACTATGTAAGGCTATTCTAAGTTTAACTACTAGTAAGTAGTATTGGCTGCTATGAAGTCGGTATTAGGCCGAAATCATAGCAGCCAATTTTTCTTATTATAGGTCGTGGTTAATGATTTGAGACAAACTTTGTTTCCAGGCTATGTTGTAGATAGAACAAATAATGCTATCAATGAAATAGAGACTTGCTGTGTTTATTTTAATGAATTGTATTGTTTTCGTTTTCATCATTCTCATTAATGATAGAAAACAAAGAATGTACTAAGCTTAATCGATTCGCTTTCAACACAATTTCCTCCCTTGGAAGTTTGCTTTTCTTATGTCTCGCAAGCACTTTCATTATCTACCTTTATTGTAGCAAGCTCAAATTTAGGATGGGGTGCAAGATTTGACACCTTGTGTAAAATAGGTGTTGGTGCTTTATAATAGAACCTTATTTAAAAAGGATAGTTTATAAAATAAGGGAAGTTCAAAGCGATTAATAGTTAAGGATGAGTGTAAAAAAATTGAAGTTTGCTTGTTAAATGGGATTCGATATGTAATTAAGATGATAGATTATAATAGACACAATTCCTTAATTATTAGAAGATTTTAGCAAAACTATAGGAATATAATAGCTTATAGTGTATAGATGAGGTTATGACATAAGCGAGATGAAGTGATTTTACTCGTATCCTATTAAAGAATATTGTTAGCTAGTTTTACTGGTGACGAAACAGAACCAAATGAAGAAGGACTTCAATTTTATGAGGAATTATTTGATGAACTATTATGCTATGGAATTAAACAGTTAGTTACACTATCCCACTTTGAGATGTCATGTCAAAAGTAGTTCAGTTTTCAATTGCTATGGTGGCTCACTATTAAGTTACCATATACAATTACCTATTGGCTTACTTTTAACGAAATTAATAATCAGCGAATACTAGATAATCCTACTTAATTCTTGGACTAACTCTGGAATTCCCTGTCTATTACCCTGGAATTTTGAAAAATAAAGATTATTGAACTTATGCTATAATAAGAATATTATTTTTGGCTACATACCTACATAATTTATATCTAATATCTCGTGAGGTGGAAGATGACAAATTCAAAAGTAAGCGTACAAGTGAAATCGAGCAACTTTATTTGGCATACTCATGAAGGGCAGTTAACTCTTGATGGAGCTCCGATACTATTGTTTTGGGAATCTGCCATTGAACTATTTATGAATACAATTGAGGAAGTTTCAGGATCAGAGGTATCAAAGACGGTATTTGAAGCCACAGGTTATCGAATGGGGCATCTTGTAAGTAGTTATTATGAAGGTCGTACAGATATAGAACAAGTTCTTAAAGAATACAATGATGTTTATAGGAATTCTGGATGGGGTAACTTCATGCTTGCGGATTACTCCTTTAAGGAGAAGCGAGCAGTTATCCGGCTAACAAATAGTTGGGAACACCGGATTTTTAAACATTCGGACCGTGACAAAGCAGGTGTTCTATTACCAAGTCATTGGGCAGGTATTTTTGCCGGATTATTGAAGGAAAATATGTGGTATAACATTAGAAAAAGTCAATTGAACGGTGATCCGTACGATGAAATTGAAATCTATCCTTCTTCCATCACCGTTACCCAAAATATTCATGAATTAACTAGGCAGACCGAAACCAGATATATTCAAGAATTAGAGAAAAAGGTGAATGAAAGAACAGCAGAATTAACCTCTTTGGTTAGAGAGTTATCCGCACCAATCATTCCAGTTTTACAGGGGATTTTAGTTACCACTTTAATTGGAAACTTTAATGAGGAACGGATATCAGATTTAATGGAAAAGGCATTAGTAGAGATTTCTAGACAACAAGCGAATTACCTTTTGATTGATTTAACTGGATTAACCAATATTGATGCATATACCATTAGCTGCATTCAGAGCTTAGTTCAGGCAATTCGCTTGCTCGGGGGAGAGTGTGTTTTAGTTGGGATATCGAAGGAATTAAGTATTAAAATTAGCCAATCAGAAATTGATATGTCAGCTATTACTTCCTTTTCTACTCTTCAACGGGGAGTAGCATATGCTCTAGAACAAACAGGGTATGAATTAATAAAAAATAAAAGGATATAGCGATTTTTTAGGGCCAGATGAATAATAGTAGTTATTGAAAACGGGATATGAGTAATACAACAATCCACCTTGTAATCGTATTTGTTGATGCGATTACAAGGTGGATTGTTAGTTAAATGGTATTAAACTAAAGTGGCTTCGGTTTATAGAAGAGTGGTAGTTGATAAAACCTTATTAATGTAGAGGTAACATTACAAACTTATATGTTTGAAGAATAAGATACCATCTCTATTTCTATCTGCCGAATGGCAAATATTCAATCCATGTATAAGGAATAGGAACACTCGAATTTTAGAAAAAGTTATATGCAGTACTTTTTGGAGAAGGTAGGTTAACCAAAGCACGATTATAGACTGATATACATCATCACAAACTAATCGTAGTTCACAAAAAGGGGTGAAACAGTAACCTGTTCCGTTCCACCATAATTTGTTAATACCACTTTCCTAATAATTTTATGATTTGATTTCTTCAAGTTGTTTGATAATAGCATTTAGCTCTTCTTTCATTGCTCATGTTGTTTTATCATAGAATAACGGATTGCTTTGAGAGGATATGATTCTTTATTCATGCAATTAAAATCGAAAATAGTACTTAAACCGCATTATAATCACCAAATACCTAACCAAGTAATCTTTAAATACAATCAACCATATGATAGTACTAAATACAAATTTAAAACTGCTCAAACACCAGGAGGGGAATTATGAAAAAAACAAAAATCAGTTTCCACCACCTCATCATCATCCTAATTCTCATCTTCATCAGTTCCATCATCATCTGGTCGTTATATAAGAATATCGTTTTATCCCCTGAGCATGTTGCTTTAATCATGCTCATCGCATTAGTTGGTCTTAGTTTTTCCTTTGATAAGTTGAGCTTGGGAAGGATATTCTCTGTGGAGAAGAAAATGAAGCGGGTGGAAGAAAAACAGGAGGAATTAACAGAAGTCAATAACAGACTAAGCGTAGAATATAGTCATTTCAAACAAGAAATGCTTACATTTATGGTGAATTCCATGAATCAGATATCCAACCAACTGAGCAACCAAACGGTTACGATAAACACGGCAGCTAATGTTGTCCCCGCTTCGGAAAAGGAAAAAGAAAATGACGATGAAGTCATGTCCTACTCCAGTAAGGAATCCCCTACTAAGACCCCAGAAGAAAATGAAGCCATTCCTACATTTAAACAGGAACATAGTAAGCTAATTAAAGGAACGAGTACGGATCTAGAGGAAAACATTGAACGACAAGCTCTGAAACAGGTTGCTCACAACCTAGGACTCCCACTAGAAGATATCGCTTATCATGTAAGAATTGATATTCCGGATCAACACATCATTGAGAAGCGAAGAATTTACAATGCCTTTCTACATGTAGACGGAATGCATTACTTCTTTAAGATGATGTATTCACCATTCAGCATGGCAAATGTGGACCGAATTCAAAACATGCTTAATGATATTAACCTCTATACTGGAAGGAATCATGTAAGAGCAAAGTTAATTCTCATTTTAGTAAACTGCAATAAGGAGGAGCTTCAAAAAGAGAAGGACTACCTAGAGAAGTTTCAACGACGGTATATGCACTACTTCCAGCCAGCTTTGGAGAGAGGGTATTTGATTATTGATACATTTGAGGTGAAAGATTAACAAGACGATTATTCCGAAAGAGATAAACTATGACAGAATGTTAGAAAGATGTGGCAGAATGAATGTGTTGAAGGTAACGACTAATCGGCTAGTATAAAACGGTGACCAACCGGATTTATAGTAGTCGGTTTTTCATGTAGTAATAAATTTAAATGAGGGTTAGCAAATCAGAAATTTTATGGAATTAATCGATAAAAAGGCTCAATCCAGTTAATAGAGTAGGTGTCTTCCTTATTGGATTGATAAAGGGAATTTTTCTCCTAATCATTCACATGTCTTTTCTATCGAGACGATTAAAGAGAGTGGGAGGACTTTGTTTATAGTTGACTAAAAGCTATTCGTATTCGGTGCAGTAGTATAACGACGAATTTTATAAAATGAAATTAAAGGGATTTTACGCAAAATAGTCGAATAAATAGTGATAAATTGGATTAGAGGAACACGATTATTTAGGGAGTTGGCAGATATTAAACGTTTCTAAAGTTGTGGAAGTAAGGTTCTAAATGGAAGACAGTCAGATGGGAGAGGACATCTTGAAAAAGCTTTATATCATTTTACTAGTAGTTATGTTCATGTGGGGTTTAAATGTCTCTGCGTTAAAAATGTTAGTCATTAGCTTTGATCCGATATTAATAACTGGATTTAGAATTTTAGTTGCAGGAGTTGCGGTATTAATTGGATGTTATGGGTTAGGGATTTTTCGTCTCCCGTATAAAAATGAATGGAAGATTATTTTATCCATATCCGTTTTTAATGTTGTGCTCCATCATATATTTATTGCGGTTGGCTTAGAAATTACGTCTGCTGTCAATGGTAGTTTAATTATCGGGATGGCTCCATTAATTACGATGATTATTTCAGGAATACTATTAAAACAGTTTGTATCACGGTGGAGAGTATTTGGGTTTATCCTCGGATTTGTAGGTGTGGTGATTACGACATTAGTAGGGGAAGATGGATTTGCAGCTGTCTCTATAGGGGATTTGCTTGTGTTTTTAGGTATCGTTGTACAAGGCTTGAGTTTTGTGTTTATAAGTAAGTTAAAGCCATCATTTGATCCAAGACTACTTACTGGTTATATGATGATGGTTGGTTCAGTTTGTATTATATTGTATAGTTTTATATTAAAGAAAGACTTTACCGAATTAGCGAGTTTAGTAGATTGGAAAATGGCTTCTATCTTTATCTTTAGTGCTATCTTTGCTACGGCATTCGGTCATATGACATATAACTATGCGATAAAGAAGGTAGGACCTGCAGAGTCAGCCATTTTTCTCAATTTAAACACCTTATTTGCGTTAATTGGTGCAGCTATCTTTTTGGGCGAAATGATACATCTGTTTCATGTAATTGGATTTATCTTTATTATCGTTGGGATTGTTTTCGGTACGGGAGCTAGTGAGAGTATGTATAGGAGATACAAGGTTAGAAGGGAGGTGAGTTAAGGAAATCAGAATGCTATTTTCAAGAATTATAGTCGATACGATGGAAAGTGCTTTAACTTATATAATGGAAGAAGAATGTATTAACAAATCCCACTAGGAGATGCTTAGTGGGATTTGTTTTTGTAAAACAATATCGCTATTTAAAGGAATCTGTCTAATTATGTCGAATTAACAAATGTAATAGTGCGGAAATTTTGTGCTACAAGCAAATTATCTAATGTCTCTGTCAAATGGCCAGTATAAAGGAGGAATGGGGAATGAGCGAACTTTTCCATACAGGAAGATTTTATTCGCGAGTTGTTCAAGAAGTACAGCGCTTAATTAATGAGGATGTCATTTTGACGGATCAAGATGGGATTATCGTTGCTAGTAGTGATCCATCAAGAATAAATGATTTTCATGAAGGTGCTTTGTTAGCTATGCAAACGAAGCAAAATATGTTTATGACAGAGGAATTGACATCAACATTAAAAGGTGTACGCAAGGGGGTTGTTTTACCAATTATTATTGAGGAAAAGCCAATTGGTTGTATAGGAATTACTGGGGAGCCTAAGGTAGTACAGCCTTTTGCCATGTTGGTACAAAAGGTTGCGGAGCTTTTTGTACAGGATTCTATTATTCAAGCAAATGAAGAGAGACAAGCACGTGAGCTAGAGTTTTTTGTGTTCGATTGGATAAATTCTAAAGAAGTGACCAAATCTCTTTTGGAACGAAGTCGTTTTTTTAGTATTCATATGAGTAAATATGAACGAGTATTAGTATTAAAGAACAATCTATCCACTTTACAATTCTCCTACAAGGATATCAATCTATTACATACGGTTTGGGATCAAGATGGGGACACACTATTTATCAGGTGGGGGCAGGATAAGCTATTAATGCTGCTAACTGATAAATTCAATCAAAATATCCTACAACAAAAATTGGTGAATTTTATCCGAGATATGGAGAAGACATTGAAAATAGAGATGGTAGTGGGTGTTGGACAAGTTACATCTTATGAACAATTGTACCTCTCATTTGAACAAGCAGACCGGGCGTGTGAGGCAGCCTCCAATGAGAAACCAATTGTATTTGAGGAAGAACTACGCTTCGATATTTTACAGCAGGCATTAGATGATGTCACTAAGAATAATTTTATCAAACGAACGATAGAACCACTAAAAAGTGAAGTGATATTGCTACAAACACTGACAAGTTGGTTTCGAAATGATATGTCTAATCAAGTAACGGCAAAGGAATTACATATTCATAAAAATACATTGCTTTATCGCTTAAAACGAATAGAAGAATTAACAGGATTAAAGACTAGTAAAATACATCATCTAGTCATTTTGTATATTGGTTATCGTTTTTTAAGTGAATAAGTCTGATAAATTGTGCTGTAGCACAAAAAATATTCTTAAAACCCTTATTATATTTGTTCTCTGGTATATAGATTTCTATGATTCTGAATAATATAATAAATTTCAAGGCGCCAATATATTGAGATAGAGGGGGATATCTATAATTACGGAAAACTTAATTCAGTCCTTTCAAGCAATTTGTGGGATTGAAAATGTAGAATATTCCAATGCAGCAAGACTAGCATATTCCTATGATGCAACTGCCAACTTCCAAGCCTTGCCGGATTTGGTTCTTGCACCTCGGAATAGAGATGAGGTAGCTGCGATTGTAAAAATGTGTGCGGAGCATCATATCCCGATTGTTCCAAGAGGATCTGGTACTAACTTATCAGCAGGAACAAGCCCATCAAGTGGCGGGGTGGTGTTACTCTTTAAGAATATGAATCAAATTCTGGAGTTGGATCAAGAGAATTTGACGGTAACCGTACAACCAGGCGTTATAACGAAAACGCTAATTGATTATGTAGAAGGACTTGATTTATTCTATCCTCCTGATCCGAGTTCACTGAAAATTTCAACTATTGGAGGAAATATAAGTGAAAATTCTGGTGGGCTACGTGGTCTCAAGTATGGTGTAACTAAAGATTATGTTTTAGGGTTAGAAGCCGTTTTACCCAATGGGGATATTATTCGAACTGGGGGCAAACTAGCAAAAGATGTTGCAGGTTATGATTTGACTAGTTTACTAGTTGGATCAGAAGGAACACTAGCTGTTATTACCGAAGCTACGTTGAAATTAATTCCAAAGCCACCATTTAAAGAGACAATTCTTGCGATGTTTCAAACATTAGAAGAGGCAGCCGAAGCTGTGTCGGCTATCTTAGCAGCGAGAATCATTCCAACGACACTGGAGTTTATGGATCAAGGAACTGTTCAGGTGATAGAAGATTATAAGCAAATTGGCCTTCCTACTCATTGTGAAGCGGTTCTATTAATAGAACAAGACGGCCCACTTGAATCGGTTGAAAAAGATATGGATAAAATGTATCAAATTTGTTCAGAACATGGGGCAATCGAGTTGCGAAAGGCAGAGTCGGATGAAGAGGCAGAGGATTTGCGCTCTGCAAGACGTGAGGCATTATCCGCATTAGCAAAACTTCGTCCAACAACGATATTGGAGGATGCCACTGTACCGAGGTCTAACATTGCACCAATGGTTCGAGAGATTATCCGAATTGCTGCGAAGTACAATGTAACCATCCGTACATTCGGTCATGCTGGTGATGGGAATTTACATCCGACTTGTTTAACGGACTTACGAGATAAAGAGGAAATGGAGAGGGTGGAACAGGCATTTGAGGAAATATTTCACGCTTCGATCGAACTCGGAGGAACTATTACGGGAGAGCATGGGGTTGGCGAGATGAAAGCTCCTTATTTAGAGTGGAAAATTGGTGAGGCAGGAATCCAGGTTATGAAAGCAATCAAGCAAGGTATTGATCCAATGAATATCATGAATCCTGGAAAGATGTTTGCTAAATCAACTAAGGAACGTTTGGTGATGTCTAATGTCTAACTTAGCATTGTCCGAGCAAATTCAAAGAGGATTTCAAGAGAACTTGGAAGAAGAAAAGCTATTAGATTGCATGCGCTGTGGATTCTGTTTACCTGCTTGTCCAACCTATATTCATTCCAATTATAATGAAGCCCAATCACCTAGAGGTAGAATCGCGATGATGAAAGCAGTTCGGGATGGTGATATTCCGTTTGATGACTCGATAGCGGAATCATTAGACTTATGCCTAGGGTGTAGAGCATGTGAACCTGCATGTCCGGCTGGTGTGGAATATGGACATTTGTTAGAACATGCGAGAGATGTAATCCAGCGGGAAAAGAAGCCATCTATTAAAGAGAAAGTTGTTAGAAAGGTTGCCTTTGATCACTTATTTCAAGAACCAAATAAAATGGAAAAAACCGTGGGATTAGTGCGGTTTTATCAAAGGTCTGGAATGCAAGCGCTTACTCGGAAGATGAATATCCTTTCCTTTTTCCCTGATATATTGAAAGGCATGGAAAGGGTGTTACCGCCAATAGAAAAGAAACGAACTATTCAAGGTGGAGTATTTCCTGCGGAGAAGAAGTCGACTAGGGTAGCATTTTTTACTGGGTGCTTAATGAATTCGGTCTTTTTCAAGACAAATGAAGCAACCATTAAGCTACTGCAAAAGGTAGGTTGTGATGTTTGGGTCCCGGAAAACCAGGTATGTTGTGGTGCACTACATGGACATAGTGGAGAACTAGAAAAGGCAAAGAAAAACGCAAGAAAAAATTTAGACAGTTTTGATGTGAACGAAGTGGATTATATCGTGAATAATGCTGGAGGCTGTGGAGCATTCTTATCCGAGTATGAGCATCTCTTGAAGGATGAACCAGATTATTTGGACAAGGCAAGGGCTTTTTCTAGAAAAACGGTTGATATTACATCACTGCTATATAAGCAAGGAATAATGGATTTATCTTTACGTTATACCGGAGGCGAGAAGATTACCATTACTTATCAGGATTCTTGCCACCTACGAAATGTAAATCATGTTGTAAATGAACCTAGGGAAATCTTAAAATCTATTGAAAATGTAGACTTTGTCGAGCTAAAAGGGGCAGATCAATGCTGTGGCTCAGCAGGTATTTATAATCTGATACATGAAGATATGTCTATGAGGATTTTAGATGATCGAATGGAGAATGTGAAAGATACGGATTCACAAATTATTATTACGACCAATCCAGGGTGTTTGTTACAGATGAAGTTGGGGATTGATAGAGCTGGGCTTTCTGATAAAATGGAAGCGCTTCACATTGTGGATTTTATTTATGAATACTTAATAAAGGATTAAACTATGGGGGGTAATGTTATTGAATAAGATTATTAGTATGCTAGTTTTCGCGTGTGTCATTTCTCTTGTAAGTGCCTGTTCATCGGGTTCGAATTCAGATGGAGAGAAGGAGTATAAGCTCCAAATGTCTGTTACGGTTACTGATACTTCGACTTGGTATCAAGCGGCTGAGAAGCTTGCAGAAGATTTAGAGGCAGAAACCGATGGCCGTATTACAGTGGAAGTGTTTCCGAATGAACAATTATCTGGAGGGGATTCGGGAAAAGCAGTAGAGCTTCTTTCTAAGGGAAATATCGATTTAACCTTTAACTCAACTATCATCTATTCGATTTTAGATGAGCGTTTCGGTGTAGCAAGTGCACCATTTCTATTTAAAGACTTAGATGAAGTGGATGAAGTGTTTAATGGTGATGGTGGAGAAGCATTGAAGGAGATTTTAAGGGAAATTGGTGTAGAGCCTCTTGGTTATGGTCAGAATGGCTTCCGTCAAGTAACCAATAGTGTTCGCGAAATTAAGACTCCGGAGGATATTAAGGGGCTTAAAATTCGAATCCCTGGAATTACGATGTACACAGACTTATGGCGTGAACTTGGAGCAAATCCATCAACCATGACATTCTCAGAAGTTTTCACATCGCTTCAACAGAATACAATTGATGGACAGGAAAACCCAATTGATGTCATCCACTCTTCTCGATTAGAAGAAGTTCAAGATTATATTTCTATGTGGAACTATTCTTATGATCCATTAGTGTTAGGGATTAATAAAAAACTATTTGATTCCATGAGTGAAGAAGATCAAGAATTAATTACGAGATTAGGGGCAGAAGCTGCTAACTATCAGGTGGAACTAGCACGAAAGGTAGAGGCAGAACAAATTACTGAATTAGAAGAAAAAGGGATGCAATTCTACTATCCAACTGAAGAAGAACTTGCGTTGTTTAAAGAAACTGTTCAACCAGTCTACGATAAATATGAAGCTATTTGGGGTGCGGATTTATTAGAGGCATTTACCCCTTAAATCGAAAGGAGGTAACGACGTGGCTAAATGGTTTAACCGTTTGGAAGAAATTATAGTTGTTCTTGCTTTAGTGGTTATGTCGATTATCGCTTTTAGTAATGTTATCACTAGAAATTTTTTCGACCTTTCATTGTCTTTTACGGAAGAGGTAACTATCAATTTATTTGTCTTGTTAACGTTTATTGGAACATCTATTGGGGTGCGTAAGAACGCGCACCTTGGATTTTCCTTGATTTATGATAAATCGCCAGAATCACTGAAGCGAATACTTACGATTATAATCGGTGTAATCTCGGTTAGTATCTTTGGACTATTTAGTTATTTTGGTTTTGAAATGGTTCAATTTCAACTGGATATGAATTCAACGACTCCAGCATTAGGTTGGCCACGTTGGATATTCTCTTTGGGATTACCTATCGGAGCATTATTATGTGCGATCCGTTCAGTTGAAGCGGTTATAAAAGAGTGGAAAGAACTAAGCCAGGAGGGGACAACATGATTGCATTATTACTATTCGGCGTATTCTTTTTACTTATTTTATTAAGAATACCGATTGGCCTTTCTCTTGCTGTTTCCTCGATGATGGTTCTATTCGTTACGCTTGGTACAAGAGGGTTTAACCTGATAGCGGATATTATGTACGCAAGTGTTGCTAAATTTACATTACTTGCGATTCCTTTTTTCATTTTAGCTGGTGTCATTATGGAGCATTCCGGCATCTCCAAAAGATTAATTAATTTTGCACAAGCTTTAGTTGGACATTATAAAAGTGGCATTGTATTTATTACCGTTATTGTAGCGGTATTCTTTGCGGCAATCTCTGGTTCAGGGCCAGCGACAGTTGCAGCTATTGGGGGAATTCTCATCCCTGCTTTAGTGAAAAATGGTTATAAGAAAGAAACAGCTGCAGGTTTAGTAGCTAGTTCTGGTTCGATTGGCATTATAATTCCACCGAGTATCGCGTTTATTGTCTTTGCGGTTGTAGCGGGAGACCAAATTCCAGTGTCGATTGGTCGATTGTTTATAGCTGGTATTGTACCAGGTGTTTTATTAGGAATTGGATTGGTTCTAGCGATGATATATGTTCGCTGGAGAAGTGATCGCAGTGAACGGAAGCTTACTACAGATGAGGCAAATCTGGATGGAGAAATAGCAGCAACGACAGAGCGTGCGTCACTACCTGAAGTCGGTAAATCATTTTATCAAGCATTATGGGGATTATTGATTCCAGTCATTATTTTAGGTGGGATTTACGGAGGTAAATTTACTCCTACTGAAGCAGCAGTAGTTGCGGTGTTCTATGGACTTTTTGTCGGGGCTTTTATTTATCGTGAATTAACTTGGAAGAAGCTTTACAAGATCTTTGTTGATGCGTCGGTACAAACAGCAGTCGTGATGTTCATTGTTAGTACAGCATCTATTTTTGCATATATCATTACGACGGAACAGATAGCTAGAGATATTTCAAATGCTTTATTAAGTATATCAGAAAATCCTATTGTGATTTTACTTTTGATTAACATCATCCTCCTAATTGCAGGAGCTTTTATCGATGCGATATCTGCATTGTATATATTCGTGCCAATATTGTTACCAGTTATTTTATTTTTTGACATTGATCCAACGGTATTTGGTGTGTTTATGACGGTTAATTTAGCAATCGGATTATTTACTCCTCCAGTTGGACTGAATTTATATGTTGCAAGTGGAATATCCAAATCATCTCTAGTAGATGTATCGAAGGCAATTATTCCATTCGTTATCGTAGCAATAATGGTATTGCTGTGCATTACGTATATTCCTGCTATATCTAACTTCTTACCAGATTTATTAAATGTAGATTAATAGTTGAAGGGAGAGATTTTACTGTGGATTTAAAAGGGCAAGTGGCTATTATAACGGGTGCCGCAGGTGGTATTGGAGGTGCATCTGCATGCAGGTTAGCAGAACGAGGTGTGAACATCACATTAGTAGATTTGAAGTCTTGTGAAGAAACGATAGCGAAAATTCGTACCATTCGTGAGGATGTTAGGATATTGGAGAAATTAGGTGACATTCGGGATGCCTCTTTTGTCCAAGAAGTGGTGGCTGATACGATAAGGGAATATGGTCAGGTTCATATTTTAGTAAATAATGCTGGAACATGTGGGAGAGTTGATTTAGAAGAGACGACAGAGGAAATCTGGCATCGTGATATGGATACAAATGTTAAGGCAGCGTATCTATTCTCGCAGGCAGTGGTGTATCCGCATATGTTGGCAAATAAGTATGGTCGAATTATTAATATTAGCTCCGTTTCTGGAATCAATGGTGGTGTACTATCTAGTCATCAAGGCTCGAAAAAAGGCCGTTCAGGGCCAGCATATGCCGCTTCAAAGGGTGCATTAATTGCATTAACAAAATGGATTGCTAAAGAATTAGGCGAGTATGGCATTACCTGTAATTCGGTGGCGCCTGGTGCTACTGAAACAGGTATTACCCAAGGTCTTGACTATAATTTTGATCAGCAAGTGATTAAGCGGATGGGGACACCAGATGATATTGCCGAAGCGGTATGTTATTTTGCTTCTCCTTCAGCTGGTTATACGACGGCACAGACATTACGTGTGGATGGAGGTGTCGATATTGGCTAAAACCTATTCTGCCGAACAAATCCAAAGTGTTGTCGGTACGAACGACCAGTGTGTAATGGGTAGATTGACGAAAGATGTGGATTTATTCGAAGGCATTATTCAAGTATGTGAAGAGCATGGTATTCAAACAGCAACCTTTCAGTGTATCGGCTCCTTAACCAGAGTAGGATTAGTCCAGATTGCGCTAAATGAACAAGGGGAAATCGGTTATTCTGAGCCGATTTATTTGGAAAATCCAGTGGAGTTGTTGGCAGGTACGGGATTTATCGGATTAGATGCAAAGGGGGAGTTGGATATTCATTATCATGGCCTTTATGTAGATAGTAATGGGACGATTTCTGGTGGCCACTTCCTGCGTGGTGAGAATCCAACGGCTGTCACGATGGAGTATGTCATTCAACCTACAAGTGATATTCATTTACAACGAAGGATTGATCCTATGTGGAATCTTCCAGTATTTCAATTTACACAAAGGGGGGAATGAGCATTATGGAGACAATAGGATCACAAGCGTATAAAGTTATTCGTGCCTATTCGAATAAAATTGCAGTAAAGTTTGGAGACAAATCGATTAGCTACCGTACACTGTACACACGGGCTATGGCAATCACATCATTTCTTAAACGTAAGGGACTAAAAAAAGGAGACCGTTTTGGGGTTCTCATGTCGAATCGGCTAGAGTATGTAGAGCTGGATCTTGTTGCTGCATATGGAGGGTTTATTAAAGTACCACTTAATTATAAGCTTCATCCAAATGAGCATAAATTTCAGGTAGAGGATGCGAATTTAGCTATTTTAATTGGAGAAAAAGATCTGATTAATCCGATTGAGGTAGAGGTGGAAAGTCTTTATGTTGGTGAGGACTATGAACGAGTGTTGGCAGAATATGAAGGGGAAGTTGTGACGGAAACTGTAGATGAGAATGATATATTTGCTATCATGTATACCTCTGGAACAACTGGGAATCCAAAGGGAGTTATGCTTAGTCATAAGAATATTTTAGCAGGAGCACTATCGTTGAGTTTAGTATGTGAAGTTAATAATCAGGATGTGATTGGACATGTTGCACCGTTAACCCATGGTGCTAATTTCTTATCCCATGTCGCTTGGTTACACGGGACCACACAAGTTATCTACAATAAATTTAACCCAGAAGATTTTATTGATGATATTGCTAGGGACAATGTATCCGTCATTTTTCTAGTACCAACAATGGTAAATTTGATGATTCAACATCCAGGATTTGATCCTAGTAAAATGGTTGGGGTGAAATCAATTAATATGGCGGGCTCTCCAATCGCTGCTAGTAAATTGAAGTTAGCACTAGAGAAGCTTGGAACCAAGTTTGTTGAGACTTATGGGCAGGTTGAAGCGCCCATGTGTATTACGGTCATGCCAAGAAATGAATTATCCAATCGTTTGGAATCCTGTGGAAGAACAGGTCCCTTTGTAGAAATGAAGATTGTTGATCAAGATGGAAAAGAACTACCCACCGGGGAAGTTGGGGAAATTGTGTGTAAAGGTCCCTTGGTTATGCAAGGGTATTGGAATAATAAAGAAGCGACAGAGAAGACGCTGGTTAATGGTTGGTTGCAGACTGGAGATTTAGGCTGGGTTGATCAAGAAGGGTATTTACATATTGTCGACCGAATTAAAGATGTAATTATATCTGGTGGTGTCAATATTTATCCTCGTGAAGTAGAAGAGGTATTGAATAAACATACCGGTGTGAAAGAAACGTGTGTGATCGGTGTTCCTGATGACAAATGGGGAGAATCTATTGTCGCTTATGTTGTGCCAAATGGAACAGAGATTGTCGATGCAGACGAGTTAATTGAGCTATGTAAGCAACACTTAGCTAGCTTTAAGAAACCGAAAGAAGTGTATATTGTTGAAAGTCTTCCAAAAAGTTCATATGGAAAGATACTGAAGAGGGAGTTAAAGAAACAGCATCTTGAAGCGGTGGGAGTTGTGAAAGAATGAGTGTATATGTTCATGGTATTGGAATGACTCAATTTGGAAAATTAGAAAGCCGCACGTTAAAGGATTTATTGTTAGATGCATCTATAGAAGCGTTACATGATGCTGGAAATCCTAGAGTAGATGCGGTATTTGTTGGGAACTTTATGGGCGGTTCGATTTATAACCAGGAAATTCTAGGGGCGATTATTGCGAACGACTTAGGTCTGGGTTATATCCCGACGGCAAAAGTGGAAGGTGCATGTGCATCAGGCGGAATAGCAATAAGGCAAGCTATTTTAGGAATCATGAGTGGTGAGTATGAGACTGTATTAGTCGCTGGAGTGGAAAAGATGAAACATGTGTCCACCTCTGAGGTAACGAAAGCAATTAATGCAGCTATGGATAATGATTCCAATGAAAAACATGCTGGATTAACATTCCCAGGTTTCTTTGGTGTACTTGCTAATCGGTATATTTATGAAACCGAAGCAACTAAAGAACATCTTGCCATGGTAGCGTTGAAAAATAGAGAGAATGCGTTAAATAATCCACTAGCTCAGTTTAAAAAGGCAACTTCTATGGAGGAAATTATGGCTGCGCGAATGATTACTGAGCCACTTGGATTGTTTGATTGCTCGCCGACAACGGATGGAGCATCAGCAATCGTACTTTCTAAGAAAAAATCGGATATTCACGTATTGGCAAGTGCACAAGCTTCCGGTCCAACACAAATGCAAGATACGGTCGAACTTTTATCGATTCCTGCTGTAGGAGAATCTGGTCGAATCGCGTATGAGAAAGCAGGACTTGGGCCGAAGGATATTGATGTAGTCGAAATTCACGATTGCTTCTCGATGACGGAGATTCTTTCCTCTGAAGAATTAGGATTTTTTGCAAAACGAGAAGGATATTTAGCTGTAGAACAAGGTAAAACAAAGCCAAATGGTGAGGTACCGATTAATACAAGTGGTGGCTTATTATCAAAAGGTCATCCTATCGGGGCAACAGGGATTTCTCAAATTTATCAAATCGTACTGCAATTACGTGGAAAAGCACCGAATCAGGTTGATGGGGCTAGGATTGGATTAGCGCAAAATTTAGGCGGAACGGGATCGTATTCCACCGTTCACATCTTGGAGAGGGTGTAACGATATGGAAGCATATAAATGTAAGAAATGCGGATATGAATCTATTACGAGTAAATACTATTGTCCCACATGTCGTTCTTCAGAATTTGAAAAGGTGGACGTACCCAACAGTGGCACTGTCTACAGCTACACAACGATTCATATCGCTCCACCAGAATATGTTGATTTAGCACCTTATCAAGTGGTGTTAGTTGAGCTAACTGAGAAGCTAAAGGTGACCGGATTTATGAAGGAACGTGTAAAAATTGGTGACCAGGTTATGTTTAAAGATGTTAAAGATAGTGCTTATATGTTTGAACGGGTGGGATAAAAGTTGGAGAAGTTGTGGGCTTAGGCTCACAGCTTCTTTGATGGTAAAGGATTGGAGGAGTGACTTTCCCCCTCCCTTAGTAGTATTACTCTATTTATACTAAAGAAAATAGTCTATAAAGAGAAGTAGGAGATTTGCCTGTACTTACACAGATTGGAGACAGTAATCCTGTCCCCAATCACTTAATCTTACGCCATAGTGTACTTCTACTTATACCTAATCTATTTGCTGCTTTCGTTTGGTTGTAATTTTCTTCTATTAGGACCTGTTCAATGATTTCCTTATTTAGTTGATCTAATGTTTTATTAGTATGGATTAGTGGATTCGTAGATTCTGGAGTTGTAATAGTAATGCTGTTTAAAACGATTTTAACTGTATCTTCATCCACATAAAAATCATTCGTTAAAACAAATAATTCTTCAACTGCCCTTTTTAATTGGTCTAAATTATAAGTCCAGTGAAAGTTCTGTAATCGATTAAGTGCCTCAGGCTTTAGTCCTAATATCTGATTGCTGTATTTGGGCGCCATTTCACTTAAGAATAGACTGACAATGCTTGGAATATCTTCTTTTCGTTCATTTAAAGAAGGTAAAGTTAATGGAAATACAGCTAATTCATTTCTTAGGTAAAGCATAAATGGCCCTTGTTCCATGGCTTTCGAATAATTGCTATCACATGTGAAAACTAACCGGTTCCTTTTGTGCACAAATGAATTACTAAAATAGGACTCCAATAATAGCTGGTATTCATCGTTTAGAAGATGTAAGTTACGGATGTAAATTGTCATATCTTCTTCTAAAAAAGGTGAGTTGTCAGATTCGAAAAGCAACTCCCACTTTTTATCATTCATATACATGACATCAATGATTACCATTGGTTTATTGCGATAGCGGCTTCTTTGAAAAATTGCATGGGCTAACGTATCTTTTCCGGTTCCTTTTTCACCATACAGCAGTATCGGTGTGTCCGTTTCAGCCAGTGACCTTGCATTTTCAATGACATTGGTAAATAGTTTATTGGATGTCGTGAACGTATCTAGATCTACTTGTGGTGAATCGGTACTATTTTTATAGAGAATAGACTTATCCATCGGTTTCAAAGGTGAATGAAGCTTTTTCAAATAGTACGTAGGATAGGTTTTACCCACTATGGAAAGCTTCTTTCTAGTAATATGATAAGAATCTTGTTGGATTGACTTCACTATAACAAGGTCGTCCTCATCTTCTATGTTACTGCACGCTGAAGCGCATTCCTTTACTAGAATAGAGGAAATCTCATCGTTTTCTTTCATGCTTGAATAAATAACCTCTTTCCCCTCATTAAAGACTAAAACGCTTTCATTTGAATGGCGTATGATATTCTCTGTTATAATCGTTTTCTCCTTGGTTGCTGATAAATAATGATTGACCGAAATAATATCGGAAAATGCATTCATCACCGTTTCTCTACCAGATGTAACAAGGATAGAATGCAGTCCCATTTTCTTAGCGTGTCTAACAGTGATAACATCGCCTACTATCAAGCTAACTCCATTTGCTTTTAAATGAGCGATGGCTTTTTCTATTTCGGCGATAGAGTGCAACGTTTGAATTTCAAGATCGTCGTTATTAAGTTGTCCAATTATATTTGCGGTATCTGTTATACTCTTAAATCCTACTATTCCAAACCTACCAGAATAGTTCTGTGCAAGTTTAATCGCTCGCATCATATCAATAATAGATAGCTTCATGTCGATAACCGGTAAGTCCGTTATCTTTTGAATTAATTCTGCCGTCCCAGCCCTGGAAAGAATAAAATCATAATCCAGATCTGCTTTCGATTGTACAAGCTTTACACCATTCAACATATCCCCAACAAATGTGTGAACCTCTAACTCATTCATTTCACCTGCCACTTTATCAATGAGATCCTTTAAGCCTTGATAAGGGGCTATGGCGAGAACCTTTATCTTTTTCAAATGCAACACCTCTAGTTCCATAATCATACTCACATTCTATCATATTTTAATTTTCAAACAAGAGAACGT
Source organism: Ornithinibacillus massiliensis (assembly GCF_018310345.1). Lineage (GTDB taxonomy): Bacteria > Bacillota > Bacilli > Bacillales > Amphibacillaceae > Ornithinibacillus > Ornithinibacillus massiliensis. Next base: position 860,098 of record NZ_JAGXBY010000001.1, read on the forward strand.
TTTAAAATGATACTAAGAACAGTTTGCTAATAATTAGAAAAATGTAAAACGTTTCAAAATGAAACGAATATGAATATTTTAATAGTTGAAAGCGCTTCAGGATGTGTTAATATGAAAAGTAAGTTTTCTAATAACAACTTGGGGGGAGCAATTTGAAAGCAGCAGTAGTAGTAGAACCAACAAAAATTGAAATACAGGATATAGAGGTTCCAAAGATTAAAGCGAACGAAGTACTTATCAAAGTGAAAACGGTAGGTGTCTGTGGTTCGGATTTACATCTATTTAAAGGGACCCATGCATTCCGTAAGCCACCTGCAATACTAGGACATGAAATCGCGGGTGAAGTGGTTGAAGTTGGACCAGATGTAACCAAATTTCGTATCGGTGATCGTGTAACAGTAGAGCCGCATATTGGTTGTGGTGAGTGTGAGTTTTGTGAAAAGGATTTATTAAATCTATGTACCGGTAAAAAGGCACCTGGTGTCCCAGGATGGATTGGAACATTCTCTGAATACTTTAACGCACCTGAGGATATTGTCTATAAAATAGCAGATGATATTAGCTATGAGATTGGTACATTAGTAGAACCACTAGCGGTAGGTATTCATGCGATTGAACGAATTACCGTACCAGAGAAAGATACGATTGCTATTTTAGGTTCTGGAACAATCGGATTGTTAACATTAGTAGCGGCTAGAGAAGCAGGCTATAAAAATATCATTTGTACCGATACACAGCCTTTTAACTTGGAAATGGCTAAAAAGCAAGGAGCCATACTAGCATTAAATCCAATCGAAGATGATGTTGAGGCTAAAATTAAAGAATTTACTAATGGTAGAGGTGTTGATGTGGCAATTGTAGCTGCTGATGCTCCAGGTATCATAGATCAAGCATCGTCTATCGTAAGAAAACGTGGAGAAGTAGGAATTGTTGCAATGATTACGAAGCAAATACCAGTGGATACGTATAGCTTTGTATTCAATGAAATATCCTTATTTGGCGCAATGACGTATGAAACAAAGGATTTTGAAAAAGCTAATCAGTTAGTTAATGAGGGACTAGATTTAAGCGATTTCATTACACAACGTGTCCCATTAGAGGAATCACAAAAAGCGCTAGATATACTTAACGAAAAGAAAGAAAATGTCGTTAAAGTAATTGTAGAAGTAGATAAATAGAAAAGGGGAATGGAAAAAATGAAAAGAACTTCAACGAAATTAATTGCACTACTTATCATCATAGGCTTTGTAATGGCAGGGTGTTCAGATGATTCATCTTCTAAAGGAGGAGATGCGGTAACACTTAAATTAGGACATATTCAATCAGAGAATGATCTTTGGCATGATGGAGCAGTGAAATTTAAAGAAGAAGTAGAACGACTTTCAGAAGGTAATATGAAAGTTGAAATCTATCCAAACTCTACACTTGGTGGAGATAGAGATATGGCAGAAGGTATGCAAATTGGTACGGTTGACTTTGCTTTAGTTGCAGGGGTTTTAGGAAATTTTGAAGACTCTATTCAATTGTTAGAACTTCCGTATTTATTTAGTAGTCAAGAAGAATATAACAAAGTAATTCATGGTGAAGTAGGACAAGAAATTGCTAATCGTGTCTTAGAAGCATCTGATATTAGAATCTTAAATTGGTGGGATCGCGGACCAAGACATATTACGGCGAACAAACCAATCGAAACAGTAGCCGATATTAAAGGCTTGAAAATGAGAATACCGGAAATCAAAGCGATGGAACATACATGGCAAGCAATGGGAGCTTCCCCAACAACAATGGCATGGAATGAAGTGTACACTGGTTTAGAGCAAAATGTTATCGAAGCACAAGAAAATCCTATTCCATTTATTTTTGGTGGACGTATCCATGAGGTACAAGATTATTTATCTCTAACAGCACATAAGTACGAGTATGTGACACTAGCAATGAGTGATATGACTTGGTCTAAGCTATCAGCTGAACAACAAGAAATTATACAAGAAGCAGCAGATATCGCGACAGAATATGAGAATCAACTTGTAAGTGAACAAACAGATGAAATTCTTGAAACAATGAAAAGTGAAGGGCTAGAAGTAATAGAGCCTGATGTAGAAGCGTTCGCTGAGGAAGCTAGAAAATCTCACAGCGAATTTGCAGAGACAATTGATATCGATCTTTATAACCGAATTGTAGAAGCACTTAAATAGAAAAAAGAAGTAGGAGTGAAGAGTTTTCTTTGCTCCTCCTTTATTACAGATGAGAGGTGTTAACAGTGCAAAAGCTGGATAAGATTCTGGTGAAGACATTGTATTATGTTTGTGGATTCCTGATGTTTTTAATGGTATCCGTTGTTACTGCGCAAGTAATATCTAGGTATCTATTTAATAGCCCGTTGACATGGACTGAGGAATTAGCCCGTTATACATTTGTTTGGGTTTCATTTTTAGGGATGGCTGTTGCGATAAAATATGGATCCCATATTGCATTAGATATGTTAGTTCGAAAATTAACTGGTGTTAGTCGTAAAACGCTCATGGTGTTTAATAATATGCTAGTTTTAATTTTCTCAGGAATATTAACTTATAGTGGATTTGAATTTGTTAAATTAGGAGCTAGACAATCCAGTCCATCTTTATCATTACCGATGGAGCTCGTTTACATTGTTATTCCGATTTCAGGAATACTATTAATCTATTTTGTTTTAAGTGAAACCATACAAATCATTAGAAAGGCAGGGGATGAGCAATAATGGGTGCTATTTTATTTGGAACGTTTGTAGTACTTCTTGTGTTAGGCGTACCAATTGGTTTTGTTCTAGCACTTTCCTCAATCGGAGCGATGCTGGCTAGTGATTATCCAATTGTTGTCTTAAGTCAACGATTATTTACAGCACTTGATTCATTCCCTTTTATGGCCATTCCTTTATTCATGCTAGCTGGGTCAATTATGGGGCATGGTGGAATTACTAGAAGAATCATCGATTTTGCATTATCGATTGTTGGGAATATTAAAGGTGCTTTAGGGCATGTTGTTGCCACAAGTGGAATTATGATGGGTGGTATTTCAGGCTCTGGTGTAGCAGATACAGCTGCTTTAGGTTCTGTTATGGTGCCAGAAATGAAAAAAAGAAAGTATGATGCCGGATTCTCTGCTGCTTTAGTAGCCGCATCAGGAAGTATTGGGCTAATCATACCACCAAGTATAGCGTTAATTATCTATGGTGTAACAACACAATCCTCGATTGGAGACTTATTCGTAGCTGGTATTATTCCCGGTGTGTTAATTGGATTGGGATTCTTTGTGTATTCTTATTTTGTAGCGAAGCGAAAGAATTACCCGAAAGAAGGGAAAGTTAGCTTAAAAGGTGTATGGACTAGCTTTAAGCGAGCTGCTTTCGCGTTAGCGATGCCTGTTATTATTATTGTAGGTATTAGAGGTGGCGCATTCACAGCTACAGAAGGTGGAGCAATCATTGCTGTTTACGCCTTTATCATTAGTGCATTTGTTTATAAAGAAATTAAATTAAAGGACTTACCGAAGATATTTTTTGATGCAGCATTAAGTACAGCTATTATTTCTACTATTATTGCTGCTACGTCACTATTTGGATGGTTATTATCAAGTGAACAAATTCCACAACAAATAACCTCTACATTATTGAGTATTACAGATAATCCAATTTTATTATTACTAATTATCAACTTAATCTTATTAGTAGTAGGGATGTTCTTAGATAGTGGCCCGGCCATTATGTTATTAGCACCGATTTTAGCCCCTGTAGCAGGAAGTTTAGGTGTAGATCCTGTACAGTTCGGTTTAGTCATGGTTATTAACTTGACGATTGGTTTATTAACTCCACCTGTAGGAACTTCTATGTATGTGGCAAGTAATATTTCAGGAGTCCCTATTATGGAATTATCGAAAAAGCTATTACCGTTTTGGGTAATTATGATCGCTGTTTTAATGCTCGTGACATTTGTTCCTGAAATAACAACTATTTTCACAAAATAAGTATTGGCATAGGTAAATAAATAGGTTAAGAAAGGAATTTAGATATGGGGAAGATTATTTTAGGTATCGTAGCAGATGATTTTTCAGGTGGGAGCGACGCGGCTTCCTTCCTGGCTAAACAAGGTATCAAAACGTATCTATACAATGGGATACCGGCAGAAGATTATCAGGTAGATGAGGAAAATATCGCCGTTGTCATTGCCTTGAAAACAAGAACAGAAGAGAAAGCAAAAGCTGTATCAGAATCATTAGAGGCTTTCCAGTGGTTGAAGAATCATGGCGCAACACAATTATATAGTAAGTATTGTTCTACATTCGATTCTACTGAAGAGGGCAATATTGGTCCTATCATTGATGGGGTATTAGAAAAGTACGATATTCATTATACAGTTCTTGTCCCAGCTCTTCCGGTTAATGGAAGAATCGTGAAGGATGGGCAATTGATTGTGAATGGTGTGCCTCTAAATGAGACGCACATGAGACACCATCCGTTAACACCAATGTGGGATGCTAACATAGCGAATTTAATGGAGCCACAAGGGAAATATCCAAGTCTTAAGATTAACCATGAACAATTAGAATTACCTAATGAAGAAATTTTATCCTTAATTGAGGATTTTGGGAAAGATAAAGAACATTTTTATGTGATTCCTGATTATGTGGAGGAAAAACACGCACAAAAAATAGTAGAGTTGTTTGGTGATTTACCGTTATTAACCGGTGGATCAGGTCTAATGACGGAACTTGGTCGTAAATACCTTCATGAGAATTCTCAGGTGGAATTTCAAAGAAGCTCCACTAATGGAAAGGCGATTATTCTAGCGGGAAGTTGTTCGGTAGCAACCCTACAACAAATAGAAGAATTTAAGAAATTAAACAAGCCTTCATTTAGAATTGACCCATTCCAATTGGCTGATGGGACACAAACAAAAGAAATGTTATGGGAACAAATTCAAGCTTCAGAAGAAGATGAAATCTTAGTTTATAGCTCTGATAAGCCTGAGAATGTGAAAGAGGCTCAGAAGGCTGGAAGAGAAAAAGTATCAGAACTATTGGAGCAAACAACAGCATTTCTTGCGAAGAATGCAGTTAGCAATGGCTACAATCGTATTATTGTAGCAGGTGGTGAAACTTCTGGGGCGGTAACAAAAACACTAGGATACAATTCCTATTTAGTGGGCGATAGCATCGATCCAGGTGTTCCAATCATGGTACCAACCCAAAATAAAGACATACGTCTAGTGTTGAAATCAGGGAACTTTGGAGATAAGGATTTCTTTATCAAAGCTGCCAACATGACAAAGGGTGATTCCATTGACTAGCCTAGAGAAAAAAATATCAGATGCTATATGGATTGGGAAGGCTTTATTTGATAGAGATAAGGCTACAGGCTCCTCTGCCAACATGAGCTTTATCCACGAAGGTAACATTTATATTACTGGTAGCGGAACTTGCTTCGGAAATTTAACGAAAGAAGATTTTTCCGTAACGAGTCGTGATGGGGAACATCTTACGGGGATTAAACCAAGTAAGGAGCTTCCTCTTCACAAAACGTTATATGATAAGGATGATTCCATACAAGCTGTTATCCACACACATAGCTTTTATTCAACGTTATGGTCATGCTTAAAGCATGAGAATGAAAGGGACATCATCCCATCCTATACCCCGTATTTAAAAATGAAAATTGGAACGATTGGTCTAGTACCATATGGTAAGCCAGGCTCAGAAACCTTATTTCAATATTTCAAGGACAGACTTCATGATAGCGATGGATACATCCTGCAAAATCATGGACCAGTAGTAGGCGATAAGGATTTATTATCTGCCTTCTACGCACTAGAAGAGTTAGAGGAAAGTGCAAGAATAGCCTGGGAGCTACGTAATGACCAAAAAAGAGCTAACTTGATAACGTGATGGGTAGTAATTAGGGATTGGAAGAGTGCTGCAAAAGCAGAAAAGAGGGGCTTGGAAACGGGAGAGGGTGTAGTAAATCCTGAAGAGGGTGCTGCAAATCCTGAAAGAAGACGCTCAAATCCTCAAGAAGGTGCTCCAAATCCTGAAAAACCCCCTCCAAATCCTGAAGAATATGTCAACTAGATAAAACCGAACGGATTCTCTGAATCGTAGTTCGGTTTTTTTCTATAGAATGGTATCTGTCATGATCGCAATATGCGCTGGAATATTAGTAAACATGTCCATCTGTTCAGTAATAAAAATCCGACTTGTCTAATATAGTACAGATATAGCTTGGACAATAGGAGGATTTAAAAAAATGCATAAGCTATTTCCAGGGTTAGGACCGTTAGCATCCTATCGACTTTCCTATTTAACAGATGATATTACGGCGGGGATTATTGTTACATTTTTATTACTTCCTCAAAGCATGGCATATGCACTTGTTGCTGGGGTTCCTATTGCGATGGGATTAATTGCGGCCACGATTCCGTTGTTCGTTTATGGACTTTTTGGCGGGTCGAGATATCTGTCCGTAGGTCCAGTATCTGTTATATCACTTTTATCATTAACAGGCTTATCCAGTATGGCTCAACCAAGTTCGAAAGAGTATATCATGCTAATTATTATGTTAGCCTTCTTAGTTGGGGCTATCCAACTTGTCATGGGGCTAGTGAGGGTTGGATCCATTCTAAAATATATTTCAACTTCCGTCATCTATGGTTTCACTTCTGCACTTGCCATAATCATTATGCTTAATCAACTCCCTTCGATTATAGGGGTAGATTTGCCGAGCTACCAAGGATTCTTCTCCTATTTGAATCAGGTATTTACTCATCTTCCTATGATGAACATATTAACCTTGGCAATTGGACTAGGAAGTATTTTCATTCTCATACTTTTTCAGAAAAAGTTCCATGTAAAGATTGGCCCGTTAGTAGTGATTATCCTTTCGGTGTTAGTAGTCGATTTTTTTCATTTAAATAAAGAAGGGATTGAAATAGTTGGCTCGATTCCGCGGGATATAATCGGAGTAGGTTTACAAATGCCAACTGTCGATATCATCCTGTCACTTTTACCCATCGCCATAACCATTAGTTTTATTTCCTTTTTTGAATCGTTTTCCGTAGCGAAGACATTGGCAGATAAGGATCGTGAATCGTTAAATCCGAATCAAGAGTTAATTGGTATAGGATTTGCCAATATGGCAAGCTCATTCGCAGGCTCCATTCCGGTTGCAGGTGCCGTATCGCGAGCAGCAGTAAGCTATGAGTCCGGTGCAAAAAGTAACCTATCTATCATCATTACAGCGTTATTTATGTTACTAGCAATCTTTTATATCACGCCATTTTTATACTTCTTACCGAAAGCTACATTAGGGGCAATCATTATTATTGCGGTAAAGAATTTAATCAACTTTACACCGTTAAACTTGAAGCGTAATAGCCTGCAGGCACTACCGTTTATCGTTACATTTGCCACTACATTATTTATCGATGTGTTTTTGGGGATTGTATTTGGGATTATAGTGTCTTTGGGATTAACACTATTAACAAACCAAAAATAAGAGATAAGTGGACGTTATCTTTTCTGAATTAGTATCAACTCATAACAATTCATACTAAAGTTATATTCCATATTTTCAGAATATTAGTTATAATGGGAGGTGGAAAAAAACATTGAATACGAGGAGGCAATGAAGATGGATGTAAGTGGAATTTTACAGGTAGTGGAAAATAGTAAACTTGTCTACCCGGATGAAGAAAAAACACGTGCTACATCAATTGGATCTACAGAAGCATTCCAAAAACTATTAGCCCAATCTCAAGCTGATCCGGCAAGCTTCTGGGAAAGTGTAGCCAAGGAGCTGGAATGGTATGAGCCATGGGAAACTACGATGTCTGGAAGCCTTCCTGATTTTCACTTTTTTGAAGGGGGAATTAGCAACCCTAGCATCAATCTACTAGACCGGCACATTGCAAAGGGAGCGGGTAATCGTACCGCACTGATTTGGGAAGGAGAAAATGGCGATACGAAGTTTTTTACGTATAATATGTTACTAGCAGAAGTGAATCGTTTTTCCAATGCATTACGTTCTCTAGGTGTGAAAAAGGGGGATGGCATCGCGATTTACCTTCCGAATTTAGCAGAGGCGTTCATCGCAGTGCTTGCTTGTTTCCGTATTGGTGCGGTTTATAACGCGATTTTCTCAGGGTACTCCGAAAAGTCGTTGAAAGATCGTTTGACCGCCTTTGAACCAAAAGTAATGGTAACAGCAGATGCTACCCAGCGTCGTGGTAATACGATTTACTTAAAGGAAAAAGTCGACCATGTTGTTCCGGAGATTCCTTCTGTTGAGGCGGTCATTGTGGTCAATCGATTTGGAACAACGGTTAACATGGAACCAGGCCGCGATTATTGGTGGGAGGATTTACGAGCAAAAATGAGTAAGGACTGTGAGCCAGAAAGAATCGAGGCGAATGAGCCAGGGATTGTATTTTATACAAGCGGGACAACCGGTAAGCCAAAAGGGGTAGTTCATTCTGGAATGTCGTTTGTAGTCCAAAATTATATTTATGCCAAATATCATATGGATCATAAAGATGACGATGTGTTCTGGTGCTCTGCGGATATCGGATGGTTAACGATGCATATATGGGGAATTGTAGGTTCCTTAGCAAATGGTGTCACAACAGTAGTTTATGAAGGGGCACCAGATTATCCGACCAAGGACCGCTTTTATCAAATTATAGAAAAATATCGTGTGAACAAGCTTTTCACCGCACCAACCGCATTGCGGATGTTAAAAAGCTTAGGAGATGAGGTTCTAAATCAATACGACCTAAGTGACCTTGATGTGATTTCCTTAGTTGGTGAGCCGTTTGATGCGGAGACATGGCGTTGGACTTATGAAACCCTTGGGAAGAAGAACATTGCCGTAAATAATACATGGGGACAAACGGAAACAGCAGGCTGCCCGATAGCAGGAGCTGCCTGGCTAACACCGATGAAGCCTGGATCAGCGGGAATTCAATTCCTAGGTGCGGATGTCGCGGTTGTTGATTATGACGGAAAACCAGTGGAACCGAATACGTTAGGGAACCTTGTTATCCGAAAGCCATTCCCAATGCTCTGCCGTACGTTATGGAAGGAACCCGAACGCTATTACAATGCCTATTTCAGCCAAGTAGAGGGCTGCTATTTTGCCTCTGACTTAGCATTAATCGATGAAGACGGCTACATATGGGTCGTTGGCCGTTCTGATGATGCATTCAATGTTGCCGGACACCGATTAAGTACAATGGAAATGGAAAGTGCCGTTCTAGAGGTAGATGGGGTGTCAGAGGTTGCTGTCATTGGAGTACCCGATACCATCAAAGGAGAAGTACCAGTAGTGTTTGTTCGACTTGCAGAAGGATATATAGAATCTGATGAACTATTAAGCAACATAACTGCCAGTATCGTGGATCAAATTGGGGCAATTGCAAGACCAAAGGAAATTATCGTTTCAAAGAGCCTACCAAAAACAGTAAGTGGAAAAATTATGCGTAGGCTATTGAAGGAAATTGTAGTAAAAGGTAACGTCACGGGAGATATTACAGGGCTTGAGGACCCAAGTACCGTTGCACACATTCAAGAGACCATTAATAGTCGAACAAAAATATAAGGGCTTTAATAAGCGGGACAGTAGGTTGCTGTTCCGTTTTTTGTTGGGATGTGGGGGAGGGAGTGGGTTCTCAAGGATGTTTAGAAGTCGCGCGTGAAGAAGGGGCGCGCGGGAATAATGGGGAATCGCGAGAGGATGAGCAAAAGGCGCGCGGAGAGTTCTGGGGTCTTGCGGGGATGGCTAATATCGCGGGGAGAATCTGAAAATCGCGCGAGAAGTTCCGGGATGAGTGGGTATCGCGCGAGAAAACCCAAAAATTGCGCGAAAACGCTCCAAAGTCGCGCGAAAACCTCAATGTTTCGCGCGAAGAATACTGAAACCGCGCGAGAAGTTCTGATATTCGCGCGACAAACAATCTGTCGCGCGATTTACAATGAAGCCCGCGCGAAATTTATTATTAGTTGCGCGAGTTTACGTCCATTCCGCGCGAAACACATCATGGGATTAGATTTACATTGGTTGCGAAATGTAATTTTATCAAATGTTAAATTTATATATAATAGGTAAACTAAAATTATCTTCTATTATAGGCAATCAAAAATATTAACTATTAATTTCAATGCGACTTTACTAATTTATCAATATGACAAGGAACCACACCTTAACTATAATCATTATAAAAATGATGGGGTGTTAAGGGCATGGTTATATTAAATAGAAAAGTTCCTATTACATTAAAGAAATTACAAGCACTTATTCCGCGACTAAGACTAGACTTCCCTAGGATTTATGAAATCAAACAAGATGAAAGAAATAGAAGAAAGGGATATGAAGGAGAAAAACATATTGATTACTATATTGAGCTATTAGCGGATAAATTTACTATTCTTCATGATGTTTGCTTGGAAGTGAATAAGAGAATTTTTCAAATGGATTCTATCATAATTTCGAAAAAAGCGATTTATATTATAGAGATGAAGGATTATAGTAATAAAATTACTTTCGATACTAATCTAAACCAGTGTATTCGTAGTGATGGTGATATTGAGATGGGGTATCGTCATCCTATTGCACAGGCTGAAAATCAGAAGTTATTATTGGAAACTTGGCTAGAGCAAAACCTTTCCCGTCACATACCAGTACGTTATTTCGTGGTTTTTAGTGACCCAAATACAATTATTGATGTTATAGGAGATCAGGCGGCAATTGCAGAAATTGTACTCCACGCTAATCACCTTCCAAATAAAGTACTTAATATAGATAATGAAATAAATACTACTATGAAACAGAAAAGTCATCTAATTGGTAAGAGGATATTAAAAGAGAATAAAGACTTCGAAATTGATATATTGCAGGAATACCAAATAAGTCGTAATGATTTTCTTTCTGGAGTTCAGTGCCCAAAATGTCAAACACTAGGGATGAAGAGAGGGCATGGCAAGTGGATTTGTATGCGATGTAAGTCTGTGTCCAAACAGGCACACCTCAAAGCATTGTCTGATTATCTTATCTTAATAAATCCTTATATAAGTAACAAAGAGTGTATGAAATTATTAAATGTATCGAGTAAGGATGTTACTACACGCTTATTAAAATCTAGTAACCTTATGTATGATCCACTTCATAGGAGATGGAGAAGGTAGTATATGATCAAAAATTAACTTTCTTAAAGACAAACTTGATTTTATTTTGTTTTATTTATTTTATTATTTTACTTCTGAACTTATTACTTTATAAGGTTAAGTGAAGGGAGTGCTTGAATTGAAATATGTATTTTAGGTATTGCAATTGATCGTGATATAAGGTATATTATTAATCTATCATATTATTTACCATAGATTTTTAAAAAAGTATTTGACTTTATGATTAATAGTATGATATATTATTTCTTGTCGCTAAATTAAGCGGCAAAAGCAAATAAAAACTTTTAAAAAAACTATTGACATTGATTGAGCAATAGTGGTATGATATAAAAGTTGTCGTTGAAATAACGATAAACGATTTGCTCCTTGAAAACTGAACAAAACAACCAGTATGTCAAGAAAAAACATACCCTGTTTTTTCTATGTAAAGAATTACAGAAGCTAGCAGCTTCTTTGCTAAGAATTACCTATGATTGATTGGTGTCAATCGTAGACAAACTTTTTTGGAGAGTTTGATCTTGGCTCAGGACGAACGCTGGCGGCGTGCCTAAT
>NZ_JAGXBY010000002.1 GCF_018310345.1 Ornithinibacillus massiliensis
CGGACCGCCCGCGGAAAGCGAGTAACCTGCAGCGGAAATCAACAACCCTTTTATAAGTAATATCCAAAAACAAAAAACGAGGGGCTATCCTCAAAAGTCATTTTTCAATGACTTTTCGGACAACCCCTTCTTATGGAGCCAGACCCGTAATTATATGTGTTGATCTGGAATCCTAAATTATTTCCTTGAAGTTACGTATGCATCAACAGCAAATAATGCATTTGTTACATCCTCCGCTGTTATTGTAAATGGCATTTGATGAATGGTTTCACCCTCCACCGTAGCCTGCCTACCTACTAGAAGAAGTTCCTCGTACGTGACGTTTTCCAGCTTTAAATCTGCCAAAGTCGTTGGTAAATTTAATGCTTGATAGAAATCAATATATTTATCAAGCTCTTCCTTCGGTCTATTTTCTAAAAATAGTTGAGTTAAAGTGCCATAGGCAACCTTCTCACCATGCGTTAGTTCATGAATGGGTCCATGAAGAGCTGTAAAGCCGTTGTGAATCGCATGGGCTGCAGCTAACCCACAGCTCTCGAATCCAATACCACTTAATAAAGTATTTGCTTCAACTACAGCCTCCAAAGCTTCTGTCACAACTTTTGCTCTATTAGCTTCTATCGCTTGCAGACCGTATTCAAATAATGTCTTTTCACATTTTTCGGCAATTGCTATCGCAGCAAGTGATGGTTTCCCGCCAGCCATTGTCATACCATTCTTCTGTATAACTGCTCTTCCCTCTACCCATGTAGCAAGAGCATCAGCAATCCCTGATGCCAGGAGTCTAATTGGTGCTTTACTTATCACATTTGTATCTACTAGCACTAGATCTGGATTTTTTGTGTAAAATAAATATTGCTCGAATACCCCTTCTTCTGTATAAATAACAGATAATGCAGAAGTAGGTGCATCTGTTGAAGCTATAGTCGGTAAGACACCAACAGGAATACCCAGCTTATCACTAATTGCTTTAGCAGCATCAATCGTCTTACCTCCACCGAGCCCGAGTACAACATCACACTCATTGTCCCTACCAATTTCAGACACTCGACTAATTTCTTGCACAGACGCTTCCCCGTTAAAAGGAACATACGTAACAGCAAAACCAGACTTCTCTAAATCTGAATTCAATTCCTGCCCTACGATATTCCATACAAGTTCATCACAAAGCAACAGAGGTTTTTTACCTAATTTTGCAATGTAAGATAAACCAGTTTTGAGAACACCTTTACCTTGTACATAATGTGATGGGCTTGCAAATACTTTTTCCATATTGAGATTCCTCCTTGATCTAGCTACTTTGAAACCTATTTTCGTGAAGTAAATCTAAGTAAGTATGAACATTTAAATATTAACATAAGAATATTAATATAACAATCTCACCATGGAAACGTTCATATAAATTTAAAATATTCATTATGCTACACTTATTATATAGAAAAGTATCTGGACCATAGAGACATGTGGACTGTTCCTGTTTATCACTTAAGAATCGAAATAGCATATCAATTAGTGAAATTATGACTACCAAAATTAGCCATATCCACCAAAGGATAAGGCTCTCATATTTAGGTAAGAACAATCTTCGCGACCGCTTCACATGAACTCCATTCTAATTTCACCTGACTCTGTTTCACATACTAAATCTGTTCTTCGTTTTAATCCTAACCCGAAATTAACCTCTGGTTCAAAATCCTCAATTAATCCAGCTCTTTTAGAGCTTTTCCAAATGTTTTATTTAATATCCTATCATTGGTTGAGGCAATTTTTGACCTAATAAATCGATTTATGGAATGAATAGCATTATTAATCTCTCTAGAACTTGAATCTAATAATGATTCTCTTCCTTCTATATTAAACCCTTTTTTAGCTAATCCATAAATAGTTAATCCAAACATAACTCCCGCTTTAAAAAAATTAATCGGTGACATGCGCTCACCTCCTTTACTGTAAAATTGCGCACGAAAAAAGAGACGATAACCCCTCTGACCTTTTATCATATTTCATTACTATTTTAAATCCATTTTATTAATCATTTTTGGTAACTCCCTTTATTATTTCAGTTGCAACCGTAACAATGACTGGAATAACTATTTTTTCCCACACTTCATATCACCTCCTTTAATTACTTTTATTAACTATTACAATCTTTGCTGATAAACCTTCTCCCATCTTTTAGACAAACTAAAAAGAGTGGATTATTGGTTTCTGCTTCTAAGGCAATTCCAATAACCCACTCTGATTCTGCATTGTATATATATGTGAAATGAAACTGGGTTCGGTAATATTTGCAACACATCCTCTGAAATGAGTTTCTCGTCTAGTTCCTCATGATATAGCAGTACCGTTTCCTCGCCTATCTAAGTTTTCAAATTTATAAGGAAATTCAGGTCGGTACTTCATTGTACGAAACATAGCTTCAGAATAAGGGTTATCGTTGCTTACTCTTGGTCTAGAAAAGTAGCTCTGGATACCAAGTTTCTCAAGTAATGTTTGGAAGGTCGATGCCATTGGACTGCGATTATCCGAATGAAAGAAAAAACTGACTCAATAAAGTCGTCTTTAACGACCTTTTGAGTCAGCCCCTTTTGGAATTATAAATTTTTTATTTCGCAAACGGGTCAGATTCTTTGGTAACGCTAATGGTTATTGTGAAGGAGTACACTTAAACTAAAGAAGCAGGGTAGTTAATTTGTTATTAAAATCATTATGAAGGGAAGTGAGTATTTTGAGAAAGTACTTAGGCATTGTTTCCATTCTAGTATTCCTCATTGCTTATTGGATTTATAAATCGTTTATCTACGGAACTGAAACTGGTGCTATGCCATTATTGGTAATTGCATATATTATATCAATAGTTTTTTGGTGGTTCAGTGACCGAGGTATTTGGAAAACACTTGCTGCCGTCGTTCTTGTTCTTATTCCAGTAGCTTTCATCCTCTTTGCAATTGGTTTGATGTTTGGAAACTTTGGAACATAAAAGGGGTGCGATTGCTGAACAAAGGGTAGACGCTTTTTACTAGGAAGATCCGTATTGTTCTAACAGAGTGTACTTTTGAATGAACATTAATTTATTTAGAGTTTGGTAATCGAAAAACCCCCTTCTTATCATAGAAGGAGGGTTCATTAATTGTTAATTTTAGTACCTATAATGTACAGTGAAGTCGGGGTCGATTTGATAAGCAAATGAAACAATATTACGATTTACATTTGCGACTGGTGAAATTTGTTCAGCAATTTCACGTTTATTCTCATCGATTCCCTTTGTAAGAGTTGGATCAATTTTTGCTGCGATTGGAGTCATTATAGTTAATTGAACACGACCACCGTTTGGAGCAACTTCTAATCCATCGAATGGTACACGTACTTTAAATTCATAATCATTTGTTTCGGTAATTGGGTATAACTTATAATCATAAGAAAGTAAATACGTATTTGGTGATCCTGAAATTGGAGTCAAAGGAGCCTTTTTCATAATAGCGCGTAACATGAAACGAGCTGAATCTATCATGACTTCCTGAAGATTTTCCTTCTCTGATTGTTCTTGAATATCTTGAGTTCCCTCAAGAATATTAGACGCTTTTTTAGGATTCATATCTAATCCTGCGATTTTAAAAAAATTCAATACTTCGGGAGGTACAGAAGATCCAGTAGGAACATACCAAGTTTCTTCTGCTGGAATTGGTTCATCCATTACAAGTAAAGTTTCTACATGAACTGTGTCAAATTGATTTCCATTGTATCGAGATGTCCCATTAATTATTACACTTACATCTTGTAAACGAATTTTCATTTTGCAACACTCTCCAAATCTTTATTAATTTTGGTGTGCTGGTTATGATATAATCTAATTTAAATAGGTTTTAACCAGCACATTTTTAATGTATTACGTAGCATCTAGCCCATGCTACGTTATTCATTTGTAAATTACTTTTATAAGACAATATAAATTTCTTATATTTATGATATTCCACTACCAAACCAATTTAATTTTCCTTTCTAACACCTTTAAATGGGCTTTGTCCACTTGTTTTTTGGTCCATAAATCTACCTGTACTAGCATCTCGCTTTATCACAACACCAATTTAGCACATCTGCAGAACAAATTGATTTGAAAAACGCTACAAAAGTTCTGAAGGTCGAACCTACTTTGGAAAATATCGATAAGCGCTATAAGCAGTTAGATAAATGGACAGAACGCTTGAATAACAATGATAACTATATTCGTTGGAAAGATAAGGCTATTGAGGAAGCTTCTCAACATTTCAGTTGGATCAACTCCCTTGAAAAACAAATTCAGGAATCCGAGAAGAAAATTGAAAATATTAATTGGCTAAACCCAATGAGATTAAAGGAAAATAAAACCGTTAAGGATAGACTCGAGCAAACCATTTCACAAGCTAAGGATCAAATTATTTCTCACAAACAAAAGCTAAATTACTATTGTGAAAAGCTAGGATTTAGTAATGAGAAGGAATTTAACGAAGTTAAATCTCAACATGAAATGGAGCGCCCAGCACTACTAGAAAAAAGTAAAAATAATCGTCAATATATCCAATATGAACGAGGGGTGCTTCAGAAAGCCGAGAATGCCCTTAAAAACGATTTTGTTCGTCGGGTAGCTTCTTTATATCCTGAACGGCCAGAAATGGCTTATATGAGCTTTAAAACAGCAATTAAAGTAATGGAGTTTAATCGGAGTTATGGAAAAGGGGAAGTTATTCCAATTGAGAGGGTGCCTGAATTTAAAGAGCAAATGCAGTTAAGAGAAGGCGGTATAAGCTTATTTAACGCTTTGGTGAGTGGTATTAATCAAGCAGAGAGAGGCATGCTAGAAGACCGTAAAAAAACACAAGAAATGCCCCTTAAGAGTAAGAAAAAGAAGAAACAACGTTTCAATGGATTGGAAAGATAAAGTCATCGTTCGGATTTACAGTAAAAATACCAGGAGAAATTGCAGCTACAGAACCGGATATTTGATGGAAAACACTAACGATTTTTGCCATGTATATTTGGCCAAGTTATAAAACACGAATAATAAAATTAAAGGGGGATTTGCATGAGTAGGGATAAAGCTATGGAATATGCGAAGGCAACTCTGGCACTAGAGGAGTTGGAAGTATCAGAGAAACAAGAGACTTTAATTTTAGATAGGTTGAATAATAAAATTACTGAAGCTGAATTTATAGAGAGAGCTAAGAAATTAATTATTGAATTAGGGTAAAAAAGTGTTCTCTACATCTCATCTTTTCAAAAGCTACCTCTACCCTATTAGTTAAAGTTTTTACTCAGAAAAAACTGGCATGCTTGCATGCCAGTTTAATGGACAACCCCGTCTTTTTTTAACTTCTTCAATATGGAATATTTGGTGTGAAAACATCTGAAGATTATGTTAGAATGAAATGTATGGAAAATTTGAAATATAGTGATAGTAACGCGTTAGTAGGGTAAGCCACAGAGAATATCGAATTTAGGAGGATGAATATTGGGTTATATTGAAGAACTAAGAGCATTTGTCGGTCGTCAACCATTAATTTTAGTTGGTACAGCTGTAGGTGTGCTGAATAATAAAGGGGAAATATTACTGCAAAAAAGACATGATGGTCGCTGGGGAGTTCCAGGTGGATTCTTAGAATTAGGGGAGTCTACAGAAGGGGCTGGTAGAAGAGAGGTATTAGAGGAGACTGGAATCCAATTAGGTAAACTAGAATTAGTGAATGTTATCTCTGGAAAGGAACATTTTGTCAAGCTTCCAAATGGAGATGAGTTTTATCCTGTAACCGTTGTATATATTTGTAAGGATATAACGGGTGGAGAATTAAAGGTAGACGGAGTGGAAACAGTTGATGCTAAGTTCTTTAAGCTTAATGAATTACCTGATAGTTTAAATCCACTCGTCAAAAAGCTTATTTATTCGTATCTGCCTAAGCAGTGATGTACATGAACCAATAATGACTTCTAAGGGAGGGGATGCCCCGTGTTAGTGGAGAAGAAAGTTTACCTCTCAAGTAGACTGAAGCGAATATTGGAACAGGCTGAAGAAGAAGCTATGCTTTCTAAGGACAGAATTGTAAAGCCTATACATATATTTGTATCTTGCGTGCAAGAAAAAGGTGGAGCATTAGGAGAGTTATGGATAAAACTAAATCTCGATTTTAAGGAATGTAGCGTGAAAGAAGAAGAAACCGAAATAAAACCGATAAAAAATGACTTTTTTACTACGTTAATTAGTCAGGATACGGCCAATGTTTTACAGAGAGCGATAGACTATATGAAGGGCTACAATCAGATTTTCTTAAATGAAGGTCATGTGCTTAAAGCATTGATTGTAACGAAGGCATTAGATGATGTCCTCAATGAAGAATGTAAACAGACCATCATGACACATGGCACAACTTCACGAGATATGGCTACTAATCTTGAATTTTATACATTCCCACCATTGGACTCGCTAGGAATCAAAAAGGCAACACCTGCTGATGAAAAACAGCTTGTGTCATTTGTAAAGCAGCATTTTTCCGAGGAATGGGCAGAAACAATAGGTGATGCATTTTATCATAATGAGCCTAACGTTTATATTGCCGTTGATGATAGCAAAGCAATTATCGGGTTTGCTGCTTTTGATGTTTATAAACGTAAAAAGGGATATTTTGGTCCAATGGGAGTTATCCAGTCCAATCGCGCAAAGGGGATAGGATATCGATTGCTCCATCATTGTTTACGAGACATGAAGGAGTTAGGCTATGCCTATGCAATTATTGGTGGGGCTGGCCCAATTGAATTCTATGAAAAAGCATGTCAGGCAGTCGTAATTCCCACAGCAAGTAAATGAACAAAACAAAGGAGAACATTATGGTGAAAACAGCCTTTATAGAACTGGAAGATGTAGAAAAAGTAGCAAGGTTTATTGCTGAGCTAAATAATTTAGAATCTTCCCATATTGGATTTTGTGGTAAAGATAGCATAGAAATTGCTAAATATATGAAGGAGGAAATCCCTTATACTAAAAGTTTTGTTGCAGCGCAACATGAAGGTGATTTACTTGGAGTTGTAGGTATTGATCCTGATTTTGATAGTGGTGTAGGGGAGGTTTGGGGACCTTTTGTTAAAGAGGAACAAAAGGGTATAGTAGATCAGTTGTGGGAGAAGTTACTTGAAAACAAGCTAGACGGCATCAATACGTTCCTATTGTTTCCTAATAAAGAAAATAAACTGGTTCACGAGTTTGCTATCCGAAATGGTTTTTCAAAGGGAAGTGAACAGGCGATATTGATTTATGATCGTAACGATGTTCATAGGTTACAAGATACTAATTTAATGGAATTAACCGGTGAATACTATGATGAAATGGTAACCTTACATGATCAACTATTCCCAGGTACATATTATAGTGGTCAACAAATTATCGAACGACTTGATGAGCATAATAAAGTATTTATCTCAGTAGAAGATGAGGAATTATGTGGTTATGTATATGTTGAAGCAGAACCGGAATTTAGCGATGGAAGCATTGAATTTGTTGGTGTTCATCAGTCGAAAAGGGGTAAAGGGATTGGTAGTCAGTTGATAGCTGGTAGTTTGAAGTGGTTATTCACATTTGAAACAATTCCATCTATTCGACTAACTGTTAGTGCAGAAAATAAAACGGCTGTAAACTTATATCAAAAGGCCGGTTTCAGACTACAACATAATCTTAATACGTTTAAGAAGGACATGAAATAGGGTCTGGCCAATTCCGTTTTAATATCGTAACGGGATAGACAATGAAAGGATAGGATGAAAAAATTCTATCCTTTTTTTGTCACCCAAGTGAAGGTTTCCATGTGAATTTAGGAATAAAGTGGACTATCAATCGCAAGAAGGGGTATTAAAAGGAGTCTTATTGTTACTTAGGGAAGGGGATGAAAGTAACCAAATGGTGATGTTTCGGTTTAAAATTTGGACAGAACATTAGAAGAAAGGGCTGAGACAAAAAAATATATCTAGGAAAAACCGAATAATGAGCAAGTATCGTGTATCATTCGGTTTTACAGGTAATTCCTTTCGTTATGTCCCAGCCTCAAAGGATATTTCTTATGACAAATACTGCCTTGCCTTTTGCGTGTTAGCAAAATGTACCTTCGCGCATGTTTGTAGCACATCTTCTCCTTGCTCACGTATTATCCGAGCGATGGTTTGGTCAACTAGTTTTGATGCACCTTTTCTTAGTTCAATACCGACTTGCTCAGAAAGCTTGTCCATTTCCTTTACAAAGCTTGCCCTAGCAATGATGGATGCAGCCGCAACAGCTATGGAATAGCTTTCAGCTTTGGTCATGAAATAGGTCTTGTTAGGTAGCTGCCCTTGTTCTGAAGCGATATGCTTTTTATATACAATAGGTTCGCAAAATTGGTCAATCAGGATACCTTCATAGGGTGTACTTACAATTTTTGTTAATAGATTACGAATGGCATGATGATGAAGCATAGCTTTCATCTTACCTTGCGACCATCCCTTTTTTTGGAGGCTGTTATACTTTTGATTATGTAGGATTAGTAACGAATAAGGAATTCGCATTTTTGCGATTTCCTTTGCTAACTGGATTATTTTCTCATCGGTAAGATTTTTTGAATCTTTTACCCCAATCTCTTTTAGTAAAGAAATCTGAGAAGAGCTAATAAAAGCACTAGCAACTGTAATCGGTCCAAAGTAATCCCCTGTCCCTGCTTCATCAGAACCAATATGGGATGCGGTAAATAGTGTATCAGGTGGTGTATATAGGGTGTTGGAAGAGGACTTGCTGTGTTTTGGATTCTTACTTTCTACGACATTCGATTGATCTGACCATTTATCCATTTCTTCATTTGCATGTTTCCCTTGAAAAAGTACCTTCCCAGATTTATATGCTGTAATCACCACATTGGAAGTTTTTGCACGAAAAACAGCCCCTTGTGGAGTAGTGGTTAATGATTTATGATAATATTGCTTCATCTTTTCCATTACTTCATTTGTAAGTAGTAAAACATTTTGTGACATGAAAGTTCATCCTTTCTTTTCATAATGACTATAACAAAGATTTTACGAGAAAGAAATCCATAAAATTCATGTAGGAACAGTTTCCTAATTGTCTGTCTTCATGTTAAGATAAAATATAGAAATTGCTAGAATCGTTAAATAAGGTAGGAGGGTAACCTAGTGACCCAAAAACAAGATAAAACACGTGTAACCGTTGAAATAAGAAATAGATCATATACAATTGTTGGTGATGAAGATGCTAGTCATGTTCGGTTAGTGGCTAGTTTAGTGGATCAAAAAATGAGAGAAATTCATGAAATGAACCCACAGCTCGATACTGCTAGTCTTGCTGTGTTGACAGCTATTAATTCTATGAATGATTACCTATCATTAAAAGAAGACTATGCATCATTGCTAGGTTCAATTAAAAAAGAAAGAGGATAAATTACATATGATAGATTTAGTACTTATAGTGTTATTACTTTTCGGTTTCCTTGTAGGTTTGAAAAGGGGACTGATACTTCAGGCGGTGCATTTGCTAGGTTTTATAATTGCCTTTATTGTAGCTGCCTCATTTTATGACGACCTGTCCAAGCATTTAGAACAATTTATTCCATACCCTACGCTTACGAATGATAGTTTATGGGCTGATTTCTTAGCCGCGTTACCAATCGAAAATGCGTTTTATAATGCAATTTCCTTTGCGATTATTTTCTTTGCAGCTAAAATTGGGTTGCAAATTTTAGCATCGATGATTGATGTTATTGCTTCATTACCAATATTGAATTCCATTAACAAGATATTTGGAGCAATTCTTGGATTTTTAGAGGTATATTTAATTCTATTTGTAATCTTATATATCATTGTATTGACCCCTGTTGGAACTATACAAGAATACGTAAATAATTCAAATGTAGCATTATTTATTGTAGAACATACACCATACTTCTCGGAAAAGATTAAAGATTTATGGTTTAACCATATTGTCGCAATGATTAATTGATAAAGAAAAGGCTAATTCATAATACTAGGATTATCATTGTATGCTAGGTACAATATAGATGATTCGTTATGAATTAGCCATGTTTTTTAATCGGCTTTTTTTACGAATTGAACGAAAGATGTATCGTAGTTGAAACAAAATTTAAATTAGGTGATAAAGATGGCTATTAATAAAAAAGACGTAATAAATTTATTAGAAACAATTGCTATATATTTAGAATTAAAAGGGGAGAATCCTTTTAAAACCTCCGCTTTTAGAAAAGCGGCACAGGCATTAGAAAGAGATGATCGCTCTTTAGCAGATATTAAGGATTTCACAGAAATAAAAGGAATTGGGAAGGGTACAAGTACGGTAATCGCTGAATACCTTGAACAAGGTAGGTCAGAGACGTTAGAAGAGCTCAAAAGAGAAGTACCTGAGGGCCTAATTCCGCTCTTGAATGTACCTGGTCTAGGTGGAAAGAAGCTTGCTAAACTCTATCAAGAGCTCGATGTTGTGGATGCGGAAACATTGAAAGCAGCCATTGAGTCTGGAAAGGTAGAAGGATTAGCTGGTTTTGGTAAAAAATCGGCTGAGAAAATACTTGCTGCTTTAAATGAGATTGGTAAGCGACCTGAACGCCTACCTATTGCATATATGCTTCCTATTGCAGAGCGAATTGAAGAATATTTACGATTAATTCCAGCGATACAACAATTTTCAAGAGCCGGTTCGTTAAGAAGAATGAAAGAAACGATTAAGGATTTAGATTTTATTATCGCTACCGACGATATCGAGCGGGTGCGTGAAGCGTTACTTCAAATACCAGATTTAAAAGAAGTGATTGCTAAAGGGGATACAAAGATTTCGGTAACATTAGATGATGTCTATGATGTAAATGTGGATTTTCGTTTAGTAGCGGATAACGAGTTTGCAACGACACTTCATCATTTCACCGGTTCCAAGGATCATAATGTGGCCATGCGACAGCTGGCAAAATCAAGAGGCGAGAAAATAAATGAATATGGTATCGAAGTGGAGGAGACGAATGAAATTTTAACCTTTTCTACAGAACAGGAGTTTTTCCAACACTTTGGCCTACACTATATCCCACCTGAGATAAGGGAAGATACAGGTGAAGTGGCTGCATTTCAAGAGCCGATTGATTTAGTAGAATTACACGATATTCGCGGGGATCTTCACATGCATACAACATGGAGTGATGGTGCTCAAACGCTTGAAGAAATGGTAAATCAAGCTAGAAGTTATGGCTACGATTATATTGCGATAACCGATCATTCCAAAAATTTGCGGGTTGCTAATGGATTAAACGAAGATCGTCTTAGAAGCCAACGTGAAGAAATTGCTAAGCTTAATGAAAAATATACAGACATCCATATCTTTGCAGGGGTAGAAATGGACATTTTAACAGATGGCTCCCTTGATTTTTCTAATGATTTTCTAAAAGAGATGGATTACGTGATTGCTGCTATTCATTCTAGTTTTAGCCAATCGGAAGAGCTTATTATGAAGAGATTGTTTACGGCTTTAGAGAACCCTTATGTATCGTTAATTGCTCATCCTACTGGTAGGTTAATCGGAAGAAGAGATGGATATAAGGTTAATTTGGATAAGTTAATAGAACGAGCAAAAGAAACGAATACAGCACTAGAAATAAATGCAAATCCGAATCGATTGGATATTTCGGCGGAATGGGCTCGGGCGGCACAGGACGCTGGTGTGAAAATTGCTATTAATACAGATGCCCATAATTATACAATGCTAGAACATATGAAATATGGTGTCGGTGTTGCAAGGAAGGGCTGGATAAAGAAGGATACCGTGTTAAATTCTTGGTCAAAAGAGAAACTAATGGCGTACTTTAACCGTAATAAATAAAAGCCTAAACGACATCTCGGTAAAGGAGCAAGTAAATGAACGAACGTATTTTACGAGTATTAGATTTTCAAAAAGTCATTGATCGCCTAGTCCAACAAGCCCAAACGAGTTTGGGAAAGGATTTGGCAGCTAGACTTAAGCCATCAACTGATTTGGAACAAGTTAATTCATTACAGGAAGAAACAGATGAAGCTAGTCAGGTCATCCGATTAAATGTGCCTGTACCCCTTGGCGGAATTTTTGATATACGTCCTAGTCTTAAACGTAGTGTAATAGGTGGGGTATTAAGTACTTCTGAATGTTTAGATGTTGCAAATACAATATATGGTGGACGGCAGGTAAAGGATTTTATTATAGGATTAGATGAAGATTTACCTATTTTAAAAGAATTAGTGGAAGGTATATCACCATTAAGAAATCTCGAGCTAGAGATTAAGCGATGTATCGATGATCATGGACAAGTGATGGATAGTGCTACAGAGAAGTTAAGGGGGATCCGTTCTTCTATTCGTACACATGAAAGCAGAGTTCGGGAAAAATTAGAAAGCTATACGAGAACGAAAAGTAATATGCTATCGGATGCCATTATCACGATTCGAAATGAGCGATATGTATTACCAGTTAAACATGAATATCGCGGAGCAGTTGGTGGAATCGTTCATGATCAATCAGCTTCTGGTCAGACACTGTTCATGGAACCAAAAGCAGTTGTTGATTTAAATAACCAATTACAAGAGCTGCGCGCTAATGAAAAACAGGAAATTGATCGTATTTTACGTGAATTGAGTCAACATATTGCAGAGGAAGAAGTATCCTTATCGGAAAATGTACGGATACTTGCTCAAGTGGATTATATGTTTGCTCGAGCTAATCTGGCACGAGAAATGAAAGCCTCTAGACCAACAATGAATAATCAAGGATATATTAAGATGCAGCAAGCTCGTCATCCGCTAATTGCGCCAGATGAAGTGGTTGCCAATGATATAGAAATAGGAAAAGAGTATACATCCATTGTTATAACGGGTCCGAATACGGGTGGTAAGACGGTTACCTTGAAAATGGTAGGCTTATGCACCTTAATGGCTCAATCTGGGTTGCAAGTACCAGCTTTAGATGGTTGTGAAATGGCTGTATTTGAACATGTTTTTGCAGACATTGGTGATGAACAATCCATTGAACAGAACTTAAGTACATTCTCATCCCATATGAAGAACATTGTGGATATATTAAACCATGTTGATAATCGTACACTCGTCTTATTTGATGAATTAGGAGCTGGGACAGATCCCCAAGAAGGTGCTGCACTAGCTATGTCTATATTAGATGAAGTTGTATCAAGAAATGCAAGGGTAATTGCGACTACACACTACCCTGAGCTGAAAGCATATGGTTACAATCGTGAACAAGTAATTAACGCTTCCATGGAATTTGATGTACAAACCTTGCAGCCTACATATCGTTTATTAATAGGCGTACCAGGTCGCAGTAATGCATTTGAAATTTCTAAAAGACTTGGGTTAGCTCCAACTATTATTGATCGTGCTAAAAGTCATATCGGTGTAGATTCTAAAAACGTAGAGAATATGATAGCATCGCTAGAAAAATCGAAAATTCAAGCAGAAAAGGAATATGAGGAAGCACATGAAATTTTGCTTGAAAGTGAACGTCTAAGAAAGCAAATGGAAGCGGAATGGAATCAATTCGAAACAAAACGTGAGGCCTTATATAAAAAGGCAGAGGAGAAAGCGGAAAAGGCAATTCGTAAAGCTCGTGAAGAAGCAGAAATTATTGTGAGTGAAATCCGCAAGATGAAAACAGATGCTAAGTTGAAGGAACATGAGTGGATTGAAGCAAGAAAGATGCTAGAAGAAGCACAGCCCAAATTATCTTCTAAACAAGATGGTAAAAAGGAATCAAAAGCTTCCAATGAAGTGTTGAGTCCCGGGGATGAAATTAAGCTTTTAACCTTAAATCAAAACGGTTCAGTTCTCGAAAAAATAAGTGATTCTGAATACCTTGTTCAAGTTGGTATTATGAAAGTAAAAGTAAAACGAAGTGATTTGCAATTAATTGGTAAACCAAAACAAACAACGTATCAAAAACCGTTAGCAACTGTAAAAGGATCGAATTACCATGTGCCATTAGAATTAGACTTACGTGGAGAACGATTTGAGGATGCCTTGTTGAAATTAGAGAAGTATATAGACGATGCCACCCTAGCAGGTTATCCAAAGGTGTCTATTATCCATGGTAAAGGAACAGGAGCCCTTCGAAAAGGTGTACAGGATTTTGTGAAAAATCATCCAAGTATTGCATCTACAAGACCTGGTGCAGCTGGTGAAGGTGGAAGCGGTGTAACCGTAATCGAATTTCGATAAGATAGTGAGGGGGATTTTGACATGAGTAGCTTTTGGGAGAATGTATTAGTAGATACAGCAGCTAGTTTTAGTGTGGTCATTCTTTGTACAGTAGTTTTTTTAGCGGTGTTTGAACTTGTTACGAAATATAAGAACTGGGAAGAAATTCGCAAAGGAAATATTGCTGTAGCTATGGCTACTGGTGGGAAAATTTTTGGTATTACAAATATCTTCCGGTACTCGATTGAGCATAATGATACATTATTGACTAGTATTGCCTGGGGTTCGGCGGGCTTCTTTTTACTGCTAATAGCTTACTTTATTTTTGAATTCCTTACACCAACGATTAGTATTGATGAAGAAATTGGAAAAGGAAATAAAGCAGTAGGACTTATATCAATGATTATATCCATCGGGCTATCGTATGTGATTGGTGCAAGTATTATTATTATCTAAACATTTGTAGAGGGAGAACATTATGGAGACATTGGCAAAAGTATGTATCGGAGTGGCAGCCGTCTTTGTTATCGTTGGAGTTTTATACCTTGTATTTGATTTTAATTTTAGTATTTTTTAATGTAGAAAGAAAAAATTATCAAAAAAGTAAAAATAAAATTTCAAAAAATATAAATTAGTCGGTATAATAGAACTAACTAAATGTAAAAGGAGGTTAGTTTTATGGGGGAAGAAAAGAGATGGCATGATCTCTACCCTAACGAAATACCGACTTCTCTTTCTTATGATGAGAGGCCTTTACAGGATTTTTTAAAGGATACGGCTTCTCAATACGGAGAAAAGAAAGCGCTTTATTTTATGGGGAAGGAACTAACGTTTGCGGAATTGTATGAGCAGGCTAGTAAGTTTGCTAACTACCTACAAGGTTTGGGCGTTGAAAAGGGAGCTCGTATCGCTATCATGTTACCTAACTCACCACAATCTGTTATCGCCTATTATGGCTCATTAATGGCTGGTGCGATTGTAGTGCAAACCAATCCGCTGTATACGGAGAGGGAACTGGAATACCAGTTAACTGATTCTGGATCGAAGATAATTGTTTGCCTTGATATCTTAGTTCCAAGAGTAACTAATGTGAAGAAGGCTACCCAACTGGAGCATATGATCGTCACGGGGATAAAGGACTATTTACCATTTCCTAAAAACCTAATCTATCCATTTATTCAAAAGAGGCAATATAATATGGTGGTAAAAGTAGAAGAATCTGCGGATACACATGTGTGGACTGAAATAATGGATAAGGCGCAGGTGGAATACGAGGAAGTATTCGTAGATCCGGTTGAGGATGTAGCCATACTCCAATACACTGGTGGGACTACTGGATATCCAAAAGGTGTGATGCTGTCACATCGAAATCTTGTGGCAAACGCTAAAATGTGTGAAGCTTGGATTTATGAGATGAAAAAAGGAGAAGATATTATTCTCGGAGTTCTTCCTTTCTTCCATGTTTACGGGATGACAGCGGTAATGAATATATCCATATTCACTGCTTCGAAAATGATCTTATTACCGAAGTTTGACGCGGGGGATGTATTAAAGACTATTCATAAGCAAAAACCAACTGTTTTTCCAGGAGCACCTACAATTTATATTGGTTTATTAAACCATCCTGACTTAAATAAATATGATCTGTCATCGGTAAATGCCTGTATTAGTGGTTCTGCTCCATTACCAGTTGAGGTGCAGGAGAAGTTTGAGAAGGTAACTGGTGGGAAATTGGTGGAAGGCTATGGTTTAACGGAATCATCTCCAGTTACACACGCCAATTTCATTTATGAAAAAAGAGTCAGTGGCAGTATTGGTGTGCCATGGCCGGATACAGATGCTAAAATCCTAAATATGGAAACGTATGAAGAGGTTGAGGCTGGCGAGATTGGGGAGCTTGCAGTCAAAGGTCCACAAATCATGATGGGATATTGGAATAGGCCAGATGATACAGAGAATACCTTAAAGGATGGTTGGCTATTAACAGGTGATCTTGGCTATATGGATGAGAACGGATACTTTTTTATTGTGGATCGGAAGAAGGACATGATCATTGCTGGGGGTTATAATATCTATCCTAGAGAGGTAGAAGAAGTGCTTTATGAGCATGAAGCAATTCAAGAGGTAGTAGTAGCTGGTGTACCAGATCCATACCGCGGGGAAACAGTAAAAGCGTATGTGGTTTTAAAAGAAGGGTTTCATGTGACAGAAGAGGAGCTTAATACATTCTGTAGGGAAAGATTAGCAGCATATAAAGTTCCTAGAATCTATGATTTTCGTGATGAATTACCTAAAACAGCGGTTGGAAAAATCCTGAGAAGACAATTAGTAGATGAAGAGAAAAGTAAGGCAGAGCAACAAGTTAGTACTACTTGAGCACTTGCTCAAGTATTTCGGAAAAGTGTACAAGCATATATTGACAGAATAAGATTCTCCCTTTAGAATAAAATATGAATGATGATTCATTCATATTTTATTCATTTTGTTTTATGTTTGAAGGAGAAAAGTCATGAAAAACAATAAACCGAAGTATAAGTTAATAATTGATGCAGCTGTCGATGTAATCGCAGAAAACGGCTACCACGCTTCACAAGTTTCTAAAATTGCTAAAAAAGCAGGAGTAGCTGACGGAACTATTTACTTATATTTCAAGAACAAAGAGGATATTTTAGTCTCTGTTTTTGAAGAAAAAATGGGACAATTTATCGAACAGATAGTTACAGCGACAAACGAAAGAGAAAATGCTAGTGAAAAGTTGTTAACGTTAATAGAAATGCATTTTAGTCAACTTGCAGCCAATCACCATCTCGCTATCGTAACCCAGTTAGAACTTAGACAGTCCAATTTATCTTTACGTCAGCAAATTAACCGGATATTAAAGCCATATCTCGTAGTGATTGATGAAATCGTAAAAGAAGGCGTAGAGGAGAAGCTATTCCGTAGCGATATCAAAATACCGTTAATTAGACAGATGATCTTTGGGACTTTAGATGAAACGGTTACAAACTGGGTAATGAACGAGGAAAAATATGATTTAATAGGGCTAGCGCCATATGTTCATGAATTAATTACAAAAGGGGTTTCCGTGAAATAAGTACATAGGCTTGATATTTTAAACTATCTTATTATCTTCAGATGAGAGATACTATTTATAAGAGCTATAAGCGGTCTGAATATTCACTGTAAGAGATTCGGGCCGCGTCGTAAGTGTAAATAACATGAAAAAAGGGGTGCTATTATGGGAACTATTCATTACGAATTGCATGGGCATGTTGCGACATTAACCATTCAAAGTCCACCTGCTAATGCATTATCTAGCAAACTTTTGAATGCGCTTTCTGAGAAGTTGGATGTAATTGAGTCAGATGAGAAAGTGAAGGCTATTCTTTTGAAAGGTGAAGGCCGATTCTTTTCAGCAGGGGCTGATATTAAAGAGTTTACTTCTTTACAGGAAGCCTCAGACTATCAATCGCTTTCTGAATTCGGTCAACAACTATTTGACCGAATAGAGAACTTTTCAGTCCCTGTAATTGCAGTAATTCATGGTGCGGCTTTAGGTGGCGGGATGGAACTTGCGATGGCATGCCATATCAGAATTGCTACGAACAATGCAAAGTTAGGCCTGCCAGAGCTGTCCCTAGGAATAATACCTGGTTTTGCTGGAACACAACGCCTTCCACAATATGTTGGGACAGCAAAAGCATATGAAATGATTTTAACTGGTGAACCAATCACGGCTCACGAGGCTTATCAATTTGGATTAGTTAATCGTGTTGTCGATGAAGAACAATTATTAGATGCTGCAACAGAACTAGCAGAAAAAATCGCTTCAAAGAGCAAGCCAACGATTACTAGAATAATGCAGTTAATTCCATATGCAAAGACAGAGCGATTTGCAAATGGTGTCAAAGCGGAAGCAGAAGCATTTGGCAAGATATTTGGATCAGAAGATGCAAAAGAAGGGGTTCAAGCTTTCATTGAAAAACGAAAGCCTAACTTTATAGATAAATAGTAAACAAGAGGAGGAACTCAGATGAATATTTATGTGTTAGTAAAAAAGACCTTTGACACAGAAGAAAAAATCGTCGTGACAAATGGTCAAATCGAGGATGATGGTGCAGAATTTATCATTAACCCATATGATGAATATGCAGTAGAAGAAGCAATCAAACAACGTGATGAGCATGGTGGGGAAGTCACAGTTGTGACAATAGGTGATGAAGATTCAGAAAAACAACTACGTACTGCTCTAGCTATGGGAGCTGATAAGGCAGTACTAATTAATACAGAAGATGACTTAGAAGATGGAGATCAATTTACCACTACAAAGATATTGGAAGCGTTCTTTGAAGATAAAGAAGTTGATTTAATATTAGCTGGTAATGTTGCAATTGATGAGGCAAGTGGGCAAGTAGGTCCTAGACTAGCTGAGCGTTTAGGCATTAACTATGTAACGACCATTACTAGCCTTACTATTGATGGGAACACAGTGAGCATCGATAAAGATGTGGAGGGAGATGTTGAGAAAATCGAAACATCTTTACCATTATTAGTTACATGTCAACAAGGCTTAAATGAACCAAGATATCCTTCTTTACCAGGTATTATGAAAGCGAAGAAGAAGCCGTTAGAAGAATTAGAAATCGACGATTTAGATTTAGATGAGGATGAACTAGAGCCTAAAACAAAGACGATAGATATATTCTTACCACCAGAAAAAGAGGCTGGAAGAGTATTAGAAGGCGAGTTAGAGGAGCAAGTAAAGGAGCTTGTTTCGCTGCTAAGAAACGAAGCGAAAGTACTTTAATGACGGAAAGGAGCAATTAGGATGAGTGAAAAATTACTAGTTATAGGTGAATCGAGAGATGGCGTGCTACGTAATGTTACTTTCGAAGCAATCGCTGCAGCGAAAAAAATAAATAACGATGCAGAAATCGTTGGTGTACTCTGTGGAAGTGATGAATTAGAATCGCTTGCACAAGAAATGATATATTATGGGGCGGATAGAGTAGTAACCGTTAAAGATGAAAAGCTAGCCTCCTATACTTCTGATGGCTATGGTCAGGCGGTATTATCAATCATTAAGGATGAAGAACCATACGGTATTGTAATGGGACATACTGCTATTGGAAAAGATTTAACTCCTAAAATTGCAAGTAAATTGGAATCGGGGTTAGTATCAGATGCTGTTGATATAACCCATGATGGTGATGAGGTTGTTTTCACTAGACCGATTTACTCTGGTAAAGCTTTTGAGAAAAAAGTTGTTACTGAGGGTATTGTATTTGTTACTATCAGACCGAACAATATTCAAGCTTTAGAACGAGATGAATCACGAACTGGTGAAGTGCAAGATAAAGCCGTTGATATTACGGACTTACGTACTGTAATTAAAGAAGTATTACGAAAAGCTACAGATGGTGTTGATTTGTCTGAAGCGAAGGTTGTTGTTGCTGGTGGACGTGGTGTGAAAAGTGCTGATGGTTTTAAACCATTATATGAGCTTGCTGAAGTATTAGGTGGTGCAGTAGGTGCATCCCGTGGAGCTTGTGATGCAGACTACTGTGATTATTCGTTACAAATTGGTCAAACGGGTAAAGTAGTAACCCCAGACCTATACATTGCGGTAGGTATCTCTGGAGCGATCCAACATCTAGCTGGAATGTCCAACTCGAAAGTAATCGTTGCCATCAACAAAGACCCAGAAGCAAACATCTTTAATGTAGCTGACTATGGAATTGTGGGAGACTTATTCGAAATCGTACCACTGCTTACAGAAGAAATTAAAAAGTTAAAAGCTTAACTAATTAATTGTTAAACTGTACCAGTCTCTAAGTCATTATACGATCGAATTTTAGCTGTATTAGACAGCCCGGAGTACAAGCTGATTTCTGGTAGAGGGTAATCGAGACCTACAGAGCATCTTTAAGGTGCTTCCCTAACCCTACTTGAAGAATAGCGTGTATTCGGGGCTGTGTGCTTGTTTAAATAACTAAATCAAATAGAATTATTGGTTACATCATCTCGAATGATATTGTATTTTTATTAGGATAAGAAACCTAAGATTAAGCAAACTGTTAGTAAGGTTTGTAAATTTAATGGTATACTTTTGTTGAATTGAAGTAAAAGGAGGAATTAGAGTGGCTATTAAAAATGTATCTGATCAAAACTTTGCAGATGAAACCTCTAAAGGTTTAGTATTAGCTGATTTCTGGGCACCATGGTGTGGTCCTTGTAAAATGATAGCTCCAGTTCTAGAAGAAATAGATGGAGAAATGTCAGAAAAAGTGCAAATCGTTAAACTTGATGTAGACGAAAACCAAGAAACAGCAAGTAAATTTGGTGTTATGAGTATTCCAACATTATTATTATTCAAAGATGGTAATGTAGTTGACCAAGTAATTGGATTCCAACCTAAAGAAGCTTTAGTGGAATTAATCAATAAACACGCTTAAGTCTATACTGATTATGAAAGATAAACAATCCCTTGTTGCAGCATGTGACAGGGGATTGTTTTCTACCGCCATTATAACCTTTAAGGAATGACGATAATGAACCAGAATATCCAAGAAAAACTAGCAGTATTACCAGCAAAGCCCGGTTGCTATTTAATGAAGGATAGACATAATACAGTAATCTATGTAGGTAAGTCCAAACTACTGAAAAGCCGTGTCCGTTCTTATTTCACTGGTGCACATGACCAAAAGACACAGCGGTTAGTACAGGAAATTGAGGATTTTGAATATATCATCACGTCTTCAGAAATAGAAGCCCTTATTTTAGAAATGAATTTAATAAAGAAATATGATCCGAAATATAATGTTATGCTGAAGGATGATAAGTCTTATCCCTATTTAAAAATAACCGCAGAGAGACATCCTAGGTTAGTCATAACACGTAAAGTTAAAAAAGATAAAGGAAAGTATTTTGGCCCTTATCCGAACGTAATTGCTGCTAGAGAAACGAAAAAACTATTAGATCGATTGTATCCATTGCGAAAATGTAATAATCCTCCGGGAAAACCTTGCTTGTATTACCATATGGATCAGTGTCTTGCGTGTGGTAATGAACCACCTAATGAGAGCTTTTATAAAGATATTGTACAAGAGATTCAATCATTTCTCCAAGGTGGATTCAAGCATATAAAACAAACACTTACACAAAAAATGCAAGCTGCTAGTGAACAATTAAACTTTGAACGGGCAAAGGAACTACGTGATCAAATCCAGCATATTGAAGTTGTTATGGAACAGCAGAAGATGACATTAAATGATAGATTAGACCGGGATGTATTTGGTTATAGCTATGACAAAGGATGGATGTGTATCCAAGTGTTCTTTATCCGTCAAGGAAAGTTAATAGAACGAGATGTTTCCGTTTTTCCTTTCTTTGATGAGGCAGAGGATACGTTTCTTAGTTTCATTGGTAGATTCTATCTCCATGAAAATCATCCGAAACCAAAGCAGATTTTCGTTCCTATTGGTACAGATACCAAGGTTTTAGAAGAACTTTTAGAGATAGATGTACACACGCCATATCGAGGTAGAAAAAAAGAGTTAGTCGAATTGGCGATGGAAAATGCTAAGGCTTCTTTATCAGAGAAATTCTCTATTATTGAACGAGATGAAGAAAGAACTATTTTAGCAGTAGAGAAGCTTGGACAAGCATTGAATATTGAAATTCCACATCGTATAGAAGCGTTTGATAATTCCAATATTCAAGGTACAGATCCGGTTTCGGCAATGGTTGTGTTTGTGGATGGAAAGCCGAGCAGGAAGGATTATCGAAAATATAAGATTAAAGATGTGCAAGGCCCAGATGACTATGAAACGATGCGCGAAGTGATTAGACGAAGGTATACACGCGTTTTAAAAGAGTCACTACCATTGCCGGATTTAGTGATCGTAGATGGTGGTAAAGGGCAAATGAGTGCAGCATTAGATGTGTTAGAAAATGAATTAGGATTAGATATCCCATTATGTGGGCTTGCTAAAGACGATAAACATAGAACTAGTGAATTGCTGTACGGGTTTTCGCCTGCTGTAGTCCCGTTATCTAGACAATCTCAAGAGTTCTATTTGATTCAACGCATTCAAGATGAGGTTCACCGTTTTGCCATTACGTTCCATAGGCAATTAAGAGGAAAGAATCTTTTCCAATCCGAATTAGATAAGATTCCAGGCGTTGGAGAAAAAAGAAGAAAGCTATTATTATCCCATTTTAAATCGGTAAAAGAAATACGCAATGCAAAGGTAGAAGAGATTACGAAGCTAGGAATACCACACAACATTGCAGAGATTGTTTTAACGCATTTAAATGAGGAGAAAAAAGAAGAGGATGCAAAAGACGAATCCTAAAGCAAAATGGATAAGTCTATGCGTCCTCTTCTTTTCGTACCAAATAGAGCTGACTTCACTCAGGCGTCATAGACATCGTTTAATCGACAAATAGAACGGTAAATTCAACTTGATGAATTTTTGCTCTTACTTCTTCAACACATTCACACTCAACATTTTTTAGTATAGAAATTGCCTCTGCTAGAAATCCAGCTTCTAATCGAAATTCTGTATTTATTGGCATTTTCAAACGCTGAACAACGGAATCGGCTAGGAGATGAAATTCTAATTTGTTATTTTTCTCCTTAAATAACTCAAGCCGCCCCCAACCCATTTTCTCGAAGAAATAGATGACATCCCCCATGGATTGGAAATTAAATTTTCTTGCTAGGCCTTTCCCCATAAAATAAAGTAGGGCATCTGCCTCGGATCCAAATACTTCTGGTAAGCCTATGTATCGTACGACGTCATATCCAGCACCAGTCGATTGAATCTTATCCAATATTTCTACTGGAAGTTTCTCTTGTTTTTTCTGCATAGCTAGATTCCTTCCTGTATGTAAAAAGTCACATATTACATTATAAGTATACTCTTATTATCTATGCATTTTCATTATTTCGCAAGACTTACTATTAAGATGTAAGCGATTTAAATTTACCGAAAAATTGGGTTACCTTTTCTTGACGCTAATTGGAGATAGTCGTACAATAAACATGTTGCAAATTCTACATTTTAGTGAAAATAGTTTTATTCTATTTTATCTAAAATGTCAGACTATTAACTAAATCAAACATCAGAAGAACTAAGGGGGGTATTACATGGCGGAACATAGGGAGTATTTCTACAGAAGGTTACACTCATTATTAGGTGTAGTTCCTATCGGGTTATTTTTGATTAACCACTTAGTAGTTAATCACTTTGCTGTATATGGGGAAGAAAGCTTTAATAAAGCTGCAAGCTTTATGCACAATCTTCCATTTGTACTAGCATTAGAAATCTTTGTTATTTACTTACCAATCTTATTCCATGCAATTTTAGGGGTTTATATTGTTTTTGTTGCAAAGAACAATGTCAGACGTTATGGCTTTTTCCGTAACTGGCTATTCTACTTGCAACGTGTAACAGGTATTATTACGTTAGTATTTATTGCATGGCATGTATTTGAAACTCGTGTGCAAGTGGCTCTAGGTGCTGATTTAGATTACAGCTTAATGGAAGGGATTTTAACTAATCCAGTTATGTTCTGGTTTTATGTTATTGGTGTTCTTTCTGCTGTATTCCATTTCTCTAATGGATTATGGGGCTTCTTTGTTTCTTGGGGAATTGCACAATCACCAAGATCACAAAAAATTGTTACATATGCTACTCTAATTGTCTTTTTAGTAGTAAGTTATATTGGTATCAGAACACTAATTACTTTTGCTTATGGAGTGTAAGAAAAGAGAGAGGGAGTGAGGTTTCATAATGAGTAACCGTAAAATCGCTGTAGTTGGCGGAGGCTTAGCTGGCCTTATGGCAACAATTAAAGCTGCTGAAGCTGGTGTAAGCGTTGACTTATTTTCCATTGTACCAGTAAAACGTTCTCACTCTGTTTGTGCCCAAGGTGGTATTAATGGTGCAGTAAACACAAAAGGGGAAGGAGACTCTCCATTAATACACTTTGATGATACGGTTTATGGAGGAGACTTCTTGGCCAATCAACCACCAGTAAAAGCAATGTGTGAAGCGGCACCCGGAATTATCAATATGCTTGACCGTATGGGTGTAATGTTTAACCGTACTCCTGAGGGTCTTCTTGATTTCCGTCGTTTTGGAGGTACACAACATCACCGTACTGCTTTTGCTGGGGCAACAACAGGTCAGCAATTATTATATGCATTAGATGAACAAGTTCGTCGTTATGAAGTAGAGGGACTAGTAACGAAGTATGAAGGTTGGGAATTCCTTGGTGCTGTACTGGATGATGAAGGTGTTGGACGTGGTATTGTAGCGCAAAACATGAAGACGCATGAAATCAAATCGTTCCCATCTGATGCGACCATTATGGCTACTGGGGGACCAGGAATCATCTTTGGTAAATCTACTAATTCTATGATTAACACTGGATCTGCTGCTAGTATCTTGTACCAGCAAGGTGCAAAATATGCCAACGGTGAATTCATTCAGATCCACCCTACTGCAATTCCAGGAGATGATAAGCTTCGTTTAATGAGTGAATCAGCTCGTGGTGAAGGTGGACGTGTATGGACATACAAAGATGGTGAGCCTTGGTACTTCCTAGAGGAGAAATATCCTGCTTATGGAAACCTAGTTCCACGTGACATCGCGACACGTGAAATCTTTGATGTATGTGTGAATCAGAAACTTGGAATCAATGGCGAGAACATGGTTTATCTTGACTTGTCACATAAAGATCCGAAAGAACTAGACGTTAAACTTGGTGGTATTATTGAAATTTACGAGAAATTCGTAGGTGAAGATCCACGTAAAGTTCCGATGAAAATTTTCCCGGCGGTTCACTATTCTATGGGTGGACTATGGGTGGACTATAATCAAATGACTAGTATTCCAGGTATCTTCGCTGCTGGAGAATGTGATTATTCACAGCACGGTGCAAACCGCTTAGGTGCAAACTCCTTGTTATCCGCTATCTATGGCGGTATGGTAGCTGGACCAAAAGCTATTGAATATATAGATGGTCTTTCTAAACATGTAGAAGATCTGGACACGAGTCTATTTGAAAATCGTGTTAAAGAGGAAGAAGAAAAATTTGAAGCTCTCATGAACATGAGTGGCGAAGAAAATGCATACCAAATTCACCAAGAACTAGGTGAATGGATGACAGATAATGTTACGGTTGTACGTGAAAATGCGAAACTACTTAAAACCGATGAAAAGATTCAAGAACTACTAGAGCGTTGGGATAATATTAATATCAACGATACCTCTCGTTGGAATAACCAAGGTGTAATGTTTACTCGCCAGCTTAAAAATATGCTTCACTTAGCACGTGTTATTACAATTGGTGCTTATAATCGTAATGAAAGTCGTGGTGCACATTATAAACCGGAATTCCCAGAACGTAATGATGAGGAATGGTTAAAGACAACAATTGCAGAATTTGATGCAAAAGAAAATGCACCAGTATTCTCATATGAAGATGTCGATGTATCGTTGATTCCACCACGTAAACGTGATTATACGAAAAAGCACTAAGACGGAATACAAAATAGTGAAGGGAGTAAACTGAAAATGGCTGAACAAAAGACTGTTACATTTATTATTACGCGTCAAGATAGCCCAGATTCTGCTCCATATAATGAAACATTTAATGTGCCATATCGTAAAAATATGAACATTATCTCTGGGTTAATGGAAATTCGTAAAAATCCTGTAAATGCTAATGGGGAAAAAACAACACCAGTAGCATGGGATATGAACTGTTTAGAAGAGGTTTGTGGTGCATGTTCCATGGTAATAAATGGTGTGCCAAGACAATCATGTGCAGCTTTAGTGGATGAACTAGAGCAGCCTATTCGTCTTGAGCCGATGTCTACATTCCCAGTAGTTCGTGATCTAGTTATTGACCGTGAGCGTATGTTTGATGCATTAAAACAGGTTAAAGCTTGGATCCCAATTGATGGTACGTACGATTTAGGTCCTGGACCTCGTATGCCAGAGAAAAAACGTCAATGGGCTTATGAACTATCAAAATGTATGACTTGTGGTGTCTGCTTAGAAGCTTGTCCAAATGTTAATGACAAATCTAACTTTATCGGACCAGCAGCAATCTCTCAAGCTCGTTTATTTAACTCACATCCAACAGGTGAGATGAATGCAAGTGAAAGATTAGAAGGATTAATGGAAGAGGGAGGACTAGTTGGTTGTGGTAATGCACAAAACTGTGTCCAAGTTTGTCCGAAAGGTATTCCATTGACCACTTCTATTGCAGCGATGAACCGTGCAGCTACTGTCCAATCGTTCAAGAACTTCTTTGGCAGTGACAACGCACATTAATATGCTTTTACAACAAGACCCTTACCGAATAACATGGTAGGGGTCTTTTTTATCAATGGAGGGGAAGTTAGCTATGGGGAAAATTTCATATATTGAGGATTTTGAAGCTTGGAAAGCAGAATTCTTTTTTTCTATTCCGATTCGTATTCGTTTTTCAGAAACAGATATGTTCGGGCATGTGAATAATGTTAGCCCATTTATATATTTTGAAGAGGCGCGTATCGAGTATTTAAAATCTGTTGGATTGTTTGATAATGCGTCTAGCACAGAGGGGATTCCAATTGTGGCTGATTTGCAGTGTGATTATCATAAGCAATTGTATTTTCAGGATAGTCTTAGAATCTATGTAAAAGCAGCACACGTCGGTACTACCTCCTTTGATATCCATTACATGGGTGTCAATCAAAAGGAAGAGGTATGTTTAACTGGAAGAGGGAGAATAGTCTATATTAATCCGGAAAGTGGCAGACCGATTAAGCTTGGAGAAGAAATAAAAGATAAATTAATGATGGTAACCAATGAACATATAAAACCGACTTCCTAAAAAGGAAAGTCGGTTTCTTTTAGAGCTTTAATTCGCCCATACGGATAAGCTCTACAACTGCCTGTGAACGCCCCTTGACTCCTAATTTTTGCATAGCATTTGAAATATGGTTACGGACAGTTTTTTCAGATATAAACAATTCCTGGGCAATTTCTTTAGTTGTTTTGTCCTGAACTAAGAGTTCGAATACTTCTTTTTCTCGTTTAGTTAATAACTGCTTCGGTTTGTACTCGTTGTCCTTCAAATGTTAACCCCTCCTTGCTGTCATAGAGCTGCATGACGAAGGGAAATTATTTAGTCACTAATAGCTTATGTGATGAACCATAAACGGTGCGCACATTTCTCGCTTGGGAAAAATATATTAATATACACCTTTTTTTCTTTAGAAGTATAGTTTTTGAAAATAATTTATTAGTTTTTCGAGCTTTTATGATAAAATATGACTATATATTGAATGGAAGTTCAGGAGGTAAAGTCTTGAAAAACAATAGTACACCGGAACAGATAGCGAAATTAGAGAAAAAACTCCGACATATTTCGGGTGCAATAAAACAAAACGGGCGTAAAATACTTAATAACTATCCAATAACAAATCCTCAATTTATCGCGCTTCAATGGTTGAAGGAAGAAGGCGACATGACCATTGGAGAATTATCAGCGAAAAATGGCTTGGCTTTTAGTACGACTACTGATTTAGTTGATCGAATGGAAAAAAATGAATTAGTAGAACGAGTACGAGATATGAATGATCGTCGAGTAGTACGGATACATGTATTAGAAAAGGGACATCGCATTATTGAAGAGGTTATCTTAAAGCGTCAGGAATATTTAAATAATGTCTTAGAGAACTTTACCGAGGAACAAACAACGACACTGATAGAACTCCTCAATCTGTTACATGCTCAGATGAAAAGTATTAATGAAAAATAAAACGAAACTACATCTAGAAGAGGCGGATATAATTGGATAAACCGATTGGTGTCATCGACTCAGGAGTCGGTGGTTTAACAGTAGTACATGAATTAATGAGGCAATTGCCGAGGGAAAAACTAATTTATCTAGGCGATACGTTGCGATGTCCATATGGTCCAAGGACTCCAGAAGAAATTAGAAGTTTCACCTGGGAAATGGTTGAATTCTTATTAACGAAAGATATCAAAATGTTAGTAATCGCATGTAATACCGCTACAGCATACACACTGTCAGAATTACAAGAACAGCTCACTATCCCTGTAGTCGGCGTTATTCAGCCTGGAGCGCGTGCTGCGATTAAGTCTACTATTAACAATCATGTAGGCATTATTGGTACAGAGGGTACGGTTCGTAGTAAAGCATATAGTATAGCACTTAATATGATAAAACCTAATCTCAATATTTCAGCGCTTGCATGCCCGGCTTTTGTTCCACTAGTTGAACAGGGAATGCTTTCTGGTAATGTTGCGATGAAAACAGTGGAGGAATCGTTATTTGCTTTAAGAGACTTTAAAGCCATGGATACACTTATATTAGGTTGTACGCATTATCCATTATTGAAAGATGTGATCCAGGAAGTGGTTGGGCCTCAGGTTACGTTGATTTCGTCTAGTGAAGAGACGGCAAGAGAAACCAGTACAATATTGGAAGTGAATCAGTTGTTAAATGAGGGGCTAGCTCCTTGCTACCATCAATTTTACACCACTGGGGATGTGGATATGTTTACCACATTAACGAAGCGAATTTTTAATAGTTCTATTGATAATCTAAGGTCTGTTTCAATTGAGAAAGCTGTTATCTAGTTAGCGTTGTTCTTTTGTAGGTAGCGTTTTTAAGAAAATTAGGTATCGTCATGAATAGCCGGTAAATGGAGACAGGCAAGAGCCTGGGACAAAACGAAAAGAATTAAATGCAAAACCGAATGATACACGATACTAGCTCCGGAAATATACGTAGACTCCAGCGGGAGGAAAGGCATAGGTGAGACCTCTAAAGAAGTAGCACGAGGAGGCTCACCAGCCGCCCGGCGGCAAGGTAGACACTGCGATGGTTTTATCGAGCAGATGTCGCCCCTGTGCTGAAAGTGAAAGCGAAGTATATTTCCGGAGCGAGGTCGGTTGCTCATCATTCGGTTTTTTAATGATCATCTTTTTGTCCCAGGCTTTTTTATATGTTTTTTACTCATCATCTACAAATTTCATTCATCAGGTCTAAAATGAATGAAGGGCTCGTATATATAGTAGTACAAACTATCGTAGGAGGGAATGACATGAGAAAGCGATTTATGCTAATGTTAATCACTACTTTTTGTACACTATTACTATTAACTGGATGTTTCCAAGGCGAACAATCATTACAAGATATGGATCCACCACCAAATGCGGAAGAAGTTGATGGTAAAGAGGATCCAGCCACAGACAAGGAAGAAAGTGCTAATGGGGAAAGTGATAGTACAGCTCAAACAGTGGAACGTCAACTATTTTTACTAGATTCGAATGGATTGGTAGCACCTCAATCACTTGAACTACCAGTACCAGAATCCAAGGAAGTGGCAGCTCAAGTATTAGAATACTTGGTTAAGGATGGACCTGTAACAGCGCTATTACCAAATGGATTCCAAGCAGTACTTCCAGCTGGTACAGAAATTCTAGGTGTTGATATTTCTGAAGGTACGATAACAGTAGATTTATCAGAGGATTTTACAGAATATGCTGCTTCAGAGGAAAAACAAATCTTAGAAGCAATGACATTTACGCTAACACAGTTTGATAATGTGGAACGTGTGAAACTTCGTGTAGGTGGTCAAGACTTAAAGGCTATGCCAGTAAGTGGTACACCAGTTGCTAATGGCTATACTCGAGCAAACGGAATTAATATTGTGGAATCCGATACCGTAGACTTAATTAATAGTAAGGCTTTAACGATGTACTTCCCAACGGAACATGAAAATAATCAATATTTCGTACCAGTAACCCAATATGTGGAAGTAAAGGATGGTAATCTACATCAAGCAATTGTCCAGGCTTTAATTGATGGACCAGCTTATGAGACGAATTTGATGCATGTATTCAATGACGAAACCATATTAATCGATGATCCTAAATTAAATAGTGGTGTACTGGATCTAGTATTTAGCCAAGATGTGTTGAAGGATATGGAAAATGGTGTCATTGCAGATACTGTGATGGAAACGTTGGTTCGTACATTAACAGAGCAAGAATCAATTGAGGCAGTAAACATAAAAGTAGAAAACGTCGAGCAAATTGCAAATGAAAGTGGCGAAGTGTATACAGAGCCAGTTACAAGGGAATCAATCATCCCATCAGAAAAATTATAGAATTGTTTAGGAGGAGAACGGATTTATATCTGTCTCCTTTTTTTGTAGGTGATATGGATCATAGTTGTCATGCTATGATTTTTTACTTTTTGTCGATTAGCATTTAGAGGGGAAGGAGTAAAGGATTACAAGTATCTTCTAAAACAATTGTATAAGGTGAATCTTTCCAGTAAAATATGATAAGCTAAGGTTTGATAAGGAGGAAAATAATATGAGAACAGATCAAAGAAATGTTAATAGCTTACGACCAATTATGATTACAACAGATTTTATTAAGCATCCAGAAGGCTCTGTATTTATTCAAGTAGGCGATACAAAAGTTATTTGTAATGCTACGATTGAAGACAGGGTTCCTCCTTTCATGCGTGGTCAAGGAAAAGGGTGGATTACGGCAGAATATGCGATGCTACCACGTGCTACCCAAGATAGAAATATTCGTGAATCTTCTAAAGGAAAGGTTTCAGGAAGAACGATGGAGATTCAGAGGCTAATTGGGCGTGCACTTCGCTCAGTAGTTGATTTGGATCAAATTGGTGAAAGAACGGTTTGGATTGATTGTGATGTCATTCAAGCAGATGGTGGTACAAGAACAGCCTCTATAACAGGAGCTTTTGTTGCAATGGTTCTTGCTTTTGGGAAGCTTTTACAAACGAATACATTAACGAAAATGCCTGTAACAGACTTTCTTGCTGCTACATCGGTTGGTGTATTACCAGATGGAACGGAAATATTAGATTTGAACTATGAAGAAGATTCTATGGCTAATGTGGATATGAATATCGTTATGACTGGCTCTGGTGAGTTTGTAGAAATTCAGGGAACTGGTGAAGAGGCTACTTTTTCAATGGCGCAATTACAAACCTTGTTAGCATTAGCAAATGAGGGATTAAGTGAAATTTTTGCCGTACAGAAGAATGCAATTGGAGCATTATCAGAACGCATCGGTGAAACAGTAAAGTGAGGTGGTATGGAATGAAGGAGATCATTATTGCAACTAAAAATGAAGGTAAGGCGAAAGAATTTAAAGTTCTATTTGAACGGTATGGAATAAAAGCGACTTCATTATTGGATTTAGTACAAGAACTTCCAGATATTGAAGAAACGGGTTCTACCTTTGAAGAAAATAGTGCACTGAAGTCTGAAGGTATTGCGAATATCCTACAAATACCGGTTATGGCTGATGATTCTGGATTAGTAATTGATGCACTTGACGGTGAACCAGGAATTTTTTCTGCTCGGTATGCTGGTGAGCCTAAGGATGATAAGAAAAATATCGTGAAGGTATTAGAAAATTTAAAAGACGTTCCTACAGAGGAGCGTACTGCACGTTTCGTATGTGTGCTATCCGTTTCAATACCTGGTGAGACTACTATTTTTAAAAAAGGATATTGTGAAGGTACTATTGCATTTGAAGAAAAAGGAAGTCATGGTTTTGGGTATGATCCAATCTTTATACCAGACGGATATAATCAGACTATGGCAGAGCTTGGTCCTGGAGAGAAGAACAAGATTAGTCACCGAAGAAATGCGATGGTTCAATTAGAAGATTGGATACAAAATCTACGTTAGTGGAGAGGATATCATGCCAAAAGTTGTTATTATGAGTGATAGCCACGGATTAACGAAGGAAATAGCAATGATTAGA
Source organism: Ornithinibacillus massiliensis (assembly GCF_018310345.1). Lineage (GTDB taxonomy): Bacteria > Bacillota > Bacilli > Bacillales > Amphibacillaceae > Ornithinibacillus > Ornithinibacillus massiliensis. Next base: position 32,085 of record NZ_JAGXBY010000002.1, read on the forward strand.
GAAAGAGAGAATGCTCCATATATTTTTCATTGTGGAGATTCTGAGTTAAATGAGCGGGCGAAAGAATTGGAAGGTGTATTTACCGTATCAGGAAACTGCGATTTATACGGTGAATTTCCGAATGAAATCATTAAAGAGATTAATGGACTAACATTCTTAGTTGTTCATGGGCATTTACATAATGTTAAAATGAATTTATTAAACTTATCCTACCGCGCAGACGAGGTCAATGCAGATATTATATGTTTTGGTCATTCTCATATCGCTGGTTTGGAGAAAGTTAGCGGTAAGCTATTTCTAAATCCAGGTAGTATACGACTACCAAGAATGCGAACCGAGAAGACGTATTGTGTGCTAGAATGGGAAGAAAGAGATAGAATTGCTGTAATGTATCGAACGGTTGAAGGGAAAATTGTAGAAGAATTATCTTACACAACTGCTTTAGATTAGAAATGGGAAGGGGGTGTATTCCAAGCACCCTTCCTGTTGAATATTTTGTAAATTGATAAAATGGATTTAAGTATTGACTTTTAGGTTGAAACTCCATATAATAATTTTTGTGACCCAAAAGGAAACATATATTGATATGCGGGTGTAGTTTAATGGTAAAACTCTAGCCACGAGCGAAACATCTAACGAATAAACTACGAGTTGCCCTGAGGAATATACTTCCTTGAAAAACTAGCAGACGCAGGGGCATGACTTGCGTGAGTAATAATAAAGTAAATATATACACTTAAATGCGGGTGTAGTTTAATGGTAAAACTCTAGCCTTCCAAGCTAATGTCGTGGGTTCGATTCCCATCACCCGCTCCATAAATATGTCCCAGTAGCTCAGCAGGATAGAGCAACAGCCTTCTAAGCTGTGGGTCGGGAGTTCGAATCTCTCCTGGGACGCCATTACATAACAGTTTAACCCTTGATATGACAAGGGTTTTAATAGTTAAGGGATGCTAACACAGATTTGAATACTGTGGCAGCATCTCTTTTTTTATCTCGAGAATAACGCTGCAAATTTCTATAGCCTCCTAGTTTATTTTACTGGAGGATGATACTGTTGAAGCGATCTATGCTGAACCCCCGGTGGTCCACCGTATGTTAGTTTTTCCTACTCTAAAAGGTCGAACGCCTTCGCCAACAATTCGATTCCCTTCATTCGATTCGCTGCACCAGGGAGATTCGGAATAATGGTTACTTCTTCTACTTGATAGTACGCTTTTAATTTAATCAGTTCCTCTTTCACATATTGGGCATCGCCGATGATTGCCTTTTTTCTTGTACGTTCAATCTTTTTCTTCTCAAATGAGCTGTATTCTTGTTTTTTTGCTGTTTCCACAGATGGAAAATATAGTGGGTTTTTAGCAGTTTCAAGTGATACCATCCAATCATCAAAAGCAAGGGCTAACTCTTCCGCCTCTTCTTTCGTTTCGGCAATAATGGTGAAAACGGCAATAGCAGAATTTGGTTTCTTCTGAAATACAGAAGGTCGGAAATGCTTCTTGTAGTCGGCAATCACGTCTATCCCGTTATCTAATGGCTTAACAAAATGAGCATAGGTTAAGGATAATCCATGTTCGGCGGCTATTTTGGTACTTTGACCACCTGCACCTAGCATCCAAATTTCTGGTTTTGTCGGTGTAACAGGTGTAGCGATTAGGTTTTGAAAACGATGCTCGCTAGAAGTATCATCTGTTAAATACTTCAAGACATCTTTTACAAGCTGTTCATAAGATAATCTTTCTTCTTTTTCTTCATTTAAAACCTGATTAACGAGTCTACCACCAGGGGAATTGCCAATGCCTAAATCAATGCGATTAGGATGGATTGCTTCCAGCATACGAAAATTCTCTGCTACTTTATATGGACTATAGTGGGGGAGCATTACCCCGCCAGAACCAATACGGATACGTTTGGTACGGCTTGCGAGATACATCATGAGCATTTCTGGAGTACTACTGGCAATCGAGAAGGCATGATGTTGTTCAGGTACCCAATATCGGTTATATCCCAATTTATCCGCAAGTTTTGCTAATTCTACTGTTTGAAGCAGTGCGTCTCGTGCGTTATTACCTTCATCAATTAGTGAATAATCTAGTATATTTAATGGAATCATGATGTAACTCCTTTGTATTTAAGTTTATATGTCATTTTCGTATATTTTGGTGCGAAAGGCAAATGAATGAACTATAAATTGCATAGGAGATCGGTACTTTATGAAGCACATCTTTTGCTTCTCTCTATGGTATTCCCATACAATATAGATGACCATAACTTTATACGGGAGGAATTATTATGGCGAAAGTAGCTTTTCTTCTAGCAAATGGATTTGAAGACTCAGAAATGAAAAATCCATATGAGGCAGTAAAAGAATCTGGACATGAGGTAGTGATTGTTGGGTTAGAAAAAGGTGCGGAATGTAAAGGCAAGAAAGGCACCGTTTCATACACAGCAGATCTTGGCGCATCTGAAGTAAAGGCTGCAGATTTTGATGCGGTTGTGATCCCGGGTGGAGGAGCACCAGAAGCATTACGTGTTAATGATGATGTGGTTCGTTTTGTAAAAGAAGTTAACGAAGCAGGTAAGTTAATTGCTGGGATTTGTCATGGTCCACAAGTTATGATTAGTGCGGATATCCTAAAAGGAAAAGAAGTAACAAGCTACATCGGAATTCGCGATGATGTGAAGTTAGCAGGCGCTAATTATCACGATAAAGAAGTAGTAGTAAGTGAAAACCTAGTAACATCACGTACACCTGCAGATGAACCTGCATTTATTCGTGAGATATTAGCAAGATTAGCTTAATAAAGTTATAAATATAGGGACGGGCAACTTAGTTCAACAAGTGTCCGTCCCTGATTGTTTAGGCTAGGAATCGAGTCAAACCTCTTAGAGTAAGGGGAGTGGCTCTTTTGTTATTTTTCATTGAGTATTATTCGTACCAGTATCAGCCTTATTCACTTTCTTTATTACGATAAAACCATTTATGATAAAGGTGTGATAAATAGTACGTTAACCAGACGGTTATAAAACTCCAGTACCACGTCCACTTCTTGTACTTAATTAGATTCGTATACTTAACAGCAAATAATTCAAAACCTGCTATGACAGAGGTGTGGAAGAAATAATAAAGCATCTTAATAAAAGCAGGGCGTTTTTCTGGATAATACAAATTAAATAAAGTGCATAGGGCAGGGTAGACAAAGTATTCAAATGTAAAGCTAGATTTAATGGACTTCGAAAAAAATAGACGCTTAGGATATATGATGAGCTTTTTCTCTACAACTAGTAAACCGAAAAGCCAAGTAATTAGATGCTTAAATAAGAATGCTATTTGTGCTTCACGGATTCTTTTTTTAGGAACAAAAATAAGTAGTAATATAGCAGTAATACCCCATGCGGATAATTCGATATTTCTATCCAGTTTATTTTTCATTAATAAAGTCACCTCTACTTTAGGGTGACTAGAAATTTTAGTTTTATGTACTTTTTAGTTAGAAAAAAGTAGTTGAGGTAGATTAATACTACCTAATTCTCTCTAAACTTTATCATTCATTAATCGTTAACGCCTTAGCGGGAGCATGGATTCTAAAAGTGAGAATTGTTTAGATATATGCTCCTCTGTTATGCCTCCGACAAGAGAAAGTATGCCTAATCCTTCAATAACAAACATGAAATTCTCAGCAAGCATATCAATTTTCTCATTTCGTAATACGCCTTGGCGAACACCCAATAAAAGTATCTCTAAAATGGTGGATTTAATGTGATGAAGTAAGGACTGTTGGAAATGCCGATTTTCTTCGTTTTTATGCGTAAATAAAAACTCATAGGTAGAACGTAGCATGCTATCTTCTAAATGAAGCAAACGTTGCTTTTGGACTATTAAATATGAATTCCAAAGCTCGAAGAAAGGGGTGTTTTCCGCTACTGCCCTTTTTACTGCCTCAAAGTTTCGATGATTTCTCCGTTTTACTACCTCCATATATATTTCGTCAACTGAGCTGAAGTAAAGATAGATGCCACCCCTGCTTATAGAGCACTCGTCAATAATGTCTTGCATGGTTACATTAATATACCCGTTACGACAGAAGACGTCTTTTGCATGCTTTAATATAGTAGCTTCTTTTTTTCTTCTTCTTTCTATGTTCGATGTTCTTACCATTGCATTACTCCTAACTAAATGATGGATGACGCTTTTGTTGTTATGTGATAAAATCTATTTCATAATATATGACACGTGTGTCATTAAGTCAATATGCTAAAGAGGTGAGGAAATGCAATTGCCACAAATAGGTTTTATCGGAGCTGGCAAGGTAGGCATTACACTCGGTAAATATTTTTCTGAATATAATATTCCCATCTTCGGTTATTACAGTAAAACAAAAGCAAGTTCTAATCACGCGGCATTAATAACAAGATCTAGAAGTGTAACGCTACAAGAAGTTGTTCAAAATAGTGATTTGCTTTTTCTAACGGTTCCAGATTCTGCCTTGCCGGGAGTGTGGGAGCAGATACGGCAATTTCCCCTTGAAGGAAAGGAAGTATGCCATTGTAGTGGAACATTAAGTTCTTCTGTATTTCAAGATATTGAAAAATGGAGGGCATTGGGATTTTCTCTACATCCTCTTTGTGCCATTCATGATATCAATACCTCCTATTTAAGCATGCAGGGGGTTCATTTCACCTTAGAGGGGGCAAAGGGTGGAAATCATATACATAAATTACTGTCTAAATTAGCAAACCCCATTGAACATATTGCTCCTGAGAATAAAATTCTCTATCATGCGGCAGCAGTGTTCTGTAGTAACTTGGTCATTGGTTTGACAAAAATGGGTACAGACTTATTTCTGGCTAGTGGATTGAGCGAGAGTTTTGCTCAAAAAGCATGGCGGACGCTTTTTGAGCAAAACGCACAAAATGTTGTACAAATGGGATTACTTGCTTCGTTAACAGGTCCTATTGAAAGAGGTGATGAGACTACCGTGAAATCACATTTACATACCCTTCAGGGGCCTCATCGGCAAATATATGAAGTACTTTCCAAGGAATTGCTTGAGTTAGCCAAACAAAAGCATCCTGAAAGAGACTATTCAAAGTTAGAGGAGGAAATGCTGATATGAAGAATACGGTATTAACATTACAACAGCAAAAACGTAATGGAGATAAAATTACAATGCTTACGGCTTATGATTACACTACTGCGAAGCTCATGGATAAGGCAGGAATAAACTGTCTGTTGGTAGGTGATTCCCTTGGGATGGTAATGCTTGGATATGATAGTACGCTTCCTGTCACAATGGAAGATATGATACACCATACAAAGGCTGTAGCTAGAGGTGCAGAAAACGCTTTTGTCGTGGCGGATCTTCCATTTATGGCCTATCAAGTATCTGTAGAAGAAGCGGTCAGAAATGCTGGTAGATTAGTTAAAGAAGCGGGTGCACAAGCTGTCAAGTTAGAAGGCGGTAAGGAAGTGTGTGCCCAGATAGAGGCAATTAATCAAGCATCTATTCCAGTAATAGGGCATCTTGGATTGACACCGCAATCGGTAAATGTTCTTGGAGGGTATAAGGTACAAGGACGTGAACACGATGCAGCAGTTAAGCTATTGGAGGATGCATTAGCAGTAGAAAAAGCTGGTGCTGTAGCACTCGTGCTAGAGTGTGTACCGGCAACATTTGCTGAATGGATATCGAGCATACTAACTATACCAACAATTGGGATTGGTGCTGGAGCTGGTTGTGATGGCCAAGTCTTGGTGTACCAGGATATGCTTGCGATGTTTAGTGACTTATCTCCGAAGTTCGTGAAGAAGTATGGTGCTGTAGGTAACTTAATGAAAGAAAGCTTTGAACGCTATGCTCAAGAAGTGAAGGACGGTATCTTCCCAGGAGAGGAGCACATATATAATATGGATGAGGAAGTGTTAAATGAACTAAAAAAACAGTTCGAGGAGGAACAAAATGAATATCGCTAAGACCATTAAAGAGACAAGGCAGATTGTACAACAATGGAAAAATGAAAATCTTACGATTGGCTTTGTACCTACTATGGGATATTTACATGAGGGGCATGCGAGTTTGATAAGGCGTGCAGCTGAGGAGAATGATCGAGTTGTTGTTAGCGTCTTTGTTAATCCAATACAGTTTGGTCCATCTGAGGATTTGGATAAGTATCCTAGAGATATTGAAATGGACAAAAGGATATGTGAAGCAAATGGTGCTCACCTTATATTTGTCCCTGGGGTAGATGAATTATATCCTTTTGGTTTTAGCACATATGTTGATGTGGAAGGTACATCAAAGGGACTTTGTGGGGGGAGTAGGCCCGGGCACTTTCGTGGAGTTTGCACGGTTGTTGCAAAGTTGTTTCATATTGTCCAACCAGACAGCGCATTCTTTGGTATGAAAGATGCGCAGCAACTTGCTGTTATCCGTAGAATGACCGAAGATCTATGTTTTCCGGTTCGGATTGTTGGTTGTCCCATTGTTAGGGAGTCGGATGGTTTAGCGCTTAGTTCTAGAAATAATTACCTAAATGATGTGGAGAGAAAAGCTGCATTATGTTTGTCTCAAGGTCTTGATGAGGGATTAAGATTGATCGAGAATGGTGAAAGAAATACACATGTAATAAAATCTGCTGTACGTAAAAAAATTGAACAAGAACCGCTTGCACGGGTAGATTATGTTGAAGCTGTTGATCCGAACACTATCCAGGGTATAGATTATATAAAAGAATCCATTCTATGTGCAGTAGCTGTTTTTATTGGTAATACAAGATTGATTGATAATTTTATTTGGGAAGAGGCATAACAAATGAATGTAACCATGTTAAAAGGAAAACTACATAGAGCTACGGTAACTGAGGCGAATCTTAATTATGTTGGTAGTATTACAATCGATGAGCATTTAATGGAAGCTGCAGGGATATTAGAGTATGAACTAGTCCAAGTGGTCGATATAAATAATGGAAGTAGATTTGAAACGTATGTTATTAAGGGAGAACGGGGCTCGGGAATGGTTTGTTTAAATGGAGCAGCTGCCCGGTTGGTCCAAGTTGGAGATAACGTAATTATAATGAGCTATGCTCAGTTATCACTTGAAGAAACAGCTAATCATAAACCAAAAGTGGTATTGTTAAGTGAAGATAATCAAATTATGGAATTGACTGATAGTATTACACACGGAGGGCAAGCAAGAAGTTAATCTGTACTATATAGCCATCTCAATCTAACCTGGAAATATTTGTGATTAACGGTCTAATGGGCCTTAGCTCGAATTTTTAAGGTGATTGCCATCCACTCTGCTACAGAGGTTCATTACGTATAAACGGATCGTTTAGAAGTAAAAAGTAGCTATTTTCTATTTGTAGGTGAATTTTAGTATAATGGACAAGTAGGTTGAAAATGCTTTTCCCTTTGTTTCTCTTTACTTTAAGCTAGGAAATGAATTCGGCTATGTGTCTATAACGTGGTAAAAAGTAGTCATAAATCGGATACGCTAGCATCAAATTAGAATATGCATGTATGATAAGGTAAGGGAGGCTAGGGGATGCTAAAGTTTTTGAAGTACTTGTTTATTACCGTGTTGGTCCTTATCGGTATAGGATATGGTGTCTATTATGTTGGCATAAATCTAGCATCAGATAAATTGATGGAAGCTTGAACTGCACAATTAGAGAATAGCGGTGAATTGGAAAAGATAAAAAGAGCAATAGAAGGTGATCCGGAATTACGAGCTTTTCTACAGGATGCTCAATCTGTCGATGAAAGTACATTGCCATTTACAACGAAGGAGGAAGCTGCCAGACTTTTAGTGCAAAAAGTGGGTATATCGGGACTACAAGATATTCAAACGAAGGCAGAACAAGGTCGCATTACGAAGGATGAACTTATCCACGAAATGGAACAGAAATTAACAGATAAAGAGATAAAGGCATTAAAAGTAATAGCATATAAGGAACTATATAAATAGGTTTTGGTATTGAAGGAAGTTATGAAACGTATAAAATTCTCCCTTTCGATAAATTGCTTTTCCTTTAGGATTATGCAATTATATAACATGATATATTTCAAAAAATTTACTGGAGACCTTAGAAGGTTTCTTTTTTTACATGTATTAGGTAAAGAGAAAGAAGTGTAAGCACACCATGTTTACTGCTACGTATTCTTCTTATCAGATTGGTTTAAAATAGCGTAATAGTATTAAGGGAGGAAGGCTATGAATCATGATGACGAAAATATCATTATCTTTCCGAAATACGGAATGACCTTAAAGGAAGAGGGATTCCAAGCATTACAAGAGAAACGGTATAATGATGCATTATCGAAATTGAATGAGTTGTTACAATATAATATACATGATCATGAAGTGATTATTGGCAAATTAATGTGCTTAATGGAGTTGGGTCACTATCAAGAGGCTGAAGAATTGTGCGAAAGTATGATTGAGAATAAACAAGATGAACACTATTTCCACTATATACATATTTATTTAACGATATTGTTCCAAACGAATAAATATGATGTATTAATGGATTTGATCGAAGTGGAGTTAGCTTCGGAAAATCTACCTACAATGTTACGAGAGCAATTTACCGAGCTATATAATATGAGTGAAAAAATGGAGTCAGATATAGTAGAAAAGCAGTCAACTATATTTATTGAAGAGCTACTGGAAGCTGTTTCCCTTTCGAACCATGAAAAGCAGTGGCAAACAATAACAAGGCTACGTTCTATGGAAGCTGAGCTAGATAATCGGGTAATCCAATTATTAGGACAAAATGAGGTACATCCAGTGGTGAAAACTGCTATCTTCTGTTGGCTACAAGAACAACATGTTACAAAGCAAGTTGATGTAGAAAAACAGGGCGTGAAAATTAATGTAAAACCTCATGATGTTCCAGAGATAGCAATGCACCCTACCTTTAAAGGGACATTAGCCCACCTACATGAAGTGGAGCAGGAGAACCCAACCTTATATCACTTTTTAAATCAGTTGCTCTATCGTTATTTTTATGTTCAATACCCGATTCTACCACCCGAATCCGACGCAGAACTACTGGCGGAGAGCTTGAAGATGATAGGCTATCAAATAATGAATCAACAAGGACTACCATCTATGCAAGATAAGGGGAAGGTAGTGGTGTATCGAGATGATATCTTAACCAGTGAGCAGTTATATTTATCTATCATTGAGGAATAAATCAAAACTTTAGCTTATGTCTTGAAAGGCTTAGTAATTATGTTATAATAAGATGGTTGCAATTTTAGAAAAGTGTTTATAAAAATACTTAAATGAATCTAATTAATGAAATTAAGTAGTTAATGGAAATAATAGATTTTTGGAGGGAAAAATATATGTCAGTAAAATGGGAAAAAAAAGAAGGAAATGAAGGAGTTTTAACTTTTGAAGTTTCTGCAGAAGAGTTTGAAACTGCTTTAGATAAAGCCTTCAAGAAAGTAGTAAAAACAGTTCAAGTTCCTGGGTTCCGTAAAGGTAAAATGCCTCGCCCAATTTTTGAAAAGCGCTTTGGTGTAGAAGCATTATACCAAGATGCAGTGGATATCGTATTACCTGAAGCATATACGAAAGCTGTTGAAGAATCTGGTATCGAGCCAATTGATCAACCTAGCATTGATATTGAACAAATCGAAAGAGGTCAAACATTAGTATTTACTGCTGATGTAACAGTTAAGCCTGAAGTTAAGCTTGGCGAGTATAAAGGTCTTGAAGTAGAAGAATTAGATTCTACTATTACAGATGAAGATGTAGATAACGAATTACAACAACTTAGAGAGCGTCATGCTGAACTAGTGGTAAAAGAAGAAGGTACTGTTGAAGAAGGCGACACGGTTGTAATGGATTTTGAAGGTTTCTTAGATGGTGAAGCTTTCGATGGCGGAAAAGGTGAAAACCATTCTCTTGAAATTGGTTCAGGTCAATTTATTCCTGGATTTGAAGAACAACTAGTTGGTAAAGAGGCTGGCGTGGAAACTGAAATCCAAGTAACATTCCCAGAGGATTACCATGCGGAAGATTTAGCTGGTAAAGAAGCTACTTTCAAAGTAACAATTCATGAAATTAAATCAAAAGAACTTCCAGAGCTAGATGACGAGTTCGCTAAAGATGTCGATGATGAAGTGGAAACTCTAGAAGAGCTTAAAGCGAAAAAACGTGAAGAGCTTGAAACTGAGAAGAAGCAATCTGCTGAAAATGCAAAACGTGAAGAATTAATTAACAAAGCTTCTGAAAATGCAGAAGTAGAAGTTCCAGAAGTAATGGTTGAAACAGAACTTGATCGTATGATGCGTGAATTTGAACAACGCCTACAAATGCAAGGGATGACATTAGACCTTTACTACCAATTCTCTGGTCAAGATGAGAATGCTTTAAAAGAGCAAATGCGTGAAGATGCTGGTAAACGTGTCAAAACTAATCTAACTCTTGAAGCTATTGTGAAAGCTGAAAACCTTGATGTTACAGATGAAGATATAAAAGCTGAGTTAGAAAACATGGCTTCTATGTATGGCGTAGACACAGAGCAACTAACACAAATGCTTGGTGGTAACACAGAACCAATTAAAGAAGATCTATTATTCCGTAAAGCAATTGATTTCTTAGTGGATAATAGTAAAACAGTTGCATAATATAATAATGGACTGGTAATATACAACAAAAAACAAGGTGCGAAAATTCGTACCTTGTTTTTTTAAACAGAAAAGGATGTATATTCAAAGGATCCTAGCTTCGTAAGCAAGCAACAAGTAAGACTTACCACATCTATAGACTTCGATAAATGGAGTACCTTGTACTTTTCTTGCTTTCGAGAATGGTTTTCTTTAGTAATTTTATGTGTAATTTAGTATGATAAGAAACAAAGCAGTGTAAGAATCAGTATCAATTTTATTAGGTATCGTGTCATATACTAAATAAATCACACGAAAATAGGTTATCTGTAACATCGTAAAGAGAAAATAAATGGTATATACTACTTAGAGAACAGAGCAAAGTGTATATTATTTTGTTTTCAAAACGCCATCTGATATGATATCTATTATAACTGAACGTTTTGTGTTATCGACCAGAAATTTTAGGGGTGAAAAATTAATGTTCAAATTTAATGAAGAAAAGGGACAGCTAAAATGTTCATTTTGTGGTAAGAGTCAAGAACAAGTACGAAAGTTAGTTGCTGGTCCTGGTGTTTATATATGTGATGAATGTATTGAACTATGTACTGAAATTGTAGAAGAAGAATTAGGTACCGAAGAGGAAATGGAATTCAAAGAGGTTCCGAAGCCTAAAGAGATTTGTGAAATCTTAGATGATTACGTAATCGGACAAAAACAGGCGAAGAAGAACCTATCTGTAGCAGTATATAACCACTACAAACGTATCAATTCACCAAAGTCTACCGATGATGTTGAATTATCAAAAAGTAATATTGCAATGATCGGTCCTACTGGTAGTGGTAAAACACTACTTGCTCAAACTTTAGCTCGTATTCTCAATGTTCCATTTGCAATGGCGGACGCGACCTCTCTTACAGAAGCAGGATATGTTGGGGAAGATGTTGAGAACATTCTTCTAAAGCTAATCCAAGCTGCGGATTATGATATAGAAAAGGCCGAAAAAGGTATCATATACATTGATGAGATAGACAAGGTTGCTCGTAAATCAGAAAATCCTTCTATTACAAGAGATGTTTCTGGGGAAGGTGTACAGCAAGCACTTCTAAAAATACTAGAAGGAACCGTTGCTAGTGTGCCTCCTCAAGGAGGTCGTAAGCATCCGCATCAAGAGTTTATCCAGATTGACACAACGAATATCTTATTTATTTGTGGTGGAGCATTTGATGGAATTGAACAAGTGATTAAGAGAAGACTTGGTAAGAAAGTTATTGGTTTCGGCGCTAATGAAAAACAAGAAGAATTAGATAAAGGCCAACTCCTTTCTAAAGTGTTACCGGAGGATTTACATCGTTATGGTCTAATTCCTGAATTCATTGGAAGACTTCCAGTGATCGGTAGCCTTGAACCATTGGATGAGGAAGCATTAATTGAAATTTTAACAAAGCCTAAGAACGCACTTGTTAAGCAATACGAAAAACTATTCCAAATAGATAATGTTGAACTAGAATTTGAAGAAGATGCTCTAGTTGAAATTGCTAAGAAGGCAATCGAACGCAACACAGGTGCTCGTGGATTACGTTCTATTCTAGAAACCATCATGCTAGATGTGATGTTTGAACTTCCATCAAGAGAAGATATTACGAAGTGCGTAATTACGAAAGATACAGTAATCAATGAGAATGGTAGTCCAAGACTATATTTCACGGATGGTACTGTAGCTGAAGGAATTACGAAGCTTCCAAAAGAAAGTGCGTAAGTTTTACATTCAGGTAAGAAGAGGCTGACTAGGATTCTTGTCCCAACCAGATGAACCATCTGAAGCGGAATGAAAGTCCCTAGTTAGTCTTTTTTATTTTCATGACAAGGAAAAGAATTACCGAGACACTCTGAGGGTAAGCTAAATAATGTCACAGTCGTGCTCTTTTGTTTTACAAAGTTAATACACTTCTATAAACTTTAATATACATAAAATTTAATTCAATTTATTATTTGGAGGTACATACTAAGATGAATAATGATACAAAACAGGTTCCCCTCCTCCCGTTACGTGGTTTATTAGTATTTCCAACGATGGTGTTACATCTTGATGTAGGTAGAGATAAGTCTGTTGCTGCAATAGAGAAAGCTATGGTGGATGAACAGATTATCTTCTTAGCTGCTCAAAAGAAAGTAAGTATCGATGAACCTAAGCCTGATGAAATATATCGTATTGGAACACTGGCGAAGATTAAGCAAATGTTAAAGCTTCCTAATGGAACATTTCGTGTGCTGGTTGAAGGCTTAAATAGAGGAGAAATAATTCGATTCATAGATGAGGATAATGAGTTTACAGTTGAAGTTCAGGAATTAGAAGAGGTTTCTGGTGATTGGTTAGAGGAAGAAGCTCTCATGCGAAATATTCGGAAGCAATTTGAGCAATATGTAAAAGTTTCTAGAAAAATTACGAAAGAAACTCTGGCTACAGTTAGTGATATAGAAGAGCCAGGAAGATTAGCAGATATTATTACCTCACACTTATCATTGAAATTAAAAGATAAACAAGAGCTATTAGAGATGGTTAACACGAAAGAACGATTACAGCATCTGATCAATTTAATTTCTAACGAAAAGAAAGTTTTAGATTTGGAGAAAAAAATTGGGCAGCGTGTAAAATCCTCCATGGAGAAAACACAAAAGGAATACTATCTTCGTGAACAACTAAAGGCAATTCAACAAGAACTCGGTGATAAGGATGGTAAATCTGGTGAGGTAAGTGATTTACGGGAAAAGATTGAGAAATCCAATATGCCTGAACGAATCATGGAGGTCGCTTTAAAAGAATTAGGACGTTATGAAAAGGTTCCACAGTCATCTGCAGAGAGCTCTGTGATTCGAAACTATTTAGATTGGCTGTTAGCATTGCCATGGACGGAAAAGTCTCAAGATACAATTGAGATTCCACGTGTACAAGAAATATTGGATAAAGATCATTATGGTCTTAATAAAGTTAAAGAACGGATATTAGAATACTTGGCAGTTCAAAAGTTAACTAATTCTATAAAAGGGCCTATTCTTTGTCTTGTTGGGCCACCGGGTGTTGGTAAAACATCTTTAGCAAAATCCATCGCTAAATCGGTAAATCGCAACTTTGTGCGAATCTCTCTAGGTGGAGTTCGAGATGAAGCGGAAATCAGAGGACATAGAAGAACATACATTGGTGCTATGCCAGGGCGAATCATCCAAGGAATGCGCAAAGCAAAGACCATTAATCCAGTATTTTTATTAGATGAGATTGATAAAATGTCTAATGACTTCAGAGGAGATCCTTCCTCTGCCATGCTCGAAGTATTAGATCCAGAGCAGAACAATAGCTTTAGTGACCATTTTATTGAAGAGACATACGATTTATCGAATGTTTTATTTATTGCTACAGCTAACTATGTTAATAACATTCCTGGACCATTATTAGACCGTATGGAGCTCATATCACTTTCCGGTTATACAGAGATGGAGAAGCTTTATATTGCCAGAGAGCATCTTTTCCCTAAACAACTGAAAGAGAATGGCTTGAAAAAAAGCAATCTCCAAGTTAGAGATGAAGCATTGCTCAAATTAATTCGTCTATATACAAGAGAAGCTGGTGTACGTACACTAGAGCGGCAGATTGCTAAGGTATGCCGTAAAGCAGCAAAACTTATTGTATCGAACGAGAAAAAACGAGTGGTTGTAACAGAAAAGAGTTTAGAGGAGTTGCTCGGTAAACCGATTTTCCGATATGGTCAAATGGAAAAAGAAAACCAAATTGGAGCAGCAACCGGACTTGCGTATACTACGGTTGGTGGTGATACATTATCTATCGAAGTATCACATTATCCTGGAAAAGGTAAATTAACGCTGACAGGTAAGCTTGGTGATGTTATGCGTGAATCTGCTCAAGCTGCATTTAGCTATATTCGCTCTAGAGCAGAGGAGCTTGGCATCCAACAAGATTTTCATGAAAAGTATGATATTCACATTCATGTTCCTGAAGGTGCCACACCTAAGGACGGTCCTTCTGCAGGAATAACAATGGCAACGGCGCTAGTGTCTGCCCTATCGAACCGTGCCGTAAAAAAAGAAGTAGCCATGACAGGGGAAATTACATTAAGAGGACGTGTGCTTCCGATTGGTGGACTAAAAGAGAAGACCTTGAGTGCACATCGTGCGGGTATCACGACAATTATCTTCCCAGAAGATAATAAAAAGGATCTAGATGATATTCCAGAAAGTGTAAGAAATGAATTAACCTTTATCCCAGTAAATCATCTGGACCAAGTATTAAAGCATGCCCTAGTGGAGGAGAAAAATGAAAGTAACAAACGCTGAAATTGTAATTAGTGCCGTTAGTAAGAAACAATATCCAAACGATCAACTACCTGAAATTGCTCTAGCAGGCCGATCCAATGTTGGGAAATCATCGTTTATTAATAAGTTAATCAACCGCAAGAACCTAGCGCGAACATCATCAAAACCAGGTAAAACACAAACATTGAACTTCTATCGAATCAATGACGCCTTTTATTTTGTCGATGTTCCTGGATATGGATATGCGAAGGTTTCCAAAACCGAACGTGAAAAATGGGGAGTCATGATGGAAGAATATTTTCAGACTCGTGAGACATTAAAGGCTGTATTACTTATAACCGATATTCGCCATGAGCCAACTCGTGACGATATCCAAATGTATGAATTCTTAAAGCATTTTGATCTTCCTGTAGTGGTTGTTGCAACGAAATTAGATAAAATTCCAAAAGGGAAACGAGCACAACATATTAAACGAACCATTAATACGCTACAAGTGGACAAAGGTGATCTCGTGTTGCCTTTCTCAGCGGAAACTGGTGAAGGTAAAGATGAAGCTTGGGGAATTTTGAAGAAGTATTTATAGTGTAAACGTAATAATAAGAAAATAGATGGAAAACCGAATGATACACGAGCAGAGTCATTGCTCATCATTCGGTTTTTTTTGGAGAAAATTAATTTTGTGCCCAGCTCTTTTTAAGATGCAAGGGGCAACCGTGTGAAGTTTACCAACCGCAAAATATAATTACATCCATCTTTTTCCGTCACAGCAGCCTGCAAAATATTGGACATTTTGATGAATTCCTACTGCAAGACAGTATTATGAAGCAATTGTAAGAGATGAGTACTTATATGCCTATAATAAAGTTAGTGCATCTTATATCAATATTAATATGATTATTTCCAATTCGATGTTCAATTTATATCTTGTTATACTTTTGAAGTGGGAAATGAGTGAATCATTTCAAAATAACAAGAGAGGGAGAAATTTGTTATACTATGAGAAAACTGAAAATTACACTATTTTTCGCGTTTTTATTAGTTGTACTAGCTGCATGTGGGTCAGAGGAGAGCCCCGATGATACATCAGATAATCAAGCACATAATGAAGATCAAAACCGAAGTTCAGAATATGCATTGTTAGAGGAAGGTAAGCTAATTTTTGCTGCTTCAGGTGAGTTCAAGCCGTTTAGTTATATGGAAGGTGCTGAAATGGTTGGTTATGATATTGCGGTAGCAGAAGCAATTGCTGAAAAACTTGGTCTAGAACCAGTAGTCCAAAAGGCTAAGTTTTCCGGAATTGTTACAGGAGTGAATGAAGGACGTTACGATATTGCGGTTGCGAGTCATACCATAACAGATGAACGACTAGAAAAAGTTAACTTCTCCATACCGTATTATTATTCAGGTCCAGTTATTTATACAAGACCAGATAGTGACATACAATCAGCTGCAGACCTAAATGGGAAGGAAATATCTGTTTCGAGAGGCTCAACCTATGTAGAAATAGCACAAGAGTATACAGATAATATTCCACAAGTAGATAGTGATGTAGTGGCATTGCAATCATTAGCATCCGGGCATCACGATGCTGTCATAACGGATGAAATCACGGGACAATCGGCAATTCAGAATGGTTTAGAGATTGAAAATCGTGGGCAATTAGGTGTCAGTGAGCAAGCTGTCGCTGTAAACAAAGAGAATGATGCTTTGTTAGAAGCTATTAATGGTGCACTTCAAGAATTAAAGGATAGTGGAGAGCTAGCTAAATTAGCTGAAGAATGGGTCGGTGTTGACATTACGCAAGAACCAGAAGAATTAGAGTAATTTCCATCGAGTAAAATGATAAGGAGTTGGAACACTTGTCTCATTTTCTACAAGTATTTATAAATAGCTATCCTTTATTTCTTCAAGGTCTGAAGATAACCATCTATTTATCCATCGCATCGCTAGTAATTGCTTTTGTAATCGGTTTATTTTTTGCCATTCTTAAAATCTCCAACATTAGACCACTTCAATGGATTGCAGATGCGTATATTTGGGTGATAAGAGGTACGCCATTAATAGTTCAGATTTTTGTTCTGTATTATGGCATTACAGAACTCATCTTGATTAATGCATTTTGGGCTGGTGCTATAGGGCTAGCCATCCATAGTGGTGCATATATTGCTGAGATTATTCGCGGAACTATTCAGTCGATTGATAAAGGTCAAATGGAAGCAGGGCGTTCCTTAGGGATGACCAAGCCGCAAACAATGAGAAGAATCATTCTCCCACAAGCATTTCGTCGAGCGATTCCTTCCCTTGGTAATCAATTTATCATTGGAATTAAAGATTCGTCATTAGTTTCCTTTATTGGAGCACAGGAGCTATTTGGAGTTTCAAGTTCCTTAGGATCAAACTCTTTTGATTTCCTAACATTCTATTCCATTGCTGCCGTCTATTATTTATTTATTGTGTTTATCCTAACGGCTGTAGTAAATAGGGTAGAAAAGAAATTAGCAAAAAGTGATTAAGGGAGGTAAACGAAATGGCTAGGAGAAAAATGGTTCGGGTGGAACAATTAAATAAATCATTCGGTGATTTACATGTATTGAAAGATATTGATCTTACGGTAGAAGAAAGTGATGTTGTCGTATTAATTGGTGCAAGTGGCTCCGGTAAAAGTACGTTGTTACGTTGCATCAATTTTCTTGAGTTAAAGGATGACGGTAAGATATTCCTGGAAGAGGTTCAGATTGAAAAAGATTCACATGACTTAAATCATATTCGTCAACGGGTAGGGATGGTTTTTCAGCATTTTAATCTCTTTCCACATAAAACGGTATTAGAAAACATCATCGAGGCCCCAGTATTAGTTAAAAAACTTCCTAAGAAAACAGCAATAGAAGAGGCAAAAGTATTGCTTGATAAAGTAGGACTTGGTGACAAGTATGATGTCTATCCTTCAACATTATCAGGTGGACAGAAACAGCGTGTGGCAATCGCTCGATCCCTTGCAATGAAACCAGATGTGATGTTATTTGATGAACCAACCTCTGCATTAGACCCTGAATTAGTGGGTGAAGTTCTGACAACTATGAAGGAGCTAGCTGATGAAGGAATGACCATGGTAGTTGTCACACATGAAATGGGGTTTGCTAGAGAAGTGGCGGACTGGGTTGTGTATATGCATGACGGAAAAATTGTAGAATACGGAAAACCGGATGGAATTTTTGAACAACCAAAGGAAGAACGAACGAGAGCTTTCTTAAGTTCAATTTTATAACAATAAAGGGTTCTCTTAGGAAACGACCTAAGAAAACCCTTTTTATTTTTTCTTTAATAAGTATATCCCGATTACAACTAGCACGATTGGCCAATAAACTTGTGCGAAATTCACTACATCATGTATCCAATCAAACCATGGTGGAATATTAACCGAAAAGATGAAAACACCAGATAGTAAAGTAAGAATAAGCCCCGGTAGTAAGCCCTTTTTTGTTTTGATATAACGAATCAAAAAGGCGATACCTATAATGAGAGGGTACATGGCCCAATGGTCAATCCAGAAGCTATAATGTCTAATTCCATGGAAATGTATTCCGAATCCTAATAAGAGCGTTCCGCTAAATAGTAAATTATAATCCTTTACCTTAAAGCTATAGATTAGCATCGCAAGGCCAATAATAATTAATATGGTAGGCCAAGAATAAAAGTCAGTAAAGATAGGCAACTTTAATTGTCTAAATAAAAAATATAAACCAATGCCAATTAGCAAGTAGGCTGTTAGGGTATTTTTATTTTTCATTTCCTCACCTTTCGCGTGTTCATATACTGTATGTTGATTTCTTGATTCTTATAGTATGGTGTGTTAGAGTACATCTGAGTTTATCTTTATGATAGCATATATTTTTAAAACATACTTTCATAATCTGTTCACAAAACCAAAAAACGAAACGTTTGTACTGTGATATACTAGTTACAGTATGAAATCTAGGTTGAATTTGAACCGCTATATTTTCGGAGGAGAGATACGGTGCATATTTTAAAAGTTGGTTTAAATTACAAAACAGCCCCTGTCGAAATTAGAGAAAAACTAACTTTCTCAGAAAACTCTCTTCAGGATGCTATGCAAGAATTAAAAACAAGAAAAAGTATATTAGAAAATGTCATCTTATCAACCTGTAATCGTACAGAGATCTATGCTGTAGTAGATCAACTACATACAGGGCGTTATTATATAAAGCAGTTTCTAGCTGATTGGTTTCATGTTGATAAAGAAGAGCTTGCCTCTTTTTTAAGAATAACAGAGGATGATGGGGCTTTTGAGCATTTATTTAGAGTTTCATCAGGACTTGATTCTATGGTGCTTGGGGAAACGCAAATACTTGGACAAGTTAAACAGGCTTTCCTATCTTCACAAGAAGTAAAAGCTACTGGAACCATTTTTAACGAGTTATTTAAGCAAGCCATTACCTTTGCTAAACGAGCTCAAAAAGAAACTGCCATCGGTGAAAATGCCGTCTCGGTTAGCTATGCTGCTGTCGAATTAGCCAAGAAAATCTTTGGAACGTTGCAAGATAAACATGTCGTAATTGTTGGTGCTGGAGAGATGGGCGAACTTGCTGCTAAAAACTTACAAGGATCTGGAGCTACGAAAATAACGGTAGTAAACCGAACTTTGGAAAAGGCAAATATGCTAGCAGAACAGTTTCATGCACAAGCAGAACAGCTGGATAACTTAAGTGCAGTCTTAGAAAATACCGATATATTAATCAGTTCTACTGGATCAGATTCGTTTGTCATGACACATGACATGCTAGAACCAATTCAAAAGAAACGTAAAGGACGACCTTTATTTTTAGTAGATATTGCTGTTCCTAGAGATTTGGATCCTGAATTAGGGAAATTAGATAATGTATTTTTATATGATATTGATGATTTACAACATATCGTGGATGAGAATCTAGAAACGCGTAAGAAAGCTGCAGAGCAAATTGAATTACAACTAGAGAAAGAAATCATTACCTTTAAAGAATGGATGAAAACATTAGGTGTTGTTCCAGTAATATCTGCATTAAGGAAAAAAGCACTTTGCATTCAAGCTGAAACAATGAAAAGTATTGAGCGAAAGATGCCTGACTTAACTGACCGAGAGAAGAAGGTATTAAGTAAGCACACGAAAAGTATTATTAATCAATTACTTAAGGATCCGATTACACAAGCAAAAGAACTAGCAGGCACAGATAATGCAAGTGAGGCGTTACAGCTATTTGTTGATATCTTTGGTATTGAAGAAGAAGTGAAAGAAGAGTTCGCTAAACAAGCAGTTAAAAATGATGAATTACTTCAATCATTAAAGAAAGAGATTCCATTAGCGAGTAAATTTGCGGAAGTAACGCAGTAAAGGGTTTGTCGTATGGTAGAGGTACGTTGGATCTATGAAGGAATACTATGTGTTTATGCATTAAGTCTGATATGTTATTTTATTGATTTTGTACAGCAAAACCGGAAGGCAAATGTATCTGCCTTCTGGTTACTTTGTATGGTTTGGCTCTTTCAAACCGTTTTTTTATTATCTACTGTTATAACAGAGAATCGATTTCCTATTGCAACGTTAACCGATAGCTTATATTTTTACGCATGGGTATTAGTGACCTTTTCTGTACTAATGAATCGCTTATTTAAAACGTATTTCATGGTGTTTTTTATTAATTTGTTTGGATTTTTTGTCTTACTGATGCATATATCGCTTGTCGCGAAAAACCAGGTGACAGAGAGTGGGATACAGCTTGTTGATGAAATATTAATTGCACATATTTCCTTGGCAATTCTCTCATACGGTTTCTTTACCATTTCGTTTATATTTTCTCTTATGTATATTGTGCAATATCATTTCTTAAAAGAAAAGAAAGCGATAAAATGGGTATGGAAATTAGGGGACTTAAACCGACTAGAGCGTTATACGTTTCGTACGATCACCATTGGTGTCCCATTATTATTAATTGGTATCATTTTAGGATTTGCGTGGGCATATACCGAGGATGTTGAATTTTATTGGTTTGATTTAAAAACAATAGGGTCGATACTAGTTTTGGGTATCTATATCACGTATTTACTACTACGAGTTGTACGGCGAATGGCTGGAAAATCTCTTGCTACCTACAATGCTTTTGCATTTTTTATATTGATTATTAACTTCTTTTTATTTACTAGGCTCTCAAATTTTCACATTTAACTAGGAGGATTACTATGCGTAAAATTATCGTTGGATCTAGACAGAGCAACCTTGCCCTAACTCAGACGAATTGGGTGATTAACGAGCTGAAAAAGGCAGGAGTGGAAAACGAGTTTGAGGTTAAAAAGATTGTAACCAAAGGAGATAAAATCCTGGACGTCACACTGTCTAAAGTTGGTGGTAAAGGATTATTCGTCAAGGAAATAGAAAAAGCTCTCTATGATAAGGAGATTGATTTTGCAGTTCACAGTATGAAAGATATGCCTGCTGCATTACCAGAAGGCTTAATTATCTCAGCTATTCCAGTTAGGGAAGATCACCGGGATGCCCTTATATCGAAAAATCAAGTTCCATTAAGAGAGTTACCAGAAGGAGCAGTAGTTGGTACGAGTAGTCTTCGCCGTGCTGCGCAAATCCTTGCTGAAAGACCGGATCTTGAAATTAAATGGATTCGTGGAAATATAGAAACGAGAATTCGTAAATTACAAGAAGAAGATTACGATGCCATTATCTTAGCAGTCTCTGGATTAAAGCGTGTCGGCTTAAATGAGGATCTGATTACAGAGTACTTAGAACCAGACGTTTGTGTGCCTGCGGTAGGTCAAGGGGCACTTGCTATTGAAAGCCGTGAAGATGACCAAGAATTAAATGATATACTAGCAAAAATAAATGATGCTTATACCGTTAAAACCGTGACTGCTGAAAGGACTTATTTGAATTTATTAGAAGGTGGCTGCCAAATTCCCATCGGCGGATTCGCTCATTTAGAAAATGAAGATGTCGTCCTAAACGCCCTTGTTGGTACACCAGATGGTAAAACCATTCTTAAAGAAGTCGTACGAGGTACAGACCCGGTACAGGTTGGAAAAGAAGCGGCGGAGAAGTTGTTACGACTAGGTGCAAAAGATATTATTGAACGCGTAAAAGAGGAGTTAGATCAGTAATGCTTCCATTAGCAGGGAAGAATGTATTGGTTACCAGGGAAGCGAGTTTGGCAAAAAAATTTACCAATCAACTCCTTGATAATGGGGCTAATGTATATGAGGTACCTTTATTAAAGATTACCAGTAGAAGCGCAGTAGATATCGTACAAAGATTACAGAATATGGATACGTTAGAATGGATTTTTTTCACGAGTGTAAATGGTGTGGATTGTTTTTTTTCTATCCTAGAGGAAGAGGACGTAACACTGGATAATGTGAAAATTGCTGTTGTAGGAAAAAAAACTGCAACAGTTCTAGCTAACTATGGATATAAGCCCGATTTTGTCCCGTCTATTTACGATGGTGAAAATCTAGTAATAGAGTTTCTAGAAAAATATCAGGAAATAAAACAGGTCTTATTAGTTCAAGGTAATAGATCTAGAGATGTTGTTGCGAAGGGTTTATCTAAGGCTGGTGTTCAACACCAATCCTTGGTCGTCTATGATACAAATTATAATTTTGATGTTGAAACTAAATTAAGACAGGTGCTAGAGAAAGTATCATTTGATTTTATTACATTTACAAGTCCATCTACGGTCGAAGCTTTTACAACGTTTTCTACTATGACGTTACCAGAATATACGAAAATTGTTTGTATTGGAAAGACAACAGAAGCAAGGGCGAGACAGCTTGGCTTTAAGAATATGATTACTCCAGAAACCTATACGATTGAGTCTATGATCGAAGTAATGTTAATGAATAAAAGAGAGGATTGAGTTACATGAATAGTAATACTGAATTTAAACGTCATCGCCGTTTACGGTCATCTAATTCGATGAGAGCAATGGTTAGAGAAACCCATCTCCATGTAGAAGATTTTATTTATCCAATGTTTGTTGTAGAAGGTAGTAATGTGAAAAATGAAGTACCTTCTATGCCTGGCGTCTATCAAGTATCCATGGATCTTCTATTAGATGAAGTGAAAGAGGTTGTCGAGCTTGGTATTAAATCAATCATTCTATTTGGTGTCCCAAATGATAAGGATGAAGTTGGTACAGGTGCTTTTATTGAAACTGGAATTGTCCAAGAGGCAACAAGATTGATAAAGCGCGCATATCCAGAAATTCTTATAGTTGCCGATACCTGTCTCTGTGAATACACATCTCATGGCCATTGTGGAGTGATTCATGACCATGATGTAGATAATGACGAATCCTTACAATTACTTGCCCGAACTGCGGTATCGCAAGCGGAAGCTGGTGCTGACATAATTGCACCTTCTAATATGATGGATGGATTTGTCAAAGTAATTAGACAAGCCTTAGATGAAGCAGGGTTTACCAACATACCTATTATGTCCTATGCAGTGAAGTACGCTTCTGCCTTTTATGGTCCTTTCCGTGATGCAGCAGACAGTACACCACAATTTGGTGACCGTAAATCCTATCAAATGGATCCTGCCAACCGCCTAGAGGCATTAAGAGAAGCGGAATCGGATGTGGTAGAGGGTGCAGACTTCTTAATTGTAAAACCAGCACTATCCTACTTAGATATTGTTCGTGATGTCCGCAATCATTTTAACTTGCCAGTTGTTGCTTATAATGTAAGTGGCGAATATTCCATGGTAAAAGCAGCAGCTTTAAATGGTTGGATTGAAGAAAAGAGTTTAGTAATGGAAAAATTAACGTCGATGAAACGTGCGGGTGCAGACTTAATTATTACCTATTTTGCTAAAGATGTGGCGAAGTGGTTGAAGGAAGAAAATTAAACGAGGTGGTTATGATGAAACAATTCAATCAATCAATTGATGCGTATCAAGAAGCGGTTAATTTGATGCCCGGTGGTGTTAACTCACCGGTTAGAGCATTTAAATCGGTAGGGATGGACCCAATTTTTATGGAAAGTGGAAAAGGGTCTAAAATCAAAGATATTGATGGTAATGAGTATATTGATTACGTGTTGAGTTGGGGACCGCTTATCTTAGGGCATGCAGATGAACGAGTTGTTAGTAAGCTACATGAAGTTATTGAAAATGGAACAAGCTTTGGTGCCCCTACGGTACTGGAGAATAAACTAGCAAAGTTAGTAATTGACCGAGTACCTTCCATTGAAGTAGTTCGTATGGTAAACTCTGGGACAGAAGCGACGATGAGCGCATTACGACTAGCTCGTGGATTTACTGGTAGAGATCTTATCTTGAAATTTGAGGGTAGCTATCATGGCCATGGTGACTCATTATTAATTAAAGCAGGGTCTGGTGTTGCTACTTTAGGTCTTCCAGACAGCCCTGGTGTACCGAAAACAATTGCACAAAATACGATTACTGTTGCTTATAATGATCAAGAGGGTGTGCGTACTGCTTTTGAGAAATATGGTCATAACATTGCAGCGGTTATTGCGGAACCAGTATGTGGTAATATGGGTGTTGTTCCTCCTACTAATGAATTCTTACAATTTCTCAGAAAGATAACAGAAGATCATGGATCACTGTTAATTTTTGATGAGGTTATGACAGGTTTCCGTGTAAGTTACCATTGTGCACAGGGACATTTTGACGTGACACCGGATTTGACATGCTTAGGTAAAGTAATTGGTGGAGGATTACCAGTTGGAGCCTATGGTGGTAAGCGCGAAATTATGCAACAAGTAGCACCTGCAGGGCCGATATATCAAGCAGGAACATTATCTGGGAACCCATTAGCTATGACTGCAGGATATGAAACGCTAAGTGCTTTAACGAAAGAATCTTATGAAGAAATGAATAAGAAAGTAGATTTATTAGTAGAAGGCTATCAGCAAGCTGCGAATGATTATCATATTCCCTTGCAGATAAATCGAGCAGGATCTATGGTTGGCGTTTTCTTTGCAAAAGAACCAGTGACTAGCTTTGCTACTGCATCCAAATCGAATTTAGATCATTTTAATCAGTATTATCGAATTATGATAGAGGAAGGCGTCTTCTTACCACCATCACAATTCGAAGGTTTATTCTTATCTACTGCACATACTGAAGAAGATATCCAAAGAACAATTCAAGCAGCTAGAAAAGCATTTTCACAGCTTGCATAACTAATCTAAAAAAACGAACTAATGCAATTCTGTTAACATGAATGGCAGATTAGTTCGTTTTTTATTGTATCTCTAGCCTTTCCTAATAATCCACCTAGTTAATCTATAACCCACTCCATATTCACAAATCAAAAATACGTTTTTCCACTAAGAGATTTCCTCTACTTAGCATATCCTAAGGTCTTGACTCATATAGATAATTAAGAGATAAGGCATATGGAATGTATGTTTTGAAGGGAGGAAACCACTTGGTAAACGAACAGAATTTATTTCGTTTTGACTTGAATGAGTCATTGTACTTTGAAAAGGGTCAGGAAGTTGCTGAAATTATGGGGATTTCCTTGGAACCGGAAATTTCTATACAAGAATTTGCTGATTTTATTTCCATTAGAGGTGTAATTGAATTACAAGGTTCTTATCAGAAAGCTCAAACCATAGGTGAGAGCACGGAGTCGTACCTAGACGGGTATGATTCAAAGCGTTATATGGAAAGGGTTACTGACGCAGAGTATGGTGTTGCTGAATTTAGGCATCGTTTTCCTGTTGAAATCACTGTCCCATCCTATCGAGTGGAAAATTTAGATGATGTAACTGTTTTCATCTCGGAGTTTGATTATGAATTACCAGAATCAGATCACTTGTATTTGCGTTCCACTATTGAAATTCATGGTATACGTAATCAAGTAGAAGAGGAGGAGGCAGAAGCAGCAGTAGAAGTAGAAGCAGACGAAGAGCCTACTACAGAAGCACTTCAAGAAGAAGAACCTGCTCTAGCAAGAAATGAGGAAGAGGTTTTTGAATTTGATGTAAAACATGAAGACGAATCTTCCACCTACATAGAAGATTCGCCAGAGCCACTTCCAACCTTGTCGCAAGAAGAAATAAATGATTCTATTGAAGATGATAGATGGAAGTTCATGCAAAAAACACAAACCTTTGACGAATTCTTTAATAAAAACCAAGAGCCAGAAATAGAGGTGGAAGAGGAATTGCATGAACCATCATCCTCGGAGGAAGAGACTTATAGTCTGGATGATTCTGATGAAAGTAGGACTGAAAAAGCAGATTTGACCTATCTAGCCGATATGTTCCGAGGTGGGGAAGAACAATACGCAAAAGTAAGGCTGTGCATTGTTCAGGAAAAAGATACATTAGAATCCCTGGCTGAACGATATGAAACAACAACGCTTCATATCCGTAACCAAAATCGATTAGAGGATGATGATATTACAGAAGGTCAATTACTTTATATTCCTGTGAAAAATAAATGAACAACGTATACCCCTTGGTCAAAAATCAAGGGGTATATTAATGGGATACTTTATAGGTGGTGAAGCTCTTGGAGAATGTTCGGCGAATTCTAGAATCGTATCATGTCTTTCCTGTTGATATAGAAAAAGTAACCGAACGTCTATATCATATTCAAGGTAATAAACAGAAATATGCATTAAAGAGAAGTAATCTACAAGAAGAAAGAGTTCCATTATGGTTAGACATCTACCATATGGCACATGCCCAGAATATACAACATATCGTACCAGTATATGTAAACCAAAAAGGAGAACTATTTACGAAGGATGGAGAGGATATCTATTATTTAACCCCCTGGATCGAAACAAGTAATCGACATCCTTCTATTGGAAAAGTATATCAACATCTTGGATATATTCATGCAAAAACGAGGAAAACACTGCAGTTAAACGAGAAAGAATTGGAAAATGCACGGGAAAATTTTCTCGTCTATAAAAAACAAATAATGGAGCTAAGAAAGAAGCTACTAGTTCATGTAGAAAATTTTGAATCGAAACATTTTATGTCACCGGTCGAACTATTAGTTTGTACACAGTACCGTGACCTTGTGCAAGTCTTTTTTATCGTAGAGAAGCGACTGAATCAATACTTAGAATCTCTTGAAGAATTAGCAGAGTGGCAAGTATGTCTCTGTCATGGAAATGTGAAAGATTCCCATGTTCTTCATGGGAATCAGATTTATTTCATTAACTGGGAGAAGGCAACTTATAACCACCCCATTATAGATTTGACTTTATTATGGAAGCATAAAACCTTTTACCATGATACAGAGGTAGGGCCTTTGTTGGAACAATTTAAGCTATATACAGATGAAAACCAGTTGGAAAATCGCGAACTAACACTATTAGCGCTTTATTTACTTGATCCTTCAGAATATATAAGCGCCATCGATACGTATGTGGAAGATAAATCTTCTAACAGCACGATGGAATTAGTAGTAAAGCTACAGCGATATCATCGTCAATTAATGTTTGGGATACGTTTTTCTTTATTTGTGGAGGAGGAATTTGAAATGGTACCACTGGATGAAAGTAGCAGTGAGGATTAAATCCACTTCAAATAAAAAGCAATATAAATTCCTGCTAACAATAAAGTTAGTAAGACATCAAAAGTTGTTGGGAGAAAAATAGTTCGGATTAATTGGAAAATAAGTATCGGTAGTGTAATCTGTTCTGCAATAATTAAGCACTTTCTAGCCCATGGTGGTAATCGGTAACGATAATATCTTGCCATATGTCATCACCTCCATAAAGAATGCACCAAATACTTCTTTTTTTAATACTATATGTATAAACCAAGCTACTTCGTGCCATTATCTAAATAATAGTTGATTTTAGGATTAAAATTGGCTAAAATAAGAAAATAATCATATACGAAAGCATATGAGAGGGAAGAGTACAGAATAGTTACCTCAAAGAGAGGAAAACAGTGGTGAGAGTTTTCTAGGTAAACGTTTTGGAAGGTCGCCCTTGATGCAGCAACTCTGAATTAGTAGTAGGAGCTTGCCGGTTCATAACCGATATCAAACAATGAGTGTACAGGGATACATTACCTGTAAACAAAGGTGGTACCACGGAAATTCAACCCTTTTCGTCCTTTATTTAGGATGAAGAGGTTTTTTTTATTTCGGGTAAATCTTTGATTTCATTTTGATAAAGGCCTAATCATTATTGTTTTTTTAAGTGGCTAAGGAAATCACATTACCCTTAACTTTAAAGGAGGCTGATATTAATGCAAGAAAACAACACAACTCTACCACCGAAATACGACCCACAAGCAGTAGAGCAAGACCGCTACAGGTTTTGGCTAGATGGGAAATACTTTGAAGCAACCGGAGATCCAGAAAAAGAACCATTTTCTATCGTAATTCCACCGCCTAACGTAACGGGTCGCCTACACCTTGGTCATGCATGGGATACAACAATGCAAGATACCATTTCCCGTATGAAACGGATGCAAGGCTATGATGTACTATGGTTACCAGGTATGGACCATGCAGGGATTGCGACACAGGCGAAAGTAGAAGCACGACTGAAAGAAGAAGGCACAAACCGTTATGAACTTGGTCGAGAAAAATTCCTACAAAAAGCTTGGGATTGGAAGGAAGAATACGCGTCCTTTATAAGATCTCAGTGGGAAAAATTAGGTCTAGGGTTAGATTATTCAAGAGAACGCTTTACACTCGATGAAGGCTTATCAGAAGCTGTTAAGGAAGTGTTTGTAAAGCTATATGAAAAAGGACTAATTTATCGTGGTAAATACATCATTAACTGGGATCCAGTAACGAAAACGGCTCTATCAGACATTGAAGTTATTTATAAAGAAGTAAACGGCAATTTCTATCATATGAAATATCCAATTAAAGATAGTGATGAAACAATTGAAATTGCGACGACAAGACCAGAAACGATGCTTGGTGATACTGCGGTTGCCGTAAACCCGAAGGATGAACGCTATCAACACCTAATTGGTAAAACAGTTGTTCTTCCGATTGTTGGACGTGAAATCCAGATTATTGCTGATGAATATGTTGATATGGAATTTGGGTCTGGTGCAGTTAAAATTACTCCAGCTCATGATCCTAATGATTTTGAAATAGGAAATCGTCATAATCTTGAGCGTGTACTCGTAATGAATGAAGATGGCACCATGAATGAAAACGCAGGCAAATATGAAGGCATGGACCGTTTTGAATGCCGTAAGCAAATAGTAAAAGACCTACAGGATATGAGCGTCCTTTTCAAAATTGAAGAACATGTTCATCAAGTCGGACATTCAGAACGTAGTGGGGCAGTTGTTGAACCGTATTTATCTACACAATGGTTTGTAAAAATGCAGCCACTTGCTGATTCTGTATTAGAAATGCAAAATACCGAGGAACGAATTAACTTTGTTCCAGAACGCTTTGAACGAACATATTTAAACTGGATGGAAAATATTCGTGACTGGTGTATTAGTCGTCAATTATGGTGGGGACATCGTATTCCAGCATGGTATCATAAAGAAACAGGGGAATTATACGTTGGAAAAGAAGCGCCTAGTGATATAGAAAACTGGGAGCAAGATGAGGATGTATTAGACACATGGTTCTCCAGCGCACTATGGCCGTTCTCTACAATGGGTTGGCCAAATGAAGAGGCTGAGGATTTTAAACGTTATTTCCCTACAGATGTTTTAATTACTGGTTATGATATTATCTTTTTCTGGGTAGCTCGTATGGCATTTCAATCGAAAGAGTTCACTGGAAAACGACCATTTAAAGATGTATTACTCCATGGATTAATCCGTGATTCAGAAGGTAGAAAGTTCAGTAAGTCACTTGGGAATGGTGTAGATCCAATGGATGTCATCGAGAAATATGGTGCAGATTCACTACGTTATTTCTTATTAACAGGGACATCACCAGGCCAGGATATGCGTTTCTATTGGGAAAAAGTAGAATCAACCTGGAATTTTGCCAATAAAATCTGGAATGCATCACGTTTCTCTCTAATGAATTTAGAAGGTTTTACGTATGAAGATATTGATTTAACTGGTGAGCTATCTTTAGCAGATAAATGGATTCTAACAAGATTAAATGAAACCATCGAACAAGTAACACGTAACACTGATAAGTATGAGTTTGGTGAAGCAGGAAGACATCTTCATAACTTTATTTGGGATGAATTGTGTGATTGGTATATTGAGATGGCTAAGCTTCCATTATATGGGGAAGATGACCAGGCGAAGAAGACGACACAGTCTGTATTAGCCTATGTGCTAGATCAGACTATGCGTCTACTACACCCATTCATGCCATTCATTACCGAAGAAATATGGCAGAAGCTACCACATCAAGGGGAATCAATTACGATTGCTGAATGGCCTAAGGTTCAGGAAGACTTCCATGATGAAAAGGCATCAGAAGAAATGAAGCGTCTTGTGTCGATTATTAAGGCTGTACGTAATATCCGTGCCGAAGTCGATACACCAATGTCGAAGCAAATTAGCCTGTTAATTCAAGCGAAGGATGAGGCAATCGTCAAAGAACTTGAACATAATCGTGGCTATCTAGAACGATTCTGTAACCCTAGCGAGCTTGTTATTGCATCTAAAGTCGATGCTCCTGAAAAAGCAATGACAGCAGTTATTACTGGCGCTGAAATCTTCTTACCATTAGAAGGGCTAATTGATTTCGATAAAGAGATTGCCCGATTAGAGAAAGAACTAGAAAAGTGGAATAAAGAAGTGGAACGAGTTCAGAAGAAGCTTTCCAATCAAGGCTTTGTCGCTAAGGCACCAGCTGCGGTAGTGGAAGAAGAGAAGAAAAAGGAACAGGATTATTTAGAGAAACAGACAGCAGTACAAGCACGATTAGCTGAACTAAAATCATAATAAACATCAAGCAGGGTTCTTAGAAAAATCTAAGAACCCTGTTTTAATTGTTGTTTTATATAAATAATATATTTTTCTAGTATATTCATGTTACTAACCGTACTAAGGGTCCTTGAGCCGACAACATCTTCTATTTCATTAAATAGTAGCTCTCCACTCCGACCTATTAAGAAATCAATTCCGACCATACCGAAATCAAAATGATCGATAATTTTCATGATAAGCGCTTTTTCTACTTCGTTTAATTGGTATAAGCTTGCCGAACCACCTAATGTAAAGTTAGCTCGAAAATCTGTATTGCTTTCCCTTAAAACAGCCCCTACAATTTCCTTATCGACAACAAAGACTCTTAGATCCTTTCCAAGTTGTACATCAGTTGATTGGATCACGTAATCGATAGGTTTACACATGGTTAAAAATACGTCCCACTCTTCTTTTTCTTGGATAAAATACACTTGTCTGCCACCTCTACCAGCCGCCTCTTTTATCACAAATGGCAGAGGGAAAGGGATTTCATTAGTAACATTTTTACCATTTAGAAAGACTGTATCTACCATCGGGATACCAAGACGGGAAACTTCTAAATAGGTTTTTGCTTTATGATTACTGATTTCCGAAACGTAGGAGGAGTTAAATACGTGTACATTTAACTGTTCTAACTGCTTATTAAGCAGCGGTTCAACGGTTCGAACCACTGCGAATTCAGGAATTTCAGTTTTACGGCCATCTAATAAAAGGCCATACTCATTTTGCAATATTCCTATTTGGAGTTTTTCCCTTAAGATTAATCGTAATGTCAATTCTTGCTTATCTGCTTCATCGATAAACCATTCGATGTACGCTTTGTTCGCTACAGCATCTTCTTCACTATATAGTAACCAGCCATTAGCCACGTGAATCCCTCAACTTCTTTAGTATATGCTCTACTATTTCGTTTGCCGCATTAATCCCTGTACAATCATAGAGGTTCCGAATGTGTGCGTTAGAATTTATTTCACAAATGATATAATCATCATTCTCCCCAAATAATAAATCAACACCACTAAAGTCTGCTCCAATTGCTTTTGATGCGGAGATGGCAATTTCCTTGGCCTTCTCGGATGGTTCATAAGCTTCCATGATGCCACCACTAGTAATGTTGGCTCGAAAATCTTCGGCAGAAAATCGCTTCATCGCAGCAACTACTCTATCTCCAACCACTTGTAGTCTTAGGTCCCTACCTTTACTAGACTGTATAAACTCTTGAAACATAAAGGCTTTTCCATAAAGTTCATTCACCTTTTCTTCCAGCTCGTCCTTTGTATGGATAAGATAAACCTGTTCACCAAATGAGCCAAAAGCTTCCTTCACAATCATAGGTAGACCTAATTGATTGATAACATGGTCTAGGTTCGGAAGGTATTTTTCCTCGCGATTTGTATAAACTTTCGGTGCAATGATGGTCCTTGGTATTGGCAGGTTATGATTAGCTAATACTTGGTAAGTGGCGATCTTATCATCACTTGTTTCAATTACCTCTGAGCGATTAAACACAGGTATACCAATTAATTCTAGTTGCCTTGCTAAATAGATATCCTTATCCGTAAAAATAACAAAATCGGGTACTTCATATTCTGTTAGAAGCTCCAGTCTATTAGTACTTAATGATGATAATAAATTATTATTTTGCATGATATATGTTTTCGTGTTTTGCTCCTTAGCTGCTTCGTGTAGCATCTGGGCAAAGTCTAAAAATTTATTTCCAGGTAAATTACCATTATAAATAATCCAACCAATTTTATTCAATGTTCGATTTCCTTTCTTCCTATGCTATACTTATTTCTAATTGATAGATAAGTGGTGATTGTATGTTTCATAGTATTGACCAAATAGAAGTATTTTTTGCTGAACGTAGAACCCTAGGTATAAAACCGGGTCTTGATCGAATGATGGCGTTATTAGAATCCCAACATAATCCCCAGCAAAAAATAAAAGCTATCCATATTGCTGGTACAAATGGGAAAGGTTCAACTTTAACCTATTTAAAAGCAGCATTAATAGAAAATAATTATCGTGTCGGAATTTTTACTTCACCTAGCTTGACAGGGCTAACAGGTCATATATTCATTAATGATCTACCCATCCCGGATGACCGGTTTATAACGCTGTTTAACCAGTTACTGCCATCCATAGAAGAATTAGATTTAGTAGAAATGCACGCCACGGAATTTGAGATTATCACTACTATTGCCTATATGTACTTTAGTGAAACGGTTGATATTGCAATTATCGAGGCTGGTATGGGGGGAAGGGAAGATTCCACCAATTGTATCCAACCTATGCTGTCTATTATAACAAATATTGCGATGGACCATGCTACCTTTTTAGGAGATACTCTGGAGGAAATTGCCTTTCATAAAGCAGGCATTATAAAAGGTCATACACCTGTCGTTATAGGGGCGATAGAGGAGAGTTGTATGCCGATATTTGAAAAAGAAGCAAGAAAGAAATATGCCAATATGTATAAATTAAATCGAGACTTCTTTTACAAAAGGACATTTATAGACGAAAATCGGCAGTTTTTTGAATGGTGTTATCAAGGAACAAAGCTAGAAATGGAAATACAAATGAAAGGGAAACACCAAATTATAAATGCGGCAACAGCTCTCATGGCATTAGTTATTATTGAAAAATGTGGAGTAGACTTAAATTGGGACAACGTATATCAAGGCATCAAAACAGCCCATTTACCAGGTCGGTTCGAAAAAATACTCGATAATCCTATTGTGATTCTAGATGGGGCACATAATCCAAAGGGTATGGAGGCATTTCTTCATACGGTGAATGATCTATACCGAACGAAGCGGAAGAAACTTATATTTGCTGGATTTAAAGATAAGGAATTAAAG
Organism: Ornithinibacillus massiliensis; assembly: GCF_018310345.1. Taxonomy (GTDB): domain Bacteria; phylum Bacillota; class Bacilli; order Bacillales; family Amphibacillaceae; genus Ornithinibacillus; species Ornithinibacillus massiliensis. The sequence goes on from NZ_JAGXBY010000002.1 coordinate 65,817, forward strand.
AAAATGCTTCATCTGGCTTTGCCGCATTTTGATACCATTATGGTAACTTCCTTTGACCATCCTCGTGCGGAACCTGCTGATAATCTATGGGAGATGGTACCAGTAGAAAAAGTACGCCAAATAAAATGGCAAGAAGAATGGAAAGAGATAGAAGAACGTGATGAGATGTATTTCTTTGCGGGTTCCTTACATTTCATTGGACTGGTAAGAGCCTATGTGAAAAAGCAAACCTTGTAAAGTTATTCCGGTTTATGTTGAAATAAACTGTTCCTTGTGTGACAAGATTCTCCTTACTTTTTAGTTTGCATATGCTAGAGTTGAAACAACGAATCTAGCAAAGTGGGGGAGCAGCAAATGTCAGCTAAAAAACAAGTAGTAGTAAGATTAGATGGTAAGGGGAAAAGGGAAAATACTAATAAGTCAGGACATATCCATGTCAATAAGAAAAACGTAAGTGAAGAGATAGCTGCTACTGAAGAATCTAGTCATAATCAAATTCATACCTTTGCTAGGAACTATGATACATCAACCATATCCAGTTCTACGGCGAAGAAACAAACGACTTTTCATATGTTTAAGCCAATTATTATCGCAATTATTTCTGCCTTAACAATAGGTTCTATTATGGGCTTTGTTTTGTTAAAGATTATCGTTAATTTTGATAATAATTTGAATGGTACTCCTGCTGTTGCTATGCCTATAGAAGGAGAAGAGAAAGGTAAGGATGATAATCAAGGTAATGCTTCTAAGGTTGACACGTCACATTATATGTTAGATTCCATGTCTGCCTTCGTTTTACAAGGTGGTGTTTTTTCATCTATTGCGAATGCGGAAGCAGAATCTGGGAAGTTTGTAGAGCAAGGATATGCCCCTGTCATTTGGGAAAAGGACAATCAATTTTATCTTCTGGTAACGATGAGACGCTCGAAAGAAGATTTACAAAGTGATATTAATTCCTTAAAAGAAAAAGGAATAGAAGTATATGCAAAGGATTGGCAGACTAGTGAAAAAGAGGTAGCCTTAACGAAAGAAGAATATGACTGGGTCGTCTCTTTCCAGGAACAATGGAATCTTTCCTTGGAGAATGGTAGCTTGGACGAGGAGACATGGAATGCATTAATCGAACAGGCCCCAAAAGGATCTACTGAACTAAATAGCTTTGTTACACAAATGGAGGAACTGTTAACCTCAAAAGAAAATACGGAAATAGTTCTACTGAACCTCTGGAATTCTTTAGATAGTGTAGTATCAACGGGGCAATAGTAGAAGGATAAAAATGCTAAAATAAGCTGATGACAAACGAAGCAGGGTGGAAAATGTTTTTTCCGCTCTGCTTTTTATTATTTTATGGATTAACATAAGTGAAAAATTTCTCTCTTGTCTATTTGTAAGAGGTAGAATCTTAAGCTATTCTATTGCTAGACGAAAGGAGGAAATAGTTTGAAAGCTTCATCAATCATGATAAAGGATGTTCCTAAAGGGGATCGACCAAGGGAAAGACTATTAGCATTAGGAGCAAGTCACCTCTCCAATCAAGAATTAATAGCCATTTTATTAGGAAGCGGGACTAAAGAAGAGTCTGTTATGACCCTTGCTAATCGGTTACTCATGCATTTTGAAGGATTAAAGCTATTAAAAGATGCTACTATCGAGGAATTAACAGCAATTAAGGGGATTGGTAGTGCGAAAGGTGTTTTAATTTTATCCGCACTGGAGCTAGGTAAGCGACTAAGTCAATATAAACCAAATGAACGTTATGTCATACGTTCTCCAGAGGATGGTGCCGATTACATTATGGAAGAGATGCGACACCTTAATCAAGAGCATTTTGTTACCATCTTCTTGGATACAAAAAATCAAATTATTCATCGTCAGACCATCTTCATCGGGTCCTTAAATGCCTCTATAGTTCATCCTCGTGAGGTGTTTCGCGAGGCTGTGAAACGGTCTGCAGCTTCGATTATTGTAGCCCATAATCACCCCTCTGGAGATCCAACTCCATCACAAGAAGATATCCATGTAACGAAACGATTAGTAGAATCAGGAAAAATGATTGGGATTGAATTACTAGACCATTTAATTATAGGTGATCATAAATTTGTCTCGTTAAAGGAAAAAGGATACGTATAAGTACTATCAATTTTTATAGTTTTTTCGTATAATTAAATAGATAAAGTATGAGCGCCATTTTCATATTTAGTTGAAAGTGGCGCTTCTTGAGATTGGAAAGAGTTGGACGCAGTTACATATTTCCATACTATCATTATGGCATATTTGATTATATTATACGGTCCACCACATAAAATATAAGAGAACTGTCAGGCATAGAAAGAAAAACTTACATGATACTGGAGAGGAAGATTTTATTGGGTATCTTTGGATTTTCTCAAGATTTAGGGATTGATTTAGGTACTGCAAATACATTGGTATTTGTTAAAGGAAAAGGTGTAATCTTACGAGAACCATCTGTGGTTGCTAAGAATGTGGATACAGGTGAAATAGAGGCAGTAGGTAATGCTGCTAAGAATATGTTAGGCAGAAATCCTGGTAGTATTTCCGTTATTAGACCAATGAAGGATGGAGTTATAGCAGATTATGATACTACCGCTGCTATGATGCAATACTATATAAAACGAGCAATGAGAAGTCGTTCTTCATTCGCTAAGAAGCCAAATGTAATGATCTGTGTACCTTCTGGTATTACAATGGTGGAAGAGCGAGCAGTTATTGACGCTACGAAACAGGCTGGTGCCAAAGAAGCCTTTCCGATTGCAGAGCCGTTTGCAGCTGCAATTGGCGCAGGACTACCTGTATGGGAGCCAACAGGTAGCATGATAGTTGATATAGGCGGTGGCACAACGGAGGTTGCTGTGATATCACTTGGAGGGATTGTATCCTCGGAATCTATTCGCAATGCTGGTGACAATATGGATACCTCTATTGTGAATCATATTCGGAAGACGTATAGTTTAATGATTGGTGAAAGAACAGCAGAGCAAATCAAGCTAGACCTTGGTTCAGCAAATGATGAAACGATAGCGGATGAGGAAATGGATATCCGTGGTAGAGATTTACTTACTGGATTACCGAAAACGATAACTATTACTGGTAGTGAAGTCTCGGAGGCCCTTCAGGATACAGTAGATGCTATTGTTGATGCAGTGAAAATCACGTTGGAAAAAACGCCTCCTGAACTAGCAGCCGATATTATGGATCGTGGAATCGTGTTATCTGGTGGAGGAGCATTATTGCGTAACCTTGATAAAAAAATTAGTGATGAGACTAAGATGCCAGTGTTTGTCGCTGATAACCCTTTGGATAGTGTTGTTATCGGCACTGGAAAATCGTTGGAATATATTCAGCATTTTAAAGGACAACCAAATGTATCTTCTCGTCCTACAGTAGAATAAGTAGGTGTTTTCATGTCATTTTTTCGTAAAAAAAGATTATTTATTATTCTTATTGGGATCATTGTCCTAGTTGCCTTAGTTGGGTTCTCAATAAGGGATAGGGTAAATTTAACTACAGCAGAACAATTTGTAAGTGATGTTATTGGTGTTGCTCAGAATGTCATATCAACACCTGTAAAATACGTAGCAGGTATCTTTGAAAATATAGATGATATTCGAAATACGTATGAGGAGAATCAAATCTTAAGAGAAAGATTAGCACAATACAAAGGGCTAATCTATGAAGTACAAGAGATTAAAGATGAAAATGAAGAACTGAGAGCGTTGCTCGATAAAGAAGATTCCATACGTTCCTATAACCCTATTCATGCAACAGTAACAGCGAGGTCCCCTGAAAGATGGATTGAGCAGCTAACGATCAATAAAGGGAAATCAGATGGTGTAAAAGTGAATATGGCTGTTATTACTGCAGAGGGCATGATTGGAAAGGTACAAAGTGTTGCACCAGCAACTTCAACGGTCCAATTGCTAACCGGTTTTGATGAATTTAACCGAATATCTGCAACGGTATCAAGAGAAGGTGGAAAGGGTATTTTTGGTCTAATTGAGTCCTATGATAAGGAAACAAATTCACTGTTATTTAAAATCATTGAGGATTCTGACCAGGACATTGAAGAAGGCGAATTAGTTGTATCTTCTGGTATGGGTGGCGTATTCCCTGCTGGACTACCAATCGGCACCGTGAAAGAGGTTGTTCCAGATCAATATGGGTTAACGCGAACTGCATTAGTAGAGCCTGCAGCGAATATGTATGAAATTAATCATGTGGTAGTAGTGGAACGGTTATTAGGTCAAGATGATGAGGATGAAGCAGAGGGGGAGGAGGAATGAGACGTATATTCCTACCCCTTATTCTACTGTTAATCCTCGTCTTAGAAGGTGTGGCATTAGATATTTTGCCGAGTAGTCTCCTTGACGGTGACATCATGATTACACCACATTGGATTTTAATGTTCTTAGTGTTAATTGCCACCTTTTATGACCGCGGGGATTCTTACTATTCTATTATGTATGCTTTAATTTTTGGGCTTTTATTTGATATTGCCTATACTGGCATATTGGGTGTATATATGTTCACCTATGGTGTTACTATGTACATCATTCTTGAACTACGAAATATGTTGCATAGTAATATTTATTCAACGTTATTGTTTGGTATAATAAGTATAACAATTGCAGAGTTGATGATAAATCTTATCTATTATGTTATCGGAATCATGAGTGCAGAATGGTTGGATTACATCATGTTACGATTATTACCATCTATTTTGGCGAATTCTATTTTCCTACTCATTATTTATCCATTATTTGCAAAACGACTTGTAAAATGGAAAACGGATAAAACATGATAGATTAGATAGTTGTTATTCCATTATACCTACACGTAAAGATTTGAAAGCACTAATGAGGTGAAAGCGTTGCAAGACATGAAACCAAAACAGTATGTTACGATAAAAGGCACGAGAGACGGGCTTACACTATTTATTGATGATCGTTGTTCATTTGAAGAAGCGTGTAGGGAATTACAAGAAAAATTATCTGTTAATCATTCCAAAAAGGATGAACAGGTTGTACCCGTAACAATTAACCTTGGAAATCGTTACTTATATGATGATCAAAGGGAACAACTAGAAAACATTATTACCGAAAAGAAACAATTTACTGTTCAAACCATAGAATCGAATGTCATTCTTAGGGATGAAGCACTTGCCATGCTCGAGGATACAGAAATTAAGGTTTACAATCGAATTGTTCGGTCTGGACAAGTTCTCGAAGTAAGCGGTGATGTACTATTAATAGGGGATGTAAATCCTGGTGGGAAAGTTGTTTCTACAGGAAATATATATATTATGGGTAGTCTGCATGGGATTGCTCATGCAGGTGTAAATGGTGACCATAATGCCATTATAACTGCTTCTTATATGAATCCAAGTCAACTCCGTATAGCTGATTACATAAGTCGTGCACCAGATTACCAATCAGACGGTGTATATATGGAATGTGGTCTCATCGATACAGAAAAAGACAAAATAATCATTGATAGATTGCAAGTTTTAACACATAAACGCAAACGTTTAAGTGGATTCGAAAGGAGAATAATCAATGGGTGAGGCAATTGTTATAACATCTGGTAAAGGTGGGGTTGGGAAAACGACTACTACCGCAAATTTAGGTACTGCACTAGCATTAATGGATAAAAAGGTTTGCTTAATTGATACCGATATCGGACTGCGAAATCTAGATGTGGTAATGGGACTTGAAAATCGCATTGTATACGACATAGTAGATGTTATTCAAGGCCGTTGCAAATTAAAACAAGCATTGATTAAGGACAAGCGTTTTGATTATTTATCACTACTTCCTGCTGCACAAACTAGTGATAAGACAGCTGTTACGCCAGAAGGCATGCGTGAAATTGTGAAGGAATTAAAAACAGAATATGATTATATCATTATTGATTGCCCTGCTGGTATTGAGCAAGGATATCAAAATGCTGTAGCAGGGGCAGATAAAGCTATTGTGGTGACAACGCCTGAGAAATCTAGTGTTCGTGATGCCGATAGAATCATCGGTCTACTAGAAAAAGAGGATATGGACCCACCTTCCTTAATCATTAACAGAATACGTAAGCATATGATGAAGAATGGCGATATGCTTGAAATCGATGAAATCGTACAAATTTTATCGATTGATCTAATTGGAATTGTTTTAGATGACGATGAAGTTATTAAAGCATCCAATCACGGAGAACCAGTTGCATTCCAACCAAACACAAAAGCTTCTATAGCATACCGAAATATTGCAAGAAGAATTCTAGGAGAATCTGTACCATTACAATCACTAGAAGACGAAACAGGTATGTTCAAGAAAGTTAAAAAGTTCTTTGGCATTAGGAGCTAGTAGTAAGAAGATGAAAGAGGATGGAACAAAACTATTTTTAACATAGGATAAACCGAACATGAAAGTTACCGCATCAAACCCGCCCCGGAAATATACTCCGCTTTCCGTGGGCGGCTGGTGAGCCTCCTCAGAGCTAAAGCTCCCCTGGGGTCTCACCGATGCCTTTCCTCCTACAGAAGTCTCCGTATATTTCCGGGGCTAATGTGGTGATTGTTCGCTTTTTATTACCCTTTGTTTTCGTTTTGTTCCATCCTCTTTTTTGATTGAGCAGTAAATCCAAGTATTCGTGTAAAGCTTGTTTCTCTCATCAGACTAAATTAAGTTCGGACAATCATATCTTGTCCTAGCCCTTCATACAATTGTATAAACGATGAATGAAGGAATGAGGACGAATGAAGAAAGAAATAAAAGATGTTAGAAAATCAATCAATGAACGGAAAAAATCACGAGGAATCCCAACCAAATCAAATCCTAATAAAATGAGTACCATCATACCTTCTTTACCACAGGATGAAGAAAGACATGGGTTTTATCCAAACTTTATTGATCCTTCATCCTCTAATCAGACAAGAAGTAATGCTATCACAGGTATTATGTTAAAAGGTATTTTTTCTGTCATGTTGTTTTTCTCTATCGCCATTATATGGCAAAATGATGCGGAATTTTTTGATAAACCACGAGAATGGACGAGCAATGTGCTGACTGAGGATTTTCCTTTTGCTAGTGTTTATAAATGGTATAAAGATTCTTTTGGTACTCCTCTTGCTTTCTCGCCTAGCGATAAAGAGGAAGTGGAAGAAGCAGCACTCGTATTACCAGTCTCTGGAAATGTGATGGAGACTTTTCAATCTAATGGTAAAGGAATTATGATTGCGCCTCAAGAAACTACAGCTGTCGCTGCATTAAGTGAAGGTGTTGTTATATTTGCGGGGAAAAAACAAGATACCGATAAAACAGTAATTATTCAGCATGCCGATGGATCCACTTCAACATATGGTTTCTTAAGTTCCATTGATGTTCATCTGTATCAAGTTGTAAATAGCCAGCATAGGCTTGGGGAGTTTACACCTACAGCGGATAATGAAATGGTATATTTTGCGATTGAAAAAGACAATGAATATGTTGATCCTGTTCAGGTGATAGAAGTTGATGACAATCCGTAAACTGATACCGCCTATACACATTCATCCATTATTATTAGTTTTTATTATTATTTCCTTTTTAACTGGTACATTTGTAGAAATGTTTATCATTTTAATGATTGTTTTATTACATGAATTAGGTCATTATATGGCAGCTTCCTACTTTAATTGGCGAATTAAGCAAGTCATGTTATGGGTTTTTGGGGGTGTAATGGATACGGATGAACAAGGCAGTAGACCTGTAAAAGAAGAATTTCTTGTGACGATAGCAGGTCCCATTCAACATTTGGTTATTTATGTTCTCATGTTTTTTTCATCCTTTTTTTCTTTGCTACCAAGTTCAATCATTGATACGATCATATTTTATAATACTACAATTCTAGTGTTTAATTTGCTACCGATATGGCCACTGGATGGAGGAAAGCTATTATTTTTTTTGCTATCCCAAAGGTACTCGTTTCAACGCGCGTATAATACGGCATTAGTTTCTTCTATTATAATCTGTTTGGTAATTATTGTAATTCAGTTATTATTTTTCCCATTTACACTCAGTGCCTTATTAATTATGGTATTTTTACTTTTAGAAAACAGAGCCGATTGGAAGAAGAGACATTTTGTTTTCATTCGTTTTCTCTTAAATCGGTATAAAGGGAACAACTGGATAAAATCAGTAAGCCCAATAACAGTGCCATTCCAGTATACGCTTATGGATGTGTTCTCGCAGTTTAAGCGAGATGTAAAGCACGCTATTTACATACAAATGCCTGATAATCAAAGACTAGCAATTGATGAAACGGAATGCTTAAAAAGCTATTTTTATGATCAAAACTACAATAAAACGGTCGGTGAAGTGGCGACATATACAACGATATAGAAAGTTTCTTGACAAAGATAAGCATACATGATAACATTTTTATGTTATTCATCGTAGCACCCGTTGCTACAACCGCACAGAACAGGTCATGGAAAAACTATAATAGTTTACCTGTATGGCGAGTCTGAGTTAATTAAGGAGGTGCAGTTATGTACGCTATTATCGAAACAGGTGGTAAGCAAGTTAAAGTTGAAGAAGGCCAAGTAATTTACGTTGAAAAAGTTACAGCAGACGTGGATGAAACTGTTACTTTTGACAAAGTTCTTTTCGTAGGTGGGGAAAACGTTCAAGTTGGTTCTCCTTATGTTGAAGGTGCTACTGTTACGGCTAAAGTTGAAAAACATGGTCGTCAAAAGAAAGTCACTGTATTCAAGTTCAAGCCTAAGAAAAACTATCATAAGAAGCAAGGTCATCGTCAGCCTTATACTAAATTAGTAATCGAAAAAATTAACCAATAAGGGTCTTGTTATGATAAAAATAACTGTATACCGAGATAATAATCAAATAAAAACCTTTGAATTATCTGGACATGCAGAGAGTGGACCCTACGGATATGATTTGGTTTGTGCTGGGGTATCTGCGGTTTCATTTGGAGCAGTAAATGCTGTTTTGGAATTAACAGATATCGATTTAGCAATTGAACAAGGTAGTGAAGGTGGTTATCTTCGCGTATCGATTCCAGATTCTGTTCCGTCAGAAATAATGGATAACGTACAACTTTTGTTCGAAGGTATGATTGTATCACTTCAAACGATTGAACGTGATTATAGTCAGTTTATAATGATACAAAGTAAATAGGAGGTGCTCTAATGCTACGTCTAGATTTACAGTTCTTCGCATCTAAAAAGGGTGTAGGTAGTACAAAGAACGGTCGTGACTCTGAGTCCAAACGTCTTGGTGCTAAACGTGCTGATGGTCAATTCGTAACTGGTGGATCTATTCTTTACCGTCAACGCGGTACAAAAATCTATCCAGGTGAAAACGTTGGCCGTGGTGGTGATGACACACTTTATGCTAAAATCGACGGTGTTGTAAAATTCGAACGCTATGGTCGTGACCGCAAAAAAGTTAGTGTATACCCAGTTGCTCAAGAAGCATAATATGACATACAAACTCCAATCATTTTAGATGGTTGGGGTTTTTTTATTAGATATAAATAAGCATCTTATCCATCTTGCTCTCCATTTAATGTACGAATGCCCATTTTCTGCTATAATTCTACATAATGGGGGAGGATAATGTGGACGCTAATGAAGTGATTCAATTATTACGATTACAAAGGCATGATTTAATGAATGATTTACAAATCGTGCATGGATACTTAAGTATGGGTAAGGTGGATAAAGTAAAAGTAAAGGTAGACGAGATAATTGAGGGGTTAAATCGTGAGCGATTATTGATGAATAATAGTTGCCCTAACTTTGCATTATGGTTAATACAGACGAATTTACAACATAATCATATCCAATTTACATATGAAATAGGTACAAGTAATAGAAATCTACAAGCCTATGATAAGGTGTTAACGGATATCGGAAATACAATAGTTGATTACATTTTAGCGGATAAATTAGAAATAATAAATGGTGTATTACAGCTTATTGAAGAGGATTCTTTCATTAAGTTGGTTGTGACACTCAGTGGTCCGCCAATTAACTCGGAAAGATGGCAAAATGGAATGGCTAAAAAGCTAAATAATGTGTGGATACAAGCAGAGGAACTGGAATCTAGTGTTAGGTTTAGTTTTTCGCTATCCTCGCTTGAATAGATGAGGTGAGTAATATGTTTGTCGATCAAGTCAGTGTCTACGTAAAGGCTGGAGATGGTGGTAATGGTCTTGTCGCTTATCGTAGAGAGAAATATGTACCGTTGGGTGGACCAGCGGGTGGAGATGGCGGGAATGGTGGTGACGTCATCTTTAAGGTAGATGAAGGATTAAATACATTAATGGATTTACGTTACAACCGTCATTTTAAAGCAAAACGTGGCGAAAATGGGATGAGCAAGAACCAACATGGTAAAAATGCAGCACCATTAATTGTGTCAGTACCACCAGGAACAACCATAATGGATGAGGATACCGATCAAGTCATTGCCGACTTAACCATTCATGGGCAAGAGGCTGTCATTGCCAAAGGTGGTAGAGGTGGTAGAGGGAATTCTCGTTTTGCAACGCCAAGAAATCCAGCTCCAGATTTTGCGGAAAATGGTGAGCCTGGTGAAGAGAAAAACATAAAAGTGGAATTAAAGCTTATTGCAGATGTGGGACTTGTTGGATTTCCAAGTGTTGGAAAATCTACATTCTTATCCGTTGTAAGTGCAGCTAAACCAAAAATCGCTGATTATCACTTTACTACATTAGCTCCTAATTTAGGAGTTGTTGATACTGGAGATCAAAGAAGCTTTGTCTTAGCAGATTTACCTGGATTAATTGAAGGAGCCCACCAAGGAATAGGATTAGGGCATCAATTTTTACGCCATGTGGAGCGAACAAGAGTAATTATCCATGTTATTGATATGGCAGGAACAGAAGGAAGAGATCCTTTTGAAGATTATGTAAAGATTAATACAGAACTGAAGGAATATGATGAAAAACTAATGACAAGACCACAGGTTATTGCGGCAAACAAAATGGATATGCCGGGTGCGGAGGAGAATTTAGAGAAATTTAAAGAACAGCTTGGTGAAGATGTTCCTGTATATCCAGTATCTGCTCTTACGAAGGATGGCTTAAGAGATATTTTATATGCCGTAGCAGACCTTCTAGAAACAATACCGAAGTATGCTCCACAACTGGAGGAAACGGAAGAAAAGGTTGTTTATCGTTATCAAAAAGAAGATAAAGGATTTACCATTACTCGAGAGGATGATGGTGCCTTTGTTGTTTCAGGTCCAAAAATTGAAAAATTATTTAAGATGACAGATTTTAATCGTGAAGAGGCAATTCGTCGTTTCGCACGTCAAATGCGTTCCATGGGAGTAGATGAAGAACTTCGTAAAAAAGGAGCAGAAGACGGCGACACAATACGTATATTACAATTCGAATTTGAATTTGTTGACTAGAGTCATTCTCCCTAGAGAATGGCTTTTTTTGCCTGATAGGTAAGTAAAAAAATCCTTGCCGTCAGGAGTAGATATGGAAATAATCGTTAAGGACTACGATCATAAACAATCAGAACTCAGATGATTTTCATTCTTTTCGAATAAAGTTCAACATTTCCATTTAAGTTGCATATCTTGATATAGAGTGATTAGCCCAGAATTCGAGAAGTGAAAGGAGTTCGTTGAACATTGAAAATTCATATTGTACAAAAGGGAGATACAATGTGGGAGCTGTCTAAAAAATATGGAGTTGATTTTGAAGCATTAAAAGCTGCAAATTCACATATTTCTAGTCCAGATATGATTATGCCTGGTATGAAAATACGTATTCCAACTAATGCTAAAACAGTAAAGAAAGAGGCACCCGTAAAAGAAGTGAAGGAAGTGAAAAAAGAGGTCAAGAAAGAAAAACAAGTAGAGACACCGTTTAAGGATATCAGTCCTAAACCACTTCCAGTTATTAAAGAAGATGATGAGAAACCTGAAATGGTCGTAAAACCCGAACTTCCAATGCCTCAGATGCCGCAAATTCCACAAATGACGATGCCACTAATGCAAGCTCCGAAAATCGAACAGGAAAAGCATACAACGTATAATATGACCTTTAATATTGATGAAAGCTCTGAGAGTAAAGAATCATCAGAGAAAGAAGTACATCATGCTAAACCGAAACAACAGCCGATAAGCTATCAACCGATTTCACAACCGATGCATCAACCGCTTCAGATGATTCCTTGTTATCCTATCAATCCTTGCTGGGGAATGCATCCGGTGGTTCCAATTCATCCAGTACCTTTACCAGCACACATGGTTTATCCACAACAAATGCCAATGGTGGAAGATGTAACGGGTGATTGTGGTTGCGGCGCTCCAAAAATCCCACCAATGGGTGATGTATCCCCATTTGATCCTGCTATGTACCAAGGTCAGCCGATGATGCCACAATTCGATCCGAATATGATGCAAGGCCAAGGTCAGCCGATGATGCCACAATTCGATCCGAATATGATGCAAGGCCAAGGTCAGCCGATGATGCCACAATTCGATCCAAATATGATGCAAGGCCAAGGTCAGCCGATGATGCCACAATTCGATCCAAATATGATGCAAGGCCAAGGTCAGCCGATGATGCCACAATTCGATCCAAATATGATGCAAGGCCAAGATCAGTCGATGATGCCGCAATTCGATTCAAATGTGATGCAGGGCCAAGGCCAACCGATGATGCCACAATTTGACACAAGTATGTTCCAAGGGCAAGCTAATATGCCACAAATGGAACCGAATACGACGTATCCATTTATGTCGGGTTTTCCTGAAAATGGTTTTCCTACCCCTCCCGGATTCGGTGAATTAAGAGCGGATAATGAGGAAGAGTCAGCGGATTGAGTAAACAATCAAGTAGAGACGATCAACGAATCAATCGTCTCTCTTCTTTTTTATATTGGGAGGGGAGTATTGAAGCGAGAAAGATTCATCCAATTAAACGTAATATTTATTTAATCGAAACAAACTCAGGAGATAAATATGTCTTAAAAGGTCATTCCAATGTCATGAATCTAAAACAACAATGGGAATTTTTTGAACGTGTTCAATCTAAGGAAATTGTACCATTTTTACGCTATCCGAATGGAAAAAAGGAAATCTCAACGGGAACAAATTATTATTGGACGATTTCACCTTATGTTTCCGGTAGAAAATTAAATTATCAAGTAGAGAGTGATAGGCAAAAAGCAGTGAATACATTAAAACATTTTCATGCTGCAGCCAATCAAATCTATGTGAAAAATATGGTTAGAAAACAATTATTTGTAAAACGATGGCATGCAAGACTAATGAAATTTATAGAAACCAAGCAACTTTTTGAAAAATATCGGTATTTAAACTTATTTCAGGATATAACGGTATCGATGAAGCACTATTTAGAAAAGGTCTCCAATTATCCATGGTACAAAGAACAATTAATGGCAGAAAGAAACGGAACCTGGGTTCATGGGGATGTTGCATCACATAATTTTATTCATCATGACAACACATTTATCATTGATTTCGATTTATTACAATGTACATTTCAGGATTACGATTACATCCAACTAGCACAACGTTTTTTACCTGCTATTAATTGGGAAGTAGACACTTTATTATCTTATAATATGGTAAGAGAAGAAGCAGTGGAACGGTACTTAATGACAACTTTTATTCCAAGTGATATGTTACGGGAATGGTTACATTTTTTAACGAGAAAACGGCGGATTAGTGTGGAAATGTATTTACAATCCATGGAACAAGAATGGATAAATCGTAAAGAATTTCTAACGGAGTCGAAGCGGATTATTGGGTAGAGGGATATATGGTCTTGTTATCGGTATAAATCTATTTCCATAAATTATATAAAAAGGATAGTATATCCGCTTCTAAATAACCTCTCTAGTAGCAAACTAGCTGTAAGGGAGGTTTTATTATGCGTAGGAAATTACTTCTTGCATTCGTGGGTTTAATACTAATGGCTGCTTGTGGTAATGAAACAGAAGAAGGAATGAATGATACGACCAATAATTCAATCCAACCAATTAATTATGAAACACCTCAGGAACAAAAAGAACGAATAAATAACCAGGAGAAAACAATTGGAGAATTAGGTGGCTATCCACAAAGTGAACAAGAATATGTTAACGAAGGTGATAAAAATTTAGCAGCTGAAAATGAGGATCGTTTCACGAGCGAAAGGACGTTACAGATTTCAGAATATTTATCAGAAAGAAAAGAAATTGTTCAAGCACAGGTGGCAGAGACGGATGATCGAATTATTGTTGCAATCATGACGGGAAATAAATATTACCCAAATTTAGCAGATAATATCGAGGAAGAAGTTAAGCAAATTGTCTCAGATAAAGAAATTGTTGTATACTCAGAGTCAACCTGGTGGGATCGTAGACGTAACCTAAATAGTAACCCTAACCCAACTCAACTTGAAGAAGAAGTGGAAAATAATATAAATGATTTTTATGGAAACGAATAAAAGTCAGGATAAGTAATTCTCGGCCTACAGAGAGAAATCTTTGTCAGGCTTTTTTATTTTCTTCTTTTGGTAATATTTCGGCAACTGTGACAGCTCTATTCATGGGCTCTTGTGTATGCTGGTTAGTAGAAATTGTGTTAGAATAGGAAAAGGATTTATAGTGGGGAGAAGATAGTATGATTTCGTACTTAAGAGGAAATTTAGTTTCCATACAAGATGAAGCAATTATAATTGATGTTAATGGGGTTGGCTATGAAGTGGTTTGTCCAAATCCATTTGCCTTTCAAGATTCTTTAAACAAGGAATTTCAAATACATACTTTTTTCCATGTTCGGGAAGATGCGCATATTTTATTTGGTTTTAAAAATGAGGACCAGAAATATTTATTCACTAGACTACTATCGGTTTCAGGAATCGGCCCTAAAGGTGCTTTAGCTATTCTTGCGGGGGTTAATATTCCTGATTTTGTTGCCGCAGTGGAACGTGAGGATGATAAATTCCTAACTAGTTTCCCTGGTGTTGGTAAAAAAACAGCCAGACAAATTATTTTAGATCTAAAAGGTAAACTAACTGCGAACTTCACTATTTCTGATGTCGAGGTAGAAAATAAAACGACTTCTACTAGCCTTTCTTCTGATGAATTAAATGAGGCTATCGAGGCTTTAAAAGCATTGGGGTATATGGATAAAGAAATTAAATTAATCTTACCAGCATTGAAAAAATCTCTAACTGATATAACTAATACAGATGAAATTATTAGAAAAGCATTAAGCTTACTTATGAAAAAGTAGGAAGGGGGCAATGTAATGGATGAGAGAATGGTTACAGGTGAATTACATGAGGAAGAATCCTATGTTGAACTTAGTCTTCGCCCCACAACACTAAATCAGTACATCGGTCAGGACAAGGTAAAGGAAAACTTAACAATCTTTATCCAAGCGGCTAAGATGCGTAATGAGCCATTGGATCATGTGTTGTTATATGGACCACCAGGGCTCGGTAAAACGACATTAGCTGCTATTATTGCGAATGAGATGGGTGTTAACTTTCGTTCAACATCAGGACCTGCAATTGATCGTGCAGGCGACCTGGCAGCAATTCTCACTTCCTTAGAGGTTGGTGATGTCTTATTTATTGATGAGGTTCATCGATTGCCACGAGCAGTGGAAGAAGTATTATATTCCGCTATGGAAGATTTCTTTATTGATATTGTTATCGGGACAGGACCAAGTGCCCGGTCGGTAAGAATTGATTTACCACCTTTCACACTAGTTGGTGCAACTACGAGGGCAGGTTTACTTTCGGCCCCTTTACGTGATCGTTTTGGCGTTCTTTCAAGGTTGGAATACTATGAAACAAAGGATTTACGAGCGATTGTAGAACGGACAGCAGAAATCTTTGATACGAAGATAGTAAAAGAGGCTGCGATAGAAATTGCCCGACGTTCCAGAGGGACACCTCGTATTGCCAATCGACTTTTACGTAGGATTCGGGATATATCCCAAGTAAAAGGTGAAGCGGAAATAAGTGTAGAAACAACTGATGTAGCCCTCGGAATGCTACAAGTGGATGATCAAGGATTAGACCATATTGATCATAAACTTTTAAAAGGCATTATCGAAGGGTTTCAAGGAGGGCCAGTTGGGTTAGACACGATTGCAGCAACCATTGGTGAAGAGTCACAAACCATTGAGGATGTGTATGAACCCTATTTATTACAGATTGGTTTTATTCAGCGAACTCCGAGAGGGAGAGTTGTCACACCAAAGGCATATCAACATTTTGGTATGAAAGTGAATGATGAAACGTGAATATCGGTAAGATATTTATTATAATTGGAATTATATTGGTTGTTATAGGGCTAATATGGACATTTATTGGTAGGTTACCTGGTGATATTTCGTTTAAAAAAGGAAATGTTACCTTTTACTTTCCAATCATGACATCTATTATAGTAAGCATTATCTTATCATTACTATTTTTTATTTTAGGACGATTTCGTTAATCTGTTTAAAGGAGAAACACCATGAATATAGAAGATTTTGATTTTGATTTACCAGAAGAATTAATCGCACAGACACCATTGCGCGAGCGAAGTGCATCTAGATTAATGGTTTTAAATAAAGATACGAAGGAAATAGCACATAAACAGTTCTCAGATATTAAGCAATATTTAAAAGCAGGGGATTGCTTAGTATTAAATGATACGCGTGTCTTACCTGCAAGATTATATGGTGTAAAAGAGGATACGGGAGGAAAAGTAGAGATTCTGCTGCTCAAACAACTAGAAGGGGATTCTTGGGAAGTTCTAGCTAAGCCTGCTAAACGCATTAAAGAAGGTAGTGCCCTGACCTTTGGTGAGGGCAAGTTACGGGCAACATGTACAGGTTCTTTAGAACATGGTGGCCGTATATTACAATTTGACTATGAGGGGATCTTTTATGAGGTGTTGGAGGAGCTAGGGGAAATGCCTTTACCACCGTATATAAAAGAGCAATTACCAGAAAAAGAACGTTACCAAACCGTATATGCTAAAGAAAAAGGGTCAGCAGCGGCTCCAACAGCAGGATTACATTTTACTACTGAATTACTAGAAGAGATAAAAGAAATGGGTGTCACGATTGCTTTTATTACACTTCATGTCGGACTTGGAACATTTAGACCCGTATCTGTAGATAATATTGATGAGCATAAAATGCATTCTGAGTTTTATGTGATGTCACGTGAGACTGCAGAAACACTGACTCGGGTACGAGAAAATGGTGGTAGAATCATTTCGGTTGGTACAACCTCAACAAGAACACTAGAGACCATTACACGTGATAATAATGGACAATTTGTTGAATCCAGTGGTTGGACGGATATATTTATATACCCGGGGTTTGAATTTAAGGCAATTGATGGATTAATAACAAATTTCCATCTGCCAAAATCAACGTTAATTATGTTAGTCAGCGCGTTTGCTGATCGAGATTTTATACTGAAAGCTTATCATGAGGCAGTTAAAGAAAAATATCGCTTCTTTAGTTTTGGCGATGCGATGTTAATTATGTAGAAGAGGAAAGATACGATGACAACACCGATACGTTATGAATTAATTAAAACAGATAAACAAACAGGAGCAAGACTTGGAGTCGTTCATACACCACATGGTTCATTTGAAACGCCGACATTTATGCCGGTAGGAACTCTCGCGACTGTAAAAACAATGAGTCCTGAGGATTTAGAGTCGATGGGAGCGAATATTATTCTATCGAATACGTACCATTTGTGGTTGCGCCCGGGTGAAGATATCATCAAAGAAGCTGGTGGACTGCATAAGTTTATGAATTGGGATGGCGCAATCCTAACCGATTCAGGTGGTTTCCAGGTATTTAGTTTGAGTGATATGCGAAAAATTACGGAAGAGGGTGTACATTTCCGTAACCACCTAAATGGTGAAAAGCTATTCCTATCCCCAGAAAAAGCGATGCAAATTCAAAATGATTTAGGCTCTGATATTATGATGGCATTTGATGAATGTCCACCATACCCAGCAACACATGAATATATGAAGCAATCTGTGGAAAGAACTTCTAGATGGGCAGAGAGATGTTTAGCCGCTCATGCCAGACCAGATGTTCAAGGGTTATTCGGGATTATTCAAGGTGGAGAGTATGAAGATTTGCGTAAACAGAGTGCACAGGACTTAATTTCGCTTGATTTACCTGGCTATGCCGTTGGGGGACTTTCGGTTGGGGAACCGAAAGATGTTATGAATCGAGTATTAGAGTTTACGACACCATTAATGCCTAGTAATAAACCACGATACCTAATGGGGGTTGGTTCACCAGATTCCTTGATAGACGGTGCAATACGTGGGATTGATATGTTTGATTGTGTATTGCCGACTCGAATTGCCCGTAATGGTACATGTATGACATCATCAGGAAGGTTAGTAGTGAGGAATGCCAAATATGCACGCGATTTCGGTCCAATTGATGAGAACTGTGACTGTCATGTTTGCCGAAATTATACTCGTGCCTACATCAGACATCTAATAAAATGTAATGAAACATTTGGTTTTAGACTTACTACTTATCATAACTTATATTTTCTGTTAAAATTAATGGAGCAAGTACGACAAGCTATACGCGAAGATCGACTTGGTGACTTTAAAGAAGAATTCTTCGAGCAATACGGATTAAATAAACCGGATGCCAAGAATTTTTAATGAGCGTTTAGAAAATCATGATTTTTTAAACGAATGTATTGGAAAGGAGGGACAAGTATATGGAGAGTTTAATTACGTTATTACCCTTAATAGCTATGTTTGTAATTTTCTATTTCTTGCTGATTCGTCCGCAACAAAAGCGTCAGAAACAAGTAAGGCTAATGCAGTCTGAACTTAAAAAAGGTGATTCTGTTGTGACGATAGGTGGTTTTCATGGCGTGATTCATGCTTTAGATGAAGACACGGTAGTATTACAAGCGGGAGACGGTTCTAAACTTACATATGATCGTTCTGCGATTCGTGAAGTTAAAACTGTATAATCAAAAAGTAAAAGAGACTGACCTGGGTTAGTCTCTTTTATTTTAGAATCTAGTAGCATGTGTTTAATTAAGCAATGGTCTTCTACTCCTGATTGGAAGTAATATTGACACCGACAGCCCCACCGAATAGCGCTGCTAAAATATAAAAGAAATGATGGATGGTTTGTTGTAAGTTGAAGCCAACTTGATATCCGAGGTATTGAACTAGGAAAGTGAACACCGTAAATCCTAATCCGGTAATCGCTCCGATTATCCACCCTTTCTGTTTTCCTTTCGCCCCGGCAACAGCCCCACCAATAAATAAGGAGATTAATCCGATAACAAGTGTTACCCAATCTGTTGCAGGTTCATTAAAAGTAGAGAATCTTAATAATAGAGCCAATGCCATACTAGAAACAAGAATTAATCCAAGTACAACAATCCATCCGTAAAGTAACGCTGTAAATTGTTGATTTCGCATGAGAATCCCCCTCACAAAAGTCCTTTTATAGTATTCATATTCTTGTCCGTTGAAAAGTAGACGAGTTTTTTATAGATTTATTTACTATCAACGAAATGCACTAGTGCACTCCCTTGTCAAAATTATGACTTAATCCATTTTTGTAAAAATGGAATTTGTTCTAGTTCTTCCTTCGTGATAAATCGCAAAATAAATAGTAAGATGACATAGATAGCTGATAAGGCAATCAATGATAGTCCAAATAGAAATAGGTTTGGATCGTAATTTATATAAAAGTCATAAAGTAACTTACCAGTAAACCAAGTTGCGAGAATTAAGACAATCATTTTTGCGATGTCTTTGATTGGAATGTAGAAATTAATAGCCTGACGTAAGGAGGCTAAATGTAATAACGTTATGAGAATGACACCGACTGACATGGCGATTGCAACTCCCATGATGCCAAAGCTTTCATTTGAGGCTAGAATAAATAGAACAATGAATTTTACTACAGCACCTATTAAGCTATTCCACATTGCTGCCTTGGCTAAGTCTAATGCCTGAAGCGCAGCTTGTAATGGTGACTGGATATAAAGTAAAATATAGAATGGTGCCATAAATATAAGAATATTGCTTGCATTAGCTGTACCATACATAAAAGATAGGATTGGAACGGCAAAAATCGTTAATACGACCGTAGCAATTGCTCCCGAAGCAAATGATATCCGAATGGATTGATGGATGCGATAGTGTATAAGGCTAGTATTTTGCCTTGCATCTGCTTCTGAGATATTGGGAACGAGTGCTATAGATAATGACTGGGTAATAAAGGTTGGTAAAAACAGAAGCGGTAAAACAAACCCAGTTAATTCTCCGTACTGCTTTGTAGCTAATGCACCTGATATACCTGCGAGAGCTAGACTGTTCGTTACAATAATGGGTTCAAGAAAATAAGAGAATGAACTAATCATTTTGCTACCAGTACTCGGTAGAGCAATAGAGAATAACTCTTTCACGGTTTGCTTGCTTGCTTTTACATAGGCAAAAAAACGATGCCGTATACGAATTGTTTTTTTGCGTTTAAACTGATATATCATATAGAGTAGGGAAGCAAATTCGCCTAAAATAACACTAATCATGGCTCCTGCAGCGGCGTACTCTATTCCATAAGGCAGTAGTAAATGTACAAATAAGGCAACACAGCTAATACGTACGATTTGTTCAATAACCTGTGAATAGCTCTGTGGTTTCATGTTTTGTTTCCCTTGAAAATAACCGCGTAAAACGGATGAAACCGCCACAATAGGAATGATCGGGCCAACTGCGATTAACGGATAAAGTGTACGTTCATCTGTTAATAATGTAGTGGCGATAAAAGGTGCTGCAAAGATCATTACTGTTGTAAAGATAATACTAGAAATGGAGGTAATAATAATCGAAACTACTAATATTCGTTTTATTTTCGCATGATCTTGCTGTGCATCTGCTTCTGCTACACGTTTTGATATAGCAACAGGCAGTCCAAGTTGTGTAAGCGTCATGACTAAGAATAGAGTAGGAAGGGCCATCATATATAGCCCTACACCTTCTTCTCCCATAAGTCTGGCAACTACAAGACGATTAATAAAGCCTAGAAAACGAGTAATCATGCCTGCTGCTATTAAGATGAGTGTCCCTTGGAGAAAAGTTTGTTTAGACACATCGACGACCTGCCTTCTCAAATAATAAAATTTCATATACAATGATATATATGCGATTGGTGTAGCCAAGCATGACAACTTGTACAATCTTATTACAATCTTTCTAGGAAGGTGAAGGTCTTGGAGATAAGGAAGACTGTTGAAGCATGGAAGCAGGAGTTAAGACCAGCTTTGGAAAGTAAGACGCAAGAATTTCAAATGATGGGGTATTCTCGAGCAACAGAAGAAGATATTTGGAAATGCCTGATGAAGAAAGTGTGGAAAGGCAATCCAGAGAAAAGACTTTATGAAGTTGTCCAAGATATACTACACCTTAGCTCGAGTACATATATGAGCTATTTGACCATAGATGCGTACCAAGATGATGATTTGATGGTTTCGATCGCTGCCTTAACTGGCAATAGCTAAACCCCTAAGCGTTACATATGTGTTTGATACATAAAAGGGAGGAACTTTTTATTATGAAAAATAAAGGACGGATTGCATCCTTTTTCCTAATTGTTATTGCATTAGGACTTATTATTGGATTATTTACACCAAGTGTTACGAAAAGCATTAATCTTGGACTGGATTTGCAAGGGGGCTTTGAGGTCCTTTATACAGTAGAACCAATTGATGAAACCCAGGAAGTCGATCGGAGCTTATTGGAAGCTACAGTTCAATTATTAAATGATCGGGTAAATAAGTTAGGGATAAGTGAAGCGGTAATTGATATCGAAGGAGAAGACCGTATTCGCGTTCAATTAGCTGGTGTTGAAAATCAAACACAAGCCCGTGAAATGTTAGCAACCTCAGCTAGACTGACCTTTCGCGATGTCCATGATACGGTATTGCTAGATGGATCTGATGTGAAGGAGGGAAGTGCTAAGCAAGATTTCCACCCAGATACGAATCAGCCTATTGTTACCCTGCAAGTAAAGGATGCAAGTAAATTTGCCCAGGTAACGCGAGAGTTATCGCAAGAAAGCCCAGGTGAAAATTTACTAGTTATATGGATGGATTATGAAGAGGGGGATTCTTTTGAAGATGAAGCATTAAAAGAAGAACCAAAATTTGTCTCAGCACCATCCGTAAATGAACCAATTCCTGGCGGTAATGTTATGATCACCGGAAACTTTACTGTTGAAGAGGCACAATATTTGGCGAGCATTATTAATTCTGGTTCTCTGCCAGTTAATTTAGTGGAGATATTCTCTACTTCTGTAGGAGCACAGTTTGGTCAGCAAGCTTTAGATCAAACCATACTTGCTGCAATAGTTGGAATCAGTATTATATTTGTGTTTATGATAGCAGTATATCGCTTTCCAGGTTTTATTTCTGTTATATCATTAAGTGCTTATATATTCTTAGTACTTGCTATATTTGAAAGTCTACGAGGTGTACTAACATTACCTGGTATAGCAGCATTGATATTAGGGGTAGGTATGGCAGTAGATGCCAATGTTATTACCTTTGAACGTATTAAGGAAGAATTACGAGAAGGTAAATCGTTACAGGCAGCCTTCAAAAAAGGGACAAGTAACTCCTTACGGGCAATTCTAGATGCTAATATTACAACACTACTAGCGGCGGCAGTACTATTTATTTTTGGTACTAGTTCTGTAAAAGGGTTTGCGACGATGTTGATTATTAGTATCGTAGTAAGCTTTTTAACGGCAGTGTATGGAACTAAATTACTCCTCCAATTATGGATTAAAGTTAAATTCTTCAAAAATAACCCAGGTTGGTTTGGCGTAAAGAAATCAGATATAAAAGATATCCGTGATAATAGTGAAGTTCCAGCAACATTCTTAGGTAAAGAATGGAATGTAGTGGATAATCGTAAGAAGTTTTTTGTTATCACGATTATATTAACGGTTATTGGTGTAATTGCTTTTGGTATATTTAGATTAACTCCTGGAATTGACTTTACAAGTGGTTCTAGAGTGCAGATTATGGCGGATGAACCGTTAAGTGAAACAGAAATTGAGTCAGATTTAGAAGCACTAGGATTAGAGGCAAGATCTATCATACTTTCTGGTGAAAATAATGAAATTGCAGTAATTCGCTACCAGGATGTGATACCAGAAGATAAAATTGGTGAACTGACCACTTATTTTCATGATAAATATAATGTAGAGCCCGGTGTTAGTGTTGTTTCGCCAATAGTTGGGCAAGAATTAGTGAAAAATGCCATTTATGCCCTTGCAATTGCTGCTGTAGGAATGATTATTTATGTTGCATTCCGCTTTGAGTTCTACTTTGCAGTTATGGCGATCCTAACATTACTCCATGATGTATTTATTATGTTAATGGTATTTAGTATTTTCAAGATTGAATTTGATGTTACTATCGTTGCTGCAATCCTAACGATAGTCGGATATGCAATCAACTCCACCATTGTTACATTTGATCGAATTCGTGAAAATGCTGCACAATCAAATCGGGTGATAAAATCCTTTAAGGAGCTTTCCAGTATTGTTAATCGAAGTATTGTTCAAACGATGACTAGAACGATAAATACTAATATTACAACATTAATTGCTATAGTCGCATTTTTAATTTTAGGTGCAGAGCCGATTCGTGGGTTTGGTATTGCCTTACTCATTGGAATCATTGCAGGTACCTACTCATCTTTATTCCTAGCAACACAATTATGGTTAGTATGGCGAGGAAAGAATATCAAGGATAAGCCAGTCGACTTTAGAAAGAAAAAACGTGTGGAAGGACCACAGGTTTAACGAAACAATCCCTTTGCAAGTTGCAGAGGGATTGTTTTTTTCTACTTGTATAAAATAAAGGGTAGCGAAAACAGACTAGGAGGAATCATTGTGAGGGGACAAACGTATGTGATTGTAGCGATTATTTTTGTTATACTGGTTGCTATATTTGCTGTAATGAATGTTAGTCCTGTACAGGTTACCTATTTTTTTTGGCAAGTAGAATCACCATTAATTTTAGTAATACTTTTCTCTGTTTTAATGGGGGGAATTATTACGGCTGCTGTCGGTATGGTAAGAATGTTTAAGCTTCAAAAAGAGATAAAAGTAATAAGAAGGAAGAATGCAGCATTATCTCAACTAGTAGAAGACAAGAATGTAGCTGAAACGAATGGAGGCACACAAGCTTCTAAAGCAATTGATGTCAAACGAGAAGACTAAACGATAAATTCTCATTGCTACCCCTGACTCTATTTGTGTATAATAGATTAGTCAGGGGTGAATATATGCTACAAAGCAAGTCAAAATGGAAATTTGTGCGTACAGATGAATATCAAGACCAGTGGATGGATGACTCAATAGAATTATCCCCCGTGATAAAAGAGTTATTAGTACAGCGTGGTATTCAATCATATGAAGAAGCGCAAGAGTTCTTAATGCCATCTATTGATAACTTGATTAGTCCTATGAAGTTAGCTTCCATGGATATTGCTACAGAACGAGTCCATCAAGCCATTCGCGCCAATGAAAAAATTCTTGTATTTGGTGATTATGATGCGGATGGGGTTAGCTCGACAACGATACTTATTAAAGCATTAGAAGAACTAGGTGCTAATTGCAATTTCTATATACCGAATCGTTTTACAGAAGGATATGGTCCTAATGAAGCTGCCTTCAGAGAGGCTTGTGAAAATGGATATAAACTTATTATTACAGTCGATACCGGTATTGCCTCTGTTTATGAAGCAGAAGTAGCGAAGGAACTAGGTATCGATTTAATCATTACCGACCACCATGAACCACAAGAAGCATTACCGGATGCTTTTGCTATCATACATCCAAAATGTTCTCCACAATATTCCTTTAAGGAATTAGCTGGAGCAGGAGTAGCCTTTAAATTTGCACAAAGCTTACTAGGTTATTTCCCAGAGCATTTATTAGATTTAGTTGTCATTGGTACGGTTGCAGATTTAGTTCCTTTGGTTGGAGAAAATCGGATATTAACTTATTATGGGTTACGGAAGCTATCCGTTACAAAGCGGGAAGGTTTAATTGCCTTAAAGAAGCAATGTAAGATTGAAGGGAATACGACAGAAGAAGACATCGGATTCTTAATTGGACCAAGGCTAAATGCGGTAGGGCGATTACAAGATGCTGATTTAGCTGTTCAGCTACTTTTAACCGATATTCCGGAAGAAGCCGAGGAATTAGCAGAACAAGTAGGGCAACTAAATCAAGAGCGACAACAAATTGTTGCATCTATTGTAAAAGAAGTGGAGCAACTTGAAACAATTGACCCAGAAAAAGGGGTTATTGTCGTTGCAAAACAAGGCTGGAATGAAGGGGTTCTGGGTATTGTTGCATCTAGACTAGTAAGAAAGTATGACCGACCGGCAATTGTACTGTCAATCAACGAAGAAAATGGTACTGCTAAGGGTTCAGCAAGGAGCATCCCTGCCTTTGATTTATTTCAAAGCTGTATGAAATTTAAAGAAGTGTTCACTCACTTTGGTGGGCATGCACAAGCAGCTGGGATGACATTACCAATTGAAAATGTGAGAATACTAGAAAAAGAACTAGACCATTTGATTCAACAGGAATTAACGAGTGAAGACTTTAAGCAAGAGGTCCTCATTAGCAAAACGCTTACGTTATCGGATATTAGTGAAACATTAATTGATGAGATAGGTAAGCTAGCACCATTTGGAATGGCGAATCCAAAGCCTAAATTTCGGATTGAAGCAAAGCCTAATGAAGTCCGTCAATTAGGTAATATGAAAAAACATTTGAAACTGCTATTTAAGGAAAACGGAAGCTCTTTAGAAGGAATCGCGTTTGGAATGGGAGAATTATATCATTATATTTCGCCCAAAGCCACGCTATCCGTAGTCGGAGAACTAGGTATGAATGAATGGAATGGCATTCGTAAGCCACAACTCGTCGTGGAAGATATGCGAATTGATCATTGGCAATTATTTGATCACCGAGGAAAAAAACAAGTAGACATAACGAATTTCCTTAATCAGTTTGATAGACATATGCTATTGTATAATGAGAATTTTTCTAATAACCATGATTTTCCAGAAGGAATCATGCCGTTAACATATAAAGAAGCACTGACTTATCATGAGGAGATAGATGTACTTCATCTCTTTGATCTACCGGCAGATCTAGATGAATTGAGAAAAATCGTGAATAAAGTTAAGCCTTGCGTCATTCATGCGTGTTTTTATATAGAAAATAGTGTATACTTATCTAGTTTTCCCTCAAGAGAAGATTTTAAATGGTTATATTCGTTAATATGGAAGAGAAAAGAACTGAATATCCGTAAAGACTTACAAGCCATTATAAATGCTAAGGGCTGGACTAAGGATTCAATTATGTTTATGTTAAAGGTGTTTTCTGAGCTTGAATTTGTTAATATTAGTAATGGAATTATTGCATTAAATTCATCGCCACAAAAAAAGGATTTACAAGAAGCACACATCTATCAGGAACGTGTGAAGCAAACAGAAATTGAAAAAATGCTTTATTACGCAACGTATGAAGAATTAACAAGATGGTTTGAAGATTGTATGGGACTGATGGATAAACCTAAGGAGGAAATGACCCATGGATTATAAAAAATATATTAAAATTGTACACGATTGGCCAAAAGAAGGTATCGAATTTAAAGATATTACGCCATTAATGGATAATGGAAAAGCATTTAAATCTGCAGTAAATGAGATTGTAGAATTTGCTAGGGATAAACAAATTGATTTAGTGGTAGGACCTGAAGCTAGAGGTTTTATTGTTGGTTGTCCTGTTTCCTATGCACTTGAAGTTGGATTTGCACCGGTTAGAAAAGAAGGTAAGCTTCCACGTGAGGTTATTAAAGTAGACTATGGTTTAGAATATGGACAAAATGTCTTAACCATTCATAAGGATGCTATTAAACCAGGTCAACGTGTTCTAATTACCGATGATTTATTAGCAACAGGTGGTACTATTGAAGCAACAATTAAATTAGTGGAAGAATTAGGTGGAATTGTTGTTGGCTGTGCCTTCCTAATCGAATTATCGTATTTAAATGGTTTGGATAAACTTAAAGGATATGATGTCCTATCCTTAATGAAATATTAATTTTTGTAGGTCTGGTGGAGAAATCCTTCATCAGACCTCTTGTAATTCGGAAAAGGATTAGCTCGTAACGACAGCTTGCTTAATACAAGTTCTAAAATGTTCTACTAATGATAAGTGATATTGAGAACATGACTAGGTGAGTTACCAGAAAATGTAAAGGTATTTTTTCTTTACATTTTAATAAATTTTTTTGATACTAGAAAGAAAGTATCTTCTACAATTAAAGGTGATAATATGGCGAAAAATGACATTATAACAATTGAACAATTACAAGAAAAAGCTAGCACGTATTTATCGGAGGACGATGTTGCGTTTATTATGCGTGCTTATACGTACGCAGAAGAAGCACATAGGGACCAGTATCGTAAATCAGGAGAAGCGTATATCATACACCCTATTCAAGTTGCTGGCATATTAGTAGATTTAAAAATGGATCCAGTGACGGTTGCGGGTGGATTCTTGCATGATGTTGTAGAGGATACCGAAATAACATTAGAAGAAATAGAAGAACAATTTAATAAGGAAGTTGCCATGCTTGTTGATGGGGTTACAAAGCTAGGTAAAATCAAATACAAGTCAAAAGAAGCCCAACAAGCTGAAAATCACCGAAAAATGTTTGTCGCTATGGCGAAAGATATACGTGTTATATTAATTAAGCTAGCGGATAGATTGCATAATATGAGAACTTTAAAGTTCTTACCACCTGAAAAGCAACGTATCAAAGCGAATGAAACGATAGAAATCTTTGCTCCATTAGCACATCGTTTAGGAATTTCTGCGATTAAATGGGAGCTAGAGGATATCTCATTACGTTACTTAAATCCCCAACAATATTACCGAATTGTTCAGTTAATGAAGCAAAAGCGGGAACAACGAGAATCTTACATTGATGAAGTTATTCAAGAAGTAAATAAACAGTTAGAAGAAATAAATATAGAAGCAGAAATCTCAGGTAGACCGAAACATTTGTATAGTATTTATCAGAAGATGATAAAACAAAACAAACAGTTTAATGAGATCTATGATTTATTGGCAGTTCGTATTTTAGTCAACAGCATTAAAGATTGTTATGCGGTATTAGGAATTATTCATACGTGTTGGAAGCCAATGCCTGGTAGATTTAAAGATTATATTGCAATGCCAAAGCAAAACTTATACCAATCCTTGCATACAACGGTAATTGGTCCTAAAGGAGATCCTTTAGAAGTACAAATAAGAACGAAGGAAATGCATGAGATTGCCGAGTACGGGATTGCTGCTCACTGGGCGTATAAGGAAGGTAAGCAACTTAACCGAGATAAGAAATCCTTTGAAGAGAAGTTAACGTGGTTCCGTGAAATTTTAGAATGGCAGAATGAGACGCATGATGCGGAGGAATTCGTTGAATCTCTGAAAGTGGATTTATTTTCCGATATGGTCTATGTCTTTACGCCTAAAGGAGATGTAATAGAACTACCATCTGGTTCTGTTCCACTTGACTTTGCTTACCGAATTCATACGGAAATCGGTAATCAGACAATCGGGGCAAAAATTAACGGGAAAATGGAGCCATTAGACTACAAATTAAAAAATGGCGACATAATCGAAGTACTAACTTCGAAACATTCCTATGGACCTTCTCAAGATTGGTTAAAGATCACCCAAACATCACAGGCAAAGAATAAAATTAGACAATTTTTCAAGAAGCAACGCCGTGAAGAAAACGTAGCAAAGGGTAAGGACTTAGTCGAAAAAGAGATTCGGGCATTTGATATCGAGCCGAAAGAAGCATTGACAGAAGAGAATTTAAAACGCGTTTACGAACGATTTAACTTTGTTTCTGAGGAAGATTTATATGCCGCTGTAGGTTATCAGGGTATTACTGCAGCGCTTGTCGCAACAAGATTAACGGAAAAAATACGTCAATCTCGCCAAAAAGAAGAAGACCTTGCCAAAACATTAGAAGGGACAAAAACAGAGTATAAGGAATTTAAAAAACATAAGAAAGACTCTGGTGTGATTGTAGAAGGCATTGATAATCTACTTGTACGTCTATCCAAATGCTGTAATCCTGTCCCTGGTGATGAAATAATTGGGTATATTACAAAAGGTCGAGGCGTATCCGTCCATCGAACTGACTGTCCAAATGTACAAACAGAGGAAGCAAGAGAACGACATCTACATGTGGAATGGGAAGAAGATCAAACACAAAAGCAATATCATGTGGATCTAGAAATCTCAGGTTATGATCGTAGAGGCTTATTAAATGAAGTATTACAAGCAGTGAATGAGTCGAAAACAAATATTACCCATGTAAATGGCAGGTCTGATCGTAATAAAATGGCTGTTATTCAAATTACGATTTTGATTCATAATACGAATCATTTAAGAAAAATTGTGGAACGGATTAAGCAGATCAAAGATGTTTATGCAGTTACACGTACACTACAATGAAACTGGCACAAAACTAAAAAGTTAGAGATGTAAACCCGAATAAGGCATCACACTAGCTCCGTAAAGATAGGTAGACGAAAGGCAAGGATCCAGACCTTGGATGAACCTCCAGTCTACTAACCATCCACGGAGCGGTGGCTTGCTAATTATTCGGTTTTTCCTTTATCATAAACATTTCTAACTCAACCTCTATAGTACTAGTAAAAGGAGATTTGAAACATGAGGGCTATTATTCAACGTGCTAGAGATGCACGTGTTACCGTAAAAGATGAGATAGTTGGCAAAATCGATAATGGTTTTGTCGTGTTAATTGGAGTTACCCATGAAGATACAGTAGAGGATGCACAATATCTAGCAAATAAAATGGTCAACCTACGTGTATTTGAAGATGAACAAGAAAAAATGAATTTATCATTAAAAGATGTAAATGGCGAAATTTTATCGATTTCCCAATTCACCCTTTATGGCGATACTAGAAAGGGCAGAAGACCAAACTTCATGCAAGCAGCGAAGCCACAGCAAGCAAATGAGCTTTACGAGAAGTTCAATGAAATGCTTCGTCAAGAGGGAATAAAGGTAGAGGTAGGTAGATTCGGAGCAATGATGAATGTTACACTTACCAATGTTGGTCCTGTAACTTTAATTTTAGATAGTAAAAATAGATAACGAGACAGGGGCGTAACAAAAAGAATTAAAGGTAACACCGAATGATATTCAATACTAGCTCCGGAAATATACGTAGACTCCTGCGGGAGGACAGGGCAAGCTTGAGACCCCTAAAGAAGTAGTACGAGGAGGCTCACCAGCCGCCCGGTGGCAAGGTAGACCACTGCTTTGGCCTTTTCGAGCAGATGTCGCCCCTGTGCTGGAAGTAACCGCAAGTATATTTCCGGAGCAGGGTCCTTGCTCATCATTCGGTTTTGCTTTTAGGATAAATTCTGTTGTCCCAGCCTCTACTTAATTAGAAAAATAACGCTGTAATCCATTTACAATACCAGAAACGAGTTTTTTCTGATAGGCATTTGTCGTCATTAGAGTATCCATTTCAGGATTGGACATGAACCCTAGTTCAATAAGTACAGCAGGCATCAGATTTTGTCTAATTACTTGGAAATCACCAAATTCCGCACCACGATCTCTGTCACCTGATTCTTTAATAATCTCTTGCTGAATATAACGTGCTAATTCTGCATACTGCTCATGGGAATAATAGGTACTTATGCCGGTGACTGTAGGAAGATCGGGTACACTATTATAGTGTAAACTTATGAAAGCATCAGCATTAACCGTGTTAGAAAGCGTTGCCCGACTTGCTAATGAGGCAAATGTATCCTCCTCTCTAGTAGTTATAACGATAGCACCTAACATCGTTAATTCCTGAGCTAGAATATCTGCTGTTTTATAGGCTAAGTCCTTTTCTTGTACATTTGTAGGACTAATAGCACCTGAATCAAATCCACCATGACCTGGATCTAGAACGATTGTTTTTCCTTTTAATCCTTCGCTCGTTTCCTTGATTTCATCTTTAACTAAGTCTGATAATACATACCCTTCTATCGTGTCATTTTCCACTTTTAACCAATTATCCGTTTTGCCGGTTACAGAAAGAGTTTCCCCTTCTTCAGCAAAATAGACAATTTCATCATCAGATGACGGACCATTTCTAATATGAGTTTTCTCAAATGGGATGGTAATGGAAGTCTGTTCAACAGAATGATCAAGCCCAACATCTTTCACTTCTTGTTCAGACGAATCTTCTTGAATAGTTACATAATCCGTCGAAATCCAAGCAGTATATCCATCAAGTTGAATCTCAACCCAATCCCCTTCTTGACCGACAATGGGGTATTGTTCATTTTGATGGACTTGTCCTAGTTTATCGTAATCCGTACCAGGACCACTTCGTAGATTTAAATAATTTTCGTTAACAATGACCTCTTTTGTACTAGCTGTTACTGGAAAGCACCATGTAATCAGTAGTAGGCAAAGTGTAATTCCAATTGTTTTTTTATAGCCCAATAGATTTCCTCCTAATAATTCGTAAACCACATGACATTTCTTTTTCTATTTTAATAAATATTGTCGAATTAGGCAAAACTAGTCTTATGAAAAAGGAGGCGATCTAATTGCGAATGACTGAAAAGCATTGGAGTTCCCATAATAATCGAGATATTTTTGGTGTAAACTTGCATAAGTTTATCGAAATGGAACAGTCCTCTGGACATATGGAAATAGCACAGGAGTTAGGGATATCACTAGGAGAGGTAAAAGCATTAAAGAAAAAGATTAATCGCTCTTGACAATCAGGAAGCAAAACATTATGATAATATTCATTCAAGTATCTTGAACGAACAAGAAATATCCTATGAAGGAAAAAGTAACTAGTACTTGCGTGAGCAGAGACAAAATGCCTTTGGCTGGAAGCATTTTGCATGGCAACCTAGTGAAAGACAATCCTGAGGATCTATATTGAACGTTATGACTAGTAAATATAGACGTTTTGCAGGCGTTAACTGTGAAAAGAGGATGCAATGGAATTGCGTCAACTAGGGTGGCAACGCGGGTAACTCTCGTCCCTTTTTTATAGGGACGGGAGTTTTTTGTATACTTTTATAGCAACAAGGATCAAGTGAATCATACATACACCGTGGATATGAAATAAGAGAAAAGTTAACCATTACATGACTTTGGAATTCATAATCGTTTTAGGAGGATAAAAGAATGAATATTAAAGCGCCTAGAGGTACGGTAGATGTTCTACCAAAGGATGCTAAAAAATGGCAGTTTGTTGAGAATAAAATAAAGGGGATCTGTGATAAATACCATTACGAAGAAATTCGTACACCGGTATTTGAACATACAGAAGTATTTTCACGTGGGGTAGGAGACTCAACTGATATTGTGCAAAAGGAGATGTATACCTTTGAAGACCGTGGCGGTAGAAGTCTTACACTTCGCCCAGAAGGTACAGCTGCTGTAACGAGAGCTTTTGTACAGAACAAGTTGTACGGGGAGGCTAATCAACCTGTAAAACTATACTACTTTATGCAAATGTTCCGTTATGAACGACCTCAGGCAGGCAGAATGCGTCAGTTGAATCAGTTTGGGGTAGAAGTATTAGGAAGTGCAGATCCAGCGGTTGATGCAGAAGTGATTGATTTAGCGATGACTGTATATCGGTCACTGGGATTAACATCTTTAAAACTAGTAATTAATTCGTTAGGTGATGTTGAGAGTAGAAAGAGGCATCGCGATGCACTAATTAAACACTTTACTCCATACAAGGAAGAACTGTGTGAAGATTGTCAGTCTCGATTAGAGCAAAATCCAATGAGAATTCTAGATTGTAAAGTCGACAGAGACCACCCATCCATGAAAACAGCACCTTCTATTCTAGATTATCTGAATGAAGATTCGGTTGAATACTTTGAAAAGGTTAAAAAATATCTTGAATTGATGGGAATTGAATATGAAGTTGATCCTAATCTTGTAAGAGGCTTGGATTACTATAATCACACGGCATTTGAAATTATGAGTGAGGCGGAAGGTTTCGGAGCCATTACAACACTTGCTGGTGGGGGTAGATACAATGGACTAGTAGAACAGCTAGGTGGTCCAGCTACACCAGGTATTGGGTTTGGAATGGGAATTGAAAGACTATTAATGGCATTAGAAGCCGAAAATGTTGAAATTCCGTTAGAAGAAGCGTTAGATTGCTTTATCGTATCGATGGGAGAAGAGCCAAAATCGGAAGTAGTTCGTATTACACATGAATTACGTCAACATGGTATCCAAGTCGATCAAGACTACCAAGGTAGAAAAATTAAAGCTCAATTTAAAGCGGCCGACCGATACAAGGCTAAATATGTGTTAGTTTTAGGTGAAGAGGAGCTTGAAAAGAATGTCATAAATGTAAAAGAAATGGCTACTGGTGAACAAGTAGAGATTCCTTTAGATCAATTAACTCTCACAATGAAGGAAAAGCTTTTAGGAGGAAAATAGGATGAGCGAAAGAATACTAGCAGGAACGATACAAGAAAAAGATGTTGAAAAGGTAATTCTACTAAAAGGATGGGTTCAAAAACGCCGTGATCTAGGTGGTCTGATATTTATTGATCTCCGTGATAAATCTGGCATTGTACAGGTAGTTTTTAATCCTGATTACGAAGATGCCTTAACAATTGCAGAATCCGTTCGTAGTGAATACGTTATTGAAGTAAAAGGGAAGGTGGTGCTTCGTGACGAGAGCACGATAAATCCCCATATGGAGACTGGTACTCTAGAGGTTATCGCTACAGAGGTTTCCATATTAAATAAGTCGAAAAACCCTCCTTTTCTCATACAAGATGATACAGATGTGTCAGAAGATTTACGTCTGAAGTATCGTTATATGGACCTACGTCGTGGAGCATTACAAGAGACCTTTAAAAAGCGCCATCAAATCACACAGGTTGTGCGTAACTTCTTAAACGATGATGGATTCCTAGAAATGGAAACACCGATTTTAACGAAGAGTACACCAGAAGGAGCCCGTGATTACTTAGTTCCTAGTCGTGTACATCCAGGCGAATTCTATGCATTACCACAGTCACCACAATTGTTTAAACAATTGATTATGATGAGTGGCTTTGAAAAATACTATCAAATTGCTCGTTGCTTCCGTGATGAAGATTTACGTGCTGACAGACAACCAGAATTTACTCAAATTGATATTGAGACCTCCTTTATGACAAGTGATGAAATCATGACAATGACAGAGAAAATGATGCAGAAGGTGATGAAAGAAGTCAATCAGGTTGATATTCCATTACCATTACCAAGAATGCCATACAAGGAAGCAATGGAGCGTTACGGTTCTGATAAACCAGATACACGCTTTGGCTTAGAACTTATTCATGTTTCGGATCTACTAGCCAATTCTAGCTTTAAAGTATTCCAAGGTGCAATCGAGCGGGGTGGAAAGGTTGCATTATTAAATGTCAAAGGAGAAGCTACTAATTTCTCCAGAAAGGATATTGATAAACTTACTGAGTTCGTCAATGTCTATGGAGCTAAGGGACTTGCTTGGCTCAAGGTAGAAGATGGGGAATTAAAAGGACCAATTGCTAAGTTTATTTCAGAGGAAGAAAAACAAGGCTTACTAGAGCTAGCAAATGCAGAAGATGGGGATTTACTATTATTCGTTGCGGATAAGACCTCTGTTGTATACGATAGCCTAGGAGCTTTACGCCTTAAGCTTGGTAAAGAGCTTGGTCTAATAGATGAAAGTAAGTATAACTTCCTATGGATTACCGATTGGCCATTATTAGAATATGATGAAGAACTTGGCCGTTACTTTGCAGCCCACCATCCATTCACGATGCCGTTTGAGGAAGATGTTGAAAAGCTGGCAACTGATCCAGCAAGTGTTCGTGCAAATGCTTATGATTTAGTTCTGAATGGATATGAATTGGGTGGAGGTTCTATTCGTATTTATAAACGTGAACAACAAAATGAAATGTTTAAGGTGCTAGGGTTTACAGAAGAAGAAGCACAAGAACAATTTGGTTTCTTACTGGAAGCCTTGGAATATGGTGCACCGCCACATGGGGGGATTGCGTTAGGGCTGGATCGTATTGTTATGCTTCTAACAGGTAGAAGTAACCTAAGAGATACGATACTATTCCCGAAAACTGCATCAGCATCAGACTTGCTAACAGAAGCTCCAAGTGAAGTGAGTAAAGCACAGTTAACTGAATTATCTATTCAGCTAAATGAAAATAAATAACTTTATTGTTGATAATGTTTAAATTTTGTAACAATTGTAATGAATACTTCATATAAAGGGATATTGAATACGTGGAATACGTATGTTAATATATTTTTACAAACGTAATGCATTACGAAAGTGAATCAATCCTGATATGTTTGCCTATATCATATGTTTTGACCGAACAGTTTTATATAGGGAGCTTAGCAGTTTTCGTGTGGCATACATGCCTCGTTTTCGACTAACGAGAGGACGTATAAAATACGAAACAAGGCACCCACCTGCTCGTAGCGGGGATCAAAACTTACTATAGGCGGCATTATTGGGATTGATGTATACATAAATAATAGGTAAGGCTAGCAGAGAAGCTAGTCTTATTTTTTTGCGGTTTGGAATAATCGTTATATCTGGATACTACAATCATGAACGTAATACTTTAAGGAAGTGTTGACTTTTTAGATAATTTCATATAGTATTTTCGAAACATTATTAATAAATAGAATTAATTTATGATTAACAGGTGAGCGAAGTTTAGGAAATGGTATTCATAATGGGGGGGATGGAAATGGAAGATTGTTTTATTTGTGCTAAACATACGGGGGAAATTTCTACTTCGGGCGTAACCATCTATGAGGATGATGTCGTGTATGTTGGACATATCGATCAAAATGGAAAACCGAATTATCTAGGTCATATTATGATTGATTTGAAGCGACATGCTCCAACCCTTGCTGATTTGACGATAGAGGAAGCAAAAGTATTTGGGGTTATGATGGCACGTGTCAGTAAAGCTTTAGTTCAAAGTGTTGGGGCAGAGCATGTTTACTCACTAGTTTCGGGAAATAGCGTTCCACACCTTCATATGCATCTAGTTGCACGTTATCCAAATACGCCTGAAAATTATTGGGGACCAATGGCGGTTTACGATTGGAAGGAAGCACCTTTTGGTGATAACGAAGAGGTGATTCAGCTGTGCAAAAAAATAAAAGCGTATCTGGAGAAGTAATGATGGAGGGTAGGATAAAGGAATACACCTGGATAGGAAGTCAAATAGATTATGTAGATCAGATTAATGTTCAGCAACTTAGTCATGTCGTAATAGGGAACTTCGGTGGAATTTCTTCTGCAGGTCAATATAAAAATGAGGATGGATGTCTCGTATGGACTGATCAAAATAAATGTTGGGAGTTTGCTGTTTTATTAGATGCCCATCATTCAGCGGAAAGTGCAGAATTAGTGATGAATCAAATAAATGCCAATAAAAGTCATATACAAGATCTATGCAATGACCCATCTATTAAAGGGATAAAGGATATAGAGCATACCATAGTTAATATGTTTATGGATGGGGCATTTCTCAGAGCATGTCGGAAAGTTAAAGGAGAGACGGCGTGTTTACTTGTATTAAGAAAAGAGAAGTATCTATGGTGGTTTTCTGTTGGGGATTGTCTTTGCTATGTATTTCATCCGGAGCTTGCCGAATTAGGTCAATATCAAGTTAACCAACGGCATTTTTATGAATGGATAGGGAAAGTTAATACATTTGAGCAATCTGTTCCCTGTTATAGTAGTGGTGTCAGAGAACTAAGAAAAGGGTTAAATCGAATTTTTTTAACGACTGATGGATTAATTGAGTGCCCTAATGATCCATTTGCATCTCCTGTAGATATCTATCGAATGATGAGTAAACATTCCAATCATAAAGGCATTCAAAAAATACTGCAAACAATACAACATCATAATGTTAGAGATAGCACCACGATTATTACTTGGGAGGTCACGGTCGATTCAGCTGTGACAAGACCTAGTGATGAAGTAGATGTGGAACAAAGCTAAGCCTAGTTTCTTTTGGGGTAAAAAGCGCAAAAAGAAAAAACCGAACTAATTCAAATTCTTCTAATAGAATCGTGATAAGTAGTTCGGATTTTTCTATATCTACTATGCTTTTATTACAAACAAATCTTATATCGACTGGGTTATATGTTGCTTAGTTAGATCCCTGGGCAATTTGCTCAAGGTTACCATTCTTGTCCATACGGAAAGCAGGAGCTTTAAACGAGCCTTGGTCTTCTAATACCGTCATCTTTCTTGCTCGGTCCATGATTTGGACGAATACTTTATAATCTTCTTGAATAGTAGATAGCTCTTGTTTCGTCTCCGTGAGTTCCTTTTCAAGTTTATTAATCTGTTCTTTTAGTAAAGCATTCTCTTTCTGTGCTTGGTCAAGAGATACTTTTGATTGATTGGAAGCATAATAGTCTTTTTTGAGTTGGTTCAAAAATTGAATTACTGTTTCCAATGTAATAGCCGATGGTGTAGTATATTCTGATTCTCTACTAGTATCTTCTGTTACAGGGGTTTCATAGTTTTGTTGAAAGGCAATAACTGGTGCTCTATTCGCCTTCTTCGCTTTCTCAATGGCTCGTTTTTTCTCTTTACGTTGCCTTTTAGCTAAATCAATCGCATTAATATATTTTTTTCGGATTTCAGCATTCCATCTAAAGCCACAAGCTGCTGATGTGCGATTAAGCTTGTCTCCGACTTCCTCAAAGGCATTTAATTGTGTGCTTCCTTCACGAATATGACGCAGTACAGTTTCTGCAAGTAGTAAGTCGTCCTCGTGTGACCATGCATCCTGTCTAACTTTTGTCATGTATGTTTCATCTCCTTTTTCCATAACTACCTAATCAAAACAATAGATTTTTTAACTAGTAAATTTTCTAAGTCAAAAAGTCAGTTCATTAGATAGACAGTTTTAGAATTGACTTTTAGGACATTATTTCCTTTTACATAGTCTAGACGGGAGATGATTTTTTTATACGTTAGGAGGATATAATTTTTAACGGATTGTTATATGGAGATGTATAAAAAAACTAGGCATCAATTAAGGATGCCTAGCTTATACCTCTTTAATTATGACTCTTTTTCTCTTTTAGTATCTTCTCATACACTTGTTTCATAGCTTGTTCAAATTTTCCGGTTTCCTTTGGCGTGTAGTATTGTTTGTTTTTTATTGTATCAGGTAAATATTGTTGATAAACCCAACCGCCAGGATAATCATGTGGGTATTTATAGTCTACACCTCTACCTAGACTGGACGCTCCTTGATAATGAGCATCTTTTAAATGCTTTGGAATATCACCGCTTTTACCACTGCGAATATCAGCAATTGCAGCATCGAGAGCCTGATATGCTGTATTTGATTTCGGCGATAAACATAGTTCAACAATTGCAACTGCAAGCGGAATTCTTGCTTCTGGGAAGCCTAATCTTTCTGCCGCCTCTACTGCCGCAACTGCACGAGGACCTGCTTGCGGATTGGCTAGTCCTATATCTTCGTAGGCAATAACGATCATTCTTCTAGCGATTGAATCTAAGTCACCAGCTTCAATTAATCTACCTAAGTAATGTAATGCCGCATCAACGTCGCTACCACGAATCGACTTTTGGAAAGCTGATAATACATCATAATGAGCATCCCCGTCTTTATCGTGGGAAAAGCTCTTGCGTTGCATACATTCCTCTGCTATGTCAATATGGATAACAATTTCACCATCTTCATTTGACGGTGTTGATGCCACAGCTAACTCTAATCCATTTAAAGCAGAGCGCATATCGCCACCAGAACTTTGTGAAAAGTGTTCTAGCGCTTCATCAGTAAGGGTAACATCTTCATTACCATATCCATTGTCTGGATCAGTTAGTGCTCTTTGGATTGCTTTTTTTACATCCAATGGTGTTAGGGCATGTAATTCAAATATGTGGCAACGACTTCTAATGGCAGGGTTAATTGCATGGTAGGGATTACTCGTCGTACAGCCTATTAATGTTATTAAGTTGCTCTCCAAATGAGGAAGTAGGAAATCTTGCTTTCCCTTATCCAAACGATGTACCTCATCTAGGATTAATACCATGGAACCGGACATTTTTGCTTCTTCTATAACAATTTCCATATCTTTCTTTTTATCAATGACTGCATTTAATTTTCTAACTTGAAGTTTAAGCGTCTTTGCTATCGCTGTTGCCATCGATGTTTTACCAGTACCCGGAGGCCCATAAAGAATCATCGATGCCAGCTTCTCCGCCTTTACCATTCGGTTTATGATTTTTCCTTCCCCAACTAAATGTTCTTGTCCAATGATTTCACTTATATGATTAGGTCTTAGTCGATAGGCTAGTGGTTGATGTTTCATCTTCATCGTCCTTTTATAAATTATAATAGTTTGGTAATCTTAGCCTAAGCTTGATTCGAAAAAAATGCAAGAAGACTAACTTCATGCTATAATACCATGTATTTTAAAGTTTAAGATGATAATGGTATAGTTAATATAGAAGTAATAGGAAAAACGGTAAGGATCAGAGGAGTTATTGTAAATGAAAATTTCAACTAAAGGACGTTATGGGCTGACAATTATGCTGGAGCTAGCACGTAATTATGGAGAAGGCCCAATTCCATTAAAAACAATTGCAAAAGAAAATAATTTGTCAGAACATTACCTAGAGCAACTGGCTGCACCACTTAGAAATGCCGGACTCATTAAGAGTATTCGAGGAGCGTATGGCGGATATATCTTACCAAAGGATCCAAAAGAGATTAGTGCAGGGGATATCATTCGAGTACTAGAGGGACCGATTGTCTTAGTAGAGGGAATCGAAGATGAGGAACCAGCCAAGCAGGCATTATGGAAGCGTGTTACAGAGGCTGTTAAAGATGTCTTAGATAAGACTACATTGGAAGATTTGGTCAACCATGAGAAAGATGACCCATTAGAAGGATATATGTTTTACATTTGATTTTATGACTAGAAAGGACGAGCGTAATGGAACATATATATTTAGATCATGCTGCAACTACACCTATGGATAAAAGAGTAATTGATGCAATGGTACCGGTTTATGAAGATGTGTTTGGAAATCCTTCGAGTGTCCATTTGTTTGGCAGAAAGGCGAGGCAATTATTAGATGAAGGTAGGCGAGTTCTTGCTGGAAGTATCCATGCTAATGAAAAAGAAATTATTTTTACTAGTGGCGGAACCGAGGCAGATAATCTTGCCTTAATTGGAACAGCAAAAGCGAACCAGCATAAAGGAAAACACATCATTACGACGGCTATGGAGCATCATGCAACATTGCACACTGCTGAGTATTTAGAAAAAGAAGGCTTTGAGGTAACATATCTTCCTGTTAATGAGGAGGGGAAGATTTCCGTTAATGACCTTAAAAAAGCTTTAAGAGATGACACGATTCTTGTTTCGATTATGTATGTGAATAATGAAACGGGAATCATCCAACCAATTAAGGAAGTCGGGGGATTGTTAAAGGATCATCCAGCATATTTCCATACCGACGCTGTCCAAGCCTATGGCACAATAGAGATAAACGTACAAGAGCTTGGTGTGGATTTATTATCTGTCTCCGCACATAAAATAAACGGTCCAAAAGGAATTGGCTTTTTATATGTCAGAGAAGGGATTAAATTAAATGCCTTGCAATTCGGTGGCGAGCAAGAGCGAAAACGCCGTCCAGGGACTGAGAATGTTGTTGGCGTTGTCGGTTTTCAGACTGCAGTAGAAGTAATGATTAGAGAAAGAGAAATTCGTAATACTAAGTATGCAGCATATAAGGAACAGTTTTTACAGGTATTGAAAGAACAAGGCATTAATTTTAGTGTGAATGGGGATATAAACAGCACCATTGCTTCGATTGTGAACGTAAGCTTTCCAGGTGGTAATGTAGAAAAGTTACTTGCTAATTTTGATTTAGCTGGAGTAGCAGCATCTAGCGGAAGTGCTTGTACAGCAGGTTCGGTGGAACCCTCACATGTATTAACAGCGATTTATGGTGAAAATAACCCATGCACAACTAACTCGATTCGATTTAGCTTTGGAGCTGCCAATACTAGTGAAAATGTCGAAGAAGCAGCACATCGTGTTGCCAAAATTATAAAACGATTAGTAAAGTAGGGTGTTCATAATGAAAGAAAATAAAGATATACGTGTTGTTGTAGGAATGAGTGGTGGAGTCGATTCATCAGTAGCTGCACTACTATTAAAGGAACAGGGGTATGATGTAGTCGGTATTTTTATGAAAAACTGGGACGATACCGATGAATTTGGTGTCTGTACCGCAACAGAAGATTTTGAAGATGTTGTTCGTGTATGTAATCAATTGGATATCCCGTATTATTCAGTTAACTTTGAAAAGCAATACTGGGATAAAGTGTTTACGTATTTCTTAGATGAATATAAAGCAGGGCGCACACCTAACCCAGATGTAATGTGTAATAAGGAAATTAAGTTTAAAGCATTTTTAGATTATGCACTAGATTTAGGAGCGGATTATTTAGCTACTGGACATTATGCTCAAGTTCGTGAACATAATGGAAAGTATGAAATGTTACGCGGGGTAGATTCAAATAAAGATCAAACATATTTCCTAAATCAATTAACTAGTGATATTTTAGAAAAAGTTATGTTTCCACTAGGTCACTTACCAAAATCTAAAGTGCGTGAAATTGCCAAAGAACACGGCTTAGCTACTGCTACGAAAAAAGATAGCACTGGAATTTGTTTCATCGGTGAGCGTAACTTTAAAGAATTTCTTAGTGAATATTTACCTGCACAACCTGGTGAAATGCAAACCCTTGATGGAGAGGTGAAGGGAAAGCATGATGGATTGATGTATTATACGATTGGTCAACGTCAAGGACTAGGAATCGGTGGTTCAGGTGATCCATGGTTTGTTGTTGGTAAGAATCTAAAGAAAAATATTCTTTATGTGGAACAAGGCTTTAGTAATGAATATCTATATTCTGATGAACTACTAGCGACAGATGTTAATTGGATTAATCCTGATACAGTTGAGAAAACCTTTACGTGTACGGCAAAATTCCGCTATCGTCAAGAAGACAGTGGGGTAACCGTACATGTATTGGATAACGGTGACTTAAAGGTAGTATTTGATGAGAGTCAACGCGCTATTACACCAGGCCAAGCTGTTGTATTCTACGATGGTGAGGTATGTCTTGGTGGTGGAACAATAGACAAAGTAAAGAAACAAAACAACGTATTAGATTATGTTGGATAGGGAGTACGACAATGAGTAAAATTGCAGAAGCAGTCGAATTAATGAAAGAAAGTAAATATGAAGAAGCAGCTAATCTATTTAATGAATATATCGAAGAAAATCCTAATGATCCGGTTGGGTTTATAAACTTTGGTAATTTATTATTGCATATTGGTGAGCATGAAAGTGCCATTAATTTCTTTCAAAAGGCTTTATCGTTAGATGATACAACCGCTACAGCCTATTATGGGATTGGAAATGCTTATTTTGAAATGGAAGATTTTCCAAAAGCACAGCAGAACTTTCTTGAAGCGATTAAATTGGGATTAGAAGAAGCAGACGTATATTTTATGCTCGGAATGTCTCATCAAAACCAACAGCAATTTAAATTAGCTTTGCCGTATCTTTTAAGAGCCAAGGAAATAACACCTCAAGATGAGGAGGTCGTGTTTCAGTATGGACTTGCTTTAGCACAGAGTGAATTGTTATCGGATGCTAAAAAGGTTTTCGAAACGGTGTTAGAATTAAATGAAAGCCACAGTGATGCTTTATATAACTTAGGCGTCATTTCATTATTCGAAGAAGACGTAACTAGTGCAGTAGCATATTTTGATGAAGCACTAAAATATAATCCGAATCATGTGCTAGCAGCGAATGGAAAGCGGGTAGCAGAGGAAGCAATAAATTAATTGCGGTATGGGAATGTGAGGTATTTAGTATGGACCAACTTCAACCTGTGGAAATCGAAGAATATATAAAGGGAGAGCTTCTCTATACAATTTTTCATAATGATGTAGAGCATTTTTCCATTGCCAAGGTAAAAATACTAGATACTAATCTAAACTATGATGAGAAAGAAATTGTCATAAAAGGCTACTTTTCCCAATTGCAGGAAGGGACTGTGTATCGGTTTATTGGTCAACTTGAAAAGCATCCTAAATATGGACAGCAATATAGTGTTATTTCCTATCAAACATTTATTCCAGATACAAAGGAAGGACTAATCGCTTATTTAGCTAGTGATATGTTCTATGGAATCGGAAAAAGAACTGCTAAGAAGGTTGTTGACCATTTAGGAGAATCTGCTGTTTCTTCTATATTAAACAATCCTTCTGTTTTAGATTCCGTCCCAGGGTTAAAGAAAGAAGCTGCTAATACGATTGTCAAGACATTACAAGAGAATCAAGGCTTTGAACATGTAGTAGTTTACTTAGCAAAGTATAATATTGGTCTTAAAATGGCGCAGAAAGTCTATGAACAATATAAGGATGAAACGATAGAGTTATTAGAAGATGATCCATACCGCTTAGTATTTGATGTGGAGGGTTTCGGATTTCATACAGCAGATGAGATTGCAAAGAAGAATGGATTATCTCTATCCAGTCCAAATCGAATTGGAGCTGGATGTATTTATATATTGCAAAGAAGTGTGCAGGATGGTCATGCATTCTTGCCATTAAACCAATGCCTTGATGAGGTCAGTGCGTTATTAAGTAATCAGGAGTATGTCCTAACAGAGGACGAAATCAAAAGTACGATAGAAAAGTTAAATAAGGAAAAGAATGTAATCCTATATAAAGGCAAAGTGTATCTACCGTCTTTATATTATGCAGAAGATGGATTTGCCTCTAGTGTTAAACGATTAATTTCTTCTCAGATGGATGAAGCTACTACGCTAGCTGATTTAATGAAGATTATCGGCAAAATTGAAGAGGAAGAAATCCTTAGCTATGGAAAGGAACAGTTTGCTGCTATCGAACAGGCACTAAAATCAAAACTGATGATTCTTACAGGTGGTCCTGGAACTGGTAAGACTACCGTTATTAAAGGGATTATTAAGGCATATGCGGCTGTTCATAATCTTTCGGTAGAAACAGCAGACTATGAGCATAAGAAGGACTTTCCTTTTGTCCTTGCTGCACCAACAGGGAGAGCAGCAAAACGATTAAATGAATCGACAGGTCTTCCAGCTCTTACGATACACCGCCTCCTAGGTTGGAATGGTAGTGAAGGCTTTGAGAAGAACGAGCATGAGCCTTTGAACGGAAAGTATCTCATAATTGATGAGTTTTCTATGGTAGACATATGGTTAGCTAATAATCTATTTAAAGCCATCCCTACGGATATGCAAGTACTAATCGTTGGAGATGAAGATCAACTTCCATCTGTTGGTCCGGGACAGGTGTTAACCGATTTGTTGGAAAATAATCATATTCCAAAAGTAAGCCTACA
Organism: Ornithinibacillus massiliensis; assembly: GCF_018310345.1. GTDB lineage: Bacteria > Bacillota > Bacilli > Bacillales > Amphibacillaceae > Ornithinibacillus > Ornithinibacillus massiliensis. The sequence goes on from NZ_JAGXBY010000002.1 coordinate 110,520, forward strand.
TGAAGTTTATCGGCAAAAAGAAGGTTCAAAGATAATCCAATTAGCTCATAGTATAAAGAATGATACGTGCTCAGTGGATAGCTTAACGAATGATAAAGATTTTAGTTTTATTGCATGTCGGGAGCATCAAGTCGTAGACGTCATTACCAAGGTGTTTGAGAAGGCGATGAATAAAGGACTTGATGTTCGAGATATTCAAGTATTAGCACCTATGTATAAGTCCCAGGCAGGAATTACTATCATTAACAATGCCTTACAAGCATTAATTAATCCAAAAGGAAAAGGTAAGCGTGAAGTTAGGCATCATGACACCCTATTTCGAATTGGAGATAAAGTAATCCAATTAGTCAATCAACCAGAAGATCATGTGTATAATGGGGATATTGGTGAGGTAGTTGCTATTTTCAGAGAAAATGAAAATACAGAGAATGTGGAGCAATTAGTGGTGTCATTTGATGAACGGGAAGTCGTCTATGAGCGAAAAGACTATGACAACTTAATGCTGGCATATTGTATCTCTATCCATAAATCCCAAGGAAGTGAGTTTCCTATTGTTATATTACCTGTTGTGTCCACGTATAACCGTATGTTACGGAAGAATCTATTATACACTGCAATTACAAGAGGACAGAAATCACTTATAGTATGTGGTGAGAAACAAGCCTTTTTACGAGGAATTCAGACGAAGGATACGAATAAACGGTATACATCCTTGCAAGAACAGTTAATCGAAAGATTAGGAGACGTACAAGTTTCAAGTGGGGATACAGTAGAAGAGGAATACGACATTTCCCCTTATGATTTCATGTAAGTAGGTATATTTTGGAGAAAAAGGGAAAGCATAACATAATACTTATAAATTATTTCCAGGAGAGATTAGTATTTATGTTAATGCGATGCCCGAATTGTAGTAGTAAAGATATAGGAAAAATTGGTTCACAGCAGTACTATTGCTGGAATTGTTTTGTAGAAATGTCTGTATCAGGTAATGAATTAACCGTGCATCAAGTTGAAGCGGATGGAAGTTTAAGCTCGCTCAATGATTTATTTACAGAAAAAGAAAGAAAACTAGAATGGTAATCCTTTAGTTTTGAACAAAAATTCCTGACTAAAGGGGTGTACCAGATGTTTTCTCAAAAAAAACCGATTCATTTTCTTTATTATATCGTGACAGGGATATTTGTATTTTTATTTATTTATTTGCTTGTAAAGCTTTTTCCTTATTATAAGGCGTTCTTCTCCTTCCTGTTGCATGTAGCAGCACCCTTTTTGATTGCCAGTTTAATCGCCTATTTACTGTATCCTATTGTCCAGAAAATTCATCAATACAATATTCCTAGAAGTATTGCAATTTTATTGATATACATTCTATTTTTCGGTGGACTTGGTTATTTAATTTATCGTGTCTATCCTGCAGCTGTGGCACAATTACGGGATTTAAATGCGTATTTACCACAGTTGATAGCTATGTATCAAGATCTTATCTATCAAGTTTATGCTTCTACCTCATTTTTACCGGAAACCGTCCATGATAGGATTGAAGAGACTATTCTGTCGATTGAATCGAGTCTTGACGGATGGATAGGTAAGTTAGTTGGAGGCGTAACCAAAATTATCGATTTTATTGTTTTGTTAACGGTTATTCCGGTATTAGTTTTTTATTTCTTAAAGGATTATGAGAAAATCAAAGGATATGTCAAACGATTTATACCGTCTAAGTATCGCGATAATTCTAGTAATCTTGTCCATGCCATTGATGAAGGCTTAGGTGGATATTTGCGTGGGCAATTATTAGTTAGTCTATTTGTTGCCATAGCGTCATATATTGTGTTTCAATTTTTGGGATTGAATTATGCCTTGCTACTTGCTATATTTATGGGCATTATGAATTTCATACCATATTTTGGACCAATTATAGGAGCAGTTCCGGCGGTATTAATTGGTTTAACCGTTTCGGGAAAAATGGTCCTGTTCATCGTTATTGGTGTATTTGTTATTCAATTAATTGAGAGTAATTTACTCTCCCCATACATCGTTGGTAGAAGTACAAGAATTCATCCGGTTGTCATCATTTTCGCTTTATTACTAGGTGGTAAAATTGGTGGCGTCTTAGGAATGGTAGTGGCGGTACCTGCATTTACGATATTGCGGGTCATTATGAAACATACTTGGATTATGATTAGAGAAAATTGACTTTTTAGGTAAAGTTATCTATAATATCGCTATCAATAATTATTTAATACGATGAAGGTTCTGAGTACATGGCACTCGATTTTCTAGAGAGAGGTTTCCTAGGCTGTAAGAAATCTTAAATTAGAACCATGGAAAGCTAAACCTGAGTACGGCTAATCCCCGTCGGTTTCATACCGTTATCATGCTTAAGTGATGGATAGTAATGTCCATAATTAGGGTGGTACCGCGAATAATCTCGTCCCTGCAAATATTGCAGAGAGGAGATTTTTTTATTGGTGTATTTTCTACTTATAGCATGTAAATGAACTGTAGCGTGCTAATATGCATTGGACACCCGAAAAATCAATTATGAATAATTTTAAAAGGAGGATATAGATGAAAAATTTAACATCTGCTCAAATTAGACAAATGTATTTGGACTTCTTCCAAGAAAAAGGCCACAGAGTGGAACCAAGTGCTTCACTAGTCCCACAAGATGATCCAACATTATTATGGATAAATAGTGGGGTAGCGACATTAAAGAAATATTTTGATGGTCGTGTCATTCCAGAAAATCCCCGGATTGTTAACGCTCAAAAATCAATCCGTACAAATGACATTGAAAATGTAGGGTATACAGCAAGACACCATACATTCTTTGAAATGTTAGGGAACTTCTCTATTGGAGATTATTTTAAAAAAGAAGCCATTGCATTCGCATGGGAATTTTTAACGAGTGAAAAATGGTTAGGCTTAGATCCAGATAAGCTATCTGTAACTGTTCACCCGGAAGATGATGAAGCGTATGAAATGTGGTTAAACGATATTAAGCTGCCGAAAGAACGAATCATTCGTTTAGAAGAAAACTTCTGGGATATCGGTGAGGGTCCAAGTGGTCCGAATACTGAAATCTTCTATGATCGTGGAGAAAGCTATGGCAAAGATCCAAATGATCCAGAATTATATCCCGGTGGGGAGAACGACCGATACTTAGAGGTGTGGAACTTAGTATTCTCACAATTCAATCATAATCCAGATGATACGTATACACCACTTCCTAAGAAGAATATCGATACAGGAATGGGATTAGAACGTATTGTCTCCGTAATTCAAGATGTACCAACTAACTTTGAAACAGATTTATTCATGCCAATTATTAAGAAAACAGAGCAATTAGCAAATGTAAAGTATGGGGTAGCGAAAACGAGTGATACAGCGTATAAAGTAATTGCTGACCATATCAGAACGGTAAGTTTTGCTATTAGTGATGGGGCACTACCATCAAATGATGGAAGAGGCTATGTATTAAGAAGACTAATACGTCGAGCAGTTCGATTTGCGAAAGAAATTGGAATCGAAAAACCATTTATGTACGAATTAGTTAAAACGGTTGGAGAAATCATGAAAGATTTCTATCCTACTGTCCTACAGCAACATGACTTTATACAAAATATTATCAAAGTAGAAGAAGAACGCTTCCATGAAACCTTGAATGAAGGGCTAGATATCCTAACTACTATTATTGAGAAAGAAAAAGGGAAAGGTTCAACTGTTTTCCCAGGTGAGGAAGTATTCCGACTTTATGATACGTATGGTTTTCCTAAAGAATTAACAGCAGAATATGTGGAACAATTAGGATTTAGTATAGACGAAGCTGGATATGATAGAGAAATGGAAAAACAGCGTGAACGCGCTAGAAACGCTCGACAAAAGGTAGATTCTATGCATGTTCAAGATGAAGTGCTTAGTAAATTAGACGTGGAGAGTGAATTTATCGGATATGATAGTTTAGAATCCGATACGAAGATAGTGGCATTATTGAAGGATGGAGAATTAGTAGAGCGTGCTAAGAAAGATGAAGAAGTATTGATTTTCCTACAAGAAACGCCATTTTACGCGGAAAGTGGCGGTCAAATTGCAGACCATGGAATAATCAGTAGCAGTAATGGGAATGCTTCTGTGAAACATGTACAAAAGTCACCTAAATCACAAAACATTCACCGTGCTGTTGTAGAAGATGGTGAACTACGTGTTGGTGATCTTGTTAAAGCGATGGTGGATTCTGAATCCAGAAACTTAGTGATTAAGAACCATACAGCAACCCATTTACTTCACCAAGCGTTAAAAGATGTACTTGGAACACATGTCAATCAAGCCGGCTCTTTAGTTGCATCTGATCGACTACGATTTGACTTCTCTCACTTTAATGCAGTTTCTATAGAAGAGTTAAACCAAATTGAAAAAATTGTTAATGAAAAAATTTGGGATTCCATTCCTTTAGATATTAGCTATAAGAGTCTAAAAGAAGCAAAAGAAATGGGAGCCATGGCTTTATTTGGAGAAAAATATGGTGAGGTTGTCCGAGTTGTTCGTATTGGTGATTACAGTCTTGAATTATGTGGTGGTATACACGTTGGAAACACTTCAGAAATAGGTCTATTTAAAATCGTTTCAGAAGGTGGAATTGGTGCAGGTACGCGCCGTATTGAAGCAGTAACAAGTAAATTTGCTTATCAATTCTTGTCAGAGAAGGTAAATCTTCTCCAAAATACAGCTCAATTAGTGAAAACGAAAGATGAGAAAGTACCAGAACGTGTCGAGGCACTATTCCAAGAGATCAAAACATTACAAAAAGAAAATGAATCATTAAGTGCTAAGCTTTCCAATTTAGAAGCTTCCTCTATTTTGGAGCAGGTAGAAGAAGTTTCAGGTATTAAGGTGCTAGCTCAAAAAGTTAATGTAAAAGATATGAATCAACTAAGAACAATGGTTGATGAGTTGAAACAGAAGCTTGGTTCTGCCATAATTTTATTAGCAACAGAAAGTGGTAATAAAGTGCAACTTGCATCAGGAGTTTCAAAGGATCTAATCGAACGAGGATTACATGCTGGTAATTTAATTAAGGGAGCTGCACAGCTTTGTGGCGGTGGAGGCGGTGGACGCCCTGATATGGCCCAAGCCGGAGGAAAAGATGCAAGTAAAATTAATGACGCATTAGATTTCACGAAACAGTACGTGGAATCGAATCTGAAAGCATAAAGATGTAAACCATCATAGCTCATGAATGTTAAAAAATATTATATTTAATCTTTCAAACATGGTAGAATGAATAGAGAGTCAAAAAGCGGAATGAGGTGTCGTGATGAGTTCAAATGATAAAACCATGAAATTCAACTTTTCGGAAGAGCCATTTGATCGAGATATAAAAGAAATCTTAATGACTGTCCATGAGGCACTTCAAGAAAAAGGATACAATCCCATTAATCAGATTGTTGGTTACTTATTGTCCGGAGATCCTGCATATATTCCAAGATATAAAGATGCAAGAAATTTGATTCGTAGAATTGAACGTGATGAAGTGATTGAGGAACTTGTCAAATATTATTTAGAACAGCAATATAAAAAAGGTATTTAAATGAAGATAATGGGTTTAGATGTTGGCTCTAAGACAATTGGAGTCGCTATAAGTGATGAATTGGGATGGACAGCCCAAGGATTAACAACGATTAAATGGGATGAAAATGATATTCATTCAGCAGATAGTCAATTAAAAACCATAATTGATGAGCATAATATATCAAAAGTAGTCATTGGCTTACCTAAAAATATGAATGGAACGATTGGGGAACGTGGTGAGGCATCACAGCGTTTTGCCGCATATATTGAAGAAAAGTACAATCTCCAAACTATATTATGGGACGAGCGCTTAACGACGATGGCAGCTGAACGAGTGCTACTCGAAGCGGATGTAAGTCGAAAGAAGCGTAAAAAGGTAATCGATAAAATGGCTGCTATGATGATTTTACAAGGCTATCTTGATCAAAAGTAAAAAGGAGACTAATAATATGGCTATTGAAGAAAAAGAACGCATCATCATTCCTGATGAAAATGGAGAAGAACATTTATTTGAGGTATTATTTACATTTGATGTAGATGATACAGGAAATTCTTACATTGCAGTAGTTCCTGCTGAACAAAAAAATGACGAGGAAGTAGAAGTTTATGCTTTCCGTTATGAAGAAAAAGATGATGAGGATATTTCATTATTTGCTATTGAGTCAGATGAAGAGTGGGACATTGTAGAAGAAATGCTAAATACATTAGCTGAAGAAGAAGAATTGAACGATTAAACGTTATCCAAAGAACAAAGCTAAAAGAATCCCCTACCACTATACAATGTGATAGGGGATTCTTTGCTTTATTATAAAATAACTTTTAAAAGCTAATATCAGTCCTTCATTATAGCATCAGGGAACTTAGATAATAGTACAATTAAATTGTATTTCTTGGGGAAATAATAGGATACATATGAGCCACTTTTCATGTATAAACTGATAAATCCTAGCGTATATTGTCATTTTTTAGTATAATATACCGGATGAGAGGGGGACGATGAATGTCGAAAGGAAAAGATAAAGGTACTTTTAAAGATAATTTAATTGCAAGAGGTGAAGAAGCTCGTACAGTTCGCAAAATCGTAGCAATTGTTATCTTTACCATTATCATTATCCTTGCTATCGGTGGTATAGTTGGATACAACTATGTTAAATCGGCTTTAGAACCAGTGGACCCTGGTAATGAGCAAGGTGTTGAGATAGAAATTCCTTTAGGTTCATCCACTTCAAGTATTGCCAATATACTTGAGGAAAATGAAATTATAAAAAATTCGATGATTTTTCGCTTCTATATAAAGTTTAAAAATGAGTCAGACTTTCAAGCAGGAAACTATACATTCACGAAGTCAATGACGATTGATGAAATTATAGAGTCCTTAAAAAGTGGTCGAATAACGAAGGAACCAGTGTACAGGGTTACAATTCCAGAAGGTCTAACCATTGAAGAAATCGCAAGCATATATGCAGATAAACTTCCGATTACAGAAGAAGAATTCTTGGAAAAGGTAACGGACGAAGCGTATATCAATCAACTTATTGAACAGTATTCCATACTAACGGAGGATATTCTCAATCCAGAACTACGGTTTGCACTAGAAGGATATCTTTTTGCAGCAACATATGATTTTTATCAAGAAGATCCACCAGTGGAATTAATAATAGAAAATATGTTGGACAAGTCTCAAGCTGTCATCAGTCAATATGTTGATAGTATTTCTGAAAGGGGATTATCCTTACATGAAGCGGTAACAATGGCTTCGATTGTAGAGAAGGAAGCAGTGACAGAAGATCAACGTAAGAAAATTGCTGGTATTTTCTTTAATCGATTAGAGATTGGTATGCCGTTACAAACTGATCCAACCGTATTATATGCGCTAGGTGGTCATAAGGAAAAGGTGTTATTATCCGATTTAGAGGTGGATTCACCATTTAATACGTACCAGATTAATGGCTTACCTATTGGACCTATTTCAAATTTCTCGGAAAGTGCATTAGAATCTACCGTTAATCCTGAGGAGTCTGATTTTTATTATTTCCTACATGATAAAGATGGTAATATTTATTATTCTGAGACATTAGAAGAACATAACGCATATAAGTCACAATATATTAATTAATCTCGAGGAAGTGTGAAGAATCTATTCACATTTCCCGTTTTTTTGCATGTGGTGTCAGAACGTTTTTTACTGATTAAGGATTTAAGTATAAGATTACCACAAATTGGTATCCTAATAGGATAAGTATAAATGAGGGTTATAAATGGATGAACAGTTATTAAATTATTTGAACAGTCACCTTCCTCCATCAGAGGATTGGGTAAAAGACATTGAACAGCAAGCACATATCGATCGTGTCCCAATTATGGATTCCATTGGGATAAATTTTCTAATGCAGTTAATTCGTTTATCAAAACCGAAGCGAATTTTAGAAATTGGTGCAGCTATTGGGTATTCAGCTTTAAGAATGAGTGAAGCCAATCCGGAAGCAACCATAACAACGATTGAAAAAGATGACAAAAGGTACCAACAAGCAATAGAAAATATTAGGAAAAACAACAGGGAAGCGGCAATTAAAATTATATACGGTGACGCCATAGAGGAGTTAAGTAGGCTAGCAGAAAATAAAAATAATACGTATGATTTTATCTTTATAGATGCTGCGAAAGGTAGCTATAAGCGTTTCTTTGAATTATGTTTCCCGCTATTAGCTGATCACGGTGTTATTATTTCAGATAACGTGCTATTTCGAGGCTATGTCCTTGATCCAAATTTTGACCACCCACGTTACAAGAAAATGGTCGAGAAAATTCGATCGTATAATGAATGGCTGGTAAATCATCCTAGCTTTATCACAACGATATTACCTATTGGTGATGGGGTTGCAATTAGTTATAAAAAATAGAAAAGGGGTAGCAAGATGCAAGACAAACCAGTAGTAATTGGGGTTGCAGGTGGTAGTGGAAGTGGGAAGACCTCTGTAACGAAATCAATCTGCCAGCGATTTTCAGATAAAACAATTCTTGTAATAGAGCAAGATTATTATTATAAAGATCAAAGTGATTTACCGTTTGAGGAGCGTTTAAAAACAAATTATGACCACCCACTTGCTTTTGATAATGATTTATTAATCCAACATATTCATGATTTATTAAATCATAAATCCATTGATAAACCTGTATATGACTACAAGGTTCACAATCGTTCGAAGGAAGTTATTACGGTAGAACCTAAGGATGTAATTATTTTAGAGGGAATATTAATATTAGAGGACCCTCGCTTAGTGGACTTAATGGATATAAAAGTGTTCGTTGATACAGATGCTGACCTTAGAATTATTAGAAGGTTGCTTCGTGATATTAAGGATCGTGGAAGATCTCTTGATTCGGTTATTGATCAATATTTAAACTCTGTAAGACCAATGCATTTACAATTTGTAGAACCTACGAAGCGTTATGCAGATATTATCATCCCTGAAGGTGGAGAAAACCACGTCGCAATTGACATCATGGCGACAAAAATCGCGGATATTCTGTCGAAAAATAAAGAAAATAGTTTAAACAAAAGTATTGAAAAGTAAAATAAAATCTGCCATAGTTATGGATAGTATACTTTTTAGTTGAATTGGGTTATCCCATAACACAATCAAGGTATTCTTGATTTAAAGCAGTAGATAGACAAAGGAGTGTTTTTTATGGCTGTAGAGAAAAGTTATTACATGACACAAGAGGGGAAAGAAAAGTTAGAACAAGAGCTTCTTTATTTAAAAACGGAAAGAAGACAAGAAGTTGTTGAACGAATTAAGGTCGCTCGTGATTTCGGTGACTTATCTGAGAACTCTGAGTATGATGCAGCGAAGGATGAGCAAGCATTTGTTGAATCCCGAATTTCTCAGGTTGAAAAGATGATTCGAAATGCAGTAATCATTGAAAATGATAATGAAAATCCTAATATGGTTTCTTTAGGGAAATCCGTTACATTCCAAGAGCTACCAGATGGTGACGAAGAAACGTATACGATTGTAGGAAGTGCAGAAGCAGATCCTTTTGAAGGTAGAATTTCGAATGACTCACCAATGGCGAAAAGTCTTCTTGGACATGAAGTAGGGGAGGAAGTAGCAGTAGTAACCCCTGGTGGAGAAATCCAAGTAAAAATATTAAAAGTAGAATAGATAAAAAAGCGGAGTAAATAGCTCCGCTTTTTGTTTCGATTGCATATAAATTATCTTGTGAATCACTCATACCTCTCTTCCTTTAAAGTAGTTACTTTAAGTTTGTGACAAAACGTAAACACTTTTGTTCTAACTTCTATTTTTTCATAAAAGTGAAACAGGAAAGTAAACAAAGGATATTATTCCTAGCATATAAGTTATGGTAATATAATAAGGTATACATAGGGAGGGAACGATAGAATGAGTGAATTTGATAGAAAATCTCGTGTAAACAAATTCGAAAAAAGACGTAAAAATACGAAGCTAATGTCTATACTAATTGTTGCTGCATGCTTCCTTATTATTCTTCTTTTAGGTTTATGGATTTTCAGTCCTAATGATAAACCTGATGAGAAAAATGAAAGTGCTAATCCTGATCATGTGTCAGAAGGAGATAACGATATCGAAACAGATGATTCCGAATTAGAAGAGGAATCTACTGAAACGGAAGAGAATACCCCTGAGGAAGATGAAGAAAATAATGAACCGTCAGAGGAAGATAATTCTAGCCAAGAAAGTGATAAACAATCAGTTGAAAGGAAAACCACAGATCCAGTTGCAGCTGATGATGATAATGTAATTAGTGCATTTACTGCGGATTGGCAGCCGGTTGGTACAGAACAAAGTGGGCCACATACTGTCGTATACGATGCCGATTCACAAGATAGAATAGAAATGGAAAAGGCTATTCTTTTAGCTACTGGATTAGCTGAAGATGATTTGATTACTTGGTGGTTAAAGCGTGGCGGTGATCAACAGGTGATCGGAACGGTATCAAATAGAGCTGAAACGGAGATATACCGTGTATATATAAGTTGGATGGATAACCAAGGATGGCAGCCAACTTTGGTAGAAGTATTGAAGGAAAACGATGAAAAATGGAGATTTGAATAGTAATAGGAGGATATACATCATGACAATAGGTATCATTGGCGCAATGGATGAAGAAATAGAAATTTTAAAAAAGAAAATGATAGACACAGAAGAGAGTACAATCGCTAATTGCGTATTTATAAAAGGTCATTTAGAAGGGAAAGAAGTAGTACTACTCCAATCTGGTATTGGTAAAGTGAATGCTGCCATGGCTACCACGATATTAATGGAAAGATACTCACCTACGTTTATTATTAATACTGGTTCTGCTGGTGGTTTTTCTTCTAAATTAGAAGTCGGGGATATCGTAGTATCGTCTGAGGTTGTGCACCATGATGTAGATGTAACAGCTTTTGACTATCAATATGGACAAGTTCCAGGAATGCCTGCAACATATCAAGCTGATTCTTCATTAGTGGATAAGACGATGAAGGCAATTGAACAACTAGATATAAATGGTGAGGTTGGCTTAATTGCGACAAGTGATTCCTTTATGGAAGATCCTGAACGAGTTCGTTTTGTACGTGAAAAATTCCCGAATATGATAGCTAGTGAGATGGAAGCGGCTGCTATTGCACAAGTATCATACCAGTATAATTGTCCTTTTGTCGTAATTCGAGCATTGTCTGATATAGCCGGAAAGGAATCTTCCGTATCCTTTGATGCCTTTTTAGAAACAGCAGCAAAAAACGCATCGGCATTAATTATCTTACTGTTAAAAGCCATATAGATTGGTAAGGTACGGGTTTCATTACTAAGGTATTACAATATGAAAAAAAGCTTAAACCAAAGGTAAAATCGAACTGAATGCATACCTTATTGAGCTAATAGTAAAGGCTGTCGTTGATGCTATCCGACAGCCTTTATAATCTTCTCCTCATCATGTATGCCAGCATTTCTTATCCTTTTCTTTCATTACGATAATACTCATGAAAAACCTTCATTAAAGCCCTTTTTTCGATACGTGATACATAACTTCTGGATATGTTTAACTTCTTCGCGATTTCTCTTTGCGTCATTTCCTTTTTATCATTCAATCCATAGCGATAAATGATTACTTCTTTTTCGCGTTTATCTAGAATGGAAAAATAATCCTGCATTTTTTCAATTTCCATATTTAATTGGATGTATTCAATGACATTTTCGTTTTCTGCTTGTAAAATGTCAATAAGGCTAATCTCGTTACCTTCTTTATCCTGACCGATAGGATCATGTAATGAAACGTCTTTCTTCACTTTTTTTAAGGCTCTTAAATGCATCAGTATTTCGTTCTCGATACAACGAGCCGCATACGTAGCGAGCTTGGTACCTTTCCCAACAGAGAAGCTCTCAATCCCCTTAATTAATCCAATTGTACCAATTGAGATTAAATCTTCCATATCCTCACCAGTGTTTTCGAACTTTTTTACTATATGGGCAACAAGTCTTAAATTATGTTCAATTAACTTGTTTCTAGCTTCTTCACTACCATTTTGCATTTCTTCGATATACTTGGCTTCTTCCTCTGAGGATAATGGCTGTGGAAAAGCATGGTTTTTTACATAGGAAACAAAGAATAGAGCTTCCTTTATTAGCAATGCAAGGACACTCAATATTCCGGACAAACACATACACCTCCTGACCAGGCTGGGCTATAGCCTATATAAACACAGTATGTCGTTAGAGCGTGTCTTGTGTCTGTCCATTTAAACAAATACAAGCAAAAAAATAAGGACGCCTTAAAGGGAGAACATCCCATTTAAAGCGTCCTATTTTATGATTGACGTTTTCGGATAGCTTCTTCAAATGCATCGGTACGATTTTTCGTAACGGGTTTAACACCACTAATGTGTGCAGCCCGACCAATCATATGTGATGAAACCGGAGCGGTTATTAAAATAAATAATATACCGAGTAACAGTTTCCCACTTACGATGTCTTCTTTGACTAATAGGTACAGGAAGGCAGCCAATATGATGCTGGATACTCCCAGCGTGGAAGCCTTCGTTGCCGCGTGTAGTCTTGTGAAGATGTCTGGGAAACGTATAATTCCAATAGATGCAGATAATGTTACAAATGCACCAATCAGTAATAATAAGCTAACAACAATATTTACAATTAATTCAATCCATGTCCCTGTCAATAATAACACCCTTTTCTACATATTTTGCCGTAGCAAGTGTACCAAGGAATCCAAGAATTCCAACGAGTAAAACCACGTCGTTTAAATATGGAGTAGAAAGGTGAATGGCTACAAGACCTGTCAATGCCATGAGATTTATTCCAATTGTATCTAAACTAACGGCACGATCTGGGTTAGTAGGCCCTTTAAACGTACGATAGAGGAGTAGTACTAGTGAAATTCCAATAGCAATTGAACAAACAATAATGGTATATTCAAGTATTAATTCTGTTACTTTTATAGCCTCTTCCATCTATCTTGTCACCTCCAGGATAGCTTTCTCGAAACTTTCCTTTATTTCCTTAACTGATTTATCTACTTCATCAATATCCATCGCATGAATATACAATATGTCATTTTCATCTGACACAGCAACAGATAGGGTACCAGGTGTTAAGGAAATTAGATGAGCTAAAATGGTAATTTCCCAATTGCTTTTCACCTCTAATGGTAGTGCAAAGATTCCTGGTTCTATTTCTGGTTTAGGTGTATAAACCAGTTTAAGGATACCGAGGTTTGATAAGAATAACTCTTTCACAAAAAGAAGGAGAAGCTTTACTATCTTTACGACCCGTATTCCATAAAATCGACCAGGTATAAAACGATTTAGCAAGAGTACTAAAAGAATACCCCAAATATATCCAGCAATAAAGCTTGCTAAAGTATACGATTCACTAAGGAACATCCACATGATGGCAATAATTAAGTTAATAATAATTTGAAATGGCATAATCCATTACTCCTTCAACACAGAATCAATATAAATTTGGGGATCTAATAAATACTCCGCTATGCCTTCAATAGAAGGATAGACAAACTCAGCTCCGATACCAAGAAAGACGGAGATAGCTAATAAACCAACAATTGGTAAGATTAATCCTAATGAAGGCTTCTTCGTATAGGTTTTCGTTTCATCTTTTTCTCCCCAGAATCCTCGAATGAAAATTTTCATGACAGAGTATAGGATAAGTAGACTGGATAATAGCGCTATTAAGGTTATCGCAATTTCATCAGCCGATAGGGCACCCCTTAGTAGTAATAGCTTTCCGATAAAACCACTAAATGGTGGAATACCCGCAAGGATAAATGCTGCGATAAATAGTAACCATCCTAATAAAGGATAATGATGGATTAATCCACCCATTTTCTTCAAGTCAGATGTTCCAGCTACATAGGCAATAACTCCAACCAGTAAAAATAGCGCTGATTTTATAATCATATCGTGAACCAAATAATAAATGGAGCCACTTAACGCATCGAGATTAAAAATACCTAATCCCATAATGATAAATCCTATAGCAGGGATAATATTATAACTAATGATTAGTTTAATATTATTTGTTGAAAGGGCACCAATTACTCCAAATACCATGGATAACCCTGCAATCCAGATGAATGCCTCATGTGTAATTTCCGTTCGATGGATGAAAATTAATGAGAACACGCGTAGGATGGAATAGATACCTACTTTAGTTAATAGGGCACCAAATAAAGCAGATACGACCGGATTTGGTACGATATATGGCCTTGGCAACCAATAATATAGCGGGAATAGTGCTGCTTTCGTACCAAATACGAAGAACAGGAGAACCGCAATGGTTGTTAAGATTCCAGTCTGTTCGACTTCTGCAACACGCTCTGCAATTTGAGCCATATTAATGGTTCCTACAGCTCCATATAATAGAGCAATTGCAGTTACAAATAGCATGGAAGAGAACAAGTTAATTAAAACATACTTGATAGATTCTCTTAATTGAACTTTATCGCCACCTAGTACGATTAGGGCATAGGAAGCCATCAGTAATACTTCAAAAAATACAAATAGGTTAAATAAATCACCTGTGAGAAACGCACCAGTTACACCAGCAATAAGCATAAAGTAAAACGTATAGAAATAATGTGTTTCTTGTCTTAAAGATAAAGAGTTTGGCGCGTAAAATACCGCTGCTGTTGCGATGATATTCGTTGTTAGAACGAGTAGAATGGAAAGCTTATCTGCCACTAATATAATTCCGTATGGTGCTATCCAACCACCCGTCTCTAAAATTATTGCACCATCAGTAAATACAGTATAGGCAACAAACATCGCGACTGCTAAGCCAATTAAAGTAAAGAGCTTTGTTAAAAGTCGAGTTGTCTTCACATGTGAGTTAGTAAATGCCACAATGACACCTGAGATTGCCGGGATGATTAGCGGTAATATAGCTAAATTACTCATTCGATTCACCCCTCATTTCTTCCATATTGTCTGTTTTGTTTTCTTGAGCTGTTCGGTAAGCTAGAACAAGTAAAAGACTAGTAATACCAAAGCTAATTACGATCGAAGTTAAGATCAATGCTTGTGGTAAAGGGTCAGTATAGTTTACTACCGCATCATCTAGTATTGGAGGCTGACCTCGTTTTAATTTCCCCATCGTCAAAATAACTAGATGAGCACCATGGGATAATAGAACAGTCCCAATGATTATGCGTAATAACTGCTTTTGTAATAGGTTATAAACAGCTGTTGCAAATAAAATCCCAGCTAGTATTAGAATGATATATTCCATTTACTCAGCCTCCTTATTTCTGAGTTTAATGAGGCCATAGATGGCTAAAGCAGCAATACCTAATACTGCGATTTCAAACAGTGTATCGAGTCCACGCATATCCACAAGAATAACGTTTACGATATTGTGTCCGCCACCGAGTTTATATGCGGTTTCTACAAAGTAATCCGAAATCTTATTAAACCAATCTGCACTATGGGCTGCAAATCCTGTAAGTGTAACTAAAAGTCCCATACCTACAGCAATAATGGTATTGGTAGTGGATGTCTGCAATGTTTCCTCTCTTTTTCTTAGCTCAGGTAAATGATAGTAAGCGAGTAAGAAAAGAGCCATCGATACAGTTTCTACTACTAATTGCGTTAAAGCTAAGTCTGGAGCACGGAAGATGACAAACAAAATAGAAATTCCAAAGCCAACAATACCTGTAATGATAATTAGTGCGAGTTTATTATTAACAAAAATTGTCGCCAATGCAGCTAATACCATGATGATTACTACGGCAATATCAACTACGGAAACTTCTGCTAAATCTTCAAAGCTAATATTGCTTAGACCACCAGTTGTTAACATGATAGTAAATGTTGCCACTATGATAGCTACTAAGATGATGGACATGTATAGCTTAATTGATCCAGTCATATAAGCATTGGTGACACGGGCTGAAACATCGTCTATTTTCTGAATTAACTTGTCATACACTTTATTAAAACTTAATTTACCAGGTAAGACATGATAAATGTTGCTCCATTTTTTACGAGTTAAGAATAGGACAACACCTAGTCCAACTACTATAAGAGACATTTGGAATGCTATCGAATCAAAACCATGCCAATAGTGAACATGATAAGGTTCCATCGGGCTATTCATTATTCCGCCTGTTGCGTGTACTAGTAATGAACTGTTCGCAATATTAGGGAATAAACCAATAATGATAACACCTAGGATGAGGATTAATGGTGAAATAAGCATACCAATTGGTGCCTCATGTGGCTTCTTTTTAAGTAAATCGAATTTTTTTGGCCCCGTAAAAACGCCAAAGAAAAGATACATGGAATATACAAAAGTAAAAATACTTCCAAACACGGCAAGGTAAGGAATAGCAGTTGAAAGGAAGCTGGCTAATCCATTTGCCTGATCACTTAATTTCGTTGTTGCCTCAAAGAATAATTCTTTACTATAGAAGCCGTTTAAGAACGGAAAGGGAACCCCAGCCATTGAGAAGGTACCAAAGACAGCTAACGTACCGGATATTGGCATAATCGTAAATAAACCACCAAGTTTACGTATGTCTCTGGTTCCAGTTTCATGGTCAATGATCCCAGCAATCATAAAGAGGCTTCCTTTAAATGTAGCATGGTTTAAAATATGGAATACAGCAGCGAATATTGCAGCCTCTGTTCCAAATCCAAGCATAGCCATAATCATACCTAATTGACTTATGGTAGAAAATGCAAGTATACCTTTCAAGTCAGTCTGTCGTACTGCCATATAGGATCCCCATACCAATGTAACAATTCCGACTAAACTAACGGTAATATAGAACCATTCAAATGCTACGAAAATAGGTAAGAATCTTGCTACGAGATAAATACCCGCTTTAACCATGGTAGCGGAGTGTAAGTAAGCACTAACTGGTGTAGGTGCCTCCATCGCATCTGGTAACCAAATATGAAATGGAAATTGTGCAGATTTAGTAAATGCACCTAACAGAATTAATCCTAAAATTAAAGGCAAATAATTGTTGTTAATAATCAAATCTACTTGATCAATCATCCCACGGATACTTGTAGTTCCGGTAATGACGGATAATAATATAAGTCCACCTAGCATGCTTAGCCCACCAAATACGGTGATAAGCATCGATTTTTGTGCCCCATAACGTGAACGTTCTCGATGATGCCAATATCCAATTAATAAGAATGAAGATATTGAGGTTAGTTCCCAAAAGGAATATAGAACAAACACATTATCAGACAACACAACGCCTAGCATTGCTGACATGAACATAAGTAGATAAACATAGAAATGAGCTAATCTTTCTGAGACATGCAGGTAATAAATGGAATAGAATACCACAAGTGTACCAATCCCACTAATAAGCAGTACAAAAAGCAAGCTAAGTCCATCTAAATAAAAATCAAAATTTATACCAAGGGAAGGAATCCAGTTATATGTATGACGTACTGGAGAAAAGTCATTACCTATAAAACGAACAAAGTAAAGGAAGATTCCTAAGGGGATAAGTAATACAAATATACCTGTATGAACTTTATTCTTCACCTTACTTAAAAGTGGAACTAATAAAGCAAATACAAGGGGTATTAAAACTGCAAATATCATCTACGAATTGACCTCCTATTTTTTTATCGATTATCCCAAACATAAGACGAGTAGATTACTCTTATTTTGGGTTAGCTTCTAACTTATCATTTACGTTAAATTTATTTTAATATATAACTGATAAAGTCACAAAGCGATATAACGTTACATATAACAGAAAGCTTACCATACTTTTAACCGAGAAAAAAATAAAATACCCCTAACATTCACAATAATGTCAAGGGTTATAAAATCTCTTCCTATATATATAATCATTTAATACTGTCGATTTTTTTAACTGCTATATTTTATTTTGTGACTTAAACCTCGGCGATATATTTCATCTTCTATAAGCGAAACAAAATCAGGGCTTAATTTTAATTCATTTGCTTTATGATACGACTCGATTAACAATTCATCTGACAAATGTTCCATAATCGTAGCCCTCCTATATTGAACAAGTTCTTTTTATTAAGACGGTTTACTAGAAGATTGTTGCATTTTGTGGAATTAGGATTGAGTGGGAGCCATATGGATATAGCTTTTTTCAACAATCTTTACTATAGTAGCGGTCTTAAATATCTACTAGATTTATGATAGATATAACGTAACACGAAAAATAATCAAGGACAAGATGCTAGTTATCTACATGGAGCTGTAGATAACTTGTGTATAAAGGTTGAAAACTACACGTAAACACTTGATTCTATACTGTTGATAATGTGAATATAGTTATCCACAATGCGAGAAATGCGAGAATTTGTCGAACGATTTTTGCATTTTTAATCGCTATTTTACATATTTCTACCTTCTGTAACATATCTATGGTATTTTAGTATGCATAGGTTTTTATTTATATTATGTATAATAACCAAAAAGACTTTTGTATAAACATCGAATAGGTTAGTATATAAGTCGATAGATTTTGTAAACAAAGAGGTGTAAGTATTGTTAAAGCGGTTTCTACCAAACGAACATGTAAAAAGTATATTTGAAATTAAACCTAGTGACCTTCATGATAAAGGGATAAAGGGAGTAATTACAGATTTAGATAATACATTGGTAGCATGGGATGTAAAGAATGCTAGTCCCGAGGTTGTAGAATGGTTTAAACTAATGAAGGACCATGGCATTAAAGTAACTATCATATCCAATAATAAGGAAGAAAGAGTAAAAATGTTTTCAGAACCACTTGGTACACCATTTGTTTTTAGTGCTAGAAAACCATTAACTAGAGCATTTAAGACTGCTGCACAGCAAATGGAATTAAAAAAAGAAGAGATAGTTGTCATAGGTGATCAATTATTAACCGATGTACTAGGTGGTAATTCAGCAGGTTTTTACACAATCCTTGTTGTTCCGATTGTTCAAACCGATGAAAAGATAACGCAATTTAATCGCAGAATTGAACGGAAAATAATGAACTACTTTCGTAAAAAAGGTATGATTAGCTGGGAGGAATAAAAATGGAACAAATCCATTGCATAGGATGCGGTGTAGAAATCCAAACAGAAGACCCAAAAGGTTTAGGGTATACACCAAAATCATCGCTAGAAAAAGAAAATATACTTTGTAAAAGGTGTTTTCGTTTAAAGCATTACAATGAAATACAAGACGTATCCATTCACGATGACGATTTTCTCAGAATGGTTAGTTCGATTCGTGATAAAAAGGGACTTGTAGTCCATATTATCGATATTTTTGATGTGAATGGAACAATGATTAAGAGTTTACCTAGGATTGTTGGGAATAATCCTATTATTTTAGTTGGGAATAAAATGGATTTATTGCCAAAATCTACAAATCAGAATAAACTGATACAATGGTTACGATCATCTGCTAAAGAACTTGGTCTAAAAGTAAAGGATGTTTTCTTGATCTCATCAGTTAAAGGCTATGGGATGGATGAATTAACGGATCAAATTGAAGAGTACCGTAATCAACAAGATGTTTATATTGTTGGTACGACAAATGTTGGAAAATCAACATTCATTAATCGATTAATCAAACAATCCGTAGGGGAGAGTGACGTCATTACGACATCCTATTTTCCAGGAACTACACTCGGGTTTATTGAGATTCCTTTAGATGATGATTCTGCTCTTATTGATACTCCTGGAATAGTTAATCATGAGCAAATTGCGCATTACGTATCAGATCAGGATCTAAAGGTAATTACTCCGTCTAAAGAAATTAAACCAAGAGTATATCAGTTGAATTCGGAACAAACACTATTCTTCGGTGGTTTAGCCCGACTTGATTTTATTAAGGGAGATAGACAATCTTTCGTCTGTTACTTTTCCAATAATCTACCAATCCATCGGACTAAGCTAGAAAAAGCAGATGAATTATATGAAAGTCATCTTGGAGAGTTATTATCTCCTCCAGATGAAGAATCGATGAAATTGCTACCACCATTAACAACAAGTTCATATCGTTTAAATGGTGAGAAGACAGATATTGTATTTCCTGGATTAGGCTGGGTAACGGTAAGTGGAGCATGTACGATTGTGACGCATAGTCCAAAAGAAGTAGCTGTATCGTTGAGGAAATCCTTGATATAGGAGGAGTCTAAGTGGCGTATCAACTTGGGTTAATTGGGTATCCAATCAAACATTCCTTGTCTCCTTGGATACATAAACAATTCCTAGAGGAAGCGAATATACAAGGAAACTATTCGATATTTGAAGTTAGAGAAGATGATTTAACAGAACTTGTACAAACTATAAAGGAAAAAAGTGTTACAGGATTTAATGTTACATTTCCATATAAACAAAAAATAATTCCTTTATTAGATGACTTAGACCCAAGTGCGAAACATATTGGTGCAGTTAATACGGTTTTAAATAAAGAAGGTCGTTTAATCGGATATAACACAGATGGAATTGGTTACCTGCGTTCGTTAGAGCAAAGCTTTCCAGGCTTAACCAATAACAAACAGGTAAACATCCTGATTATTGGTGCAGGAGGCGCTGCACGAGGAATATACAATGCCCTACATCAAGCAGGATATTCGTCGATTACTATTGCGAACCGAACCATTGAAAAAGCAAAGGGAATAGCTCAAAATCCAAAGTCAGCCATTTTAACCTTAGATCAAGCTGAGGAAAATATAGCTACCTTTGACCTAATGATTCAAACGACTAATGTTGGGATGAAACCTAATCAGGATGATTCGCCAATAAAAATAGATGGAATGAAATCATCTACTATTGTAAGTGATATCATCTATCAACCGATTTGGACTACTTTATTACGCGAAGCCAAAGAGAAAGGTGCTCAAATCCATCAAGGACATTCCATGCTGTTATATCAAGCACAATATGCTTTTGAAATTTGGTTTGGGCTAACACCATCACTTGGAAATATGAACAGTCAATTAAAACGAATACTAGAAGGGTGATAACATGCTAACAGGTAAACAAAAGAGATTTCTTCGATCAAAGGCACATCATTTAAGACCTATTTTTCAAGTTGGTAAAATAGGGGTTAATGAGAATATGATCGTACAAGTAAATGAAGCTCTAGAAAAAAGAGAATTAATTAAGATTACGATTTTGCAAAATTGTTTAGATGATAAAGAAACCGTAGCGGAAGAATTAGAGGCAGGAACAGGTGCAGAAATTGTCCAAATTATAGGTAATAACATTGTTCTGTATAAAGAATCGAAAGAGAACAAAGAAATCGTATTACCTTCATCTTCGGACTGACATTAGCGTTTTTTTTGGTATGTAGAGTTTTCTGTACTTTTTAGAAGGAGTATGTTTAGATGAATAAAAATGATGCGATTGCATTTGTTGAGCCACATTTAACAAAGCAGAGATTTGAGCATACATTACGTGTAGCTAGCACTGCTGTATCCTTGGCGAAGAAATATAATGTTTCTCCTGAGAAGGCCGAGCTTGCTTCTATTTTTCATGATTATTGCAAATATCGCGCAATGGATGAAATGAAAAGAATAATTGCAGCAAGTAATTTACCAAAGGACCTACTCCTCTATCATCATGAGCTTTGGCATGGGCCAGTCGCATCCATTAAGATAGAAGAGGAATTCGGGATAACAGATCATGAGGTAAAATCAGCTATTTATTATCATACTACTGGAAAAGCCAATATGAGCAAATTAGAACTTATTGTATTTATTGCAGATTATATTGAGCCTGGAAGAAGCTTCCCGGGACTAGATAAAGTAAGAGAGATGGCACAAAACGATTTGATTAAAGCCGGGTGGATGGTATCGCGAAATACAATAAAATATTTGATGGAAAAGGAAAATCGTATTTATCCTGACACATTTCATGCATATAATGATTTAACAAGACTTATAACTGGAGGTAATCATATTGAATAATAATCCTATGGAAATATTAAAGCTAGCAGCCGAAGCATGTGATGACAAACGAGCAGATGAGATTGTTGCGCTTGACTTAGCACAAGTATCCCTAGTCGCAGATTATTTCTTAATTTGCCATGGTACGAATGAAAGGCAAGTTCAATCCATTGCTAGAGCTGTAAAAGAAACAATGGAAGAGCATCAAATATCAGTGAAACGATTAGAAGGGTTTGAGCAAGCAAGATGGGTGTTGGTCGACCTGGGTGATGTTGTATGCCATGTTTTCCATAAGGATGAACGAAACTATTATAATTTGGAGCGATTATGGGGAGATGCTGCCCAAGTACCATTAGAGGTAGGACAGTAAGGGATGGCGTATCAATTAATGGCAAGCCTATATGATCAATTTATGGAAGATGCTCCATATGATCAGTGGGTGAAATATACGAAAACGATTATCGACAAGTTTGGTTTGAAAACACCAAATGTACTAGATTTAGGGTGTGGGACTGGTGAAATTACCGTTCAGCTGGCAGAGGAATATTCGATTACGGGTGTAGATTATTCTGCTGATATGCTAACAGTCGCAGACCAAAAAGCAAGTAATCACAATCAACAGATTCAACTAGTCCATCAAGATTTAAGAGAGCTGGAAGGACTTTATCATTTTGATTTAGCAATTAGTTACTGCGATGTAATCAATTATATGACAACCATGGAGGATGTTCAAAAGGTCTTTAACAATGTTTATCATTCCCTCAATGAACATGGCCTTTTTGTGTTTGATTTTCACTCTGTTCGTCATGTTGAAGAAGATTTAGTAGGGAATTCCTTTTCTGATGTAAAAGAGGATAGCGCGTATATTTGGACGTGTTATCCAGGAGATGAGGAAGGGGAGATGTTTCATGAGTTAACCTTCTTCACATCAGAAGGAGATTTATATACTAGATTTGATGAAGCACATCATCAAAAGACGTATTCGGTTGAGGTTTATCGTCGTTTACTAAAAAATGCAGGTTTTGAAATTTTGGCTGTTCATGGTGATTTTTCAATAGAAACAGATTTTTCTGAAAAAGAATCGGATCGAATATTTATTATAGCTCAAAAAAGGACCAGATAATTTATTTTTCTTGTCCTTTTCTTATTTTGCCAGAAAAATTTTCGTCTTGTATCATAGAAGGACAACTAGTAATGGGATGTGAATGTCTTGCTAGAATGGTTACGAAAAAACGTATTTGTAATCTTTATGGTAATAGGGATAATAGTTGTGTTCATTTTGTTTAATATGGGGGAGGAAGACTTGCCTACGGGTTTAGTTACAGTTGATGATTCATCAATTATAGAGGCTGAAGCCATTAATGAACCAAATTCTGGCCTGGTAGTCGTAGATATCAAAGGAGAGGTTCAAAATCCTGGTGTCTATGAAATCAAGGAGAGTTCCCGTGTTCGTGATGTTGTACTATTAGCAGGAGGTTTTACAAATTCTGCGGATCAAAATTTAATTAATCTTGCCCAAAAGGTGTTTGATGAAATGGTGATCCTTGTTCCTGAAATAGGACAAGAGGGTTCGGTTAATGTTGGCGAATCAGAAAGCGCAAAGATAAGAATAAACTATGCGACTGTCGAAGAAATCCAAAAACTACCAGGGATAGGACCGTCTAAAGCAAATGCAATTGTTGAGTATCGGGATGCGAATGGTTATTTTCAACAAGTAGAGGATTTACTAAGTGTGACAGGGATTGGTGAGAAGACATTAGAGGCAATCAAGGATGAGCTTCAAGTTCCTTAAGCGATTGACGGTAGTAGGACTCACAAGGTAAACTAATTTAATATAGAGAGGAGACTGATCATGGAAAGAATCTCATGGAATCAATACTTTATGGCACAAAGTCATTTATTATCGTTGCGAAGTACTTGTACAAGACTTATGGTAGGAGCGACGATTGTTCGAGATAAACGAATAATAGCTGGTGGTTATAATGGGAGTGTATCTGGCGATGTTCATTGTGTAGATGAAGGTTGCTATGTTATCGATGGACATTGTGTACGAACTGTTCATGCAGAAGCTAACGCTCTTCTTCAATGTGCGAAGTTTGGAGTTCCTACAGAAAATGCCGATATCTATGTTACCCATTTTCCGTGCTTACAATGTACGAAGCAACTTATCCAAAGTGGTATTACAACGGTATACTATGCAGAGGATTATAAGAATCATTCATATGCAATTGAGTTATTTAAGGAAGCCGGAGTAAGAACGGAGAAAGTAGAATTAGACTACTTAGCATTAGATATGAACTACAAAGAGAAAGCTTCTGTTGTCGAAGAATTATTAAAGATAGTGGAACATCATGATACGAGCGAATTCAATCAGCTTAAAGAAAAGGCACAGGAATTATTCCGCTTAGTAAGGTAATCGTTTTTATGAACGGTAATTGGTACATAGCTGCTTTTGCAGTTGTTTGTAGTGCATTATCTGTCATGTTTGATGCAATCCTATTTTTTTTAGCTTTTATCATTTGGCTATTCATATTGTTTAAAAAGAAACGGCTAGGTAAGTTTCCTATCACGCTTTCCCTAGTCGTTTATCTTACCTTCCTCCTTTATATCCCTCCCATTGATTCTCTCAAGCCTGACACAGACCGTTCTGACGTCACATTCTCAGGGAAAATAATACGTTATCCCGTCAAAACAGAAACGATGCTACAATTTGATTTCAAAGATGATGATACAAAAGATACGATGAGAGTTATGCTATTTAATCTTGATAGACAAAATCCAACTATCGCCACCATTCAATCTGGTGCATCCTGTCAAATTCATGGCGACCTCAATATACTAGAAAGCAGTAGTAATCCTGGTCAATTTGATTATCAAGCCTATTTAGCATCAAATGGAATACATTATGAAATTGTAATCAACTCGATAGAGGATATTAGTTGTCATGGTAGTGATAGATTGAATGTCCTCTATACGATGAGAGAGAATATCAAGGAATATATTTATAGTAAATTTTCTGAAGAGACAGGTGCTTGGATACTTGCACTTGTTCTAGGAGATGATAGTTTAATCTCAAAGGATATAACTGAGTTGTTTCAACGGTGGAGTTTGTCTCATTTGTTAGCTATTTCTGGTCTTCATATTGGATTAGTGGTGGGACTACTGTATTTCTTTACGGTAAAGCTTCAACTGCTAACCATAGAGAAAGCACAATATCTTATGATGATATTTTTACCAATATACGCTTTTCTCGCAGGTGGAGCGCCTTCTGTGCTACGAGCGAGTTCTATGGTTTTACTCGTTCTTTTTCTTCGTAAAGTGAAACGGAAGCTCATGATAACCGATGTTATTAGTATTGTCTTCATCATGCTGATTATTTTCGATAAATACATTATCTATCATATTGGATTTCAGTTTTCTTTTTTGGTTACTTTTGCAATCATATTGTCTAAAAAATGGCTGTTAAGTAGTGATTCCTTGTTATTTCAGATGTTGAAATTAAGTTTTATCTCACAGCTTGTCATTCTCCCTATTCAGATGAATTATTTTTACAATTTTAATCCGCTATCCATATTACTGAATGTCTTCGTAGTTCCGTATTTTACTTTCTTTGTGATCCCACTTATGTTTTTGCTACTGTTGATTTCACCAATCTCATTCCTACATGTATTTATGGACAAGCTATTTTCATTCGTGCATGAGATTTTTCTACGCTTATTACAAGGAGTCGATACTAATCTTTTTTATCCGTGGTGGAATGGTCAATTTCCTACTAGTTATATCGTGATATATTATACGCTGTTGATTTTCATGTTAGCGATGATTCTACGTGATAAGTTAACTAGAGCATTTGCTTATGGAACGTTATTAACTATGTTATTGGTATCGTTGATGCTTCGACCATATTTATCTCCATATGGGAGTGTCACCATGTTAGATATAGGACAAGGGGACGCTATAGTAATTGAACTCCCATTTCGTAAGGGAGTGTTTATAGTCGATGCGGGAGCTGCGATTTCGTTCGAAAGTATGGAAGCTACGAATCGAAATTACACTAGAGTCATTAAACCCTTTCTTCAGTATCAAGGTATATATGAGATAAATGCAATTATCATCAGTCATGAGGATACAGACCATGCAGGTAGTGTGAAATATATTGTGGATGATTATCGAGTGAACACGATAATGATAAGCGAGTATTACCAACTTGAAGAGGAGCTTATTCATAAGCAGACACAAGGGGAAATACTAAGAGTAAAAGCAGGACAAGTTGTGGAAATAAAAGGAAAAATGTTTAACATTCTTGCACCTGGGGTAGATAAAAAAGGCAGTAACGAAAATTCCCTCGTATTTTCCATTAGTCTAGGTGGCCGAGATTGGCTATTTACTGGAGATATTGATAAGGAAACCGAGAAAGAAATAATCAAGACTTTCCCTGATCTGTCTGTAGATGTATTAAAAGTAGCACATCACGGTAGTAGTACTTCTACTTATCCAATGTTTATTTCGGCGATTAAGCCCAATTACGCGCTAATATCAGTTGGTAAAAATAATCGATATGGTCATCCAACTCGTGATGTTTTAGAAACATTGCATAAAGAACAGGCTCTTGTTCTAAGAACAGATCAGGCGGGTGCTATTATTTATCGTTATAGCGAAAATGATGGAACGTTTTATCAATTCAAGCCATAATCTAAATTAGACCAAATAAACAAAAGAGACCGGAGAAAGCCCAGTCTCTTTTGTTACGAAAAAACACTTATGTACTTATTGACCAATTACGCTAATGATTACTCCGATAAAAAAGATTAAAAGAAAGAAAACTAAAGAAAAGCCAAAACCCTTAATGGAATCAACTACATCATTATTTTTTGATTGTGGATCCTTTTCAAATTCATTCATAGCTAACCCTCCCATATCAACCTTTAGTATAAATTAATTACATAAAAAAATCCACCAAAGATACAAAAATGTCAAACATTAATTATGCATAGCCAAAATTAGAAAGACTTAACAACTATACTTTTGGTGAGAAGGGTCATGCTATAGGTGAAAGAAAAACATCGTTTAACATACTGTTCCTAGGGCTTTATGTTAAACGTTCATATAGATAGAGAGGGAAATTCCTGTCCCTATTTTCCCTCTCAGGTTTTTCTTGCTATTCATCATTCGACCGATTACCATAAAGAATATACGAATTTGGAGTGAATAGCATGACTTACACAGATGTAGTGAAACAAATAAAAAAAAAGCAAATCCCAGAAGTCATTTTATTATATGGTACAGAAAACTATTTTATCCAGAAAATAAAGGATCTACTGGTTAAAGGTGTTCTAGACGATGAAGAAAACCTTTCTACATATGATTTAACCGAAACATCCATCCAAGAAGTCATTGCAGATGTCGAGACGTATCCTTTTTTTGGTGAAAAGAAATTGGTAATTGCTACGAATGCACTTTTTCTTAAAGCGAAATCGGACAAGCTGCCATTTGAACATGATTTGTCGGTACTCGAACAATATTTAGAAATGCCAGTAGATTATTCTGTATTGGTTCTCATCGCACCTTATGAAAAAATAGATGAACGGAAAAAAATCAGTAAACTTTTGAAAAATAAAGGGTTGGTAGCGGAATGTAATCCGGTTAAAGAGTACGAATTAAAAAATTGGATAGTAAATTTAGCTAAACAATTACATGTAACGATTGATGAGGATGCATTTGAAATATTCGAAAATGAACTTTCTACCGACTTAAACATTATTGAAAGTGAGCTAGAGAAAATAGCATTATATGTTGGTGCTGGGGGCACGGTGACCAAACAAGTTGCAGAAGAATTAGTATCCCATACGATCACTAGCTCTGGTATTCGGCTTGTGGACACGGTGATAGAAGGTAATCTTGCAAAAGCGATTACCATCTATAAAGATTTAGAAATCATGAAGGAAGAACCGATTGCATTAATTGGGTTATTGGCTTTTCAGTTTAGAACAATTCTCCGAGTAAAGCTTCTAAAGCAAAAGGGATATAGTTCTGGTCAAATGCAAAAGCAACTAGGTGTTCATCCCTATGTAATTAAAGTTGCATTAAATCGAGAAGGGAAGTTTACTGTGCAAAAGCTAGAATATATCATCGATCAGCTTACAGAAACAGATGCGATAATTAAACAAGGAAAAATGGAAAAGTCTTTAGCTTTTGAAATGTTATTATATAATCTGATTAAAAAATAATGTTAATAACGTGATAAACAATAAAAACGATCCCGAATAGGATCGTTTTTTATTGTTTAGGCACCAAGACCGTTAACTTTTTTAGTTAGACGACTCTTTTGACGAGCACCAGCATTTTTATGGATAAGACCTTTTTGTACTGCTTTATCAATTTTTTTAATTGTTGCAGTTAACGCAGTTTTAGCATTTTCTACATCATTTGCTTCAACAAATTTTTCTAAAATCTTTATTTGTGAACGCATTTCAGATTTGTCTGATTGATTTTGAGCACGTTTTTTATTGTTTACTTCAACACGTTTAATTGCGGATTTAATATTAGCCATGATTTCACCTCCTAAAAACACAAACGTTCATTACATTGAACAAGAGACATTGTACCAAAGTTGGAGCGTGTTTTCAATAACTATTATCCTTTATTCATGGTAATTTGTATGTTTTTAGTGAAAATGCTAAGGATAATTCTATAGATTTGTGTAGTTAACAAGTTGAAAGGATGAGATTTATTTTGGATAAAAAGGATATGATGGAAAACCAATTACAAGTTCGTACGGATTTAGCGGTGGAAGCGAAGGATATGTACGTTGAGAAGGAAACCCCTTCTGATGAACATATAAAAGGAGTTAAACTAAAGGATATCGAAGAAAATGGTATTAAAATATCCTATGTTGAAATAGATGATGAGGGTGCTCAACTTTTAGGAAAGAAACCAGGGTCCTATGTAACCATTTATGCAGATGGGGTGAAGAAACAGGATACGAAACGCCAAGATAATGCAGCAAAGATCCTGGCACGAGAAATTGAGAATTTACTTGAGAAAAACAATATCAAGAAAAATGCAACTGGGCTTATAGTTGGATTAGGAAACTGGAATGTAACACCAGATGCTCTTGGTCCTATGACAGTGGAGAAAGTACTTGTAACGAGTCATTTATTTAAGTTAGAACATGAATCAGTGTCGGATGGCTATAGACCAGTTGGAGCCGTAACACCTGGAGTAATGGGGATTACTGGGATAGAGACAAGCAATATTATTTTTGGGATTGTAGAAAAGTTTAAGCCTGATTTTGTGTTAGCGATTGATGCCTTAGCATCCAGGTCGATAGAACGGGTTAATGAAACCATCCAATTATCTGATTCTGGTATCCACCCTGGTTCAGGAGTGGGAAATAAGCGTAAGGAGCTTAGTAAGGAAACACTAGGAGTTCCTGTATTGGCGATTGGGGTACCGACAGTTGTTGATGCTGTAACCATAACTAGTGATACCATCGATTTTATACTGAAGCATTTCGGCAGGGAATGGCGAGAAAAGGATCGCCCATCTAAAGCACTTGCCCCAGCTAGTATGTCTTTTGGGGGTAAGAAGTATAACGAAGAAGATCTGCCAGATTCAGAAAAGAGACAGACCTTTATGGGGATTGTAGGGAATCTATCTGAAGAAGAAAAAAGAGAACTTATTTCAGAGGTGCTAACGCCAACAGGCTATAATATGATGGTTACGCCAAAAGAAGTAGATGGTTTTATGGTTGATATGTCACATGTTTTGGCCAATGGTATAAACGCTGCCCTTCATGAGGCGGTAGATGTGAATAATATTGCCTCCTACTCTCGATAAGAATACCGTATAAATCTATTAAATTTTGTGAAAAATAAGAGATAACAGTTCTACCTTCCGAGGATTCGTCATAGATTTTACTAAAGACGAACTAGGAAGGTGGAACATGATGCTAGGACCTCATCGTTTTAAACGTGAAAATAGATTACCTCAATATGTTAAAAAAAGTGTTTTATATGTTGCTAGTGTGATTATTTTGTTTCTCTTTATCGGAATTTTCACCACCATTTCACCAGCTTTTCGGTTATCGTCCAATACGTTAACGAATTGGACAAGTGAAATTGAGAGCTCTACCTTTATGTATTTATTAGGAATGGAAAATCGAATTTTTATGAAGGGACTTCCGCCAGAAACGGAATTGCCAAATTTATCCTCAACTCTTTTTCAAATAGCAACCAGCATCAGGCCAGATGACCCGAGAAGTTTACTTGGAAACGAACTTCCCGGTTTTTCGATTTATGATAGTGAGATTTTCATTGCAGGGGAAGGAACGAATTATACGAATCTTCCAGTGGAATCATCACCTCCGTTAGAGGAAGTCTTAAAAGATAGGGAAGCAGTGATTGATGAAGAGGTTGAAGTGGAAACTCCAGAGGATACACCAGAGGGAGCACCAACAACTGGAGATAGGGAAGTTGTTTTTATTTATAATACACATAACTATGAATCATTCTTACCTCATTTACCGGGCGTAACTAATCCTAATTTAGCACAGCATAGTGAAGTGAATGTCACATTAGTAAGCGAGCGTCTCTCTAGTGCCCTTGAAAAATATGGTATCGGTAATAAGCTTGATGATACTGATAACATGAAATTATTGGAGCAGAACAACATGGAGTACTGGCAATCTTACACTTCGATTCGTGGTACTGTCCAGGAGGCTTTTGCCAATAATCAAGATATCCAGTATATATTTGATATTCATCGGGATTCATTAAGAAGAGAAGCAACCACAAAGGAAATCGATGGAGAAGCATACGCTAAGATTGCTTTTGTAATAGGTGGAGATAATGAGAATTATGAAAAGAATCTGGAGTTTGCTAGTAGACTTCATAAGCTCATGCAAGAGAAATACCCTGGTCTAAGTAGGGGAGTATTACCTCCTAAAAAAGGCGCAGGGACCGATGGGGTATTTAACCAAGACTTACATGAGAATGCTTTAACAGTAGAAATTGGTGGAATAGATAATAAATTAGAGGAATTATATCGATCTGCTGACGCTTTAGCAGAAGTGTTTAGTGAATTATACTGGGATGCGGAGAAGGTTAGTTCGGAATAGGAGGTAGATCATTATGTTTAAGTTTATATCTGTGGTGCTACTACTAGTTATTTGTTTTCTAGTAGGTGCTATCGTAGGTGTTGACCATACTGGAAAACATGTACCAGCGACCGATACAAGTACTGCTAGTGAAATTGTGGAAGCATACTCACAGGTCCAACAAACTACTAATGATAAGCCAGAAAATCCAGAAATCGTTAATCAAACTACAATTACCGAGGAGCTTTCTGTTTCGAATCCTGACCAGCTAAGCCAAAAGACAGCATCTTTTTTAGAAGTTGTGGTCCAAGGTTTTTATGATATGGTTGTTGAAATTTTATATCAGATTTCCCAATTGTTCTTCTAAATAAATTCATAGTACTAGATGTGGCTCGAATATGCGATATTTCCCTCGTAGTTGAGCCACTTCTTGCGTTAGATTAGTTGTCGTATTTGAAAGTGAAACATTCGAAGGTATCAAGATATTGCGTCTTTATGTATGATTATGGCAACTCTTTCTTGAAACAATAGACTCCAATTGCTATAATCATCCTAGCAATCATCGAATTGTTGGCAGATAGGAAAGAATAATAAGCTTTCCTAACCAGCAAAAGAAAAAACAACATATTCGCAAAAATGCGCGAATGCGAGTTTTTCAAATACTAGGATGTATTAAATATGTACTTTACCGAAAATGGGTAAAGGCAAGTAGGAGTGAACATCACGTATGGCAAGAAAACAAGAGAATGTACGTAATTTTTCTATCATAGCCCATATTGACCATGGTAAGTCGACTTTGGCTGATCGCATTTTAGAAAATACACAAACCGTTACGAAACGTGAAATGAAAGACCAAATTCTTGATGCAATGGATTTGGAACGAGAACGTGGCATAACGATTAAATTGAATGCAGTACAATTACAATATAAGAGTAAAAGTGGGGAAGACTTTACATTTCATTTAATTGATACCCCAGGACATGTTGATTTTACATATGAAGTATCTAGAAGTTTGGCGGCTTGTGAAGGTGCGATTTTAGTGGTTGATGCAGCACAAGGAATTGAAGCCCAAACTCTTGCGAATGTTTATCTCGCTTTAGATAATGAATTAGAAATTATTCCGGTTATTAATAAGATTGACCTACCTAGTGCCGACCCAGAACGTGTAAAAAAGGAACTGGAGGATGTAATCGGAATTGATCCTGATGACGTTATTTTAGCATCTGCTAAAGCGAATATTGGTATCGAAGACATTCTTGAACGAATTACAGAGGCCGTCCCGCCACCAGCTGGAGATCCAGATGAGCCTTTAAAAGCACTTATATTTGATTCTTTATATGATTCCTATCGTGGTGTTGTTGCGTATGTTTGTGTGAAAGAAGGATCTGTAAAAGTTGGCGATCGTATTAAAATGATGGCAACTGGTAAAGAATTTGAAGTAAACGAAGTTGGTGTGTTCACACCAAAACAATTACCACTCAAAGAGCTAAACGTTGGGGATGTTGGCTATATTACCGCGTCCATTAAAAATGTTGGAGATACACGTGTAGGGGATACCATTACACTAGCAGACAAACCTGCAAAAGAGCCGTTACCAGGATACCGACGCTTAAATCCTATGGTTTATTGTGGACTTTACCCAGTAGATTCCAGTAAATATAACGATTTACGTGAGGCACTTGAACGATTAGAATTGAATGACTCGGCTTTGCAATATGAAGCAGAGACATCACAAGCGTTAGGATTTGGCTTCCGTTGTGGATTTTTAGGATTATTACACATGGAAATAATTCAAGAACGTATTGAACGTGAATTTAAAATTGATCTTATAACTACTGCTCCGAGTGTAATCTATGAAGTAGAGCAAACAGACGGTGAAGTTATCACGATTGATAATCCATCTGTTATGCCAGATCCACAGAAGATTCAAGAAATTCGTGAACCATATGTGAAAGCTACCATTATGGTACCGAATGAATACGTAGGACCAGTAATGGAAATTGCTCAAAAGAAGCGTGGTCAGTTTATTGATATGGAATATCTCGATGACATTCGAGTCAATGTGATTTACCATATCCCACTTTCTGAAATTGTGTACGATTTCTTTGATCAATTGAAATCCAATACAAAAGGGTA
Organism: Ornithinibacillus massiliensis; assembly: GCF_018310345.1. Lineage (GTDB taxonomy): Bacteria > Bacillota > Bacilli > Bacillales > Amphibacillaceae > Ornithinibacillus > Ornithinibacillus massiliensis. Next base: position 143,758 of record NZ_JAGXBY010000002.1, read on the forward strand.
TGCATCATTTGATTATGAATTATTAGGTTATCAAGCATCGAAACTAGTGAAAATGGATATCCTGCTAAATGGTGAGACAATTGATGCGTTATCGTTTATTGTGCATAAAGATTTTTCATATGATCGCGGGAAGCAAATCGTAGAGAAATTAAAAGAATTAATTCCTAGACAACAATTCGAGGTTCCGGTACAAGCAGCAATTGGAAATAAAATAGTTGCCAGATCAACCATCAAAGCAATGCGTAAAAACGTATTGGCGAAATGTTATGGTGGAGATATATCCCGTAAGAGAAAACTTCTAGAGAAGCAAAAAGAAGGAAAAAAACGAATGAAGATGGTTGGTTCAGTTGAAGTACCACAAGAAGCATTTATGGCCGTATTAAAAATGGATGATGAATAATAGTGAGAGAACGGAAGAACTTATTAAAGTTTTTCCTTTTCTTTTTTAATTATAGAGCCTACAGTTTTTCGGAAGATGTCAATAGAAGAAAAGTATTAGGATGGTTAGGAGACATAATATGATTCAATCAGTATATATCCATATCCCGTTCTGTCAGCACATCTGTCATTATTGCGATTTTACAAAGTTCTTTTATAATGAACAATTGGCAACGGAATATTTAGAAGCACTAGAAAATGAAATAAACACACATATTCAAGGTAGTAAGCATTCCGTCAAGACGATTTTTATTGGCGGGGGAACACCTACTGCTTTAACCTATTCCCAATTAAAAAAATTATTAATGTTTATGGAAGAAAAATTTGATGTTTGGAATTGTGAAGAATATACCATTGAAGCTAACCCAGGAGACTTTGATGCAGATAAGGCGAAACTCTTAAAGGAATACGGTATAAATCGTGTGTCACTTGGTGTTCAAGTGTTTGATGATGTGATGTTAGCGGAGCTTGGAAGAGCCCATCGGGTAAAAGATGTATATAAAACGGTTGAACTATTAAGCACGGCTGGCTTAACTAATATTAGTTTAGATATGATTTACTCTTTACCGAATCAAACACCTGAGCATTTTGAAAAAACGGTTACCGAGGCACTTTCCTTTGGTTTACCACATTATTCAGCATATTCCTTGCAAATTGAACCCAAAACGATTTTTTATAACCGTTATAAAAAAGGGCAATTACATCGACCCGCTCAAGAAGAAGAGGTAGAAATGTATGACATCCTGCAATCAAAAATGCGGCAAGGTGGACTAATACAATATGAAATAAGTAATTTTGCCAAATCTGGTTTTGAAAGTAAACATAATTTGACCTATTGGAATAATGATTATTACTATGGTTTTGGTGCCGGTGCGAGTGGTTACTTACCAGAAAAACGTACCATGAATATTCGACCCTTACCTGCATATATCAAACAAGCAAATGAGGATGGGAAACCAATTCTAAAGGTTGAAACAATAGGTTTAAAAGAGCAAATTGAGGAAGAATGGTTCTTAGGGTTACGAAAACTGCGTGGGGTCCATAAGAAAGTCTTCCAGGACAAGTTTGGCTTTTCATATGAATTACTCTATCAACAACAAATTGAACATTTAGTTCAAAAGGGTTGGTTAATTAATGATAAAGAGACTATCCATCTTTCACAGCAAGGATTACTATTTGGAAATGATGTATTTGAGTATTTTTTGTTGGAAGATGAAGATCTAGAGGCAATAGCATTGACAAAAAAATCGTGATTTGATAATTTATTAGTAGTATTAGCACTCGAGATAAGAGAGTGCTAACAGGGGTGATCATTAATGTTAACGGATAGGCAATTAATGATTTTGCAAGTTATAATTGATGATTTTATTGAATCAGCCCACCCAGTTGGTTCACGTGCGATTTCAAAAAAAGATGAAATATCCTTCAGTGCTGCAACTATCCGTAATGTGATGGCGGATTTGGAAGAAATGGGTTTTATTGAGAAAACACATTCTTCTTCAGGTCGTGTGCCATCAGAAAAAGGATATCGTTACTATGTAGACCATGTCATTGCACCGTCTATTGATAAAAGTAATTTAAATATAATGAAGGATCTAATTCGGGATGAATTTATTGACTTTGAAAAGCTCGTACAAAAATCGGCTGAGGTATTGTCTGATTTAACAAATTATACGTCCATCATTTTAGGTCCAGAAATATTCGAAACAAAAGTAAAACAGTTGCAAATTGTCCCACTGTCAGATCATACGGCAGTTGCAATATTGGTTACTGACTCTGGTCACGTTGAACATCGTTCCTTCACGATTCCTGGAGAAATTAGCCCGTCTGACTTGGAGAAAATCGTCAATATCTTAAATGAACGATTAAAGGGCGTTTCGCTGGCACGATTACCAGACGTTATAACAACGGAAGTAGTATCATTAATGAGAATATACGTTCGTGATTTTGAAAAGTCCTTTCAATATTTATCGTCTGCTTTCTTCCATGATCAACCGGTAAAGCTCTATATAGGTGGAAAAACAAATTTATTAACACAACCAGAATTTAATGATATTAATAAAGTTCGATCATTCTATCAAATGATGGAGAACGAGAATCAGGTTGTAAATTTATTAAAGACACCACAACATGGAATAAAGGTGACCATTGGAAATGAAAATAAAGTTGACGTAATAAAGGATTTCAGCTTAATTACTGCTTCCTATCAATTAGGGAGTGAACAAATGGGAACTATTGCGCTAATTGGACCTACTCGGATGGAATATCGAAAAGTAATTACATTATTAAATGCGCTATCAAATGAAATGACAGATGCTTTATACTTATGGTATAAAAACAACGGGTAAAGACATGGGAAGAATATGTCTTTCTGAGTTGTATTTTGGAGGTGCGAATCATGGAAGAAAAAGATGTTACAGGGGTCGAGGATGAGAAGAAACTTGACGAACAAGTTGAAAAGGAAGATCAAACTGCCGACTCAGAAGTAACTATTGAAGAAGAAGGTATTGAACCTGATTCAGAAGCAACGGAGCTAGAAGCAGAGTTGGCTAAAGTTCAACAAGAAAAAGAAGAGTTATATCAACGATTATTACGAACACAAGCGGAATTTGATAACTACAAAAAACGTTCCATTAAAGAGCGGGAAGCGGAGCGCAAGTATAAAGCACAGGATCTTGTTACAGAGCTTTTACCTGCAATCGATAATTTCGAGCGCGCCTTACAAGTGGAAACTACAGATGCTAATAAGAACTTGTTAGATGGGATTTCGATGGTATATAGACAGCTTGTGGATGCATTAAAATCACAAGGTGTTGAACCTATCGAAGCTATTGGGAAAGAATTTGATCCCAATATTCATCAAGCCGTTATGCAGGTTGAGGAAGAAGGCTTTGAACCGAATACGGTAGTAGAAGAACTACAAAAGGGATACATGATGAAAGATCGTGTTATCCGTCCTGCTATGGTAAAAGTAAACCAATAATTTAAAGAAGGCTATCTTGTCAAGGAGGAAATAATTCATGGGTAAAATCATCGGAATTGATTTAGGAACAACAAACTCTTGTGTTGCAGTTATGGAAGGTGGAGAAGCGGTTGTTATCCCTAATCCTGAGGGGAACCGTACGACACCGTCAGCTGTAGCGTTTAAAAATGGAGAAAGACAGGTAGGGGAAGTAGCAAAACGTCAATCTATTACTAACCCGAATACGATTCTTTCTATTAAACGCCATATGGGTACAGATTATAAAGTAGAAATTGAAGATAAAGAATATACACCTCAAGAAGTTTCTGCTATTATTCTTCAGCATTTAAAATCATACGCTGAAGATTATATTGGTGAAAAAGTGGATAAGGCAGTTATTACAGTACCTGCATACTTTAATGACGCAGAACGTCAAGCTACGAAAGATGCTGGTAAAATTGCGGGTTTAGAAGTGGAGCGTATTATTAACGAACCCACAGCAGCTGCCTTAGCTTATGGTATTGAAAAGTCAAATGAAGATCAAACTATCCTTGTTTACGACCTTGGTGGAGGTACATTTGATGTATCAATCCTAGATATTGGTGAAGGTACATTTGAAGTAGTTGCAACTGCAGGGGATAACCGACTAGGTGGAGATGATTTTGACGAAGTTATCATCGAGCATCTAGTTGCTGAATTCAAAAAAGAAAACGGAATTGACCTTGCAAAAGATAAAATGGCAATGCAGCGTCTAAAGGATGCTGCTGAAAAAGCTAAAAAAGATCTATCAGGTGTTTCCCAAACACAAATCTCATTACCATTCATTACTGCGGGAGAAGCTGGTCCATTACATTTAGAGATGAACTTAACACGTTCTAAATTCGAAGAGTTATCTTCTGATCTAGTTGAACGTACAATGATCCCTACTCGTAAAGCATTACGCGATGCGGATTTAACTGCAAGTGATATTGATAAAGTTATTTTAGTTGGTGGTTCAACACGTATTCCAGCAGTACAAGAAGCAATCAAACGTGAAATTGGTAAAGAGCCATCTAAAGGGGTAAACCCAGACGAAGTAGTAGCATTAGGCGCTGCTATTCAAGGTGGTGTCTTACAAGGTGATGTAAAAGATGTTGTATTACTTGATGTTACACCACTTTCACTTGGTATTGAGACTATGGGTGGCGTATTTACGAAACTAATTGAACGTAATACAACGATCCCTACTAGTCATTCACAAGTATTCTCAACAGCTGCTGATAATCAGACCGCTGTAGACATTCATGTTCTTCAAGGGGAACGTGAAATGGCAGCAGACAATAAAACACTTGGTCGCTTCCAATTAACGGATATCCCACCAGCACCAAGAGGTGTACCACAAATTGAGGTATCTTTTGATATCGATGCTAACGGTATCGTTAATGTACGTGCAAAAGATATGGGTACGAATAAAGAGCAATCCATTACAATTAAATCTTCTTCCGGTTTATCAGATGAAGAAGTAGAACGTATGGTACAAGAAGCAGAGGAAAATGCGGAAGCTGATAAGAAGCGTCGTGAAGAAGTGGAGCTTCGTAATGAAGCAGAACAATTAATCTTTACAACCGATAAGACGCTAAAAGATTTAGCGGATAAAGTTTCGGATGAGGAAAAACAAAAAGCAGAAGCAGCTAAAGAAGAGTTGAAAAAAGCTTTAGAGGGTAATGACCTCGATGAAATTAAAGCGAAAAAAGAAGCTTTACAAGAACAAGTACAACAGTTATCTGTGAAGCTATATGAACAAATGGCCCAAGCAAACCAAGCCGGTCAAGATGAAGCAGCTCAAAACACGTCAGATGATGTAGTAGACGCTGATTACCAAGAAGTCGATGACGAAGAGAAAAAATAAGTAAATACTTGAACAAAAAAGTCAAAGTCAGGACCTTCTTGACTTTGACTTTTTTAAGTTAAGTTGGTTCACCCCATTAGTTGGCAAGGTGCTTCGTATGTCACACACAAATTTCAAACGGATATGAGGCCACTTGTAGAGTACGAGCAGAATATAGGAAGCTATCATTATTTGTAAGTATCCAGTGTGTTATTCGATCTGAGGATATGGATTTTTAACTAAATCTACTAAAGCACAAGCAATGAACCATTTGCCATCATAATGTTGTTAATGTTATGATTTACTCTATGTGAAAGTGATTCGGGAGAGTGATACAGAGTGTCAAAACGAGATTATTATGAAGTCTTAGGTATAGATAAGAGCGCATCTAAAGAAGAAATCAAAAAGGCATACCGCAAATTAGCTCGTAAATACCATCCAGACGTAAACAAAGAGCCAGATGCTGCTGATAAATTTAAAGAAGTGAAGGAAGCATACGAGACATTATCCAATGATCAAAAACGTGCACAATATGATCAATTCGGCCATGCCGGAATGAATGGAGGCCAAGGCTTTGGTGGCTTCGGAGGTTCACAGGATTTTGGTGGATTTGGCGATATATTTGACATGTTCTTTGGTGGAGGGGGACGTAGGAGAGATCCGAACGCTCCACAACAAGGTGCAGACTTACAATATACAATGATATTAGATTTCGAGGAAGCTATCTTCGGTAAGGAAGCAGATATTACGATACCTAAAGATGAACAATGTGCTACATGTCATGGATCTGGAGCAAAGCCCGGTACTAAGCCAGAAACATGTTCTCACTGTCATGGTTCTGGTCAATTGAATACCGAACAAAATACACCATTTGGTCGTGTAGTAAACCGCCGAGTTTGTCATTATTGTGATGGATCTGGAAAGGTTATTAAAGAAAAATGTACAACATGTACTGGAAAAGGTACTGTTAAAAAGAACAAAAAAATTCATATCACCATTCCTGCTGGTATTGATGATGGACAACAAATTCGTGTGGCAGGAAAAGGGGAACCTGGTAAGAATGGTGGTCCTAGTGGTGATTTATACGTTGTCATTCAAGTACGTAACCATGAATTCTTTACTCGAGAAGGAGATCATATTTACTGTGAGCTACCATTAAACTTTGCACAAGCTGCTCTTGGTGATGAAGTAGAGGTTCCAACTGTACATGGTAAGGTGAAGCTAAAAATCCCTGCTGGCACTCAGACTGGTAAGGTATTTCGTCTGAAAGGTAAGGGAGCACCTAATGTAAGAGGTTATGGACAAGGAGATCAACACATTAAAGTTCGCGTTGTAACACCTTCTAAATTAACGGATCGTCAGAAGGAATTATTACGAGAATTTAACGAGATTTCTGGTAATGGTAAAGCAGAGGAACAAGAGGATTCACTTTTCCAGAAATTCAAAAGAGCATTTAAAGGGGAATAGGTTTAACCTAATTCCCTAATACATAATTATGATAGGAACCAGAACACTAGACTATAATGAAAAAGAAAAGAGTGAGATTTGCTTGAAATGGTCAGAGATTTGTATCCATACCACAAATGAAGCTATCGAACCGATTTCCAATATCCTGCATGATTTGGGAGCAAGTGGTGTTGTTATTGAAGACCCGCTAGACTTAATCATTGAGAAGGACACGATGTATGGTGAGATTTTTGAGCTTGATGCCAATGATTATCCAGAAGAGGGTGTATATATAAAGGCTTACTTACCTACTAATAGCTCCTTGGGTGAGACAGTTGATGCAATCAAGTTAGCAGTAAACAATTTGAGAACCTTTGATATTGATCTTGGTGAAAATCAGATTACATTGAGTGAAGTAGATGAAGAGGATTGGTCAACGGCATGGAAGAAATATTATAAACCGGTACAAATTTCCGATAAAATTACCATTACGCCAACTTGGGAAGAATATACACCAAAGTCTAAAGAAGAGATTGTTATTGAATTAGATCCTGGGATGGCCTTTGGTACGGGGACACATCCAACCACGATTTTAAGTATTCGTTCATTAGAGAAATATTTACAAGGCAATGAAACGGTAATCGATGTTGGATGTGGTTCAGGTGTACTTAGTATTGCATCAGCACTCCTAGGTGCTAAGGAAATTTATGCGTATGATTTAGACGAAATTGCTGTGACTAGTACGACAATGAATGCAAAAGTCAATCAAGTTGATCAATTAATCCATACAAAACAAAATAATTTGTTGCAGGATGTTCATATGAATGTGGATGTCATTGTTTCTAACATATTAGCAGAAATCATTGTTCGATTTATTAAGGAAGCATGGGATAACCTTATTCAGGGTGGTTATTTTATCACTTCTGGCATCATTCAAGCGAAAAAGGAAATGGTCTTAGAGCAGTTAGAGGACCAGGGTTTTGAAATAATCGAAGTTAATGAACTGGAAGACTGGGTTTCTGTAGTAGCGAAGAAAAAGTAGGTGCTTTTTATGCAAAGGTACTTTGTTCCAACAGAGAATTGGAGAAATGATACTGTAGTAATTGAAGGTGATGATGCTCACCATATGTTAAGAGTAATGCGTATGCAGGTAGATGACAGGATAATTTGTAATCCACCAGCTTCAAAGGGAGCTATTTGTAAAATTGTACAAATGGATACGGATTCCGTAACTGCAAAAGTTGTAGAGTGGCTAGATAGAGATAGCGAGCTACCTGTTTATGTAACGATTGCGCAAGGCTTACCGAAGGGCGATAAAATGGATTTGGTACTGCAAAAGGGAACCGAACTAGGTGCGAGTGCTTTTATCCCTTTTCAGGCTGATAGATCTGTTGTAAAATGGGATGCTAAGAAGGAAGAAAAGAAATTAACACGTTATCGTAAAATTATTAAAGAAGCAAGTGAGCAATCCCATCGCAATCATTTACCAGAAATTAAGCCAGCAATGAAGTTAAAGCAGTTTATTGAGGAGAGTAATACCTATCATGTACGACTTTTCGCATATGAAGAAGAGGCAAAAACTGCTTCTTTCCAATCATTTGCAAGTGTTGTGAGCAAGCTAAACAAGGGAGAAAGAGTTATGATATGTATTGGGCCAGAGGGTGGCTTTTCAACTGATGAAGTTGATACATTGAAAGAACATAACTTTATCCCTGTTCGATTAGGTCCTAGAATTTTAAGGACAGAGACAGCTGCTTTATACGCACTGGCTAGTATTTCGTACCATTTGGAAGAATTGGAGGACTAGTAATGCCAACAGTTGCATTTCATACATTAGGGTGTAAGGTAAATCATTATGAAACAGAAGGAATATGGCGGATGTTTAAGGAGCAAGGTTATGAACGTGTAGATTTTGACCATGATTCCGATGTATATGTTATTAATACGTGTACCGTAACGAACTCAGGAGACAAAAAAAGTAGACAAATTATTAGAAGAGCTGTTCGTAAAAATCCAGATGGTATTGTATGTGTTACAGGGTGCTATGCACAAACGTCACCTGGTGAAATATTAGAAATACCTGGCGTGGATGTTGTAGTCGGTACGCAAGATCGTAAAAATATGATTCAATACATTGAAGATCATAAGAAAACGAAAGAGCCAATTAATGGTGTGTCAAACATCATGAAAAATCGTGTATTTGAGGAAATGGACGTACCAGAATTCTCTGATAGAACACGTGCTTCATTGAAAATTCAAGAAGGTTGTAATAATTTCTGTACATTCTGTATTATTCCTTGGTCTAGAGGGTTATTACGTTCTAGAGATCCTGAAAGTGTATTAGATCAAGCTCAAAAATTAGTAGATGCTGGCTATAAAGAGATTGTATTGACAGGAATCCACACTGCTGGCTATGGGGAAGATTTAAATGACTATAACTTTGCAATGCTTTTACGTGATTTAGAGTCTAAAGTTGAAGGGTTGCAACGGATACGTATATCTTCTATTGAAGCAAGTCAGATTACCGATGAAGTCATTGATGTATTAGATCAATCTGAGAAGATAGTCCGTCATTTACATATCCCATTACAATCTGGTTCTGACTCTGTATTAAAACGTATGAGAAGAAAGTATTCAACAGATTATTACTATCAAAAAGTAAAGAAAATTCGTCGTGCTTTACCAGATCTTGCGATTACTTCTGATGTCATTGTTGGATTCCCTGGAGAAACAGAAGAAGAGTTTATGGAAACATATGATTTTATCAAAAAAGTTGGTTATTCCGAACTACATGTATTCCCGTTTTCTCGCAGAACAGGGACGCCTGCTGCTAGAATGGAAGATCAAGTTGAAGAAGATGTGAAAAATGAGCGAGTTCAACGGATGATAGATCTATCAGAGGAACTTGCAAAAGAATATGCATCCCGATATGAAAATGAAGTACTTGAAGTAATTCCAGAAGAACGTGCACTAGAAGAGGATAATCCGAATATGTTAGTCGGCTATACGGATAACTACCTCAAAGTGAAGTTTGAAGGTACACCTGATATGATCGGAAAGATTGTCCGTGTAAAAATAACAAAATCAGGTTATCCATATAACGAAGGTACTTTTGTAAGAATTATGGAAAATGCCACTCATAGTAAACTAAAAATGAATGCCTAGTCGTAAGACTGGGCATTTTATTTAGAATAACCGATAATAAATAGCTTTTTATTTTAGAAAATGCTATGATACCTAAGAGGTACGTACAACTGATAAAGGGGAGTTAACCATGATACAAAATTTAGAAAAATATATTGATCATACGCTTTTAAAGCCAGATACAACAAAAGATAGTATTCTAAAGATTGTAGAAGAAGCGAAAGAATACAAATTTGCATCCGTTTGTGTTAATCCACATTGGGTATCCTTATGTTATGAGTATTTAAAAGATACGGAAGTAAAAGTATGTACAGTAATCGGTTTTCCATTAGGAGCAACGTCTACCAAAGCAAAAGTATTTGAAACAAAACAAGCAATTTCCGATGGTGCTACAGAAGTAGATATGGTCATTAACATTGGAGAATTGAAAGCAGGTAATGATGAATTTGTTAAGCAAGATATTCAAGCTGTAGTTGAGGCTGCTAAAGGACAAGCATTAACTAAAGTAATCATCGAAACATCGCTACTATCAGACGATGAAAAAGTACGTGCTTGTAAACTCGCTAAAGAAGCTGGAGCCGACTTTGTAAAAACTTCAACAGGATTCTCTGGAGGAGGCGCAACCGTTGAAGATATTACATTAATGCGTAAAACAGTAGGACCGGATGTGGGAGTAAAAGCATCTGGTGGAGTTCGTGACCTAGCTGGAGCAGAAGCCATGATTAGTGCGGGTGCAACAAGAATTGGTGCTAGTGCAGGAGTAGACATTATCAATGGTAATCAAGGGTCTTCTGATTATTAATGATATTGCCTAAATAATAGTAGTCTCAAACTGTAAGAGAAAGAAAAAAACACGAACAAGAAATAATCAGTTGACCGATGTTTCGTGTTATATTATAATTACAAAAGGCGTGTGATATGTCATTCGTCTTTATAATCTGTTTTATGCTTCGGAGGGAGGGAAATTAGCATGTCAAATACAACTCGCGTTCGTAAAAACGAGTCTCTTGAGGATGCTCTTCGTCGCTTTAAACGTAGTGTTGCAAAAAGTGGGACACTACAAGAATATCGTAAGCGTGAACACTATGAAAAACCTAGCGTTCGTCGTAAAAAGAAATCTGAAGCTGCTAGAAAGCGTAAATTCTAAAGAAGGTGCTAGAAGATGTCATTACTTACACAGTTGAACGATGATATGAAGCAAGCGATGAAGAGTAAGGACAAAGAAAAACTTAGTGTGATTCGCATGGTTAAAGCTTCATTACAGAACGAATCGATAAAGCTTGGTAAAAGTGATTTATCGGAAGACGAAGAATTATCAATTTTATCAAGAGAAATGAAACAAAGAAAAGATTCCCTCCAAGAATTTAAATCAGCTGGACGCGATGATCTTGTTGAAAAACTTGAAACGGAAATCAAAATCATTCAAGAATATATGCCTAAACAACTTTCAGATGAAGAGCTTTCGGCTATTATTCAAGAAACGATTCAAGAAACTGGTGCATCTTCAAAAAAAGATATGGGTAAAGTGATGAGTGCGGTTATGCCAAAAGTAAAAGGTAAAGCTGATGGCTCTAAAATTAATAAATTAGTTCAAGAATTCTTGAATTAGTATACCCAAGAAACCCTTGCTGATAGGCAAGGGTTTTTTACTTAAATGGGAACTTTAAAATGTAATGTGTTATTGGATTTTGCTTAAGACCGTCTTTTTTCCCTTATACATAATGGTGGTATGAAATTTATATCCTATCCTTTCTCATATCCCTACCGTTCCACCATCAAATTATGATACTATTTACTATAGTTAATAACCATTTTTTAATCTTTTTTGAAACCTTACATAGACTCACAACGTATGAATAGGTGTATAAAGGAGGTGCCATCATTGCCGAAAAAACGATTGATACTCTATATTGCCATATTCGCTACTTTGTTTTTATCGGTATTTTCACCTAATACTGGAGAAGTTGCACATGCGGATGAACAGGGTGGGGGTAAGCTGATTTATGTCATCCCGATTGAAAATGATGTGGAACGGGGATTAGAAGCCTTTCTATCTAGAACAACTAAAGAGGCTGTAGAAGCTGGTGCAGATCACATCATTTTTGAGATTAATACTCCAGGTGGAAGCGTGCAAGCGGCTGATAATATAGGAACGATTATTGCTGATTTAGATATTCCAACAACATCATTTATTATTAGTCAAGCCCTATCTGCTGGATCTTATATAGCGCTTCATACCGATAACATATATATGACTCCAAGAGCTACGATGGGAGCAAGTGGTGTTATTAATTCAGATGGGACTGCGGCTGACAAGAAAGCACAGTCAGCTTGGCTAAAGGCCATGACTAGTGCCGCTGAGGCTGGTGGAAGAGACCCTCTATATGCAGCTGCCATGGCAGATTCTAGTATTGATTTACCCGAACTAGATGCACCGGAGGGAGAATTTTTAACCTTAACACCACAAGAAGCGGTGGAAGTCGGGTATGCTGAAGGAATTGTATCCCACCGTACTGAATTGCTGCATGAGCTAGGATTATCGAATGCAACTATTATTCAAACAGAAACTACTCTTGCAGAGAACATAGCTAGATTTATTACGAACCCAATCGTTATTTCCATCCTATTATCACTAGCAGGCTTGGGATTAATTGTTGAACTGTACTCCCCGGGATTTGGTGTGCCAGGTAGTATAGGAATAATCTCATTAGTATTATTTTTCTATGGTCATGTGGTTGCAGGACTTGCTGGGATGGAAGCAATTATTATCTTAGTAATCGGTATAGCACTTCTCATTGCTGAATTCTTTGTTCCAGGTGGTATATTAGGCTTATTAGGAGTTGGTGCCATAATTGGTTCAATCTTTATGTCAGGTGCTAATATTGGACATATGACGATAAGTGTTGCAATTGCCTTACTAGTTGTCATCATTGCATCTGTTATCTTATTTAGAAGAGTAGGTCTGGATAAAGGCGTGTTTCGTCATGTCATACTTCGGGACCGAACAACTACAGAGTTAGGCTATGTGTCCAATGAAAATCGACTTGAATTAATTGGTATGGTAGGTGTTACAGCAACAGCTCTGAGACCTTCTGGAGTTGCTATCTTAGGGAAAGACAGAGTGGATGTAGTATCGGAAGGTAGTTTTATTCAAGCAAATGTACCAATTAAAGTAGTAAAAGTTGAAGGAGCACGTATACTAGTTAGGGAATTATAAGGTTAATTAATAACCTATAAGATAAATAAACTTTAGGAGGAATTTTATATGGATCCACAAGAATACATTTTTCCGGTGATTTTAATCGCTGTGATCTTGATTGCAATTGCAATCCTATTTACTTTTATACCTGTTACACTCTGGATTAGTGCATTAGCTGCTGGTGTTCGGGTAGGTATACTTCAATTAATCGGAATGCGTCTACGTCGAGTGGTACCTAGTCGAGTAATTAACCCATTAATTAAAGCACACAAGGCAGGACTTGATGTTAAAACAAATCAACTAGAAAGTCACTACTTAGCTGGTGGTAATGTTGATAGAGTGGTAAATGCTTTGATCGCTGCACATCGTGCAAATATTGAGTTATCATTTGAACGTGCTGCAGCTATTGACCTTGCTGGTCGTGATGTATTAGAGGCAGTACAAATGAGTGTTAACCCTGAAGTAATTGAGACACCATTTATTGCTGGTATTGCCATGGATGGTATCGAGGTAAAAGCAAAAGCAAGAATTACAGTACGTGCTAACATCGATCGTCTAGTAGGGGGTGCTGGTGAAGAAACAATCATCGCCCGTGTTGGGGAAGGTGTCGTAAGTACAATTGGTAGTTCAGAAACACATGCAAAAGTTTTAGAAAACCCAGATTCTATTTCACATACTGTCCTTTCTAAAGGGTTAGATGCTGGTACAGCATTCGAAATTCTATCGATTGATATTGCAGATGTTGATATCGGTAAGAACATTGGAGCGATTCTACAAACTGACCAAGCAGAGGCAGATAAAAATATTGCACAGGCAAAAGCCGAAGAACGTCGTGCGATGGCAGTAGCGCAAGAACAAGAAATGGTTGCGCGTGTACAAGAAATGCGTGCGAAAGTGGTGGAAGCAGAAGCGGAAGTACCACTTGCACTTGCAGAAGCATTACGTTCTGGAAAATTAGGTGTGATGGATTATTTGAATTACGAAAATATTAATGCAGACACTGATATGCGTGATTCTATCGGAAAATTATCTAAAGAAAACAACGATGAGAATAAGTAATTTAGTTGCTATTAACAGGAAGGGGGGACATGATGGAAGAAATATTAAATTTTTTACCTCTCATTGCCATTATCCTCTTTGGGATTATTAAAGGAATGATTGGCAACAATGAGCAAAATGAGAAAAAGCAACGAACACCAAGTCGACCAACGAATGTACCTAGACCAAATCCTACCCCTTCAGGAGGTCAAGAGAGAACGCGGAGTACGACTCAAAGAACTGCTCCTGTGCAACCTTCTATTGAAGAACAGCAAAAGCAGCAAATGGAACAGTTAAAAAGCAGGATGAATACTGGATCTAAGGTGAATCTTGATGACATAAGTCAACAGGATGTGGGATTAGGATCTAGTATACAGGATGCGATTAAGCATCAGGCTACGAACAAGGTAGTTGAAAATAAAGAGAAATTTAAGAAAGAGGTAAAGACTGGCCTTAATCGACGTGGATTAGTACAAGGCATCATTATGTCAGAGGTGCTAGGCCCACCAAGAGCAAGGAAGCCTTACCAAAATGTAATAACAGAGAGAAAAAGACATATATCACGATAATGAAACCCAAAAGCATCCTTATGATGCTTTTGGGTTTTTTAGTTCTTATCTGTTTCGGTTTCTCATAAATATGTATGTGAGAGGGGGCTCACATCTGTGAAGAAATTACAACAACGATTACGACCATGGCTAGTAAAATACCTTGCACTGCCTTCTGATGTTGTAATGGAACTACCCAGAATAACGATTATTGGCCAAATACATGTATACATTGAAAATCATAAAGGACTCGCCGTATTCACGGACGACGAATTAAGGTTAAAAACAACAAAGGGCTATATCCAAATAAAAGGATCGTCATTTGTACTAAAGATGATGTTACCAGAAGAAATATTACTGGAAGGAAACATAACAGATGTTAAGTTTATTCCAGGATAAACGTTAGTTAATGGGAGGACGAAATGAAACAGATACAGGGGTCATATTTCAAGGGATATGTAAGAATTGTGGTAAAAGGTCGTTTGCCAGATCATTTTTTCCAAGCATGTGCCAATCGTGGTATTACCGTATGGAATATTAAAAGGGAAGGTAACGATACGTGTAGTGGTAATGTTAGGCTATCTGATATAGCTAGAATTAAACAATTAAGACGTGATAAAAAATATAAGATTACGTTTGAGCAACGGAAAGGTTACCCATTTATAATAAGTCGCTTTATAAGAAGAAGAGAATTTGTCCTATCGTTCGTGATGAGTATATTAATGATCCTTTTTATGTCTAATATCATTTGGAAAGTAGAGGTAACGGGTGATTTACCTATCGAAATCGAAGAAAAAATCGCCAAACAACTAGATGAGTATGGTATTCATCCAGGTGCTTGGATTTTTACATTAGATTCACCAGGAATTATCCAGCAGAAACTAACCAATGACATTCCTGAATTGCTTTGGGTTGGTGTGAGGCAAAAAGGGACAACCTTTCAATTAGAAGGAGTAGAAAAAATTGTTGTTAAAGAGGAAGAAATAGGGGGACCGAGGGACTTAGTGGCGACAAAGAAGGGTGTTATCAAGAAAATGTATGTCGCAAAAGGCTTACCAAAAGTGGAAATTAATGATTACGTGCAGCCTGGACAAGTTCTAGTTTCGGGTACATTAAATGAAATAGCACAGAATCAGGATAATGAAAAAGAAAAGAAAAATAACTCGATAGTCGTACCAGCAGAAGGTGAAATTATTGCTAGAACATGGTACGAAATGAATGTTAGTATTCCATTAAATCAAAATTATGAACTTGTTACTGGACAACAGGAGAAAAAATATTATTTAGGCATTCGTAACTTTAAATTACCAATATGGGGATTCGGATCACCTGAATATGAGGAGATTCACTATGATAGCGTCGAAACGCCAATAAAATTCATAAAATGGGATTTGCCGTTAAAAATAATCGAAACAACTTTAAGTGAAAAACAGTATCACGAGTTAGAACGAACGAAGGAACAGGCAAGAAAAGCAGGTATCGAACAAGCGAAGGAGGAGCTTCAACTGCAGCTTGGACCGGAAGCTAAGATTGTATCAGAAAAAGTTTTGCATGAATCTGTAGAGAATGGTAAAGTTAAATTAGAATTGTATATGACAGTTGAGGAAAATATTGCTAAAGCACAACCTATAACTCAAGGAGATTGAATATGCCTGATAATTTAAACGCAATTGATATTGAACTAACCAATCCAGAAGAGGCTCTCGAGCTTTTTGGGAATAATGACAGATACTTAAAACATATTGAAGAAAAACTTAACGTCTCTATTATAACAAGAGGAGAGAAAATTAGTGTTTCTGGAACTGATAGTGATATTGCAATTGTACAGGATATCCTTTTAACCCTTCTAAACATAGTCCGTAAGGGGATAACAATAGCTGAGCGTGATATTGTTTATGCGATTGAGCTTGCAAAGGAAGGTAGAATCAATCAATTTGAAACGCTATTTGAGGATGTTATCACAAAAAATGTGAAAGGAAAGTCCATTCGGATTAAAACCCTTGGACAAAAAAGTTATATAACTGCCATAAGAGAGAATGATTTAGTATTTGGTATAGGTCCTGCAGGAACAGGTAAAACTTATCTTGCAGTTGTTATGGCTGTTCAAGCCCTTAAGAATGGTCAAGTAAAGCGAATCATTTTAACTAGACCAGCTGTTGAAGCAGGTGAAAGCTTAGGATTTTTGCCTGGCGATTTGAAAGAGAAGGTTGATCCTTACTTAAGACCATTGTATGATGCCTTAAATGATGTATTAGGGGCAGAACATACACTACGATTAATAGAAAGAGAGACAATTGAGATTGCTCCTCTAGCCTATATGAGAGGACGTACACTAGATGATGCCTTTGTTATTTTAGATGAAGCGCAAAATACAACTCCTGAACAAATGAAGATGTTCCTGACTCGACTAGGTTTTGGTTCGAAAATGGTTATAACTGGTGATGTAACGCAAATTGATTTACCGAAAGGAAAAAGGTCTGGACTACATGTGGCAGAGAAAATGTTAGGTGCTATAACAGGAATTTCTTTTGTCCATCTTACACAAACAGATGTAGTGAGGCATCCATTGGTACAGCGAATCATTGATGCATACGAAAAAAGCAACAAGATTGATTAGTCTAGGAGACCCGTTTGGAGGGTCTTATTTCTTTATTTTTCGAAATAATGAATTACTTGATGGGAAATATGAAGATAAAGAGGTGAAATCATGAATTCGTTTAAGAATATTATAGAATATATTATGAAAACGCGAAGCAAATTTCTACGTATTGTTGTACCGATTATCGCATTAAGCCTTTATTTTTTTCTATTATCCTTTAATAATGTATATACGGAAACGTATGATATTGAGCCTCTCACAACGGCAAGAGAAACTATTCGTTCACCAATTACAATAGAAAATCAACAAGAGACGAAGAGGAAGACAAGAGAAGTTTATCAATCCGTACAGGATCGATTTGATATTTCAACAGAAATAGCCCAGGAACAGATTGGATACATAGCAGAAATATTTAATGCTGTAGAAAAATTAGAAGCGGAGTCCATGAAAGAGGATGATAGCGACGCACCAGTTCCTTTAAACAATCGTGAAAAAGTAGAACGATTAAAACAATTAATATCCAACAGTATAACGGAAAAAGTGGATGACAGTGTATTTCTTAGGTTAATTGATGTATCACCTGAGGAAAGAGAACAAGGGGAAGAACTGTTCATTACCTACGTTCAAGAGGTATACGAAACTGGTGTACGAACAGCGAATATGAATAGTGCCATCGAAAGTATTAAAGAAAATATTCGCTATTCTACATTAGATGATAATTTAATTGAGGCATTACAAGAATTGACCGAATTTGTTATTGTTGAGAACTCTTTCTACGATGCTGATAAGACAGAAGAGGCAAGAAAACAGGCAGCTAGTACGGTTGAACCAGTTATGATTAATGCTGGTGAAGTAATTGTTAGAGAAGGAGAGACCATTACAAACGAAGTATATGAAAAACTTCAATTAGTTGGACTTTTAAATGAAGACCGTAATGTATTTCCAGTTATCGGATTAGCTATTCTCATTTTATTGATTGGATCGATCATTTTTTATGAGATGAATCGAATCGATAATTATAAGAGATTGGATAAAGGAGCTATTGCTTCTATCTTATTAATCAGCTTTTTCGTTGTTTCTTTAATGAAGACGATTAGTCTATTTACGACACATGCTAATGAGCTCTTCTTTATTGTGCCTGTAGCAACTGGGGTTCTCTTAGTTAAGCAGCTAATCAATGAACGATTAGCTATCGTGTTAACGGCATTATATGCTATTCTTGGTGGTATCATATTTAATGGGCAAATACCAGGTACGCTTAATATAGAAGCGGTTGTCTATTTCTTTTTCTCACAATTTGCTGCGATCGTATGTTTAATGAATGTTAAGGATCGATTATCGATTGTTCGATCTGGTATCGGAATGTCCATTGCGAATATTGTTACGATACTATTATTTGTATTCTTGTCCTTTGAAAAATATTCATTAGCTGATTTATTACTTTTATCTGGATATGGTTTAGCCTCTGCCTTTTTATCAGCTGTCTTAACAATAGGCTTACTACCATTTTTTGAAACAGGTCTTGGTATACTATCTGATATAAAGCTATTACAATTATCTAGTCCTAATCAACCATTACTCAAAAAAATCTTAACAGAAGCTCCTGGAACTTACCATCACTCCATTATGGTTGCTAATTTAAGTGAAACTGCATGTGATGCAATTGGGGCAAATGGGTTATTAGCTAGAGTAGCTGCCTATTATCATGATATTGGGAAAACGGTAAGACCGCATTATTTTATTGAAAATCAATTGTCCATTAAAAATCCACATGACATGATTTCACCTGAGCAGAGTGCTGAAATTATTATACGCCATCCTTATGATGGTGCAGAACTACTCAAGAAGCATCGTATGCCTAAGGAGATTATCGATGTCGCAATGCAACATCATGGTACCACATTGTTAAAGTATTTTTATTTCAAAGAGAAAGAACAGAACCCAACAACAAGAGAAGCAGATTTCCGGTACCCTGGTCCGAAACCGCAAACTAAAGAGGCTGCTGTTATATCTATTTGTGACTCTGTAGAAGCTGCGGTGCGTTCATTACAGGAACCTACTGAAGAAAAAATTGAAGAAATCGTATCAAATATTGTAAATGAGCGATTAATGGATGGACAGTTAGATGAATGTCCGCTAACGATTAAAGAAGTGAAAATCGTCCATCAAACCATTTGTGAAACATTAAAAGGAATTTTTCACTCTAGAATCCAATACCCATCAAAGGAGGCAAAATAATGGATATAGATTTTCAAGATAATACCAATTCGGTGTTAGAAGATGAAGTTAAATTAATTACAGGATTACTTGAAATTGCTGCCAAAAAAGAAGCTGTACCGAATCATGCTGAGGTTTCGGTTACGTTTGTCAATAACAAGGAAATACAAGAGATTAATCGAGATTATCGTAACTTAGATAAGCCAACCGATGTTATCTCATTCGCATTAGAAGAAACAGCGGATGACGAAGTGGAAATCGTTGGAGAAGACTTACCGGTTGTGCTAGGTGATATTATCATTTCAGTTGAAAGAGCAAAAGAACAAGCGGCGGATTACAAACATTCGTATGAAAGAGAATTAGGCTTTTTAGCTGTGCATGGTTTTCTACATCTATTAGGTTATGATCATATGACGAAAGAAGATGAGAAGGTTATGTTTCAAAAACAAGAGGAAATACTAGGTGAGTTTAATCTTGGAAGGTAAAAGGAAATCTATTGGCTTTACATATGCCTTAAATGGGTTAAAGGAAGTGTTCCAATCAGAACATAACTTTCGCTTGCATATGCTATCGATTATTCTAGTGGTCATTGCCGGATATTATTTCGATATTGATACAATAGAGTGGTTGGCTGTTATCATTGTAATTGGTCTAGTTGTTACCACTGAAATGGTAAACACAGCAATTGAAGAAATAATCAACTATGTTAAACCTGAGATCCACCCAGCGGCTAAGAAGATAAAAGATATAGCAGCAGGTGCGGTTCTAATAGCTTCTCTCACGGCTATAATCGTGGGATTTGTCATCTTTATTCCGAAAATATTTTAGGAATACGAAGCAGTAACGAACTTACTTAGGAAAAATCCAGGCCTATTGGATATTCTTCAATAGGTCTGTTTTTTGTCTCGATAGATGTAAGCATTTCTATTTGTAAAGATTCCATCACTATAAGAAAGCTTACTTGAAGTTGTTACTTTACAACGAGTATTTGTAGAAAGGAATAGAGTATAGCACTTAGCTAGCTGAATAATCATAAAGTAAAGAATTCGATAGTTGGTGACTTAACTCACAAATTCGCTAAAAAACGAGCAAATATGATCTTTTCATAATGAGGCTTATCGAAGCATATAATCTTTTTAAAGGTTTTGTCGATAACATGAAACAAGGAAGAATTTGTAGTATAATAGACCAAACATAGAAACGAAAATCGTAAAAATAAACTTCTTGGAGGAATTTCATACATGGAAAACAACTACAAATCAGGATTTATAGCTATTATTGGTAGACCAAATGTTGGGAAATCAACATTTATGAATAAAGTAATTGGTCAAAAGATAGCCATTATGAGTGATAAACCACAAACAACTAGAAATAAAATTCAAGGTGTATTAACCCAATCAGATGCACAATTTATATTTATAGATACCCCGGGAATACATAAGCCAAAGCATCGTCTAGGTGACTTTATGGTTAAAATTGCTGAAAATACATTGAATGAAGTAGATGCAGTACTGTTTATGATTAATGCAGATGAGGGATATGGTAGAGGAGATCAATTTATTATGGATCGCCTTGAACGTGTGAAAAGTCCAGTCTTTCTTGTGGTAAATAAAATCGATTTAGTACATCCTGATAAGCTATTACCACTGATTGAATTATATAAAGAAAAATATGATTTTGAAGAAATTATTCCTATATCTGCATTGCAAGGGAATAATGTTACCCATCTTTTAGAAGTACTTAAAAACCATCTACCAGAGGGGCCACAATTTTACCCAGCTGATCAAGTAACGGATCATCCAGAGAGGTTTATCATTAGTGAATTAATTAGAGAGAAGGTACTTCATTTAACTAGAGAAGAAGTACCACATTCTATCGCTGTTGTAATAGAAAACATTGAAAAACGTGAATCAAATGCCATTTTTATACAAGCAGTAATTGTGACGGAAAGGAAATCACAAAAAGGGATATTAATTGGTAAACAGGGAAGCATGCTGAAGAATATCGGAAAAGAGGCACGCAAGGATATTGAAGCGTTATTAGGTTCTAAAGTTTATCTCGAACTATGGGTAAAAGTACAAAAAGACTGGAGAAATAAGCAAAGCCAATTATTTGAATATGGATTCCGCCAAGATGAATATTAAAGTTGGAAAAAATTATAACTAATTCTTTCTTTTAGAGTGGAGAAGATAAGCATATCCGGAACATGGATTGCCTGTCATGCAACCTATGTATCCAGATTAATTTAAGATGTAAGCAGTATTCTAACTTAGAAAAGATACTTGTAGAAAAGTATAAAGGAAGGTGTGTTTTCTTGTGATCGACTTAGTATGGAAATTATTCAGTCAAACAGGAAATATTGAGACCTATTTATTGATGAAAGAGTTAGAAAGTGAACCTCAAGAGCTAAATTTAGAAAATGGCTCAGAAAATAATCTGGAGAACTTACCGGTTGATTCAAATATGTAGCATGCAGTGATATAAAGGGGATTATGTATGCTAGAGAAAATAGATGGTATCATAATAAAAACAAAAGACTATGGTGAAACACATAAAATTGTTACGATATTTAGTAAGAAAATAGGTAAATTTTCTGCAATTGCAAGAGGTGCAAAGAAACCAAAAAGCAGGATGGCTGCTGTTACGCAGCCATTCATTTATGGTCAATTTTTTGTTTATCTTAATAAAGGTTTAAGCAATATACAACAGGGAGAAATTATTGATTCCTACCGATCTATTCGAGAGGACATTGTAAAGACGGCCTATGCTGCCTATTTAATGGAATTGACAGATAAGTTACTCGATGAACATGTACCTAATCTAGAGATATATACACAACTAACGAAGACCTTGGAATGGATAAGTAATCATCATGACGTAGATATACCACTCATGATGTATGAAATGAAGTTATATCGGGCTGGAGGTTTTGCGCCTACGGTGGACTGTTGTGCACACTGTGGTGAGAAAAATCCTCCCTTTACCTTTTCTATGATAGAAGGTGGCTTACTTTGTTCGAAATGTCGTCATCTCGATCCGGAGTCTGTTCCATTATCGAATTCAGTCGTAAAGCTATTATATATTTTCTCCAGTGTTGGATTAGAAAGAGTAGGTAATGTATCGGTTAAAGAAGAAAACAAGTTATTGTTACGAGGATTGTTAGATAATTATTATGACCGCTATGGTGGGTATTATTTAAAAACTAGAAAATTTCTAAATCAGCTTGATAAGCTGCAATAATGACCTTTATATTGACAAATACCACACTAATAAAGTAATATGATACATATTTGATAGATTGTGATGAAAGAGAAGAGTACTTTCTGTTTACCATTAGTAGCGAATCCAGGGTGGTGAGAGCTGGATATTGGGGCAGTTAGGAATGGCGCTCTGGAGCATGACCCGAGTAAAGTGGCTTTATGAATCAATAAAGCAAATAGGGTGGAACCGCGGATTTAAACCCGTCC
Source organism: Ornithinibacillus massiliensis (assembly GCF_018310345.1). Lineage (GTDB taxonomy): Bacteria > Bacillota > Bacilli > Bacillales > Amphibacillaceae > Ornithinibacillus > Ornithinibacillus massiliensis. Next base: position 166,683 of record NZ_JAGXBY010000002.1, read on the forward strand.
CTATGTCTATAAGTTATTTATAGGCATAGGGACGGGTTTTTTGATTTAGAGTAAGTGGTTCCCAGACTTAATACCGGTTGTTTATCCTTACCTATAAGAGATTCGTGTTTTACTGAGTAAAGCGGTAGGAACGCTTAGGTCACTTCTCTTTTGCAAAGTTCATTACTAGATTATCCTAAAAAAACCTAAACGGAGGTAGTATTCATGAATATTCAAAACATGATCTTAACATTACAAAAGTTTTGGTCAGAACAGAACTGTATTTTAATGCAGGCTTATGATGTTGAAAAAGGTGCTGGGACAATGTCCCCGATGACATTACTACGTAGTCTTGGTCCAGAGCCATGGAGAGTTGCTTATGTAGAGCCGTCCCGTAGACCAGATGACGGACGATATGGTGAAAACCCAAACCGTCTGTATCAGCATCATCAATTCCAGGTTGTGATCAAGCCTTCTCCAGATAATATCCAGGAACTATATTTAGATTCTTTAAAGGCCTTAGGGATCAATCCACTAGAACATGATATTCGATTTGTAGAAGATAATTGGGAAAATCCAACTCTTGGGGCAGCTGGTCTTGGTTGGGAAGTGTGGCTTGATGGGATGGAAATTACGCAATTTACATATTTCCAACAAATTGGCGGGTTAGAAGCGAATCCGGTAACCGTTGAATTAACGTATGGAATTGAGCGACTAGCATCGTATATCCAAGATAAAGAGAATGTATTTGATTTAGAATGGACAGAGGGCTTTACTTATAAAGATATCTTCAAACAACCAGAATATGAGCATTCAACTTATACATTTGAAGAATCTAATGTTGATATGCTATTTACATTATTTACAATGTATGAAGAAGAGGCAAAAAAAACAATGGAAAAAGGGCTTATTTTCCCTGCTTATGATTACGTACTGAAATGTTCCCATACTTTTAACCTGTTAGATGCAAGAGGTGTAATCTCAGTAACAGAACGAACTGGATACATTTCGAGAATTCGAAATTTAGCACGTAACATTTCAAAAGCTTATGTTGCGGAACGAGAACGTCTAGGGTTCCCAATGCTGAAGAAGGAGGAAAAATAATGGCAAAGAATGTGTTGTTTGAAATAGGTCTAGAAGAACTTCCAGCACGATTTATTGATGATGCCGAGAAGCAATTGGAAGATAAAACAAGAAGCTGGTTAGAGGAAGAACGGATTACCTATACAGGAATCGAAACCTATTCAACCCCTAGAAGGCTAGCTATTCTAATACAAGATATGGATGAAAATCAAGCTACGATTGAGGAAGAAGCAAAGGGACCTGCTATTAAAATTGCCAAAGATGAAGATGGTAATTGGACGAAGGCTGCTATTGGTTTTACAAAAGGTCAAGGTAAATCAGTAGATGATATTTATACAAAGGATATAAAGGGTACTACTTATATATTTGTTAAGAAATTAATTGAAGGGAAACCAACAAAGGATATTTTACCAGAGTTTAAGCGTATCATTGAATCTATCCAATTTGGTAAAAACATGCGTTGGGGCGAGCAATCGATGAGATATGCTAGACCCATACGGTGGTTAGTGGCGCTTTATGATAAGGAGATTATTCCGTTTACTATTGCACAAGTACAAACCAATAATGAAACATTTGGACATCGTTTCTTAGGTGATAAAATTACGCTTCATCACCCTTTAGACTATAAGGAAAAAATGAAAGATAGCTTTGTCATTGTCGATGCAGATGAGAGAGAGAAGATAATTCTAGATGGGATTAAACAAATAGAGAATCAGCATGACTTTCTAGTGCCTATCGAACAAGATCTATTAGAGGAAGTAAAGAACTTAGTAGAATACCCAACAGTATTTGTTGGATCATTCGAAAAGGATTTCCTTCAATTACCTGAACAAGTGTTAGTGACGTCCATGAAGGAACACCAACGCTATTTCCCTGTAAAATCTAATTCTGGGGAATTGTTACCTTATTTTGTAGGAGTCCGTAATGGAGATAGTCATGCTATTGAAACAGTAATTAAAGGAAATGAAAAAGTATTGAGAGCCAGATTGTCTGACGCCCAGTTTTTCTATGAAGAGGATCAGAAGCAGACGATTGATTTTTATCAGGAAAAATTAAAGAATGTTGTTTTCCAAGAAAAGCTAGGAACCATTTATGATAAAGTTAATCGCGTAATCAGTATTTCTAAAAAAATAGCAGAGACTATTACAATTGATGAGAATGAAAAGAAACAGATTATGCGGGCTGCTGAAATCTCTAAATTTGATTTGATGACTAATATGGTAAGTGAATTTACCGAGCTTCAAGGTATTATGGGTGAAAAATATGCTCGGATATATGGAGAAGATGAAGCTGTTGCAGTTGCTATTAAAGAACATTATATGCCGACAAGTGCAGGTGGAGAATTACCAAAGACTTTGGTTGGTTCGGTTGTAAGTGTTGCGGAGAAATTAGACACGATAGTAGGATGCCTTGGTGTCGGCCTTAAGCCATCAGGCTCCCAAGATCCATACGGATTGCGTCGTCAAGCAATTGGAATCTTACGTATAGCGAATGAACGAGGCTGGGAAATTAATGTTGCCGAACTATTTAACATTGCCGTTGAGCTATATGAATCCTTGAATCTAGAACATTTTAATATAGAATTGGTACAACAAGAATTACATGATTTTGTACAACAAAGAGTTGCCTTCGTGTTAAAAGAAAGAGGCATTGAACAAGACATCATTCAGGCTATAACTGGTGAGGAAATTGGTGTTATGTCAGCTATCATTCAGAAGGCTAGCATTTTATCATCAAAACGTAATGAAGAAAGCTTTAAACCGATACAAGAAGCTTTGGTTCGGGTATTGAACTTAGCTTCGAAAACGGATGAAATGGAAGTAAATGCTGCTTATTTTGAAACAGATTCCGAAAGATCATTATATGAAGCGTATGAGAAGATAAAACAGAGCTATCAATCATGGCTAGAGAAAGATAATTATCAGGAAGCATTCGTTCAACTAGAGAAGCTAGCAGAACCTATCCATCAATTCTTTGATAACAATATGGTTATGGCAGAGGATGAGCGATTAAAAACAAATCGTTTGGCATTATTAAATCGTATCGCCATATTACTAAATAGCTTTGCAAACTTAAATGCGATCGAGTGGAAACAGCATTTTTAAAAAGTAGACATACTAATTTCTCTTTCCAGTGTAAGTGGGCTATAATATTATTAAATAGTATGTCTTATTCGGCGGGTAGTGAAGTATTACGAAATAGGCTACCTGCATAAGGAAAACTAATTGCATTCACTAAGAAAAAATGCAGGTTTTTCTAAAACCGTTGGGTGGTGTGAAATAGTGGAATTATCCAATCGACAAGAAAAAATAATAGAAATTGTTAAAAATAATGGTCCAATTACTGGTGAGCATATTGCAGAACAATTAAACTTGACTAGAGCGACATTACGGCCTGATCTTGCAATATTAACAATGGCGGGATTTTTAGATGCAAGACCTCGTGTTGGTTATTTTTACACTGGAAAAACTGGATCGGAATTATTAACAGAGAAGATTAAAAAGTTTAAGGTCCATGAATATCATTCGATACCGATTGTGGTGCAAGAAAGTGCTTCGGTATATGATGCCATCTCGACCATGTTCCTAGAGGATGTTGGCACATTGTTTATCGTGGATGAACATTCATGTTTAATTGGCGTTGTATCGAGAAAAGATTTACTACGTGCGGCAATTGGAAAGCAAGATTTAAGTGCCTTACCGGTCCATATTATTATGACAAGGATGCCGAATATTACCGTGTGCAGAAAAGAAGACTTGTTAATTGATGTAGCGAAGAATCTTATTAATAAACAAATTGATGGGGTTCCTGTAGTAAAGGACACACCAAAAGGTCTAGAGGTAGTTGGACGGGTAACGAAAACGACAATTACAAATGTCTTTGTCGAATTAATCACAGATAATCATATCTAACCCTAGGGGGATGATGCGAATGAATAGCAAAAAGCATGTTTTTATCCTATCTGATTCTGTGGGTGAGACGGCAGAATTAGTGATAAAAGCGGGATTAAGTCAATTTACACATCATTATGATATTCAACGAGTACCGTATGTTGAAGATATTAGAACAATTGACGAAGTTTTATTTCGGGCAAAGGATACGGAAAGTATCATAGGGTTTACACTAGTAGATCCAATGTTGCGTGATTATTTGAATCAAAAAGCAAGTGAATTAAATATAGAGGCGATTGATATTATGGGGCCAATGCTTCAAGCGATGGAACGTTTCTTTGACAAAAAGCCTCGTCAAGAACCAGGACTAGTTCATAAGTTAGATGAAGACTATTTCAAAAAGGTGGAAGCAATTGAGTTTGCGGTAAAATATGATGATGGACGTGATCCAAGAGGAATTTCTAGAGCGGATATCATTTTAATTGGTGTCTCAAGAACGTCTAAAACACCATTGTCTCAATTTCTTGCACATAAGCGATTAAAGGTTGCTAACATACCAATCGTACCAGAAGTGGAACCTCCTGAGGAATTATTTATGGTAGATCCAAAGAAATGTATCGGATTGCGCATTGAACCTATTAAGCTAAATGATATTCGAAAAGAAAGATTGAAGGCATTAGGTTTGGGAGATCAGGCAACATATGCCAACATTCAAAGAATTCACCAAGAATTGGATTATTTTAATAAAATTGTGGAAAGAATTGGATGTAGAGTTGTTGATGTATCTAATAAAGCAGTTGAAGAAACAGCAAACCATATTTTACGTTTAATAAAAGAATAATTAGTTTGTTAGGAGCATTGCTTTGGGGCATGCTCCTTTACTACGGTTTTAAAAAAGTAAAAAAACTTGCATATTTTAATTTAATTAATAGTAATTTTAAAGGAAATGTATTATAATAAATTTTTGTGTAAAAATACTTGATATTGTATAGAATAGTACAAAGAAACTTTAGGAGATATTCTGAAAAATAAAACATTCATTTTTAAGAAGGAATCTGCATTTTTTTGTAGAATAGTATTATTAGACTTAACAAAAACAGTCTAGACTATGAATTTTAGGATTATACGGAAAAACAAACCTAATGCAAATCAAGATGACTTCTATATCCTTCTAAGCGTTTTTCATAATAGAAGGAATTTTTTTCGACTTTCTCAAAAAACTTGTCGAAATATGAAGGATTTTATTAGGAGGATATCGAATAAATAGTATATGAAATCCTGAAATCTGGTGGTTTATATGGCGAACCAAATATCTGATGAATTAATTGAACAAATTCGTAATGCTAATGACATCGTGGATGTGGTTGGTGAATATGTCCAATTAAAGAAACAAGGTAGGAATTATTTTGGACTTTGTCCTTTTCATGGTGAAAAATCACCATCCTTCTCTGTTACACAAGAAAAGCAAATCTTTCATTGCTTTGGTTGTGGAAAGGGAGGGAATGTAGTGACCTTCTTAATGGAGATGGAAAGTTTTAACTTTTTTGAAGCAATTAAGCATCTTGCGGATCGTTCTGGTATTGAGCTTCCTGAACATGCCATTAAACAAGAATCTTCGTTATCCAAAGAAAGTCAACAAGTACTTTCTGCACATGAATGGTTAACGAAACTGTATCACCATCTAATACGATATACGAAGGATGGGAAAGTAGGTTTGGATTATCTTCAGGAGAGGGGTATTACTAATGAAGCGATAGATACGTTTCAACTTGGGTATGCACCTAATACGAAGGATTTTACAGCTACATTCTTGCAGAAGAAAGGCTTTCATCAGCAAATGCTAGTAAAATATGGGGTTCTTACCAGGGGACAAGATGATTCCGTTACAGATCGATTTAGGGGAAGGGTTATATTCCCGATCCGGAATCATTTAGGTAGAACGGTTGCATTTGGTGCAAGGGCGATGGAAGGACAGGAACCAAAGTACTTAAATAGCCCTGAATCCGATATGTTTCAAAAAGGTAAAATGTTATACAACTTTGATTTAGCAAAGAAATATATCCGAAAACAAAATGAGGTTGTTGTGTTTGAAGGATATATGGATGTTATAACGGCATTTCAGTCTGGTGTCCAAAATGTGGTAGCTACTATGGGGACGGCGATTACCGAAGTACAAGCGAAGCTTCTTAGGAGATACGCGGAAACGGTCGTGATTTGTTATGACGGTGATAATGCTGGGGTGGAAGCTACTTATAAAGCGGCGAAATTACTTCAAGAGATTGGCTGTCAAGTGAAAATTGCGAGCTTAAAGGATAATCTTGATCCAGATAGTTATATAAATAGGTTTGGTGGAGAGGCTTTTAAGCGAGAGGTTATTGGAGCAAGCAAAACCTTTATGAGTTTTTACATGCAGTATTTAAAGAAAGACTTTAACTTAAGTCTTGAAGGTGACCGCCTGCAGTATCTAGAAGAGGTACTCAAAGAAATAGCTAATCTAGATAGTTCTGTTGAAAGAGAATTTTACGTAAAAGAACTAAGTACAGAATATAATATTTCAATGGAATCCTTATTAGGAGAAATAGAACAACACCGACAAAAACTCGGTACCAGTAAGGATAAGAGGGAAAAAGACAGATATACTAATAGGGTAGAAAAGTCAAGAGGTAAATTATTACCAGCTTTCCATAATGCTGAAAGACAGCTCTTGGCTTACATGCTTCAGAATCGGTCCATCGCTGATAAAGTTCAGGAGGATATTGGCGTTTCCTTCAATATTGATGATCATAAAATCATCGCTACACACTTATATGCGTTTTATGAAGAGGATAATCTGGAAGATGTTAGCATATTCATTGAACGTATAGTAGATGAGAAATTAAGGAAATTGGTTATTGAACTTGCGTTAATTCCTACCCAGACGGACATCAGTGATAGAGAAATTAATGATTATATACAGATTATTCGTAATGAAAGTAGTGCAGGAGTAAGCATTAAACAGCTAAAAGCCGAACAACGATTAGCTGAACAACAGAATGACCCAATAAAAGCAGCGCAAATTGCACTAAAGATAATAGAATTACAAAGACAAGTTAAGCATTTAAATTGATTTAAGTAGTATGGAAGGAGGGGGACTCATGGCTGACAATAATACTTCACAAACAAAAGAAAATGAGCCTGAGTTAACTTTAGAACAAGCGAAAGAACAGCTTGTAGAGATTGGTAAGAAACGTGGTGTTCTTGCCTACGAGGAAATTGCGGATCGCCTAAATAGCTTTGTAATTGAGCCAGATCAAATGGATGAATTCTATGAAAATCTTGCTGATCAAGGTATTGATGTAATTGGTGAGTCTGATGATGACCCGAAAATGAAAGAAATCGAAAAAGAAGAAGAATTTGACATCAATGATTTAAGCGTACCACTAGGAATTAAAATTAATGATCCGGTACGAATGTACTTAAAAGAAATCGGTCGTGTTGATTTATTATCTGCTACAGAAGAAATAGAATTAGCTACTCGTATTGAACAAGGTGATGAGGAAGCTAAGAAACGACTAGCAGAAGCTAACTTACGTTTAGTAGTAAGTATTGCTAAGCGATATGTAGGTAGAGGAATGCTATTCCTTGACCTAATCCAAGAAGGCAATATGGGTCTTATTAAAGCTGTTGAAAAATTTGATTATCGTAAAGGATTTAAATTTAGTACGTATGCAACTTGGTGGATTCGACAAGCCATTACTCGTGCTATTGCTGACCAAGCAAGAACGATTCGTATACCTGTACACATGGTTGAAACGATTAATAAACTTATCCGTGTTCAAAGACAGTTATTACAGGATCTTGGTCGTGAACCAACACCAGAAGAAATTGGTGAAGAAATGGATCTAACGCCTGATAAAGTTCGTGAAATCCTAAAAATCGCACAGGAACCTGTTTCATTAGAAACACCGATTGGTGAAGAGGACGATTCTCACTTAGGTGACTTTATTGAAGACCAGGAAGCAATCTCACCTTCTGATCATGCTGCTTATGAATTATTAAAAGAGCAACTAGAAGATGTATTAGATACATTAACCGACAGAGAAGAAAATGTTCTTCGATTACGATTTGGTCTAGATGATGGTCGTACTCGTACGTTAGAAGAGGTCGGTAAAGTATTTGGTGTAACTCGTGAAAGAATTCGTCAGATTGAAGCAAAAGCACTTCGTAAGCTAAGACACCCTAGTCGTAGTAAACGTTTAAAAGACTTTTTAGATTAATTGGGTTGGTCATTGGTCGTATAAGAGCAATGACTTTCCTTCTTTCTTTTTTTGTATGTCGTTAAATCTGCATTGGGGTGATTAATTTGGCAGATGATCGTACTAGTACCATTGTAAAAGAAATCCTGTATTGGAAGGAGCATAAATTACTTCCTGAATCACAGTGCGATTTCTTGTTAGCATTATATACACAAGGGAACGATAATTCGTTATCGGATATAAAGAGAGAGAAGTATAAACCTTTCCTTTATATTCAGCTAATACTTTTAGTGTTAATGGTACCGTTTTCATTTCTTGTAGTTTATTTTACTCAATTTAGTTTCATTTTGCAACTGAGTATTTTAGTTCTTTTTATGGGATATTCTATTTGGGTGTTTCGTTATTTTTACAGGAATAAGATAAACTATGTACATATTTCAGTTATTGTTCCACTAGTTATATTATTAATGACTACAGATTTAATAACGAATAAACTTCAAATAAACCCATATGTTACCATTAGTATATTTCTATTAATTTTTGTAACTTGGTATTGGTTAGGAAAAAAACTTCACTATCGTTATTTAATGTTGTCAAGTGTTTTAGCTATTATTTTGTTATTGTTCGTAAATTTTTCACATCTTTTTTCTTTCAACTAAAGCATTTTTCATATAGAATAGATATAGCTATGTGGAATAATATTTTATTCTGGGGATACATAAGGAGGAAATACTAATGAAACGAAACCCATTAATCCCCTTTGCAATGATTGCCATTGTCGGGGTACTAGCAGTAATTGTTATTTCTTTTGTGGGTAATCATCAAAGGACACAGATTGCTGAAGGGGACGAAGGACAAGCTGATAAAGTAATCATGGAAGATCCGGAAGAAATTTACGAAACAAGTTGCTTGCATTGTCATGGGGCAGACCTTTCTGGTGGTATGGGACCTGCTTTAGATGCAGTTGGTTCTGAATTATCTTTAGATGAAATTAAAGATATCGTTACCAATGGTACAGAAGGCGGAATGCCAGCTCAACTAGGGCAGCTTGCTGAAGAAGAAATTGCAATTATTTCTGAATGGTTAAGTGAGAAGAAATGAATAGTGTCGGGGAAAGCTTTCTGATATAATACAGAAAGCTTTTCTTTTATTATGTATTTGAAAGAGGAGGCTAGTTATGGCAGAGGAAATAAAGTTATCTAATAGACTGCGAAAGGTCGCTTCTTATTTACCAAAAGGGGCACATTTTGCCGATATTGGATCTGATCATGCGTACTTGCCTTGTTATGTATGCAGTAATGATTCGACCGCAAGAGCAATTGCTGGAGAAGTAAATGAAGGACCACTATCTAGTGCAATCGATACGATTAAGACCTACCAGTTACAGGATGTAATTGAAGCAAGATTAGGTAATGGTTTGGCTGTTCTACAACAAGGAGAAGTTAATCAGGTAGTTATTGCTGGTATGGGTGGAGCATTAATCCGTTCGATCCTAGAAAATGGGAAGGACAAGCTCGAAAATGTCAATTTAATTATTGCCCAGCCAAATGTCAATGAAAAAAATGTACGTAGTTGGTACATGGAGAATGGATTCATTATTGAGGATGAAGCTATACTAGAAGAAAATGGACATATCTATGAAATTATTGTTGGGCAACGGTCGAATAATAAGGAAACACTATCCGATCAGCAATTGCTTTTTGGCCCAATTTTATTAAACCGACGAGATGCATTGTTCTTTAAAAAATGGAAGTCTGAACGAGATAAATTAATAAACGTTATTAGTCAGATGAAGCAAGCTAAAGTACAAGATACCATGAAAATAGGGAAATTTGAGGAGCAATTAAGTTGGATTGAGGAGGTGCTACGTCATGACCCAGACAACTAACGCACATATCTTTAGCCTTATGGAGAAATGGGCTCCCAAAGCTTTCGCGTACGATTGGGATAATATAGGCTTACAAATAGGTTCGTACAATAAACCAGTAAGAAAAATCATGGTTACATTAGATGTACTGGAATCTGTAGTGGAAGAGGCAATCGAAAATGAGGTAGATTTAATCATTGCACATCACCCATTATTATTCAAACCTTTAAAAGAAATAAATGTCGACAGTTGGCGTGGTCGAATAATAAAAAAATTAATTCAGCATGATATAACCGTATATGCAGCACATACGAACCTTGATGTTGCAAAAGGTGGCGTAAATGATTTATTAGCTGATTTAATTGGTCTTGAAGATAAGGTAGTATTAGTAGAAACTAATGAAGATTCATTATGTAAAGTTGTTGTCTATATACCAGAAACGCATGTAGAAGTTGTGACAGATGCATTAGCTAAAGCAGGAGCTGGTCACATTGGTCATTATAGTCATTGTACATTCCAGACCAAAGGAACAGGCACATTTATGCCTTTAGGAGAAGCGAATCCTTTTATTGGGAAAAAGAATCAATTGGAGATGGTTCCAGAGGTAAAAGTGGAAACAATCGTCCAACAAAGCATTCTTTCCAATGTATTAAAAGGAATGATTGCTGCTCATCCTTATGAAGAAGTGGCATATGATGTCATTCCATTAAAAAATGAAGGCGAGAAAATTGGGTTAGGCCGGGTTGGCAATCTGAAGGAAGTAACGACATTAGATGAATTCGTGACTAAAGTAAAGAATGTCCTAGAGGTAAACTACGTAAGAGTATCAGGGGATAGTAACCGTAAAGTTAAGAGGGTGGCTGTATTAGGTGGAAGTGGTGAAAAATATTTTCACTCTGCTATACAGAAGAAAGCAGACGTTTACATTACTGGGGATATGACATTCCATGTAGCACAAGAAGCGATTGAAATGGGAATTTCCGTTATTGATGCTGGGCATTATATAGAAAAAGTCATGAAGTCTGCTACGAAACAATATTTAGAACAACAAATCAAAGAAGATGCAACCTTAAATAAATCACTTGAAATAATTGTTTCGGAGACGAACACAGACCCTTTTCAATATCGATAGTAATTTAGTTTGGTAAGGCACTTAAAGGAGTAATCGTATGAATAAAACATTTAAATCAATATCGTTCAACCCAATTATGCTAGATGTAATTGAAAGTTTGGAATTTAAGCAGCCAACAGAAATCCAGCTGAAAGTTATTCCTGCTATATTAAAAGGGCAAAGTGTCATTGGACAATCCCATACTGGTTCAGGAAAAACACACTCTTTTTTACTCCCAATCTTTAACCAATTAGACGCGAATAAAAAAGAAATACAAAGCGTAATTACAGCACCAACACGCGAGCTTGCGACACAGCTATATGATGAAGTGAAAAAAATTATCAAATTGGCTGGTAAAGAAGAGGAATGGAAAACGAAGCTGTTAGTTGGAGGAACAGATAAACAAAAAATGATTGATAAGTTGAAAGAGCCTCCACATATTATTGTAGGTACCCCTGGTCGTATTTTAGACTTAGTGAAAGAAGAAGCGATTTCGATTTATTCTGCTACTTCCTTTGTCATTGATGAAGCGGATTTAATGCTTGATTTAGGTTTTATTGAGACATTAGATCAATTATTAATTCGTTGTAAGCAAGATATACAATTAATGGTATTCTCTGCAACCATTCCACAACGACTAGAACACTTCTTTAAAAAGTATTTAGAAAATCCACTACATGTTAAGATTGCTAATGAATTATCTCCTGAAACAATGGAGCATCGTTTAGTTGCTGTTAAGCATCGTGCAGAAGATGAAATCATTTATCAACTATCCGAGGCAATCAATCCTTATCTAGCCATTATTTTTACTAACGGTAAAGAGAATGCAGATAAACTACATGAAAAACTGTTAGAAAAAGGTCTTAATGTAGGGATTATTCATGGTGGGCTTACACCTCGAGAAAGAAAGCGAATTTTAAAAGAGATTCAAAGTCTTAAATATCAATATTTAGTTGCTACTGATTTAGCATCAAGAGGAATTGATATTAAAGGAGTAAGTCATGTCATAAATGCACAACTTCCGAAAGAGGAAGAGTTCTATATTCACCGTGTAGGTAGAACAGCACGGGCTGGAATGGAAGGAACTGCTATAAGCTTATATCGAGAAGAAGATCTCAAGCTAATCGAAAAGCTTGAACAAAAAGGATTAGAATTTGTCTTTTATGATGTAAGAAATGGTGAGTGGAAAGATGCAAAAGCATGGAATGAACGAAATCTGCGTCTGAAGACAACAACAGAGGTTGAAAAAGAAGCATGGAAGCAGGTTCGTAAGCCTAAGAAGGTAAAACCGGGCTATAAGAAAAAGATGAAAAGACAACAGGAATCCATTAAGAAAAATATGATTAAAAGTAAAAATAGAAAGAAATAATGGGGGAGTAAAGTCGTTATGTTAAAAATTGGTTCGCATGTCTCAATGAGCGGCAAAAAAATGTTGCTAGCTTCAAGTGAAGAAGCGGTCTCTTATGGCGCAAATGCGTTAATGATCTATACTGGTGCACCACAGAATACGAGGAGAAAGCCAATCGAAGAATTAAATATTGAAGCAGGTCTTAAGCATATGACGGAAAACGGTATTCAGGATATTGTTGTCCATGCTCCGTATATTATTAATATTGGAAATACAACGAAACCAGAAACCTTTGAATTAGGAGTTAACTTCTTAAGAAGTGAAATCGATCGTACGGAAGCTATCGGTGCAAAACAGATTGTACTTCATCCAGGTGCCCATGTAGGTGCTGGACCAGACGAAGGAATCCAAAAGATAATTGAGGGTTTGAATGAAGTATTAGAGAAAGATGATAAAGTTCAGATTGCCTTAGAAACAATGGCCGGAAAAGGTTCAGAAATAGGTAGAACATTTGAAGAAATTGCCCAGATTATAGAGGGTGTTACCCATAACGATAAGTTATCCGTATGTTTTGACACCTGTCATGTTCATGATGCTGGTTACGATATTGTGAATGATTTTGATGGTGTTCTAGAACAGTTTGATAAAATTATTGGTGTGGATAGAATAAAGGTCGTCCATGTAAATGACTCTAAAAATGAGCGAGGAGCACATAAGGATCGTCATGAAAACATAGGCTTTGGACATATTGGGTTTGATGCACTTCATTATATTATCCATCACCCACAATTAGCGGCACTACCAAAAATATTAGAAACACCTTATGTAGGTTTAGATAAGAAGAGTAAAAAAGCTCCTTATAAATTTGAAATAGAAATGATTCGAAACGGGTCATTTAACCCGGAATTACAAGAAATAATTATGAATCAATAAATTAACGTGACCAATACGATGATTATCAAATTTATAATGATGTTTAGTGTGCGGTTTAATGAGATTATTAAGCTCTATAGAGGTTGGGTTACGGTTCGAGAATCGTTGTCTCAGCCTCTAGTTCTTTACTTAAACTTGTTTTATCAACGCGTAAATAGATAAGCTACCTATAAGGTAAATTGCTTACCTAGGTAGCTTTTTTTAATTAAATAAATGCTCCAGTCCGTGTGATTTTATTAATTCATGAAAAAGTTTATTTGCTTTTAATGCGGTTTGGCGGTCTATAATTTCACTTAGATCGTGGAGCATCTTTTCTCGCTCTCTTTTGTCAAATGGGTCAATTTTTTTAGTATGAACATATGTGGCAATTTCCTCGGCCTGCTGTCTCGTAATCGTAAACCCGTATTCCCCTGAATATTGTATAATATCTTCAGCTGTAATTTGTCTCATTTTATTCAGAATAATTTGTTTTATAAACACTGACATAATATACACCTCTCTTTGTTTACCACTATATGCTTACCAGCTGCTTTTATCAACTTGTTCTCACCGTTTTATGGAAAATGGTTATTTCACCTGGTGGTAAAAAGTAGCATTATAAGTTTCGTTTTTCATCATAAACTATAATTGCACCTCATCATTTTATAGAAGGAGGTCAATCATGGACGATAAAATTCGTACCAATAATGTGGAGAACGCTCCGAAGCATGGTGAAGACGATATTTCTTCACGTCACGTCGATGGACTTTATTACAGTAGCCGTGATGAGGAAACAGCTGCTGAATTAACAGCAGATGACTACAGAAATGTAGCCCTTGACGAGGAAAAGAGTGAAGCGAATACTTCAATCGGTTGGATAGCCTTAGTGTTATCTATTGCCTCATTCTTCTGGGCACCAATTCTTTTAGGTGGTGCTGGGATTGTTGTAGGGTTTATGGCAAGGAATCGCCATGCAAATACCCTTGGTAATATTGCAATCGTAGCCGGCGCAATCTCCATTATCATTACCCTGTTTATATTACCTTTCGTATAGACGAAGAGGCTAGGTTCACTACCTGGCCTCTTTTATATTATGGCTAATTATTTCCATAACCGTTATATTTTGGAAAGAAATAATAGCGATTAACCTGCAGATGATCAGGGTCTACTGTTGGATTCAATGTAGAAAAATCTCTTCGAATTTGCTCTATATTTATATTGTGTATCGTTGGGTTAAGTCGTTCGGTAACGGTTAGCACCGTGTCACCTCGTTCTGTTTTTATCTTGATTGGTTCAAAAGCAGTGTTTAATGTTAGGGAAGAATCCTGACTTTCTTTTTGTTTTGATAAGTCAGTTCCGGTGTTTAAATCTTTATAGATACTAATCAAAAATAGTATAATACATATAGTAAGAATAAATTTTTTCATGAGTTACTCCTTATTATGAAACCATTTATTATTCACAAACGTATATAAAGTAAGATTAATTTGGAGAGGGAGAAGAATATGGAAATATTTTCTCAAGAGTGGATTGCTATTATCATCACTGGCTTAGCAACATTATTTTTAATTGGTGAAATATTAGTAAATATGCGTGGTATATTTGCTTTATTAGGTATAGGATTTATAACGGTTTATTTTTCAGTATATTTGGAAACAGACTCCCTTATTCTTATGCTTGTCATTTATTTTATTGGAATCGCACTTATAATTATAGATGGTAAAGTATTAAATGATGGAACCTTAGCGACTATTGGTACAGCTGCTATGATTGCAGCTGTCGCGTTACCGGCACCAAATTTTGCCGCTGGAGCATATGCAGTACTAGGGGTAATACTAGGGGCAGCAGGGTCACTGTTCTTCTTAAAAGTATTTAAGCGTAGAGATATGTGGAATAAGATTACCTTAAAAGATAAATTGACTAGTGAGGCTGGATATAATTCTATCAATGCTGAATATAAAACGTTATTACATCAAGAAGCGGTTACATTAAATGATTTACGTCCGGTTGGTACGATACGACTTGGAAATAAAGATTATAGTGCTATATCGAATGGTCAATGGATACCAAAAGGAACGGAGGTAGTCGTAACTGAGGTAGATGGAACAAAAATATTAGTAGAACGTAAAAAAAATTCTTAGGATCCTCCTAAGAATTTTTTTTTGCCTTTTACACACAATACCTTTATTGAATGAAGTTTGTTCTTTCTTGTCGGAATTTGAATGTAAATTTTGTGTAAAGTTTTTAATAATTGCTTTACAAAACGGATTCTTTTTTCAATAATGATAAAGGTGTGCCAATAAGGGATACATAAGACAACATAATTAAAGGGGCGAATATCCATTGGAAATAGACGTGCAGACGCTGATTTTTGAATTCATCGGTGGTTTAGGTATTTTTCTTCTAGGTATTAAATATATGGGAGATGGATTACAAAAATCTGCCGGAGATCGTTTGCGAGAAATTTTAGACCGTTTTACGAGTAATCCGTTTCTTGGAGTACTTGCGGGTATAGTAGTGACTATTTTAATTCAGAGTAGTTCAGGTACGACCGTTCTTACTGTAGGTTTAGTTAGTGCCGGATTTATGACACTTAGACAAGCCATCGGAGTTATTATGGGTGCGAATATTGGTACAACGGTTACAGCATTTATCATCGGTATCGATGTCGGTGCGTATTCATTACCGATTCTTGCTATTGGTGCCTTAATGATCTTTTTCTTTAAACATCAAAAGGTCACTGCTATTGGTCAAGTCGTGTTTGGTTTTGGCTCATTATTTTATGGGTTAGAATTAATGAGTAGTGGAATGAAGCCTTTAAGGTCGTTAGAAGCATTCCAGGAATTAACCCTAAGTATGAGTGAGCATTCCGTATTAGGGGTTGTTATTGGGGTACTGTTCACTGTTATCGTACAAAGCTCTAGTGCGACAATCGGTATTTTGCAGGGACTTTATTCTGAAGGAGCCATCCGACTAGATGCTGCATTACCTGTCCTTTTTGGTGATAATATTGGGACAACTATTACAGCTATTATAGCATCCTTAGGTGCTACTGTTGCTGCTCGTCGTGCAGCTGCAGTACATGTCATATTTAACTTAGTAGGTACAACTGTCTTTTTATTATTACTACATCCATTCACACAATATGTGATGTTTTTACAAGAAAAACTAATGTTAAACGCCGAAATGACTATTGCTTTCGCACATGGTAGTTTTAACATACTAAATACAATTGTTCAGTTCCCATTCATTGGCTTACTAGCATGGATGGTAACGAAGCTTGTACCAGGAAAGGATACTACAATCGAATATAAGCCGAAGCATTTAGACCCGATTTTTATTCAACAATCTTCAGCGCTAGCCCTTGACCAAGCAAAGGCTGAAATAGTTCGCATGGGTGAATATGCATATCAAGGCATGGAAGAGACAAGCATGTATTTATCAACAAACCAAACGAAACATGCTGAAATGGCTCTACAGATTGAAGGCGCACTAAACAGTTTAGATCGTAGTATAACGGATTATCTTATTGACATTTCTGGTGGTTCATTGTCTGAATTTGAAAGTGCAAAGCACACGGTATTAATGGATACAGTGCGAGATATTGAACGAATTGGAGACCACTTTGAAAACGTTGTGGAGTTAATCGATTATAAAATATCCAATAAAGTAGTGATCACGGATAAGGCACAAGAGGATTTAAATAATATGTTTGACTTAACAATGTCTACCGTTAAGCAAGCGATTAAGGCGCTTGATACGGGTAATCGGGAAGAGGCATTGGCAGTTGTTCAAAAAGAGGACCAAATAGACAAAATGGAACGAAGCTATCGTAAAAAGCATATCATCCGTATGAATGAAGGGGATTGTTCTGTATCAGCAGGTATCGTCTTTGTTGATATTATATCGAATCTAGAACGTATCGGTGATCATGCAGTTAATATTGCAGAAGCAGTGTTAGAGGATCATTAAGAGAATAAAGAGAGAGGTTTTCCTCTCTCTTTTTATTTTTTTTGTAAATTTTTGTTGCTATTTTTAAATAAAGGTGATATAGTAATTATTGTCGTTTTCGACAGAAAGTAAAAATTACATAAATTAAATTAAAATAATAGTTGACACGAAAGATTGAACATGTTATATTATATCTCGTGCCACTTAAAGAGAAGACATCTACTTCTTACTTAAAAGATTGATAATTTTCCACAGTAGCTCAGTGGTAGAGCAATCGGCTGTTAACCGATCGGTCGTAGGTTCGAATCCTACCTGTGGAGCCAACAAAATGGCGGCGTAGCTCAGCTGGCGAGAGCGTACGGTTCATACCCGTGAGGTCGTGGGTTCGATCCCCTCCGCCGCTACCATTCTTATTTTATTTTAAACATCATGGCGGCCGTGGCGAAGTGGTTAACGCACCGGATTGTGGCTCCGGCACTCGTGGGTTCGATTCCCACCGGTCGCCCCATATAACTTAGGACCCTTAGCTCAGTTGGTTAGAGCTATCGGCTCATAACCGATCGGTCGCAGGTTCGAGTCCTGCAGGGTCCACCATTTAATCTCGGAGGTATACCCAAGTCTGGCTGAAGGGATCGGTCTTGAAAACCGACAGGCGGGTCAAACCGCGCGGGGGTTCGAATCCCTCTACCTCCTCCATACATAATCAATAATACTATTTTTAACATCATAGCGTAAGGCTTGGTAGCTCAGTCGGTAGAGCAACGAGCAACACATCCACCGAATTAACTACGAGTAACCCCGAAGCATACACATCCTTGAATAATCTAGAAGATGCAGGGGTCAAAACATAACAAGAAAATTTTATTATGTTTTTTTATGAAATATAGCAAGGCTTGGTAGCTCAGTCGGTAGAGCAATGGACTGAAAATCCATGTGTCGGCGGTTCGATTCCGTCCCAAGCCACCATTTTGTACAAGCGAATCGCTTGTTTTTTTTATTGGATTTTTTTCTCTCTCCAACAGATAACGTTACAAGGGCAAATAATTTGCAAGAACTGGAAACCTCTGATAATCTTTCATGTGAAGGGTATTTTATCCCTAAATAACTTATTATTGAAGGAGGATTTCATTATGGCAAAATTTGAATTACCAGAATTACCTTATGCATATGATGCATTAGAGCCAACTATTGATAAAGAAACAATGAACATCCATCATACAAAGCATCATAATACTTATGTTACAAACTTAAATGCTGCGCTTGAAGGAAAATCTGAATTAGCAGGTAAGTCCCTTGAAGAGCTCGTTAGCAATCTGGATGCAGTACCAGAAAGCATCCGTACTGCTGTACGTAACAATGGTGGAGGTCATCATAACCATAGCTTATTCTGGAAAGTTCTTTCTCCAAATGGTGGTGGAGAACCAACTGGTGAACTAGCTGATAAGATTAATGCTAAATTTGGTAGCTTTGATAAATTCAAAGAGGAATTTGAAAATGCTGCAAAAACTCGCTTCGGTTCAGGTTGGGCATGGTTAGTGGTAAACAATGGTGAACTAGAGGTAACTAGCACTCCAAACCAAGATTCTCCTTTAATGGAAGGTAAAACACCAGTATTAGGTCTTGATGTTTGGGAACATGCTTACTACTTAAACTACCAAAACAAACGTCCTGACTATGTTTCAGCATTCTGGAACGTTGTAAACTGGGATCAAGTTGCGAAAAACTACAGTGAAGCTAAATAACGCTTTTTATAGATAGAAGGATGTCGCAGAGAGATAAGTCTCTTTGTGACATCCTTTTTTCTTTTCGTATATCTCTATTTGAATTGCTCACACTAAGGAAAGAGAGAAAAGGGGCAATTCAATATGCATAAAAGCTTACAATTTGTTTTCGGAAAAACTGAAATTAATCGTGATTTAATCCTATTATTAGTAATAGGTGGACTATATTCATTAGGTATATATTTATCCAATACATTTGTAAATATTTACTTATGGAAACAAGCAGAAGGAAACTATTACACGATAGCTTTTTATAATCTTGCTATCTTTGTGTTTCAACCGATTACCTTTATAGTGGCTGGAAAAATAGCGAAAAAGGTGGATCGCGTCATTGTTTTAAGATTGGGTGTAATTTTTTTATCGCTGTTTTTTTTAACGGTACTTATGATAGGAGAGAAAGCAGCGTATTTTAACCTATTATTAGGAAGTTTATTAGGTATTGGTTATGGCTTTTATTGGTTAGCGTTTAATGTACTAACATTTGAAATTACCGAACCAGAGACTCGGGATCTTTTTAATGGTTTTTTAGGTGTTTTACAGTCTTTAGGTGGTATGATTGGTCCAATTACAGCTGGATTTATTATTTCCAAGATGCCAGCTAATATTGGGTACAGTACCATTTTTACCGCATCCTTCATTTTATTCATTTGCGCGGTAGCCTGTAGCTTCTTTTTAATCAGAAGACCTGCGAATGGTGATTACCTATTTAAGCGTGTAGTCCTAGAGAAGAATCATAATAAAAATTGGAATCGAATATTAAAGGCTCATTTTTTTCAAGGATTACGTGAGGGAATTTTCCTATTTGTCATTACTATATGGGTATATATCGTGACACAAAGTGAACTTTCACTCGGTATGTTTAATCTTTACTTCTCTGGTTTTTCCTTTGTCTTTTATTTTCTAGCTACGAAATTTATAAAGCCTTTCAAGCGTAAAAAGGCTATTCTGATTGGTAGCTTAATGCTGTACCTCGCATTATTCATTATTTTAATCCATGCTAGCTATAGTACGTTAATCATCTACGGTATTATTATTGGTATTGCATACCCCATAGTAAATGTACCCTATGCATCCATGACATATGATGTCATTGGAAAGGCATGGAAAGCAGGCGAATTACGCATTGAATATATCGTAGTTAGAGAATTGTTTACAAATATTGGCCGGGTTATCTCTATTATGACATTCATCTTAAGTATCACCGTATTTGAAACAGAGAAAATTATACCTATACTACTTGTTGTATTTGGGGCTATGCACTTAGGTGTTTATTTCTATAGCAGAAATATTTATTTAACTAGTTCAAATAAAAAGGACGTACTCATAAAAGATCAGGTGACCGATGAAAAAAACCGTTAAATTTTTCAATCATTAATGCTATAATATAGAGATAGAGAGAATCTAAATTTTGCTTATAATGGGGGAGAAATATGAAGAAGGAAAAAAAACAAAAAGCCCAACTTCCCTTTCGATTAAATATATTATTTTTTATAGTATTTTTATTGTTTGCGGTGCTTATTTTACAGCTTGGAGTAGTCCAGATACTTAATGGGGAAAGCTTTCAGGAAGAAATAAATAAAACAACAGAGGATATAACGAAGATACCGGTACCACGTGGAGAGATTTATGATCGAAACTACAATGTAGTAGTAAAAAACAAGCCGATGTACGCTATTACGTATACGCCACCTAAAGGTGTGCAGGCAATGGATCGGTTGAACGTTGCACAGGAACTTTCGAAATATATTGATATGTTCGACCCAGATCCAGAAAAAAGAGAAAAACAACTTAACAGAATAACCGAACGGGATAAAAAAGAGTATTGGTACCTTTTAAATGACGAAGAGGTTAAAGAGAAGTTAACTAAAGAGGAAGCTGCTGAAATGGATCCAGCAGAACAATATAATACTGTACTTGAGCGAATCACGGAGGAAGAATATGAAGACCTTACTGAGCAGGATCTAGAAATTATCCTCATTAAAAAAGAGCTTGACCGTGCCTATTCATTATCACCACAAATTGTAAAAAGTGAAAATGTGACGCCGGAAGAATATGCAAAAGTTGCAGAACACCTAGCGTCTTTACCTGGCATAAATGCCACAACAGATTGGGTACGTGAATATCCTTTTGAACAGACATTACGAAATCTTTTAGGAAATGTGACAACCGAAAAAGAAGGAATACCGGCTGAATCAATTGATACCTATTTGGCCAAAGGCTATAATCGTAATGATCGAGTTGGTGATACTGGATTAGAAAAGCAATATGAAGACCTGTTAAGAGGTAGAAAAGAACAGGTTAAATATACGATGAGTAAAAGTGGTGTCATTCTTGATTCGGAAGTAGTGGTACCTGGTGAAAGTGGTAAGGACTTAGTTCTTAGTATTGACATGGAATTTCAAGAAAAGGTAGATGAAATACTAAGGTCAGAACTTAAAGCTGCTACACAAGGCGGGAAAAATAGATATCTTCAACATGCTTTAGCGGTAGTGATGGATCCACATACTGGTGAGTTATTATCCGTTGCTGGTCAGAGTTATTTAGATGATCCAGAAACTAGTGTGATTGAGCAAGATGAAATTGTAGATTCGGCCTTTCGAACAATGACGGACGGCTACCGACCTGGATCCACTGTTAAAGGGGCTACCGTCCTTGCAGGATATGAATCAGGTGTTATCAGTCCTGGCAATAGCGTATTTGATACACCAATTAAAATCCTCGGGACCCCACAAAAGGGATCATGGACAAATTTAGGACGGGTTAATGATTTAGATGCGCTTAGACGTTCTTCCAACGTATACATGTTCTATATAGCGATGAAAATGGGTGGAGAATATAATTATTACGAAAATAAGAAGATCAGTTTTGATCCGGCTGCATTTGAACAAATGAGAAATTATTTTAAACAGTTCGGCTTAGGTGTAGAAACCGGTGTTGATTATCCAAATGAAACAACTGGCTATACTGGACCTAAAAAAGAAGCCGGCTTACTAATGGACTATGCGATTGGTCAGTATGATACGTTTAGTGCCATGCAGCTTGCTCAATATGTGTCTACTATTGCTAATGGTGGTTACCGTGTACAACCACATTTCTTGAAGGAAGTTCGTAATCCATCGACGAATGATGAGGACATGGGATCCATATATAAAAGTATAAATCCAAAAGTATTAAATAAAATCGTAATGGATGACAGTCTAATTGCAAGAGTTCAAGAAGGCTTCCGTCAAGTATATCAGGAGCCAGGTGGGACTTCGTATAGCTATTTTAGAGGCACTAATTTTAAAGCAGCTGGGAAAACTGGTACAGCTCAGAATGATATTACGATAAACGGTAATTTATACAAAACCATTAATCTAACGATGGTAGCATATGCTCCATATGATAACCCAGAGATTGCCTTATCAGTAATCGTTCCAAACTTAGATGAAAATACGGATTACCAAATTAACCAAAATATTACTCGTAGAATAATGGAGGCTTATTTTACACTTAAAGAGCAACGCGATAAAGGTACAAACGAAGAAAATTCAGCAACTGAAAATGATGAAATAGAAGAAGATCAAAGCGAATAACAAAGACCCTAAGACAGTAACAAAGTCTTAGGGTCTTTATCATGAAAACATATTTTTACAATAATTTTACATATAGTTAATATAGCCTTTATATTGAAGGACTATGATAGGTGTACTTTAATTAGGGGAGACGATTTTATGCTTAGTAGAGGACAGTTCCATTCAGAGATGGATACACTAAATCAAGATATCATCCAATTAGCAAATTTGGCTAAAAGTGCATTAATTAAATGTATGGATGCGTTATTTAATCAGGATATAGAGCTAGCAAAACAAGTTGTAGAAGAGGATAAAGTAATTGATAAAGAAGAAGCAGCAATTAATGATAAAGCAATTCTATTAATTGCTAAGCAACAACCCGTTGCAACCGATCTTAGACGATTAATTATTGCTTTACGAGTGGTCACCGATATAGAACGGATGGGTGATAATGCTAAGAATATAGCAAAAGCAACGATACGCTTAGGAGATCACTATTTAGAAGAGTTACCAAAGGAATTAAAGACTATGCGTGATACTGCTTTAGCAATGTTAGATACAGCGATCATTGCATTTCAACAAGAAGATATTACCGCTGCACACAAATTGGCACAGATGGATGATAAAGTAGATAAACTTTATAAACAAGTAGTGACGGATATGTTGAGTAAAACGGCCATCAACTCCGAAGAGGTTCAATATGTGATGCAAATCGCTTTCAGTGCCCGATATATTGAACGTTTTGCGGATCATATTACAAATATCGGGGAAAGTATTTTGTTTCTGGTTAAAGGAGAAATAGTAGATTTAAATGATTAAAGAAAAGGAAGAGGAATTAGGCTATACCTAAAATCCTCTTCCATTTTATCTAGTTAGTGCTTCTGCTATTTCGTAATGACTCATATCACTAGTTAACGTGAATTCACCAAGTTGAACTCGTTTAGCATAGCCCTTATCTTCTAAATAGTTACTGAAATCTCTTGCATTATCGATAATCCCATTTTCCTCAAGCTGATTACTAATCGTTGAGGATGGCATACCGGATTCTATGGTTAACGTATATGATTTAACCGCTTCTTCTTGTTCCTCTTCTGGCTCGTTATTAGAAGATTCCTCAGAAGAACTTTCGTCTGAATCGCTAGCACTTTCATCAGATTTCTCTTTCTCACCAGCTTCCTCTTTCTCGTTCTCATTCTCATTCTCATTCTCATTAGCTTCTTCTGACTCTGAAGAATTCTCGGTTTCTTCCTTTTCCACTTTGTGGTTCATGGATAAGGATATGTAATCCTCTTCAGATAGTACATGATATCCTTGTTCTTTTACATGTTTTAATACCTCTTCAATTGGCATGTCAGATAAATTTTGACTCGAGCCATCTGAAAAGTAAGAGACAACTAACATAATGATTGCTGCTGTACATAGTCCTACTGCAAATGCACGTATGGTCTGCTTCATATTTTCCACCTTACTTTAATAGATTAATTAACATCTGTTTCTTGATAATCTTCTGTAAGTAATTCTTCTTCTAATACTTTTACTTTTTTCTTAAGCTGATACGTATCTTGCATTGTCGAAATTGATAGTTGCTCTAATTCACTTTCAATTTTCTCAAAGCGGTCATTTAAGAAAAAGGAAAGTACAAATAGTACAACAGCAACAACAACAATGGTTACTCCCGCAATAATCATTCTATAACCTCCATTCATATACATTATTAGTTATATCACACATTTCGACACGAGGGAACCATAAATTTTTTCCATGTACTTGATTGATTGCTAAACATCTGCTATTATTAATAAGTCTGAAAAGAACTAATAGATGCGATTAATGCAAGTTTACTATAAGTTTGGAGGGAAAAACATGCGCGTAAACATTACTTTAGCTTGTACCGAAACGGGAGATCGTAATTACATTACAACAAAAAATAAGCGTACGAATCCTGAGCGTATTGAGCTTATGAAATATTGTCCACGTCTTAAAAAACATACTTTACACCGTGAAACAAAATAATGATTCACGGAAAAGCTTGCTCTTACCAATGGCTAGGAGCAAGCTTTTTTTATACTAAATACGACAAAGTAGGAGATGTGATTCATGCAAAAAGAACAACTCCGTAAACAAGTCATTCAACGTCTGCAAGCTATAACCGACCAGGAAAGAAACCAGATAGAGAAAAAACTTCAAACCAACTTATTCCAATCTGACTACTGGAAGGAAGCCAATACTATTGGTGTCACTATATCAAGGGGATTTGAATGGGATACAAAAGAAATCATTGAAGAGGGCTGGAGACAGGGAAAAGTAATGGCTGTTCCGAAATGTTATCCAGAGGAGAAAGAAATGGCCTTCTATCGATTACATAGCTTCGCAGAGTTAGAAACTGTGTATTCCAATCTTTTAGAACCCAAGCCAATTGAAGAGAATTTCCTTTCCAAGCATCAAATGGATCTAATTTTAGTTCCAGGGGTAGTATTTGATTCACATGGGTTTCGAATTGGATTTGGAGGCGGGTACTATGACCGATTTTTAGCTTCCTATCAAGGTAATACCATTGCTATCCTTAGTAATATACAACTTGTGGAAAGGATCTCGGTTGAAGCTCATGATATAGCAGTAAAGCATTTGTTATCTGAGGATGGGTTTATTATATAGAATATTTTTGACTAGAAGGATAAGACTATAAACATCAAAGTTTTGAAGGGGTGTTTAGATGAGAGTATTTATGATATTAACTGTTTTTGTTGCCATGATTTCTGTCGTTTATAAATGGCGATATAAGATCATGAACGCCATGTTAGCGGTGAGTTTCTTAAGAAAAATAGCCGTTTCCATATCCATGAATTTACCATCTATCCGGAAGAATATTCTCCCAAGATTTTTCAAGGAACCAACCGATTCAACCATGTAAAAGGAGCTGGGTTTTTTACAGCTTCTTTTTTTGTCATACATATTATCAACGACTAGAACGATAAAGAAGCTAATTTTAGATTCAGCATTTATTTGTTGAATTTGATATGATGTAAGGGGAGGGGAAGGAATGGAGCACAACGAAATATACCTAATGTACTCAATAGCCCAGCAGTTGGTTAAGGAACATCGTTATGATGTGTTATACCTTAACAATAAAGTAGAGGAAATATGGTTAGAGAAGTATGAAAATAAGACCTCTACAGTAGTTCGGTTATCTGCGAGTGGATTTGATTGGAAAAATCATCTCAAGAAAGACATCGGCATCGTATTTCAAAAAGCTGGTGCACTGAGAAAATTGTTAAAAGGTAAAGATATTCACATACATAATGTTTATATTTCCCCACATACACCAATTGATAGCTGGGAAATACTGAAAAAACCATTGACGGTTCAGGATAAAAATCCGATTCAAATGAAGATATATTACTTATCTGGGGATGAAATAGAACCAGAACGAAATAGATTAGAACAGAATATTGGAGTCACGTTTATAAACGATGAAGATCATATAAGTGAAGAACTGATGGAAACAACTACTCAGCAATATAAAGTTGAATTGTTTCATAAAGTTCAGGAAAAACAAAAACAAGAGCGTAATGTTTTTAATTATGGAAAGCCGTTTATTACGTATTTTCTAATTGCGATAAATGCTATTTTCTTTCTTTTATTAGAATTAAATGGAGGTAGTCAAAATAATGTTACATTGATGGAATATGGGGCAAAATATAACCCGTTAATTATGGATGGGGAATGGTGGCGAATTATTTCCTCTATGTTTTTACACATTGGCCTATTACACTTTGCCTCCAATATGTTATTCCTTTATTTTTTTGGTTCTTTAACGGAGAGGATATTTGGTTCTGCAAGATTCTTCGTTATCTATATGCTTGCCGGAATAGGTGGGGGTATCGCTAGTTTTGCCTTTGTAACTAACTTATCCGCTGGAGCGTCTGGAGCTCTGTATGGATTATTCGGTGCGTTTATATATTTTGGCTTATTTCATCGACGTATTTTTCTACAAACAATTGGCAGAGATATCTTGATTCTGTTAGGCATTAACATTTTATTAGGATTTGCTATGCCACAATTAGATGTTTCGGCACATATGGGAGGATTAGTTGCCGGTTTTATAGTAGCTGGTATCGTACACTTTCCAAAGAAAAAGAATGTTCTATTACAGCTTGGTGCCTTAATTATTTATGTTGCATTGTGCATCGGAGTGTTTATATATGGAATGCATCAGAATGAAGCGAATCCTATCTATCTCCTCCAAAATATGGAGCAATCAATCCAGGAAGAACGGTATGAAGATGTTGTAACAAGTGCTACAAAAGGATTGGAAAATCCCGAGGAATTTGAAGCCATGTTTTTATTTCAACGTTCTTATGCCTATATCCACTTAAACGAAATTGATTCAGCAATTGCCGATTTAGAAAAATGCATCCAACTATTAGATAAACCAAGTATATTACCAGAGGCGTATTACAACTTGGCAATTCTGTATGATCAAATAGGGGATAAACGTGCAGGAGAGATGATTGAAGCAGCTTATCAAGCAAGTCCAACAGATGATAAAATTAAGGAAATGTATGAAAAACTCTCAAAAGATTAATTTCCTGCATACATGATTAACACGGAATACCCGTTTCTATAACTCCATACCTGTACATAGTCTCTGGAGAGAGATAATGTACAGTAAGGAGTTATTTTTATATAGCTCCCTTCTGAGTATGAAGGGCATACAAAGTGCTTAAGAAACTTTAGATTCTATTTTGGATGAATCTTTCCGAATCTCCCTAACAAATATAGTTTCTCCATGTCCTTGTGTACAAGTAGAGTGTAAAGGGCTCTTATGAATAGAATTGCATGGCAAGCGAAAACTAATCTTATCAAAGGTTTTCATGGAGGAACTATGGAAAACGACAAACAACCACTATTTTCGGATTATGAACAGAACAACACCTATATCCAAGAACGATTACAAGTAGACAAAAACTTCGATATTGTACATTTAGATTTAGAATATGCAGGAAGAAAAATGTCCATGTTCTTTATTGATGGGTTTGTAAAAGATGACATATTGCATCTGATTATGAAATTTCTAGCTAAACTCGAACCTGATAGTTTAGAGCCAGATGCACTGACGAAATTATTAAAACGATATCTTCCTTATGTAGAATTAGATGAAGTCGATGACTTGAATCAGGCTGCCGATACTATTTTAGGTGGACCGACCGCCTTACTTGTTGAGGGCGTCAATAAGGTTATTATTATTGATGCTAGAACATACCCTGTACGTTCACCAGGGGAGCCTGATTTAGAAAGGGTAGTAAGAGGGTCAAGAGATGGTTATGTAGAGACAATCGTGTTTAATACTGCTCTGACGAGAAGGAGAGTACGTGATCGCTCATTACGGATGGAATATATGCAAATCGGAAGAAGGTCCCAAACGGATATCTGTATTTGTTATTTAGAAGATATAGCCGACCAGAAGAGAGTAGTTGACATAAAGAATAAATTAAAAGAAATTGACACGGATGGTCTTCCGATGGCAGAGAAGACGGTTGAAGAATATATCAGTGGTAGACATTGGAATCCTTTCCCGACAGTAAGGTACACAGAAAGACCAGACACAGCTGCAACACATTTATATGAAGGCCATGTTTTAATTATTATTGACGGATCACCAAGCGTAATCATTACACCGACTACCTATTGGCATCACTTACAACATGCAGAGGAATATCGTCAAAAGCCTGTTGTTGGAGCATATCTTCGGTTTGTAAGGTTTATTGCAGTATGGGCATCAATCTTTATATTACCGTTATACTTTCTATTCTCGACCCAACCAGAGCTGCTACCAGTAGAACTAGGATTTATTGGGTTGAGTGAAGTGGGAGCAGTACCAATCTTAATTCAGTTTATCATCGCTGAAATCGGAATTGATATGCTAAGAATGGCTGCCATACATACTCCTTCATCCTTAGCTACAGCAATTGGCTTAGTTGCAGCTATACTAATAGGACAAGTCGCAATAGAAGTAGGATTATTTTCCTATGAAGTTATCTTGTATTTAGCAATAGCTGCTATTGGTACTTATGCTACACCTAGCTATGAAATGAGCCTTGCTAATCGTCTAGTTCGCATATATTTGTTATTGGTAACGGCAGCTTTTGGTGTGAATGGTTATATGGTAGGAACACTATTATGGATTTTATATACAGTGCGGATGAAATCTTTCGAAATACCTTATTACTGGCCTGTATTACCATTTTCGTTTCGGGCATTTCGAGATGTATTTATTCGAACGCCAATCCCTCTTAAACGAAAAAGACCAACCATTTTACATCCCCAAGACCCAGATCGATAATTTCGGCTGGGTCTTTTGTTGTTATGACTATATCCTTTTTCCTTCATTTGGTATAATAAAGTTTGGTGATTTAAATGAATACTTTGTATGATGTACTACAACTACTTAAGCGTTTTGGCACGTTTATCTATACGGGTAATCGGTTAGCAGATTTGGAATTAATGCAAACGGAGATAAAAGAATTATATTCATATGGACTTATTGATGTTGAGGACTATAGACTATCTCTATTAATTATCCGTCAAGAAATCAACAAACTTCATTCTGAAAAAGGTGAGAAATAATGAATAAATCAATTATTGTTGGAGTAGATATAGGAGGTACTACCGTTAAAATCGGTATCCTCAAAGCTAGCGGCGAAATCATGCAAAAATGGGAAATTGAAACAAATAAATCTTCTGATGATACCGCTGTTATGAACGACATCTGGGAATCTGTCTTAGGTAGATTGACAGAATTAGCTATTGATTTGCATAATGTTCTTGGAATAGGAATTGGAGCGCCAGGTTTTATTGATGGCGAAAAAGGGTATGTGTATGAAGCAGTAAATCTTGGTTGGAAAGATTTTAATCTAGCTGACTATATGTCTAGTAAAACAGGTTTACCAGTATATGTGGAAAACGATGCCAATATTGCCGTTTTAGGTGAAAATTGGTTAGGTGCGGGTAACCAATCTAATGATATTCTTGCTGTTACTCTAGGAACAGGCGTAGGTGGAGGAGTAATAGCTGGTGGCAAGATCATAAATGGTGTTAATGGGACTGCAGGTGAAATTGGACATATTACGGTTGATCCAAATGGCTATCCTTGTAATTGTGGTCGTAAGGGATGTTTGGAGACGATTGCTTCTGCTACCGGAATTGTTCGTCAAGCTGAGAAGTTTATGGAAGACGATCCAAGCTGCAAACTAGCTCAAATACAGAACCAGTACGGAGCGATCACGGCTAAGCATATATTTGAATTAGCAGCTAATGGCGATGAGAATAGTATTCAAATCGTTAACCATACAGCAGACATATTAGGCCTTGTGTTAGCTAATTTAGCTGTGACAGTAAATCCTTCCAAAATACTAATCGGTGGAGGCGTGTCAAAGGCTGGAGATCAATTATTACAACCTATTAAGAAATCGTTTACAAAATATGCTTTAGCAAGAACAAGTAGAGCATGTGAAATTCGAATAGCAGAGCTAGGTAATGATGCTGGAATCATTGGTGCAGCGTATTTAGTAATAGAAAATAGTAACTAGTAATTAATTTTTCTTCTATAAAGTGTCATTATTTTGAAACTTTTTTGTTAACTAAAACGTCTAATAGGATAGCATGTTTTTCCTGATTGACATTTATGTCCTAACAATACTAGCTTGAAAAACATATAGTAAAGCAGTAATTTCTTAGGAGGAAATAGGATGAAAAGTAAAGGAATAAGGCTTCCTTTATATGTTTTAGCAACTCTATTATTCGGTTTAAAAACATATATTGTCTATCGTTTTTTATTTTCATTGGATTTAGAGAATTCTATGCAAGAGTTTATCTTATTGATTAACCCATTTGTTTCAGCCTTTTTAATATTTGGCTTGAGCGTTTGGATTACGAAGCCGGAAAGACAAATGAAGTATGTACGTTATATGATCCTGATCGGCACGTTAATTATTTTTGCCAATCTAGTATTCTACCGATCTTTCTCTGATTTCATTACAGTTCCACAATTAATCCAAGGTGGAACGATGGGAGATTTAGGATCTAGTATTTTATCTTTGATTAAGATGTATGACATTTTACTGTTTCTTGATGTGATTGTCATTTGGTATTTGAGTAAGAAACATCAAGAACTTGTGGTAACGAAATACCCAAGAAGCGGTAAGGTATGTGCGTTAGCATTATCACTAGCTCTTTTAGTTGGGAATTTCTTCCTCGCAGAAATGGAGCGACCACAGCTATTTACAAGGGCATTTGATAGGGAATACCTAGTGAAATATATTGGGTTATTTAATTACCATGTTTATGATGTTGTATTACATTCAAAGGTAAAAACACAGCATGTATTTGCTGACGGTAGTGAGTTACCTACTATCAAGGAGTATGTAGATAATGTCATTGAAACGAATGGGGAATCAGAATTATTCGGGGTAGCAAAAGATAAGAATGTGATATTTATTTCTGCCGAATCATTACAAACCTTTGTTATAAATAACACGGTAAATGGTCAAGAAGTTACACCTTTTCTTAATCGTTTAATAGAAGATGAGGATACGTATTATTTTGAGAATTTCTATCACCAAACAGAGCAAGGGAAGACATCTGACTCTGAATTTTTAACAGAAAACTCACTATACCCGCTTCCAAGAGGTGCTGTGTTCTATACTCATGCCCAAAATGATTATTATGCATTACCTGAAATGCTTGGAAATGAAGGGTATCATACGACAGTTTTCCATGCGAATAATGATAGCTTTTATAATCGGGATCAAATGTATCCGAGTTTAGGTTTTGATCATTTCTATGATGTCGATGCATATGAAGTAAACGATTATAATAGTGTTGGTTGGGGATTAAAGGATAAGCCATTCTTTGAGCAGTCAATGAAATATCTGACCACGCTTACGGAACCGTATTACGCAAAATTTATAACCTTAACCAATCATTTCCCATTTGAACTCGATGAGATGGATAAATCAATCGAACGATATGATTCAAATTCTAATACACTGAATAATTACTTTCCAACAGTTCGTTATATGGATGAATCCATTGAGGAATTCTTCCAGATGCTAAAAGATTCAGGTATCTACGATAAGTCGATTATTATTATAATGGGTGATCATTATGGCATTAGTTCTAATCATAATAAGGCGATGAGCATGTATTTAGAGAAGGACGAAATAACACCATATGACCATGTACAATTACAACGTGTTCCTTTATTCATTCACATCCCTGGTCATGGAAAAGGGGAAGCAAGGTCAACCATTAGCGGACAAATTGATTTGAAGCCGACGATTCTTAGTCTTTTAGGCATCGAGCATAAAGACGATATTTATTTTGGTAATGATTTATTTGTAGATGATCGTAAGGATTATATTGCGCTTCGAAATGGGGACGTTATCACGAACGACTATATCTATACGAATGATAGCTGCTATGACTTTACTAGTGGAGAGGTTCTAGAAGAGGCGGATACATGTTTCGAGCTTAGCGAAACAGTAAAAAAAGAACTGGAGTATTCAGATAGTATTATCTATGGAGATTTGTTTCGTTTTTTTGACTCTAGATAACATGTAATAACTAAAAAGTGGTATATTGGCAGCTTAATATGTTTTATGAATAAAGAAAAAACTACACATCAGAAACGGAATGTGTAGTTTTTCTTCTATTATAGTGATTCCTTTATAGCAGAAATAATGGTGCCTATTGAGAAAAATCCAAATGCTAAAACAGTTAGTGCGGAAAAGATTAGAGCTAAAAAATTACGATATTTTAGCTGTCTTACAAAAGAAACAACTGCTACAATTGCAACTACTAAAAAGATAATACCTAAAACTATATGTAGTGACATCGTTACAATAAACCTCCTTATACTAAGCTAATCATCTTTGTTTGTTTAATTACGATATTTATATTAATATGTATCATACTACCACATTTATTCTAGTATAAAATTATGGTTTTGTCGAGAATATCACAAAATATTTCTAATTTCTTCACATTCGAGATAGGAGGAGACAATCAATGGAAATCAAGCAAATCCCATTAGGGCCACTTGGTACGAATTGTTATCTTGTACATAATTCCGAACAAGTCATCATAATCGACCCAGGTGGGGATGGAAAGCGATTAATGAATTGGTTGGCAGAAAATAATCTGAAGCCGATTGCAATCCTGTTAACCCACGCACATTTTGATCATATTGGTGCGGTTGAACTGTTACGTACCCATTACAACATAAAGGTCTATATGCATAAGGAAGAAGCGACATGGTTAGAGGATCCTAGCCTTAATCGTTCTTTAGCTTTTATTGGTGAGGAAATCATCACTTCAGCACCAGATGTCCTCCTAGGACCCGGTAATTTTTCAATTGGTCCATTTGAATTCGACGTACTGTATACCCCAGGGCATTCGCCAGGAAGTATAAGTTATTTAATGCAAGCGGAAAAGGCAATTTTTAGTGGGGATGTATTATTTAATCGTGGTATTGGTAGGACTGATTTACCTGGTGGTGATTTTGCTACCTTACAAGATACAATATGGAATACTTTGTATAAATTAGCCAATGAAATTACGGTATACCCGGGGCATGGTCCAACAACGACCATTGGTGAGGAGAAAAGGTATAACCCATTTATACCCCAAAAATAGATAAAACAAAAACCCTGCGACGAATCCATATGTAAGCAGGGTTTTTGTTCCTTAATGCCCGAAACCAGGCACTAAAATAAATTCTGAATACCATGTAAAACCTATCATGAAAACAGTACAATAAGCTCCGAACAAGTACATGTACATACGCTCAGATAATTTCAAATAACTTACTGTTAGGAAAAATACCGTTTGAACTAGGAATAGTAAAGAAGTGTTGACCATACCGCCAACATAAAACATTACCGTAAAGATACCAGTCCAAAAGGCAAGGACTCTAAACATTCTGTCCATCATTTCCCCTCCTTTTCGGTGACGTCATCAATGTTATTATATACAAGTCAAAGAATAATGTAAACGATACATATTATTTGTTTGAAATTTATTAACAAATAAGCAGAGAGTTAAAATTATTCTATCTCTTGGAATTGATTGGAATTAGGTGCTGGCTTTACCATTTCCGAGACGAATAAGACTTTCGATTGATTCGTTTCTATGTTAAAGCGTAACTGAATAAACTCTCCATACCCCTTAGACCGTATGTTTACTATCCCGTTAGGAAATTGATAGGTTAGGTTTTCATCCTTATTTTGGGGAACGTAGTCTTTTTTATACGTTATATAACTCATTTGGAATAGAGTTTGGGCATTGATTTGTTCGATTAAATTATAGGTTATTTTTAAATCATGTTGATAGGCTAACATATTGGTTGAGAAGTTTAGTAATACGAAGGTAGTCAATAAGAGGACCGAGGGGAGGATAAATCCCTTTTCATTATGGACAAAATCCAATCGTTTTCTCATAGTGATCTCCCTTTAAGGATGTGACGTGAATTGTAAACCCAAATGGTAACGAACTAATTTGAAAACTTTCGATATCGCGTAAATATATTTCATGACCTTTGCCATTCAATTGTCTTCGAACTAATTGTCGATATAACTCGATGGTGACAACATCATCATTATATAAATGAAGTACGATTTTATTCGAGTGAGTAGTACAAGCAATGGATTGATTGACCTCTCTTTGAATGAAATTAAAAAATTGTTGAATGGATAATTCTTCGTAGTAAGTGTTTTGGTGATGTAATGTATTTAAAATCGCCCCTTGAATCGGTATACAGATTATGAGAATTAGTAAACTGAATAATTGATTTAGTAATGTAAAACCTTTTTCACTATTCTTTAACGCCATAAAGACATACCTCTTCCTGTCTGCTGTTTATATTTGTCCAATTTGCACAGCCTTGAATAATATCATCATCCATCACAGTAAATGTCATTCCTATCTCTACTTGTTCTATTGATTCATAGTACGTATCGGAAGGGACACCGTACCACAATACTGAATGTAATTCATCATGTAAATGATAAGTGATGGCCCTTTTAAGACTTAGTGCTTCTCTTTCAAGGGAAATGAATGAAGTTAGAGGAAGGAGAGCAGTGCTAATGACGATTAGCACTGCTAAAGAGACTAATGCCTCTGTCATAGTAAATCCTCTACTGTTTCTCAATATAACCACGTCCTTTACCAATTGGAAAGACAACGATATAGCTATTTGTTGGTGAGGAAAATTGTATGGTACCCGCATATCTGATCGTTCCGTTTTCATTAAAGGAAATGCTTTGAAGTGTGCGTTGATCGATTCTCCAACCATTTGGAAGTTTCCGTTCGATTGGATCTATACTATCGCCAATTAGGGTATAGCTGTTTTGATCTAGCTTGATTCGTAAATAGTCGTTTGTAACCATAGATTGATTTTGTAAGAAGAGAACATCGTATTGGAATTGCGCTAGAATTTTTTCTTCTGCTAGCTTTCCTAATAAAGCATGACTTACCGGCACACTAATCGAAAGAATAATTGCCAGAATAGCTAGGGCAACTAACGTTTCCAAGAGGGAAAATCCTAATTGTTTATCATTCATTTTCTGGTGCCGATACGGTTCCATTTACAGAATTATATACAAGCTCATTATTGGAGCATTGCTTTTGATTTTCACGAATATAACCTTTGTTCACCAGTTCATTGAGGCTAGCTGGAAACGTATGAGAGTCTAAATAAAATGTATCGATTTGAGCTTGTACGACAGAGACTAATGCATCACACCCTTTACCTTGTGCTTCTTGGCTCTTATTTCCCAAATTAGGGATGATAAGAATCATCAAAACAGAGACTATCATTAATACGACAAGCATTTCGATTAAGGTAAATGCTTTTTGGTTTTTAAACATTTAAATCGCCCCTTTAGATGGTTTCAATAAATTGATACATTGGTACTAACAATGATAGGTAAATCAGAATAATCACTAACCCAAGCAGGATGAAAAAGACTGGCTGGATATAGGTGATGAACTTAACTATTTTTTCATTTATTTCTTCTGTGATATAAGCAGAGTACGTAGCGAGATCTTTCTCTAAAGTATCCGCATTACTATTCTGTTGAAATATCGAGGCAAGTTGTGGGCTGATGAATGTTAGCTCAGTCATAAGCTGTGAAATAGGTACACCATGATTGAGACCATTTGTTAATTGCGTTGAATAATAGGAAAGCAATGGCAGTTTTTCTTGTTTGGAAAGAATCGTAAGGACATCCTTTATTGGTAGTCCGGTTTTTAACAGGGATTCAACATGTGTTGCAAATAAGAAGGAAGTATTTAATGTTAAATAGTTTCGGTACAAGGGGGTAGAACGATAAATCTTAATTTGTAGTCCGATAGGTATAGTAGCTTTTATTTGTTTCCATATCCAATACATGATGAATAGAATTATTAGAATAAGAATGGTGCTATAGTATAGAAGGGAAGACAATCGAATGGCCGAATGAATAATAAACGAATTTTGTTCATGTTGCTGAAAAAGGGTAAGGAGATTAGGTACAACAGAATGTTGAATAAACAAAAATGCAATTGAAAATACAATTAGCAGTATAATTGGATAACGGATCACTTGGGTGAATTTTTTCAGATGATGGATTCTCTTTTCGAAGATAGCAAGACATTTCGTTATACTGGCATCTAAATCCCCATGTTCCTTTGCGAAAAAGAGATAAGACGTGATAATGGGATGAAAAGAGAGTTTTTCTAGTGATTGATCTAAGGTGTAGCCACGTTTGATATGGTGGATGATATCTTCTGATAGGTGAAATAAGCTCTTATCCCATTTTAATGTTTCTAATGCCGCTAATAATGGGTACCCATTGGTTAGTGCTCTGGATAATCGTTTTAAAAAGGTTAATTGAGTAGGTATGTTTAGCTTTTTATTAAAACGTTTCAAAGGTATCTTTA
This sequence comes from Ornithinibacillus massiliensis, assembly GCF_018310345.1. Classification (GTDB taxonomy): domain Bacteria; phylum Bacillota; class Bacilli; order Bacillales; family Amphibacillaceae; genus Ornithinibacillus; species Ornithinibacillus massiliensis. The sequence continues at coordinate 203,375 of NZ_JAGXBY010000002.1, forward strand.
GAGATAAATCCATAGATATAAGCCTTCCTTCGTAGGTATTCAAATGAATGCTTAGACTCATGGAGATCGATTACTATGCCATTGATAACCTGACTTAATAATTCTCCATCTAATATTTCTAAGATAGCTGCGCGTTTTTGTGTTGGGTTACACGTTAATATGGATAATAACTGAATCGACGCAATCCCAATTAGCGATTGTTCTAATTCAGAAGGGGTTATCCCCATTTCGAGTAAACGATGAATCGTCCCTTGGGTATTCTTAGCATGAATGGTACTCAACACTAAATGTCCTGTTAAGGATGCTTCAAAGGCAAATTTAGCTGTTTCCCTATCTCGAATTTCTCCAACCATGATAATATCTGGATCATGACGCAGTGCGGCTTTAAGTCCTGTTTGGTATGTAATACCTGCTTTTTCATTTACTTGTACTTGTAAAATGTCTTGGATATTTTTCTCAATTGGGTCTTCAAGTGTAATGGTCTGGAAGGATTCATCCTTTAAAGCGGACTCTAGTAATGCATATAATGTTGTCGTTTTCCCACTCCCGGTTGGTCCAGAAAACAAAATTAAACCTGCTGGGGGATTCATCCACGTTTTGATTGTATGAAGTTGTTGTTTAAAGAGAAATAGTTGTTCCAGAGATAGGTTTTGCTGTTGTGGAAGGAGTCGAATAGCTAGGCTTTCTAATTGGTTAACTGGTAAAGTAGACAGCCGAAGGGAGTATTTATCGGATTTTGTGGAGTGAAAAAGTGTCCCATTTTGGGGCTTTCTATTTTCACCGATATCCATGCCTGATGTAAACTTATAATAAGTAAGAAGGGATTCATAACGATTAGTTGATATCGATTGATAAAGTATTCGTTTACCATATACGCGGAAGTAAATATTTGTCGTCGTTTCAAAGGGGTAGAAGTGGATATCCGTGGCTTGGTTTTCAATAGCATTTGTAATGATATGACGGGATAATCTTTCAGCAGTAGTCAATAGGCAACACCTCCATCTTTTATTCTATATCTTGATTCGACATAAAACGGGTAAATCCTTCTTTTTTCTTAAAATTTTTTTAAAAGAGGAGTAAATAAGTTTGAAACAGCTATATTTAATTGGCTTCATGGGAAGCGGTAAAACTACTGTCGGTCGCTCGATTAAGGAACAGTATGGAATCGATTATATCGATCTGGATGAGGCGATTGAGGGTAGATTACATAAACGTATTGTAGATATATTTAAAGAAGAGGGAGAAGAAGCATTTCGTACGTATGAAACCGAGACATTAAAAGCATTAAAGACTACACCAATTATTGCAACCGGTGGGGGAATTATAGAACGAAGTGAAAATATTTCGTATATGAAAGAAAATGGGATAATTATTTACTTAAAGACTTCCTTTGATACCATTAAATTAAGATTAACACGCGATCAATCCCGTCCATTATGGAAGGATGAAAAACAGAATAAAGCTTTATTTGACAAAAGAAATAAAATCTATGAATATTCTGCGGATTATATTGTTCATTGTGATAACCGAACGACAAAGGAGATAATAGAAGAAATTGTAAGCCTGTACAGGTATAAAGGGATTTTGGATAGTGAAGACTAAACATAATCCTATAAATAAGGGGTGGTTATCATAAAAGGAAACGATTATGTGAAATTTATGACCCAGCAAGTTGTATCGTATATTGATCTTCCAAAAGAAGAACGTAGAAAAAAGCGATTAGAACAAAAGGCACAGAGAACGCAAGTCACGATAGGCAACAAATGGTTTGGTGTGTTACCAGTGGCAATTAAGTCTATGTTTAAAAAGGCTGAATGAATGCCTCTATTAGGATAGGGTCTGAACATGAAGTCATTTGTCAGACCCTATGGAGGCTTTTTTACTTGTTAGAAGCATCTAAATAAAAAATCCCACCATTAATTACAGTAAGTTCGATTTTTGGCTGATAACGTTCTTTTAAGCCTTGTAATTCATTCTCCATTTGTTCAACATCTTCCTCTTGATCCCCCTCATAGAAATGCTTTAGTAATTCAATTTCCTTGTCTAATTCTTCAAGGGATTCTTTTGCCCAGTCGTGCTCAAGGTCCTGGATGTATTGGTTGATGACTGTTAAAATTCTGTTATACCCACTCTTTGGTTTAATTAACGGAGTAATGGTATAGCAATAATCCGAAATCTGCATGAGAAACTCCTTCTTCATTAAGGTATCCATTATTTCCGTTTTCATTATGCCATTTAGCAAGTTTAACCCAATTGAAAATACTTCATCTTTTTTTAGTTTTCCAATGTAGCTCAATTTTAAGTTGATGACGAGCCACGGATGTAGGGCGGTATTTTGATTAGTGTGTACCACCTCAAATAGTCTAGTATAGCGTTCATTTTCTTTTAAATGATTCAATATTTGTTGAAGTCGGGGACTACCGAAATGAATTCGCTCACCCTTTTCTTCTAATGACGAGGGGTTTGTAATCAAGGTGAGTTGCATCGGATCACCCTCTCGTCCCATTTTTTTAATGTAATGCCAATAAAATGGCCTATTCATTAGAGCGCGGTCCATTTTCTCATTTAACTGTACCTTAAGTACACCTTCACGATTAGAAAGTATGTCACAATGATGAGCAGTGAAATAGTCTTCTAAAAATGAATGGAGATTAATTGCCATATTGAGACTCCTCTTGGAATGTATTCTGATGTGTATGATGAATAATAGAAGCTAAATTATCTAATTTAATTTTTACCTCTCCAGTAGAGGAGGATTCGTTTATAATTGTTTTTACTTCTCCTTCAAAGCTATCAATATTAAGCTCGGCTAATATGTCGTCTAAATGTCCAACTACTTTTTCAAAAAGAGCAATTTTTTCATAGAGTAATTTCATTATATGCTCTTCCAATGTATTACGAATCGCAAAATTGTAAATATGCACATCCTTTTCTTGACCATAGCGATGGATTCTACCGATTCGTTGTTCTAAGCGCATCGGATTCCAAGGAAGGTCATAATTAATCATATAATGACAAAACTGTAAATTGATTCCTTCACCACCGGCTTCTGTGGCAATTAACACTTGTGCTTTATCTTGGAAGAGTTGTTTCATCCAGTCCTTCTTTCCGCGTTTAAAACCACCACGGAAAGGAACTGAAGTAATTCCATGCTGCTGTAAAAACCACTGTAAATAAAGCTGTGAAGCTCGGTATTCGGTGAAGATAATCACTTTTTCATCACCAATTTGTTTCATTAGCTCAACCACTTTATGTGCTTTGGCATGATGCGGGAGTTGGCCAATTTTATCAATAATCGGCTTTAATATCTCTCTTCCTTGACTTTCTTCATCATTAACAAATTTTTGGAGAGATAGATAGCAAGCCTCACGGGAAGAACAAAGCTCTCGTAGAAATGTAATCTTTGAAAAAGATGAGAAAGGTTGAAAGGTATGATCCAGCTCGTTATATACGTCATATTCTTCCGGTGTAAAATCGACCCATATGGTTTCGATATGCCGTTTTGCATGATCCAATTTCGTATCCTTTCTAGTATTTCGTACCATCACTTTTTGAACGAGCTGCTTTAAATAAACATCCTGATTTAACTTTTTACGATCTCTACCATACTTTTCTAAGAATGATTCATAATTTCCTAAGTGGCCAGGCTTTAATATCGATACTAGGTTGAAGATCTCGATTAATTGATTTTGTACCGGTGTCGCGGTTAATAGTAAACAATATTTCTTCCTTAATGCCCGTACAAATTCATAGTTTTTTGTTTTATGATTCTTTATTTTATGTGCTTCATCAATGAGGATAAAATCATAATCAATATCTAATATCGCTTCCCGGTGAGGCGAACGTTTTGCTGTATCAATCGATGTCACAATAATATCGTATTGATCCCATGGGAAATGCTTACGAAAAGTAGCAGCCGGAATATAAAATTTTTCATTAAGTTCCTTTACCCATTGATTCACTAGGGAAGCAGGAACAAGAATAAGTACTTTCTTCACTAGACCACGAATCATGTACTCCTTTAATATTAATCCAGCTTCTATTGTTTTTCCTAGGCCAACTTCATCAGCTAAAATTGCCCGTCCATTCATCTCTTCAATAGCTTGTTTGGCTGTCTCAATTTGATGTGGTAAAAACTCCATATCTGGTAAAAATTCAAGAGCTCGTAAACCATGAAAGTCCTTCGTTATTGTAGTAAGCTCTGCTTTATAAGCCATCTGGAAAAGCTCCCAAGAGGAAAAAGGGCCATCCTGCTCTAACTTTTCATCTAACGTCTCAATAAAGTTTGAATCATGGATAATGTCTATATGTTTCATACGATACGTCCTTTATCAATAGTTTCATCATGGATGAATATTAACGATACATTTTAACTGTAATATGGTATAATAAAAGCGAAAAATCTAGTAAGTAAAATAGTTTTGATACATAGTATAACCAAAAGTTAGAATTTCATAAGAAGCGGATGATTACAGGGGGAGAGATTACTCTTCTATGTATGATTAGTAACGCCGAAGGAGCAAGCAATTTTGCGAATCTCTCAGGCAAAAGAACTCTTGTAGGACGCACCTCTGGAGAGTGTTTACTTCGGTAAACCACCCACGAAGCACGCATTTTCTTATAGGAAATGTTAAACTTTCTGGTTACAGGACAGGGACAGTATAAAAGGGGATAATAGATCCTCCATAGTATACTGTCTCTATTTTTATGGATAATAATTAGAAAATTTAAAAGGGAGTGGAAATTGTGAGTGAACTGAAAAGAACCCCAATTTTTCCTGAGTATGAAAAGCTTGGGGCAAAGACAATTGACTTTGGTGGATGGGATTTACCAGTCCAATTCTCCAGCATCAAAGAAGAGCATGAGGCGACAAGAACGAAAGCAGGTTTATTTGATGTATCCCATATGGGTGAAATTTTAGTAACAGGTCGGAAAGCGCTTGACTTTTTACAATACGTTACGACAAATGATGTATCCAAATTAGTGCCAAATAAAGCACAATATGCACTCATGTGTTATGAAGATGGTGGCACTGTTGATGATTTTCTAATATATATGGTCAATGATAATGAATACTTAGTCGTTGTAAATGCGGCAAATACTGAAAAAGATTATGAATGGATGGTTAAGAATAACCAATTTACAGAAGAAGACGTTACCATTAAAAATGTTTCTTCTGAATATGCACAACTAGCATTACAAGGTCCAAAGGCGGAAGAAATCTTACAATCTGTTACAAGTACAAACCTAAGCGAGATTAAATTTTTTCGATTTGAGAAGGAAGTAGCCATTAAAGGAGTACAAACCCCAGTTTTAGTTTCGAGAACAGGCTACACTGGTGAGGATGGATTTGAATTATATATTGCTAGTGCAGATGGTCCAAAATTATGGAATGTACTACTTGAAGCTGGAAAAGAAAAAGGAATTTTACCGGTTGGTCTTGGAGCAAGAGATACACTTCGATTCGAAGCTAACCTCCCATTATATGGACAGGAGCTCTCTTCCACTATTACACCGATAGAAGCTGGTTTAGGTTTTGCAGTTAAAGTCAATAAAGAAGCTGACTTTATTGGGAAATCGGTGTTAAAAGAGCAAGTAGAACATGGAACTAAACGGAAAATAGTCGGTATAGAAATGATTGATAAAGGTATCCCTCGTCATGGATATGAAGTGTTTCACGGAGAGGAAGAAGTAGGGGTTGTCACCTCTGGTACACAATCTCCTACATTACAAAAAAATATTGGCTTAGCTTTATTGCGGTCAGAATTTGCTGAAGCTGGTACGGAACTAGAGATACAGGTAAGAAAACGTAGACTACGGGCAAAAATCATTTCGAGAAAATTCTTAAAGCAAGATTAATAGGGGGGAATGGAAATGGATTTTCGTTATTTACCAATGACAGAAACAGATAAACAAGAAATGTTAAGTGCGATTGGCGTCGCTTCAACTGATGAATTATTTTCAGATATTCCAGAGAAGGTTCGCCTAAAGGATGGATTAAACTTAAAAACACCAAAAAGTGAAGCTGAGTTGAAAAAAGAACTTGTCCAAATGGCAAACAAAAACTATAACCTAAGGGAGTATACCTCTTTCTTAGGGGCAGGGGTATATGATCACTTTATTCCTTCTGTAGTGGATCATATTATTTCAAGGTCAGAATTCTATACGGCGTATACACCGTATCAGCCAGAAATATCACAAGGGGAATTGCAAGCGATTTTTGAATTTCAAACGATGATTTCAGAGCTTACCGGGATGCCAGTTGCCAATTCATCTATGTACGATGGCGGAACCTCTTTAGCTGAAGCAGTGAACTTAAGTGCTGGTCAAACGCGAAAGAAAAAAGTTCTAGTATCTAAAGCGATTCACCCAGAATCTCAAGCGGTAATTGAAACATATGGTAAAGGCCAAAATCTGGATATCGTATATATTGATCATAGCGATTGTCGTACAAATTTAGAGCAGTTAGCTAGTGAATTAGATGAAAATACTGCAAGTGTTGTCTTACAATACCCGAACTTTTTCGGACAAATTGAGCCTTTAGCAGAGGTTCGAGCATTATTAGATGCACAACCAAAAACAATGTTTATCGTATCTAGTAATCCTTTAGCATTAGGTTATTTAACACCTCCTGGTAAGTTTGGAGCAGATATTGTGGTTGGCGATACACAAGTGTTTGGTATTCCTGCTCAGTTTGGTGGTCCGCATTGTGGTTATTTTGCAACTACTGAAAAGCTCATGCGTAAAATTCCAGGACGATTAGTAGGACTAACAAAGGATGAAAATGGTGTCCGTGGGTTCGTACTAACCTTACAAGCTCGTGAACAACATATTCGTCGTGATAAAGCTACTTCTAATATTTGTTCTAACCAGGCATTAAATGCGCTTGCAAGTGCTGTTGCAATGAGTTCTATTGGTAAGCATGGAATAAGAAAAATGGCAGAGCTTAATATGCAAAAGGCACGTTATGCGAAAAAGCAATTTGAGATTGCAGGTTTTGAAGTGGTAGGTCATGGTTCCTTCTTTAATGAATTTATCGTGAAGCTTCCAGTGTCTGTTAAAGTTGCGAATGATAAATTACTCGAAAAGGGAATAATAGGTGGTTATGATTTAGCAACTTATTATCCAGAACTAGAAGATCATATGCTAATTGCTGTAACAGAAAATCGTACAAAAGAAGAAATTGATACTTTTGTAAAAGAATTGGGGGATATCCATGAGTAATCAAGATTTTGCCTTAATCTTTGAACGTAGTAAAGAAGGTAGAGTAAGCTATAATTTACCCGAAATAGATGTACCAGAAGTAGAATTAGAAGCGGAACTAACGGATACGTATGTAAGAGCAGATGCTCCAGATTTACCTGAAGTAAGTGAATTAGATATCATTCGTCACTATACAGGATTATCGAATCGCAATTATGGTGTTGATTCTGGCTTTTATCCGCTTGGATCATGTACGATGAAGTATAATCCGAAAATTAATGAAGATGTTGCACGATTAGATGGGTTCAGTCATATTCACCCTTATCAGGACCCTAAAACTGTTCAAGGTGCCCTCGAGATGATGTATGATTTACAAGAATCATTAAAAGAAATTACTGGTATGGCTGGTGTATCACTACAATCAGCAGCAGGTGCACATGGTGAGTGGACAGGGCTAATGATGATTCGTGCATTCCATGAAGCTAATGGCGATTTTCAACGTACAAAGGTAATAGTTCCAGACTCAGCACATGGTACAAATCCAGCTTCTGCAACTGTGGCAGGATTTGATGCGATTACAGTTAAATCAAATGAGAATGGGCTGGTTGATTTAGAGGACTTAAAGCGTGTAGTCGGGGAAGACACAGCGGCATTAATGCTAACAAATCCGAATACACTTGGATTATTTGAGACGGAAATTCTTGAAATGGCTGAGATTGTTCATGCAGCAGGTGGTAAACTATATTATGATGGAGCAAACTTAAATGCCATAATGGGCTACGCTCGGCCTGGAGATATGGGATTTGATGTTGTACATCTAAATTTACACAAAACATTCACTGGTCCACATGGCGGTGGTGGTCCTGGTTCAGGTCCAGTTGGGGTATCTGCAGAACTAGAGCCTTTCTTACCAAAACCTTTAATTGTAAAACAAGATGATTTCTTCACGTTCGAGTATGATCGACCACAGTCAATTGGTCGTGTAAAACCTTACTATGGTAACTTCGGAATCAATCTTCGTGCCTATACGTATATCCGTACGATGGGTGGAGAGGGTCTTAAGAAGGTTAGTGAGTATGCAGTATTAAATGCGAATTATATGATGCGTAAATTAGAGAAGGCTTATGATTTACCATATACTCAACATTGTAAGCATGAATTTGTACTTTCTGGAAGAAAACAGAAGAAGCTAGGTGTACGTACATTAGATATTGCCAAACGTCTGTTGGACTTTGGCTATCATCCGCCAACCATCTACTTCCCATTAAATGTTGAAGAAGCTTTAATGATAGAGCCTACAGAAACAGAGTCTAAAGAAACATTAGATGGATTTATAGAGACTATGCTACAAATTGCAGACGAAGCGGAAAATAATCCTGAGATTGTTCAAGAAGCTCCGCATAACACTGTTGTAAAGCGTATGGATGAAACAACAGCAGCAAGAAAACCAGTACTACGTTTTTATAAAGAGAAATAATAGTATTAGAGGCTGGGACAAAACTAAAACAAGGTAATAAAAAACGAACCATCACTACATTAGCCCCGGAAATATACGGAGACTCCTGTGGGAGGAAAGGCATTGGTGAGACCCCAGGGGAGCGTTAGCTCTAAGGAGGCTCACCAGCCACCCACCAACCGCAAGTATATTTCTGGGGCGGATTTGATGCGCTAACTTTCATGTTCGGTTTATCCTATGTTAGAAATAGTTTTGTCCCAGCCTCTTTTTTCAATGTAGCTAAAAGCTTTTGTCTGACACTTGTATTAGATGGCAATTTTACTACGTTATTCGGTGAGATGTCCAAAATGCTATTTAGGCAAAGAATAGAAAGAAGATAGTGATGACTGAAAAATAAAGAAGCTTGGATTTTCCAAGCTTCTTTATTTGTGATTCTATTCCTATTAAGTTAAAATTTATCCTTGTTTTACTTTACCAGTCCATTTTTTAAATCCACCTTTTAATTGGTAGATATGCTCATAGCCCTTTTTATGAAGAAGCTGTGCGGCTCTTGCTGATCGTGCGCCACTTTGACAATATAGGTATACTGGCTTATCTTTACGAATCTCAATCAAACGCTGCTTCATTTGAGTAACTGGAATATTTCTAGAACCTAGAATATGTCCATTTTTAAATTCTTGAGGCTCTCTTACATCTATAAGCTGTGCTTTACGATAGCCTTCACGGAATTGATCTTCTGTTAACGTTTTTAAATAAGTACGTTGTCTAAAGTAACGAAATACTGCTATTACGATAATAATGATTAGTGCTAATAAAAGATACTTCATCTATTAATCCCCCGTCTTTCCATGTGTACTATCTTATTATAGGCGGAAACTATGTTTTTTTCAAAGTTTTTCTATGAAGGTTTACATGTTTATTATGTCGAAAAATAGTGAAAATATATCACTATCACAAGCCTATTATTTTATGCAATATGAAAAAATGTTAGTGTATGGAGATTTACACAAATATTGCTTGCAATAGCTTTGTTTTTCTTAGATTTTTGCTTTTTATTGTTTGTTGACAAATTTAATACAATATGCTCAATTTACCATATATTGTGTTATGTTAAAATGCAAATACAAGATATTGTAATTCTGTTACTAAATATGGTATGGTATTACTAATTAAATTCTAGATTACTAGAATTTCATTTATGTCAAAAGGAGAGATAGAATGTCTACGGTTGTTGAATCAAGAACGAACATTAATGTGGATTTGCTAAATGAGGATATTAAGCAATTTCCACAAGTACACCCAATCACGCCAGATATGAAATTGTTACATAAAGGTGTGTCTAGACTTGTTATGCTAGACCGATATTCCTTTAAAGATATAGAAAAAAAGACATTAAAAGAAGGGGATTTTGTCGTTTTAACGGTTAAAGCCGATCCCAAATTCCCAGCTAGAGGATTAGGATTTATTAAATCGATCGATCGCGTAAACAATGAGGCATTGGTACAGGTAGAACCAGATTACACCTCTGTATTAGACGGGGAAGAAGCACAAACAGGGGTAGTAAAGAGAGGACTAGATAGTATTGATAAGCCTCTAGAAGTGTTCTATGAACAAATTGCTAAGCGTAATGCTACAGGGCTAGCAAGTGTGGAGCCAACGGAAGAGCTTTGTCAACAATCCTTTGAAAAATTTTACAAGGAACTAGCGAATTTAAACTTTATCCCTGCAGGAAGAGTATTGTACGGTGCTGGTTCAGATACAGAAGTAACTTACTTTAACTGTTATGTAATGCCATATGTTCGAGACTCTCGCGAAGGTATACCAGAACACCGTAAACAAGTAATGGAAATCATGAGTAGAGGTGGGGGTGTCGGAACGAACGGCTCGACATTACGACCACGCAATGCACTAGCAAGAGGGGTTAATGGTAAATCATCTGGATCGGTATCATGGTTGGATGATATTGCTAAATTGACTCACCTCGTTGAGCAAGGTGGATCACGTAGGGGTGCTCAAATGATAATGCTAGTTGACAATCACCCTGACATTATTGAATTCATTATTTCGAAGATGCAAAATCCTAGAATTCTCCGATATTTGATTGAGAACACCGAGGATGAACAAATTAAAAAGCTCGCACAGGAAAAGCTTAAATTCACCCCATTAACCGAAACAGAAGTAGATCTCTACCAAGGAATTCTTAATTATAAAAGCATTCCAGGACAAGGCGGATTTACGAACCAAGTATTAAAAGAAGCAGAAGAAAAGCTTCGAACAGGTGGTACGTACTCTGTTCACAATCCAGAATTCTTAACTGGAGCTAATATTTCCGTATGTATTACGAAGGAGTTCATGGAAGCTGTTGAGAACGATACGTTCTACGAATTAAAATTCCCTGATGTGGAAAATTATACGGAAGAAGAAATGAAAGATTATAATGAAAACTGGCACAATGTTGGGGATGTGCGTAAATGGGAAGAAATGGGCTATGGTGTTCGTGTATATCGTCGAATTAAAGCTAAAGAGCTATGGAACTTAATTAATATTTGTGCTACGTATTCTGCTGAACCGGGGATTTTCTTTATTGATAATGCCAATGACATGACGAATGCCAAAGCATATGGGCAACAAGTAGTTGCAACTAACCCTTGTGGGGAACAACCACTTGCGCCATTCTCTGTATGTAACTTAGCAGCAGTAAATCTTGGTGAAATGGCTAATAAAGATTCTAAAACAGTAGACTTTAAAAAATTACAAGAAACGGTAAAAACCGGAGTCCGTATGCAAGACAACGTTATTGACGCGACACCATATTTCCTAGATGAAAATAAAAAACAAGCTCTAGGAGAACGCCGAATTGGTTTAGGCGTAATGGGATTACACGATTTACTTATCTATTGTGAAACAGAGTATGGTTCAAAAGAAGGTAATGAACTAGTAGATAAGATTTTTGAAACAATTGCTACTACTGCATACCGTGAGTCTATTGAGCTTGCTAAAGAAAAGGGAAGCTTCCCGTTCTTAGTAGGAGAAAATGAAGAAGAAACGATGAACCTTCGTGAAGCGTTTATCAATACTGGCTATATGAAGAAAATGCCAGAAGATATTCGTCAAGATATTCTGAAGTACGGTATTCGAAATTCACATTTATTAACGGTAGCACCAACCGGTAGTACTGGTACGATGGTGGGGGTTTCTACTGGGCTTGAACCATACTTCTCCTTCTCTTATTTCAGAAGCGGAAGACTTGGTAAGTTTATTGAAGTAAAAGCGGACATCGTCCAAGAATATTTAGATGGCAACCCAGAAGCAGATGCTAATAACCTACCTAATTGGTTCGTAACTGCTATGGAATTATCACCAGAGGCTCATGCTGATACACAATGTGTAATTCAACGCTGGGTAGATAGTTCAATTTCTAAAACAGTGAATGCACCTAAAGGGTATACAGTAAGTCAAGTTGAAAGTGTATATAGAAGACTTTATCGTGGTGGTGCTAAAGGTGGAACGGTGTATGTAGATGGAAGCCGTGACTCTCAAGTACTAACACTGAAAGCAGAAGAAAACAATTTTGAACAAACCGAGTTATTCGAGGAAACTACTGAACCTAAAAAAGTGGTGTTAATGGATACTATCCAAGAGCTTAAATCAACAGATGTTACGATTGGTTCAGAAGTAGGTGACACATGTCCAGTTTGTCGTGAAGGTAGTGTCGAAGATATTGGTGGTTGTAACACTTGTACAAGCTGTGGGGCGCAATTGAAGTGTGGTCTATAATAGTGATGGCTTTGAATGGTTTTTGATAATTAAGAAATAAGGTTGGTAAGAAATAACCTCTTCGGTATGATAGCCGTAAGGGGTTATTTTACATTTCTCAACATATAAGGATAATGGTACACGGATTTCCAAACGCTATTATTCTATAATCATAGAATTAATGTTTACATAAACTAATGGGGTAAGATTTGCTCGTTAAATAGGGGAGCATTTGAACATGACAAAAATCTTAATAATAGAAGATGATGATAAAATACAACAATTTTTACTAAGTTCTATAAGTGAACTGGATCCCAATGTACAAATTCATATTTCTGCTAGTAAAGGATAATATAGCACACCGAATTTAGTTGCTAAAAATCGTGAAGCAAATACACTCAATAAATACTATATATAAACTTACGATACTTATATTACGGAGAGATAAGAAATGAGAGCATGGTGGCAAGTAAAAAACTCAAAAACAAAAAGGCATCAAAAGAAGAAGGAAGGACGCTACACATTTTGGGATGGAATCATGGATGCATTATGGTGGATTCCTGAGTTGCTTTTATTACCATTTCGTTTATTACTTTGGTTATTACGAGCTGTAAGGAGACTATTCGATTTTACATAAAAGCTTGTACACCATCCAATTTTCCTGTATCCTCAATATATAGAAACAATGTTGCATAAGATAAAAATTATTCGTGAAACGAGGAGAATTGGATGCCAACCCCAAGTATGGAAGACTATATTGAAATTATATATAACTTAATTGAAACCAAAGGATATGCTAGAGTTTCTGATATTGCTGAAACATTAGAAGTTCATCCTTCCTCCGTTACCAAGATGGTTCAAAAGCTAGATAAAGATGATTATTTACTTTATGAAAAATATAGAGGCTTTGTTCTCACTGAAAAAGGTAAGAAAGTAGGAGAGCGATTAGTGTTTCGCCATGAACTATTAGAAAATTTCTTAGAGATCATTGGTGTGGATGCTGAAAATATATACAATGATGTAGAAGGAATAGAGCATCATTTAAGCTGGAATTCGATTGATCGATTAGGTGACTTAGTACAATATTTTAAAGAAGATCAAAAGCGAATAGACGATTTACGAAATGTTCAAAAGAGAAATAATGATTAACAGTGAAGGACAATGTTCTATTTCATACACTTATTGCTTACATATTATATAAAAAGCGATAAGGAGATATTGTATGAAAATAGACGGTGTCTTCTCCGGTGGTGGTGTGAAAGCCTATGCTTTCATTGGAGCACTTGAAGGTATACAAGAGAAAAAACTGGAATTTGAACGGGTAGCTGGAACTTCCGCAGGCGCTATCTTGGCAGCATTTATCGCTTCAGGCTATAAAGTCGGTGAAATTGAATCATTATTAGATGAATTGAATTTAGAGGAATTTCTAGACCCTCCAGGACTTACCAAGATATTGCCAGGTAGTAAGTGGTTTTTCTTATATTTTCAAATGGGTCTTAATAAAGGCGATAAATTTGAAAAATGGATATACTATCACCTGGCAAAAAAGGGAATTTTTACTTTCGGAGATATAAAGGAAGGTTATTTAAAGGTAGTCGTTAGTGATTTAACTTTAGGCAAATTAATTGTCATACCAGATGATTTAGAACGGGTGTATGGAATTAATCCTAATGATTTTCCTGTAGCAAAAGCTGTTAGGATGAGTGCAGGATTCCCGTACTTTTTTATGCCTAAAAAAATGGCCGGAAAGCATAAAGAAAAAAGCTTAATCGTTGATGGTGGACTGTTAAGTAATTTTCCGATTTGGGTATTAGAAAGTGAAACGAATAAACGCATGCGACCGATATTAGGTTTGAAGCTTAGTGATTCCCCACAACATATCTCCCCCAAAAAAATTAAAAATGCTCTTGATATGCTACATGCTTTATTTTCCACTATGAAACAAGCCCATGACGCAAGATATATTGCCAAATCTCAGAAAGATAGTATTATTTTTATTCCAGTAAAAGATGTTCAAACTGTCGATTTTAAGATTGATCAAAATGTGAAAGAAAGATTAGTACAGAGTGGTCGTGAGGAAGCAAGAAAGTTTCTAAAATATTGGCCCGCATAGTAAAAGCAAGCTTCTATTTATTAGAAGCCTGCTTTTTTACTTTTTGATTTATTTCCATCAATCACCCGTAAATGAGCCGGTCGTTTCTTGGATTTCTTTTTCAATGAAGACGGTTGTGAATGCTTTACATTTGGTGTCTGTTGATGATGTGTATATTTCGACTTTGATTGTCGTACTGCTTGCTTATATTTCTTAGCGTCGGATGATTTGTTGCGCCCACCTAGAATGAAATAGTAGAACAATCCAAAAATAGCTAATCCAAAGATTGCAGCAACAAATAATTGAAATAAAAATCCAATAGTATTAAGAAACAACTGCATCATTAATCCAATTACTGCTAATCCCACAATTCCGTATATAATATATCTAATCATCGAGTTTTTTCTCATATGAATCTTCCTTTCATCTATATATGTATATATGATTTGGTTTCCTATTATCGTCATTCTAATAGATAATCGTTCTTCTTATTCTAGTATAATTGTTTCCTTCTTACCATAAAATATTCAGGCTTTTAAAATATGATGCTGTATCCATTTTATCATAAACGCATTTCCTGTAATTCATTTTCGCCAATAGGTAATACTAATGTTGGAGGTGGATACAGTGGAAGATAAAAAATTAGAACAAAATAAACAAGAGGATTCTTCAACCATACTAGGCAGATCGTTGCTTACTGGTTTCATTGGTGGGATTCTCGCAAGTTTATTAGGACTGTTTATGTATTATTTTAATTTTACGGAGGTCTCTGCAAAAGCTTATGTACTTCGACCATGGACCACCGCTCATTGGACAGATACATGGTTAGGGGAATTAGTAACAATAGTTATCATAGCCATTTTATCCATTGTGGTTGCACTAGTTTACTATGGGCTTTTAAGGAAAATCTACTCCTTATGGGTTGGTGTGGCATACGGTATTATGCTATGGCTAATTGTGTTTTTTGTTTTACAGCCTATATTTACTAACGTCCCAAGTGTACAAGAGATGGAAGTAAAGTCGATTATCTCCACTATTTGTTTGTATATCTTATATGGAACCTTTATCGGTTATTCCATTTCGTTTGATTACTATGATTCTGTGTTAAGTCATAAAGAAAATGATGAACAAAAGTCATCATCAAGCTAAGGAGCTCTTTTTACGTAGCAAAATCAATATTCAAACTTGTCTATTTATGGTAAACTGTTAAAGTCGAGGAAACTAAATAGAGATGTGGTTTTGTTCATTATAAGCTGGTGAGCAAAAAGGAAAGGGATGAAGAGATGGAAAAAATAAATAAGATCAGACAATCACTTCAAGAATTGAATCTTGATGCATTAATGATTACAAGTCCTATTAACCGTCGATATGTAACAGGATTTACTGGTACTGCTGGTATTGCGATTGTTAGTGCAGAAGAAGCTATCTTTATTACTGATTTCCGTTATACAGAACAAGCTGCAGAACAAGCAAAGGGCTTTACTATTATCGAGCATAAGACGTTAATTGAAGAAGAAGTAAATGCACAATTAACACGACTACATGTGAAAAGATTAGGTTTTGAAAAAAATCATATTACATATGCTACATATGATCGCTATAATGAGCTATTGGACGCTGAATTAGTCCCAACTAGTGAAATTGTAGAGAAAATTCGTTTAATTAAAACACCAGAAGAGCTGACTATTCTAAAGAAGGCAGCAGAAATTGCAGATGCTGCTTTTGAACATATTCAAGGTTACATTAAACCAGGTGTAAAAGAAATTGATGTTTCCAATGAGCTTGAATTTTTTATGCGTAGACAAGGCGCTACACAATCAAGCTTTGATACGATTGTTGCATCAGGCTTCCGTTCCGCTATGCCACATGGAGTTGCTTCTACTAAAGAAATCCAAGCAGGTGAGCTAGTAACATTAGACTACGGGGCTCTTTATGATGGATATGTTTCAGATATCACGCGAACAGTCGCAGTTGGTGAGATTAGTGCTGAATTACGAAAAATTTACGACACAGTACTTGAAGCACAACTTCGTGGAGTGAATGGAATTAAGCCAGGTATGACTGGAATTGAAGCAGATGCTTTAACAAGAGATTATATTAAAGAACAAGGTTACGGCGACTATTTCGGCCACTCTACTGGACATGGAATTGGGTTAGAAGTGCACGAAGGTCCTGGACTTTCTTTCCGTAGTGGATTAAAATTAGAACCCGGTATGGTTGTTACCGTTGAACCAGGTATTTATATTCCAAATGTTGGCGGATGTCGTATAGAAGATGATATTGTCATTACAGAAACTGGTAATGAACGTTTAACAACATCAACGAAAGAACTTATTCAGCTATAAGCTGTGTTTCAATGAGGAGGAAATAGAATGATTTCAGTAAACGATTTTAAGACAGGATTAACAATTGAATTAGATAATGATGTATGGCAAGTTGTTGATTTCCAACATGTTAAGCCAGGTAAAGGTGCAGCTTTTGTAAGATCAAAGCTTCGTAACCTTCGTAATGGTAACATTCAAGAAAAAACATTCCGTGCTGGAGAAAAAGTAGGTAAAGCACATGTTGAACATAAAAAGATGCAATATCTATATGCATCTGGAGATTCACATGCATTTATGGATACAGCTACGTATGAACAAATCGAGCTTAGCTCTGACCAAATTGAGTATGAATTAAAATTTATTAAGGAAAATATGGAAGTATCGATTATTTCTTATCAAGGTCAAATGTTAGGTATCGACTTACCAAACAATGTTGAACTTGAAGTAATTGAGACAGAACCAGGTATTAAAGGTGATACAGCAAGCGGTGGTTCAAAACCGGCTACAGTAGAAACTGGATTAGTCGTGCAAGTTCCATTCTTTATTAACGTAGGCGATAAGCTAATTATCAATACCTCTGATGGTAAATACGTTTCTAGAGCATAATATCTCCTAAATAATAAGTTGAAGAATGATCATCAGTTAAGATGGTCATTTTTTTATGCGATGAACGAGAATATGTTTAATGATATTTTATATTTTTGGAAATATTATGATAAAATATAGGGAGTATAGAGGATAAACTAATCCATGCAAATGTGAAAGGAAGGCAAATATTGAAAAAAGTAGCTAGCGAACAATTTAATCGTACGAGAGAATTTTTATTACGTCATTGCAGGAATCTAGAAATCGACCGTTTTGATTATGTATTTGGTACTGGTAGTAAGGATAAGGTGCTAAAAAGTCTCAAGGAATTTCAAAATGAGGATGGTGGGTTCGGCCATGGGATTGAACCGGATTTTTGGTTGCCGAAGTCCTCTCCTATGGCTTCTTGGGCAGCGGCTCAAGTTTTAATCGAAATAGGTGCAGAAAAGGAAGAACCAATCGTTCAGAAACTTATTTCTTATTTGATTGATACATATAATGAAGAATCGGGTCAGTGGACATCTGTATTACCAGAAAATAATGATTATCCACATGCGCCATGGTGGCACTGGGAAGAAGGAGTCCAAGAGAACTGGTCATTTAACCCAAGTGTAGAACTTGCAGCGACCCTTATACATTGGTCAGAACCGACGAGTAGCAGCTATGAAATAGGATGGGATTCAGTGGGCAAGGCTGTTACGCATTTAATGAATCAAACTGAAATGGACAAGCACGAGATTAATAATTTCCAACAATGTATCAAGCTATTAAAACCACATCAATCTACCTTTGAATCCCATATACCGTTTTCCTTTGAACAAGTTGAAGAGAAAGTGATTGACTTAGCATTGGAATGTATCAATAAAGATGTAACGCAATGGGACACTGGCTATGAGCCACTACCAT
Source organism: Ornithinibacillus massiliensis (assembly GCF_018310345.1). GTDB lineage: Bacteria > Bacillota > Bacilli > Bacillales > Amphibacillaceae > Ornithinibacillus > Ornithinibacillus massiliensis. The sequence goes on from NZ_JAGXBY010000002.1 coordinate 221,697, forward strand.
TGGATTTTGTACAAAGTCCATCCGATAAGCTATGTAGTAAACTTGGATCATTAATTGATCAAAATTTTATGTTTTATGTAAACCAACTTTCTGAAGATGGTACATGGGATATTTCTTGGGAGTGGGGGAATTATCCGAAGGAATTTGAAATGGCAAGAATCTATTGGAAGGGGATTTTAGCAGTAGAAAGATATAAACGCTTTGATTCATTCGGGTATTTAGATATAGATATTGAAAAGAGCGAGATGAAAAAAATACGATTCTAACTTTAGTAAAACGCAAAGAAAAGAGATGGTCACCTTTTTGGTGGGCATCTTTTTTTTGCTGTTCTTTTAATCGGATCGAAATATACCTACTCGTTTAGCTGTGCATGGTTTGAAAATATAAAAACAAGGAGGCTCATCATGTCTGTTCATAAAATATACACTCTTTCTACTCTATCAATTTTATTTGTAGCAAAACTATTAAGTTCGTTCTATCAGTCATAAAATCTACATTCCAACATACATTTATTTATAGAAAATGAAAACAATTAAAAACCGATACAAAGTGGGGACAAGCTATGGAGGAGATACTACGTTTATTTCCGACTGAAATACAAACGGTCTTAAGAAGCAAAATTGGGAAGCGTTGGAATATGGTACAAGAGATTCGCGTTCGTTTGAACCAACCAATCGAACTTATCTTTGACCAAGGGGTGGAATGGGTAACACAAGCTAGACCGAATAAACAGGATAATGTATTCATCGTGAATCAGTTGAGTGAGTTTTCTTTATATAGGATGGAGGATGAATTAAGGGAGGGTTATATCACCATAGAAGGGGGTCACCGAGTAGGACTTGCAGGCAAAGTAAATACGGTACACGGAACGGTAAAGGCCATTCAATATATTACCTTTTTCAATATTCGTATCGCAAAACAGAAAATCGGTGTCGGGCAACAAGTCATGCCTTATCTATATGAGAATGGATTTCTCAATACGTTATTTGTTGGCTCTCCACAGTCAGGGAAAACAACGCTCATTCGAGATGTCATTCGAATTATTTCATCAGGATGGAACCATATACCACCTAAAAAGGTAGGAGTCGTTGATGAACGCTCGGAAATTGCGGCATGTTTAAAAGGTGTACCACAACATGACCTTGGAAGACGAACAGATGTCTTAGATGCTTGTCCAAAAGCAGAGGGCATGATGATGCTCATTCGATCTATGTCACCGGAGATATTAGTAGTGGATGAGATTGGCAGCGATAAAGATGTACAAGCCTTAACAAATGCGATTAATGCTGGTGTTACCGTAATATGTACGATTCATGGACAAACCTTAGAAGAATTAAAGAAAAGGCCTTCCATTCTTCCACTACTAGAAAAAAAGGTCTTTAGACGAGTTGTACTGCTAAAAGGACAGTCCGCTCCCGGAACGATTCAGTCAATCTTTGATGAAAATGATAAAAATATCTATAAGAAAACGGGGTGCTATCCAAATGAAGTGGATCGGGGCACTACTCTTCATCGGAGTAACAACATGGCTAGGATTCGAGTGGAGTAATAAATTGGCTCGGCGGCCAAAGCAAATCCGTCAGCTCATCAATGCCCTTCAAGTATTAGAGGCAGAAATCTTATATAGTCAGATGCCACTGCACGATGCATTTATATCTATTGCCAAACAAATCCCAGAACCATGTGCATCTTTTTTCCAATCAGTGGCTAATAAGATGATGGGAACGAATAGCTATTTTGACTTAGTATGGGAAGAATGTGTTGCAAATTATATTGAAAATTCTAGTTTAACATCACATGAAAAAGAGATTCTTCTTCAGTTTGGAAGAACGCTTGGGCAACATGATTTTGACCAGCAACAAAAACATATACAGCTAACGATTAAGCATTTGGAAAGAGAATTAGATGATGCAAGAGATGATCAGGATAAGTACGGAAAGATGGCCAAAAATCTAGGCTTTTTAACAGGCCTGTTCATCGTATTATTGCTTATTTAGGGAGGAAGGGGCTGCATTATGCTATCAGATGCATCGATATTATTTCAAATTGCAGGAATTGGAATTATTGTCGCTTTGATTCACACAATCTTAAAGCAAATGGGGAAGGAAGAAATCGCGCAATTTGTCACGTTGGTCGGATTTATTATTGTCCTTGTTGTCGTCATAAATGGGTTATCTGATTTATTTCAACAAATCCGATCTGTATTTCTTTTTCAAGGGTAAGTCAAATGGATATTATTCAAATCGTCACACTAGGCATTATAGCTAGTATTCTATACATCATTTTAAAGGATATGCGCGGCCCCTTTGCATTTCTTATCATACTCATTACGGGTATTGCATTATTTATAGCGGTTATTAGCCAAATTGGTTCCATTATTCGACTAATTGAGTCATTAGGTCAAAAAGCAGCCATTAACTCCATGTACATTGAGACTATCCTAAAAATAATCGGTATTGCTTATATTACAGAATTAGGAGCCAGTATTACAAAAGATGCAGGACTTAGTGCGGTAGCTTCCAAAATAGAGCTTGCTGGAAAGATATTTATTTTATTACTTGCAATACCAATTATAACAGCAGTAGTAGAAGCTATTCTAAATTTCTTACCTTCTGTGTAAAGGAGAAATGTTAGAAAGGAAGGGAGCAATCGAAGCGGATGAAGCAAGCTAGTAGGATTGGTTGTTTATTAATGTTATTTCTGTTTCTAGGACAATCCGTTGTGTATGCAGACGATAATGCTGAAGCTCCCGTTGAGGACGCTCTATTAAATGAAGTCTCATTTGATGGGATGCAAGAATATTGGAATGTGGTAGTGGATGAGTATGGCGGATATATTCCGGAATTACAAAAAACAAGTCTTTATGAATTTATTAAAGGAAATGATGAGTTCTCGATTAGCAATATTCTGACAGGTGGACTTGAATATTTATTACATGAAGTGATATTGAATGGAAAATTATTAGGATCACTTCTATTATTAACATTATTTTCTGTACTTCTTCAAACGATGCATACAGCCTTTGAAAGAACTTCCGTTAGTAAAATCGCTTATTTTGTCGTTTACATTGTTCTTATATTTATCGCTTTAAATAGTTTTTACTTGGCAGTCTCTTATGCGAAGGATGCCATTAATATGATGAGTAGCTTTATGATTGCTTTAATTCCGTTAGTACTAGGTTTAATGGCATCATTTGGCAGCTTGATTTCCGTTTCTTTTTTTCATCCAATCATTATATTTCTAATTAATTTCAGTGGAGTCTTAGTTTCTAACTTTATCATGCCATTATTATTTCTATCGGCATTACTAATTATTGTGAGCAGTTTAAATGAAAACCATAAAGTTACAAACCTTGCTGATTTGTTTCGATCAATCGGTTTGGGTACGTTAGGGATCTTTTTAACGATATTTTTAGGTGTTCTTTCTGTACAAGGTGCAGCAAGTGCTATTCAGGATGGTGTAGCAATGAAAACAGCTAAATTTGTAACAGGAAACTTTATCCCGGTGGTGGGGAGAACCTTTACAGATGCAGCAGATACCGTTCTTAGCGCTTCATTAATCTTGAAAAATGCGGTTGGAATAGTCGGAGTTGCCATCATAATCTTTATAGCTTTATTTCCAGCGATAAAAATATTTGCGATAGCCCTAATCTATAAAGTTGCTGCAGCAGTACTTCAACCAGTAGCAGATGGACCAATTATTACTAGTCTAAACACGATAAGCAAATATATTGTCTATATTCTAGCTTGTTTGCTTGCTGTATCCCTTATGTTCTTTCTAGCAATTGTCATTATAGTCACTGCAAGTAATATCACACTATTGCTTCGATAGGATGATGGAAATGGATTTTTTAATTAACTGGGTTGCACAAATTATTGTTTTTATTTTGCTAGCAACCATAATCGATTTGCTAGTACCCACTGGTGGAATGAAAAAGTATATAAAATTTGTGATTGGATTGGTGTTAATTTTAATTTTTTTACAGCCTATATTTTATCTGTTTAAGGTTGATATAAAAGAAGCTGTAGAGCAATCCTTCTCTACTCTTATCAATGAAACTTCTAGTGATCCGAAAGTAGAAAATTTGATTGAATTGCAAAAAAGTGAAATAGAATCGTCAACTAGCGCATATATTTTAGAACAAATGGCTGTCCAACTAAAAGATATAGCAAGTGCTCCTCTATTGGACAACTATCAAGCAGAAATAAAAAAATTAGATTTCGATTTTAAAGAAGGAGCAGCAATCTCCTATGAGGGGCTAGAAGAAGTGGTGGTTTATCTTGGAGAATCAGAAGCAGGGGAGGGAGCAGTAAATGCAGTAGAAGATGTTGTTATTGATGCAAGGAAACAAGAGGTTACAACTCAGGAAGTCGATATAGATCTTCAGGAAGTTGAATCCTTGTTACGTGAGACTTGGGAATTATCAGATAAAAAATTAACTGTCATATGGGAGGGAGGGACATCTTGATAAATAAATTACAAGAATTTCTAAAGGATAAGTTAAATGGATCTAAGAAAACTGGCTATGTCATCCTAATTGGACTAGTTGCCTTACTTGTAATCTTAATGGGTAACATATTTTCTTCCTCATCCCAGAAAGATTTGGGACAAGATATGCCAAGGTTGGAATTAGAATCTGAGTCCCAATCTGAAGAAGTAAGTTCCCATGAATCAGGTACAACATCTGATGTCAGCGTATTGGAGGCAAACTATCAAAAGCAATTAAAAGGAATGCTAGAAAAAATTGATGGTGTCTCAGAAGTAGAAGTAATGGTCAATCTAGACTCTACGGATGTCAAGGTCTATGAAAAAAACTTAATTAAAGGAACTCAGCAAACGGAAGAAAACGACCGAAATGGTGGGACAAGAAATATTGACGAACTAACAGAAGAAACCCAGACGGTCATTGTAAGACAAGGTGACCAAGAAACACCTGTCTTAGTTCAAACGAAAAAACCTAAGGTAAGGGGAGTTCTTGTGGTAGCAAAGGGTGTTGAAAGTGCTACCGTTAAACAATGGGTTGTAGAAGCTATCTCTAGAGTGCTTGATGTTCCAACACATAAAGTATCTGTAAATCCTAAAAATTAAAGGGAGGATGAAGTAATGTTGAAAAAACAAACTGTTTGGCTATTAACGATGTTAAGTTTAATGATTGTGTTGAGTGTGTATTACATGACGTCTAATCCGGGTGATTTGGCCTATATGAATACAGATGATGATGCAGATACAGAAGAGGCTACTAACGAATCCACACCAGCGAATGGGTCAAATGTTAACGTTGTTTCAGAAGCAAATGACTTATTTGCAGCACTTAGATTGGAAGTACAAGAAGAAAGAAGTAAGAAAAAAGATAGATTAGAAGATATTGTAGCAAGTAGTACTGCTTCCGCAGAAGAAAAGAATCAAGCATATGAAGAAATAGATACCATTGATAAAGTCTACTCCAAAGAAATGATTTTGGAGGAAACGATATTAGACTCGGCAGAATACCAAGATGTTTTAGTTCGTACTGATGGTGATGTTGTACATGTACATGTACAATTAGTGGAAGAACTAACCCCAACAGAAGTGGTAAACATTATGCAAATGGTTCGAGATGAATTTGGTGAAATTCCTGTTAATGTTATTCAACAACCTGCTACCGAAAGCTAACAATACTTATACTGGCATCAAGTCTAATCGGCTTGATGTTTTATTTTTTTGTCTATTTTTAAAGGTTTTTAGTTCGTGTATAACAATGTGATAGGTTATGCAATAAAACGATAGATCTGATTTAATTCGCGTAGAAGAGGGTAGATTGTTATAATGGGGGTAATGTGAAAGCATTGTTCTACCGATAATTCATTTATTTGTTGAAGTTATCCCTATAATTGTCGTAAAATATTAAGAGGAGTTATTAGTACCTAATAATAAAAAGGTAAGGGAGTGCTAATTCATAATGTTAAAAGTACAAGAAATACGTGAAATAATAAAATTAGTAGATCAATCTTCAATTAATGAGTTTACTTATGAAACAAACGGTACAAAAGTATCTATGAAAAAAGCAGGGGAAAATGTCGTAGTGCAATCGAAACCGGTTGTTCAAGTAGAAAAAGAAGTGACACCAGTACCAGCTCAACAAGCTGCTACGCCAGAAGTTAAACAAGAGACGGTTCAGAAAACGGAAGCTCCTGTAACGGAAGCGAAATCAAACTTTGACTATGAGATAACATCACCAATGGTAGGAACGTTCTATAGTGCTCCTAATCCAGATAGTGACCCATTTGTAACTGTTGGAAGTTCGGTTTCTAACGATACAGTAGTTTGTATTGTAGAAGCAATGAAGTTATTTAATGAAATCGAAGCGGAAGTGAATGGTGAAATCGTTGAAATTCTAGTGGAAAATGGAGAGCTTGTAGAATATGGGCAACCACTATTTAGAGTGAAAAGGAAATAAGGGGACGAGCTAATATGATAAAGAAATTGCTAATTGCAAACAGAGGAGAAATAGCTGTCCGAATTATTCGTGCATGTAAAGAGATGGGTATTGAAACAGTGGCAGTATACTCAGAAGCTGATCAAGAGGCATTACATGTTCAATTAGCGGAAGAAGCATATTGTATTGGTCCCAATTCAAGTAAGGACAGTTATTTAAACTTCACGAATATAATAAGTATTGCTAATTTAAGAGATGTAGATGCCATCCATCCAGGATACGGATTTTTAGCAGAAAATGCTGACTTTGCCGAGATCTGTAAAGCATGTAATATTACTTTTGTAGGACCAACACCAGAAGCAATTCAAAAAATGGGAATTAAAGATGTCGCTCGTGATACAATGCGAAAAGCAAATGTACCGATTGTTCCCGGTTCTGATGGTATAATAGAGAGTGAAGAAGAAGCAATTCAAATTGCAAAATCCATCGGTTATCCAGTAATCATTAAAGCTACCGCTGGTGGTGGTGGAAAAGGTATACGAGTTGCAAGAACAGAAGAGGATTTAATTAAGGGGATTCGTATTACCCAGAAGGAAGCAGAAACAGCCTTTGGTAATCCAGGGGTTTATATCGAAAAATTCATAGAAGATTTCCGACATGTTGAAATCCAAGTCTTAGCCGATACCCATGGAAATGTTATTCATCTTGGGGAACGTGACTGTAGTATTCAGCGCAGATTACAAAAATTAATCGAAGAAACACCATCCCCTGCCCTAAATGAAGAAATTCGTGCTAAAATGGGAGAAGCAGCAGTAAAAGCTGCTAAGGCAGTAGACTATGTTGGTGCCGGAACAATTGAGTTTATTTTTGATCGAAAAACAAATGATTTCTACTTCATGGAAATGAACACAAGAATTCAAGTTGAGCACCCGGTAACAGAAATGGTAACCGGTATTGACCTGATTAAAGAGCAAATTAACATTGCCAACGGTGAGGAATTATCAGTAAAACAAGAGGATGTTACCTTTAATGGATGGGCAATTGAGTGTAGAATCAATGCAGAACAACCATTTAAGAATTTTATGCCTTCTCCCGGGAAAATTAATATGTACTTACCTCCCGGTGGGTTAGGAGTAAGAGTAGATTCTGCTGTATACCCTGGTTATGCTATACCACCATATTATGATTCTATGATTGCTAAGCTAATCACGTATGGTTCTACACGAGAGGAAGCAATTTCTCGTATGAAACGGGCACTAGATGAGTTTCTAGTGGAAGGAATCCATACAACCATTCCATTTCATCGCCTTATTATGGAGCATGAAGTATTTATTGATGGTGATTTCAATACAAACTTCCTAGAGGAACATCCGATTTTAGAATCAAGTGAAACTAAAACTAACAGCTAAGCATACCTCAATTTGAAAAGGAGTGAGAGGATGGCAGAACAGTCTTTAGTAAATATGAGTGAAAATACAGGACTTGGTAAGGTTGAAATAGCCCCAGAGGTTATTGAGGTAATCGCTGGAATTGCAGCATCAGAAGTTGATGGCCTTGCCAATATGCGCGGGAATTTTGCAACGGGAGTCGTTGAAAAATTTGGCAAGAAGTCCCATAGTAAAGGCGTTAAGGTAGAGCTTGCAGAAGATGGGATAGTCATTGACGTATATGTTGTCTTAGATTTTGGTGTATCGATCCCAGAAGTAGCGCAAAAAATTCAGTCGAATATCAGACAGACATTAAAAACGATGACATCATTAGATATCTCTGAAGTAAACGTACATGTAGTAGGATTACAAATGGAAAAGGATAGTTCAGACGAAGCACAATAACAATAAGAAAGGTCAAATGGTATAATCATACCTTTGACCTTTCTTTCTTTATTATGATGAAAAAGAATTCGTTAGTTTGTGGCGTCTGTCTCGTAATCATGTTATGATTTGAAGGAGATTATTAAAGGAGTAATGCATGATGAAACGTCACGAAGCAAGAGAAAAAGCATTTCAAATATTATTTCAATTAGATATGTTAGAAGAAGATATCGAAATTACCATACAAGAGAGATTAGATGAGGAGAAAAAGGATGATTTTCTGCAAATGCTTGTATTAGGTGTAGTGAAAGAAAAACAAGCAATCGATGAAATCATTTCAAGTCATTTAGAAAAATGGTCATTACAACGCCTTCCATCTGTTGAGAAAACAGTACTGCGAATTGCAACTTATGAACTAAAATATATGGAAGATATTCCTGAGAATGTATCGATTAATGAAGCAGTTAATTTAGCAAAAATGTACGGAGACGAGAAATCAGGTAAGTTTGTAAACGGCGTGTTATCTAAAATTATCAAGTAATAAAGGGGAAGATAATAATGGTAGCTGAGGTTATAAATGGTAAGGAATTGTCTATGCAACTAAAGTTAGATATGAAAAAAGAGGTGGAATATTTAAAGCAACAAAATATTCTGCCCCATTTAACAGTTGTTTTAGTTGGGAATAATCCAGCATCTAGATCTTATGTTAATGGAAAGAAGCGCGCTTCTGAGGAAGTAGGAATAAGCTCAGAGATAGTGGAACTCCCTGACACTGTAACAGAAAAAGAATTATTACAGACAATCGAACAGCTTAACAGTGACAACGGGGTACACGGAATCCTAGTTCAATTACCACTTCCAGATCATATTAATGTAGAACATATTATTGAATCCATTGATCCAAAAAAAGATGTGGATGGTTTTCATCCTTATAATATTGGAAAAATGATGACTGGACAAGACACTTTCTTGCCTTGCACGCCGTATGGGATTATCACGATGCTAAAGTCCAAAAATATTACAATAGAAGGGAAGCATGCTGTTGTAATTGGGAGAAGTAATATTGTAGGGAAACCAGTTGGACAATTATTACTCAACGAAAATGCAACGGTAACATATTGCCATTCTAAAACAAATAATTTAAAAGAGATAACGAATACAGCAGACATTCTTATTGTTGCCGTTGGTAGACCGAATGTCATTGACAAAGCGTATATAAAAGAAGGTGCTGTAGTGATAGATGTCGGTATTAATCGACTAGAGGATGGATCATTGACAGGCGATGTTGACTTTGAAAGTGCCTCTGAACAGGCTAACTATATAACACCAGTTCCCCGTGGTGTAGGTCCGATGACCATTACGATGTTATTACATAATACCATTAAAGCTGCAAAAGGTTTGGTAAAATGACAAATAAGTACTTAACAGTTACCGCTTTAACTAAATATATGAAACGAAAATTAGATATGGACCCCCATCTACGAGACGTTTGGCTCAAGGGGGAAATATCTAATTTTAAATTACACTCTAGAGGCCATATGTATTTAACCATCAAAGATGACCAGGCACGAATCAATGCGGTGATGTTTGCTGGAAACAATCGATTTCTTAAGTTTAAACCTGAAAATGGAATGAAGGTTTTAGTTCGTGGAGAAGTTAGTGTATTCGAAGCAACTGGACAATATCAGTTATATATTCAACAAATGGAGCCTGATGGTCTTGGATCCTTGTACTTAGCTTTTGAACAACTTAAGGAACGCTTACGAACAAAAGGTTACTTTGATGAACAGTATAAGAAGAAAATTCCTACCATTCCTCACCATATTGGTGTAATTACTTCTCCTACTGGTGCAGCTGTCCGCGATATTATCACAACAATTAAAAGACGGTATCCAGTCGCACAAGTGACCGTGTTACCAGTTTTAGTTCAAGGTGTTAATGCAGCATCCTCCATTACGAAAGCAATATATAAAGCGAATGATATGGGGGAATTTGATGTCATTATACTTGGAAGAGGTGGCGGATCTATAGAAGAATTGTGGAGTTTCAATGAGGAAAGTGTAGCTGAAGCTATTTTTCATTCTAAGATTCCCATTATATCTGCTGTTGGACATGAGACAGATGTTACCATTAGTGATTATGTAGCAGATTTACGAGCGCCAACTCCGACTGGTGCAGCTGAGCTTGCGGTTCCATCGCAATATGAATTACTAGACCGGATCACTAAAATGAAACAAACGTTAACTAGTTTAGTTACGATTTCCATTAAGCATCAGCAGAGTAAATTGAAGCAAATGGCAAATGCTTATGCATTTCGTTACCCTGAACAGCTAATAAGACAAAAGGAACAGGAGCTAGATAAGAATAGGGAACGAATGGACCGATCCTTCCAACTAGAAGTTAACAAAAAGATGGAGCGATTCACTAATTATAAGACGAGGCTTTCTACTCAACATCCAAAAAGACGAATAGAACAAGCGACAAAAGCATTAAGTCAATTGATAAAAAAAAATAATCAAGTGATGAATCAATATGTCGAAAAGCAGTCTATTCAGTTAACCCGATCAATGGATAAACTTAGTTTATTAAATCCACTAGAAATCATGAAACGCGGATTTGCGATTCCTTATACACCAACAGGTGATATTATTAAATCGAAATCACAAGTAAAACAGCATGATCGGATTAGTATCAATCTCCACGATGGTATAGTGGACTGTGAAGTTTTAGATGTAAAGGAGACTCATAATGGATAAATATAAAGATTTAACATTTGAAGAAGCGATGGAGAAATTAGAGGATATCATTGGGAAATTAGAAGAAGGCGATGTACCTTTAGAAAAGGCAATCTCATATTATCAGGATGGAATGATGCTATCTAAAATCTGTAGTGATAAATTAAATCATATCCAAGATAAAATGGTGCAAATTATGAATGACCAGGGAGAACTAGTTCCTTTTGATATACAGGAGGATGAAAAGTAGTGGGAACGTTATTAAAAAACTACATAGAGACGAACCAAAAAGTATTTCATGAAGAATTAACGAAACACGTACGTCAATTAGACATCCCTACGTCGTTAAAGAAGTCTATGCTTTATTCCTTGGAAGCAGGCGGTAAGAGGCTACGTCCGATTTTATTATTAGCAAGCTTTGAGGCGTATGCTTCAAATGTGGAAAAGACATATCGAACAGCATCAGCACTTGAAATGATTCATACGTATTCCTTAATACATGATGACTTACCAGCAATGGATGATGATGATTATAGACGAGGATTGCTCACGAACCATAAAGTGTTTGGTGAAGCAACTGCTATCCTAGCTGGGGACGCATTATTAACCTTTAGTTTTGAAATGATTACAAACGATGCATTGTTATCAAATTCCGAAAAAGTGTACCTTATTCAGCTGTTAGCTCAAGCAAGTGGACCAACCGGTATGGTTGCAGGTCAAATTCTAGATATGGAGGCTGAGAATCAAACGGTTACCATAGAAATGCTGGAGAAAATCCATGCGTTAAAAACAGGTGAGCTGTTAAGATTTGCCGTAACAGCCGGAGCTTATTTAGGAAATGCTACTAAGGAACAAATCAGCTATTTACAAGATTTTGCCCATTATTTAGGATTAATTTTCCAGGTTCAAGATGACATACTAGATGTTACCGGTGATGAACAAAAATTAGGGAAGGCTGTAGGTAGTGACGAATCCAACAATAAAAGTACATACCCGAAGTTATTAGGGTTAGACGGTGCTATCGAGATGAAGAAGCACTATATAGAGAAAGCAAAAGAATTATTAAAAAAAGCAAATGCGGATACATCTAGACTCGCAGATTTAACCGATTATTTCAGCGAGCGTGATCATTAAACTCCAACCAGTAAAGGATTTAAGTATATGAGCAAAATTAGACTTGATGTTCTCCTTGTAGAACGTAATTTAATCGATACAAGAGAAAAGGCTAAACGAGCTGTTATGGCTGGATTAGTATATTCTGAACAAGAAAGACTAGATAAACCAGGGATGAAGGTTGATCAGGACATCCCTTTAACCATCAAGGGTAAGTTAATACCGTATGTTGGTAGAGGTGGGCTGAAGCTGGAGAAGGCTTTGAAAGTGTTTTCTGTGGATGTTCATGATAAAATTATGATGGATATAGGATCATCAACTGGTGGATTTACAGATTGTGCATTACAGTCTGGGGCTAAGCTTTGTTATGCAATAGATGTAGGATATAATCAACTGGATTGGAAACTCCGGAACGATCCACGTGTAGAAGTGATGGAAAGAACGAATTTTAGATATGTAACAGAAGATATGTTAGGAAAAGGATTACCTAACTTTGCCACGATAGACGTATCATTTATTTCGTTAAAATTAATTCTACCTGTATTAAAGAAGCTGTTATTGCCAAATAGTGATATTGTCACGTTAATTAAGCCTCAATTTGAAGCTGGAAGAGAACAAGTTGGAAAAAAAGGCATTGTACGTGATAAAAAAGTACATGTGGAAGTGTTACAAACGATTCTGGCATTCGCTATGGAAGAGGGGTTTGAGCTTTACGGTTTAACATTTTCCCCTATAACGGGAGGAGATGGAAATGTTGAATTTTTAGCTCATCTAGGTTGGGATAAAGACGAACCTGGAAAATCCATCGAAGAACTGAATCCTGGAGTCGTAGTCGATGAAGCTCATTCAGAATTGAAATCAGCACAGAATACATGAGTAAATGGACTACAATCGTAGTCCTTTTTAATTAAATTGGGGGTGCAATATGAGTAAGATTCAAAGACATATAAAAATTAGAGAATTAATAACAGAGAATGATATCGACACGCAAGATGAGTTAGTAGACCGGTTAAAAAGCTTAGGCTATAACGTGACACAAGCAACGGTTTCAAGAGATATAAAAGAACTACACCTAGTAAAGGTTCCTACCACTGGTGGTAAATATAAATATAGCTTACCTGCAGACCAACGTTTTAATCCCCATGATAAATTAAAGCGACTTATCATGGATGCTTTCGTAAAAATCGATCATACGAGCCACTTTATCGTACTAAAGACTTTACCAGGTAATGCTCATGCAGTTGGTGTTCTAATTGATAATCTAGATTGGGAAGAAATCATGGGAACAATTTGTGGAGACGATACAATTCTTATTATTTGCCGCACGGAAGAAGATGCAGTTGAAATTAAAGACCGTTTTATCAATATGCTTTAAGCAAAATGGGGTGACCAGATGTTAACTGAATTATCGATACGTAACTTTGCGATTATTGACCAGATTACTTTAACATTTAAAGAAGGTCTAACCGTATTGTCTGGTGAAACAGGGGCAGGTAAGTCCATTATAATTGATGCGATTCAATTACTTGCAGGTGGACGAGCTTCTGTAGATTTTATTAGGCATGGAGAAGACAAAGCAGAAATAGAAGGGTTATTTTTAATCGAATCTACTTCACATCAAATTTATTTAGTCGGCAAACAATATGGGATAGAAATTAATGATGGGGAAGTCGTGTTGCAACGGGTAATCACGACTTCTGGTAAAAGTATTTGCCGTGTTAATGGAAAATTAGTTACACTCGCTATCTTAAAGGAATTTGGAAGAACACTAATTGATATTCATAGTCAGCATGAAACCCAATCTTTAATGGAACCAGAGAACCATATAGAATTATTGGATTTATATAACCGTGATGAGATTGAACAAGTTAAAGAAGAGTACACCGAATTATTTCAGCGACTTGAAACATTAAAAAGACGTTATAAAGAGCTAAATGAAAACGAGCAGGAGATGGCTCAACGATTAGATCTACTGGAGTTCCAATTAAATGAACTGGAAAAGGCAAATCTTGTCCCAGACGAAGATGTTCAATTAGAGAAAGAACGCAACCAGCTGGTTAATTATGAAAAAATTTATAAAGGTGTTCACGAGGCGTATAATGCATTATATGGTGAGCAAAAAGGACTTGAATGGTTAAGTGTTGCACAAAGGTCACTAGAGGAAATAAACCACTATGACGATGTAATTGCCAAAAAATCAGAGTCATTATCCAATCATTATTATATGATGGAAGATCTGACATACGAATTGAGTAATTTCTTAGAAACCTTAGAATACGATCCGGACCGTTTAAATGAAATTGAAGGAAGATTAGCTGAGATAAGTCGTTTAAAAAAGAAATATGGTACATCCGTTAGCGAAATGATTGAATATATGGGTTCTATCGAGGAAGAAATTGAGCAAATAAAAAATAAAGACTCCCACCTCCAGCGTTTAGCTAATGAAATAAACGAACTAGAGGAAGATGCGTTTATTGAGGCGCAGCAATTACATGCGATCCGAAAACAGGCGGCGAGCAATTTAATCCGAGAGGTACAGGAAGAATTAAAGGACTTATATTTAGAAAAAGCATCGTTCTCTGTTCAATTCATACCTGAGAATGTTGTAGAAAATGTCCCCCTTCATAAAAATGGTTTTGATCAAATTCGTTTTCTTATTTCAACGAATTTAGGTGAACCATTAAAAGAGATCTCCAAAGTCGCATCAGGCGGAGAACTTTCTAGAATTATGTTAGTATTGAAGAAATTGTTTGCTAAGCATCAAGGTGTGACTAGTGTCATTTTTGATGAGGTAGACACGGGAGTAAGTGGAAGAGTAGCACAAGCTATTGCGGAGAAAATATTCCAAATATCTAATGACTCTCAAGTGTTATGTATTACCCACTTACCACAAGTAGCAGCAATGGCAGATACACATTTATTTATTGAAAAAAACGAATTAGAGAATCGTACTGTCACGCAAGTTAGCGAACTAACGGAATTAGAACAAATCAATGAGTTAACGAGAATGATGACGGGTACAAAAGTGACAGAAACAGCGAAGGAGCATGCCAAAGAGCTACATAAATTAGCACAAGGGTTTAAAAGAGCTACAGTAAATAGTTAATATATATTAAAATGCTGTCCCTTATTAGATATAACGAAGGGACAGCATTTTTTTATATCTGTGTGAAACATGATGTCTAGTCTCGATTCCCTGAATTTTCTTCATACAATATTTGTAAAGGAAAAGATAAGCAGGTTTTCTTATCTTTTCCCGGTTTAAAAATAGCTATTAAAGGTCAAATTAGAAGTACAGATATAAAAATATGGTATGGGTTTAGGAACAAGGAGAGTGGACATTTGTGAAGCACATAGACAAAATTCGAATCGTAACAGGATTTTTACTACTACTCACATTGCTAATTGTTCCTTTTACGCCCCCTATACAAAATTATTTTACCATTCCAAATAAGATTGTAACGTTTCAAAATCAATTCCCCTTAGAGGTTCCTAACCTAGGTAATGCTGTTCAAGTATACGCATCTACGGACAATAATTCAGAAGCGGTTAACGCGTCGAGTTTCCATGTTACTGAACCAGGCGATAGTCAATTATATTATTCCGTTGCTGGAGTACCAATTAAGAAAGTTGACGTTTCGATATTAAAGGACGTTAAAGTAATTCCAGGTGGACAATCAATTGGTGTACAGCTACAAACCCTTGGAGTATTGGTAGTTGGCCATCATCTTGTAAACGGTGAAAATGGTACGATGTCTCCTGGTGAAGAGGCAGAGATTAAAGTCGGTGATGTAATCATGGAAATAAATGGTCAAAAGATAGAGGAAATGAAGGACGTTAAACCAATTGTCGAAGAGTCCGGTAAAAGCTCCGAACCATTAAAAGTGAAGGTCAAACGTGGTAAGGAGACCTTTGATACGGAATTAAAGCCTGTATTGGATGAAAAGGAAAATGAATACCGGATTGGCTTATATATTCGTGATTCAGCCGCAGGTATAGGCACGATGACGTTCTTCGAGCCTAAATCGAAAAAATACGGTGCATTAGGACATGTTATCTCGGACATGGATACGAAGAAACCGATCGAAATTCATGACGGTACAATTGTTAGATCCACTGTGACCTCGATTCAAAAGGGGAATAACGGTACCCCTGGTGAAAAGCAAGCTAAGTTTTCAATCAGAGAAAATAAAATCGGTACTATTACGAAGAATAGTCCATTTGGTATCTTTGGTAAGTTAGATGAATCGATTGAGAATGGTAAGTATGATAAACCAATGCCAATTGCGTTATCACATGAAGTTAAAGAAGGACCGGCCAAAATATTAACGGTTATCGATGGGGAGAAGGTAGAGGAATTTGATGTGGAAATTGTTTCTAGTGTACCGCAAAAAACTCCTGCTACAAAAGGTATGGTTATACAAATTACCGACCCAAAATTATTAGAAGCAACTGGTGGTATTGTACAGGGGATGAGTGGTAGCCCGATTATTCAAAATGACAAAGTTATTGGAGCAGTAACACATGTTTTTGTCAATGATCCAACAAGTGGATATGGTGTTCATATTGAATGGATGCTCCAGGATGCTGGAGTGGATATCTATAATAAAGAGAAGAAACAAGCGAGTTAATATAGTGTGGAAAGAGAACCTGTGCATTGATGCATGGGTTCTTTAAATTTGATTTTAGGTTTTATTTTGTATGTAACCGGGAATATACGACTTGGAGGAATAGAATTAAATATTTTTCGACAAAAAATCGAATTAGCTGTCGGATAAAATCGAATCATAACGAAAATGAAAGCAAAATAAAGTAAATTAAAGAAAAGATAAAAAAACGCAAAGTTTTTTTAAAAAAAGAAGGATATTTTGAAGTTTTGTCGAATACATAGAGTGGACATTATGGAAATACCTTAAAGGAGGAGCATTTTGTGGATAAGATTTCAGTTTGTTTAGTAGATGACAACAGGGATTTAATCAATTTAATGGAAGAGTTTTTTGATGAACAACCAGATATTGAAGTGGTTGGCACAGCATACAACGGTAAAGATTGTCTAGCATTAGTTGAAGAAAAGAAACCTGATGTATTGGTGCTGGATATCATTATGCCTCATGTAGATGGGTTAGCCGTTCTAAATATGCTTAGAGAAAAAGGTAAGTCAAGTAATGATCCGTATGTTATTATGTTAACGGCTTTTGGACAAGAGGAGGTTATGAAAAAAGCTGTTGATTTAGGGGCATCTTATTTTATTTTAAAACCATTTGATTTAGAGAATCTTGCGGAACAGATTCGCCAAGTAAATGGACGAAGTGTTCTTTCTAACCGTTCAAACTTTGGTATGAAGAAGGAAAGAAAGAAGAAAGATTTAGAAGCAAGTATTACCAATATTATTCATGAAATAGGCGTACCTGCTCATATTAAAGGTTATATGTACTTACGAGAAGCCATTACCATGGTATATAATGATATTGAATTACTTGGCTCCATTACAAAAGTGTTATATCCAGATATCGCAAAGAAATTTAATACGACTTCATCACGTGTCGAACGTGCTATTCGACATGCAATCGAAGTCGCCTGGAGCCGTGGAAACATCGACTCTATATCCGCCTTATTTGGATACACGGTAAGTATTTCAAAAGCCAAACCAACAAATTCTGAATTTATCGCAATGGTGGCGGACCGTTTAAGGCTTGACCACAAGGCTTCTTAATGAATCGTTGGTATTAATGGGTTAATAGCAATTTTACATATATTGCTAAACAAGAGTAGTTACCGATAAATGCCTAGCAATTGATAAAAGATATCATTTTTTATTGGTTTGTAAAAAATCAATAAAGGATGGTGTCTTTTTTAATGTTATCAGATGAATTGGTTGATGTTTACACGTATGTGCAAGATAATTTTTAGGCTCTGTTTTTTTATACTGTCAAGCCATGGATCTACTTACCTAAGATTTCTTCATTTCTCTCCTAGATTTTTCCTAGCTTGGATAAATTTTGTTTACTAACTTCATCACTGTTATATCGAAAACTATTTCTTATCTAATTTTTTTCTACTTTCATAAAAACAGTAGTAAACGTTTACTAGATGCCCTTTGCCTTCTTTTCTGCTTGCTTCTTGCGGTCACGATAAATGATAAATCCTCCTAAAAATGCTAGTCCTGCAATAAATAGGAACAAACCAATCCCAAATTGGATCCAAGCGTGGAAAAAAATAGGGTGGAAATCATCAAATAATGTGTCTCGCATTAATTTAATCCCAATTGCTGCAATAATGCCAGGTATAAAAATAACTAATACTGCTAATAATCTGACCATTTTATCTCCTTTTCTTTCTCCCGATAGATAGATTCTACTTAGCCCATAGTATACCAAAATATAAAAAATAGATAAAATTTTAATTTGCCATTATGGAAAATGTACCGTATGATAGAGAAAAGCGCATAAAAAAATACCGAAATATATAGCTATATAACCTCAATATTTTTTAATATTTAAAAAATATTTTTTATTTGAATAATAAATAAAGCGCTTACATTTCCTATGAATAGGGATTTTGTATTATAATGTAAAAGTAGTGTTTTTAAAGTGTTAGTTTCAATGGCTTATTTAACGTCAAGAAAGCTTATTTATTAATAGCTTAAGCAGTTATAAATAGCAACGTTTTATAAATGAGGAGGAATAGAAATGGATATTTTTAAAGACATGGAAGTATATGATTACGAGCAATTGGTGTTTTGCCAAGATAAGAACTCTGGCTTAAAAGCAATAATTGCAATTCACGATACGACGTTAGGACCAGCTCTTGGCGGGACTAGAATGTGGACATATGCTTCAGAGGAAGATGCAATTGTTGATGCAATGCGTTTAGCGAAAGGTATGACATATAAAAACGCTGCTGCTGGATTAAACTTAGGTGGTGGAAAAACTGTCATCATTGGTGATCCTAGAAAAGATAAGAATCCAGAGATGTTTCGAGCGTTTGGAAGATATATTCAAGGTTTAAATGGCAGATACATAACTGCAGAAGATGTAGGAACTACGGTTGAGGATATGGATTTAATCCATATGGAAACAGACTTTGTTACCGGAATTTCACCTGAGTTCGGTTCATCTGGTGACCCATCTCCTGTAACAGCTTATGGCGTATATAAAGGAATGAAAGCTGCTGCTTTAGAAGCATATGGTGATGATTCTTTAGAGGGGAAAACAGTAGCTGTACAAGGAATCGGAAGTGTTGCTTTTACTTTATGTGAGTATTTACATAAAGAGGGTGCGAAATTAATTGTTACAGATATTAATAAAGCTGCAGCCCATCGCGCAGTAGAAGCATTTGGAGCGACAGCAGTAGATCCTGATGATATTTATGAAGTGGACTGTGACATTTATGCACCATGTGCATTAGGCGCAACGATTAATGATGATACTATTTCTCGCATAAAGGCAAAAGTTGTCGCTGGTTCTGCTAATAATCAATTAAAAAGTACCGAACATGGTGATATATTGTTTGAGAAGGGAATTGTATATGCACCAGATTATGTTATCAATGCTGGTGGGGTAATCAATGTTGCCGATGAGTTAAATGGCTATAATCAATCAAGAGCGATGAAAAAGGTAGAAGGAATTTACGACAGTTTATTAAAGGTGTTTGAAATCTCAAGAAGAGATAATATTCCTACTTACTTAGCTGCTGATAGAATGGCAGAAGAACGTATCGAATCGGTTAGAAAATCAAGAGGTCAATTTTTATTAAATGGGCTTCATACATTAAGTAGAAGAAAGTAAGGGGGCATATTAGTATGGCTGAGGAGTATGATTTAGTAGTACTTGGAGGCGGAACGGGTGGCTATGTAGCTGCTATCCGCGCCTCTCAGCTTGGCATGAAAGTTGCGGTTGTCGAAAAGGGTGAACTTGGTGGTACATGCCTACACAGAGGCTGTATTCCATCTAAGTCACTTTTACGAAGTGCTGAAGTGTATAAGCAAACGAAGAATGCTTTTGAGTTTGGTGTTCAAGCCAATAATGTAACGCTAGACTTTAATCGTGTTCAAGAGAGAAAAAACTCGATTATCAATACGCTACATAAAGGTGTTCAGGCATTAATGAAGAAAGGGAAAATTGATGTTTTTCATGGTTTTGGGAGAATATTGGGGCCAAGTATATTTTCTCCACTACCTGGTACGATTTCGATTGAATATGCAAGTGGTGATGAAAACACGATGATCGTACCAAAATTTGTCTTAATTGCAACAGGATCCTCTCCTAGATCATTACCAGGTCTTGAGATAGACGGTTCTATGATTATGAGTTCAGATGAGGCATTACAAATGGAGAGCTTGCCTGAGTCTATCATCATTATCGGTGGTGGTGTAATCGGTATTGAGTGGGCGTCTATGTTAGCTGACTTTGGTGTAGCCGTAACGGTTATTGAATATACAGATCAAATTTTACCAACTGAGGATGCTGATGTTGCAAAAGAAGTAGAAAAACAACTGAAGCGTAAGGGGGTAACTTTTGTTAAGGGTGCAAAAGTACTACCTGAAACAGTTAAAAAGGATGCCAGTGTAACCATTGAAGCCGAAGTTGCTGGATCTAATCAAGTTTTTACAGCGGATAAACTCCTTGTATCTGTAGGACGCCAGGCAAATACAACTAATATTGGCTTAGAAAATACAGATATTGTAATGGAGAAAGGATTTATTCAAACATCACCATTTTATCAAACGAAAGAATCTCATATTTATGCAATTGGGGATGTAATTGGTGGTATGCAATTAGCCCATGTCGCATCTCATGAAGGGATTGTTGCAGTCGAACATATGGCAGGGAAGCAACCACATCGTTTAAACTATGATAATATCCCAGCTTGTATTTATTCTAGTCCTGAGGCTGCAAGTGTCGGATTAACAGAAAAACAAGCAAAAGAAAAGGGCTATGATATAAAAGTAGGAAAGTTCCCGTTTAAGGCAATTGGGAAGGCATTAGTATACGGTGAATCGGATGGCTTCGTCAAGATCATCATGAATAAAGAAAATGAGGACTTACTTGGCGTGCATATGGTCGGTCCACATGTAACAGATATGATCTCTGAGGCTGGTCTTGCTAAAGTATTGGATGCAACACCGTGGGAAATTGCCCAAACCGTACATCCACATCCAACCCTTTCTGAAGTTATGGGCGAGGCAGCGTTAGCGGTTGACGGTTTACAAATTCATGGATAATATTTATGTTTAATTAGTTAAGGGAGGGACTTAAAAAATGGCAAAAAATCGTCATGAAGAACTTGGGCTAACAAATGATCAAGTTTTAGAAATGTACAAAACAATGCTTCTTGCTAGGAAACTAGATGAGAGAATGTGGTTATTGAATCGTGCTGGGAAGATTCCTTTCGTTATTTCTTGCCAAGGTCAGGAGGCAGCACAGATTGGAGCTGCGTTTGCTTTAAATCGTCAAGAAGATTATATAGCACCTTATTATCGTGATCTAGGAGTTGTACTTGCTTTTGGTATGACAGCAAAAGAATTAATGTTGTCCGCCTTCGCCAAAGCAGAAGATCCAAACTCTGGTGGAAGACAGATGCCAAGTCACTTTGGTCAGAAGAAAAATCGAATTCTAACGGGTTCATCTCCTGTTACAACGCAATTGCCACATGCCGTTGGTGTTGCGCTTGCTGCAAGAATGGAAGAGAAGCAATTTGTTTCGTTTGTCACATTAGGTGAAGGTTCGTCTAACCAGGGAGATTTCCATGAAGGGTTGAACTTTGCAGGAGTTCATAAATTACCAGTAATTACAATGGTTGAAAATAATAAATATGCCATTTCCGTACCTGCGGAAAAACAACTAGGAAACCAAAAGGTATCGGACAGAGCCATTGGTTATGGTATGCCAGGCTACACTGTTGATGGAAACGATCCATTAGAAGTATATAAAGTAGTAAAAGAAGCTCGTGACCGTGCAATTAGTGGTGAAGGTCCAACACTGATTGAGGCAGTATCTTATCGATTGACTGCTCACTCAAGTGATGATGATGACCGTGCATATCGTGGTCGTGAAGAAGTAGAAGAAGCGAAAAAACTTGATTCTATATTCACATTTTCCCAGTATCTAAAAGATGTTGGTGTGTTAACGGACGAAGTAGAAAAAGATATGACAAATGAAATCAACTCAATTGTCAATGAAGCAACGGACTATGCTGAGAATGCTCCGTATGCTGCACCAGAAGATGCATTAAAATATGTTTACGAAGAAAAGTAGGGAGGGATAACCATGCCAGTCATGTCTTATATACAAGCTGTTACTACTGCTTTAAGAGAAGAAATGCAACGTGATGAAAAGGTTTTTGTATTAGGGGAAGACGTTGGGAAAAAAGGTGGCGTTTTTAAGGCTACAGAAGGATTATATGATGAGTTCGGTGAATACCGTGTTCTAGATACACCACTAGCAGAATCCGCTATTGCCGGTGTCGGTATCGGTGCAGCAATGTACGGAATGCGCCCAGTTGCTGAGATGCAGTTTGCAGATTTTATCATGCCTGCGGTTAACCAAATTATTTCAGAAGCAGCCAGAATTCGTTATCGTTCAAATAATGATTGGAACTGTCCAATTGTCATTCGAGCACCCTATGGCGGTGGAGTTCATGGTGCTTTATATCATTCACAATCGGTTGAGGCTGTTTTTGCTAACCAACCTGGATTAAAAATCGTGATGCCTTCCACACCTTATGATGTAAAAGGTTTATTAAAAGCAGCAATTAGGGATAATGACCCAGTATTATTCTTTGAGCATAAACGTGCTTATCGTTTACTAAAAGGTGAAGTGCCAGAAGATGATTATGTATTACCAATAGGTAAAGCGGATGTGAAACGTGAAGGATCCGATATTACCATCATTACATACGGATTATGTGTTCACTTTGCCTTACAAGCTGCTGAAAAGTTAGCAGAAGAAGGTATTGATGCTCATATTTTAGATTTACGTACAATCTATCCATTGGATAAGGAAGCCATTATTGAAGCTGCCAAAAAGACTGGAAAGGTTCTATTAGTCACAGAGGACAATAAAGAAGGTAGTATTATTGGGGAAGTTGCAGCAATCATTGCAGAAAATTGTTTGTTTGACCTAGATGCTCCTATTCAAAGACTTGCTGGACCTGATGTACCTGCCATGCCATATGCACCTACAATGGAAAAATTCTTTATGATGAATCCTGATAAAATCGAAAAAGCAATTCGTGAATTAGCTGAATTTTAACTAGGAGGGAAAACGATGGCACTGGAAAAAATTACGATGCCCCAATTAGGGGAGAGTGTTACAGAAGGAACCATAAGCTCTTGGCTTGTTAAAGAAGGAGATCATATTAACAAGTATGATCCTATTGCTGAGGTCATGACAGATAAAGTCAATGCAGAGGTGCCTTCTTCCTTTACTGGAACAATCAAAGAAATCGTTACAGGTGAGGGAGAAACGGTCGCTGTTGGAGAACTAATTTGCTATATCGAAACAGAAGCTGGTGCAGCTAATGAATCCAATGAAGCTGAGAAGGACGTAACGAAGGAAGCCTCTACCTCGACAACGGAGGTCGCTTTAGACCAATCTATGAAAAAACGTTATTCTCCAGCTGTACTCCGTATGGCACAAGAGAACAATATAGATTTAGAGCTCGTGACAGGAACTGGTCGTGGTGGAAGAATCACGCGTAAAGATATCGAAAAGATTATCGCTACAGGTGATATTCCTAGTGCACCAGTGAGCGAATCGGTGAATACACAAGCTCCAAAAGAAAAAGAGGAAGCACAACCGCAATCCACTGCTTCTGTTCCACCTGTCTCACAACCTACTAGCCAGGTTGGGGATATTGAAATCCCTGTAACAGGAGTACGTAAGGTCATTGCGCAAAATATGGTACGCTCCAAAACGGAAATACCACATGCCTGGATGATGGTGGAAGTAGATGTTACCGATCTAGTTAGTTACCGAAATAAAATTAAATCTGAATTCAAACAAAATGAGGGTTATAATTTAACTTACTTTGCATTCTTTGTAAAAGCGGTCGCACAAGGCTTGAAAAAATTCCCACAGTTAAACAGTACATGGGCAGGGGATAAAATCATTCAACGTAAGGATATAAATCTATCAATCGCGGTTGCGAAAGATCAAGAGTTATTTGTACCAGTTATTAAGCATGCGGATGAAAAGAGTATAAAAGGGATAGCAAGAGAAATAAATGAATTAGCTCAAAAGGCGCGTACCAATAAACTAACTGCTGGTGACATGAAAGGTGGTACATTTACAGTTAACAATACTGGTTCCTTTGGCTCTGTACAGTCTATGGGAGTAATTAATCATCCCCAGGCTGCCATTTTACAAGTTGAATCGATTGTGAAAAAACCGGTTATCATTAATAACATGTTTGCTGCTCGAGATATGGTAAATCTATGTTTATCACTGGATCACCGAATTTTAGATGGATTGATTTGTGGTCAATTTTTAGCCTATGTAAAAGAAACACTGGAAAATATGAATGAAAATACCGTTCAAGTGTATTAGATCAAGTTTTATAAATTGAATTTTAGTTGCAAAATTGATAACCTATATGTTAGGAAAGAAGAAACTTAACATAAAGGGGTGGCTTGTATGGATTTTAATTTATTTATGAATGATATCGTTGATGCTGCACGTAAAGATATAACAGAAGCAGGATATGAGGAGCTAAGAACACCTGAAGATGTAGATGCTGCACTGAATCGTGAGGGTACAACACTTGTCATGATTAACTCAACCTGTGGTTGTGCTGGTGGTGTAGCTCGTCCAGCTGCTGCTAATGCGATTCATTATGATAAACGTCCTGATCATTTAGTAACAGTGTTTGCTGGACAAGATCGTGAAGCTACAGAGAAAGCTCGTACATATTTCGAAGGCTATCCGCCTTCATCACCTTCTTTTGCATTTTTGAAAGATGGAAAAATTGTAACGATGCTTGAGCGTCATGACATTGAAGGCCACAGTGCAATGGAAGTAATGACGAAGCTTCAAGAGATGTTTGACAAACATTGTGAAGAAGTATAAGAAAGAACCAAATAAGGCTGTCCTATACCATAAGGTCAGTCTTATTTCTTGTTAAAAGGAGAAAAATGGGTGAAAATCGGGTATAGAACTATTAAAACAGCAATAGGCACACCTATCTCAATCGTTATAGCACAAGCGTTAGGACTGACCAATTTCACTTCAGCTGGGATACTAACGATTTTGACAATTAAGCCCTCACGTAAACAGTCCGTTATTAGTGCGTGGCATCGATTATTAGCCTGTATTGTTGCAAGTATACTTTCGTATTTGTTTTTTGAGTTTATTGGCTATCATCCGGTTGTTTTAGGATTGATGCTTATGGTATTTATTCCGGTTACAGTATGGTTAAAAGTTACTCCAGGGATTATAACCAGTTCCGTCATTATCCTCAATCTTTATAGTACTAACGGTATTCCCGTTTCACTATTGCTTCAACAATTTATTATCATCTTGGTAGGGATAGGAACAGGTCTATTAATAAACTTATATATGCCTGGATACGACCAAAAATTAAAGCAAATTCAAATGAAATTGGAGCATAACTTTCGGATGGTACTAACCGAAATCGCTCTATATTTAAGGGATAATAATACTGTATGGGATGGCAAAGAAATAAGACAATCAGAGGAATTACTCGAACAAGCGACTCGATTAGTTGAAATTGATAGGGAAAATCACTTGTTACGATCCCAGCATACTTATTATGACTATTTTTACATGCGTAATAAGCAATTAGATTTACTTAGAAGGATGCTTCCTTTAGTGACAAAACTACCGAATCGCGATGAAATATCATTAAAAATTGCAGATTTCTTCGAGGGATTAGCTGATTCTGTTCATCCTGAGAATACGGCCATTGTATTTCTCGAGCAATTGAAGGAATTACGTGATGAGTTTCATAACGAGGATTTACCAACAACGCAAGAGGAATTTGAAACACGGGCAAATTTATTTCGATTATTACATGAAATTGAGGGTTACCTTATCATCAAGAAGCGATATAAAGATAGTGATGTAAGCTTATGGAGGAAACCAAAAGTAGCAAAATAAAAAAGACTGTGATTACTTGAATCTGTAATCCAGTCTTACCATTCCTTTATAAACCAACAAACACAGCTAAACCATAAGTTATTGTAGAAACAACCATGGCAATAATCATAATATATACTGCTAGCTTCATACGACGTTCGCGTTTGGATTTTCGTTTTGGTACAGGTTTGGTAGTTTGGTTTGCAGACATTTGTTAGCCCTCCTTCAATCCATATGCTCTACTTATTTTAACGTTAAAATAGTAATAGGACAAGTAATAAATTCAATCCTATTTTTTTAGTATAAATTATCTTAATATTTTCCTTATTTGAACAGATGGGAAGATTCGAGTTTAACAGAATGGGGGAACAAGTATGAATATCGATGAAAAAGAGGTTCAAAAGAAGTGGAAAGATTCGGTTGCAGAAATATTAAAGCGCTTTCCTGAACGGAAGGAAACTTTTTTAACTAGTTCAGATATTGAAGTAGAAAGGCTGTACTACCCATCAGAAGTAGATAGTACATATATGGATAAGCTAGGTTTTCCAGGGGAATACCCGTATACACGTGGAATACAACCGACTATGTATCGAAGTAAATATTGGACGATGCGTCAATATGCTGGTTTCGGATCGGCAAAAGAAACAAATAAGCGCTTCCGATATTTATTGGAACAAGGGCAGACTGGATTATCTGTAGCTTTCGATCTCCCAACACAAATTGGTTATGATTCAGACGATCCGATGGCTGAAGGGGAAGTAGGAAAGGTTGGAGTGGCAATTGATACCCTTTATGATATGGAAGACCTACTCGAGAAAATACCTTTAGATCAAGTTAGTACGTCGATGACGATTAATGCTCCTGCATCCATTTTGCTCTGTATGTATATTGCTGTTGGAGAAAAACAAGGTGTTCCTATGGAAAAATTAACAGGGACAATTCAAAATGATATTTTAAAAGAATATATTGCTCGTGGAACGTATATATTTCCTCCAAAGCCGTCCATGAGATTGATAACCAATATCTTTGAATACTGCCAGAAGTTTGTTCCAAAATTTAATACGATTAGTATCTCGGGCTATCACATTCGAGAAGCGGGATCTACAGCAGTTCAAGAGGCGGCCTTTACGATTGCTAATGGAATGGCTTATGTAGATGCAGCTATCGAGTCAGGGATGGATGTGGATTCATTCGCTCCTAGACTAGCATTCTTTTTTAACGCCCATAATAATTTCTTTGAAGAGATTGCGAAATTCCGTGCAGCTAGAAGAGTGTGGGCTAAAATTATGAAAGAGCATTATCAAGCAAAAAATCCGAAGAGTTGGAAGCTCCGTTTTCATACCCAAACAGGTGGTTCTACTTTAACTGCCCAGCAGCCGGATAATAATATAGTTCGTGTAACTCTGCAAGCATTGGCAGCAGTTCTTGGTGGTACACAAAGTTTACATACAAACTCTCGTGATGAGGCTCTTGCTCTGCCAACAGAGGAATCGGCACGGATAGCTTTACGAACACAACAAATCATTGCCCATGAAAGTGGCGTTGCAGACACGATTGATCCGTTAGGTGGCTCATATTACTTGGAGGCATTGACAGATAAAATAGAAGCAGAGGTAGAAATTTACTTGAAGCGAATTAACGAGCTTGGCGGAGCAGTATCTGCTGTAGAGGAAGGCTATATGCAACGAGAAATTCATCGGACAGCTTATGAAACACAAAGAAAAATTGAAAAGGATGAGGAAATAATTGTTGGGTTAAACAAATTTACAATCGAGGAAGAGGTTAATCCAGAATTATTAAAGGTAGATGAAGAATTAGAACGGGAGCAGAAGGCTAAGCTCCAGTCGATAAAGGAAAAACGTGATAGTGAAATGGTAGAAAGTACATTAAAACAACTGAAATGGGCAGCAAGTCAAGCCGATGAGAATTTAATGCCATATATATTAAATGCCGTAAAAGCTTATGCGTCTGTTGGAGAAATATGTAATGTACTCCGTCAAGAGTTTGGAGAATACGGTAGCATCTAATACAAAAGGGGAGGAGAACATAGTATGGCAAAGATAAGAGTATTAATAGCAAAACCTGGTCTTGATGGACATGATCGAGGTGCATTAATAATCGCTCAAGGGTTAAGAGATCATGGAATGGAAGTAATCTATACTGGCTTAAGACAATCACCAGCTCAAATAGCCAAAGCGGCAATTCAGGAAGATGTTGATGTAGTAGGATTATCTTCCTTATCAGGTGCACATCGTACCCTTTTTCCAAAAGTAATTGAGGAATTAAAAGCGTTAGGTGCTGAAGATATTCCAGTAATTGGTGGTGGTGTCATTCCTTCAGAGGATATTCCATTCCTTAAAGAAAAAGGGGTAAAGGAAATTTTTACAAGTGGTTCTACGATTGAAGCGTTAGCAGATTATATTAATCAACTCGTAGGAGTACAGGAAGGTAGTATTTCTAACAGAATATCCCATATTGGTATTGCCGTTAGATCAATCGATCAGGTGCTACCATTTTATACGAAGACATTAGGGTTAGAACTAGAGGGAATGGAAGAGGTAGCGTCTGAGGGAGTAAAAGTAGCCTTCCTTAAAATTGGGGAGAGTCGTTTTGAATTACTACAACCTTTAGAGGAATCCTCTGCTATTCATAAATTTATTGAAAAAAAAGGAGAAGGCATCCATCATATCGCCTTAGATGTGGATGATATTCAGGCAAGGATTAACAGCTTGTCTAAGAATGGTGTTCAATTAATTAATGCAGAACCGAAACAAGGCAGTCATCAATCACAAATCGCTTTCTTACATCCTAAATCAGCACATGGCGTACTGTTTGAACTATGTGAAGAAGCAGGGGGAGAAGAAGCATGATGGATATGTTTGATCGGATTAATGAGCTCTATGATAAACGAAGAATGGCAGAATTAGGTGGTGGGGATGAACGGATTGAAAACCAGCATGCTAAAGGGAAATGGACTGCTAGGGAACGAATTGATTACTTATTAGATGACGGGAGTTTCGTTGAATTAAATACGTTTATTGAATCTCGTGGAACTGATTTTGAAATGAATGGGTCCAGTGGAATGGGGGACGGTGTTATCACTGGGTATGGAAAAATCGATGGCCGTCCAGTCTATTTATTTGCACAAGATTTTACTCTCTATGGTGGGGCTTTAGGTGAAATGCATGGAAAGAAAATCGCTGCCGTTATGGATCTTGCGGCAAAGAATGGTGTTCCATTTATTGGATTAAATGACTCTGGTGGTGCTAGAATTCAAGAGGGGGTATCCTCACTAGATGGGTATGGTCAAGTATTTTACCGCAATGCCATTTATTCCGGCTATATACCACAGATTTCCGTTATTATGGGACCAAGTGCAGGTGGTGCGGTATATTCACCAGCTATAACGGATTTTGTGATAATGGTCGAGAAGACCTCACAAATGTTTATTACGGGGCCGAAAGTTATTGAAACGGTAACAGGAGAAAAAATTTCCTCTGAAGATTTAGGTGGAGCACATATTCATAATAGTAAAAGTGGCAATGCCCATTTCCAAGCAGAAAATGAGACAGATGCATTAAATCATGTGAAGAAATTGCTATCGTATTTACCGAACAATAATAATGATAAACCACCAGTAAGGACCGTAACAGAAGATGCCCTACAAAATTATCGACCAGGATTAGTTGATATTGTTCCATTTGATTCTACACGACCATATGATATAAAACGAGTTATTGAACAAGTAGTGGATGAGGATAGCTTTTATGAAATTCATGCAGAATTTGCTAAAAATATTGTAGTAGGTTTTGCGAGAGTACATGGTCAAACAGTTGGATTAGTTTGTAATCAACCGAAACATTTGGCAGGTGGACTCGATATTGATTCAAGTGATAAAGCAGCACGATTTATTCGCTTTTGTGATTGTTTTAATATCCCAATTATTACATTTGAAGATGTGACAGGTTTCTTTCCTGGCATAAAACAGGAACATGGTGGTATCATACGACATGGAGCTAAAATCTTATATGCATATTCTGAAGCTACAGTACCTAAGCTAACTGTTATTGTAAGAAAAGCTTATGGTGGTGCCTATGTAGCATTGAATAGTAAATCAATTGGTGCAGATTTAGTTTATGCATGGCCAAATGCAGAAATTGCAGTTATGGGACCAGAAGGTGCAGCAAATATTATCTTTGCTAAAGAGATTGCGGCAAGTACAGACCCTGAAAAAACACGTCAAGAAAAGATTAATACATATCGAGAAAAGTTCGCAAATCCATATATTGCGGCAAAGCTAGGCATGGTCGATGATGTTATCGACCCTAGGGAAACTCGGATAAAGCTTATTCAAGGGTTAGAAATGTTACAATATAAAAAAGAGGATCGCCCAAGCAAAAAACATGGGAATATCCCTCTTTAATTTTAGGAGGTTAACAACATGGTCAATAAGGACAGATTAGTTAGTGAATTTATGGAGCTAGTTCAAGTAGATTCAGAGACAGGCTTTGAAGCTGAAATTGCAGAGGTTTTGAAAAAGAAGTTTAGCGAACTAGGGTTGGAAGTACTAGAAGACGAGGCAAAAGAAAAGACAGGTCATGGTGCGAATAACCTTATTTGTACATTAAAAGGGAATAAGGATGGGGTTGACCCGATTTATTTCACTTCCCATATGGATACCGTAGTACCGGGTAAAGGTATTAAACCATCTATTCAGGATGGATATATTGTATCAGACGGTACAACGATTCTTGGTTCAGACGATAAAGCGGGACTTAGTGCCATGCTTGAAGCAATTCGTGTACTAAAAGAGAACAATATCCAACATGGTGATGTGCAATTTGTGATTACGGTGGGAGAAGAGTCTGGATTAGTCGGTGCCAAAGCACTAGATTCATCCATGATTCATGCGAAGTTTGGATATGCATTAGATAGTAATGGAAAAGTTGGGGATATTATCGTTGCTGCGCCAACGCAAGCAAAAATTAATACCATTATTAAAGGCAAAACAGCCCATGCTGGTGTTGCACCGGAAAAAGGAGTTTCTGCTATTACCATTGCTGCTAAAGCTATTGCTAAAATGCCATTAGGAAGAATTGATGAAGAAACGACAGCAAATATTGGTCGATTTGAAGGCGGAAAGCAAACAAACATCGTAGTGGATCATGTGGAAATCCTAGCAGAAGCGCGTTCCCTAGTGCCGGAAAAAATGGAAGCTCAAGTGAAGGCCATGAAGGAAGCTTATGAAACAACCGCTAAAGAAATGGGCGGAGAAGCAATTGTGGATATTAAGGTAATGTATCCCGGATTCAAACAACAGGCTGGAGATGAAGTTGTTGAAGTTGCTAGAAAGGCAGCCGCATCGATTGGTAGAGAAAGTCAGCTACTGAAGAGCGGTGGTGGAAGTGATGCGAACGTTATTGCAGGATTTGGCATCCCGACTGTCAATTTAGCAGTAGGATATGAAGAAATTCATACGACAAATGAGCGTATACCAGTTGAGGAATTAGTAAAAGTAACGGAATTAGTAGCTGCAATCATTGAAGAAGTTGCTAATTAATTCATCTTATATTTTTCCATGAACATTAAAGATACCTTTATTGGCATCTTTAATGTTTTTTTCTTTAAATCCAATTAACCCTTTCTACTAGTATAAAGGGCTTTTTTGTTTTTGTGATATAATAAAAGTAGAAACAACCGTTCGGAAAGGTGTAAAGTGATATGAAAGCGAATAAGGCACGGATTATTTTTCATTTGGACATGAATAGCTTTTATGCTTCGGTGGAGACGGCCTATCATCCAGCATATAAAGGAAAACCATTAGCAGTAGCTGGAAATCCAGAGGAGCGAAAAGGGATTATTATTACAAGCAATTATGAAGCTAGGGCTAAAGGGGTTAAGACAACGATGCCAATTTGGCAAGCAAGAAAATTATGCCCGGAATTAATTATCCTCCGCCCTAATTTTGAACGGTATCGCTACGCCTCAAGTGAAATATTTAAAATACTAAATTCTATAACGCCTTTTGTAGAACCCGTATCAATTGATGAAGGGTATATGGATGTAACGGACGCCACATCACCTTCTAATACGCTACAATTAGCTGAGGAATTACAGCACAAAATAAAAAGAGAGCTCGATCTGCCGTGTAGTATTGGTATTGCTCCGAATAAATTCTTAGCAAAAATGGCATCGGATATGAAGAAGCCAATGGGAATTACAATCCTAAGAAAACGAGATATTCCTATGATGCTATGGCCATTACCAGTCGGTGAAATGTATGGAGTAGGGAAAAAGACAGCGGAAAAATTAAACACAATGGATATTCATACCATTGGTGACTTGGCTGAAGCGGATGTTTATCAATTGAAACAGTTATTGGGTATTAATGGTGAACGGTTAAAGAATCGTGCGAATGGTATTGACTTGAGGCCAGTCGATCCGGATGCAGTTAATGAATTTAAAAGTATTGGTAGCTCCGAGACATTGCCGGTGGATACAACCGATGCTAACGAAATCCGAAGCTTACTAACGGCACTGGCCCAAAATGTAGAGAGTAGAATGAAACGGAAGCATGCAGCAGGTCGATCTGTCCAGTTAACCATTCGCTATCATGACCGAAGTACTATTACTAGAAGTAAAAAGCTTCCGAATTATATTGAAAAGAAGGAGGATATTTTAAAGGTAGCTTTTGAACTTTTTGACCTTCATTGGAATTTAGAACCAATTCGCTTACTTGGCGTAACTGTTCAGGATATAGAAGAAAAACAAAATATTGCTCAACAATTGGATTTGTTTACGTATAAGAAGGATGCTGAAAAAGAAAAGCTGTACGATGCTATCGATAAATTAACACAAAAGTTTGGTAAAAACCCCTTCGTTGAGGTGAAGGAGGAAGTGAATCAACAACCTAAAACTAGCTTTCAAAAAGACTTTCTGGATGATTATAGAAAATAAACGTTATACTGCATTTATATTAATAGCTAGGTAGATGGGAGGAAAAATAAGATGGAAATTTTTGATGAATGTTTAAGACGCATCGATAATTTGGAACATCGAGCAAGAATGGATGAGGTTTTGAATTGGGTGATAAAGACGTTTCCCAATTTAATGCCAGTAGTGAAGTGGAATCAACCTATGTTTACTGATCATGGCACCTATATTATTGGTTTTAGTGCGGCTAAACACCATCTAGCAGTTGCACCGGAAAGAGCAGGGATGATTCACTTTGCAAATGAAATAGAGGAGGCAGGCTTAGAGCATACGAAGGAACTGGTACGCTTCAACTGGGATAATCCCTTTAACTACGTATTACTTGAGAAAATGATTACATTTAATATATTGGATAAAGCGGACTGTACTACTTTTTGGCGTAAATAGAAGTAGTATTTGCTTGAATAGCGGATAGTTGGGTCGATTTAATTGAAGAAGAATTTTATAGGAAGGAAGTTAAGCCATGGATTTAAAAACAGTAATGGAAGAATTAGAATCACTTGGTACGGAGCGAACGAAAAAAAGATACTTAAGTAATGGCGCACATGAACCATTATTTGGTGTAGCGACTGGTGCAATGAAACCAATTGCTAGAAAAATTAAGAAGAATCAACAATTGGCAGAGGAATTATATGCAACAGGAAACTATGATGCTATGTATTTTGCTGGTATTATCGCAGACCCACAAGTGATGACGGAGGAAGACTTTAATCGTTGGATGGAGAGTGCATATTTTTATATGATTTCCGATTATGTTGTAGCTGTAACGTTATCTGAAACGGATATTGCTCAAGAAGTAGCTGATAAATGGATTGCTAGTGGTGAGGAGCTTAAGATGTCAGCAGGCTGGAGCTGTTATTGTTGGTTATTAGGTAGTCGCCCAGATGATGAATTTAATTCGGACAAGCTTTCCAGTATGTTGGACCAAGTGATGAAGACAATTCATGAAGCACCAGAACGTACGAAGTCTTCCATGAATAATTTTATCTACACCGTTGCAATTTCGTATGTGCCCCTTCACGAGAAGGCAGTTGAAGTGGCAAAGAGAATTGGGCCAGTCGAAATGAAAAAGGACAAGAAGAAAAGTACTATCTTACATGCTTCCGAAAAGATTCAGAAGGATTTAGACAGAGGTTCACTAGGTTTTAAGCGTAAATATGTAAGATGCTAGTCCATACCTGATACAGAAGAAGGCGTTGGCACATAACTAATAGAATTAAATGTAAACCGAATGATACACGATGCTAGCTCCGGAAATATACGTAGACTCCTGCAGCAGGATAGGGCAAGGTTGAGAACCTGAAGTGCTTAGCACAAGGAGGCTCACCAGCCGCCCGGCGGTAAAGAAGACACTGCGAGGTTCTTTCGAGCAGATGTCGCGCTTATACTGTGATAAAGTGTAAAGAAGACACTGCGAGGTTCTTTCGAGCAGATGTCGCGCTTATACTGTGATAAAGTGTAAAGAAGACACTGCGAGGTTCTTTCGAGCAGATGTCGCACTTATACTGTGATAAAG
Source organism: Ornithinibacillus massiliensis (assembly GCF_018310345.1). Lineage (GTDB taxonomy): Bacteria > Bacillota > Bacilli > Bacillales > Amphibacillaceae > Ornithinibacillus > Ornithinibacillus massiliensis. The sequence goes on from NZ_JAGXBY010000002.1 coordinate 256,376, forward strand.
TGTAAAGAAGACACTGCGATGATCTATTCGAGCAGATGTCGCCCTTGTACTTGAAGCAACCGCAAGTATATTCCCGGAGCGAGGTCATTGCTCATCATTCGGTTTTTACTTTAAGATAAATTTTTTTGTCTCAGCCAACATTCACTGGAGATATAAAAACGATTACTCGGTTACTTTAATATTTTCTTAATTAATGAAAACGCAAGCTTACCACCAGGATAACGAAGTGGTATATCCATTTTAGTTGTTTGTTTCAGGATACTTTTTTGATGAGAAAACGTATGAAAACTATATTTCCCATGATAGCTACCAATACCACTGCTGCCAACTCCACCAAAAGGCAGGTTAGGATTTGCTAGGTGATATAGTGTATCGTTAATACAACCTCCGCCAAATGATAAACTTGTCATCACTTTTTCTTGATTACTCTCTTTTTCACCAAAGTAATAAAGTGCTAAAGGCTTTTCTCGACGCTTTAAATCGGCGATCGCATCATCTAATGTTTCAAACGTAAGAATCGGTAAAATTGGGCCAAAAATCTCATCCTGCATGACAGGATCCTCCCAAGTGATCTGATCTAATATGGTTGGCTCAATCTTTAATTGCTCATTGTCTGTATTCCCACCATAGGCTATTACACCATTTGAAAGGTAGGCTGACAAGCGATGGAAGTGTTTTTCATTAACAATTCGAACATAATCTTTATTCGTTAGTGCATCCTTCTTATATAGCTTCTTTATTTGCTTTTTCATTTCTTTGATAAGCTTATCTTTCATTTTACAGTGAACATAAATATAATCAGGAGCAACACAAGTTTGTCCGGCATTTAAAAATTTTCCCCATACAATTCGCTTAGCCGTTATCGATATATTGGCATCTCTATCTACAATAACAGGGCTTTTCCCACCAAGTTCTAATGTTACCGGAGTTAAATATTCACTAGCTTTACGCATGACGATTTTGCCTACGGGAGTACTGCCAGTAAAGAATATATAATCTAAGCGTTGATTTAATAACGCTTCACTAGTTTCTTTTGCACCTTCTACTACTGTTAAAAAGCTAGGATCAAATGTTTCTTTGACCATTTTAGCGAGTAAAGATGAAGTGGATGGACTATATTCTGACGGCTTAATAATAACTGTATTTCCTGCAGCAATTGCTCCGATAGCAGGTGCAATCGCCAAATGTAACGGATAGTTCCAAGGGGAGATAACTAAAGTAACTCCATATGGTTCTTTGCGAATATAGCTTTTCGTTCCTTTATGGGTAAGAGGGGCGTCCACTGGTTCATCTTTCATCCACTCTTTTAAGTTTTTTTCCAGATGTTTTATTTCGTTATATAAAAAACCAAGCTCTGTTGTAAAGGTTTCGAAAGTTGATTTATTTAAATCCTGCCTTAAAGCTTGGTAAATATTCTTTTCGTACTTTTCCAGCATATAACGTAATTTTCGTAGTTGATCGATTCGAAAGCGATAATCTAGTGTATGTTCATTTAAGAAAAAGTTACGTTGGTTTTCAACCAATTGTTGGATGTTCATCAAATACCACTCCTTCTAGTGGGATGGAACAGATAATTTGAAAAAGTCATGTGCTATTTCTGTATTTGGAAATATTGCTCGTGCTTCATCAAGTAGTTGATCCAAATCCTGTTTTTGGTATCTGGAGGATACATGTGTTAGGACTAATTTTTTTACCTTACCAGCTTTAGCGAGATCCGCTGCTTGGGCAGTGGTAGAATGGTAATAGTTATGTGCTAACTCATAGCTTTCTTTGTCGAAGGTTGCTTCATGTACTAATAAATCTGCTGCTTGAACAAAGTCCTGATTTAATTCAGTTGATCTTGTATCCCCAAGAATGACAATATGTCTTCCGGGTTTGTCAGGTCCGATATAGTCTTTTCTGTGTATCATCCGACCATCCTCTAGTGTAGTCGTTTCGTTCTCTTTGATAAGACTATAAACCGGACCAGGGTTAATACCATCAGATTTAAGCTTTTCTACTTGAAGTTCTCCTGGCTTATTAATTTCTTCTATTCTAAATCCATAGCTTGGTATACCATGGTCTAATTTCTTGCAGGATACGATAAATCCTTCCTCTTCTACTATTATACCTTCACTTAATTCTACGAAAGAAAGTGGATAGGTTAAATGAGATCCACTTAGTTCCAAGCTAGTTCGTACATATTCTTCAATGCCTTTTGGCCCATAAATAATTAATTCATCTTCTCCGCCTTGAAAGGACCTGGAACTCAGGAATCCTGGTAATCCAAATATATGATCCCCATGCAAATGGGTAATAAATATTTTGTTTACTTTTCTTGGTTTAATTGAAGTGTGTAGGATTTGGTGTTGGGTCGCTTCACCACAATCAAACAACCAAATACTATTTATTTCTTGAAGTAGCATTAATGCGATGGCCGTTACATTTCGCTCCTTGGAGGGTACACCAGCTCCTGTACCTAAAAATAGTAACTCCATAAATTTGGCCTCCTTATTTCCAACCTCGTGCATACTGCTTCGGTGCTTCTAGTTCGTAGTTGAGTTCATCTGCAGCTTCTTTAGCCCAATATGGGTTATTGAGTAGGGATCTCCCAATGAAAATAAGGTCTGCTCGATTATTTTGTAGAATTTCTTCTGCTTGAATACCTGTTGTAATGAGACCAACTGCTCCAGTTGGAATTCCAACCGTATGTTTGATCGTTTCACACCGTTTTATTTGATAGCCTGGGTATGTATTAATTTTTGCAGGTACAACACCACCTGAGCTACAATCAATTAAGTCAATTCCTAATTCTTTTAATTGCGTTGCATAATACAAGAAATCTTCTAATGTATTTCCCTCCTGGTGATATTCATCTGTAGAAATACGGACAAATATTGGACCAGTGAATTCCTTAGATACTGCCTCTACCACCTCTTGAAGGAAACGGAAACGATTTTCTTTACTACCACCATACTCATCTGTTCGCTGATTGGCTATTGGTGAGAGAAATTCATTGATTAGATATCCGTGAGCTGCATGGATTTCCACCATATCAAATTCGGCTTCTTTTGCTCTTCTTGCTGCTTCGCCAAAAGCTTTTATAATTCTGTTAATTCCTTGGCGATCCAATTCAGATGGCTCTTGGTATCTTTCATTGAAGCGAAGTGGAGATGGTGCGTAACTAATCTCTTCATCCTCTGCTTTGCGTCCAGCATGTGCTAGTTGAATTCCTGCCTTAGAGCCGTAACGATGTAATTCGTGAACGAGCTCTCTTAAACCACTAACATGCGCATCATCCCAAATTCCGAGATCCTTCGCAGTAATTCTCCCAGCAGGTTCTACAGCACTAGCCTCTAACATGATCAATCCAATTTGACCGACTGCTCGAGAAATGTAATGTGTTAGATGGAAAGGTGTTAGTTTGCCATCCTCGTCTTCACAGGAGTACATACACATCGGAGACATAACGATTCTATTTTTTATTGTCATATTTTTATAAGTAATAGGAGTAAATAATTTAGTCATGAATATAACCTCCATTTATAATTGTTTCTTAAATTGGAATACTTTTCTAAACGTAAGTGCTTTATATGGGACATCGGTAAAGATACCGTCACACCCTTTTTCAAAACATTGCATCATATGCGAGTATTTGTTTACGGTATACACACGAACAGGCATGTTCTGTTCATGAGCTTGGCTAATTAGTAATGGATGTACTAAACGATATTTAATATGTAGTGCATTGGCACCTAATGCTTTGGCATATTCGACTAAGTTCGCATTTCGCTTTGAGGTAAGGAATGCTATTTCCACTTCACCCTGATGGCTAGCTAATCGTTTTACACTATTCGGATTGAATGTTGATAAAGTTGTCCGTTCCAATAAACGATGTTCCTTTAACTGGTTATAAACTATCTGTTCCAAATTACTATAGTCAATTTTGTTATTTTTCAATTCAATATTTACGTATAAGTCCTTTGGTTTAATCCATGTAAGGAAGTCTTCTAAGCGAATAATTCTAGCTCCTCGAAAATCGGGGGAGAACCATGAACCAGCGTCTAATTTAGATAGTTCTTCAAAAGTGAAATCTTTAACATAACCACTACTATTAGTCGTTCGTCTTACGGTCTCATCATGAATTAATACTGGTATATTATCTTTTGTTAATTGTACATCTGTTTCGATTCCTTCTGCACCTAAATTGTATGCAAGCTCAAAAGCATACATGGTGTTTTCTGGCGCAAGCTTACTTGCACCTCGGTGGGCAATTATTTTAGTCGTCACATTACATCACCTCTAATTTGATTTTGTTTTAAATGAAAGGTAAAGTCAACCAATAAACAAATTGTGGGATTGGATTCCAATATATAATCTCAGTTTAGATAAGTGACTTCTTTCCTTTTTAGCTGTAGAATAAATATAAAGGAATGAACGACTATTCAGTACATAGAGTTTACTAGAGTGAAGGGGCTTTGAATATGAAAGTAGCAAAAAAATTAATCCAACAAATGACCGTTCCAACTCCATTTGCAGTTGGGGATACACATGTATATTTATTAAAGGGTGACACACTCTCTTTAGTCGATGCTGGTGTCCGGACAGAAGCAGCCTGGAACGCTTTAGTTGAACAGCTGAAAGAAATTGGCTATAAGCCTAACGATATTGAACAAATTATTTTAACACATCATCATCCTGACCATACTGGTTTAATAGATCGCTTTGATCGGGTAACGAATATTGTTGGAGACAAGAATGTAGAACCATGGCTAGCCCGTGATGAAGATTATTTTAGTCGTTTTGAAGCATTTTATTACGAATATTTTGATGCAAATGGGGTACCAAGCCGTTTTCGTTCTCATATCGATAAACTACGAAAACAATTAGTTTGGGCAGGAAAAGGTATCTTAACAACAGTAATAGAGGAAGGGGATTTGTTACCGGGTTATCCAGAGTTTCGTGTGGTTGAGACAAAAGGGCATGCACAAAGTCATCTTTCTTTTCTACGTGATGATGGTACCTTTATTGGCGGTGATCATCTGCTACATCATATTAGCCCTAATCCAATAATGGAACCACCATCAGAAGGTGAAACAGAACGTCCTAAGCCACTGTTACAGTATCGAGATAATTTAGAGAAATGCTTAAGTCTAGATATTAACGTAGTATTGCCTGGGCATGGTAAGATCTTTACCGACGTAGAAGAGGTAATCTCCCGTGTCTATGCTAAACAAGAGAATCGTGCTAACAAAGTACTCAGTCTGTTAAAAGAATATTCTAAAACAGCTTTTCAGCTTTGTGAGCAAATATTTCCGAGACAAATTGAATCACAAATTGATCTAACGATGTCTGAGACAATTGGTCAATTGGATTACCTAGAGAACCGGGGATTAGTAACAACAACAATGGAAGACGGGGTTATCATTTATCATGCAAACTAGCTTTCAAGGAAAAAAGTTTGTCGTGACAGGAGCATCAAGTGGAATTGGTGAAATGCTTGTTAGGAAAATTGCTGCCAGCGGTGGAACACCTATTATGCTTGCTCGGTCTTTGGATAAGTTACGGCAACTTCAAGAACAATTAAAAGAAGAATACCAGGTGAAAGGGTATTATTATAAGGTTGACTTAACTAATCTAGAGGAAGTGGATGAAGTAGTTGTTCAAGTGATTAGAGAACATGAAACGATAGATGCACTCATCAATAATGCTGGGGTAGGTCTGTTTCACTATGTGGATGAAACGAAATGGCAAGATATTGAGCTAATGTTTCAAGTAAACGTTCTTGCTGTCATTCGAATGACTAAGCTATTTCTACCGCATTTTAAGGCTAATAATGCCGGTCATATCGTAAATATTGCATCACAAGCTGGAAAAATATCTACACCTAAATCAGCTGTATATGCGTCTACCAAGCATGCTATAATCGGTTTTACCAATGCTTTAAGGCAGGAAATGGTCGCACACAATATAGCCGTTACAACGGTTAATCTTGGTCCAGTTAGAACGAATTTCTTCTCTTTAGCAGATCCGGAGGGGAGTTATCAAGAAAATGTAAATAAGTATATGTTAGATCCGGAAAAAGTGGCGATGAAGATCACCCAACATCTATTCACAAGTAAACGTGAAATTAATATGCCACTCTGGATGGATCTAGGTAGTAGATTTTATCAGGTCTTTCCTGGTATTATGGAAAAAGTACTAAAAAAACAGTTTAATAAAAAATAGCACAATAGAGGAGAAATAAATGAAACTTACGATTACAGAGAATGCCCAACATAAGCTTAATGAATTAAATATAAATAACGTGACATATATCTTATTACGTTATGATACAGAAGGCTTGGGCTGTGGCGTAAATGGTATGCCTACGTTTCGGTTCGTGTCGCAGAAAGAAGAAACACATCAGGAAGTAGAAAACGATACCTTTCCTACCATTATAAACAGCATGCAGGCAGTCTTTTTTGCTGAAGAGATGAAACTAGACTATGTAAATGGAACTTTTCGATTATCTAGTCCGGAAGGTATTTTGAATCCGTTTATTTCTACAACAAGTGTTGTAAATTAAATAAGTATGTATCCCAGTCGTGCTGTAATCCTTTCTTGGATTGCTTGCACGATTTTTTCTTGTCTACACAACTAAAATAATAGGGAGGTCTATTTTTTCTGATAGTTTCTATACTTGTAAATTATGGTAATATATACATATCGATAATCGAATAAATATACATCACTTACTTATCACTTATAGATGATTATGTATAACGTTAGTTTTAAATTGAGCTTGGGTTACACAGGAGGGAAAACGTATGACTTACAATGATCAAGTCAAAACCATTACAACGAAACGACTTCTGCTAAGGTTGTTCCAAGAATCTGATGCGGATACTGTTGCTAAATTATGTAATAATTACGAGATCTACAAGAACACGATGTATCTACCTTTTCCCTATGAAAGGGATCATGCCTTAGTTTGGATGGAGCGTCATTTAGAAAATTTTCTAGCTGATAAAGCTTATGAATTTGCTATAACAGACCGGAAGACAGGAGAATTATTCGGTGCAATCGCCTTATCGAATAGTCCTAGCTTTCATCATGGTGAGCTAGCTTATTGGATAGGGGAAGAATATTGGGGAAATGGCTATGCTACAGAGGCAGCAGAAGCCATGATAGAATTCGCCTTTAAAGAGAAGCAACTTCATAAAGTATTTGCCCGCTTCTTCAGTACGAATCCAGCTTCAGGTAGAGTGATGGAAAAGATAGGTATGGAAAAAGAGGGCATGTTAAAGGAGCATGTAAGAAAAGAAAATCGATATGTTGATTTAGTCTATTATGGCATTATAAATAAGTAAACCGAACGTAATGAAAACTGACGAATGAAAGACATAAAGTATAGTGAAATAGACTCCTAGAGCCAAAGGGTTTAATGGAGAAGGGACCAGCCACATCAATCTAATCCGACTCACAAGTTGATAATTGGTATATTACTGGTAGTTTTGGTTAAAGTGGTCATAAAGTACAAAAACGAACTACTTTTAGAAATCCTCGTAAAAGGATTATACAAAGTAAGTTCGTTTTTTTACTAAGGAGCTTTGGTTTCCTATATTACACAATCATCTATGGTTGTCATACATATTGCTTCTCGTAATCGTTTTAAGCTTTTGATAAACATCCTCATCAAGAGGGTTAGCTGACTGGATTGTTAAATTTTCCTCTATTTGTTGAATGGAGCTAGCACCAAATACGGCAGTTGATACTACAGGATGTTTTAACACATAACGTAATGCAAGATCATTTAGATTATCTGAGATAGCGCTTAGTTCTTGATAGATGTTTTGTAACTCGTCTTGTGTATAATCTAAATATCCCTTTTCTCCTTTATTGTTAATCACTGTTTTCGCTTGATTACTTAACATTCCTTTAGCAAGTGGCCCTCTTGCTAATACACTAATGTTATGCTCGTATAGCAAATCTAACGTTTTTTCTTCTGGTCTTCTGTCTAAAAGGCTGTATTGCGTCATGACACCATCGATGGAAGATTTTTGGACATATTCCCTAATAACATTTGGTCGAATGGAGGAGATTCCATATGCGCGAATCAGTCCCTCTTGCTTCAATTGTTCAAACGCTTCGATTGTTTGATCAATTGGATCATCTAATGTTCCACCGTGAAGCATATAGAAATCGATATAGTCTGTTTTAAGGCGTCGTAAGCTTTCTTTAACCTCTGCTACTATGTAGGCTTTAGATGGATCCCAGTACCAACCTTCCTGACCAGGAGTGAAACGATTGCCTACCTTTGTTGTAACAATTACTTTGTCACGCTTATGTTTTATTGCTTCCCCAACTATCTCCTCGTTCAATCCAAAGTCATATAAGTCAGAGGTATCAAGGTGGTTGATCCCGTTGTCTAAGGCATAGTCAATAATAGCTTTTGCTTTCGTTCTATCGGTACCAAGTGACATACATCCAAGTGTCAATGCTGATATTTCAATGTCTGATTTTCCTAATTTATTTTTCTTCATAGTACTCCCTCCTTTCTTTATCATATTTCAAATGAAAGGCAAATGCCAAGTTCTAAAGCTTTGATTATTAACTTGCAAGAATCCTTATGCTAAAATGGAATCATTATGATTAAAGGATGAACGTAATGAAGAAATTTGAAGAAAAGACGATAAATTCGGAAACAATCTATGATGGAAAAGTTTTGAAATTACAAGTAGATGATGTACGATTACCAAATGGCCAACAAGCAAAGAGAGAATTAATTAAGCATCCAGGTGCTGTATCGGTTATACCGATTACAAAGGATAATAAAATTGTTCTTGTTGAACAATATCGTAAGCCATTAGAAAAATCGATAATTGAAATCCCTGCTGGAAAACTTGAGCCTGGTGAAGTGCCAGAAATAACCGCAGTGCGAGAATTAGAAGAGGAAACAGGCTACACTACCAGTCATCTAACAAAAGTAACCTCCTTCTATACTTCGCCAGGATTTGCTAATGAACTAATGCATATTTATCTAGCTAAAGATTTAGAGAAATTAACAGTTCCTAAAGCTTTAGATGAAGATGAGTTTGTAGAAGTTCTAGAGGTTACACTTGAGGAAGCGAAAAAGTTAGTAGAAGAACAACGAATCCATGATGCAAAAACGAATTATGCCATACTTTACCTAGATACTCAGGAGTTGTTATAATATGTTACCATCCTATTTTGCCGATATGCACATTCATATCGGAAGAGATATTTTTAATAAGCCAGTTAAAATTACGGCTTCCAAGAATTTAACCATAACGAATATATTAAAAGAGGCTAGTCGGAACAAAGGGATTCAGTTAATTGGTGTAATTGATTGCCAATCACCAAATGTACAGTTGGAATTAAAAAAGCTGATAGACCAAGAGCTAGCATACGAACTTAATGACGGTGGAATCCGTTTTGAGGAAGTCACATTACTCCTTGGTTCTGAAATAGAAGTATATGACGAGAATTGTCGAGGTCCAATTCATGTTCTTTGCTTTCTACCAAGCTTAGTAGAAATGGAGAAGTTTTCGGAATGGCTCGTAACGAAAATGAAGAATATTACGTTAAGCTCGCAGCGCTACTATGGTTCAGCTAAGGAATTGCAATACAAAGTAAAAGAATTGTCTGGAATTTTTATACCAGCACATGTATTCACACCATATAAAAGCTTATATGGTAAAGGGGTTAAACAATCGCTAAACGAAGTCTTTGACCCAGACTTAATAGATGGAATTGAATTAGGTCTTAGTTCGGATACGTATATGGCAGATCAAATCAAAGAACTTCATTCCTATACGTATTTGACCAATTCTGACGCGCATTCATTAGCGAAAATTGGTAGGGAATATCAGGAAATTCAAATGAGTGAACCGTCTTTTACAGAATTTAATTATGCCCTGCACCAGATTAAAGGGCGAAAGATTATCCGTAATTTCGGAATGAATCCAAAGCTTGGTAAATACCATAAGACGGTTTGTGATCAATGTCTTCATTATTTGGATTCGGATTCGACTGTTTGCCCAGAGTGTGGTTCAAGAAAGATTGTGAAAGGGGTAGCGGATCGAATAGGCGAGTTAAGCGATCATACTGGTGAAGTAGAGCTACGTCCACCATATATGTATCAAGTACCACTAGAATATCTACCGAAGCTAGGGCCGAAAACATATAAAAAATTATTAGAACATTTTCAAACGGAAATGAATATTATCCATCATGTTCCTTATGAAACCTTACTAGAAGTAGTTCCAGAACATATTGCACAGTCTATTATTCAAATGAGAGAAGGAAAACTAGCTATCATTGCTGGTGGTGGAGGAAAATATGGTAGTGTTGCCGAGAGCTAATGCTACTGTTTAGTTGAATGATAAAAGATATTATTGTAAAGATAGATTTGATAGGAATGTTTAACAGGAATCCCTCATAACTTTTAATATAGACAAGAAAGTGAATGGAGGATTCCTATGATTAAACGAACACTAGCAATGGATCATCTAAAAACACATGCGACAATTTATATTTTTATGATTATATTATTTTTAACCGGCATAATATTTGGGGCAATTGTTGTTAATAGTATGGGGTTTGAGCAGAGAACAGATCTTTTCTTTTATGTAGAACGTTTTTTTGGTTACTTAACTAATGAGAATACAATTGCTAATAATGATATATTAAAGGAAAGTTATGTATATCATGCGAGATATTTATTTCTTCTATTTATACTAGGCTTATCGGTAATTGGCTTGCCAATTGTATGGATTCTAATATTTTTAAAGGGATTAGTAGTTGGTTTTTCAGTAGGATTTATTGTTAACCAGCTTGGGTTAAAGGGCTTTTTGTTAGCTACATTTTCTATTGCACCTCAAAATATTTTGGTTATACCCATTTATATCATTGCTGGAAGTCTTTCTATGATATTCACATTGGGATTATTGAATAAATTATTCGCTAGAAAGGTGTCCTTTTCACAACCAGTTTTACATCCATTTATAAAATATGCTTCTGTATTTGCTATATTACTGATATTATCTGCTATTCCAGCATTGATTGAAGCCTATGTTGCAAATGAAGCCATGGTATCCTATATTAAATCTCTATATGCCACAGAATAGTTAAAACAAATAAACTTTGACACCCTTTATACGTGTGCATATAATTAAAGGTGGATATGAGGGAGGAGATCGCCATGGAACATCGTATTGATCGTATAAAGAAACAACTTCATGCACAGAGCTATAAGCTGACTCCACAACGCGAAGCCACCGTAAGAGTACTACTTGAACGGGAAGCGGACCATTTGAGTGCTGAGGATATATATTTATTGGTTAAAGAAAAAGCACCTGAAATCGGCTTGGCTACCGTATATCGTACATTGGAATTATTATCGGAATTGAAAATCATTGATAAAATTAATTTTGGCGATGGCGTCTCCAGATACGATCTACGAAAAGAAGGAGCCGAGCATTTTCACCATCATTTAGTATGTATTGAGTGTGGTTCGGTAGAGGAAATAATGGAAGATTTATTAGGTGATGTTGAGAAAATAGTAGAAAAAGAGTGGGGTTTTCAAGTACAGGATCATCGACTGACCTTTCATGGCCTGTGTAAAGTATGTCAAAAAGCTACTGTCAAGTCTGCTTCTAAGTCTACTTCATGATAGGAATGCCTTTTCAAATAGGAGAAGGCATTATTTAATTTTAATCGTCATTTTTTCGTGTTACTATATAAGTAGGTTCATCATATGAATTTATGGGACTAGTTTTCTAGTTAGTATGTATAAAGTATATCTTTTTTGGCATATCTTTTATTATTAGTATTTATTAAAGGAGAATGCCATATGAAGAGGATGGTATGGGATACGGTTAAGGTATTTATAATCTTCGTTGCTTGTACATGCTTATTTTATTTTGGTTTGCAAGTCATGCATTCCGAATATGAACAGTTTCATCGATATGACACTCCAGAAGGTCCATCTGTTAAAGTATTCCAAAATGAACAAAGCTTTATTGATCGTTTAAATATCTTTTTTCGATTAGGGGAGTAGAGAATGCTAAATCATGCCTATAATGATTTTTTTCATTATCTGCAAATTGAACGAGGATTATCTGATAATACGTTAAAATCCTATAAACGAGATTTAAGTAGATATACGAAAGATATGGGTATAGGAAAACATAGTACATGGAATGAGATTACAAGAGCTGATATTGTTGGATTTCTTTATAAACTAAGGGATGAAGGGAAATCATCTGCAACGATTGCGCGAACTATTTCTGCCATCCGTCAGTTTCACCATTTTTTATTGCGTGAGGAAATGGTTAATCATGACGCAACATTACATATTGAAACACCTAAGAAAGAAAGAAAACTTCCAGATGTTCTTTCCATAGAAGAAGTAGACAAGCTCCTTGATATTAAAGGGAATACTCCTTTAGATATTCGAAATAAGGCTATGCTTGAATTCATTTATGCTACCGGCTTACGTGTAAGTGAACTAGTATCACTAAAAACAGATGATTTACATTTAACGATGGGCTTTGTCCGATGCTTCGGTAAAGGAGCAAAGGAGAGAATTGTACCATTAGGTGATATGGCAGAGCAATCGATAGAAAATTATCTAAAATATGCTCGCTCTAATCTATTAAAAAAGAATAGAGATGAGAGTATTTTATTTTTAAATCAGCATGGTAGACCAATGACGCGACAGGGATTTTGGAAAATACTTAAAAAGCTAGCAAAAGACGCAAATATCACGAAGGATATAACACCACATACGTTAAGACATTCCTTTGCTACGCATCTATTAGAAAATGGTGCTGATTTGCGTGCGGTACAGGAGATGCTTGGGCACTCGGATATCTCGACAACACAAATTTATACACATGTAACGAAAACAAGATTAAAAGATATGTATAAATCGTTTCACCCTCGAGCATAGGATTGCTTTTTACGGAAGTTGTCTGACATCATACAACCAATAAAAAACATATAAATTCAAAAATTAGACAACATAAGATTGGGAGGTTATAGAATATGAGTGAATTTAATCGTATTTTTTTAGTAGTAATGGATTCCGTTGGTATTGGTGAAGCACCAGATGCGGAAAAATTTAATGATAAAGGTGCTGATACACTTGGACATATTGCGGAGCATATGAATGGATTACATATGCCGAATATGGCGGAATTAGGACTAAGTAATATAAGGGAAATTAAAGGAATTGAAAAAGCTGTAAAGCCTAAAGCCCATTTCACTAAAATGGAAGAAGCATCCAATGGTAAGGATACAATGACCGGACATTGGGAGATTATGGGATTACATATTGAACAACCATTTCAAACATTCCCGAATGGTTTTCCAGCGGAGTTAATAAAAGAATTAGAAAGCAGAACTGGAAGAAAAATTATTGGCAATAAGCCTGCATCAGGGACCGAAATATTAGATGAGCTTGGAAAAGAACATATGGATACTGGTGCATTAATTGTTTATACATCTGCTGATTCTGTATTACAAATCGCTGCCCATGAGGATATTATTCCGATCGATGAGCAGTACCGCATTTGTGAAATTGCTCGAGAACTCACATTAGATGAAAAATATATGGTAGGTAGAGTTATTGCACGTCCATTTGTTGGAAATCCTGGAGCATTTGAACGTACTTCTAACCGTCATGATTATGCATTGAAGCCTTTCGGTAAGACCGTTATGAATACATTAAAGGATGAAAACTACGATGTGATTGCCATTGGGAAAATCTCTGATATTTACGATGGTGAAGGCGTAACGAAAGCAATTCGAACTGTAGATAATGATGACGGTATGACCAAATTAGTAGAATCCATGAGCATGGATTTTCATGGTATTAGCTTTTTAAACCTGGTTGATTTTGATGCGAAATTTGGTCATCGTAGAGACCCACAAGGCTATGGAGAAGCACTAGAGGCATATGATGCTAGACTTCCTGAAGTATTGAGCAAACTGAAGGATGATGACTTATTAATTATTACTGCGGATCATGGTAATGACCCTGTACATCATGGAACAGACCATACACGTGAGTATGTACCATTGCTTGTTCATCACAAAGGGATTGATGTTGGTAGGGAATTACCAATTAGAAAAACCTTTGCCGATATTGGTGCAACGATTGCTGATAATTTTAATGTTACATTACCAGAGCACGGTAAGAGCTTTTTGAAAGAGATTTAATTAGGGAGAGGTATAGATGGAATATTCAAAGATAAAAGAAGCGAATGAATTTATTAAAAGTCAATTATCCACTACACCAGAAATTGGATTAGTTTTAGGGTCTGGACTAGGAGTTTTAGCAGATGAGATTGAAAATCCTGTTATTATTCCGTATAACCAAATTCCATATTTTCCAGAATCAACGGTATCAGGTCATAAAGGACAATTAGTAATTGGTCAGTTAGAAGGAAGACAAGTTCTTGCAATGCAAGGTCGTTTTCATTTTTATGAAGGTTATACTATGCAGCAAGTTACCTTTCCAATTCGAGTAATGAAAGAACTTGGGATTACTTCATTAATTGTAACTAATGCAGCTGGTGGAATTAATGAAAGCTTTGAGCCTGGTGATTTAATGGTCATTACCGATCAAATCAATAATATGGGAACTAGTCCACTGATTGGTCCGAATGATGACCAACTAGGTGCGAGATTCCCAGACATGTCCTCCGCTTATAATAAACAGTATGTCGAGTTTGCACTTGAAGCGGCTAAAGAACTAGACTTAAAGGTTCAAACAGGAGTATATGTAGGAAATACTGGACCTGCTTATGAGACCCCAGCAGAAGTGCGTATGCTAAGAACTTGGGGGGGAGATGCAGTTGGCATGTCAACTGTTCCGGAAGTAATGGTGGCAAATCATGCTAATATGAAGGTACTAGGAATTTCTTGTATTTCAAATATGGCAGCAGGTATTTTAGATCAACCTTTAACCCATCATGAGGTGATTGAAACTACGGATAAAGTGAAACAAGACTTTCTTCAATTCGTGAAGAAAATTGTTCAGACATTACCATTGAACTAACAGGAGGTAGAACATTCTATGCGGATGTACGATATCATCGAAAAGAAACGGGACGGAATAGAACTAACAGAAGAAGAAATCTACTTCTTTGTAAATGGTTATACAAGCGGTGACATTCCTGATTATCAAGTTAGTGCATTAATGATGGCAATCTATTTTCAGGATATGACGGAAACAGAAAGAGCACTATTAACGAAGGCTATGGTTGAATCTGGTGATCAGATCGACCTTTCTGATATAGCAGGAATTAAGGTAGACAAACATTCCACTGGAGGAGTTGGAGATACCACAACACTAGTGCTAGCACCTCTTGTTGCTTCTGTTGGTGCTCCGGTAGCTAAAATGAGTGGCCGTGGGCTAGGCCATACAGGTGGTACAATTGATAAGTTAGAGTCAGTGCCTGGATTCCATACAGAGATTACGAATAAAGAATTTATCGATTTAGTAAATAAAAATAAAGTTGCGGTTATTGGGCAAACAGGGAACTTAACTCCTGCAGATAAGAAGCTGTACAGTTTACGAGATGTAACTGCTACGGTGAACTCGATACCTCT
Organism: Ornithinibacillus massiliensis; assembly: GCF_018310345.1. Classification (GTDB taxonomy): domain Bacteria; phylum Bacillota; class Bacilli; order Bacillales; family Amphibacillaceae; genus Ornithinibacillus; species Ornithinibacillus massiliensis. Next base: position 271,979 of record NZ_JAGXBY010000002.1, read on the forward strand.
AATTGCAAGCTCCATCATGAGTAAAAAGATTGCTTCTGGTGCAGATGCCATTGTATTAGATGTCAAAACCGGTGCAGGGGCATTTATGAAGGAAATTGAAGATGCGAAGGAATTAGCTCAAGCAATGGTTTCAATTGGAAAAAATGTTGGCAGAAATACGATGGCGGTTATTTCTGATATGAGTCAACCGCTAGGCCTTGCTATTGGTAATGCATTAGAAGTAAAAGAAGCTATTGATACCTTAAGCGGGAAAGGACCAAAGGACTTAACTGAATTATGTTTAGTATTAGGTAGTCAAATGGTTGTACTAGCAGAGAAAGCAAGCAATATTGAGGAAGCAAGACAAATGCTTGATGACAATCTATCTAATGGTAAAGCACTTGAACAATTTAAGACATTCCTTGCTTCACAAGGTGGAGATCCAACTGTTGTGGACAATCCAGAATTACTACCGAAAGCACGTAAGCAAATTGAGGTAACGGCAGAGCAGTCTGGAACAGTGCAAACAATCGTTGCGGACCAACTTGGAACTGCTGCTATGATGCTAGGAGCTGGGAGAGCAACGAAGGAATCTGAGATTGATCTAGCTGCTGGCATTATGCTCCATAAAAAAGTAGGTGATCCCGTACGTAAGGGAGAGCCACTTCTTACTATGCATTGTAATATCGACAATGTAGCATCGGTTGTGGAACTAATTAAGTCTAGTATCATCATTACAGATGAAAATGTGAAAGCACCAAAGCTAATTTATGAAATGATTACAGAATAGTTTAATCGGGAAGTCTCGCTTAAGGGACTTCCCGTATTTATTGTTAAGATTTTATCTTTTCCTGATTATAAATCTGTTTAATTTTGGTAATCCTAGAGTTATATTGATTGCTGGAGGTTAAACACGATGAAAAAATTTGTTCTAATGATTAGTTTACTATTTTTCACCCTTTCTTTTTATACGATTACAGTAGCAGCAGAAGAAAAAGGGGATTCACAAAAACAAGAGTCATTTGATCTAGCTCCTGATGCTAAATCCGGCATTTTAATCGAACGAGATACAGGAAAGATTATGTTTGAAAAACAAGCCCATGAAAAATTACCACCTGCAAGTATGACGAAGGTGATGACATTACTGTTAATCATGGAGGAAATAGAAAAAGGTACATTGAAAAAAGATGAACTCATAAGAGTCAGTGAAAATGCAGCATCAATGGGGGGATCACAAATCTTCCTTGAAGCTGGCGAAGAGATGACCGTTAATGACCTGTTAAAAGGTATTGCGATTGCTTCTGGTAATGATGCAAGTGTGGCATTAGCCGAAAGAATTGCTGGAAGTGAAGAAGCATTTGTAAAAATGATGAATGATAAAGTAAAAGAGCTAGGGTTAGAGAATACACAGTTTCAAAATGTGACTGGATTACCTGCAGAAAATCATTATAGTACAGCATATGATATGGCAATGATGGCGAAAGAATTATTAAGTCATGAGTCCGTTACGGAATATACATCTATATATGAAGACTATTTACGGAAAGGGACTGAAAACGAATTCTGGCTTGTTAATACGAATAAGCTGGTTCGCTTTTATCCTGGTGTTGACGGATTAAAAACGGGTTTCACCAATGAAGCGAAGTACTGCTTAACTGCTACTGCGAAAAAGGGTGACATGCGGGTTATTGCTGTTGTAATGGGGGCCGGGACTCCAAAAGAAAGAAATGCAAGCGTATCTAAGATGTTAGACTATGCATTTAACACATATGAAACGAAAAAGCTCTTTGAAAAGGGAGAATCTATTACAAAGCTAAATTTATTCAAAGCAGAGAATAGAAATACTCCGGTTGTGGCCTCACAATCCATTAGCACCTTATTTAAAAAAGGAGAATCTGTAGACGAATTATCTACCTCTGTCAAGCTTGATGCTATTACATTACCTTTAAAGAAAGGCGATAAGGTTGGTACGCTCCAAGTTAAAAATGGTGAAACGGTCATCTCTGAAACACCTCTTGTTGTTGAAGAGAATGTCGAGAAGGCGTCATTATTCACCTTGTTTAAACGCTCCATTCAGAAGCTGTCGAAATATGACTAATTACTTCTAGTTTAGGAGAAATATTACTTCTTTTGTCTACAAGGAAGGAATTTACCCATTTCACAACGAATGTGTACTTACATAAGGAATGTAAGGAGGATTAAAATGGGTCTAGATTATACATTTGAGGTAAAAGAAGATGTACTTATTGTTCGCTTAGCTGGCGAACTGGATCATCATGAAGCAGAGGGCCTACGTGATCAATGGAAGGACATGCTTTACCATAGCCCGGTTAAGCATGTAATTTTAAATCTTGAACTAGTTAGTTTTATGGATAGCTCTGGACTAGGTGTTATTCTAGGTAGATATAAGGAAGTACTGCAATTAGGAGGGCAAATGGTTGTTTGCTCGATACCACATTCTATCAAACGCTTGTTTGAAATGTCTGGTATGTTCAAAATTATTCGTTTAGAGGAGAATGAGATGTTTGCATTAGAAACGTTGGGGGTGGCTTCATGAGAAATGAAATGCATGTAGAGTTTTCTAGTGTTAGTCAAAATGAATCGTTTGCCCGTGTGACCGTTGCTGCATTTGTGGCTCAGCTCGATCCCACAATGGAGGAATTAACTGAAATTAAAACGGTAGTCTCTGAGGCAGTGACGAATGCGATTATCCATGGATATAATAACGACCCTAATCATAAAGTATCCATTACGTGTAAGGTATATGATGATGGTGAAATAGAATTAACGATACGCGACTATGGTATTGGAATTGATGATGTCGATGAGGCAAGGCAACCATTGTATACATCAAAGCCGGAACTAGAACGTTCCGGTATGGGTTTTACTATTATCGAGAACTTTATGGATTCTGTTGAAGTTATATCCAAGCAAGGTGAAGGTACCACTGTTCATATGAGAAAGCAGTTAACGAAAAGTAAAACGGTTTATAATTAAGGATGTATGCCTATGGTTAATGTAAAGCAGGATAAACGGAATGAAGCATTAACGGATGAACAAGTCAAAGCGTATATTCTGAAAAGTCAACAGGGTGACAAAGAAGCTCGTGATTATTTAGTTGAAAAAAATATTCGATTAGTATGGTCCGTTGTTCAACGTTTCATGAATAGAGGATACGATCCGGATGATCTATTTCAAATTGGAAGTATTGGATTGATTAAATCGATTGATAAGTTTGATCTTTCCTATGATGTGCGTTTTTCAACCTATGCAGTACCGATGATTATCGGTGAAATTCAACGTTTCCTTCGTGATGATGGTAGTGTGAAAGTGAGTCGTTCATTAAAGGAGATTGGTAATAAAATCCGTAAGAAAAAAGATGATCTAACGAAACAACTCGGAAGATCACCAACAATCAACGAAATTGCTGAGGCATTAGAGATTTCTCCTGAGGAAGTTGTTCATGCCCAGGAAGCTGCGAAGTCACCTCATTCCATACATGAGACTGTTTTTGAAAACGATGGTGACCCGATTACCTTATTAGATCAAATAGCTGACCAAGACTCCAATTGGTTCGATAAATTATCGTTAGAAGAAGCGATACGCGGTTTAAGTGAACGAGAACGATTAATCCTGTATCTAAGGTATTATAAGGATAAGACGCAATCAGAGGTTGCTGAAAGGCTTGGCATATCGCAAGTCCAAGTTTCGAGACTGGAAAAGAAAATATTGTTTGAAATGAAAAGTAAAATTGATCCTTAAAAGCTGTGAGGGGCTAAACCCCTTACAGCTTTTTTAGTTGAATTTTACTTTTTAATAAGGAATAGAGCAGATAGCGTTAAAACAATTGTATACTTTATGAGATTATCGTGAAGGATATTCAGCTATTTGTACTTCCATTTAATAATATTTCATGTTTAAACAAATACTAACTTGTATCTTCAATGATTCCCCAGAGGTGAAGGAAATGGATGGAATTGTTTATTTACGAATGAAAAAGAAATTAGAAATAAAGAATCCAATCGAACTAAAGCTAAAAGATGTAGCATATATATCCTCAAATTCAAATGAAGCAATTAAAAAATTACAAGAATTAAGGATATATCGAGTTACGGAAAAAGATAAGGAAATTGTTATTATCGATAGTTTTTTGATTATAAAGCATTTAACGGAAAACTATCCAAATATAGAGATTCAATTAATTGGTCCAGAGCAGACCATCATTCGAATCAGTAAATACAAAAAGAATCCCAATATGATAGTCGTTTGTTTAGTATGGCTGCTACTATTTATTGGAACTGCCATGACCATAATTAATTTTCATTATGATGTAAGCATGCAGGCAGTCCAGCAGAAAATACATTATTTACTAACAGGAGAGGAGAATGAATTTCCATTATGGATTCAGATTCCTTACTCATTTGGTTTAGGTATTGGGATGATTTTATTTTTTAATCACTGGTTTAAGAAGCGCTTTAATGAAGAGCCAAGCCCTTTAGAGGTAGAAATCTTTAAATATCAGCAGTCACTTGATGATTATGTCAATTACTATGAGAACAGATTAAATGACCCAAAGTATCCTCATTAATGCAATGGAGGTCATAATTGGCTTTTCAAGTGGACTTGCTGTTGGGTGTGGGTTCGTGGCTTTTCTAACTGTACTAGGTATTATTCCCAGATTAATTCAACTTACGAAAACATTACATCTGGTAAAGGTATATACAGGTTGTGTTGTATTAGGAACTTTGTTTGGGACTTATTTATCGTTTGCTACTATATCGTGGAGCCATCCAGTTATTTTGCTCGTTATATGGGGGGCATTCCATGGCGTTTTTAACGGTATGCTAGCAGCTGCATTGACAGAAGTGTTGAATGTTTTTCCATTATTATCTAAGCGCATAGGGCTGGATAAGAAAATTATTACCCTCATGATGGCTGTTGTATTAGGAAAAATAGTTGGTTCCTTATTTCAATGGATAATCTTAGTAAGATAAGATTGGAGGATTACAATTGAGTCAACAACCAGTTTCAGCAAATATTAAAGAAAACAATCGATACATGAAAGAGAGAGTTGGAGTAGGGACTTCTTTTGATGTAGGGTTTCGAGAAATAACCGTGTTAAAAACAGAAATTCAATTGTACTATGTTACTGGTTTAATCGACAGTATGATCATACAAGATCTTATTGAAGAACTACTCCACTTAAATGAAACGGAAAGAGAACGGAGAAAAATAGCCGAGATTGTTAAAAATCGCTTGCTTCATCAACAAGTTTCCGAAATTAAAACGATGGATGAAGTGGTGGACCAGGTTCTTTCCGGATTAATCGTTGTGTTAATGAATGGGGAGCGATTCGGATATGCAATTGATGTTCGTAACTATCCTGGCCGCTCACCGGAAGAACCAGACACGGAAAGGGTAATCCGAGGTTCTCGTGATGGCTTTACGGAAAATATCATCGAAAATACAGCATTAACGAGAAGAAGAATACGAGACGAGCGATTGCGAAATGAAATGTTAAAAGTAGGAGAAAGATCAAAAACGGATGTTTGCTTATCCTATATTAAAGATATTGCAGATGATGGATTAGTTGATTTAATAAGGAAAAAAATTGAAAAAATCGATATAGATGGTATCACAATGGCTGAAAAGTCATTAGAAGAGTATATTGTCGAACGGAGATGGAATCCATACCCATTGGTCCGGTTCACGGAACGACCAGATGTAGCGGCAAACCATCTGTTAGAAGGGCATGTAATCATTATCGTGGATACTTCTCCTAGTGTGATCATTGTGCCGACCACCTTCTTTCATCATTCGCAGCATGCCGAGGAACACAGACAGGCACCACTTATAGGCTCTTGCATTAGATGGCTTCGATTTTTAGCGATTTTTTTATCCATTTTCCTAGTACCGACATGGTTATTATTTGTACTTGACCCAACGCTTCTACCTGGAGAACTCTCCTTTATTGGACCAAATGAGGATGGAAATATACCAATTGTAATACAGCTTATTTTAGGAGTAATTGGAATAGAGTTTTTAAGGATGGCTGCCATTCACACGCCAACTGCCCTGTCCACCGCGATGGGATTAATTGCTGCTGTATTAATTGGTCAGATTGCTATAGATGTAGGGCTGTTAGGTCCTGAGGTTATTCTCTATATATCGCTAAGTGCTATTGGTTCATATGTAACACCAAGTTACGAATTGAGTGTTGCCAATAAGGTAGCAACAGTCGTCTTATTACTAGTTACTGCAATCTTTGGATTATATGGCTATGTAATCGGAACAACATTGTTCATCCTGTTCCTGGCGAGTTTACGGTCTATGCGAACGCCGTATCTTTGGCCATTGCTTCCATTCAATCCAAAAGCAATGCTTACAACAATATTAAGGTTTCCAACTCCTTTTGCCAATACTAGACCTAGTATAGTCCATCCAAAAAATATATATCGACAACCAGTTGATAAGTAATTAGAGTAAGGAATAAAACGATTCGCTACTGTGAATTGATTTTATTCCTTTTGTTTTTTGACTGGTTATGATAAATTTTTTATAAGTATTTTTACTTATCAAACAAATAAAGATGAATAGGTGATGGGAAATGTTCATGGATCAATATCCATATCAGATAAATAGTCTGGGTCATATAGAAATTGGTGGGGTAGACACGGTGGAGTTAGCTAATAAATACGGTACACCACTGTATGTTTATGATGTTGCAGTGATACGGGAGCGTTGTAGATCATTTGTTGATACGTTTAAACAATTAGGGGTACGTGCACAAGTGGCGTATGCAAGTAAAGCCTTCTCTTCTATTGCAATTTTACAGGTAATTAAACAAGAGGGATTATCAGTAGATGTAGTTTCTGAGGGGGAGCTTTATACAGCATTACAAGCTGGAATTAACCCAGAAAAGATACATTTACACGGTAATAATAAAAGTTCCCGCGAATTAGAAATGGCTGTTGAGAATCATATTGGTTGTGTGGTGGTGGACAACTTCTTTGAGATCGAATTACTAACGAGCATACTGAAGCACCATAATAAGAAAATGGACGTAATTATTCGTGTAACACCAGGAATTAAGTCTAAAACACATCAGTATATCATGACGGGTAATGAAGATTCTAAGTTTGGATTTGATCTACATAATGGACAAGCTGATGAAGCATTTCATTTATTGCTTGAGAATCCACATGTGAATTTTAAAGGGCTACATTGTCACATCGGTTCGCAAATATTTGATACAGAAAGATTTGTTACAGCAACAAATATCCTATTTAATAAACTAGCAGAATGGAAAGATTCTCATGGATTTATTCCGAAGGTGCTTAACTTAGGTGGGGGATTTGGTATTCGCTATACAGAAGAGGATCAACCAATTCCACTCCACCATTATGTTGAGAAGCTAGTTGAAACAGTGAAGGAGCATAGTGAACAACTAGATATCCCATTACCAGAAATTTGGATTGAACCTGGTCGCTCTATTGTAGGCGATGCGGGAATTACTTTATATACCGTCGGTTCTCAGAAGCACATACCTGGTGTTCGTGATTATATTTCAGTGGACGGTGGAATGACAGATAATATTCGCCCAGCACTATACCAAGCGAAGTACCATGGATTACTTGCTAATCGGGCAAATGACGCCAACGATACGGTGGTTTCTGTCGCAGGAAAATGCTGTGAATCAGGGGATATGCTAATTTGGGATCTACCAATTCCTAAAGTTAATAGTGGAGATATATTAGCTATTCTATCAACTGGAGCATATGGCTACTCGATGGCAAGTAATTACAATCGAATCCAACGTGCAGCGGTAGTATTTGTGGAAAATGGTCAAGATAAATTAGTTATTAAAAGAGAGACATATGAGGACATTATTAGTCATGACCTTTCTTATGAATCATGATTGTATCGTGTTAATAGAAAACAACAACTATCCAAAAGTTGACTTAGCTAAGCTACTGGGTCCTAAACCGAGTCAAAACTTTAATTTAACGTATAGAAATGGTATTATGATGAAGTAATAATAGTTTTCGAAATGAATGGAGATGGAATAGATGTCTAAAAAAGGCTATATTTTAATGGAAAATGGAAATAAAATTGAATTTGAATTATACCCAAATGAAGCACCAGGAACAGTAGCTAACTTTGAAAAATTAGCAAATGAAAACTTCTATGATGGTTTAACATTTCACCGTGTTATCCCAGGCTTTGTAAGCCAAGGAGGATGTCCTATCGGTAATGGTACTGGTGGCGCTGGATATACGATTAAATGTGAAACCGATAATAACCCACATAAGCATGAAGAAGGCTCACTTTCTATGGCCCATGCGGGAAGAGACACAGGAAGTTCTCAATTCTTTATTGTACATGAACCACAACCACATCTTAATGGTGTGCATACGGTTTTTGGTAAGGTTACATCTGGTATTGAACATGCGAAGGCTATGCGTAATGGAGATGTAATGAAAGAAGTTAAAGTTTTTTCTGAATAAAACATTTTAGGACGGTATAGATGAATACAGCTTTATTGTTGATTTTCCTTATTTTGGTCGTGGCACCACTCAGTAATTTTGTCCATGAGATTGGACATCTGTTAGGTGCCAAGCTTGCAAAAGCAGATGAGATTACACTGGTGATAGGTAGAGGAAAGAAGCTTTTTAGATTGGTGTTTTATAATATGGAGTTGCAGATAGGTAGAATGTTTATTAGTTCCGGATACACAGGAAGTAAACGAATAAAACCGTATAGCAACGTTGAAGTTTTTTACATTACGTTATTTGGGCCACTTCTCAATGCAATAATTGTATTCATCTGTTACCTCTTTTATCAAAGCGTACCAAATACATATTTACTCATATTTATGCTGTATAATTGTTGGTTGTTTGTGATGAACGCTATTCCATATAAAGTAGGGAAACAAGAATCAGACGGGTTAATCATGGTGAGGGCCTTATTTCAAAAAAATGTATATTAATTAATAAAAATTGTCAATAATGATAAGGGATGAGTTATTTGAATCAACGCAAGAAAAATATCCTTCTATTTGTGGTGTTACTTGTGCTGGGTATTATCTGGGGATTTGCTTATTGGTATATATTTGTATTTTAGAACAATAATTGACAAATATAGATTAATAGGTCAATATATATAACGAACTCCAATTTAATTAAAGTAATTAGATTAAATGTTATATTACATAGTGAGGGGTATCTATGTTAAATCGCTATAAAAAAAATTCGGAAAAGATTGCAATGGGTTTATTGTCTTTTATGCCTGAAGAAAAAGATGTAAAGAAGTTGCAACAAACTATAAAAGAGTATGAAACCAATCCAGATTGGCATCTTTATCTTTGGAAAGAAGATGATGATATTGTCGGTGCAATCGGATTACGAGTTGACGGTGAACAAGCAATTATTCAACATATTTCCGTAAATCCTTCACACAGAAACGTTGGTATTGGTAAAAAGATGATTCAGGAAGCAAGGAAGCTGTATGGTTCCTCACACCAAGTTAGTTCAGTAGATCAAATACGTGTATATTACGATCATTGTATGGAGCAAGAGGAGAACCCTAATAACTAGGGAACACTTATAGAATATAATGTTTTTCTGACAGAACGGGAAGTAGGATATTGTTTTTAGCCTACATAAGAATAGCAGGATATTCGACAAAGTAAATGTGAGTTTTTCTAAAAAAACCAGCCCTACACATGTATAGGGCTGATTTTTGTTAGGAGTATTAGTTAATGTTGACGAAGCTAATCGTAGCTTATCTTAGAACCAAGCAGCACCAACAATAATTAAAAGAATGAATAATACTACGATTAAAGCAAAGCCTCCGCCATAATTGTATCCTGCACCCATTTAAAATTCCTCCTTTTTTTAATCATGAATAAATGTTTTTTGGGTAACATTTATCTTACGTTAATAACTTATGTAGATACCCAATCCTGTGTATAGGCATTTGAAACGAGTTTTAGTAAAATAAATCTCTTAATGTCTTGGAATTAATTTTAGAAAGGGCGACATATATGAATCAAGCATATCAGGTGAAATTAGATACATTTGAAGGTCCGCTTGATTTACTGCTACATTTAATTAATCAATACGAGATCGATATTTATGACATTCCAGTTGCCCAAATCACGGAACAGTATATGAATTACATACATACGATGCAGCATTTAGAGCTAAATATCGCAAGCGAATATTTAGTAATGGCAGCAACGCTTCTAGCAATTAAGAGCCAAATGCTTCTTCCTAAACCTGAGATTGAAGAGACAGATGAAGAGTATATGGAGGACCCTAGAGAAGAATTAATGCAACGGTTAATCGAATACAGGAAGTACAAAGAGGCTGCGGAAACGTTCAAAGAAAAAGAACTAGAAGCACATCAAACCTATACGCGACCTCCCGTTATATTCGACAATTTAAATATCGAGAAAACAGTCGTTCAAGGTGAAATCTCGATTTATGATATGCTAGGTGCATTAGGTAGAATGCTAGAAAGAAAGAAGTGGAAAGAGCCACTAGATACGCGTATTCAAAAGGCAGAAATACCAATTGAACAACGGATGGAAGAAGTATTGGATATAGTAAAGAGGAAAGCAAGAAGTGGAATTACGTTTGATGGATTATTTACTGTACGTACCAAATCCCATATAGTTGTTACGTTTATGGCCTTGTTAGAATTAATGAAAATTAATCAAGTAACGTGTAAACAAACACAGCATTTTGAACCATTATATGTATACTATGCAGGGGATGAAATATAAGATGAAAAATGTAAAAGCGATTCTAGAAGGGTTACTATTTGCAAGTGGAGATGAAGGAATTACGATAAAAGAATTAGGTAAGATTATGCAAATCTCCGAAAAAGCTGTAGAACACTTAATCGAAGAGTTAAAATATGATTATGAGCATGCGAGTAGAGGTATTATGATAATGGAATCGCATCATGTGTTCCATTTAACGACAAAACCAGAGCATAGTGAGTATTACAAAAGATTGGTAGAAGCTCCTCAATCTAGTAGAATGTCTCAGGCTGCTTTAGAAACACTTGCGATTATCGCCTATCGTCAACCAATTACACGGTCAGAAATTGATGAAATACGTGGGGTGAAAAGTGATCGACCGGTTCAAACCTTACTTGCAAGATCGTTAATTGAAGAAGTAGGTAGAAAAGAGGGAATCGGTAGACCCACCTTATTCGGTACGAGTAAAGATTTTCTAACTTACTTCGGATTAACCTCATTAGAAGAGCTGCCACCATTACCAGACAACTTTGATCCGGAAGAATTTGAGGATGAGGCAGATTTATTCTTTGACCGATTTAACGATTTAGAAGAAGCAAATAATAATTAGAATGTACTATAGCAAATTTGTACTTAAGATGAAACTATTCCATTATCTTAGATCCAGAAAATAAATAATTCATGTAAAAACCTAAACAAATTCGAACTCAAAGAATTTGCTCAGGTTTTTTTATCTTTTATCATAAGTGAAAACTAAGGCTAACTCCTTTTATTTGTAGTATGGTTAGAAATTATGCTCAGAGGTTGTACATTTTTAATCATATCAAAGCAGCTTTCGCATAAAATGTATAGACATGATTCTGGGGGGACAAACTATGCGTTTTATTGCAATGATAGTGTTAACGATCATTCTCTTTACATTTTCATTTCCGATTATTGGACATGCTGAGCCGGGTGTGTCTGCGAATAATGCCGTCTTAATTGAACAGTCGACCGGCCGAATATTGTTTGAAAAGAAAGCACATGAAAAACAAAATATTGCCAGTATAACGAAAATCATGACAGCAATAATTGCCATTGAATCAGGAAAAATGAATGAAATGGCAAAAGCCAGTAAAAAAGCAGTTTATACGGAAGGATCCTCCATTTACTTAAAGGAAGGCGAGAAAATGAAATTGGAGGATTTAGTATATGGATTAATGTTACGGTCTGGGAATGATGCTGCGGTTACAATTGCTGAGCATGTTGGTGGTAGTGAAGAAGGCTTTGTCTATCTTATGAATGAAAAAGCCCAGTGGCTAGGAATGACAAATACGCATTTCGATAATCCACATGGACTGGATTCTGAAACCCATTATTCTTCTGCTTATGATATGGCATTACTAATGCGGTATGCCATGGAGAATGAAACATTCCAAGAAATAACTGGTGCTAAATTCTATAAGTCCGATAATAGAGAATATAGCTGGAAAAATAAAAATAAATTATTAACCGTTTTCTATAAATATTGTACCGGTGGAAAGACAGGCTTTACGAAACAAACAGGTAGAACATTAGTATCCACTGCATCGAAGGATGGAATGGACTTAATTGCTGTTACGTTAAACGCTCCAGATGATTGGCGAGATCATATCAACATGTTTGAATGGGGGTATGAGAACTATAAAATGGAATCTATCGGAGATAAAGGAATGATTGATCTTCAAATAGGACCTGAAAAAAGGATCGAAGGCCATATTCATGATGATACATTGTTTCCTTTAAAAGATGGAGAAAGAGAAGCGGTAAGCTCGGAATGGTTGCCTTTTGAGAAAGAACTTGGCACAGAACAAATTGTCGGGAAGCAATTATTCTCGTTACATGATGAACCAATATTAGAGGTTGCTATTTTTAAAGATGGAAAACCAGAAGATGAAAATAGCTTTTTTGCCAATGTAATTTCGATATTTAAGCAAGTATTTAGGATGGGATAACATGGTTAATTTAATCTGGGCTTTCTTAGCAATTATAGGCATTCTATATGCTATGTTTAACGGAACGATGGATGAGGTTAATAAAGCCGTTTTTGAAAGTGCAAATGAAGCCGTTACGTTATCAATCGGTCTTATTAGTGTACTAGTATTTTGGCTAGGTATTATGAAGATTGCTGAAGAGGCAGGGATCTTGAAAGGACTAGCAAAGTTATTTAGACCAATAGTGGTGAGGCTTTTTCCAGAGATTCCAAAGGATCATCCTGCAATAGGCTACATACTTTCCAATGTTACCGCTAATATATTCGGGCTTGGTAATGCTGCTACACCTATGGGAATCAAAGCAATGGAAGAGATGAAAAAAATAAGTGGTTCGGATGAGGCGTCCAGATCGATGATAACGTTCTTAGCGATTAATACTTCCAGCTTAACACTTATTCCTACAACCGTTATTGCTATTAGAATGCAATATGATTCTATTTCCCCAACAGAAATCGTAGGGACTACGATACTAGCAACCTTAATCTCTACTACTAGTGCTATTATGATTGATCGGCTATTTTATTATAGAAGTACTTGGAGGAAGAAGTGATATGGTATTTATTTCACAGGTAAGTATATGGATTATCCCGTTATTTATTATGTTCGTCTTGTTGGTTGCTACCTGGAAAAAGGTACCATCCTATGAATTATTCGTCGAGGGAGGGAAAGAAGGGGTTAAGATGGCCTTTTCTTTACTTCCTTTTTTAGTAGGGATGATTGTAGCAATTGCTATCTTTAGAAGCTCTGGTGCTTTAGATGCTATTATCGGTATGATTTCACCGATTTTATTATTTTTTGGTGTGCCCCCAGAGATTGTACCACTTGCATTGGTTAAACCAATCTCTGGCTCTGCCGCTCTTGGGGTTACAACTGAATTAATTGCAACACATGGTCCGGACTCCTTTATAGGAAGACTGGCATCCACTATGCAGGGAAGCACGGATACAACTTTATATATTCTAACTGTATACTTTGGTGCTGTTGGTATTCGTAAGATGGGCTATGCCCTAAAAGTTGGACTTTTAGCCGATATAATTGGTATAATAGCAGCGATTGTTATTGTTACCTTGGTGTTTGGATGATTTTATAATCATGCACATTTTGGATAAAATCATTTATATAGCGTTAACATATGGTTAACGCTATTATTATGTTAAAAAAGAATAGAAATTGGTGATGAAATGTCAAATACATATGAACGTTTACAAAAAGTGATTGCACAAAGTGGTGTAACCTCTAGAAGAAAAGCAGAGCAACTAATTATAGAAGGAAAAGTGAAGGTGAATAATAAAGTCATAACAGAGCTAGGTACAAAGGTGAGTCCTGATGACAAAATAGAAGTAAATGGTGTTCAACTTGAGAAAGAAGTTCCGGTTTATTATCTTTTTTATAAACCTAGAGGTGTTATTTCTAGTGTAAAGGATGAAAAAGGTAGAAAGGTTGTAACTGACTTTTTCCCAGAGATTGAAGAAAGGATTTATCCAGTCGGTAGATTAGATTATGATACATCGGGGATTCTTCTTTTAACGAATGATGGGGAATTTGCCAATCTTGTCATGCATCCAAAGCATGGTGTTGAGAAAGTATACGTTGCTAAGATTAAAGGGATTCCATCAAAGATAGAGCTAGGTAGACTAAGGAAGGGTGTACGGGATAAAGGAGAAATACTTAAAGCAATACGTTACCGGATTCTGTCTACCGATAAGAAGAAAAATACGATGATTCTGGAATTAACGTTGCGCGAAGGGAAAAACCGACATGTCCGTCGTATGATGGAGCAATTAGGGTACCCTGTTATGAAGCTGAAACGTGAACAATACGGGTTACTGACTCTAGATGGGTTAAGTGTAGGAGAGTATCGGAAATTAACTCCTAAAGAAGTAAAGCAGATGGTTAACCTAGCCACACAAATTGTTGAAGATTAGACATAATTTCATTGTCCAAATAATGGTATAATTGGTCGGGGAGTGTTGACTATGAGTATTGAGCAAGCAAAATTGAAGAAAAAAAATAAGCGAAGAAATAGATTAATATTTCGTTCTGTTATTTTAGCTTTACTCCTATTGGCGGTAGTCTATGCACTCGTGACCAATATTACAGCAGACAGGACGGTTTATAGAGCTGGCGATAAAGCCCCTGATTTTCAATTAAAGCAAGTCAATGATCATAATGAAGTGGAAACAGTTCGTCTAAGTGATTATGAAGGCAAAGGGGTTATGCTGAATTTCTGGGGTACGTGGTGTGCGCCTTGTGAAGCAGAGATGCCATATATGCAATCATTATATCCAGAATACAAAGAAAAGGGAGTAGAAATTATAGCGGTTAGTCTAGATGCAACGGAATTTGTAATAGACAAATTTGCTGAGAAGCATAACTTGACTTTCCCTATACCTCATGACACGAAAGGACAGGTAAGAGATCTTTACAAAATAGGTCCAATTCCTAGTACATTTTTTATTAGTCCTGAGGGTGAGATAGTTGATGTTGTGGAGGGTGCCCTTACTCTTGAACGATTAGAGGGGTATTTAAAGCAAATTCAACCTTCTGAATCATAAGACAAAAGAGGGATATCTATGAATCATATTAAGTGTGAATGTGGACATGTAAATCCAGAGGGAACAGTCCTTTGTGAAGCCTGTGGTAAACCTGTTCAGGCGAATCAGCATATTGATGGTAATGATAAGCGGAAATTGCTGAATATGCGCTATGAGGGAAGTGCAAGACGTTCTACTACATATAACAAAACAATAATTGATAAAATCTGGAACTTTTTCTCCTCGGTAAAAGTTGCTGTTTGGCTAATTGTTTTGGCATTAATAGCATCTGGAATTGGTACGATTTTTCCTTTGGAACAATATATTCCTGCTGATGCAGTGTCTCGGGATCCAGCAGTTTTTTATCCTGAAACGTACGGCATATTGGGGAAGATTTATTATCAACTAGGATTTCATAACTTATATAGTTCTTGGTGGTACTTAATTTTAATCGCATTGATTGGTGTGTCGTTAGTAATTTGTAGTATTGACAGATTTGTTCCGTTGTATCGAGCACTTAAGAGACAACGAGCAAAGCGACACGAATCATTTATAAATAGACAACGATTTTATAGTCAAACAGAAACAGTGTCAAATGAAGATGTAAACACAGTGAAAGAACGTTTACAGAAGCAACATTATCGTATTAAGGAAGAAAATGGGCATATTGTAGCTGAAAAAGGTAGATTTTCTAGATGGGGTCCCTATGTTAATCATATCGGTCTTATTATTATATTAGTTGCTGCACTACTTCGGACAACCCCCTTTTTCTATTTATCGGATTATATGTGGGTCCGTGAAGGTGAAACCGTTGTAATCCCAGGGACGGATGGTGAATATTACATCGAGAATCATGAGTTTATCCTGGATACATATGATGAAAATGATGAACGATTCAAAGATGCTCTTCAACAAGAAGGGAGAATTATTCCTAGTAATTTCCAAACAAATGCTACCGTTTATCATGCAGAAGAAGCAGAAGTATTAGGTGCTGAGGAAGAGCTAGTTAAAGTAGATGATTATAAAATTACGATGAATAATCCAGCTAAGGTTGGCGGTTATACACTTTATCAACAGGGCTATCAATTAAATGCTTTTTCAAAGATGACCTTTAAAATCTATGAAATGAATGATCCGGATGCAGAAGCATTAGGTGAGTTTATTATTGATTTGTATCATCCACAAAGTCAATATGAACTTGATAATGGATTTACAGTGGAAGTAGCCGAATTTTATCCTGATTTTGAGTTAACCAGTGATGGTGTAAAGTCCGAAACGAATGAAACGAATAACCCAGCTTTTGTCTTTAATCTATATCCACCTGAAAGTGAAGAGGCAGAGACTAGTTTTATAGGGGATGTTATTGGGGCAGTAGAAGAACTTGGAATAGACCCTAAAGTAGTAGATCTTCAACCAATGGGACATGTAGTCGGAACTTTTGCACCTTCTGTTGATCCAACTGGGGAAAATCAATACCGCATCATCATTGATGCAATTGATTTTGATCGTAAGAGTGGCATAAGTATTAAGCGAGACAATACGATTCCTTTATTTATAATTGGTGCGCTTATCTTTATGATTGGTGTTATTCAAGGCATGTACTGGCAGCATCGCCGAGTATGGATTCACCCTAAACAAAATGGCATACTATTAGCAGCGCATACAAATAAGAACTGGTTTGGACTGAAAAAAGATATTGAAAAAGCAATTGAAGGTACCTCTATTCAAATGGTGGATGATCAAAAAGAAGATTAATAGGTACAAGGAGGAAACTCATGGAGAGTTTATTAAATACGAGCAGTACAATGCTTTTTATAGCATTTATTTTGTACTTAGTTGCGACGTTATTTTTTGGGGCAACCATTCGTGATAAACATATTGATCACAAAAAGCAGGGATTTGCAGGAAAGCTTGCAATTTCATTAACGATTTTAGGTTTTATAGCACAACTAGCCTATTTTATTACGAGATGGATGGCTTCTGGTCATGCTCCGGTAAGTAATATGTTTGAGTTTGTCACTTTCTTAGGAATGTGTTTAGTATTTGCGTTTATTATCATTTATTTTATGTACAAATTGAGTATTTTAGGCTTATTTGCATTACCAATAGCGTTAATATTCATTGCTTATGCAAGTATGTTCCCTACAGAAATTGCACCACTTGTTCCATCATTACAAAGTCATTGGTTACATATCCATGTAACGACAGTCGCATTAGGACAAGGGATTTTATTTATTAGCTTTGTTGCCGGGCTTATCTATTTAATTCATGGAATTGACCAAAGTAAGCGGTCCGGTCGTACTATATCACTTGAAGTAGTACTTTACACGATTTTTTTAGTTATTGGTTTCATTGTGGTTTCGTCTGTGTTTAATGCCATGAATTATAGTGCAACATTCGAATATCCTTTAAATGGAAAAACTGTCACTACTGAATATACGTTACCAGCAATTGCAGCACCTACTGAAGGAGTGCTGATTACAGAAGATGTGATGAATCCGTTATTTGAGACTCCTGCATGGATGCACGGTGCGGATGCAGGAAGTAAGTTTAACACGGTAATATGGTCCTTTATTGCAGGTTCGATTCTTTATGGATTAGTGCGGTTAATTTTTAGAAAACGTGTTGGTGCATTGCTTCAACCACTTCTGAAGAATGTTAAACCAGACCTAGTGGATGAGATTAATTATCGTTCTGTTGCTATTGGGTTCCCAGTGTTTACATTAGGTGGTTTGATTTTCGCATCTATCTGGGCTGAGATTGCATGGGGACGATTCTGGGGCTGGGATCCAAAAGAAGTATGGGCTTTAGTGACCTGGTTCTTCTATGCAGCCTACTTACATTTAAGACTTTCTCGTGGTTGGCACGGGGAAAAATCAGCATGGTTAGCCGTTATTGGATTTGGCATTATCATGTTTAACTTAATCGTTGTAAATCTTGTATTAGCAGGCTTACATTCATACGCATAGAATTAACTTGAAAACATGACATTTTTCGTACAAATGTCATGTTTTCTTATACATTTATATTTGCTTGGTTTATACTGTTGGTAGATAGTATGTAAGGGGGAGCATTCCATGGATAATAGTACTAGAGTACTTGTGGTTGATGATGAAGAAAGAATCCGCCGCCTAATTCGTATGTATTTGGAACGGGAAGATTTAATTGTTGAAGAAGCGGAAAATGGTACAGAAGGATTAAGCTTGGCATTAGAAAATGATTATGATGTGATCCTATTAGATATTATGATGCCAGAGATGGATGGAATTGAAGTATGCCAAGAATTAAGAAAAGAAAAGAATACACCTGTCATCATGTTAACGGCAAAAGGTGAAGAAGCAAATCGAGTACAGGGGTTTGAAGTGGGTACCGATGATTATATTGTGAAGCCTTTCAGTCCTAGAGAAGTAGTACTACGTGTGAAAGCACTACTACGTCGCACCGGTTCTAGTGGAAATCAGGAAATGAATGCATCAACTAAAGATTTATTAGTATTTCCACATTTAACAATTGACCATGATGCCCATCGTGTTACAGCAGATGGACAAGAAGTTGCACTGACACCGAAAGAGTATGAATTACTATGCTATTTGGCCAAATCACCGGATAAGGTATTTAACCGTGAACAGCTGTTAAAAGATGTTTGGCAATATGAATTCTTTGGTGACCTACGAACAGTCGATACCCATGTAAAACGTCTTCGTGAGAAATTAAATACAGTATCCAAAAAAGCTGCTAAGATGATTGTTACGGTTTGGGGAGTTGGATACAAGTTTGAGGTAGATGATGAATAATGTTTTGGCGTAGTGTAGTAGGGAAACTAGCAGTAACCATATTATTGCTAGTTTCTTTTGTATTATTTGTTTTAACGATATTTTTATTAGAGTTCTTTGAGAACTTTCATATTCAAGAAGCAGAAGAAGCATTATTACAGACCGCGACAAAGGTTTCTGTTATGGTGGAAAATCACGAAGATAAATCCTTGATTTATGAAACAACGGAACGAGTAAAAGACCCATCAAGTAAAGTGATTATTTTATTTTCAGAAGGGGATTATTGGAGTTCAGAAACCGATGATATTCATTTGTCCAGTTTAAGGGATGACTGGCTTATCGAGCAATCCGATGTAGCTGGAATTAAGGCCGATGATGACAACAACAACGATGAAATTGAGGTTTCAGATGACGAGCCTGGAATTATGCTCGTTGGGAAAACTGTTCCGAACACCGATGACGTTGTACTAGTATATCAATCATTAGCCATTGTTGACCGTACAAAAGCAGAAACAACCAAGATTATATTAGGTGCCGCTGCTGTCGCGATTATTCTTACAACGATATTTGCCTTTTTCTTATCGACACGTATTACATCACCATTGATTAAAATGAGAGAGGCGGCCTTTGATTTAACAAGAGGAGAATTTAATACAAAGGTTCCCATTTTGACGCATGATGAAATTGGAGAACTGGCGATGGCATTTAATCATATGGGAAGGCAGTTAAAATTTCATATTAATGCCTTACGACAAGAGAAAGAACAATTATCTAGTATAGTTAACTCGATGGCAGATGGCGTGATTACATTAAGCCGTAGTGGTGAAATTATTGCTACTAATCAGCCTGCTGAACGGTTTATAGAAGACTGGTATTTCGAAAAAAGTCTACAAAGTGATACCGAATCACGTAAGCTGCCAAAAGAATTGCTGGATACGTTACAGCAAGTCATTGAAGGGGAAAAGGAAGTAATTGAAGAAATTACATTACAAGGCCGAACTTGGGTAATGATCATGACCCCTTTATATGATCAAGCTTATATACGTGGTGCAGTAGCTGTTATTCGTGATATGACCGAGGAACGTAGGTTGGATAAATTGCGAAAAGACTTTATAGCGAATGTATCACATGAATTGCGAACCCCTATTTCGATGTTGCAAGGATATAGTGAGGCAATTGTCGATGATATTGCCGAGACTAAAGAAGAGAAAAATGAACTCGCACAAATTATCTATGAAGAATCATTACGGTTGAGTCGTCTCGTAAATGAATTACTCGATATGGCTAGTATGGAAGCAGGACATTTAACCTTGAAAAAGGAGAAGGTGGATATCACTCCTTATATTGAACGGATATTCCGTAAATTCCAAGGAATTGCTGCAGAGAATCAAATCGAAATGAGTTTAGCGAAAGATATACAAGAAGCTCAAGCTTATTTTGATCCTGACCGTATTGAACAAGTATTTACAAATTTGATTGATAATGCGATTCGCCATACGAGTGAAGGTGGCTTTGTGAAGGTTTCGGTCTCAAATGATGATATTGGATTATCGGTGTCTGTTGAAGACAGTGGCAGTGGAATACCGGAAGAAGATTTACCATTTGTATTTGAACGATTTTATAAGGCTGATAAATCAAGAACTCGGAATAAGCATGTTAAAGGAACCGGGTTAGGGTTATCTATTGCCAAAAATATCGTCAAATCACATAAAGGTACCATTACGGTGAAAAGTAAATTAGATATCGGTACAACATTTAACTTCATGATTCCAAAGGAAGAAGATATTTAATCTTGTAATTTAGCTGTTGTATGTTACTATATTTATTAGAATTGAATACAAGAGTTTTGATATTGGTGTATGTGTTACTTAAAAGGGAATCTAGTGAAAAGCTAGAGCTGTCCTCGCAACTGTTAGTGATGACGAAATAAGCAATTACCACTGTAGATAATTCTATGGGAAGGGCTTAAAGTAGGTAGTAGTCACAAGCCAGTAGACCTGCCAGTATCAACTGTATCAATGATCCCGAGGATAGGACAATTGAGACAATCTAGTACATAAAAACAGTATTTTTATGCTTTTTTATGATCTATAGACTGTCACAGGAGTTAACTAGTTACGGGGTTAGCTCTTTTTTTATTCACCTGATTTTTAAATTTACTGAAGTGGAGGGGAAAATATGAAATCACTATTATTAAAACTGTTTACAGTACTTGTAGCATTAGTAGTTCTTGCTGCTTGTGGCAACGATGAATCACCTAATAATGCAGCTCAAAATCAAACTCCAAACGAAAACCAAGCTAATACTACTGAAACTAGTGAACAACAAGAGGAAGCAACTATTAAAATTGTACTTTCTAAGGATAAAGAAGCCGAGATATTAGAAGAAAAAGAAGTAGAAATCAACGAAGGCGATATTCTATTAGACGTGATGAAGGAAAATTTTAACGCTGAAGATAAAGACGGCTTTATTACCTCTCTTGAGGGTCTAGATTATGATGAAGAAAATTCAATGTCCTGGATGTTTTCTATCAATGGTGAAAGTTCAATGGTAGGAGCAGGGGAAGTGGAACTGAAAGATGGGGACGTAGTTAATTTCGATTATCAATCTTGGGAATGAGATCGTTGAATATTTATAAATTAACGCTATTAGCTTTTCTTGCAGCATTAGCTGTAGTTGGACGAATTATGTTAAGTTCTATCCCAAATGTTCAACCCGTAACTTCAGTTATTATTATAAGTGGCATTTTTTTAGGGCCAGTTGCTGGTATTATATTGGCGTTTTTAATTACCTTTTTATCGAATATGGTTCTTGGGACTGGATTATGGACGATTTGGCAAATCATATCCTGGGGACTTATTGGGGTTATGAGCGGTATCTTAGGTAAAACAATGAAACAGATTCCTTTTTATCTCATTCTAATATTGGCTGTATTTAGTGGATACTTATACGGATTCATTGTTTCGTTGACTAACTACCAAATTACTGGACATGGATTTTGGACTTATTATATAGCTGGTTTACCGTTCGATACGTATCATGCAATTGGTAATGCTGTCATCATGCTACTACTCTATCCGACGGTGTCATTTATTTTCCAAAACTATATACAAAAACATTTGAACACCAACTAACTACTTTGTTGGTGTTCGTCTATTATCTCTCATATCGAAGTGGATCGTTATTGAAAGGATGTTCTGCTATTTTAATGGAGTCACTTGGACAACCTTCATAAGCATCCAATACATCGTCTTCTAATTCCTCAGGTATTTCCTTGTTTCCCGTATTGTCATCTATTGTAACAAAGGCTAGACCTTCATCATCATAATCAAAAAGTAATGGACAAGCCACCCCGCAGGAACCGCAGGCAATACACGTTTCTTTATCCACTATGGTATATTTAGCTCTTATCAATGGTTACCCCTCACGATACAGTTATATCTATTACTTTTTCTATTTTAAAATGTAAATTAGTATTATTCAACTAAACGATAAATGATATGATAGAACTAAGACCAATGAGGAGTCAAAAAATATGTTTGTTGAAGGAATTTTATTAGATTGTATCGATCGTATTAGAACAAATCGATCCATATTTGGAATATATCATCTCATAACGGGAAAGAAATCGATACAATCCGTTCATGATGCCAGAATTTTTCAATTGGAAAAATATTATGGGATATATGTATCATTGTCACGGCAGCATTTTATACACATTATTAGGGAAATGAAGAAGAAAGGATGGATCATTGAGCAAGGTCCAGATGACTATTATATGGTTTCATCAGCTGCTAAAGATCTCTTACATGAGTATTATGATTCATCTGTATATAACAATTTAAATGGGCTGATGCTTTCTGGGAAGGATATTTCCTTCTTGGAAAGACTATATTTATTAGTTCAAACGTATTCTAATCTACAAGCTAGTAATTATTCGTTTATACCAATAATAGATAATTCGAGTGTTACAAATTGGGTAAAACAATTCTATCATTATAACGGTAAAGAACGGGTAGCGGAGAAGTTGTATTATGAGCTACATCACGTTTTAAGCCAACTTTCGAATAAAGAAGCAGTAATATTTGTGGACCGATTAAGTGGATATCAGCACTATGGGATGAGTATCGATCAGTTAGCGACAAAATACCAATTTTCTCATGACGATATGAAAATTATATTAATTGCAATAACACATAAACTACTTACGGTTATGGATAGAAAACAAGAGAATTATCCTATTTTATTGCAATTAACTGATAATCAAAACGAGAATAAATTCATTACGAATACCGCGAATCTTACCTATCAATTATATATGAATAACATTAGCCTGGAAGACATCGCCAAAAAAAGAGATCTAAAGCTAAGCACTATTTATGATCATATTGTTGAGATTGCTTTGTATGACCCAGATTTTGACATTCAATCGTTTGTTTCGCAGGAGGAGCAAGCACAAATTGTGCAAACAGTAAAAAACAATCAAACACTTAAGCTGAAGATCATTAAAGAAAATTGTAGTCCTTCCATTGATTATTTTCAAATTAGACTAGTCCTAACTAGGTTGAAGGAACTTTTACCGGAGGAAGATTTCCATGTCTAACACATTGTCATTAGAAAAAGAGCTAGAACAATACTTTGGTTATTCTGCCTTCAGAACAGGTCAAAAGGAAATAATTGAAGATGTCATGAAAGGAAATGATGTATTAGGGATATTGCCAACTGGTACGGGGAAGTCTATTTGCTACCAGTTACCAGCCCGTCTTCTTGAAGGTGTTACACTTGTCGTTTCACCACTTATTTCATTGATGATGGATCAAGTAAAAGAATTAAAAGCAACAAATTTTAAAGATGCGATCGCAATTAATAGCTTTTTAGATTATGAAAAAAGGAAGACACTATATCGAAATCTATATCAATACAAATTAATCTATGTCTCGCCTGAAATTTTGCAGCAAAAAGAACTACAATTCTATTTTAAAAAACTTACTATCTCTTTATTTGTTGTAGATGAAGCCCATTGCATTTCCCAATGGGGTCATGAATTTAGACCGGATTATCAAAAATTAAGACAAGTTCTGAAGGTTTTAGGAGAACCACCAGTCCTTGCATTAAGTGCCACAGCAACGAGGGAGGTTCAAGCAGACATTATTTCTTCATTAGATTGCCCTGCTATGGTAAAGCATATTTTTCCGATGGACAGAACGAATATTGCACTCTCTATTATGGAAGTGCAAAATAATGAAGAGAAGATTGAAGTGATTACCCAGCTGCTAAAGGAGCAAAAGGTTCCTTCTCTTATATATTTTTCTAGTAAGACTGCAGCAGAAAGTGTTTCGCTTTTACTTTCTGAAAAGCTTCCCAATCATCGAGTGGCTTTTTATCATGGTGGTATGGAACAAATGGACCGTATTGCGATACAGCAACAGTTCATGAACGACCAAATTGATATTATTTGTTGTACAAGCGCATTTGGCATGGGGATAAATAAAAATAATATTCGTTTTGTCTTTCATTATCATTTTCCTGGTCAAATAGAATCTTATATTCAAGAGATTGGTAGAGCTGGCAGAGATGGGGAGCAGAGTATTAGTGTACTTCTTTATAGTAGACAGGATGTATTTCTTCCTAAACAGATGATAGAAAGTGAATTACCTTCAGATGAAGACTTGATGCGGGTATACCGAATTATAACATCCTATCGTGAAGAGAACTTATCCCTACCGAAAGAATTAGAAGAAATGCAGTCTTTGATGGAGATTAGTGAGGTTCAATGGAGGTTCATTTCCTCCCAATTAGAAAAAAATGGCATGTTCATAGAAAATGGTTTAAAATATGAGCAAAGTAAAATCGATGAAGCATTTCAACACGTAAAAAAAATACGTGACGAACGATTTATACTAAAACAATCTAAATTATATGATATGTTAAATTGGATTCAATCCAATGAATGCCTTAGGAAAAATCTGTACGCAAAATTTCAGGATAGCTATACAAAGCTAGAAACGTTTTGTTGTAGTTACTGTGGTATGAATATACAAAGCTTCACCCCTGTGCAAACGATAAATAAACCTTCTATTTCATCATGGGAAAAGAAATTAAAACGTATACTACTAGGAGAATAAAATGAGACAAGCTGAACTGGCTGATCAACTGACAAATGAACAATTAAGAAGAGTGGTAGTATATTCTCAAGGGTTATTTTTATTCATTTCCATTGTGCTAAGCTTTTTCTTGTTTGATAGCTTAGCTGATTGGATAACCTTATTCACTTTCAACATGAGTGAAATGGTTTATTTCGGCATTATGCCGGGAATTATTATTGTACTTATGGATCTTGTTTTAATATCCATCCTGCCCAGTAATTATTATGATGATGGAGGAATTAATAAACGAATCTTTACCAACCTCTCTGTTCCTAGGATATTTGTTCTAACACTATTTATTGCTGTTTCCGAGGAAATGCTATTCCGCGGGGTTATTCAAACGACTTTTGGATATTTGACGGCAAGTATTATTTTTGCGTTAGTACACGTTCGATACTTGAGGAAGCCGGTACTTCTCTTATCAGTCTTATTGATAAGTTTATTCATTGGATATATGTATGAGGTTACGAATAATTTATTGGTATCGATAACAACGCATTTTGTAATTGATTTTTTATTGGGATTAATCATCCGTTATAAGATTTGGGGGGATTAGTGTGGAAACGAAGAAAAAAGATCATCATGATCAAGCAGAAGAATTAAGATCTATATTGAATGAAGTAAACCAACAACAGATAGCAGGAGCTCTGTCACAACCTGAAAAGGATCCGTCTAATTTTGATGCTGAAAGCTTTCATGATATGAGTGTATTAAATCTTCCCCCTAGAAAAGAAGTTCACGGAGTTAAGAAGAAAAGAACCCATTTCAAAATAACAAAACCATTTATTAGATTAGCATTGGTTGTTTTACTTTTAGCTGTTTTGGTAATCCTGTTTATTCTAGGGGATGGACTGGAATTTTTTTAGAACCTTATTGATTATATCGCCCGAAGTTAAAAGTTAACTTGTATATCGTTCAACAATTTGTTTAGCAGCATATAATAATAAAAAGAATCTAGCCGTTTTGGCCGAATATAGGTCGTTTGTTTTAGAAGCGGGATATTTTGTTCATTTGAGGAGGATGCTATGTGCGTATTGAAAGGGTGTCCAGTAGTCAATTTACAATATTTTTAACGTTTGATGACTTGGTAGAACGGGGATTTAACAAGGAGGAGTTATTTCAAGATGCCACAAGCATCCAGAACCTCTTTACAGATGTTATGTATGAAGCAAGTTCAGAACTAGGTTTTGAGCTTGAAGGAAAGTTATATGTGCAGGTGTATATCATGCAGGCACAAGGAATGCATGTTATTGTTACGCAAAATCGCGATAATATAGATTGGGATGAGGATTTCATTGAAATGAAAGTGACACTTGACGAGAGCAAAGAATTAATTTTTTCATTTGATGATTTCGAGAATATCATACAGGTTTCCTCCTATTTAAATTCCTTATCAGTTAGCGGAGGGCAAGTGTTTTTTATGGAAAATCGGTATTATATGCTTTTAAAGCGAAACGAACTAGGTGGTAATAATAAAGAAAATGTTATTGCATTAATGTCAGAGTTCTCTAATCCAAGTATCGTTACTTCCTATAGGCTTAAAGAATATGGAAAAGTTATTATCCCTTCCAACGCCATAGAAACGATTGTGCAGACCTTTACTTAATTTGTATAATAGTATATAAGAGAAAACGTTTACATTTTTATTGAAATTTAAGAGAAAAAGAGGGGTTTTATATTGCATATTTGTGACTAACGTGTATACTAATCTCTGAGAATAGCTATTATTAATATTTATATGTTCCTTAGGAGGTAAATTCATGGTAGCCGAAAAAGCAGCAGATTCTACCAAAGAGAATAATAAGCAATTGGATGTACTGAGCTCAACACAAACTGTTGTAAAAAATGCACTGGAGAAACTGGGTTACCCTGATGAAGTTTATGAGTTGTTAAAAGAACCACTTCGTATGATGACAGTTAGAATTCCTGTTCGTATGGATGATGGCTCAACTAAAATCTTCACTGGATATCGTGCACAACATAATGATGCGGTAGGACCTACAAAGGGAGGAATTAGATTCCATCCTAACGTAACAGAAAGAGAAGTGAAAGCATTATCAATATGGATGAGTTTAAAAGCAGGTATTGTTGATTTACCGTATGGTGGTGGTAAAGGTGGCATTATTTGTGATCCTCGAGAAATGTCATTCCGCGAGTTAGAATCGTTAAGTCGTGGTTATGTAAGAGCGGTCAGCCAAATTGTTGGCCCTACAAAAGATATTCCTGCTCCAGATGTGTTTACTAATTCCCAAATTATGGCATGGATGATGGATGAATATAGTAGAATTGATGAGTTTAATAGTCCTGGGTTTATTACAGGAAAGCCAATTGTTCTAGGCGGTTCACATGGTAGAGAATCTGCTACGGCAAAAGGTGTTACAATCTGTATTGATGAAGCAGCGAAGAAACGCAATATTGAGGTAAAAGGCGCAAAAGTAATTGTTCAAGGATTTGGAAATGCGGGTAGCTTTTTGTCTAAATTCTTACATGATGCAGGTGCAATTGTTGTTGGTATTTCAGATGCATATGGCGGATTATATGATCCAGAAGGATTAGATATTGATTATCTGCTAGATCGCAGAGATAGCTTTGGTACCGTTACAAAATTATTTAATAATACCATTTCGAACAAAGAGTTATTAGAAAGAGAATGCGATATCCTTGTACCAGCAGCAGTAGAAAACCAAATCACAGAGGAAAATGCTCATAATATCAAGGCTAAAATTGTTGTCGAAGCAGCAAATGGTCCAACTACGATGGAAGCGACGAAAATTCTTACGGAAAGAGGTATACTACTCGTTCCAGACGTACTTGCATCCGCAGGTGGAGTTACAGTTTCATACTTTGAATGGGTACAAAATAATCAAGGATTCTACTGGACAGAAGAGGAAATAGAAGAAAAGCTTTACCAAACTATGACGAAAGCATTTAACACAATCTATAATACGGCAGAAACTAGAAGAATCGATATGAGACTAGCTGCCTATATGGTTGGTGTAAGAAAAATGGCGGAAGCATCTCGTTTCCGAGGCTGGGTATAATCGATAGAACATGAATTACAAAAAGCTCTTATCATCGTATGGATAAGAGTTTTTTGATTTTGACTAAGGAAGTGCGGGGTAATAACATGAGAAAAGAAAAAGTCATTATAATTGGTGCAGGGCCTTGTGGACTCGCTTGTGCCATTGCGTTAAAAGAACAAGGTATAGATTCGTTAATAATAGAAAAGGGTAACGTTGTGAATTCCATATACAACTATCCAACACATCAAACGTTTTTTAGTTCCAGTGAAAAGCTTGAAATAGGTGGGATACCGTTCATAACAGAGAAACAAAAACCGAGAAGAAACCAAGCATTAGCGTATTACCGAAATGTAGCAGAGAGACAAAATTTACGAATCAATACGTATGAAACGGTAACGTCACTGAAGAATGAGGGTGACTACTTCTCTGTTTTTACGGAGACATTTCATGGCAAGCCGTTAGAATATGTAGCGGACCAAATTATCATTGCAACAGGCTATTACGATCAGCCGAATTATATGAATATTCCAGGGGAGACCTTAGCAAAGGTTAGTCATTATTTCAAGGAAGGACATCCATATTATAATAAAAATGTTGTTGTAATTGGAGGGAAGAACTCAGCAGTTGATGCTGCACTGGAGCTTCATAAAGCAGGAGCGAATATTACGGTTCTTTATCGAGGAGAAACGTATTCTAAAAGTATTAAACCATGGATTCTTCCCGACTTCGATTCACTTGTAAGAAAAGACATGATTAACATGGTATTCCAAGCTGAAGTTTTGAAGATTACGAACGATTCTGTATATTATAAAGTGTTTGATAAGGAATATCGAATAGATAATGATTTTGTTTTTGCAATGACTGGATATCGTCCTGATGTGAAATTAATAAAAGAAATAGGTGTGAAATTTAATTCTGAAAATGGAAAACCGTTATATGATGAAGAAACGTATGAAACTAATGTAGAGGGTGTATTTATAGCGGGGGTTGTAGCTGCTGGAAATAACAATAATGAGATATTCATTGAAAATGGACGATTTCATGGTGAGAAGATAGCAAGACTAATTGCAACCCGTTTGAAATAGAGGGTAAAGGAGTATATAGAATGGAAATAGGTCTTACGTCATTTGTGGAAACAACCCCTGATGTGAATACAGGAAAAGTGATCAGTCATGCAGAGAGAATACGCGAAGTCGTAGAAGAAATTGTGTTAGCTGATGAGGTAGGTCTTGATGTATATGGAGTAGGTGAGCATCATCGAAAAGATTATGCTAGCTCTGCTCCTGCAGTAATACTTGCGGCGGCTGCATCCCAAACGAAAAACATTCGTTTAACCAGTGCAGTTACCGTATTATCGTCGGCAGATCCAGTTCGCGTGTTTCAAGATTTTGCAACGGTTGATGCGATTTCTAATGGTAGAGCAGAGATAATGGCTGGACGGGGTTCATTTATCGAATCCTTTCCTTTATTTGGTTATGATTTAAAGGATTATAATGAATTATTCGATGAAAAATTAGAGCTATTGTTAAACATAAGAGAAACGGAAATCGTATCTTGGAATGGGAAGCATAGAGCAAGCATCAATAATCGTGGTGTATACCCTCGACCGGTTCAAGAGCCTATTCCAGTATGGATTGCTAGTGGTGGAACACCTGAATCTGTTATACGTGCTGGAATTTTAGGGCTCCCTCTTGCACTTGCCATTATCGGCGGTAGTCCTTTACAATTCGCCCCTTTGGTGGATTTGTACTATCGTGCTGCCGCTCAAGCAGGCCATGACCCATCGCAACTGACTGTCGCATCACATTCCCATGGATTTGTAGCGGATACTGTAGAGGAAGCAGTGGATAAGTTTTTTCCACCTACAGAACAAGCAATGAATGTGTTAGCGAAGGAACGTGGCTGGGCACCTTATACTAAAAAATCCTTTGATCATGCTAGACAGTTAGAAGGAGCACTTTATGTTGGGGATGTAAAGACTGTTGCAGAAAAAATAATCCTCTTACGTAAAGAAGTCGGAATTACGCGGTTTATGCTACATGTACCAGTAGGATCTATGCCACATGAAGATGTGATGCATGCTATTGAGTTACTAGGGAAAGAAGTGGCTCCAATGGTACGTAAAGAGATTAAACAGTGGGAATTAGAGAATAGCCGATAGTTTGAAGGGATATATGCTCTAGATAAAAAAATATTGGCCCAGGAATTATGTGTAGTCATCGTCAGTAGGAAAGATAATCTGTGTCATATTCTTGTTTTTAGCTAATATGCCTCTGGTAGTAATGAACTACTGAGTAGAAAGAATATAGCGAGGTACTCCCATAAGTGGGGGACCTCGCTATATTGGTAGTTAGTGAATAGGTATTTCTTTAGTCAAACAGGTTGATGACAACAGGTACCAATTAATCGCTTAAAAGTCTTTTTCAAAAATATCACGTATGACTTGTATATCAGATGTGTTTTCTAATGCAATAAGTAATTTCAAACGCGCTTTTGGACCAGTTAATCCATTGGTGAAAATTACGCCCATTTCCTTCAATTGTTTTCCTCCACCTTCATAAGCATAGGTAGGTTGTACAGCACCTCGAAAGCTTCTCGAAACTAATACAATTGGAATTTGGTCTGCTAAAATCTGTTTAATGGCAGGGATCGTCTCCTTAGGAAGGTTGCCTTGTCCCAGCCCCTCAATAACTAATCCATCTGGTTTTCCACCATATACTAATTCAATAATGTTGCTATCCATTCCCGCATAAGCCTTTAACAAAGGTACATTTTTTGAAATATTTTCCACAGGGTAAGCCGTTCTTGATGTTAATTGATGATGAAAGAGTATGGATTCTTTCGTAATAATTCCAATTGGCCCGAATTGAGGACTTTGGAAGGTTGCAATATTACTGGTCGATGTTTTCGTAACATTCTTCGCACTATGAATCTCATCGTTCATGACAACTAATACTCCTTTAGAATAGGCAGCAGGAGATAATACAACACGAACAGAACTAATTAAATTGTATAATGCATCAGAACCAATCTCATTGCTGGATCTCATTGCTCCTGTTAGGATTACAGGCTTTTCTGTATCTAATACCAATTCTAATAAATAAGCGGTTTCTTCTAAAGTATCAGTTCCGTGGGTAACGACAATCCCATCATATTCTAATAAAAACTGTTCGATTGTTTTGGCTAATTCCAACATATGCTTCGGTGTTATATGTGGAGATGGTAAAGAGTACGCAATATGCTCATCTATCATGACATCATCACTGAAATTGTATGGGACATTTGTTAATGGATGTTCGTTTGTCGTATTTACTTCACCCGTTTCTCTATTTTCAAGCATGGAAATAGTACCACCGGTGTGAATGATGATAATTTTTTTCAAAAGATACACCTACTTTTCTCATAAATTATGTATTTTCAATCGTTTCGGAACATGGTACGATTGAATTAGTTTGGAAGGGGAAGGTTACAAATGCTAGGAATTATATCTGCTGGGGTTGCACCTGCACTTGCTTTAATGTCTTTTTTTTATTTAAAAGATAAAATCACAGAACCAATCCCGCTGATTCTGCGTACGTTCATTTTTGGTGGTTTACTTGTATTTCCAATCATGTTTCTCCAATATGCGTTTGAAAGTGATCAAATCGGTAACTTATTTGTACAATCTTTTTTTGTTGTTGCCTTTTTAGAAGAATTTTTTAAATGGTTTGTTTTTATGTACATTATTTATCAGCATACACAATTTAGTGCTCATTACGATGGGATTGTGTACGCTGTTTCAATAAGCTTAGGATTTGCTACAGTTGAAAATATTCTTTATCTACTAGTAAATGGGATTGAGTATGCTTTTACTAGAGCATTGTTCCCTGTTTCCTCCCATGCATTATTTGGTGTCATCATGGGTTATTATTTTGGGAAAGCCAAGATGTACCCTGTGAATCGAGCGGTCAATATTATTTTAGCATTGGTTATACCTATCGCTTTACACGGAATTTATAATTTTATTTTAGGTTATGTTACGAAAAACTGGGCCTTGTATGTCATTCCATTTATGATATTGCTATGGTTCTTTGGTTTACATCGGGTGAAAATAGCTAGAGCAAGCTCATAATAACTAAATATGATGAATAGAAAGGGACTTTTACAGTCTCTTTTTTTGTTTCCCATTATCCTAGATAAATTTAAAATCTAGATTCGTATGCATAAATTAGCAGTTTCATCAGAAAATAGATACTACTAGACAAAAATGAAAGTGAGAGGTATCAATATGACATTGAGAAAATACATCCTTTTAGTTATTATATGTCTATTTGCAATTGGACTTCAAGAAACTTATAACCCCAAACAAGTAGAAGCCTTTACGAATCAGGTAATACAGAAAGGGGCAGTTGGTGATGATGTCATTGAGCTTCAGGCAAGGCTCCAGTATATTGGTTTTTATAATGGCAAAATTGATGGTGTATTTGGTTGGGAAACATACTGGGCGTTACGTAATTTTCAAAAAGAATTCGGATTAGATGTTGATGGTCTTGCAGGATTAAAGACTAGGCAAAAGTTAGTCGATTCATCAGAATTTAATGGAAAATGGGTTCATGAACAATT
This sequence comes from Ornithinibacillus massiliensis, assembly GCF_018310345.1. Lineage (GTDB taxonomy): Bacteria > Bacillota > Bacilli > Bacillales > Amphibacillaceae > Ornithinibacillus > Ornithinibacillus massiliensis. Next base: position 304,816 of record NZ_JAGXBY010000002.1, read on the forward strand.
GGCTAAAGGAAATGAATTTACTTACTATGGTGGAACTGATCTTGCCAAACAGACAAAACCGAGGAAAAAAGCTGGTGGTGGTGGAACAGCTAAAACACAGCCAAAACAACCAGCACAAAACCAAGGTGGTACGGAACAACAAGCTCCAGCAGAAGGTGAAACAGGCGATGCTACAAACACAGGTGATACAACGGATACACCAGCTGTTAATGTGCCACAAGGCTTTTCACAAAATGATATCAGCTTAATGGCAAATGCTGTTTATGGAGAGGCAAGAGGAGAGCCATATGAGGGGCAGGTTGCCGTTGCCGCAGTTATTTTAAACCGTGTAGAGAGTGCAACGTTTCCTAATACTGTAGCAGGGGTTATTTTTGAACCTAGAGCATTTACGGCAGTAGCAGATGGACAAATTTGGTTAACACCGAATGAAAAAGCTAGACAAGCAGTTTTAGATGCTATCAATGGTTGGGACCCTACAGGGGAAGCAATTTATTACTTTAACCCAGATACGGCTACATCAAGTTGGATTTGGGGTAGACCACAAATTAAGCGGATAGGTAAGCATATCTTTTGTAAATAGGGGTGTGAAAAATGTTGCGTTGGATATCGATAGTTGTCCTAGCAGTAGCAGTTATAGGAACTGCTGCATGGGGCTATAAAGAACATCAAGAAAAAAATGCCATCTTAATACAAGCAGAAAATACGTATCAGAGGGCATTTCATGAACTGACTTATAATATGGATCTTTTGCATGATAAGATTGGTACGGCAATTGCTATGAACTCCAGAGAACGATTATCACCACAGCTTGCGGAAATTTGGAGACTTACATCGGATTCATTATCAAATGTTGGGCAACTGCCACTTACGTTAATACCATTTAATAAGACGGAAGAATTCTTATCGAATATTGGAGATTTTACGTATCGAACCGCCATTCGAGATTTAGATAAAGATCCATTATCTGATAAAGAGCTAGAAACATTAGAGAATTTATATTCGCAAGCTGGTGAAATTAAGGATGAACTTCGTCAAGTACAACATACAGCAATGGAAAACAACCTTCGTTGGATGGACGTCCAATTAGCCTTAGCTACAGAGGATGAACAAGCAGATAACACGATTATCGATGGTTTTAAGACTGTCGAAAAGAAGATTGAAGGATATTCAGAAGGAAATGTCGATTCAGCTCTTTCTGGTACTTCCTCAGAAAATCATAGCTATGAAAATATTCAAGGTAAACAAATTAGTGAACAGGAAGCACTGCAATATAGTAAAGACCTATTTAATATAAAAGAAACAAGAGATTTAAACTTAACAGAAACAGGAGATGGGGCAGACGTAGCCTTATATAGTGTATCGTATTCTGAAGGAAATAAGAGTGCATACCTTGATTTAACGCAAAAAGGTGGCCACCCTATTACGTTACTTGTCGATAGACCAGTTGGAGAACAAAGTATTAGCTTAAATGACGGGTTTAAAATAGCTGAGAAATATATTCAAGATCATGATTTTGAAGAGATGGAAATGTTCAATAGTAGTCAATATGAAAACATAGGTATTTACTCCTTTATTTATAATCAAGATGGTGTCCGCGTTTTTGCAGATGCAATAGAGGTAAAAGTGGCGCTTGATAATGGAGATATAATTGGATTGACTGCAAATAATTATTTTCTAAATCACCATGAAAGAGACATTCCAGACCCTAAATTAAGCTATGAGGAAGCACGAGATTTCGTAAATCCAAATGTCGATATACAAGAAGAGTTTTTAGCCGTCATAACGAATGATCTTGGAGAAGAGGTACTGGTGTATGAGTTCCTTGGTCTATTAGGTAATGACACGTATCGTATCTTTATAAATGCGACAGATGGTCATGAAGAAAAAGTAGAAAAATTAAACGGCAAAGAAATAAATTATGCAGGAATTTAGTTCGGGAGAGGCTTTTGTCCTTTCCCTTTTTTTATTTTTTTGTGATAATAAATGGAGAGCTATTGTTTTATCGAATAGATAATGTGGGGGAGTAACATGAAGATTGGGGTTTTTTTAACAATTGAGGCGTTCAGTATAAAAACGAACTCTATGGAGAAATATCGTTGTAAAATAGTTGACAAAAATAGTAACTATCTATACGTTGATTATCCAGTTCACATACAAACGAAAAGAACGAATGCAGGATTTCAAATAGGTGATATAATGTATGCTGAGTATAATGGGGAAGACCAATCTGTTTATCGATTCAAAACTGAAGTCAAAGATAAACAAAGAGGAAAAATACCCACTCTGGCACTTGTAATACCTGAAAAAGACCAAGTAGAGAGAATCCAAAGAAGGCAATATGTAAGAGTAGAAGCGGCTACTGATGTTGCCATTCATAGTATAGAAGAGAAATTTCCTCCTTTTACTACGGTGACAGTAGATATTAGTGGCGGTGGGATATCTGTCATTATACCTAAAGGAACTAGTATAATGGAACAGGAGAAGGTTACGATATATTTGGTTCTTCATATGTATTCTGGGGAGTATTCATATCTTGAACTATCCGGTGAGGTTGTAAGAATTATACATCAAGAACATACTGCCAATATAGCCTCAATTAAATTAAATGCACTCAGTGAACAGGATAAACAGAGTATTGTTCGTTACTGTTTTGAAAAGCAACGAGAAGCAAGACAAAAAGAAATTCAATAGCTAGCATAGGGATTGACCATGAGAGGAATGAATAATGTAATGACAAAAAAAATTGCGATTGCGATTGACGGTCCTGCGGCAGCAGGAAAAAGTACAGTAGCTAAAATTGTTGCGAATAAATTATCCTATATTTACATTGATACAGGTGCAATGTATCGAGCGATAACATTAAAGGCACTAGAGAATTCTGTTGATGTAAATAATGAACAGGAGCTAGTGGAAATACTTGAAACAACAAGTATCAAACTAGTTCAGAGTGAAGAAGGACAACGGGTTTTACTTGATGATCGAGATGTAACATTAGATATACGTACAAGTGAAGTTACGAATAATGTGTCCTATGTTGCACAGCACCCGAAGGTACGAGAGGATATGGTAGCGAGACAACAGCAACTAGCAGAAGCGCGTGGGGTAGTTATGGACGGCCGTGATATTGGTACGAAGGTTATCCCAGATGCAGAGGTTAAGATTTTCTTAATTGCCTCAGTCGAGGAACGGGCTAAACGAAGACATGTAGAGAATATAAATAAAGGATTTCCATCTGACTTGGAGCAATTGAAGAAAGAAATCGAGAAGCGCGATTTAATTGATTCGGAGCGTGAGGCTTCACCACTAGTAAAAGCGGAAGATGCTGTGGAAATAGATACAACTTCACTATCTATTCAGGATGTCGCTGATCAAATCTTACATCAGGTCCAAAAAATCCTAAAATAAACAAGGGTAAATACTAACTACTATCATGAAGGTAATATTTGCTTGACAAATAAAGTCAAATATTAGAAGTTATTAAAAGGAAGATTTTTTCTGAAAATATGTTGTTATATAGTTGTATTGGCTAAGGAGGAATTGGAATGAGCGAAGAAAATTTAAATTTACAAGTAGGGGATAAGGTAACAGGAACGGTTGTGAAGATTGAAGATAAACATGTTCTTGTTGATATTGGTTATAAAACGGAGGGTATTATTCCCATTAGTGAATTATCTAATCTACATATCGAGACGCCTAATGAGGTTGTGAAGGAAGGCGATACGCTATCATTATCTATAAAGAAAATAGAGGATGATGGAGTAGTTCTTTCTAAGAAAGTAGTTGACCAGGAATTGGCTTGGGGTGACCTAGAAACAAAATTCCAATCAGGAGAAGTGTTTGAAGTACAAATAAAAGAAGTTGTAAAAGGCGGCCTAGTTGCTGATATTGGCATACGTGGCTTTATCCCTGCTTCATTAGTAGAAGCACATTATGTAGAAGACTTTTCCGAATACCAAGATCGTATTCTAACAGTGAAAATCGTCGAATTAGATAAGGAACAAAACCGAGTTATCCTATCTCACCGTGCGGTTGTAGAAGAGGAACTAGCAAATAAAAAGTCTGAGATTATTCAAACTTTAGAGGTTGGACAAGTGATAGAGGGGACAGTACAACGCATTACTGATTTTGGTGTGTTTGTTGATATCGGTGGTATTGATGGGTTAGTACATATTTCTCAACTATCACATGATCATGTCAATAATGCCGAAGAAGTGGTATCTGTCGGGGACAAAATGAAAGTAGAAGTACTTTCCGTTGACCGTGATAATGAACGTATTGCACTTTCCAGAAAGAAAGTTCTTCCTGGGCCATGGGCAGATATTGAAAGTAAAATTAAACCAGGTCAAGTAGTAGAAGGAACGGTTAAACGCTTAGTTAATTTTGGAGCATTTATCGAAGTACTTCCAAGTGTAGAAGGTCTAGTGCACATTTCACAAATTGCCAATCGCCACATTGGTACACCACAAGAGATATTAGAAGTTGGTCAGCAGGTAAGGGTGAAAGTTCTAGATATTAATGAATCGGAAGAAAGAATGTCATTAAGTATTCGAGAATTAGAGGCTGAAGAAGAAGCAAAAGACTACAAACAATACGAAAAGGTTGAAGAGCAATCTAGCTTCCAATTTGGTGACCTTATTGGAGATAAATTAAATAAATTTAAGCAATAACATTCTTTAAGGAATACTTGGTTTATATCAACTAAAAGTATATGTGATGATAATTTCTATGAGCCTGTTTTCCCTTGTTGTGCTCAATAGGAACCCACATAACGTCGTAGTATTAAATTCGATAAATAAGACCCGAACTAATTTTTATTGGTTTGGGTCTTTTTTATTATGACAAATATAGGAGACATCCTCTTTCTTGTTTAAAAACAACCCATCAAAGCAATACTAAAAATGGTGGTGATGATTGATGGATGGTATCTTTTTTTACTGGTTTGGTTGGTTCTTTTGGGTGATTTTTACCTTTATAGTTCCCAAGAATAAAATACGGACTATTTATGCGATGTGGATATTACTGATTATCGGTTTTTCAAATCTATATCTATCCTTTGATTCAATAGCGTTATCTATGTCCTATTTAACCCTTATATTAGGAGCTTTTATCCTCCTTTCAACATTAAATAGAAAAGGAATCCTCCTTTTTTCGGCATTTACCATGATGATTGGTTATACAAGTTTATTAATATGGGAAGTAAATGCTCCAGTATGGCTATTTATGCCAAGAATCATCATGATACCTGTTTTATGTGTATGCTTGGCAATGGTGTTAACAAAGGAACTTTATGCTAGGTTTACGATAAGTGTCATTGGTATTTGTAGCGGTGAGTTTTTATATAGTGCTCTATTATATAATTATTCCATTATACAATCTATTGGTAGTTTGCGTTTTCTAGATACACTCTCTGTTATGGTATTCCTGCTTGTCCTTATGGAAGCTATACATCAAGGAAAAGATAAACTGTTTTTATTACTCCATAAAACGAACAACATTTGAGGTGGCAAAATGAATGAGTATATGATGCCTATTGTTTTAGGTGTAGTATTAGGTACAATTACTAGGATAATCATGCTTCGTACGGATTACCGTCAATATCCAACATATTTACATGGAAAAATAATCCATGTCTCATTAGGGTTTATTGCAGCATCTCTTGGTGCAGTTGCAGTACCCGCGATGATGGAGATGGATTTTACTGCGGTTACGTTTTTAACTGTTGCCGCTACACAATTTCGTGAGGTACGAAACATGGAACGGAATACACTAAGTGAAATTGATGATCATGAGCTTGTTTCTAGGGGAAAGGCTTATATAGAAGGGATCGCAATTTCGTTTGAAAGCAGGAATTATTTAGTTATTTTAACAGCCTTTATTACTACGTTATTTTATATTATTTGGAATATATATGCCGCTATTATTGGAGCGATTATTTGTTTTATTATTAGTAAAATCATGCAAAGTGGAAGTACAATCAAAGATCTTGTTCAAATCGAATATGTGGAACCACATTTTGAAGGGGCTGGATTATATATAGATAATATCTATATTATGAATATAGGTCTACCGGAAAGGCAAAAGGAGATTCTCAAGTATGGTATGGGCTTTATTTTAAAGCCTAAAAATATAAATGTGGTGAATACGATTGCTCATCTTGGCCAAAGACAAGCAATATTACATGATGTATCGGTTTCGTTAGGTGTGTTTCGTGATTCCGGGACACCGGCATTAGTGCCGCTTATTAAACGAGATTTAGATGATGGTAGAATTGGTGTTTTCATATTACCGCAAATTAGAGACGTTGATAAAGCAATACAAATAATCGGTGCGGTCCCTGTATTGGAAACGGCGATTCGAATGCCTTCAAAATCTAATACACAGAAGGAGGTCCATTAGCATGGTGATAGAAAAATCTATTTTGGCTATCATTACAACTAATAATGAGAAGGTGGCGGGAGGAGCACCGATTTTCAATTGTCAGGATTTTGATGAATTACAAAAAACAGCTGCCAATTTAGAGGCCATATTAGATGGGATTGCACATGCATTAAGTGACGAGGTTTTTATCATTGTAAAACATTAAAATATTGTTAAGATTAATTTCTTTTGCTAGAATGAATAAAGTTATGATATGTGGTATTATTTGTTAGGTTGATTAGAATAGTATCAAATATAAACGTAATTACGCGAAGTATAAGTAAAAAATCAATCCAATTTTACATTAGACTATTAAAAAAACTAAAAAATGTATTTTACATAGAGAGAGGATGTTCCTTTCAATGAGGAAAGCTGTAGTAGCCATAGTAGGGAGACCAAATGTTGGAAAATCTACTATTTTTAACCGATTAGTAGGTGAAAGAATATCAATTGTAGAAGACATACCAGGGGTAACAAGAGACCGTATCTATTCCCAAGCGGAATGGTTAAATACGAAATTTAATCTAATTGATACGGGTGGTATAGAAATTGGGGATGAACCTCTTTTAATTCAAATGCGTCAGCAAGCTGAAATTGCGATAGATGAAGCTGATGTCATTATTTTCATTGTAAATGCCAAAGAAGGGATCACTGCTGCTGATGAAGAAGTGGCTAAGCTTTTATTCAAGTCGAATAAACCAGTTGTTCTAGCAGTAAATAAAATAGATAATCCAGAAATGCGTGACGAGATTTATGAGTACTATTCGTTAGGTTTCGGTGAACCGTTCCCTATATCTGGTGCCCATGGTTTGGGACTAGGAGATTTATTAGATGAAGTGGTTGGACATTTTCCACAATTTGAACAAGAAGAGGTAGATGAGGATACCATCTACTTTAGTTTAATTGGTAGACCAAATGTAGGTAAGTCTTCTTTAGTCAATGCATTACTGAATGAAGAACGTGTAATCGTAAGTGATATAGAAGGTACTACACGTGATGCGGTTGATACACATTTACACCGTGATGGACAAGATTATGTCATTATTGACACTGCCGGAATGAGAAAACGTGGGAAAGTGTATGAATCAACAGAAAAATATAGTGTATTACGTGCACTAAGAGCTATTGAACGTTCCGATGTTGTCCTAGTTTTAATCGATGCTGAGACGGGTATTAGGGAACAGGATAAAAAAATTGCTGGCTATGCACATGATGCTGGACGAGGAATTGTAATTGTAGTGAACAAATGGGATACAGTCGAAACAGATGAGAAAACAATGAAGGAATATGAGGAAAAAATTCGCGCTCATTTCCAATTCTTAGATTATGCACCAGTCGTATTTTTATCTGCTAGAACAAAGAAACGTATCCATACGTTACTACCAATGGTTCAAGTAGCAAGTGAAAATCACGCGAAAAGAATTCCGACAAATGTGTTAAATGATGTCATTATGGATGCCATTGCAATGAATCCAACACCGACAGTTAAAGGACAGCGCTTGAAGGTATTGTATGCAACACAAGTAGCTGCTAAGCCTCCTGCATTTGTCGTCTTTGTGAACGATCCAGAGCTTATGCACTTTTCATACCAACGTTTCTTGGAGAATAAAATCCGTGACGCATTTGGTTTTGTGGGAACACCGATAAAGATAATTGCTCGCAGAAGATCTTAGGGGGAGGGATTTTTGGTGAAAAAAGTAGCTGTTTTAGGAGCAGGTAGCTGGGGTACTGCATTGAGTATCGTTCTTGCTGATAATGGGCATGATGTTAGGTTATGGACTCACCGTAAGGAACAAGCAGATAAAATTAACACAACGCATAAAAATGAACATTATTTAGAAATTATGATCCCAGAGAGAATCAGAGCTTATGCTGATATGCAGGAAGCGATTCAAGATACGGATGTTATTTTGTTAGTTGTACCGACAAAGGCTATACGAGAGGTTTCGCAACAATTAAATACTATTTTAACAGGAAACCCAACCATAATTCATGCAACAAAAGGGATTGAACCAGGTACTCTGAAACGCGTATCCCAGATGATGGACGAAGAGATGGATAAAGTGAAATACGAGGATATCGTTGTTTTATCAGGGCCTAGCCATGCGGAAGAGGTTGGACTTAGACAACCTACAACCGTAACGGTTGCATCTATCAATGAAGAACAAGCTAAAATTGCCCAGGACACTTTCTTTAATGAAGTATTTCGTGTATACACAAGTAATGATGTAATTGGCATTGAATTAGGTGGTGCCCTAAAAAACATTATTGCTCTAGGTGCTGGTATTTCAGATGGACTGGGGTATGGAGATAATGCTAAGGCAGCATTAATTACAAGAGGACTTGCTGAGATTACGAGGCTAGGAACATATTTAGGTGCTAATCCTCTAAGCTTTTTGGGATTACCAGGTGTTGGCGATCTTATTGTAACCTGTACAAGTGTTCATAGTCGGAATTGGCGAGCAGGCAATCTCCTAGGAAAAGGTAAAAGCTTAGAAGAGGTTTTAAATCAAATGGGTATGGTAGTGGAAGGTGTTCGTACTGCGGAAGCAGCGTACCAATTCGCAGAGCAAGAGGATATAGAAATGCCGATTACTCATGGTATTTATGAAATTATCCACCATCAGAAGAAACCTAAAGAAGTTGTGGAGCAATTAATGAATCGAAGTAAACGAGAAGAAATGGATGATTTAGCGACATTGTTAAAGAACCGTTACGCTCGCTAACACACTGATAAATTCCCTTGCATATACTATGTTGAAGTATAGCAGCAAGGAGGCGAGCATGTGAGCAATAAAAGTAACAATCCCTTTGACAAAATTCAGCAAAGCGCGGGTATTAGTCCAAGTGAAATCTACAAAGTTGCTGATTCAGTTAAAAACGCCGATTTTTCGGATGAGAAAACCGTTCGAAGGCTCGTTCGGCAATTAGCGAAAATGGCGAACAAACCCATCTCGAGAGAAAAAGAAGATAAACTTGTTAAGTCCATAACGAATAATAAAGTTCCTGGAGATCTTAACTCGCTGAATCAGTTATTTAAAAAGTAACGAGACTTGGGCATGTGAGGATACAACCTCGAGTCAGCTCGCATAAAATAGAACGCACAAGCATTCATAGATAGAGTTGCTGTGGGTATTATTTAGTCAAGCCAGGATGAAGATAGCCCCTCTTTATCCTGGATTTTTTATATGGAAAAACACACTTCGATTCCCCTATTATGCATGCTCTATTTGGCACGGTATGGTATAATAACGGTTGCAGTAAACGGACAAACAGATATAGAGGTGAAAAAATGTCACAATCAATGATGAATATGTGGATATCTTTAGCGGGTATGGGGCTTTTAATTATAGCTATCGGCCTAATTGTATTAGCAAGACATAAACTGAAAGGGTTTTTATCCATTATTGTATCGTTTTTAGCATATGTTTGCCTAATTTTAGGAGGTATCATAATACTTTATATCGTCTTTAGTGGGCCAACAATATAAGCTAATGGAGGTTAATGTATGAAACATACATATAAAATTATTGCAATGATGCTCCTAATACTATTTATTTTAAGCGGTTGTTTATATCCTAGTAGCCAACTAGAAAAGAATCAAACACCAAACCAGGCACAGCTTGATATGGTTCAATCTGCATTAAATGATTATCAGGAGAAAACGAATGGATTATTACCTATTCGTACAAAGCCAAACGAAACTCCTATTTTTGAAAAATATATCATTGATTTTAATCAGCTAAAAGAACAAGGTAGCCTAGCAGAGGTGCCAGGTAACGCTTATGAGAATGGCGGAATATACCAATATGCTATTATTAATCCAGACACCAATCCAGAAGTAAAATTAATTGATTTACGTATCACCGATGCACTGAGAAGTATTAATCTGAAAATTAATCTATATCGTGATAAAAATCTATATCCACCTTTTGGTGAAGTAGTTGAAAACGGCATCTTTACTATTGATCATGAGAAATTAGGATTAGAGACTCCACCCACAATAGAAAGTCCTTATTCTGATGCTGTATTACCAATTGTCATGGATACGGATGGTAATATCTATATTGATTATCGGATAGATTTAAATAACGCTTTAAAAGAGTATAACAGTAGCTATAAAGAAGGAGAGGATATTCGCTTTCTATTAGCGGAGAACACCCCTTTCTTACCCGTGTATTCCTTACCTTATACAGTTAAAGACAATGAGCCTGTTTTTATGACGGAATAAATTTTCATAAATACGCCCTTGCAGCATATATTTGTTGCAGGGGTTTTTTATTGCTATAACCCGGTGTTATTTGAAATTACCGAGCTACGAATAAATGCATCCTTTAAAAGCTTATTTATTAAATTAAATAATGTCAGGTAGGGAGCCTCCTAGAACTGTCCTAATACGTACATCTAGTAATTGGCTTAGAATAATTCTGGTTCGTCTAAAGAAACTTTATCATTTATTTTAATTCTTTTGCATATATTAAGTCATAATTTGATAGGACAACATCATAGAATTGTAATGTCAATTATTCGTAGTTTGTTCATTTAATATTGTAGTGATCGGGAGGGGATCGTTTGAAAAAGGTAGACATTTTTAAAGATATTTCGAAACGTACGAATGGCGATATATACCTTGGTATTGTTGGAGCTGTTCGAACAGGAAAATCAACTTTCATCAAGAAATTTATGGAGCTAGTTGTTCTTCCGAATATTGAAGATGAAAGTGAGAAGGTTAGGGCACAAGATGAACTACCTCAAAGCGCAGCTGGAAAGACTATTATGACAACTGAACCAAAGTTTATTCCGAATCAAGCAGTAAATGTAACCGTTGAGGAAGGTCTAGATGTAAATATTAGACTAGTAGATTGTGTTGGTTATGCAGTAGAAGGAGCGAAAGGATTTGAAGATGAGAACGGACCAAGAATGATCAATACTCCTTGGTATGAAGAACCCATTCCATTTCATGATGCTGCTGAAATTGGAACTAGAAAAGTAATTCAGGAACATTCTACAATTGGTGTGGTCATTACAACTGACGGGTCTATCGGTGATATCGAAAGAGGAGGCTATGTTGAGGCCGAGTCTAAAGTTGTGGAAGAATTGAAAGAAGTTGGGAAACCATTCATTATGGTAGTTAACTCAGTTCATCCAACAAGTGGTGAAACCGAATTGCTTAGACAAGAGCTGTCTGAAAAATATGATATACCGGTACTTGCGATGAGTGTCGAGTCCATGACAGAACATGACGTATATAATGTCCTTCGTGAGGCGTTATATGAGTTCCCTGTACTTGAGGTTAATGTGAATCTTCCAAGCTGGGTAATGGTATTAAAGGAAGATCATTGGTTACGTGAAAGCTATCAAGAAGCAATTCAATCTACTGTAAAAAATATTAGAAGACTACGTGATGTCGATCATATTGTTGGTGATTTCGCAGACTATGATTATATTGACAAAGCAAATCTAGCCGGCATGGAGATGGGAGAAGGAATAGCTGAAATTGATTTACATGCTCCAGATTATTTATATGATCAAGTATTAAAAGAAATTGTCGGTGTTGAAATTAGAGGTAAGGATCATTTGCTAGAGCTTATGCAAGACTTTGCTTATGCGAAAAGACAGTATGACCAAGTTGCGAGTGCTTTACAAATGGTTAAGCAGACAGGATATGGTATTGCTGCTCCGACGCTAGAGGATATGGAGCTTGACGAGCCTGAAATTATTCGCCAAGGGTCAAGATTTGGTGTAAGACTAAAGGCAGTTGCACCATCTATTCATATGATAAAAGTAGAGGTAGAGTCCGAATTCGCGCCAATTATTGGTACGGAAAAACAGAGTGAAGAATTGGTGAGATACTTAATGCAAGACTTTGAAGAAGACCCATTATCGATTTGGGAATCTGATATATTTGGTAGATCACTAAGTTCTATTGTAAGAGAAGGCATTCAAGCTAAAATTTCACTAATGCCTGAAAATGCTCGATATAAACTAAAAGAAACACTAGAGCGAATTATTAATGAAGGCTCTGGAGGATTAATAGCGATAATCCTATAAAATAAACAGCAGCAGTTAGCTGCTGTTTATTTTTTTGTTTATTTTTAAATTTTAGAAGGATTTTGCGAGCAACTAGCGAATATGTTACATAGGGCATTTAAGAAGGGGATTTATTACCAATATTTGGATAGAAGTAGCCGCTAATCTATAAAATATCAAACAAAATAAGAAAAAATAATAGGTTTTTGTTGAATTTTAAAGAAATCTCGTTTATTATTAGCGTTGTCCCTATTGATATAGGGGCATTTAAGTATAAAAGTTGGTAAATTGGTAAACAAATGATGAGAGAGAAATATTTGTACCAATGTGACCCGAAATCTTTTTTGGGAGGAGGTGAATGTCATGAATAAAACAGATTTAGTAAATGCTGTTGCTGAAAAAAGCGAACTTTCTAAAAAAGATGCTACAAAAGCTGTTGATGCAGTTTTCGAAGCTGTCATGGATTCACTTAAAAAAGGTGAAAAAGTACAATTAATCGGTTTCGGTAACTTCGAAGTACGTGAGCGTTCTGCACGTAAAGGTCGTAACCCTCAAACTGGAGAAGAAATCGAAATCCCTGCAAGCAAAGTTCCTGCTTTCAAACCAGGTAAAGCCCTTAAAGACAGCGTAAAATAATACGTACATAGGGTTAAAGGGTGCGTTCATACGCACCCTTTTTTCTTTTCATATTACTTCCTAAAGGGATTATACTAATTGTAAAATATGAAGGAGTGTATCGTATGAATAATAACAATGATTTTTTTGTAATTAAAGCCCTTGAAGATGGTGTTAATGTAATTGGATTAACTAGAGGATCAGATACAAAATTTCACCATTCAGAGAAACTGGATAAAGGAGAAATTATGATTGCTCAGTTTACCGAGCATACTTCTGCGGTAAAAGTTAGAGGTAAAGCTATTATCCAAACAAGCCATGGCGAGATAACGAATAACTAAAGGAAATATGTTACAGGTTATATAGCATACATATTACAACTTTTGAACTACCTGACATAGATAAATGTGTTATAATAACTAAGGCAACAAAAAGGCTTGAAGGGCTAAGGTGATAAATTTGCATACAATGGAGAGGGAATTACAACATTTAAAACAGCAAATTAAAGAGAAAGTAAGACATTCTTTCCTTTTACAACATATTGACAACCCTGAAATTGATGAATACAAACTATACTTTCTTCAACAAATATTGAATAAAACAACATTAGCCCCAAAAGTAAAAGAACAGCTAATTATAACGACAATGCTTGTACAAATTGCTTTAGATATACATGAGCAAATTCCGGACTATAAAGGGGAACAAGGTCCATCAATTAATGTTGAGAGCCAATTATCCATATTAGCTGGGGATTACTATAGTGGCCTTTATTATTATCTACTCGCTGAAATAGAAGAACGTGAGTATATAACCGTACTTGCCACAGCAATCAAACACATTAATGAATTAAAGATGGAATTATATTATCTTAACGACTATACAATAGAGAACTATTTAAATATCAAAAAAGAAATTCAGATAACATTAATCAAATATATAGCTGATCATGTTCGAGTGACAGAAGAGCTCCCAGTTATGGCAGAATTATTATTACTAAACTATATGATACATACAAATGATATATTTGTTGAAATAGACAAGCAATCAGTACTTGAGGCTCAAGTAAACAAAACAAAAGGTATGCTAGAGGGTTTACAGGTGGAAGATGGGTATAAGCAAAATCTTGTAAAAATACTTCACACCATCGTATACCAACATACCGCTTTGGAGATGGATTAATGATGCAAGGTAAATCAAAAGAAGAACGCGTACATCATGTGTTTGAAAAAATATATGATAAGTATGATACGATGAACTCTATCATCTCATTCCAGCGACATAAAGCCTGGCGAAAAGATGTCATGAAGCAAATGAATGTTCCAAATGGAGCAAGTGCATTAGATGTTTGTTGTGGAACTGGAGATTGGTCTTTCTCACTAGCTGAAGCAGTAGGTAGTAAAGGAAACGTAATCGGTCTAGATTTTAGCCAAAATATGTTATCGGTAGCAAAAGAGAAGAATGAAGAACTAAACTATGATAATCTAGAGTTCGTCCATGGTAATGCAATGGAATTACCATATGAGGATAATTCTTTTGATTTTGTAACGATTGGATTTGGGTTAAGAAATGTTCCGGATTATATGACTGTTCTCAAGGAAATGTATCGAGTTGTAAAACCAGGTGGTGTTGTAGCATGTCTAGAAACATCACAGCCTACGATGATTGGTTTTAAACAACTATATTTCTTCTATTTCCGTTTTATTATGCCATTATTTGGTAGAATTTTTGCAAAGAGCTACGAGGAATATGCATGGTTAAATGAATCTACTAGGAATTTCCCTGATAAAAAGACATTAAAGCAAATGTTTTTAGATGCTGGATTTTCGACAGTACAGGTGAAGAGTTATACCGGTGGGGTTGCAGCTATGCACATGGGTGTTAAATAAAAATCATTAGTTTTGACAGACAAAAGGTGAATTACATGAAATTACCAAAAACATATACCTACCTAAAGAAAGATCTCGACGTAATAGAATCATCCTTAATGGAGGCAATTCAGGCCAATCATCCCGTACTACGAGAAGCATCTACACAGCTATTGAAGGCAGGAGGGAAGCGTATTCGGCCTGTCTTTGTTTTGTTATCAAGTCAATTCGGTACGGTTAGTATCGAACAAATAACCAAAGTGGCAGTTTCATTGGAACTAATCCATATGGCAACCTTAGTCCATGATGATGTTATAGATGACGCGGAGCTAAGAAGAGGGATGCCGACAATTAAGAAACAATATGGTAACCGTGTCGCCATGTATACTGGTGACTACATTTTAGCTCGAGCTCTAGAAACCATCACACAGATTGATAATGCAGAATTACATAAAACATTGGCAGAGGCATTAGTCGAGGTTAGTTTAGGAGAAATTCAACAAATCAAAGATAAGTACAACTGGGATCAAAATATTCGATCTTATTTAAGAAGAATTAAGCGGAAGACTGCCTTACTCCTCGCTTTAAGCTGTAAGCTTGGCGCGATGACATCAGGAATTACACCTAGTGAAGTTAAGAAACTTTATGAATATGGATATTATATTGGAATGAGCTATCAGATCATCGATGATATTCTTGACTTTACTTCTTCTGCTGAAGAATTAGGTAAACCATCTGGGAATGATTTGTATCAAGGGAATGTCACGTTACCAGTTCTTTATGCTATGCGTGATGAGAACTTTAATCGGTTAGTTAGAGAAACCTTCGCAAATCCGGATGAGGTTTCTAAAGAAAAGATGGAATGCATCATTAGCAGACTAAAAGAAACGGATGCAATTGACATGTCTTACCAGCTAAGCGAACGTTACTTAAAAAAGGCGTTTCGTGCATTGAATGGTTTCCCTCATAATAAGGCAAAGATAACCCTTGAACAAATTGCCAAATATATAGGAAAAAGAAAGCAATAGTAAATATTGTTATTTTTATAAAAGTTTGATAGAATTTAAACGGTTACATAATTCCTAATGACATACTTTAAATGAGGTGTAAACATGGAGAAAACTTTTTTAATGGTTAAACCAGATGGGGTACAACGAAATTTAGTAGGCGAAATTGTAAACCGATTTGAGAGAAAAGGCTTTAAATTAGTAGGTGCAAAATTAATGCAAATCTCTGAGGAGCTAGCGAGTGAGCATTATGGAGAGCACAAAGAAAGACCTTTCTTCGGAGAACTAGTAGAATTCATTACTTCTGGACCAGTTTTTGCAATGGTATGGGAAGGTGAAAAAGTCATTAGTACAGCTCGTGAAATGATGGGTAAAACGAACCCAGCTGAAGCTTTACCTGGTACAGTAAGAGGTGACTTTGGGGTGACAGTAGGTAAGAACGTCATTCATGGTTCTGACTCACCAGAAAGCGCTGAGAGAGAAATTAATTTATTCTTCAATCAAAATGAATTAATTTCATATTCAAAACAAGATAGTAATTGGATTTATTAAGTTAAACAAAATGCCTCCGTTTCTTTAATGGAGGCATTTTACTAGATAAGCAAGTATACATACATAAGCAAAAAGAGGCGCAGAGGCTATGAGGGATGATTATCAACTATTTATAGAGAAAGTGTATGCTAAGTTTCGAATTGATCTAAAGCAGTATAAAGAAGCACAGATGAAGCGAAGATTAACCTCATTACGTGATAAAAGAGGTTACCAGGATTTTATGTCCTATTTTGACGCGATTCATCAAGACAAAGGATTACTTAATGAATTTATCGATAGAATTACCATAAACGTATCGGAATTCTACCGAAATCCTAAGCGATGGGAAGTATTGCGTGATACCGTCATACCAACACTCCAAACAAATAATAAATCATTGTTCGTTTGGAGTGCAGCTTGTTCTACAGGAGAAGAGTCTTATAGTATAGCCATTTTACTAAAAGAATTCTTCCCTAATGTAAATGCTAAAATCCTAGCAACCGATATTGATGAAAAGGTACTAGAAAGAGCCAAACAAGGTGTTTATGCTGAACAGGCGCTTAAGGAATTACCGGAAGAATTAAAGAAAAAGTACTTTACGTATCGTGATAACACATATGAAGTAGACCCTTCTATTAAGCGTCAAATTACGTTTAAGAAGCACAATCTATTAGAGGATGACTATCCTGAGCAAGTTGATTTAATTATATGTAGAAATGTACTAATATATTTTACGGATACCGCTAAGGATAAAATCTATCATAACTTTTCTGAATCACTTACAACTAATGGCGTTCTATTTGTTGGTAGTACCGAACAAATATTTAGTCCAAACAAGTATAATCTGCAATTATTGGATACTTTCTTTTATCAAAAATTAAATTAATTATCAAATGCTCATATCAGATGATAGGGAGCATTTTTTTCTATTATAAGGACCTATTAGTTTATACTAGATAATAGGATAAGTAAAACAAGGAGGTAAAGCATGCGTTATTTAACTGCAGGTGAATCACATGGAAAACAATTGACAACAATCATAGAAGGTATTCCTGCACAAATGCCTTTACAAAAAGATCAGATAAATGAGTCGTTACTTCGTAGACAAAAAGGTTATGGACGGGGTAAACGGATGCAAATAGAGAAAGATTTAGTTGAGATTACAAGTGGTGTTCGCCATGGTTATACACTAGGATCTCCTATTTCACTAGTGATAAACAATGATGATTATAAGCATTGGACCGATATTATGGGGGAGGATCCGTTAGATAAGGATGTGACGTTAAGGCGAGTAGTAACAAGACCTAGGCCGGGTCATGCAGATTTAAACGGGGCATTAAAATATGGACATCGTGATATTCGTAACGTATTAGAGCGCTCCTCTGCTCGGGAGACTGCAGCAAGAGTGGCTGCTGGTGCCGTTGCGAAAACAATGCTAAAACAACTTGGGATTAGTGTGTGTGGGTATGTAAAAGAAATAGGCGGAATTCAAGCAGAAGATATGCCTAACGTATCAATGGAAGAAAGACAGCGGATTTCGGAAGCTTCTCCAGTAAGAACGATAGATAAGAATGTCGAGCAACAAATGATGGAGAGAATAGATTTGGCTAAAAAGAATGGTGATACCTTAGGAGGTGTTACAGAGGTTTATGTAGAAGGGATGCCTGCTGGTGTCGGTTCCTATGTACATTATGACCGAAAGCTAGATTCACGTATTGCAGGAGCGGTAGTCAGTATCAATGCATACAAAGGAGTTGAATTTGGAATCGGTTTTGAAGCCGCAAGAAGAAATGGTAGTGAGGTTCATGACGAAATCAATTGGAATCAGGAAAAGGGGTATTACAGAAACTCGAATAATCTTGGGGGATTTGAAGGTGGAATGACAACTGGAATGCCCATTGTAGTTAAAGGTGTTATGAAGCCGATTCCTACCTTAATGAAGCCACTACAAAGCATTGACATGGAAACAAAGCAACCTTTTCAAGCTAGTGTGGAGCGCTCTGATGCTTGCGCAGTACCTGCAGCCGCAGTAGTAATGGAGCATGTGGTAGCATTTGAGTTAGCAAAAGCGATGCTGGAGCAATTTCCGCGTGATAACTTCTATAAATTAAAAGAAGCAGTAGAAAACTATCGTGAAGAAATAAGGAGATTCTAATGAAAAACATTCATGTGCGTTCAACCATTCAATCCTATGATATTGTAATTGGTAACCATATACGCCATCATATCAAGGACCAGCTGGATAAGAATTATTCGTCGATTCTTATTATTACAGATTCTAATGTTGGAAAACTATATGCTCAAGACATTCACGATGGACTAAATCAAAAGAACATCTTTATAGAAATTGTCGATGCAGGGGAGCAATCGAAAAATATTGAAACATTTTATAACCTTCATACGAAAGCAATTGAATATGGCTTAGATCGTCAATCTCTCATTATTGCTTTAGGTGGAGGGGTAATAGGAGATTTAGCGGGATTTGTAGCAGCAACCTATATGCGCGGAATTGATTTTATTCAAGTACCTACTACATTACTAGCGCATGACAGTAGTGTTGGAGGGAAAGTTGCTATCAATCATGATAAAGGAAAGAATTTGATTGGTAGTTTTTATCCACCTGTACTAGTACTATATGATACGGATACATTACAAACTCTACCACCAAAAGAAATTCGATCAGGGTATGCTGAGCTAATAAAAGAAGCTATGCTTTCCGATAGTGGATTATGGAACAAGCTCTTATCGCAGCATTTAGATAGGATTACCCCAGCTGATTTAGAACAGTTTCTAGAAATGGGAATTAAAATTAAAGCAGAAATCGTTCAACAGGATGAAAGAGAATCAGGGGTGCGGAAGTTTTTAAATCTCGGGCATACATTAGGTCATGCAATAGAAGCCGATTTAGGGTATGGTGTACTAACCCATGGTGAGGCAGTGGCAATTGGACTACTATTTGCATTTTACGTAAGTGAACAAGAATTACAAGCAGTATTGCCGATACAAGAGCTCAGAGATTGGTTAAAACGAAATGAATATCCATTTTTGGTGAATACGGATAGAATAGACGAATTAATCGATTTAATGAAACGTGATAAAAAAACAGAGCATAATCAAATCCAGATGGTATTATTAAATAAAATTGGAGACCCCGTTACCCATATTGT
The DNA here is from genome assembly GCF_018310345.1 of Ornithinibacillus massiliensis. Lineage (GTDB taxonomy): Bacteria > Bacillota > Bacilli > Bacillales > Amphibacillaceae > Ornithinibacillus > Ornithinibacillus massiliensis. The sequence goes on from NZ_JAGXBY010000002.1 coordinate 324,448, forward strand.
AGAAGAAAACAAACTAAAGAATTATTTAACATCATTTGTAGAGAGAGAAATAATAAATGGATAAAAACAGTCATGGTGATTGTAAATAATCACCACCGTAATCTAGTTTTTTAGTAGAGATAACTTAACGGTAGATGGAAGGGATTTTAAAGTGAATATTATTGTAAAAGCAAACAACTTAATGGAGATGGATAAGGTAGACGAGGCGCTAAAGCTTATACGTAAGCAAATGACAAAAGCATCTGATGAAGAGCTATATTGGTATGCGGAATTTTATTTGCATTGGGGATTTTTAGTGGAAGCTGAAGAGATTCTGTCTAGATTACTTATAAACTATCCAGAAGAAAGTGAATTAAAATTATACCTCACGGATATTTATATCGAACAAGATAATGATGAAAAGGCTATAGACCTACTTAACTCTATTCCAAAAGGAGATGACGCTTATTTGCAAGCTTTAGTAGCACTTGCAGATCTTTATCAATCCCAAGGGTTATTTGAGGTAGCAGAGCAAAAGCTTCTACAAGCGAAAGAGTTAAATCCGTCTGAGCCAATCATTGATTTAGGTTTAGGAGAGCTCTATTATTCTTTCGGAGATTTCAAGCGAGCCATCACCTTTTATGAAAAAGCCTTAAAATCCGATGTGCACGATATCCCAATTCATGAAAGATTAGCAGAATCTTATGCCAACGTTGGAGAGTATGAGGTTGCATTAACCTATTACGAAAAAACAGATAGCAAAAATCCAGATGTGTTATTTAAATATGGGGTTACAGCATATCAAGCAGATCGTAAGGATATTGCTATTCATGTATGGGAGGAGTTAATTGAAGAAGATCCTTATTACCATACTGCTTATATGCAGTTAGCGAAGGCTTATGAGGACGAGGAGTTACTAAATGATGCTTACGAGACGACATTAAAGGGTCTAAAATTAGATGAGTTTAATAAGGAACTATACTACTTAGCGGGGACCTTGGCTCATAAATGTAATTTAGATGTGGAAAGTGAAAAACACATTCGAGAAGCAGTTAATCTCGATATGGATTATAAGGAAGCAGTTCTGTTTTTAATAGAACTGTTAAAATTGAAGGCCAAGCCGGAAGAAATTATCGAGTTAATTCGTATGGTCAAAGAATATGGTGGTGACGATCCTTTATATGACTGGGAAATTGCACGTGCCTATATTAAAATTGAATCCTATAATGATGCATTAAATCACTACAAGGAAGCATATAATAGCTTACAACATGATAATGACTTCTTAAAAGAATACGGATACTTCTTAGTTGAAGAAGGGAAATCTTTAGAGGCGATTAAGGTATTCACTACCTATTTAGAGCAAGACCCACAGGACGATGAAATCATGGAATACGTTAATCGTTTGAAGCAAATGTAATATGGTGAAGGGGAGGAGGTAATAAACGCTATGCAAGCACCTGTTTCAGTAAAGGATAAAAAGAAGTTTTTACAATGGTTCCTCAATAATTATCAATTAAAAAAACGGGAAAGTGTATGGATTCTGAACTACTTAATTAATCATCAAGAAATATTAGAAAATGTTCACTTTGTTCATGACGCTAAATTTTGTGTAAGAAGTGTTATTATTACCAGTCAATGTTCCAAAGAAGTCCCATTCCGCTTTTACAAAAATCATTTAGTAACCACAGACGCTGAAAAGGCATTTCACGATATTCGTCTCAATCAACATGAGTCATTATATATTCAATTAAATTTTAATCAGTCAAATCAAAATCATCTATATGCTTCCGTATTAGAAGAAAATCCTTTTGTTCCGGATGAATATTTAATTACCCAGCAAGACAAAGATAATGCCAAGTTACTGCTGGAACACTCACTATTTGAGTTTCGAAAGAAACAGTTGTTAGAGAAAATTGATCGGAGCTTAGATGAACAAGATAAAGACCAATTCAACAAATTAGTGAAGGAACTTAGAATCCTTGAATTGAAAATGCTTAGTCAACCTACTTTGCAAGAGCAATAGGTTGATTTTTTTTGTTTGCACCAGTATATTAACTTGGGAATCATAAAAATATTAAATTTAGTAAATACTAAAAAAGGTGGCTACATACATGCAATGGACAAAAAAGGATATGGAGCTCTATGTTGGCTCAAAAGAATATATTGATACTGCTATCATTCCAATAATTCCGTTCCAAGTATCACAAGAAGCATCATTTGGAAAAAGTACTTCCAAAAGAGAGAGCTTATCTATCTTTGCGACGGAAATTGAAAAAGAGCTGTCGGGTAGAGTTCTTTTAATTCCTAACTATTATTATTTAGAATTTGGTAATAAGGAACAAGAAGCGAAGCGACTAAATGAGTGGTGTGAAGAAATTAAGAAACAACCGTTTGAGCATGTGTTCATCTTAACCTTTGATGCTAGTTGGAAGCGTTATGAAAAAAATTTAGAGGCTAATCTCTTATGGGTTCCTGGAGTTCAGGTTGATGAGACAAATTCCGCTAATATGCTGCAACTAATTAGGGGACAAGTTCCAGATGTCATCGATCTTATACGCAGTTATTGGTAAACGTAATAAAATTATGAAATCTTTCAGAACATAGATGGATATGTATTGACCGAGCAGTAAGTTTGCGCTATCATGATAATGTCCTAGTAATATGATTAAAATTATTGTCCGTGATTATTGTGAAGAGGGGGGAAAATCATGAGCGAAGAAAAGCAACAAGTGTCCCGTCGTCAATTTCTGAATTATACACTAACAGGTGTTGGAGGATTTATGGCTGCTGGTTTGCTTGCACCTATGCTCAGAATGGCGATTGACCCAGTTTTACAGCCACCAAGTGATGGTGACTATGTAAACGTCGGTCTTGCTGTTGAAGATATTACAACAACACCTCAACGTGTCGATTGGCAAATTGAACAAGTAGATGGATGGTATGAGTCACAACCAACAAGAACTGCGTGGGTTTATAAAGATGATAGCGGAAACATTGTAGCACTTTCCCCAATATGTACACACCTAGGCTGTGTTGTATCATGGGAGGGAAATGAAAGTTTTCCGGACCAATTCTTTTGCCCATGTCATGATGGTCGCTACACCAAGGATGGTGTGAACGTTCCAGGAACACCACCGACAGCGCCATTACCTTTGTATGAACAAAAAGTGGAAAATGGAATGCTATACTTAGGTAAAGCAATATCTAGAAAGGAGGCGTAATTATTTATGCTACAAAAGATTTATGACTGGATCGATGAGCGTATTGATATTACGCCAATCTGGCGGGATATTGCAGACCATGAAGTACCAGAACATGTTAACCCTGCCCATCATTTTTCTGCATTTGTATATTGTTTTGGTGGTTTAACATTCTTCGTGGTTGTTATTCAAATTTTATCAGGTATGTTCTTAACGATGTATTACGTACCAGATATTGAAAACGCTTGGAGATCTGTATATTACTTACAAACTGAAGTTGCACATGGTCAAATTGTACGTGGCATGCACCACTGGGGTGCTAGTGTCGTTATCGTAATGCTTTTATTACATACTTTAAGGGTGTTCTTCCAAGGAGCATATAAAAAACCTCGTGAATTAAACTGGATGGTAGGGGTACTTATCTTCTTTGTTATGCTAGGTTTAGGATTCACAGGATATCTATTACCTTGGGATAACAAAGCATACTTTGCTACACAAGTAGGATTAGAGATGGCCGAACAAGTACCACTCATAGGTGGCGATCTAAAAGCATTACTTGCGGGTGATGAAGAAATTGTAGGAGCTCAAACATTGACTCGTTTCTTTGCGATTCATGTATTCTTCCTACCAGCTGCATTATTTGCGCTTATGGGAGCTCACTTTATCTTAATCCGTAGACAAGGTATTTCTGGACCACTATAAAAAGGAGGGGAAGGCTATGCATAAGGGAAAAGGAATGAAATTTGTCGGAGATTCTCGTGTACCGGCAGAGCGTAAAGCATCACAAATACCTAAAGATTATTCTGAGTATCCTGGAAGAACAGAAGCTTTTTGGCCCAACTTCTTATTAAAAGAGTGGTTAGTAGGTGCAGTATTTTTAGTTGGATTTTTATGTCTTACATTAGCACATCCATCTCCACTAGAAGGAATGGCTGATCCAACGAATGCAGCATATATACCTTTACCAGACTGGTACTTCTTGTTCTTGTATGAATTACTTAAATATGAATTCGCTAGTGGACCGTATGTATTACTTGGTATGATTGGGTTACCTGGTCTTGCATTCGGAGCGCTCCTTCTAGCACCATTCTTAGATAATGGTCCTGGACGTAGACCACATCAACGGCCAATAGCTGTTATTATGATGTTACTTGCTTTAGTATCTGTAGTATGGTTAACATATACTTCTGCATCTCATGTTAATTGGGAAGAGCGTGCAGAAATGAATAAACCAATTCCACCAACTGAAGTTGAAATAGATACGTCACATGAGGGCTTTGCTGCTTATGAAACGAGCTGTTTACAGTGTCATGGTGATGCATTACAAGGTAGTTCTGCAGCACCAGCGCTTATTGGTACTGAACATACTGCAGAAGAAATTGCTACTATTGCAAAAGAAGGTATTGGTAGCATGCCTGCTAATATGTTTACTGGTACGGAAGAAGAGCTTGAACAATTGGTTGATTTTATAATTTCAGTCAATGAGCAGGCGGCAGAATAATCAATGTTAGAAAAGCACCTTTGCCAACATGGTAAAGGTGCTTTTCATTTTTTAAGGAGGAGAAGTATATTTACATGTTAAAAGCGATATTGCTAGATAAGCGCTTCCTTGTTCTATTATTTATCATTAATTTAATTGGCACAATCTATGGGTTTTATTGGTATCGCTCTCAGCTAGCAATTACACCAACAATTTTCCTTATATTTGTACCAGATAGTCCGACTGCAAGCTTATTCTTTACGATATTTTTGTTGTTTTTTATTTTTAGAAAGCATTTTCCTTTGATTGAAGCTTTGGCTATTATCACTTTGTTTAAATATGGAATCTGGGCTGTTGTGATGAACGTATTAACGTTGTGGCTAAATGGGGAATTAGCTCCTAGTGGTTATATGTTAATGGTATCTCATGCAGCCATGGCAATCCAAGGATTACTATATGCTCCCTATTACAAAATAAGGCTCATACATATTGTCATTGCAGCTATTTGGACTTTACATAATGATGTAATTGACTATGTATTTGGAATGATGCCAATTTATTCTACACTAACCGCGTATATGGATAAAATAGGCTATTTTACATTTTGGCTCAGTATTGTATCCATATGGATTGCTTACAAGTTAACCATTAAAGATAAGCCAAGCCTGTAAGTTATAACAGCTAATGGAATGTCATACATTTATAGAGATACTCATTGAAAAGGGTGATCTCTATGAAAAAGAAACGATCTATAAAAATCTTGATTTGGATTATCATAGGGATAGTTTTTTTTATTCTGATGGAATTGCTTTGGAGTGATGTTATACTTGCCAACATGAAAGAAGAAAAGAGAGAGGATAATCTTTTGCCCTTTTATTGGTTACTGCTAATTGTTGGCGGATCTATAGTATGTACATTATCTTATGTTAGTTGGAGAAAATATCATGGTGAGAAGAAGGATAAGCAGCATAGAGATAACGACAAATTAATTGACTAAATCTGACTATTTGACTAAAATTGACTATAGAGACACATTAACATAATGGAGGAATGTACCATGACTCTTGGAACCTATTTAATCTATATAGTACTTCTTATGATTATCCCACTTTGGGCACAATCAAAGGTAAAAAGTACGTATAATAAATACTCTAAAGTAGCTACATCATCTATGATGACAGGTGCTCAAGTGGCACGTAAAATTCTCAATGATAATGGACTTTATGATGTTGAAATTCATGAGACAAAAGGAACACTAACAGATCATTATGACCCAAGGAAAAAAGCTGTTTTTCTTTCAAGTGGTATTTATCACGGACAATCCATGGCTTCATCTGCTGTTGCTGCTCACGAAGTAGGACATGCCATTCAGGATGCAGAATCCTATGCATTTTTACGATTTAGAAGTGCTTTAGTACCGGTAGCAAACTTTGGCTCTAATATATCAATATTTTTAATCATTGCAGGTTTTATAATTGGTATGACAGAGCTTGCCGTGATTGGGGTTGTTTTCTTTGCTGCTGCGGTGTTATTCCAATTAGTAACATTACCGGTGGAATTCGATGCCTCTAATCGAGCAATGGCGCAGTTAGTATCTACTGGTGTCATTCGAAATAATGAGGAACGTGATACGAAGAAGGTATTAAATGCTGCTGCTATGACATATGTAGCTGCTGCAGTAGTAGCAGTTGCGGAATTAATCCGTTTTATTTTAATGATTGTAGCAAGTAACCAAGATTAAACAATTCATTAGATAAATATAGGGAATAAAATTAAAAAATCCGGATCATGTTGACTATCATTAGAGTTCACATTCGTACGGATTTTTATTATAAATTGTTTGCTTTTTGTAAAAGGAAAGACTTTTTGCAGGGGGGAGCGTGTACATCATGCTCTCCCCTCTATTGGTTTTTCCGTTATCACAGGTTTTTCACTGTGTAATGCCACAGAGTAATATCCAATTATATCTTCGTTATACAACTAGATTCACTTAATCATTAATTGGATTTTTGTTTTCGTCTAATGTGAATCCTTCCCCCAAGACATCGTGGACAGTGCCGACTGCAACGAAGGCTTGCGGATCAATTGCATTAATAATGCTCTTTAATTTTACAATTTCATTCCTACCGACAACACAATATAATACATCTCTTTTTTCTCCTGTGAAGCTTCCACGTCCATCTAGAACGGTTACGCCACGGTCCATATCGTTCATGATTTTCTTTGCAATCACATCACTCTTAGAGGAGATAATAGTTGCTCCGCGAGCTGAGTAGGCACCTTCCTGTATGAAATCAATGACTCGTGCACCTACATATACAGCAACTAATGTGTACATTCCTTGGTCAAGTTCAAGAATGGTAAAAATGGAGGTAACGATTACGACAAAGTCAAAAATAAACATGGTTTTCCCCATGCTCCAACCTATATATTTATGTACAATTCTTGCAATAATATCTACACCACCAGTAGTTCCTCCATATCGAAATACAATTCCTAGTCCTACTCCGATAAATACACCGGCAAATAACGCAACAAGAAACATATCTTGTTCTAAATGAATTTCATATTCATAAAGCTGGAAAATGCTTAAGAATAAAGAAACAGATAAAGTCCCAATGATTGTGTAAAAAAGTGTATTTCGACCGAGAAATTTCCAACCAATAAGGAGGATTGGAATGTTCAGAACGATATTCGTAATAGCTGGATCCCATTTGAAAGCGAAATATAAGATTAAGGTAATACCAGTAAAACCACCTTCACCAAGGTTATGCTGCATATTAAAGTGAACGATTCCAAAAGAAAAAATAGCAGCACCAATTAAGATGAAAAGGATATTTTTAATTTTTAAGCCGAAAATCATTGTTGCACCTCCATTTATAAAATGATACGATAGAACACTTTTTCTATTATAATCAATTTAAATGGTTAGAACAATGCTTTCCCGTGCTAAATAATTTGTCAAAAACTATCGGATTCGCTAACATTAAAGAAAATGCTACTCGAAAAGGGGCAGATTATTATTCGTACTTCAGATATTACTACAAAAGAAATGCAAAAAAGAGTTGATCAATACATTAGTCAATTTAAAGAGGGTTATTTTTCACCTTTAGCTTTAATGGCTAGATTAACGGAAGAGGTAGGAGAACTCGCTCGGGAAATGAATCATTATTACGGGGAGAAGCCGAAGAAATCTACTGAGAAAGAAAATACAGTGGAAGATGAATTAGGTGACATCTTATTCGTTATTGCATGTATGGCTAATTCATTAGATATTGACCTGTCGGACGCTTTTAACCGATCGATGACGAAATTCGAAACGAGAGATAAGGATAGATGGACGAAGAAGGAATTGCAACAGGAGGGGCGAGAATGAGGAAAAATATAGTTATTGCTGGTCCTCGTGGGCGTATGGGGTCTGAGGCAGTACAAATGGTATTAGCAGAGCCAAGCTTTAATCTAGTTGCTTGCATTGATCATAAAGCATCTTCTATATCATCACTAGCTGAGAAGGCTATTCCGGTATATCAAAATCCAGAGGAGTGCTTCTATGCAACGGAAGTAGATGTATTAATAGATCTTACGGTTGCTGAAGCAAGCTATCATCATATTCTTATCGCTTTACAGCAAAATATACGCTGTGTAGTGGGTACGACTGGATTTACCAACGAGCAACTAGTAGAGATGAAACTAGTAGCAAAAGAGAATAAAACTGGCATAATTATCGCGCCCAACTTTGCAATAGGAGCTATACTTATGATGCATTTTTCCAAAATAGCAGCGAGATATTTTCCAGACATCGAAATTATCGAAAAACATCATAATCAAAAGGTTGATGCGCCATCTGGAACAGCAATAAAAACTGCTGAAATGATAAAAACGGTACGTGAGAGTAAAGCACAAGGCCACCCTGATGAAGTAGAGGTACTGAAAGGGGCAAGAGGAGCACAGGATGATGGCATCCACATACATAGTTTACGGTTACCAGGGCTCGTCGCACACCAGGAGGTTATTTTTGGAGGAGAGGGCCAAACATTAACGATTAAACATGATTCAATGAATAGAAAGTCCTTTATGGAAGGAATTAAATTATCCGTAAATCAGGTGTTTCACATTGACGAACTAGTCTATGGTTTGGAAAATGTCCTAGATTTGGATTAATAAATGGAGGTAGTTTATGAATATTGCATTAATAGCTCATGATAAGAAGAAACAAACCATTATTAATTTTGCTTTAGCTTACAAACACGTGTTAGAAAAGCATCAATTATTTGCAACAGGGACTACTGGAAAGTTAATTACCGAGGAAACGGGCTTAGCCATTCATCGTTTTCTATCTGGGCCATTAGGTGGCGATCAACAAATTGGAGCCATGATTGCGAATAATGAGATGGATATGGTTATATTCTTCCGTGATCCTTTAACCGCTCAGCCTCATGAACCAGATGTAAGTGCACTTATAAGGCTTTGTGATGTACATCAAATTCCACTTGCAACGAACATAAGTTCGGCTGAAATATTTATACATGGATTAGAGCATGGTAGTCTTGACTGGAGAAAGATAATGAAAGGGAAAAAGGAATATTGAAGATGAAAAAAATAGGAATAACCTGTTATCCATCAGTGGGTGGATCAGGTGTGATTGCTACAGAATTAGGGATGCTCCTTGCCGAGCAGGGGCATGAAATACATTTTATAACGTCTAGTCTACCTTTTCGTTTAAACCGAGTAATTCCCAATATTTATTATCATGAGGTAGAAGTTGGTCATTATCCAGTATTTCAATATCCTCCATATGACTTGGCTTTAGCTACCAAAATGGCTGAAGTGATTGATCGTGAAGAACTAGATATTCTACACGTTCATTATGCCATGCCACATGCAGTGTGTGCTATTTTAGCACGGGATATGGCTAAACGTGATGTGAAAATAGTTACAACATTACATGGAACAGATATAACGGTATTAGGGATTGATAATACATTTAAGCGGATGATTAAATATGGAATTGAAAATTCTGATGCTGTAACAGCAGTATCCAAGGATTTAGCTAATCAGACAAAACATATGATCGAAACAGATAAAGAAATTTCCGTGATTTACAATTTTGTTAACGAGGAAGAGTACTATAAGCGAGATTTAGAAGAAATTAAGGCACAATATGGTATACAGGAAGATGATAAGGTAATTATACATATTTCAAACTTTCGAAAAGTAAAGCGCCTAGAGGATACTGTCAACACATTTAAGCGAATAAGAGATGGTATGAAAGCGAAGTTACTGCTAGTCGGAGATGGTCCGGAATATACTAATACATTTAATCTGGTGACTAGATTAGGTATTCAGGATGATGTGTTATTCCTAGGCAAACAAAAAAATATAAGTGATTTATTATCGATAGCAGATTTGAATTTATTACTTTCAGAAAAAGAAAGTTTTGGATTAGTATTATTAGAAGCAATGGCTTGCGAAGTAGCTTGTATTGGTACGAATGTTGGTGGGATACCAGAGGTTATTGTTCACGATGAAACAGGATATATTGTGGAATTAGGCGACGTCGAAACAGCAGCTTACTATGCCAAGCAGTTACTAACTGATGAGTCATTACTAAAGCGTTTTTCTGAAACAGCTCTTGAACGTGTTCGGAATCATTTCCATTCATCTATTATATTAAACCAGTACATGGACTTATATCATAAATTATTATCGAATTAGTAAATAGAGGTGTTTAGGAATAATGAAGGAACTAACAGAGCCTTTTCGAGAAGCGTTAGCTATTATTGAAACGATAGAAGAAGCAGGTCACCAGGCATTTTTTGTTGGTGGCTGTGTTAGAGATTTTTTATTAAAACGACCAATTGGTGATGTTGATATTACAACCTCTGCAAAGCCTTTTGAGGTGCAGGCTATTTTTGATGAAGTAATCCCTGTAGGAATTCAGCATGGAACAGTCATCGTAAGACATCGTGGTATTTCGTATGAGGTAACTACCTTTCGAGTGGAAGGAGAGTACTCAGACCAGCGCCATCCTGATTCTGTACAATTTATTGATAAGATTGACGAGGATTTAGCGAGAAGAGACTTTACCATTAATGCCCTTGCCATGAACAAGCATGGTTATATAATTGATCTGTTTCATGGTCGAGAAGATATTGAGAAAGCATTAATTCGAGCTGTGGGCAATGGCCATGATCGATTTCAAGAAGATCCGCTTCGGATTCTACGAGCAATTCGCTTTTCCAGTCAACTAGGATTCCAAATAGAAGAAAACACTTTAAAAGCAATTATGGCTACGAGGCAATCGATAACGGGACTTGCTGTTGAGCGGATAACCGTGGAGTTACAGAAATTATTTGCTGGTAAGGATGTCAAGACCGCACTATCCTATATGGTAGAATTAAGGATAGACCAAGAGCTTCCAGTTCTGAAAGATTATCATCTAATTGCCAAGCTTGTCCCTATTATTCAACCATTGCATACATTAGCTGAAGTGCTCTGTCTCATTCATCAGATGGAGCCTGAATTAGACATAAGAATTATTGGCAAGGAATGGAAATGTTCTAATAAAATTCTAAGAGAAGCCTTCCAATTGAACCAAGCAGTTGATTATTATAAAGCTAACGGCTTGGATAATTGGTTAGTATATCAACTCCTACCAGATTATTACAACGCGTTCTATCGAATTACGGAGATTATGTTCCCAACTAAGATAGACAAGGACGAACTTTACAGATTAAAAAAACAATTAAACCTTACATCAAAAAAAGACCTAAATATCAATGGAAATGATATAATAAAATTATTTCCTGCTGTTCCAAAAGGACCCTGGATTCAGGACAAACTGGTAAAACTAGAAAGGTTAGTTGTTCTAGGAGAATTACAAAACAACAATATGATATTAAAGGATTGGCTAAAATGGAATCCACCCGAGCAAAAATAATTAATTTATTATCCAGTAACCAGGATAGCTATATATCTGGACAAGAGATTTCAAATCAGCTCCAAATTTCTCGCAGTGCAATTTGGAAGCATATTAAGGAATTAGAAAAAGATGGCTATGTTATCGAGGGGATTCGAAACAGAGGCTATCGAATTCTTCAATCACCAAATAAAGTAAGTGAAAATACCGTACAATGGGGATTAAACACAAACTGGTTAGGCAAATCAATTATTCATAAGGAATCCACTACCTCTACCCAGCATATTGCGCATGATTTGGCTACGAATCATGCAGATCATGGGACAGTCGTTATTGCAGATGAACAAACTGCTGGTAAGGGAAGATTAAGCCGTGCATGGTATAGCTCGAAGAACAAAGGGATATGGATGAGTATTATTCTAAGGCCATCTATCCCACCATATTTAGCTCCTCAATTGACCTTACTCACGGCAACCGTATTAGCCGACGTATTGAAGAAAGAATTGAAGATTAATCCAAAAATTAAATGGCCAAATGATATTTTATTACAGGATAAAAAAACTTCAGGTATTCTAACGGAGATGCAAGCAGAACAAGACCGTATCCAATATGTGGTTATTGGAATCGGAATTAATGTGAATCACGAACCGGATGACCTTGCTGAAGATATTCAATCGAAAGCAACATCTTTAAAGATAGAAACTGGTAAGTCATGGAATATGACAGAATTAATTCAACAAATATTACTATACTTCGAAAAGACGTATGAAGATTTCCTCGATAAAGGATTTTCGGTAATTAAGGAAAAGTGGGAAAGCTATGGTTATCGAATCGGAGAGGTTACTAGCATTAAGACGTTTCATGATGTTCAAAGAGCAGTATTAACAGGAATTGCCGAGGACGGGGCATTATTAGCGAAGTATGAGGATGGCACGATTAAGAAGGTATATTCCGGAGAAATTGATTGGTTTGGTAATACATAAGGAATGGTAGGGGAGGTGTCTCTTAGGTAGGTTATCCTTTTAACCTGAGATACCTCTTCAACTTGTGATGAAGAAAAAAAGGAATAAAGTTTAAACGATACAATGAAGTACATTATATTAAATGACACATAAAGGTGGTGAGGGAATGAATCGATTTGTTGTCTTGGATTTAGAAACAACAGGAAATTCTAGTGCAAACCAAGATAAAATTATCGAAGTGGGTATCGTTGTAATAGAAGATGATCGAATTACGGATGAATTTTCAACGATGTTGTACCCAGAAAAATCGATACCACCCTTTATTACGAAGTTAACGGGAATTAAAGATGAAGATGTAAAAGATGCACCATCTTTTACAGAAATGGCGGATACGATAACGACCTTACTAGAAAACAGCTACCTAATCGCTCATAATGTTCCATTTGATATGGGATTCTTAAATTCAGAACTAACGTCTATTGGTAAACCTAGATTACGAAATCCTGTACTGGATACGGTGGAATTAACTAGAATACTGTTTCCACAGGCACCTGGCTTTAAGTTAGGGCAGTTGGCGGATTATTTAAAGATTAAACATGATAATCCTCATCGTGCCTTATCAGATGCTTATGTAACAGCAAAGCTTTTCCTTATCTTAAAGGAAAAGATATCTACCTTACCATATGAAACATTACAGCATCTTTTAAAAATCGAAAAATCATTAAAGTCCGATTTATATGACATTCTAAACAAACAAATGGAACTAGTTGCCTTTGAGACTGAGGAAACGGATTATATTAGTTATAAGGGACTTGCTTTTCTTAATAATACCCCTAAGAAGCGTGAAAAGGTAATGATCGCGACTTCCTATGGCGAGTATTTAGATTCTATCTATGAAGAGAACGGTTCGATGGAATCAGCGATTAAACAGTACGAAAAACGAGATGGACAACGAATCATGTCTGAGGACATTTATGATTCATTCCAGGGAAAAAAACACGCTCTAATTGAAGCGGAGACCGGTACAGGAAAGTCATTAGCATATTTGATACCAGCTATTTATGAAGCGGTAAAAACAAATAAAAAAATCGTAATTAGTACGTATACGACACAGCTTCAATCACAGCTATTAGAAAAAGAAATTCCTTTAGTAAAAAAGCTAATATCATTTCCATTTAAAGTGGCGTTATTAAAAGGAAAGCAGCATTATCTTAGTATTGAAAAATTCATTCATGAATTGTATTCCGCTGAGCAGGATAATTATGATATTGCCTTAACGAAAGCAATGATTCTCGTCTGGTTATTGGAAACCGAAACAGGTGATATAGATGAATTACACTTGCCTTCCCATGGCCAACTATTTTATAGACGAATCTCTGCTGATACGGAAGGACAAGCGGATCCTTCTTCACCATGGTTTAAATATTCCTACTACCAGAAAGCACGGAGAAAAGCACAATTAGCAGATATTATTATTACGAATCATGCATTATTATGTACCGATATATTTAATGAGTATCAGTTTTTACCAAAATACGATAAAGTTATCATTGATGAGGCACATCACTTAGAGGAGACCGCTTCAAAACACTATGGTTTAAAGCTTGATTATGTTAATATGCAACATGTAATCAACCAAATCGGAACCTTTGGAGAAGGGAAATGGATAGATAAGCTTGCCACTAATCATGTACAGATCAAAGAAGCCGTTTCCTCTGAACGCTGGAATGATTTGGTAAGCTTAACCAAGTATGAATTAGACGATTTATTCCGTTCAATATTTCAATATGTGTTACACCTAGAGGGAACGAAGAAGGTCTTAAGTGATGTCGGCCGAATTCAGTATCGGTATGAAGAAAGAAAAGAGAAAGAAGCGAGATGGAATCCAATTATAGAGATGGCTACAAGGGTTATCTTTTACATTCGGGATTTAATCCATTACCTTACTATCATAAGCCAACAATTGACTGATAAAGAAGCAAAGGATGAAACAGAGCATCGTATTGAATTACTTCAATCCTTTATTGATGGGATAGAACAATTATTCTTACTTGATAATGATTCTGTTGCCGTGAAATGGATAGAAATTGAAGCATATGGTGCTAAAAATGCGGTTTATTTATATAGTGAACCAGTTAATGTATCCTCTGTGCTTCAAGAACAATTTTTTGCTGTAAAAGAAAGTGTTATTTTAACCAGTGCTACTTTAACGATGAAAAATTCGTTTAGTTTCATTCAAAAACGGCTAGGAATACCAAATAATCGGCTTTATTCGAAAAAATTACCCTCACCTTTTTCTTATGAAGATCAAGTACGTGTGATGGTACCGAACGATTTTCCAGAGTGGAATTATAGTAATTCGGACGATTTTGTTATGGCAACTTGTGAGGCTATCCTATCCCTTGCAGAAATCACCAGTGGTAGGATGCTGGTACTATTCACATCGTATGATATGCTTAAAAAATCGTATTATTTAATTAAAGAATCCATGGAAAATGAAAAGTTTGTACTCATTGCCCAAGGTATTTCAAGTGGTAGTAGAGAAAGATTAAAAAAGAACTTCCAAACATTTGATCAATCAATCCTACTAGGAACAAGTTCATTTTGGGAGGGTGTCGATATTCCAGGTGATGATCTATCGTGTTTAATGATAGTAAGATTGCCATTTCAACCTCCTAATCACCCTGTATATGAGGCAAAAGCGCAAGATATGAAGAAAACTGGTGGAAATGCATTTTATGATTTAGCACTTCCAAATGCCGTTATCCGTTTTAGACAAGGGTTCGGAAGGCTTATTCGTTCTAATAATGATAGAGGGATTGTATTTGTGTGTGATGCGAGAATGATTAGATCGTCTTATGGAAAGTATTTCACAGAATCCATTCCAAAAGTACCGATTGCCTTTGATTCAACAACCGAGTTAATGAAAAAAGCAAGAGAATGGTTTTAACCATTAATTTTCAATACGGTATGGTATCACGTTGTTCTTCATTCTGTAATACTGTTTTGACATAAAAAAACTGATGCGGGGTGCATCAGTTCAATGAGATGGTATGGAGTTTAGAAGTTTTTTGGTTGAAATAAATAAAATCAAAACAAAAATCGGGAAATGCTTGGTATAATGGATGTGTTTCATCTTATTTAAGTTCAACGTAATTATAGTATTAGCAGCATATAAGCAACTATGATTAGTAATAATTGATAAGAATAGAAGCAATTTGATAGGTATAGGAATTTGGAGGGTAAATGATATGGGAAGAAACAAAAGGAATCAGCCAAGTATTAGAAATTTGAAGGTAGTAACAAACGTAGGTAACGTATGCGAAGAAATAATATAAATGCCCCCTCCTGGACAAAATGGGTTATATTCGCATTGATCATTGTTGTTGTTGCTATTCTTATCTTTTTATCGGTTTTATATAACAATATAGAAAAAAGTAAAACGAATGGGTTTGAAAATGCTGAAAAACGAGTAATCGA
The DNA here is from genome assembly GCF_018310345.1 of Ornithinibacillus massiliensis. GTDB lineage: Bacteria > Bacillota > Bacilli > Bacillales > Amphibacillaceae > Ornithinibacillus > Ornithinibacillus massiliensis. The sequence continues at coordinate 340,471 of NZ_JAGXBY010000002.1, forward strand.
GGAAACAGAAGTAATAGAAGTAGTGGAAACGATGCGATACCACGGGGATACACTCCATTATATCGTCACTGGTACTACTGAAGATAATGGAAGTTTAATGGTGTTTGTTCCTGATGATGAAGAGGATAAATTAACCACCATTAATGAGGATGAGATTATTCCAGTTGAATCCATTCGTCAAAGTTGGCAACAAACATGTACAAATTGTGTGTTCATTAAAATTGTTCCGGCAATTACCGATCATAATCCATTATGGGAGATTACCTACTACGATGAAGCGGGACGATATGTGATGGATTATGTGTCTATGTTTGATGGCTCAAAGTATGAAGAATTTCGCTTTAAAAAAATGTTCGATTAAGTGAGGGAATTGCAAAATGGAGATTGCAAACAGAGTAAAAACATTAACCCCATCGTCAACCCTAGCTATTACAGCAAAGGCGAGGGAATTAAAAAATAATGGTTTTGACGTTATAGGACTTGGTGCAGGTGAACCAGATTTTAATACACCAGCATATATTATTCAAGCTGCAAAAGATGCAATGGATCAAGGCATGACGAAGTACACACCTGCTGGTGGTATTAATGAATTAAAGCAAGCTATTATGAAGAAGTTAAAACAGGATAACGAGCTTGATTATCAAATGAATGAGATCATTGTAACTTCAGGTGCTAAGCATGCTTTATATACGCTTTTTCAAGTGATTTTAAATGAAGGTGATGAAGTAATTGTTCCAGCGCCGTACTGGGTAAGCTATCCAGAACAAATTAAACTAGCTGGCGGGAAACCCGTTATTGTAGATGGCTTGGAAGAAAATGATTTTAAAATTACACCAGAACAATTGGAAGCAGCAATATCGGATCGTGCAAAAGCCGTCATTATAAATTCTCCTAGTAATCCAACAGGGATGATGTATAGTGAAGATGAGCTAAAAGCGTTAGGAGAAATCTGCTTAAAGCATAATATTGTTATCATTTCTGATGAAATTTATGAAAAATTAATCTACACAGAAGATAAGCATGTATCTATTGCACAACTTTCTTCTGCATTAAAAGCGCAGACCATCGTGATTAATGGCCTATCGAAATCACATGCGATGACTGGATGGAGAATCGGCTATGCTGCAGGTCCAGAAGTAATTATAAAGGCAATGACTAATTTAGCATCGCATTCAACATCTAATCCAACTTCAATTACACAATATGCTTCGTTAGCAGCATATCAAGCAAAAGAGGATCCAACTATTGAAATGCGTAAAGTGTTTGCAGAAAGACTCGATGCGTTATATGATTTAATCGTTACTATTCCTGGTGTGACCTGTAAAAAGCCTCAGGGAGCATTCTATTTATTTCCAAATGTATCCGGGTCTGCTAAATTAAATGGCTTTGATTCTGTGGATGACTGGGTAACAGCATTACTGGAAGAGGAAAAGGTTGCTGTAGTACCTGGTTCAGGCTTTGGAGCACCTAATTACATGCGTTTATCTTATGCAATCGAAATAGAGCAATTAATTGAAGCTGCTCATCGAATTAAACGATTTGTAGAAAAACATCAATAATAGATATTCACATGACGAAGCAAATTTTTTACTAATGGAGGTTATTTCGTTGAAAACAACAATCGCACAAGTACCCAAACATGAGGGGAAATCAGTAACAATCGGAGCATGGCTTGCTAATAAGCGCTCTAGTGGTAAAATTGCATTCTTACAATTACGTGATGGCACAGGCTTTATGCAAGCTGTTGTTGCCAAAAGTGATGTTAGTGAAGAAACATTTCAGCTTGCAAAAAGCTTAACACAGGAATCTTCTATTTATGTTACTGGTACTATTGTAGAAGATACTCGCTCCCCATTTGGTTATGAAATGCAAGTTTCGGATATTGAATTAATTCATGAGTCTGTTGATTATCCTATCACACCGAAAGAGCATGGAACAGAATTTTTAATGGATCATCGCCATCTATGGTTACGATCTAAAAGACAACATGCTGTAATGAAAATAAGAAATGAAATTATTCGTTCTACATATGAATTCTTTAATGATAACGGATATATCAAGATTGACCCGCCAATCTTAACAGGATCCTCTGCAGAGGGAACAACGGAATTATTCCATACCAAATACTTTGATGAAGATGCATACCTATCTCAAAGTGGACAATTATATATGGAAGCTGCAGCAATGGCCTTTGGAAAAGTATTCTCATTCGGACCAACTTTCCGTGCAGAGAAGTCTAAAACTCGTCGTCATTTGATTGAATTCTGGATGATTGAACCAGAAATGGCATTTGTAGACCATGAAGAAAGCCTAGTAATCCAAGAAAATTATGTTAGCCATATCGTTCAATCTGTATTGCAAAACTGTAAATTAGAGTTAGATATTCTTGAGAGAGATACTTCGAAGCTTGAAAAAGTTAAAGCTCCATTCCCACGGATTTCTTATGATGATGCGATTGCATTATTAAAGGAAAAGGGCTTTACAGATATTGAGTGGGGTGAGGATTTCGGTGCACCTCATGAGACTGCAATTGCAGAAAGCTTTGATAAACCTGTATTTATTACGAATTATCCAGCAGAAATTAAAGCATTTTATATGAAACCAGATCCAAATCGTGAGGAAGTTGTTCTTTGCGCAGATTTAATTGCTCCAGAAGGATACGGTGAAATTATAGGTGGATCGCAGCGAATTGATGATTTAGAGCTAATGAAAAAACGTTATGAAGACCATGGTTTAACAGGGCCAGCTTACAAATGGTACTTGGAATTAAGACAATACGGAAGTGTACCACACTCTGGATTCGGTTTAGGTTTAGAGCGTACGGTTGCTTGGCTTTCAGGAGTAGAGCATGTTCGTGAAACAATTCCATTCCCAAGATTGTTAAATCGTTTGTACCCATAAAAAACTAAATGTGGCTGTTCCAATTAGGGACAGCCACATTTATATGTACATCCAATTCATGCTATACTTAATATGAGGTGCACTATATGAAAAAAAACATGTTGATTCAAGATATTATGAATAATCAAATAAGCATACCGAGTGAATTATTGCTCTCTTATAAAACGTTAGGGCTTAATGAGACCGATTTAACCGTTATATTACACATCCATCGATTTATTTTACAGGGCAACGATTTTCCTACTATACATGAAATATCGGATTATTTGACTGTGGACGATAATGAATGCTCGAAGATTCTCCGCAAGCTAATTCAACGGAATCTCTTGAAGATTGAGCGTTCAGAGAACAGTCAAAATCAGTTAAGCGAATCCTATTCACTTGAGCCATTATGGGAAAAATTATACCAGCCTGTAAAGGAAGAGAAGAAAGACAATGATGATGGCACATTATTTATTTTGTTTGAACAGGAATTTGGTAGGCCACTTTCACCATTTGAAATAGAGACGATTAATGTTTGGTTGGATGAGGACAAGATCTCACCAGCATTGATTAAGGCTGCACTTCGAGAGTCTGTGTTGATGGCTAAGTTAAACTTTAAATATATGGACCGAATTCTTAGAGAATGGCAAAAGAAAGGGATTCATACCGTTGAACAAGCTCGTCAGGCCTCCAAGCGATTCCATGATAATCAGACCACCAAACAAAGTAATGTAAATAATTCAAAAAGAGATACATCATTTTATTATAATTGGCTAGAGGGAGAGGACTAATGTTAAACAAGAAACAAATTCGATTCTGTTTAGACGAAATAGGTAAGATGTTTCCAGATGCAGAATGTGAGTTAACCCATAGTAATCCATTTGAGCTTGTAATAGCAGTCTTATTATCAGCGCAATGTACAGATGCACTAGTAAACAAAGTTACAAAGGATCTGTTTCAAAAGTATAAAACACCTGAGGATTATTTAGCCGTACCACTTGAAGAACTACAGCATGACATCCGGTCTATCGGATTGTATCGTAATAAGGCAAAAAACATTCAGAAGCTTTGCACTGTATTACTTGAGGAATATAGTGGGGAAGTACCAAGGTCAAAAGATGAGCTAGTAAAATTAGCAGGGGTTGGTCGAAAAACGGCTAATGTCGTTGCATCTGTTGCCTTTGGTGAACCGGCTATTGCTGTAGACACACATGTAGAGCGGGTTTCCAAACGATTAGGTATCTGCCGCTGGAAGGATTCCGTCATTGAAGTAGAGGAAACGTTAATGAAAAAGGTACCGAAGGATGAATGGAGTGTTACCCATCATCGGTTAATCTTTTTTGGACGTTACCATTGCAAGGCGAAAAATCCGAATTGTCCAGAATGTCCCTTATTAGAAGTATGTAGAGAAGGCCAAAAGAGAATGAAAAAGCGAGAATCAATTTAAAAAAGCTGTCACGATAAACTGTGACAGCTTTTTTAGTTAAATCAACTATTCTTCTCCATTGTCTTCATCGCCCTGATTGTCAGAATTAGGGTTAGATGCTTCATCTGCTTCATCTTCTGGATCTGGATTAGTATCATCATTTCCAGGAATTTCAACAGAAGTACTACGGGTTTCCCCTCGGGATCCTTCATTAGCTCCTCTTTGGCCAATCGCTGTTACATGTATGGTGTAAACTTGACCAGGAGTAAAGTTTCCACTAATTTCAATTCCTTTAGATTCTACCATCTGGGTACCACCTTGTGCGCCTTCCACTACAACTTCGAAAGCAGCGGGTGGTCCATCATAGCCCCAATTTACATCGATAATGGATGTTGCTGGATCATATACAGCAGTAAGACCACTTACAGCATTGATAGGAGTATTCTCTTCCTCTTCTTCCTCATTATCTAGCTGAATCTTAACAGATTGTGGTTCACTGCGAATTTGGTCATTATCTTTACTTTTTACTACAACTTGAATCGTATATTCAGCACCAGGTGTTACTTGGCTGATTTCTAATTGTTTCTCTTCCGTAGAGGAGAGGACTTGCATGTCTCCACCGTTTACACTAGCTGAGACTTCAAAGTTAACTTCTTCATCAGAATCATAATTCCAAGTGACTAAAATAGAATTATTATCTTCTTTGTATTCCGCTTTTAATCCTTTAACTGGATCAAGCATATCAAATCGCTCGGATGTCTTTTTAGGCTCTGTACCCTTCACAAATAACTCCGTAACAATTTCAGAGCTAGGTGTATATTCACTAGGTAGGGCAGCAGGATTTGATCCTTTTTCTACTTTTACTTCTACGACCGAATCAGGTTTTACAAAATCAGCTGTCTCAACATTCTCGTGTACTTTTGTCATAAGCTGTTTAAATAGATTATGTGCTACCCATTTTTCATCATTCATTGTGCGGTTAGACTCGTCATATCCGACCCATATTGCAGTTGTATAGTTCGTAGTGTAACCGGCAATCCATGAGTCCTTTGTACCTTCCACATCTTTTAAGTTGGTAGTACCTGTTTTAGCTGCAATAGGTAAACCTGAAATTCGAGCCGGTCCACCAGAAGAACCTTGTGCTAAGGCAGTTTTTAGCATGTCAGAGATCATATAAGCTGTATAATCAGACATGGCAACTTCTGGTTCTGGCGCTAGGTTAATTGTTCGATCATCTGGGTACACTACTTTCGAAACGGCAAAAGGCTCGTATCGTATACCTTCATTACCAAATGCTTGGTAAGCTCCTGCTAATTGTAGTGGGTTAACATTGGTATCGGCGCCACCAATTGCATCCGTTAATTGTGGGCGACCATTTGCAAATTCAATCCCCAGGTTATTAGCAAATTTTTGCGAGTTATCATAGCCAACTTCTTCTAATACTTTTACTGCTGGAACATTGAGTGATTCTTGTAAAGCATATCGAGCGGTCATCCAGCCTTGATATGCTCTGTTCCAATTTCGGATTGCTTGGTCCGTTCCTGCAATTTCGTATGGCTTATCATCATTAATTTGATGATAAGTAGACATTTTATTGTATTCAATGGCTGGGCCATAAGCTACGATAGGCTTAAAGGTAGAACCAGCTTGGCTACCACCTTGAATTGCATAGTTCCAGCCATTCTGATAATTGCGGTCCCCACCAATTGCACGAATTGCTCCCGTTTTTGTATCAAGTAACACTAGTCCAGCATGTAAGTCCTCGTTAGGGAAGGCAACTGGATTATTTTCTGAATCTGATAATAATAGATCTACATAGTCTTGAGCGTTCTTATCTAAGGTGGTGTGAATTTGTAGACCATCAGAATAAATATCGGCACCATCTAATTTTTCGTGTACTTCTTTTTCTACTTGCTGAAGGAAGGCATCGTATGGATTCGATACTTCTTTCTTTTCAACTAGTAGGGAAGGGATATCCACTTTCATTGCTTCGTCAGCTTCTTCTTGTGTTATTTTGTCATGACGAACCATTAGTTTTAGTACAGTTTCCATTCTTTCTTTCGTTAGATCCGGATTTTTAAATGGATCATAAGCAGACGGTCTTTGCGGTAGCCCTGCTAAAATAGCTGCTTCTGCTACGGTTAGCTCATGTAAATCGGTTTTTCCAAAATAAGTTTCGGCAGCTTTAGCCACACCATAAGCACCAGATCCATAATAGATTTTATTTAAATACATCTCTAAAATCTGTTCTTTCGAATAATCTTTTTCTAGCAGTAAGGCGAGCCATTGTTCTTGTACTTTAAGTTTGATTTCTTTATCTGGTGTTAAGAAAGATTTTTCTACTACTTGCTGTGTAATGGTACTTGCACCTTCAGAACCAAATCCGTGGCGGATGTTTGCTATAATAGCACCACCAATCCTTCTTAAGTCGATCCCAGAATGATCAAAAAATCTAGCATCCTCAGTCGCGGTCACGGCATCGATTAGTATATCAGGTAAGTCGTCATACGAGATTTTTGTCCGTTTATATTCTCCAAGATCGGCGATGATTTCACCATTCATATCATAGACCTTTGAAGAAAGTGGATCTGATAATTTTGATGCATCAATTTCTGGTGCTGTGGCAATATAATAAGTAAATAAACCAGCTACACCTATGCCGATTGCAAGAAAAATAATAAGTAATGCTAATAATATCTTTTTCCATAATGGTTTCTTTTTTGATTTTTTTTGTTTTCTTCGCGCAGTGCGAGTTTGGCTATTTTCTGCCATTTCTCACTACCTCCAATCTAAAAATAAAGTTGATCAATAATCGAAAGGTAATCAACTCTAGTTTGGTATTTAAAAGGAATGAAGTGTCCTCTTTGCTTAATTTGCGTGTATGGTATTGATTTTCTACCATCGGCTTCCTTTTCATACCAAAAGGCTAATAATTCTTTTGCTTCTAACAGATATGTTTCATCGTGATGTGCAAATCGGATAATCATAAAACATATGCCGCCGTGTTTAATAATTGATTCCATATGATGAATCTGATGTTCATGCACATTGGCTAGCGGAAATGAATGTTTATTTTTCGTTTCTTTTGCCTCAAAGTCTACGTAATGATTTCGGTATAATCCGTTATAATCAGTTGTTGATGCTTGCTTGAAATACGCTTCAGTAATGACAGCTGCACTACGCTTAGGATAGTTAACTTTTACGATTTGAATGGGTGTGGGTTTCTTGTGAATGATAGCAAGATCCATGTCCAAATAATATTGATTCGTTTGGTTAATATCCTCTTCCAGTGTCATACCTCTATTTGAGAATGTTTGATTCGTCGTTTTACTTTTTATATTGGATAGTGACCGTTTTCCATTTGGATAATTCACGGCTTTCCCCCCTAGCATAAACAGTATCATATCAGAAAAACTCCTGCATTGTAACTTTAAAGTTAAAAATAGATCAAAATATCACATATAGGGCAGGGCATATATATGAAAAAACGGGAGTACCTCTATTATATAATAAATAGAACGAATAAGCATAATCTAGACAACATATCACGTACAAAAGCATACCAAGAGTTTTACTTGAAACATCCAGAAGTAAAATGGGCATTAGTTGCTAGTATTGTATCGAGAAATGCTGGATGGAATATGACTGATTTATATTTACCACCGTATAAAAACATGCTTGGAAATAAGGAATTGCAAAACTTATTCATGACCTATGAACGGGCAAATTGGCTGATTTTTTCCGATGCTTACCCACAATTATTAGCTTATGAGTTATTTAAGCATGGGCATTCATTAGTAGATATCTTAAAGGAACTTCATGTGTCTGATTTTATGATTCATGAATGGGAAATATTTAGAAAAACAAACAATAAAGAACGATTGATGCTGGCACTTATAATAAATGAGCAAAACGTTATACAACGTCCCGTTATTACGCAGCCGTATTTTAAAAGAAGCGTATTCTTCCGTCTTCCATATTGGCTACAAAATAATTTAATGCTTAATGCTGTCTTACTTCCTACTAGAGGAGGAAGTCTGTATGGATGTTATGTTCACGGGTTTACTAATGTAACCAATCGAATCACACTCGGTAAAAAGCTAGCCTCACAAATATTCCATCCTGAAGTTTATTCTGGCTTGATGGATTTTATAGTAACGGTCGAACATACTGGCTCAAGAAGAGATTATGAAAGTCTCTACGACATTTCACTTCCAAAGAGTCCAATGTTAAGACTTGTCTATCCTATAATCGATCACCAAGATAGTATTCGTCGGGATTGGTTTTATTTAGGGGGCACTAAAAAGAAGTGGTTTGAACCAGTAGCAGTTGAACCTAAGGAAATAGGAGGCTCATTTTATTTAAAACGAAAGGTTTTTTATGGTTACTATCATTTAAAATCCTTGATGCAAGAAAGAACAACATGACAAATTTTTCTGGATATTTAGATAGTTATGGTAGGATAGCATTTCAATTATGCGTTTTTCATGCATAACTTTGTGAAAAGAAGGTGCTGAGACAATAGTTTATCTTATAAATACCGAATAACATAGACCTCGCTCTTTTTCGGCGCTAGTAAAGTATTATTAGGTTGGACAACCTACAAATTTTATAGTGTCGTAGCTTCGTTTATATGTACCCTTGTTTTTTTATGTATTAGTTGTTCAGCGTGTTATAATCTTACATACTGTATTTTATAGCCTCCATATTACTCACTTTTCTTTCAACTATTTATACTATGGTGTGTAACAATTAAAGATCTATTCTAGTATTAACTAAATAGTCTTTACAAAATATTATAAAAAAGTTTAACACATTTACTTAACAATAATCATTTGCTTATTTAAGGAAAATTTTCATGTATTTTGCTTGTATTTAATAAAATAATCCTCATGAATCATCTGCTTTTAGTAAAAATTGATTTAATTGGGAATTTATTGAAAACTCTTATTTTACTAAGTATAATATTATCCATAAAGGGGGAAATAGTTTATTAAATTACTTTAAGAATTTTATAGCTATAAACTTAAAGTATAATTAGAGTACGCAACAAAGATCTTCTAAATGTGAATAGTTATAATTCCAAAAACAGGAGGTTTTTCTAATGAAAAAAATGTTGTTAGTATCTTTATTGGCACTTGGTTTAGTTTTTATGTTTAATGACGTTGAAATATCTGCTGCAGAAATGATTGATCCTAATTTAGATCCTGATTTAATACAAGTCCAAACTACTGTAAATTTAAGTCCCGCAAACTTTGACGGTATTGCTTATAAAGAATATACACTAACTGTAAATACTAATTATTCCGGATCTAGCTATTTTAAAATTGATTTTGGTAATGGAACCAAAAAAGAGGGTTATGGCAGCTACAGTAAAAAGTTTACTAATATATGGAGAACAAACTCATATCGTGTATATACAACCTCTGCTCAAGCTTCAAATGTTGATTATGGACCAAGCCCATGGTTTTATGGAACTGCAAGGATAGCTTATAAATGAAAAAAGTAAACCTTATCAACAAGCGTTTCATTTTTATTATCATAACAGTGCTTATAATTATTATAAGCACTGTTTCTTACACGTTATCTATACTTTCTGAAGCTAATGAGCAGGTAAAAAGGGATATAACAAATTTTTCAAGAGGATCCTATGATATTCTAATACGCCCAGGCGGAAAGCAAACAGAAGTTGAAAAGCAATTGAATATTATTGAAGAGAATTATCTTGGTGTTGGTGATGGGGGTATCACAATCGAAGAATGGGAGGAAATTAAAAACCATCCACAAGTTGAGGTTGCCGCCCCTGTAGCTTCCATAGGACTTTTCACAGCTAGAAAACGTACGTGGATGATAGAACGAGAAAATCTTCAATATTATGAGGTAGACTATTATACTAGTGATGGGGTAAATTCATATAAATCAAAAGAAGATACATTCATGTATGATTTCCAAGGTAACTTTGATTCCCCTAGAGTACAATACCCTTCCTCATTCGAAGTAGGTGATAATTTCTTCATAGAAGAAATAGCGACCTTTTATTTTCCTACTTCCTATCATCAAGTGGTAGCCGTCGATGCAGTAGAAGAAGAGAAATTAACACATCATGATTTAGGTTTATTGAATAAGCCAGTTGAGAATATATTTGGACATTATGTTGATGATCAAGACTTGGCAATCCCAATTTTGAGTTTAAAGGATGTTCCAGTCCCCAGTACAATTAAATTAACAATCGATGACTTAGAAGAACCAACAGAAAGTGAAATAATGGAATGGAACAGTCGTTTCATAAATGAAAATCCAATTCAAGGAATGATAGAACAACCTGATATTTATCATAGAGTAGTAGATGAATTTATAAGTAAAAAAAGACTTCACAATGAATTAGTCTATACATTTAAACCTGAAGACGGTCCTTCACCCTTTGAGAACCTCCTACTTTATGTTGATGAAAATATGAAGCTAGCACCTGATGATGGAACAGGAGAGAACATGTTAGGGGGTGCTCATCAAAGTTTAAGCCAAAATATTGGTTATCAACTAGAACCGATTCAGTATGAATTGATAGATAAAAAGAACCTTGAAGTTAAACAGACAGGTATAGATGATGTATATCATGTTCCTACATATCGAGAAATTCAGGAGATTGAGTTTTTTGAACTTGATGAAATTTCTAGAGAACCGTTAAATAGAGATGAAGCATTCGAGTTTTATAATGTTGGATTTTTTTCGATACAAGAAAACACGGAGGATTTAGCTTCTTCTCCACTCGGAATTTACGGTCGAGAAATGCCCTATTTAGCTTCTAATCGAGATATTAAACTTCACCCCTCAGCTGTTCCTGGTAGCTTCATTACTACCCCTGCCCATGGATTAATATCTATCGATTGGGCAGAAAAAATTAAGGGGAATGCACCAATTGACGCTATTCGGGTAAAGATTGCAGAGCTAGAAGGTTATGACAAATCAGCTGCCGCAATTATTAGAGACGTTGCAAATGAGTGGGAAAATAAAGGCTTTACCGTTGACATTGTAGCTGGAGCGTCTTTACAAGATATTACGGTAGATGTAGAAGGAATTGGCAAGGTAGTACAACCATTTACAACACTTGGGGCAGCAGATACAGTCATATCTAGCTGGAATACACTCCAAATAATGTTAACAGTACTATATGGGATTGTTGCCATAACCTTTGTTGGATTTACTTTCTTTAACCTACTTTCTGATAGGCAAAAAGATGAACAATTACTTGCCAAGCTTGGTTGGTCTGAAAAAGTTATTGGTCGAATTCGTTATAAAGAATGGATATGGATGTTAGGTACACCTATCTTTATTGTCTTAATAGGGTTTAGCCTATTTGGCATCAGGGCTGATAACTGGTTGCCTTTTATATTTTCTATTGGCGTGAGTTGTATCTTTGTTGTTTTGCTTGTAATAGCGGAACACTCTATTAAGAGGAAACCAAGACTGATTAAAAGACAAGGAAGGAATATAGCAATCCAAAATATACATTTTTACCAATATAGCTTAGTAGCCTCCTGTATACAACTATTTCTGTCAACGATTTTAACGTGTTTCCTTCCGTTCTTCTTAATACAAAATGTGGAGAGTACTACTCAAACAAGACTTGGCTCCTATATCCACGGGGAGATTGAAGGTTTATTTATTGTAATTGTTGTACTGCTGTATATTCTTACTGTAATAACAGTGTATCAATCTCTAAGGCGCATGTGGAAAAAAAGAAAAAAAGAAATTCAATTGTTTTTATTTTTAGGGTGGGGGAAAAGTGCCACAAGAACCTATTTTGTGAAAGAAGTTTTCTTATGGGCAGGTTTAACTACCGCATTCGGTTGGGTAGTCAGTCTATTCATCACATGGTCTATGACGGATGTATCATTTGATACGGTTTTGCTAGGAATAGCAGGATTCCTTCTTGTCTTTGCTGTGGCGCTAGGTTGTTCGATGTATTCGTTACACCAAGTAATTGAAGGAGGAGAAAAGATTGCAAATTAAACTTCAAAATGTCAGTAAGTCCTATCAAAAAGGTACAGAATTAATTCAAGTATTGAATAACATTGATTTTTCCATTGAATCAGGTACATGGTTAAACATAACTGGCCCTTCTGGTTCTGGTAAAACTACCTTATTACGTCTATTATCAGCAATCGAGCAAGCTGATAATGGACAAGTTGTACTTGGACATCTGGATGCAATAAAGGCAAATGAAGAGGAACGAAGAAGTTTTCGTAGAAATTCTGTTGGATATATCTTTCAGGACTTTCAATTGTTTGAGCAATTTGATGTCCAAACCAATGTAATGATTCCGCTTTTGCCTTACGAACCTAGAAAAGTCGCGGAAGAAAAAGCTGAAAAACTGCTAGACATGGTAGGAATGCTTCATAGGAAAAATCATATGCCTTCTCAATTATCTGGTGGGGAACAGCAACGAACAGCTATCGCTAGAGCACTTATTAATAATCCTCAGTTAATTTTATGTGACGAGCCTACGGGGAACCTAGATATAGAAAAACGTGATCAAATTATAGAAATCCTACAAGAAATTCACCAAAATGTCGTTACCATTATACTCGTAACCCATGATTTGGAGCTTACCAAATATGGTGATGCGCATTTTGAAATAAGGAATGGTCAATTAATTGATAGAACAATCAGCATAGTACGATAATGCGAATGAGGCTGGAACAATACAATAAGTTAGACTAAAAAAGCAAATCAATACACTATCTTAGCGCAGGAAATATATGGAGACTCCTGCGGGAAGAAAGGCCTAGATGAGACTGATGAGCTTTTGCTCTGAGAGGGCTAAGGCAGCTGCCGCGGAAATGAATTATATTTCCGAATCGGCATCTTTTCTCTAGCTAAGATAGGTTCGATTTTTGTTCAATTATAAAGACTTTTGTCCCAGCCTCGTTCAAAAAAGATAACTAAATCTTCTAATGTTATGTTGATGGGCGATTAGGGCCGTTTAATTTCTTATCACCAGTTTTTAATGATTTCCCATTCTCATTTTCTTTTTGTTTGTTTTTATGGTTGCCTTTCATCAGATAACCTCCTTTACTAATAGTTTGTCTAATTAATGAAAAAAAATGAGTATCCTCACTAGTTTTGTACGATTACTTCTAGTTTTGTCGAACAGGAAGGAGTCAGCTTAATCTTAACGAATAGTAAAGGTAAGAGACTAAATTCGTGAGGTGATAATAATGGGACTAGCACTAGTGAAAGTTACAGAAGTTAGTGGCGCTTGCCGAAAAGATTTTGAGACAGCATTGTTACAACTTGGGGATATTACGCGAAAGGTAGAGCAACGTTTAACTATAAGCGTAAATAACTCAATAGAGCAACATTATGAAGAACAACTATATGAATATGAACAGGTTAAACTGACAATCCATTCGTTACTAAAACAATGAATTATTGTATCGATTTAATATGATAAGCTTGGTTTAATGCCTAAATTTGCTAAACATGATATGGTATAGGTAAGAACGGATGAATAGAGGCGTAACCATGCGATTAATTGAGTATACAAATCAACTTAAACAAGAATTAGTGAAACTGAAAGATATATTTGAACAAACAGATCCTCCAGAAGACAGGAAGGATAAAGTTTATTTTGAAATGGTACGGGTGAAGACTTTGCCTGTATACGTGCTTTTAGAGAAATGGGAAGCACTTGCATTAGAAGTGATCAAAGCGAGTAAGATAAGTGTACACCCAAATCAAATTGTATCCACACGAGAAAATATGGAACTATTATTAATGCATAGTTACTATGTGGATGTTCGACGTAGGCGATATATGGAATTACACCAGTCTGTCCTATACGTATTGGATCAATTGATACGAGCTTTGGACTAACTGCCTTTATCTTTACAATTCTGACAACTTTTAATATAATTAGCTTCCACACACCGAGAGGGGGAAAGGTAATGTCTAAAAATGAACTGATAGAAAAAGCAATTGAAATTAGAGAAAGGGCATATGTCCCATATTCGAATTTTTCTGTTGGTGCTGCGCTTTTAACGAAGTCAGGAAAAATATATACTGGATGTAATATTGAAAACGCAGCATACCCAGTTTCTTTATGTGCTGAAAGAGTTGCAATATTCAAGGCAATTTCTGAAGGAGAAACTGAATTTGTTGAGATGGCTGTTGTTGCCGATACGGAAAGACCGGTACCGCCATGCGGTTCATGTCGCCAAGTGATGAGTGAATTTTTTGCTGGAGAGATGAAGGTACACCTAACTAATCTACATGACAATACGATGACAGTTAAGGTGGATGAATTACTTCCATTCTCCTTCCAAAAAACAGATATGGAAAAATAATACATAGTAACATGACAATAAATACCGGTATTTTGTACTGAAAAATAGCGGAACTTGTGGTAAATTAAAGTAAGAAGCGGATTGTCCTGCTTCTTACTTTTTTGCTATAATAAAATACGAACGATATACATATAGTAAAATAACTTGTTTTACAGTTAATAGTTGATACTAATAAATTTAGATGATTACATTAGATGGGGTGAAGAAGCCATGCAAAATCGTGTTCAATTAAGTGGAAAAGATATTCTTGAAAAAGATTTCAAAACAGCAATGCGCGGATATAACCAAGAAGAAGTAGATGAATTTCTAGACGTTGTTATTCAAGATTATGAGGCATTTGGTCAGGAAATAGATCGCCTAAAACAAGAAATCCAACGATTGAAAAAAAATAGTGAAGGACAAGTAAGAACAAGATCGACTAATCCAGTCCCTCAACAAGTTAATTATGATGTATTAAAACGTCTTTCTAATTTAGAAAAAGCTGTATTTGGTAGTAAGTACGCAAACGCTGATTCATAAATCCAATAATTACCAGTGAAATAAGTTTCGGAATATGGTAAGATAAATTTTAGCGATAAATTGAATACTCATGTAATCGCTGCACGTTTGTGCAGAGGAAAGTCCATGCTCACACAAACTGCGATGTTTGTAGTGTTCGTGCTTGACGAATTCATAAGTCAAGGTAGTCTTTAAAGACTAACGGCAGGTGAAGTTCCTAAGTCGCAAGATATGGAATGATAGCCTTGAAAGTGCCACAGTGACGGAGCTAAAGTGGAAACACTTTAGGTGGAACGAGGTAAACCCCACGAGTGAGCAACCCAAATTATGGTAGGGGCATCCTTTATTAGGGAAATGAACCGAACGAGGGACAGGTAATTCCTGTAGATAGATGATTACAACCGGAGTACGAGGCTGACCACCGTTTGGAGTACAATGGTACAGAACATGGCTTATCGAGTATTCAATGGTCTTACATATGATTATTCCAATAACCTTTCTGCATACTGCGGAGAGGTTATTTTATTTATATAGTAAATGTGTGGTAAACTAACGTTACGTTCACTCCAACAATGAAGGGATTTTGTAAATGGCAAAGCATATTAAATTAATCGCAACAGCTGCTATGGGACTAGAATCGGTAGTAGCAGAAGAAGTACGGAAGCTTGGTTATGAGGTAGAAGTGGATAATGGGAAAGTAATTTTTGAAGCTCCAATCTCAGCCATTCCAAGGTGTAATCTTTGGCTTAGAACGGCTGATAGGGTCAAGTTAGTTGTAGGTGAATTCAAAGCGACTACGTTTGATGAACTTTTTGAAGGTACGAAGGCACTGGCCTGGGAAGAGTATATAAGTGAGGAAGGTCAATTCCCTGTATCCGGTAAATCGGTTAAATCAACACTCTATAGTGTTCCAGATTGTCAGAAGATAGTGAAAAAAGCTATTGCAGAGCGTTTAAAACGAAAGTATGGAATGGCATCCAAAATGCCAGAAACAGGTGCAATGTATAAAGTAGAAGTATCGTTATTAAAGGATATGGCGTTATTAACGATTGATACATCCGGAGTAGGATTACATAAAAGAGGGTATCGTGTTGGACAAGGGGAAGCACCATTAAAAGAAACAATGGCAGCTGCATTGGTTTTACTTACAAACTGGCGTCCGGAATTCCCGTTAATTGATCCTTTTTGTGGATCTGGAACGATACCTATTGAAGCAGCTTTGATTGGTCAAAATATTGCCCCAGGATTTAATAGAGAATTTGCTGCGGAGGAATGGGAAATTATTCGCAATAAGTATTGGGATGAAGCCTTTCAGGAAGCAGAAGATTTAGCCAACTATGATCAGAAGCTAGACATCATCGGAAGTGATATCGATCATAAAATGATTGAGATTTCGAAGGCGAACAGTTTAGAAGCAGGCTTAGGTGAATTAGTAACCTGGAAACAAATGCAAGTAAGTGACTTAACTATCCGTAATGAAAATGGTTATATTATCGCCAATCCACCTTATGGTCAACGTATTGGTGATCAGGAAGCAGTACAAAAGATGTATAAGGATTTGGGGAATATTATGAAGAATCATCCATCCTGGAGTGTATATGTTTTAACAGCTCTTGAATCATTTGAAAAGCATTACGGAACAAAAGCTACTAAAAAAAGAAAGCTATTTAATGGATTTATTAAGACCGATTACTATCAATACTTCGGGAAAAAAGTAAAGGGGGAAGTATAATGGCAACTATTTCGGAAATGGAAAAGGAATTTAAGGATTATCTGAAAGAAATTAACGCAATGCGTGAGGCGGTAACATTAATCCAATGGGATTTACGTACGAAGATCCCAAAAAAAGGTGTGGAGCAGCGCTCAGAAGTAGTAGGCTATCTATCACAAAAAATACATCAAATGCAAGTTTCTGATAAAATGAAGGCTTTCATTGACGCATTAAAGGATAATACGGAAGATGAAATTATTCAAAAGTCAGTACTCGAGTGCCTCGATACCTATGAGAAGAATCGAAAAATACCAGAAGATGAGTATAGAGAGTATGTTATGCTCCAATCCAAATCGGAAGCAGTATGGCAAGAGGCGAGAAATAAAGCTGATTTCTCTTTATTTCAACCGTACTTAGAGAAGCTAGTAGCATATAACATCAAGTTTGCGAATTACTGGGGCTATAAAGTAAATATTTATGATGCTTTATTAAATAATTATGAACCAGGTGTAACAGTGAAAACGTTAGATGAGGTATTTCCAAAAGTGCGCAAATCACTTTCGGAGCTACTTCAAAAGATACAGCAAAGTTCCGTCAAGCCTAATACTGATTTATTAACGGCACATTTTCCTAAACAAGCTCAAGAAGCATTTTCTGTAGAAATTTTAAATCGTATGGGGTACGATTTTGATGCTGGTCGATTAGACGATACGATTCATCCTTTTGAAATTACTATCAACTTAAATGATGTTCGAATTACTACTCGATATGATGAACAGGATTTCCGTATGGCTGTTTTTGGAATTATTCATGAAGCAGGACATGCATTATATGAGCAAAATATTGATAAACGATTAGAAGGTACCCCACTTGCGTCTGGAACTTCGATGGGTATTCATGAATCACAGTCCTTATTCTGGGAAAACTTTTTAGGCAGAAATAATGTGTTCTGGGAATCCCATTATGACGTATTTAAAAAGTACGCACCACAGCATTTTGCACAAGTAGATTTACATGATTTTTATCAAGCGGTTAATGAAGTCAAACCATCTTTAATTCGAATAGAGGCTGATGAATTAACATACCCACTTCATATTATGATACGATATGAATTAGAAAAAGCATTAATTAACGGAGAGATTGAGGTAAAAGACTTACCGCAATTATGGAATGAGAAAATGGTAGAGTACCTAGGAGTTGAACCACCAACAGATAAAGAAGGAGTACTGCAAGACATTCACTGGGCAGGTGGAGACTTCGGTTATTTCCCATCGTATGCATTAGGGTATATGTATGCAGCACAATTTAAGGATAAAATGAGTGAATCGATTCAGATAGATGAGGTTATTAAATCAGGAGATTTTGCTCCAATCCGTAAGTGGCTTACTGAGAATATCCATCAGTATGGTAAAATGAAAAAACCACTAGATATCTTAAAAGATGTTACTGGAGAGGGATTAAATCCAGACTATCTAATAAACTATTTAACAAGCAAATATCGTGAAATTTATAAGCTATAAGTAATTTTGGTAGTCGGTATCTTTGTTAGAGTAAGACATGGCAAGACTATGGAAAAAGCAATAGCTGTTACAGAATTAGCCTACTAATCAAGTAAATCAGATTGTTTTTCACTAATCATATGCTTCTTAATAAAAGAATTCCGTATCATCTAGATACAGAATTCTTTTATTAAGGCTACCAGTTCATTACTGGATAGAATTTATCGCCCTATTGGAAAATCAAATGGTACAGATCCTGCTGGTGAATGTTGTATAATATCAATAAAAGGTATCGTATATGCTGCAAGAATTAATACTACGGTAATACCAATCCATAATTTCCAATTTTCAAAGTAAGCAGGTGTAGCTTCAGCATTTTCTTCCTCTTCAGCAATTGGAAATTCTTCTTCACCCTTTGGAGCAAAGAAAGTTAGTTTGATAAAAATGTAAACCATTAAAAGAATACCGACAAACAAGATTGTTCCACCAATAGCTTGAGCCATTTGGTATCCAATCCATTCTGTTACCTGGTCACCGCCAGCATACTCAGAGTAAGAGGAGCGTCTAGGTCCACCTAATAGTCCCTGTATATGCATGGCACCAGACATGATGGACATACCAACAGCCCAGACAATAGCTTGAATGATACCTAAACGATTAATCTTCGGTGTTAGTTTACGACCTCTTAGATGCGGTATTAACCAATAGCTAATTCCAAAGAAAGTTAGCATTACGGTTGTAGCAACAGTCAAATGGAAGTGACCTGTTACCCAAATCGTATTGTGTACTACTGCGTTCATTTGGTGTGATGCGTTTATAATTCCGCCAGCGCCACCAGGAATAAAGGCTACCATTCCAATAAATGGAGCTAGGAAACGGACATCTTTCCAAGGTAACTTTTTTAACCAGCCAAATAATCCTTTTGCACCTTTACGACGACCAGTAATTTCGAATGTTGCAAACATGGAAAACGCGGTCATTAAACTTGGAATGACAACCATAAAGGTTAATACCACTTGAATGAACTTCCATGTTGGATCTATACCAGGTTCTGTTAACTGATGGTGAAATCCAACTGGGATCGAGAAGAATAGGAATAATACAAATGACATTCTAGCTAATGAATCACTAAATAATTTACCACCGATGATTTTAGGAATAATAGCATACCAAGCCATATATGCAGGCAGTAACCAGAAATAGACTAATGGATGACCAAAATACCAAAATAATGTTCTGCTTACCAACACATTAATGGTTTCTGCAAATCCAAGAGACCATGGGATAAACTGAATGAGTACTGCTACAGCAACACCTAATGAAGCAATAAACCATAGAATGGTATTGATGGTAACCATAAAGGCAAGAAGTGGTGATTTTTCACCTGGATGTGCTTTTTTCCAAACAGCTAATTGATGCCAGTTGACAAATCCAGCTATCCAGCTACCAACAACAACTAATGCAAGCCCAATATAGAATACCGGATGTGCTCGAAGTGGTGCATAGAATGTATAGAGTACACTTGCTTCACCAAGCAGAATCATGGTAGCTGTTAGAATCGTACCGATTACCATAATCCAAAAGGCAATCCATGCAATCTTACGTTGTTTATCTGAAATACCTACTGTTTTTCCCATTAAGGAAAAATGAAACCCTATAATAAAGTAGGTGGTTAAGACTAGCCCTAAAATGACACCATGTACGGTAAGAACTTGATAATAGTCAATCCCAAATGGTAAGGTGAATTTTCCTGTACGTACGAAAACTTGTAGTAAGCCCATTAGTCCACCTATAAATAATGAGATAAATGCAATAGATAGAAACGACATATAAAGTCTTGATTCAGGTTTAGATATAGGTAATGCCAGAGCGGAAGTTTGTCTATCGATTACTTTTCTTGCTAACTGCATTATTCATACACCTCCAAGGTGGCATACATTAGATGATGCCCAATTCCACAATACTCGTTACATACAATGGTATACGTACCCGGTTTGTTCATAACGGTTTCGAGACTACTTACATAACCTGGTTCAACCATCATGTTTACATTTGTGCCAGCAACATTAAAACCGTGAACAACATCTTTTGTTGCTACCTGGAATAGAACCGTTGATCCTTTAGGAATCCGGATGTGTTTCACCGAATTTCCTTCCTCATCCTTTCCCAAGTCATAATAGAAGGCACTAGCAGCAATGTTTACGATATACTTATCATCGTCTACCTGTGTTAACCCTAAGTTTTCTGGTTTAAAGGCTTCATTTGACTCAATATTGTTTGGGTCGATGGTAACGCCATGACTTTGTGGATGTGTTCCTTGCCAGAATGCGCCATAACCTAGCACGCTTAAGAATACAATTAGGGAACCAATTCCAAATGTTAACCAGATTTTTTCATACTTATGCAAATGCATCCTCATTCACACTCCTTTTCTTAGTTACCTCGAAATAAATAACGCAAATGCACCAATCCAACTGATGATGATAAATACACCTAATAGCATTACTGAAATGAAGGTACCTTTTAGTTCGGGCTTTTCTTTCTCAGATGCTTTTTTTGTTTCTTGATTTCGCATAAGAGATCCTCCCTTTTGATTTGTTAGTTATTACACCTTCATCATACACAAATTTCCAATACAGAAAATGCCAATCAGCTAACGTTCATCTTTTGTTCAATAGTGCCTTGGAATCCTTGGTATTACTGCGTTTTATAAGAAGAGAACGAAATGAATTGTGGCAGAAATATGTAAAAATAAGTAATAAATTATGAAAAGCGTAACAAACTAACTTCAAAAATGGCTTTTTAAAAGGTGAGACCATGACAATTATTTGTTCTGTTGGGAGAGCTATACCAAAATATGAAATAGCTCAAAATCAAGTAAAAGATTTAGTACAGAAGATTTTTCAGTACTCAGAAAGGGAAGTAACGAGACTTTTACCAGTATTTGATAATGCTTCGATCCAATCTAGACAATTTGTAGTAGAGGAGGATTGGTTTTTAACGGATCACAGCTTTGAAGAACGTAATGGCTTGTACCAGCAATATTCGATTGATTATGCTACTCAAGCAATGGATGATTGCTTACAGCGTGCTAATCTGATAGAGGCAATATCCTATGAGGATATTGACTTACTTTCATTTGTATCTAGTACCGGTGTTTCTACTCCTTCTGTGGATGCCTATTTGATGAACAAACGTCCATTTCGGCCTAATGTAGACCGAATGCCTCTTTGGGGATTAGGGTGTGCTGGTGGAGCGATTGGATTATCTAGAGTGTTTAATTGGCTGAAGGCCAATCCAAGTAAAGTCGCTATGCTAGTCACTTGTGAGCTGTGTAGTCTTACATTTCAAAAAACAGATAATAAGAAAAGTAATTTAGTTGGAACAGCTTTATTTGGAGATGGGATTAGTGCTGTATTACTCATTGGAGAAAAGTCTCCGTTTCGCAATAAGCTGAATAAGCCCTTACCGGTTATTCAATCTTATAGCTCGTATACCGCGAAGAATTCTACAGATGTAATGGGGTGGAAGGTAGTCAATACAGGATTTGAAGTTATTTTCTCAAAGAGTATTCCTACACTAGTTAACACCGTTTGGAAGCCCCATATGGAAATGTTTTTACAGGATACGGGTTTACAGGTAGAGGATATTCATAGTGTAATCGCACATCCTGGAGGAAAGAAGGTAATCGAAGCCATGATAAACGCATTACATATTCCGAAAGAGAGACTTAAATATACGTATAAGATACTAGAAGATCATGGCAATATGTCCTCCTCCACGGTGCTCTATGTTTTACGAGAATGGTTACAGCAGGATATGGTACCTGGAAATAAAGGCATTGTCTGTGCATTAGGGCCTGGTTTTAGTTCTGAAATATTATTACTGGAGTGGGATGAATAATGGCATTATGGATGTGGATGTTAATTTTATTTATTATTGGACAACGATTAGTAGAATTAGTTATTGCTAAACAAAATGAGAAATGGATGAAGGCAAGAGGGGGAATCGAAACAGGAAGTGCACATTACAAATGGTTTATTTATTTACATATTCTGTTTTTTATAAGCGTCTTTTTAGAAACATCGATGAAATTGGTTAATCAGGAGGTTGTCTTTAGTTATTTCTATTTTTTCGTATTTTTATTGGCACAGTTGGCTAGGTTTTGGTGCATCTACTCTCTTGGGCGATTTTGGAACACTAAAATCATTGTTATGCCTAGAGTGGCCTTAATTAAAAAGGGTCCTTATAAATATATAAAGCATCCGAATTACGTTATTGTAGCTGTTGAACTCTTTGTGATTCCGATGTTATTTGGTGCGTATCTAAGTGCAATTGTATTCCCAATACTCCATGTGTTGTTATTAAGGATTCGAATTCCAGCAGAGGAGAAAGCATTAACTTCGATACCAAAGCTATAAAAAAACGGTAATCAACTTTGATTACCGTTCTTCATTATATAGGTTTTTTTATTTTTTAACTACGTTAGCTGCTTGTGGACCACGTTCACCTTCAACGATCTCGAAGGAAACTTCTTGGCCTTCTTCTAGTGTCTTAAAGCCTTCACCTTGGATAGCTGAATAGTGAACGAATACATCGTTCCCACCTTCAACAGAAATGAAACCATAGCCTTTTTCTGCATTAAACCATTTTACTACTCCGTTTTCCATGTAAATAATCCTCCTAAAACCTTCACGTAATCGTGATAATACAAATCAGAAAAATGAGTATCAAAAAAGGCAGCTCTTAAAGAAAGACTGGATCATATCAACCCACTTCTTCCGTTCGAAGCTACCACTTTTAATGATCCATAAATCTTCATTGCTTGTGATAAATATAGCTTATTTTG
Organism: Ornithinibacillus massiliensis; assembly: GCF_018310345.1. GTDB lineage: Bacteria > Bacillota > Bacilli > Bacillales > Amphibacillaceae > Ornithinibacillus > Ornithinibacillus massiliensis. The sequence continues at coordinate 363,683 of NZ_JAGXBY010000002.1, forward strand.
ATATGTCAGTCAAGTTGCAAATTGGTATATAATACGGAATAATCCAATCTGTCTGTTATTTAACTGACATTCATTGTATAATTATAGTATGTTGTTTATTAGCTGAAATATGTATTATATTATTTTTTTCTGGTCAGCAAAAAATGGTAAAAAGGAGATAAGAAGAATGAAAATGAAGTCCGATATAGAAATCGCACAAGAAGCTACGTTAAAGCCGATACATAAGATTGCTGAAGAACTTAATTTATCCGATGAAGATTATGAACCCTATGGCCATACAAAGGCTAAATTATCCGATCGGCTTTTGGCTAAATTAGCTGATAAACCGAATGGGAAAGTGATTTTAGTAACTGCCATTAGTCCGACACCAGCGGGAGAAGGGAAATCCACAGTTACTGTAGGTCTTGGACAAGCATTGAATAAGATTGGAAAAAAGACTGTCATTGCACTACGAGAGCCTTCACTTGGTCCGGTAATGGGAATTAAAGGTGGCGCAGCTGGTGGTGGATACTCCCAAGTACTTCCAATGGAAGATATAAATTTGCATTTCACCGGTGACTTACATGCTATTACAAGTGCTAATAATGCTTTAGCAGCTATGATTGATAACCATATTCATCAGGGGAATGAATTAAATATTGACCCAAGAAGAATTGAATTTAAACGGGTTATGGACATGAATGACCGCGCTTTAAGACAAATTGTAGTCGGTCTTGGTGGACCGTTACGAGGAGTTCCTAGAGAGGATGGCTTCAATATTACGGTTGCTTCAGAGATTATGGCAATCCTATGTTTGTCTAACGATTTACAGGACCTAAAGAACCGAATTTCTAATATTGTTATTGGCTATACCTACGAAGAAGAGCCCGTTTATGCTCGAGATTTGAAGGTAGAGGGTGCTTTAACACTCCTTTTGAAGGATGCGATTAAGCCTAATTTAGTCCAAACAATCGAAAATACACCAGCCATCATACATGGTGGCCCTTTTGCTAATATTGCACACGGATGTAATAGTATTATTGCTACAAAGACAGCAGCGAAATTAGGAGAATATGTAGTAACAGAAGCGGGATTTGGTGCAGATTTAGGAGCGGAAAAGTTCCTTGACATTAAGACCAGAGCTGGAAATATTGAAACCGATGCAGTAGTCATTGTTGCGACAGTGCGGGCTTTAAAAATGCATGGTGGTGTGCCAAAGGATGAGCTTACAGTAGAAAATATTGACGCACTGAAGGCTGGTATGGAAAACCTTCAAAAGCATATTGAAACGATCCAGTACTTTGGCTTACCATTTGTGATTGCTATTAATCAATTTCCAACAGACACAACGAATGAAGTGGAATATATTAAAGCATGGTGTGAGGAAAGCAACTATGAAGTAGCATTGACAAATGTATGGGCTCAGGGAGGAGAAGGTGGAATAGAACTCGCTGAAAAAGTTGTCCAAACGATTGAATCAAAAGAAAAACAGTTTAAGCATGTTTATGAGCTAGAGGATGCATTAGATACGAAAATCATTAAAATCGCTAAAACCGTATATGGTGCGGATGGCGTAGAATTTTCATCCAAAGCCAAAAAACAGCTTGCTTTCTTTGAAAAGCAAGGCTGGGGGAACTTACCGGTTTGTATGGCAAAAACACAGTATTCATTGTCGGATAACCCTGCATTACTTGGACGACCAACGGGCTTTACAATTACGATAAGAGAGTTCCGCCCTTCTATCGGAGCTGGATTTATTGTCGCATTAACCGGTGATATTATGACGATGCCAGGACTTCCAAAGAAACCAGCCGCCTTAAAGATGGATGTAACAGAAGATGGTAAGATTGTAGGGCTATTTTAATGAACCAAAACGAACAAATTTTAGTGATTCAAGCATATTGTCAAAAACTTTTTGGCAAAGATTCAACCGGACATGACTTTTTTCATTTAAAACGGGTAGCAAGACTTGCAAGTCAAATTGCAAAACAAGAGAATGCGAACACTTTTATCTGTGTATCAGGTGCTTGGCTTCATGATGTTGGAGATCATAAATTGTTCGATGCCCCTGCAAGAGCCCTTAACGATATGGACAAATTCTTGACTTCTATACAGGTTTCTAAGGAGGATATTCAAGCCATTCATCAAGCAATAGAAAACATATCTTTCAGTAAAGGGAAAATACCATCGTCCATAGAAGGAAAAATCATTCAAGACGCTGATCGAATAGATGCCATTGGTGCAGTTGGTATTGCAAGAACGTTTGCATATGGAGGGGCGAAGGGAAGGCTAATGTATCATGATGTAGAAAAGCAGGATACATCATTACAGCATTTTTATGATAAAATTTTACATCTAAAGGATACGTTACATACAGATGCGGCTAAAAAACTAGCTGAGGAAAGACATGCATTTGTTGAAGCCTTTATCGAACAATTTCTCGAAGAATGGGGATAAACGGGAAGTAATCGTATCAATAAAATTGTAATGAAGGAGAGCGAATACCGCTCTCCTTCATTAATGCTTAGCCATCAATCCGCTTCGCACCTAAGTATCGGGTTTGCCAATAGGATTCGTCCATATTACTCACTTCCACACCTTCTAAACTGGCATGGATAAATTGATTATTCCCTATATAAATTCCAGCATGAGACGGGCCTGGTTTATATGTCTCAAAGAAAACGATATCTCCAACTGATAGTGAATTTACCGGAGTGGCAAAGTTCCAAATGTCACTTACTGTTCTCGGAATAGTGACACCATTTACGCTATAAATATATTGTAAAAAGCCACTACAATCAAACCCACCAGGTGAACTACCACCCCAAACATAAGGAGTTCCGATATGATCCTGAGCCGCTTGGATTATACTAGTATAATTTGCTGGCGCTGTAACATTTTTTACCTTTGTGTTGGACTTTGTTTCTGCTTCTGTACTAGAATTGCTAATTGTTGCTTGTTGTCTTTCTTGGTTATACATTGTTTGAAGGGATTCTTGCGGTGCTTCATCAAGAAAATCAATATCATGTTTTTCTTCTGCAATTTCGATAGCCTGTTTAGTTAACGGGCCATACATTCCATCAATTTCACCTTCATAATAACCGAAGTACTGTAAGGATTCCTGAATAATTTTAACATCCTCACTGTGAAGACCTGGGTATACTTTATCTGATAATTTTTCTAGCCTTTTAATATGTCGTTCAATATCTACTTCAATAAGCGCAATAATCGTTTCCTTATCTGCTTGACCGGTAATCGTAATATTGTGATCCCGTTGAAATTTTTTAATAGCATGCTCGGTTAGAATGCCTAAATCTCCATCAACTTTATCGTCATAATACGATAGCTCATTTAATTTATACTGTAAAATACGAACTGCTTCTCCGTGATCACCATATTCTAATTGATTCGCTTCTAATAATGTTTTATTTCCAATAATAGGATAGGCTCCTGCGTAAAGGGCAAATGGTTGACTCAGAACAAAGCTGTATAACAATGTATTCTTGGCTAAATTTTCAACCGTACCATTTAACATGCGTTAATACCCCTTTCGATTGGACTCTTGTTAACTAGTTTTATTGCAAATATATAGAAAATATGAATTACGATTATGTTACAAGATTATTATGGTACAATATAAAAAAATGAAGAAGATATGGGGGAGCTCGTAATGATAACAGGAGAACAAGCTTATCTAGACTTATGTCAGCATATATTAACTAATGGTACAAAACGAGATGACCGAACCAATACTGGTACATATTCCGTATTTGGTCACCAAATGCGATTTGATTTACAAGAAGGTTTTCCACTACTAACGACGAAAAGAGTTCCGTTTCGTTTAGTTGCAAGTGAATTATTATGGTTTATTAAAGGGGATACTAATATCCGTTATTTATTAGAAAATAATAACAACATCTGGAATGAATGGGCTTTTAAAAAATGGGTAGAAAGTGATGAGTATATTGGCCCTGATATGACCGATTTTGGGAATCGCAGTCAGGTAGATCCTGCATTCAATGAAGTTTATGAAGAACAAATGGATTATTTTAAGCAAAAAGTATTAGAAGATGACCAATTCGCAGAAAAATATGGTGACCTTGGTTCTGTATACGGAAAGCAATGGAGAGCTTGGAAAACATCACAAAATGAAACGATTGATCAGCTACAAGAGGTAATTGAAGCCATTCGTACGAATCCAAATTCTCGTAGACATATGGTATCTGCTTGGAATCCGGAAGAGGTTCCAAATATGGCATTACCGCCTTGTCATACGCTATTTCAATTCTATGTAGCGGATGGTAAGCTATCTTGTCAACTCTACCAACGCAGTGCAGATGTATTTTTAGGAGTGCCGTTTAATATCGCTAGTTATGCATTATTAACCCATCTTATTGCACATGAAACAGGTCTTGAAGTTGGGGAGTTTGTCCATACACTGGGAGATGCTCATATTTATGGGAATCATGTAGAACAAGTAAAACTACAATTAACTCGAGAGATGAAAGCAATGCCAAAGCTTAGATTGAACCAAGAAAAAGCGTCAATCTTTGATTTCGAACTTAGCGATTTTGAAATAATTGGCTATGACCCACATCCTACCATTAAAGCGCCTATTGCGGTGTAAGGAGGAATTTACTTGTTATCACTATTATTTGCAATGGACCGTAATCGTGTCATTGGTTCCAATAATGATTTACCTTGGCATCTACCGAATGATTTGAAATTTTTCAAGGAAACAACGACGGGCCATACGATTATCATGGGAAGAAAGACGTTCGATTCGATTGGACGAGCACTACCGAACCGGAGAAATATTGTGTTAAGCAGAAACAATATAACACTTCCTGAAGGTGTAGAATTAATTCACGATATGGACACGATTATCGAAATGAAGGAACAGGATCCTAATGAAGAGTTATTTGTCATTGGTGGCGGTGCTTTATTTAAAGACATCCTTCCATATGCAGACCGTATGTATGTGACTTTAATTGATGAGGAATTTGAAGGAGATGTTTATTTTCCGACCTTTTCATCTGATATGTGGAGAGAAACCTCTACTGTTAAAGGGATAAAGGATGAGAAGAATCCGTATGATTATTACTTTATTCAGTATGATCGAATCCGTTAATTTGCTTGGTGGTTGTTTATTCTACTGTTAACTGATAAAATAAAGGTGGTTATAATGATGTAACCATCTTTGTTTTATGAACGTTTTGTGAGCGTTTCTTTTGATACATATATTTTGTAAGTGTTTTAAACTATAATGAAACTAATTTTGATAGAAGAAGGTGTCAATATGGGTCCTATTGGAATTCCAGGTTTAATTTTAATCCTAATCATTGCTTTAGTTATTTTTGGTCCAAAAAAACTACCTGAAATCGGAAAGGCCGCTGGTCAAACGTTAAAGGAGTTCAAGAAATCTGCAAAGGATTTAACGGAAGATGTAACGGAAGAAATTAAGGATGCAAAAGATCTTACGCAAGGTAAGGATAATAAATAAATTACTTGGAGTGAACAGCAATGAGTGGTATCGGTGTACCTGGTTTAATATTAATTCTTATTGTTGCATTAGTCATCTTTGGTCCGTCGAAACTACCTGAAATCGGAAAGGCTTTTGGTAGTTCATTACGCGAGTTTCGCAATGCTGCAAAGGACATTGTTTCAGAGGATAACAAGCAAGAAAAGCCGGTTAACGAAGTAAATACAACGATTAAAAATGACTAACTAAAGGTGTAAGGTGGATAACCTTGCATCTTCTTTTCTGTTGTGATCTCTTTCTTGCCAGATCATGGTGAGGATTCCTAGTATACCGTATATAGACAAGCTTTTATAACAAGTATTAGTATAATGAAATTTGATACAGCATTTGAACTCTTGGGGTGTTTTGTATGGCGCGTAAGAATAAAGAGAAAGAAATGAATTTTACTGGTCATCTAGCGGAGCTTAGAAATAGGTTAGTGGTAACTGCTCTCTTCTTTGTTGCGTTTTTTATTATAGGTTTTGTATATGTTAGAGATATTTATGGATTTTTTGAGAGTCATATTGACTTTAAACTAGCAGTAATTGGTTTAGGAGAAGTGTTTTGGGTGCAATTTACTATGGCTGGAATCGTTGCATTAGCTGCTACTCTTCCAATATTAGCTTTGCAGATTTGGTTGTTTATTAAGCCAGGGCTTACGCCTAAAGAAAGAAGAGCATCCTTAGCGTATATCCCGGTCATTTTCCTGCTGTTTGTTGGTGGACTAGTTGTTGGTTATATCATGTTTATCAATTTAATATTACCATTCTTATTATCACTAAATGATGGTATGTTTAATGAAATGTTTACGGTAGAAAAGTATTTTAAGTTCGTCTTTCGCATTACTTTACCATTTGCTATTATTTTTGAAATACCAATTATTGCGATGTTTTTAACTAGTATTGGCATTTTATCGCCAAACGCGATGCGAAAAATGAGAAAATATGCTTATTTTATTTTGATTATCGTTGCTGCGATGGTTACACCACCAGACTTTATTTTACCATTAATCGTTGCAATTCCGTTCTTTCTATTATATGAAATCAGTATTTACCTTTCTACTACGGTATATAGAAAGAAAGAGAAGAAGCATCGTGAATTTATGGAAGGCTAATTTATATTTTTGAGGTGTTTTATATGCGCTCGTTCTATCATTTTATGATGAGCTATCGTGGAAAAAAGAAGCCAGATGAGGAAAGTAAACTGGCAGATTGGATGTTTCAGGATCATAATTTTCCGAGGCACTCTGATAACTATGACGAAATTAGCGAGTATTTAGAATGGAATAGTCCATTCACCAATGCGATATCTGTATTTGACTCGCTGTGGGAAATATATGTAATAAAAGAAAAAGATTAAACTAGGGTCTGTCGATTAGACAGACCCATTACTATGATTGAATACGATATATATCGTTAAATGGAATAGCTAGTATTTCTTCGTTTAGATTCTTCAAGAGAACCTTTTGCTTTAGTTGATCGAACTTTTGAATCGTCCCACTAATCGCTAACATTTTCCCGCTTTGGTAATACGTTAATGTAATAAGCTGATTGTCCTGATACGCCTCGATAATTTGATTGTTTATTAGCTCAAGCTCCTGCTCATCTAGCAGAGGCCGTTGGATACGTTTATCCTCACTCCATATAGATTTTAGGAGTTCTACATGCTCAGGGAGCATTAATGAAGTCCATTTGATGGATCCTCTATCATTCACGATTTTATCACCTCATCCTTATTATATACGAACATTTGTTTGTTTATCAAGAAAGCAATATACTGTAGAGTAACGAAACATGATAAAATAGAAGAAGAAATCACAAGGGGGAAAGTAGTATGAAAATAGTACACACCGCTGATTGGCATCTTGGAAAGATTGTGAATAGCGTTCATATGACAGAGGAACAAGCGTATATTCTTGATCAGTTAGTAGACATCATTCGAACAGAGAACCCGGATGTGTTAGTAATTGCAGGCGATTTGTATGATAGAGCTATTCCACCAAAGGAAGCTGTAGATTTATTAAATCGCGTATTAACAACCCTTGTAACAGACATAAAGATCCCAGTATTAGCGATTTCTGGTAATCATGATAGTCCAGAACGTTTAGAATTTGGCACGGAATTATTCCGCTCACAAGGGCTTTATATTGAAACCAGGCTAAGTAGAAGTCTTGAGCCTGTTGTTATAGAAGACGAGCATGGTCCTGTTTACTTTCATTTAGTTCCATACATTGAGCCTGCCGAGGCTAGGGAACTATTTAACGATGATACGATTCATTCCCATCAAACAGCAATGGAAGCCGTAACGAACTATATTAGAGAGCATCATGACATGAAGGAACGTCACCTATTTGTAGGACATGCTTTTGTAGCTGGGGGAATGGAGTCTGAATCAGAGGAGCGATTATCGATGATTGGTGGAACTCCATATGTTGATGCGAATTTGTTTCAAGACTTTGTTTATGTTGCGTTAGGACATTTGCATCAACCACAGCGTATTAAGCGAGATGAGGTAAGGTATAGTGGTTCGATTTTAAAATACTCCTTTTCTGAAGCTACTCATAAGAAGTCTGTCACCATTATTGAACTAGACGCTGATGGAACGTGTGAGTTAAAAGCTATTCCGTTAGTACCGAAGCATGATATGCGTATTGTGGAAGGATATTTTGAGGATCTTCTTACCAATCCACTAGAAAACAATGAGGATTACTTGCACATCCGCCTTCTCGACAAGGGACAGATAATGGATCCGATGTACAAGCTAAGGAAAGTGTATCCGAATATTTTACGATTAGAGCGGATTGGATTTTCTACAACCAAGAGCTTACTAGATTTACAACAAATTCGCCAAAAGCAAACACAATCTCATACAGAGCTATTTGCTTCCTTTTATGAAGAGATTACTGGTGAAGCGATCGATGAGAAACGAATGGCGTATATCGAAAGTACGATTTCGACTGTAATGGCAAAGGAAAGAGGGGAATAAAATGCGTGCAATCAAGCTAAGTGTGACTGCTTTCGGTCCCTATTTAGAAAAGCAAGTTATTGACTTTGAGTTGTTAGGTGATGAATCTATTTTTCTAATAACTGGCCCCACTGGTGCTGGAAAGACAACTGTGTTTGATGCGATTTGTTATGCTTTATATGGGAGAGCAAGTGGCTCTGATCGTGACCAAGACTCGCTACGCAGCCATTTTGCAGCAATAGATGAGCCTACTGAAGTAGTATTCCAATTTGCCCTAAATAACCGCGTGTATGAGATTATACGTAATCCTAAGCAACAAAAGAAAAAAGAACGTGGCGATGGTTACACCGAAGAGCCAGCTAAGGCAATCCTGTATGAGATTGTCAATGGAGAAAAACAATTGCTATCCTCTCGTATTAAGGATGTCAATGAAACAATTGAAGAGAAGCTTGGATTTGATTATGAGCAATTTCGTAAAATGGTACTAATTCCTCAAGGAGAATTTCGTAAGCTCATCTCAGAAAATAGTAGAGAACGTGAAGCCATTCTTCAGAAGATATTCCGTACCCATTTTTATGAAAAAATGACGGATGAATTAAAAATTCAAGCGAAAGAATTAGAAACTCAAATGAAAAAGCTAGAAGCGGATATGGAATATGAACTATCTAAAATTGACTGGCAACATGTTGAAATAGAAGAGTCGGATACTAATGAGGTTAAACTAGATAAACTCCGTCTAGAAATTGAAGAAACAGAGAATAGAGCGACTGAGCAAAACGAAGCAATAGGGAAGCAGCGGGAAAAGTTAAAACTTGTAGAGGATAAGCTCAGAAAAGCGAGTATCATTGAAGAGAAGTTTAAGGAACAACAAGCCCTCTTAGTAGAACAGCATCGGCTTGATCAGCAGAAATCTTCAATGGCAGAACAGAAAGCAAGGCTTCACCTTGCTAGAACCGCTCAGCAACTTGTCCCACTTGAAGAACAAGCCGCTTCACGACAGGTAGAGTGGCAAAGACAAGCTAAACGTCTACAGGAGCAAGAAGCCAATCTAGCTCAGCTAAATAAAGAGTATGAGAGCGTGAAACAGAAATATGAAGTGGCGATAAGTAAGGAATCGGAACGCGAAACATTAAAAGAAGAAATGAAACGTGGCAAAGAACAGCTGCAGCTTGTGAATACTTATCTTGAATTAACGAAGACAATGGATGAGCTGGAGCAGAAGAAAACCCAAGCCAATGATCAACTAACGCAAACGCAAATGAACTTACAAAAATTAGAAGCTAAAATGAAAGAGTTAGAAACACAATTAGCAGAAGAGACGACATTAACTAAAGCGTATTATGAAACAAGAGATGCGTTAATAGAACAAGAGGATAGGAAGAAAAAATTAACGGAATATCAAATAGAAAGTCACAAGCTAATTGGTTTAAGGCAACAATATGCAACCGCTAAGCGAAAATATCAAGAAAAACAAGAGCATATTAAGCATTTAAAGGACAAGTACGATAAGCTACTACTAGCTCAAAATGAGCAATTTGCTGGATGGCTTGCCCATGAGTTAGTACCAGGTGAACCTTGTCCGGTTTGTGGGTCTACACATCATCCGAATAAAGCTGTACAAGATACATTCGAACATAACATGGAAGAACTAGAAGAATTAAAAGCATTAATCCAGAAGCAGGAGCTAGAGTTTGATGCTGTGCAACAGGATTTTGTTAACCATAAAACGAATGGGCAAACACAGCGTTCTTTCGTTGATAAGCTACAAGCTGAATTAGAAACGATTTTCCCTGGCTTCACGAATGAACAAGTTCAAACTGTGGAAGCCAATGTAACGAATGAGGTAGACAGTATCAAACGAAAATTAGAAGGAATAACCACTAAACTAAAGGAAATAAAAAGTATCCAAGACAAAAAAGTCACCTATCAGAATAAAGAAACAGAATTAAAACAAACGTTTGATTTAATATCCAAACATGTGCAAGAGCTTAATGATGAATTACTAAAAACCTCTGCAAAAGCGGAAGCATTAGCAAAACAATTACCAACCGAAGTGGAAGATCCGACAACATTTACTAACCTCGTAATCGAGAAAGAAAAACAGTATGAACAAATGATGGTCGAATGGGAGCAATTAAAGTCTTCTTATGAGAAAATAAATGAGCTACGACAAAAACAAACGACCGTTTTAGAACAAGTTCAAGGATTTGAACAAGAAACAAACGATAGCTATCAACTGCAAAAGCAGAAGTTTCTTACTGCAATTGCCGAAAATGGATTCGCGAATATAGAAGAATACCATAAAGTAAAATTATCACTTGAACAACAAAAACAACTAGAGACAGAAATAGAGACATACGAAGCAACAGTAAAGAGAATTCAATTTCGATTAGAGGAACTAAACGAACAGCTAGAAAAGGTAGAAAGAGTAAATTTAGAAGCGTTGGAAGCAGAGGCTAATCTATGTAAGGAAGAGCTACAACAAATGCAGGAAAGATTATTAACCATTCAATCAAAACAAAAGCATGATGAGGAAAGTAGACAACGACTAAAGACTATTATGCAAAATAATAAGGAGTTAGAAACCGATTATTATATAGTCGGATCATTAGCAGATTTATCGAGTGGAAATAATGCCTTACGTTTATCTTTTGAACGGTACGTATTAGCTTCTTTCTTAGATGAAATTTTACTACAAGCAAATGTGCGATTGGATCGTATGACAGATCATCGCTATCAACTAGTCCGAAGTGGGGAAGTGGCGAAGCGAGGTGCACAGAGTGGGCTCGACTTAGAAGTCATGGATCATCATACTGGGATTACACGATCAGTCAAAACCTTATCAGGTGGGGAAGGATTTAAAGCGGCACTAAGCTTAGCACTAGGATTAGCAGATGTCGTCCAAGCCCATGCTGGTGGTGTTCAACTTGATACATTATTTATCGATGAAGGATTTGGCACGTTAGATGAGATTTCCCTACAACAAGCAATTGACTGCTTAAAGGATCTCCAAGAAAGCAATCGATTACTCGGAATTATTTCTCATGTACCAGCTCTAAAGAGTGAAATTCATACGAAACTAGTTATCGAGCCTTCTCATAGAGGGTCTAAATTAGCTTTCCGTTTTGGAAATTAACCGGATCCTATTCAAAAAATGCGCTCTTTCGTCAAGAATCGCTCTATATCGCATGATACATGTAGTTTCCTGCGGTTCCCCGGGAAATACAGGCTCTTTTTTTATTATTCATATTGTTTGCCTACACGCTTTACGATTCAGTACGTACAATGAACTAGATACAACTATTGAAATGAGGGATGGCAATATGGTATTCCCACCGCAGAGACAATCAAGAGGCAATTTCCCTAGAAACGATTTTCCATTTCCGAACTCTGGTTATCGTCAAATGCCACCAAGAAATAACCCGTTAGCAGGCTTAGTTCAGCAATTTTTAGGTAGGAGTGGGCCAAATGTTGGGCAAACACAGAACGTTGGCCAAATGGCTTCTAGGGGCGTAGAGGGTTTATCGAAGACATTAAATGGTGTGCAGCAAGTATTACGTGTAGTAGATACTGCTACACCATTAGTAAAACAATATGGACCACTTGTTCGAAATTTGCCTGCTATGTATCGGATGATGAAAGCATTTAACTCGATGGAAAGTTCGGATGCAGCAGAAGAAAGTAATGAGCTTGAAAGTCTAGAACAGGAGTCTATTACTACTAATACCATTGACGAGGAGTCTCCTGTAAGACGATCGAGAGAAGGGCAATCCACACCAAAATTATTTATCTAATAAGGCAGTAAACTTGATTTTTCGATGAAAAAAGGAAAAAATGAATTATAGTAGCAGTTTATGGAGGTAGTAAATATGACAGTTCAATTTGAAAAAGCCACTTTTGCAGGTGGATGCTTTTGGTGTATGGTAGAACCTTTTGACACTCGTCCTGGAATTAAACGGGTTGTTTCAGGATATACGGGAGGACATGTTGAATATCCAACCTATGAACAAGTTTGTTCCAATACTACTGGACATGTAGAAGCGGTACAAATTACCTTTGATCCAGAAATAATGCCATATGAACAATTACTCCAGACTTTTTGGCAACAAATTGATCCAACCGATCCTGGAGGCCAATTTAATGATCGAGGAGAATCTTATCAGACTGCGATTTTCTATCACAATGATGAACAAAAAAAAATGGCGGAGAAATCGAAGCAAGCATTAGCTGAAAGCGGTAAGTTCTCCAAACCTATCGTTACGAAGATTCTTCCTGCCAAGCCTTTTTATGAAGCAGAAGAAAGTCACCAAGATTACTATAAGAAGCAGTCCTTCCATTACCGGCTGTATAAAAAAGGCTCTGGCAGAGAGGATTTTCTAAAGAATACGTGGAAAATAGATAAATCTAACCTAAAGGAAAAGCTTACGCCACTTCAATATCACGTCACACAAGAAAAAGGGACTGAGCGTCCGTTTGAAAATGAGTATTGGGATAATCAAGAAGAGGGAATATATGTAGATATTATTTCCGGTAAACCGTTATTTTCTTCAAGAGACCAATATGATGCCGGATGTGGTTGGCCAAGCTTTACGAAGCCAATCGATAGCTATGAAATCGTAGAGGAACTCGATACGTCACATGGAATGATTCGAACTGAAATTCGCAGTAAAACTGCTGATTCTCATTTGGGACATGTATTTGAAGATGGGCCTACCGAACATGGAGGATTGCGTTATTGTATGAACTCTGCTGCAATGCGCTTCGTTCCGAAAGAGAAGATGGAAGAAGAAGGATATGGACATTTATTGAAATTATTTAATTAGAAAACTGAGTTTACCATAATTGCATTATGTTAACTGAAGGAGGAAAATGACTTATGATGCATCTAAAATGGGAGAATAACCCAACAATCAAACAAATAGAATGTGTACATGCTAACGCAAAGAAATTCATTGTAGATAATAAGTTAACACCTGGAAAAGTATACGATGTCAAAAACGAGACAGAAGAGTTCTATTTCATTTTTGATGATAGTAATCGTATTGCAGGATTTCGTAAAGATTACTTTAAAGAAATTTAATAGAGTCTGTACGATAATGGCAGAATTGCTGCCATTCCTACATAAGTAGTTTAATACAATCAGGAATGGAATCACAACTAATGGAGGTAATAAAATGAACGTTGTTACGTTAGTAGGAAGTATTCGAAAAGAGTCATTGAACATGAAAATTGCGAAATTCATGCAGGATCGTTACAAAGATAAATTTGATATGCAGATTTTAAATATTGATATACTACCATTTTATAATCAGGATGACGAAAATAATCCCCCACAAGTAGTGAAGGACTTTAAAAGAGAGATAGCGAATGCTGATGCTGTAATCATTGTAACGCCTGAGTATAATTGGTCGATTCCAGGGGTATTAAAGAATGCTCTAGATTGGGCTTCACGTGTGGAAAAAGTATTAGTAAATAAACCTGTATTTCCTCTAGGGGCTTCACAAGGAGTACTTGGAACAATTCGGGCACAACTTCATTTACGAGATATTTTATCCTCTACAGGTATTCAAGCAAGAATACTTCCACCAGGAGGAAATGAAGTGTTAATCAATTTAGCAGGACAAAAAGTAGATGTAGAGACGGATATGTTAACTGATCAGACAACTATCGAATTTTTGGATAGCAAAATTGATACGTTTATTGAATTTATTAATTCTTAATTCATAAAGGGGAAGAAGCTTACTCTTGCAGTAAGCTTCTTTTTTATTATAAATACAACTGATAAATCTAGCCATATTGTAAGACTAATCAGAAGTTGAGTGAATGTGACATTTGGATCTGCTTGCGTATTTAAAGGAAGTAGGACATGAAAGATATAATAGTCCGTCCTGTACATCTATCTCCTTATTACCTCTCCCTAAAGAAATCGTATGAAAAAAATGAAAAAGGTGATTCTATTAGTAATTGCTTGAACAAAAAATTGAACTTCTGTAGTATAATTACTATAATATGGCATTTATTGAGGTTTATATTTTGTAAAAGGAGGTTCTTACATGGCATTTGTTATTACGTCGCCTTGTAAAACAGAAAAAGCAGGGGAATGTGTTGAAGTTTGTCCTGTTGATTGTATAGAAGAAGGCAAAGATATGTTTTTTATTGATCCAGATATTTGTATTGATTGTGGAGCTTGTGAAGCAGTTTGTCCAGTAGAAGCTATCTATATGGAAGATGAAGTTCCAGAAGAGGAAAGTGAATATATCCTATTAAATCGTAAATTTTTTGAAGATCGTTAATTGTAAAACCGCTATCCGTTTGGAATAGCGGTTTCTTATTTTATATCAAATGCTTTATAGTGTTGATGCGTTTCAGTTACAGTTACTTGTACATCATCAATTCGTATCAATGGATGAAAGCCTTCTTTTAATTGTTTTATATAAGCTGTGGTATGTGCTTTTGTACCTTCGATTTCCAATTCGACTCTACCATCTTCTAGATTTCTCACCCATCCCTTTAAATCATAGTCAATAGCCTTCTGTTTTGCTGCAAACCGAAATCCAACACCTTGAACGCGTCCACTAACGATAATATGAACATTCATCTTAATCCTCCTTGATTTAACAAGAATACCATATAAATCCATCGATTATTGGGGATACTGATTATAGATATTTTCATTATGACATATCAAACTAAATCATGCATGGTAAGAAGGAGTGGTTTATACATGGCGCAATCAAAAGAATTACCTCAGTTTCCAGAGCCATTTTGGCGGGAAATAGATATACCAAATTATCCGAAATTAGAAGAAGGTATGAAAGTCGATGTTGGAATTGTAGGGGGAGGCATTGTTGGTATAACGACAGCTTATTTACTTGCTAAGCAAAATGTAACGGTAGCTCTACTTGATGCAGGTAGAATTTTAAATGGAACTACCGGGCATACTACTGCAAAAATCACAGCCCAACATGGCCTCATTTATGATGAGTTTATCCAACATTTTGGGGAAGAAAAGGCGAAATTATATTATGAAGCACAAATGGAAGCGAAAGAATTTGTAGAAGCTACAGCGAAGGAATTGGACATTAATTGTGACTTGGAAGAACAGGATGCGATTATTTATACAAATTCGGATGACTATGTTAATCAGCTAGAAACGGAGAAAAAAGCGTATGATACATTAGGGATTGATAGTGAATTAACGGATTCGATACCGCTAAAGGTGCAGCATAAATTAGCATTGATAATGAAAAATCAAGCGCAATTCCACCCATTGAAATTCTTAAGTGTACTGGCTAAAGAAGCGGTAAAACATGGTGCACAAATTTTTGAGAATACTACTGCAGTTGATGTAGAGTATAATAAGCATCCCGCAATCATTACGAGAGAGGGACATCGAGTTATTTGTGGGAATATATTTGTCGCTTCCCATTTTCCATTTTATGATGGGCAAGGTTTCTACCCTGCTAGAATGTATGCAGAGAGAGCATATGTTTTAGCAATTAAATCGAAGAAGAACTATCCTGGTGGAATGTATATTACAGCTGAGGAGCCTACTCGTTCTCTACGATCTATTACGATAAATGGTGAGGAAGCTTGGCTTGTTATAGGGGATAATCATAAAACAGGTCAAGGTAAGTCCACAATCGAACATTACAAAGCATTACAGGATTTTGCAGAAGCCCATATCGGTGTGGAAGAAATTTTATATCGCTGGTCCGCACAAGATTTAACAACACTAGATAAACTTCCATATATAGGTAGAATTTCGGAGGAAGAAGATAAGATTTTCGTTGCTACAGGATTTCGGAAATGGGGAATGTCAAATGGTATTCTGGCCGCTAAAATTATCTCGGACAAGATTTTAGGTCATGAAAATCCATATACTGAATTATTCTCACCTTCTCGATTCCAAACAGACCCTTCCTTACGTAAGTTTGCGCGAATTAATGCCGATGTAGCCAAGCATTTAATTAAAGGAAAGTTAGAGTTTACGGATAATAGTATTAAATCACTTTCCAAGGATGACGCCACCGTTACACGAATCAATGGAAAAAGGGCAGGTGTCTATAAGGATCCAGAAGATAAATACCATTGTGTGGATACGACATGTACCCATATGGGGTGTGAAGTAGAGTGGAATTCTGGAGAAAGAACCTGGGATTGTCCATGTCATGGTTCTAGATTTTCTTACACTGGTGAGGTAGTAGAGGGACCAGCGAAGCGGCCATTAGAACGAATTGATTTGGAGTAGGATAAAGATAGTTGCTCGAACAAAAATAAGCCGTACAGCTTCTAGTTCGCTGTATGGCTTATTTTTATTCTTCTCTAACTCGCACAAATAGCAACATGATAAATGATAGTAAAACTATCGAAAAAACCCATAGCCATGCCAAGGTAAGGTTACCAGACTCCATTGCAACATAGATTGCGGTAGGTATAGTTTGGGTTACACCGGGTATATTCCCCGCGAACATTAAGGTAGCGCCGAATTCACCTAATGCACGTGCGAAACTTAATATGCATCCAGTGATGAGCACCTTTGATGCCAGAGGAATCGAAACAAATAATAATAGCTTGCATTCACTTGCACCATCCAACCTAGCCGCAGCTTCAATATCTTTATCCACACCTTGGAAGGCTGATTTTGCTGATTGATACATGAGTGGAAAGGCAACGATTGAAGCTGCAACAACAGCAGCGTACCAAGTAAACATAATAGGTTGATGAAATAACCATTCCATTATTTTACCAATAAAACTATTTCTTCCAAATACGACAATAAGAAAAAATCCAACAACAGTAGGAGGGAGGACGATTGGTAACATCATGATAGTTTCGATTATTGCTTTTCCTTTAAAAGATATTCTAGCGAAAAGTCGTCCGATTAACGTACCGATTAGAATAACCAGAATACCAGAGATTGTAGCAACTTTTAGAGACAACCATATCGGATTTAGAAATTCTTCTGATACTAAACTAGTGAGTAATGAATCCATAATGTTCGAATACCTCTAATGAATTTTGGTTTTGTAAATATTGATAGAAATCTCTAGCAGCTTCATAGTTCTTCGTATCGTGAATAATCCCGACTGGATAGGAAATAGGTGAATGCGATGATGGGTCTGCGGTAGCGATAATGGCCACTTTCTCAGACAGCAATGCATCTGTTTTATATACGATACCAGCTTCTACATTACCGGTTTCTACATAAGCTAGTACTTGTCTAACATCCTTCGCATAAACAAACTTGGATTGAAGATCACTCCATAGATTGTAAAATTCAAGTGCTTCTTTAGCATATTTACCAGCTGGAACCGTATCTGGTGTACCGATTGAAATACGCTGTACATCATCTTGAAGTAAGTCCTCAAATTCGGAACTTCCATTATGTTCAATCGGAGCAACTAGTACGAGCTCATTTTTCAGCAATTGGGTACTATCTTCCTTCTTAATGAATCCATCTTCAACTAGACTATTAAATTTATCCTCTGCCGCTGAAAAAAAGATATCAGCAGGAGCACCTTGCGCAATTTGTTGCTGTAAGGATCCTGATCCACCAAAGTTAAATCGAATATTCACATGAGGATTTTCATCCTCGTATAATTGTTTAATATCTTCTAGAGCATCTTTCAGACTGACTGCAGCTGATACGGTTAGATCAACTTTATTTGATTGGTTTACGGAATGGTTCGAGCAAGCAGTTATTATCAGAATCAATAGAAGTATGGATAAAATAGGTTTCTTTTTATGTAGCACGCACTTCCACCTCGCTTGAAGAATCTAGCAATCTATTTATAGTTTACTATAATAATTACCATTTTTGTTTACTAATTAAATAGAAAGGAAGGAATAATGGGCTCGTATACGGCATGCATGCTGTAGAAGTGTATGGGGAAAGTGGTTTGTTTAATTCGGAAATATATCAATAAGTAGAAAATAGTATAGAGCATAGTATAAATTAATATTTGCAAAAAATCACGAGTGTCATTTTATACGAACATTGCTTTTGGAATTTCAAGAGGTGATAAATAAATTGTTGATCATCACTCTAGTTAACCATAATTTACTTATGTAAACTTGATAAAATCATTCATTAAATTTGTAAAAAATCGTATGCTGTAAGAAGAGAATTCTAAGAGAATTATCTGGGTGGTTGTACATAAATACAAAGTAAATTCCCCTGAGAACGAAGTGGAATTAAAAAAAACAGTCCCAAAACCCAATAATATCAAGGTTTTACGACTGTTTTTATGCACTGAAAAACATAAGTAATTAGAGGTTTTCGAGTGTTTTAATGAAAGAATCGGGATACATCTTTGTTCTTCATCGCTCTTTTCTTCTGTTCATTGTTAACATGCGTATAAATCTGAGTTGTATTAAGATTGGTATGCCCCATCAGTTGCTGAATTGTCACTAAATCTATACCTTCACGAACCATCCCGGTTCCAAAGGTATGCCGTAATTTATGAGAAGATAATTTCTTTTGCTTTAAATAATGAAAGCCTGGTTGTTGGGTTAACCGTTCAAAGGTTTCTTCCGTTATTTCTTGAATTCTCCTTCTGGAAATACGAGTTCCACGCTTTGAAAGAAAAAAGGCATTTGCATGATCGGGCTTCGGAACTCCTCGATACATTTTCTCGTATTCTAACAACAGTTGATACAATGGAATGGGGAGGGGGATATAACGTGTTTTGTTTCCCTTTCCCAATACCTCGATACCAGGTTCGTCTTCATCACGAATTAAATCCGATAAGTTTAGATTATAAACTTCTACTACTCGTAATCCAGCCAAACTCATTAACATAAGAATACATCTATTTCGGATGTGATATTGTCCTGGTGCAATGGATAAAAGAAATTGTTCTAGCTCTTTGTCACTTAGATATGTAGGCAGGCGACCATTTTCTTGTTTGGCCATATCTACTTCTAAAGCCGGATTATATGATAGATATTCTGCCTTCACTAGGGATTTTAAAAAAGTACGAAGGGTCATTAACCGTCTATTTCGGCTAGATTTTGCTGCGTTTTGATGCTGCTTTCTTAAAAACGATGCTATATCTCTTTTAGATACGATGTTCAGCCCAACACATTCGCTTTTACCAAGATTTATATACTCCAGGAATAGCTTTACATCATAAAAGTAAGAGTGGATCGTAAAATCGGAATATCCTAAATCCTCTAAGTAAGTTTGGAATATTTCTAACTCTTCATCATAGTACGAAAGAATTTCTTGTTTTTGATCTGTAGTAATATTTTCGGCTATTTTCAGTGTATGTCACTCCTTTGATAGATAATCGATGACCTTATTATACTGTAATTTCATTCTAACCGCACATAATAACAATTATGTGCGGTTAGATGGTAGAAAATGGGTGTAATATTGTTATAAATATATTATATTTGTCATATTTTTTGCTCAATTAAAGAACATTTAAGCAGTGAAGGAGTGATCTAGAACCATGACAATGGATAAAAAGGGATTATTGTGTAAATTAAGCAAGCCGGAGTTATTGTGTTGTTAGAAGAAATAGAAGCAAAAGATATTATTTGTGAAAATATCACTAGGGATTAAGAAAAAAATGGCTTTGGTCGTCGAATTTAACGGCATGATCTACGAATTGATGCATGGAAATGTATAAGTTTAGAAATGGACAAGTTATCAAAGTATATAATGTGAGCATTAGAAACTAACATATTAAAATATTTAATCGAGTAAAGCCACAAAATAAACTTTAAATATTATGTAACAGTAATTATGAGCTATAGATACAGATTTAGACAAGTGTTATTTAGTCTAAGTAGAATGATTGGCCGGCGTACCCATTAGAATAATTCGATAGCCAAACGATTTTTAGATAAAACACATTGTATGGTTAAATAATTTTAAGCGTGTTATAAAATAAAATTTAATATGTAAAATAGCGTTTTTTTAATTTTGTCTCACTATCATGAGTATACTTTATTTATGAGATGAGTTTTAGTGATTTCTTAATAACTTCCCATAATAAGTATTATGTAAACTAGATAAAATTATGAACGGATAAGGCTGGTTTACCAAAAGCTTTTGCATATTTTTCAATAGACCGTCCCGTTAGTCTTCTTGTGGTGCCTTTTGGTCCCATCGTTGCTGCAATGAATAGAGCTTTGTACTTTTTGCCAACCAGGTATTTATCTTTCCGAACAGTTAAATCTTCCTTTAAATCTATGCTTGCTTGTTCACTGAAATATACATATTGCTCTTTATTCCCTTTTCTAATCACTCTTACAGTGTTCTTCTTCCAATCGATATCATCCAGATCAATGATAACCACTTCCGAAAGGCGTAGTCCGGAACCAAGGATTAATGATACTATTGCAGTATTTAACTAAACTGCTCTGTTACTAATAACTCTACAACCCAATAGTAATATAATATTCCAAATATATTGAAGCAGATAAAAAGACGATCTGATTTAAAGACCGCCTTGTTCAACTTTTGCACCCGTTAGTCGATTATTATCTCAATATTCTCCTCGCTAATTGTTACATTTTCTTTTTTAGAAACAATCCTAATAATATTTTTAACTATTTGTTGAATTGTCGCTTCATCAATCTTTGCATCCTTTGGTAAATCTACTGATACGTCAATATTTTCTCCAAAAGAATCAGAGCCAGATCCTACCATTATTTCTATTGAATCCTTTTCAAGTCCGGTTTGTTTAGCAATAGATGCTATTAGTTCATATTTAATTTGGTTTAATACATTTAATATAAAGTCTGTTCCTGTCATTAGTTCAAATAACTCTGATGAAACTTCTTCAGGTAACTTTACATAAATACTAATATCTCGATTAATTATTTCTAAATTTTTTCCTTTAGGTGTAATCCAAATAAGATAATTATAATTTAATTTATAATCTGGTTCGTGTTCAAGAGATACATCTATGTTCGTTTCCCATCTTGCACTTTTAAAGATATCCATAACCTTTTGGACAATTTTATCATCTTCTATCTTGTTGATGACCACATAATCATTTGAGGATTCATCTCCTACTCTTTCTTCTATAACAAGAGTGGAATTTTTATTGAAGTTTACAACATCCTTTTGACTACATCCAGATATACTCAACAAAATTATTATCAAGAAGATAAGTTTTTTCAAAATTAGAATCTCCCTTTTTCTTTTTCAACTCTTCTGCCCCTTTAGTTGAAGTACTTAATATTCTTAATGTTATATGTATTTTAGCATAAATATCCAGTTGTTAAGGACAATGTTAAAGGTCCGACTGAAGAAATCAATCATATTATAAAGAAATTCTTTAAATTACATTCTTCTATCAAAACCAACATTTTCAGCAGAAAGTATATCACTCAATCTATTTCCAATAATGTAACACTTATTTAAGTCTAAATTATTATCTTTTTTAGCCTGCTCCAATAAGGCAGTTTGAGGCTTACGACACTTACCGTTATCCTCTGGTTTATGGGGACAATAATAAATTCAGTTTAGAAAAGCATACTTTTTTCTGCTTCATCTTTTTGCACCCCTCAAGAAAGATCTCTTCAGTGAACTTACCCATCCCTATCCAACTTTGGTTAGTAAAAGAAAAACCTTTATTCCTTGTCTATTAAGAAGGTTTATGGCCCTAGCTGAATAATCATATAGACTAAAATCTAAGGGATGTACTCCTCCACCTTCCCCACCAATTGTTCCATCACGATCTACGAACACTCCAATCATGTGGTTACCACCTTCTTTAACATAATATCCCACAGCCATAATTGATATCTTTCATTTAAAAAGAGGCTATCAATTGACGACCGCCTTGTTTCTATAGCTTACAGAAGAATTCCTATAAAAATTAACCTTACAGAAACCAATTGTTTGAAGTTAAATATTCTTTTTTTGAGCTTATTGTTATTGTAAGAAGTTAATTCTTAATCCAATTTCATCCTTAATGGCTTGTTGATATACCATCCAAGCTCCAACTAAATCTTGAAAGGGTAATCCAACCATGCCAAAAATCGTTATTTGATCATCATTTCTTCTTCCAAGGTTCTTATTGTCGATTACTTCTCCAAGTTCTGCATCAATTTCTCTTACATCTAACCCGACTCCTCCTATAGCTCCCATACTTACAGCAAGCTCCCTATCATCACAAATGAACAAGGATTTTTCTATTAACTCGGCACTTACCTCCGCTTTATTAGGCTCGTCAGGTCCCAGTGTGGTGATATGAGTACCTTTCTTAATCATATTGGAAAAAAGAAATGGCTTTTTTGACCATGTAGCACAAATGATAATATCTGCATCAACAACTGATTGATCTAGACTTTGACAAATAGTAAATGATGAATGAATTTCTTGTTGTAGATTTGAAATCATTCGCTTAGCATTCTCTTTATTTTCGTCAAAAATAAAGATCTCCGAAATTTCCCTTAACATACTTAATGCTCTTAATTGTTGAGTTCCTTGTACTCCAGCACCAATTATAGCTACCTTATTTGCATCTTTACGTGCTAAAAAGTGTGTTCCAATCGCACCAGATAATCCGGTACGAACTGAAGTTATATATGTTGAGTCCATTATTGATAATAATGACCCTGAATATAAATCGTGAAGATGAATGACCCCTTTAATAGAGGGTGTTTCTGAAGGAAATTTGGTATGATTCTTTATTGTAAAAGCGGGTATGTTAGCAAGCAACCCTGGAAATAGTATCATGGCACTTGAGTTATCATACTTTAAAGAGGAACGAACACGAAGCCCATTTCTTTCTTTTCTTTTGGAGTAATATCTGAAGGCTTCCACTAAATCCTTATACAATTGATTAATGTCTAATAATCTTTCCACTTCACTTTTTGTAAGTAGTATAGTTTCCAAGATACGATTACCCACTTTCTTTTAAATATGGTAATAATTTAATCTCAAACTAGCCCAATTGCTCCTTATCGCTATTCATTAATAATAACAAAATATTGCTAATCTTATCACCGACTAATCAATAAGAAGGCAATTCTTTTTTCTTAATTTCCTTTCACTCTTGCACCCGTTTCTTTAACACGTAATTAATGAACACGTAATTAATGGTAATCGATAAATCAGCTCTACAATTTAGGCTAATTCCTTATAACCATTTGAAGAAATAATTAAAAGAATCTTGTCATCTTTTTTAATTTCTTCCTTTTGAATTAACGATTTTAAAGCACCTAATACCAAAGACGAAGACCTTTCGGCATATATGCCATACTTACCTAAATGTTCCTGTTCATTAATTGCATTAAAAGATGGTACAACTTCGACTTTTCCTTTTGAGTTTTTAATGGCTTGGATAGATTGGTATGTTACAGTTGTTCCCCCAACTGACGGGGTATGCGTCGAATCCCCTTCAAAATTATCAGTATATTTGTCCCCACCTAAAACAGCTTTCAATCTAGGAAAAGGTTCGACAGCAATCAATTTTGGTATATCACATATCAGACCATTTTCTAATGCTTCATTAAATCCTTTCCACACTCCCCAAAGCAAATCCCCTCTGGAAGAAGGAATAATAATTATATTTGGTAGCTGTTCAAAATCCTCTATAATTTCAAAAGCCAAAGTTTTCAAACCCTGTACTCCAAATGGATTACTTCCTACGGGCGGATTGATGAAATTAGTAGCAGGATACCATTCATTCCTTAATACATATCTTTGTAAATGTTCCCATCTATCCATCGGCTTGTCTTTATAAATTATTTCTGCCCCCGTTTGTACAATTGCTTGTTTCCAAATGGGATTCATATTTTTCGTAGTTAATACTACACATTTTAAGTTCGCAGCTGCTGAATATGTTGCAATAGATACTCCAGCATTACCACTCGAAGCCACAGCTACTGTTTCGAATCCTAATGATATAGCCCTTGCTACTACAAAGGGACTATACCTATCTTTGTGAGATCCAGTAGGATTTTGACCTTCGTTTTTAATCCACAAATTTTCAAGTCCCAATTCATCTCCTAGTCTTTTCATCCTTACTGTTGGCGTACTACCTTCACCAATTGTCGGAAAATCTAAATAGGGAAGTACATCAGTATACTTTTTAAAACCAGACTGGTTATTATTCAAGTTGAAATTTTTATAGTTTAAGGAGACGCTAGATGGCTTTCCTTTTTCAAAGCATCTTGGACATCCTATAAAATAGTCCTTTAACGGATATCTGTGGTAACATTTAATACATTCAATGCACTCTACATTAGGATTAATTTTATACATTTTTCTCAACTCCGATTAATAAATAATTCCAAGTATAACTTTCCCTGCTTCAACAATCCTGCTCTGTTACTTCAATAACTCTACAAATCAATACTAACATAATATTCCAAATATATTATTGGAATTTTACCATAAGAAAAAGGCGACCTTCATAGATCACCTTGCTTCACTATAGCACCCTATAGTGCAATAAAAGAAGAGCTTCTATTAGCTGTACCAAAAGCCATGGGAGCATCATTTTGAACTTATAAAAACGCAGAGCTACAAACTTAACAAGACCCAAATAAAAAAAGAAAACTAAATTAAAGGACATAACCTATTTTATATGACTAATATGTTATGTCCTCTCTTGTTCAACTAACGTGCACCCACCAGTTTAAGTGTAATCTTTGACAGCCATGTTATTTCTTGCTGTTTTCCTCTGGAATCTGGCGTTTTTATTAGTTCATAACTTTGATTCAAGGTCATCAGTTGTTAATATTTTTATGAAGTTTTTCCACTCTATTCTCTCTTGGAAAGATGCAAATCCTCCAAAATCCAAAAAGCCTTTATTCAAAAATTTCGGCTTCGTTTCTGCGAGACATTTAATGTTTTGCATGGTCTTTTCCATATTATTCGCATATCCCCAACATTTCGCTGCTTGCTCATAATATACGGATTCCATTCCATTCATTTTTTCATAATGAAGTGCCCATTCACTCCACTGTTCATTATTTAAGTCCGTCACATTTTCAATTGGTGGATATGGAGTGAAACAACTATATTCCTTTATTTTCTTGAATCCTACCTTTTCAGCTATGGTGTAGGAACCTATATTAGAATCCACACAATGCCATCCTATTTCCTTTATTCCATTAGATATACAAGCACTTACGGTAGCTGCACAACAAATAGACCCTAATCCTTTCCTTCTAAAGTCTTTATGTGTCGTTATCCCTATTTCAATTCTATCTCCTACGATACAATCTACTAAACACCAGCATACAATTTTATTGCCTGTTCTTATATAAGATCCCAGACAATAGTCTTTTACATCATGAATGTTACTAAAAATATACCAATCTTTAATTGCTTTACTATTTTCATATTGTATCTGCTCGAGATTATCAGAATAAACATACTCCAAAGTGTATTTTTCATCCAAATCTTCCAAAAAATCATCATAGAGTAGTTCATCAAACTGGTAATATCTTCGCTTATATTTCTTCATAGCTACATTACAATGGATATCATGTATTTTTCTTTCCCATTCTTTAGAGTCACAAGTAACTGGGTCAAAGAAATGAAGTTTCTTTTTAATTTCTCCATTAAATAAATGATTGTTCGCATTATCCGCAACTACATTACATTCTGGTGTCACTATTAGTGTTGACGAAGGCTCTATTACATTATCTACATAAATTTTCCCTGGTACATTTCCCGTTATCACTGCATCAATAGATAGTTCATGATTTGTATTTTCAATCAACTTGGGTATTTTATCATAATCACTATTTTCCAATTCAAATATCAAATTAACAACCCTCCATGTTTTCAAGATTAAAGCTGCACGCTCTTTGTTATGTCACCTCTCTTCAGAAGAGAAGAATAACAACGAAGTTATAAAATGCGACCGCATTCTCAACATTAATATGATTAGAAATAAAAAAGCCACAGAGTTATATAAATAACCCTGTAGCTAATGCTTAAAATCATACAAAAGCCCATGCTCACAATTGCCAAGTTTTAATCATGAGGATAAAATTAAAATCTCTTCCTTAATCCGCTTGAATGAGAGGCAATTTTTTTAACTTTCAAGGTTATCTCCTCTAAAATTCGCATTGTTACCTCTCACTCCCTTCTTTAATGTTAAGAAAATTATAACATCTCTTTATTTTAAAATCAAACTCGGATTCCAAAACGCTTATTAAATAATCCTGCCCCGTTAGTTAGTACAATAAGAAGAAAAGCTGTCGATCAATCTCATCTTCAAATCTTGCAACCTTTAGTTTAATACCTATCCCAACGGTGCTCCAGAGACTATATGCCAATGGAGATGTTTTGAGTCCTGATAATTCCCTAAGTTTGTAATTACTCTACAGGCTCCGTTTTCTACGGTAACCATAGTAGCAACCTTTTTAATTACTCCCAGTAGTTCTAATAATAATTCATTATCTCTATCTTGCAATGTAATTAACGAAGGGATATGTTTCTTTGGTATTGCAATGATATGGACTGGCCAAAAAGTTTTGTATGATAATAGGCTAATGCGTTTTCCGTCTCCAACACCATTCTTACTTGGGTTTTACCACTTAATACTTCATCACAATAAAAATCTTCAGTCATAACAATCCTCCTATAAAAGACTCATATTTGTTAGGTTAAATTTTTCTCTATCATTTTATTGCAATGTGTAATCAAATATTTTGAGAATCTTATAGTTTTATCAATCCGCTCCCAATCTGAACGGAAAATACTTGCCTTTATACCTTTACGTATATTCATTGCTTCCTCTATGATACTGTGCCATTCATATGGAATTTGCGTTAATCCATATTCACCAGCGTCCAACTTAGAAACAATGTCGTACTCCTTTAGTGTAAAGAACTGACGTAGTAATCCAAGAACGGTCCATTCTATTTCATAATCAATTTGGTTCGTAGGCATTGCAACTAAGTCATTAATTGAATTCTCTGCAGTTTTAATCCTATTAGCCCAATATGCATTCATATTTTTAAGTACATAAGAAACTAATTGTTGTGGTTGAATATCAAACTCAAAATCTTTAGGGTCTGGTCCTAATATGTTTATTCCATTGTTTTTTAACATCCACCAAGTTACAGGGTTAAAATTAAAGTAAAAATCACCGAAAGATAGTTTTTCACTGTTATAAAAATGATATTTACGGTTAAAATCACTACTGTTAGTATAGAGTTTTCCCATATCGCTCCAGTGAATATAAACACCGTCCAATTCTGGTTTTTGGTATTTTTTTGCAATCGTTGAATGAATATAAGATAAAACAGTTGAATCTTCCTCAACTAAAGGACGGTTTGTTATAGTGATAAAATCAATATCACTTGAATCATCTACATATGCATCTAGGGCAATAGATCCATGTATATATACCCCTTCTATTGTTTCAGGTAAATGTTCATTAAATAAGGTAATATACTCATTTAATACTGTTTCAACCATACGTGGTATTGCCATTTAATCCCCCCTAATTGTTTGGTTTTTGTTTCTATTTTTCAACCTAATACTTTTAATTTCATGAGATTACTTATACACTCACTTGTTTTATTAACCAGCTATTTTAGTAAAATATCGATATGAAGACCGCCTTTTTCAACTAACCTGCCCCGTTACTTCAATAACTCTACAACCCAATAATAACATAATATTCCAAATATATTGAAGCAAATAGCAAGACGATCTGATTTAAAGACCGCCTTGTTCAACTCTAACACCCGTTACTTGAATATCAATTATTTGTTTCTGTGTAGTTATCGTTAGAAAATCTTAAAAATATTTTAGTTAAAAAACGGAGAATTAAATAAACAATGAAATAATTAAATACAAAACCTCCTAATTCAAAGTTAACATAGCCATTTGAATAGTAATTGAACCATTGAGCAGGAAACCCATAATAATAACTACCATCTTCAATATAAACCCCTAGAACAGGTACAAATACAAATCCTATCGTAATCATATAACATATGAAATACAAGTATTTATAAAGTTTCATATCTTTTCCAAATAAATATACCCCTATCACTCCTATTAACAGAGAAACAATTATAACAGGTACTATAAAACTTAGCTCTTCAATACTGATATAATTCCTATTGCTAAAAATCATTAGCAATGCTAAAACGCTGATAATATATAATACTTGAAGTTTTCCCTTATTCATAATTATCCCCTCATTGTTTGGGTAAGTCCTATAGTGATTTGCCCTATTATCACAAGATCTTTAGAGTTAGTTAAATAATAACATAATATTTAAATTATTTATCCAAAATATAAAGACCATCAATTTGATGATTCCTTGTCGAACTATTACACCCGATTCTTGAACTATGCTTTTTATTTATTGAGGCTTGTAACTACAAAGCTTATACCATTTTCCAGACAGTCACTTTCTAAATTCGAAACATCAACTCCACCACCACCTTCTACAATGGCTCCTTCAAGGTAAGTTCCATGGGTTGGAATTTTAACACGATGTCGATCATTTTCTGTATATGCAGTAGTACCCTTTGGTCAAATGGGTACATTAATGGGATTTAGATCATCTTTGATGGTGCTCTTAATATACAAGCATTTCGTTTCATTTTCGTATTCAAGAACACCTTTAAGTTCTGCTTCCATATCGTATTCTAAATTATGAGTCAAAACAACTGGATATCCATCAGAAATTTTAAATTTCTCCCCTCAGCTTCACTACACCCATTTAAAAAAATTAAACAAATAATGATAACCACACTAACAATTAACCGATTCACTTTATACACCCCGTTCAGTATAGGTTTTATTTATTCCGTAAAATGGTTCGAGCGTGAAACACGAGTAAAACATCGATCTTCCACTAAACTGCCTCGTTAGCTTAATAACTTCTATCTAAATACTAACATAATATTCCAAAAATATAATTGAAAATTTATCCAAAAGAAAAAGGCGACCCACTCGGATCACCTTGTTTAACTATTGCACCCGTTTGTTTAACAAGAAGATGGTAAATTACTAAGTAATTTAGAAGGACATTTTCACGGTCCTACGGTTGGTGGGTTTAAAACATGTTCAGCGAATGAACTTGCCATTGGCACCCCTGATTGGCGAATTTGTTCAGCAGCTAATTGATAATTATATTCTGTCTCACGCAATTCTACATCAGGACCCAGCAAAGCCCAACACGCTCCTCTTGCAGCAGTTTGAAGTCCAACACTTCCTGCGTTAATAATTCTTTTCTCATGTACAGTACGGTCAAAATGAATATGTGTGTGACCACAAACTATAATGTCTTGCTTTACTGAGGCAATCATGGGTTTAATCTCCATTTCTAGTGTATTTTTACGAATAGCTTCTTCATCATTTCTTGGTGAACCATGAACAAACAAGACTTCACCCAATCCATCGATATTTAAAGTCACATCTTTTTGTAGATTATTTAAGAATTTCAACTGAGACTCGGTTAATTGGTCTGCACACCATTGATTTATCTCTGCGATCGATTCATCAAGTCCCTGTTCAACTCCATATCGCTCTCCGACCTCTCTATCGGCGTTGCCTTTTATAAAATGCACATCTCCCTCTAAAGCCATAATCCGTTTCATTACTAATGCAGGTTGGGGTCCCCATGCCAAATCACCACCAATTACAATGGTATCCACATTACACCTTTGCATTTCTTTTAGAACAGCGTTTAAAGCTAGGTAATTTCCGTGTATGTCATAAATCGCTGCCACTCGTTTCACCACTATAACACCTCCTCTTAAATTTTTAATTTCTTCTTTCATAAACCTGCCCCGTTAGTGGTAGTCAATATTTTTAATGTCGACCTTGAAAATAAGTATCTAACTAATAATCGCAATAATTTTAGTTTAGAGTTTTACTTCAAGTTTGTTAGATATTGCCAATCTTATTCCTATCCATTCTGTATTAATTAAAACGCTGCTGTTATAGGTATTTTCACAAAAGGTGGCATATCGACTAAATCCCCTCTAACCATGAGAACATCACTACTATGATAATTTATACGAGTAAATTCCTCGTTAAATTGATCTGGATGAAAGTACAGATTGATCGTGTTGAATGGTTCTGGGATTACTGAGCAAAGTTCATGTAGGAAGTTGTTTAGCCTTTCACTACCTCCCATTACTGAGGTAAGGGTTAATTTTTTTGCAGCTTCACTTAATAGTTTGATTTAGTTTATGTTCTTCTATTAGATCAATGTTTCTACGGCTAATGGTATAATCCTGTAAATAAGAACCGATATTAGCATACATTTCAACATTTTGTAGCTCCGTTATTGGTAACCATATAACATTTATTTGATTCGAATCTGGTTTTTCTGGGAATTTTGGAATAGAGTGGTTTTTTATTTTGCATTCAAACATCATAACTAATGTATGGACCTTTCCAAACTTTTCAAGATTAAGATGTGGTGTATATTCATAAACAAAGGCTAAAGGCCCTACTTCTACATCTATACATGCTTCTTCTTTGGCTTCTCTTATAACTGCATTAGTAATAGATTCATTAGGTTCTGTTCCACCGGCAGGTAAATCATAGATGGTTCCTCTTTTCGAGTCATTATAAACTGTCAATAATATTTTATTATTTTCAATGATAATTGCGCCTGCTCGTACTCTGATATGAAATTGCAATGAATATCACCTCATATAATTACTATCAATTGTTAAAATTAAATCGAAGAAAATGTACTGGAGAACTCTTGCACCCTTTAGCTCAATAAAGGTTGTCAAAGTCACATTTTCCATTCAGTTCTCCCTCGCAGAATTAGCCCTAAGTCGTCATTCTCCCACCCTCTTCTTTAATTTTTATTCTATTAATTTATCGTTTTCGGAAATGGCAAACTACGAGACATTGGATTCAGTGAAATGGAGAAATGGAGAACTGGCGAAAGTGAAGTTGTAAATTTTTTATTAAAACAAATATCTATTAGAAAAAAATGGTATATTGAATATAACCGTTTATGGAAAAAAGGAGTGTTTTAAATGCTTAAAAAAGCCACTAAAATAATGGGAATAATTATCGCCATGGTTTTTATAATTACAAGCATAGTAGTAACACTTAAAGTAGATTTTTCAAACCCAGTAAATTTAAAAAGTTTTGTACATAATAAGTTGAATAAAACAGATGTACCAGGTGTCTCAATTGCTATTATAAAAAATAATGAAGTTGAAAAATATATAAGTTATGGTTATGCAAATATCAATGAAGGAAAAAAGGTTAATCAAGACACAGTATTTCAAATTGCATCATTATCAAAAGTTGTCACTGCTACCGCCATCATGCAACTATATGAGAAGAAAAAAATCAATTTAGATGATGAAATTAATAAGTATCTTCCATTTTCAGTTGTAAATCCTAATTTCCCAAATGAGTCGATTACAGTTAGAATGTTATTGGATCACACGTCAGGTATTGAAGACAATTGGGATATATTAGACAGTCTTTATACGATTGATAGTGGCGGAGGTGACTCAGAAATTTCGATTGGTGAATTTTCCAAAGAATACTTAAACGAAGGCGGAAAATGGTATTCAGAGGAAAAAAACTATACCGTGAATAAACCTGGAACAACTTTTGTTTATAGTAATGTCGGTTACGGGCTATTGGGTTATATTGTTGAACAAATTAGTCAACTGCCATTCGATCAATATTCTCAACAATACATATTTAATCCATTAGGAATGACACAAACGCATTGGCTTCATAAAGATGTAACAACAGAAAATTTCGCAGTGCCGTATGAGGGGAGTACAGCTTTGCCAAAATACTCTTTTCCAACATATCCTGATGGTTCCTTAAAGACAAATGTGGTTGATTTTAGTAAATTTCTTATGAGCATGTCTTTTCCAAACAAAGATAACACTTCCATACTAAAACCGGAAACTATAAAAGAAATGTTGAGTCCGTATTCGAACGATGGAAAGCAAGCTTTAGGCTGGAGTTATTCATCATTAGACGAAATTTTAATGAAAAAATTAAATACTGGAAACATTGTCGGACATACTGGTTCCGATCCAGGGGTGTTTACTATAGCACTTTACAATCCAGAAAAAAAGAATGGCCTGGTAATATTTATGAACCAGGAAATAGGGATTAATATACAAACGATAAATATTTATTTAATGATAAAAAGACTTGTGAAAGAAGCTTCTTTATAATGTCTACTTTTATATTGATCATTTCAATCAGTGAACATTTGTTCTTTTATTCTCTCCTAGGATAGGCGTTGTGACTACCTTAGATAATAAATCGCCATGCTCAGCTGGATAACCTTCTTTGTACATAGCTCCTGCTAACGTGGTAATTCCTGCAACAAAGAGTTCGTGCCTCTCCATGAATGACCAACTAAAATTATTTATTAATCAATACTAAGTTCTTTTAACGCTTTATTAATAAGACATGCTTGCAAAATCCGGGTTACTTTAACATTTTTGGATCTTTCACTATATCCGTATCCCGGTCTGTCAAAAGCTAATTGAACTACATCATGAAAATCTCTACTTGAAAGCATCTATTTCCTTATTATCATTAATCAGATTTCCCCCAAAACATCTCTTTTTAGTTTATTCTTCTTTCACTATTGGAAATTTTAAATTTAACGTAACACTCTATTAATGTCATTTTGAAAGTTGTTCAACTAAGCAGTCGTTATTTTAATATATGATACTTCAACACTAACATTATATCTAAAGATTTTTTATTCATGGATAAACGTAAATGATATAAGGTTCCTTATAATAAAGTTAAC
This sequence comes from Ornithinibacillus massiliensis, assembly GCF_018310345.1. Classification (GTDB taxonomy): domain Bacteria; phylum Bacillota; class Bacilli; order Bacillales; family Amphibacillaceae; genus Ornithinibacillus; species Ornithinibacillus massiliensis. The sequence goes on from NZ_JAGXBY010000002.1 coordinate 396,869, forward strand.
TACGAGCAATTTTGATAAACTAATACGTAGCATATGGTAATTAAGGTTGTATTCTTCATCATCGAATCTAATTTTATCTGTTTCACCCATTGGAATAAGAACAGATTCTATATATCTCATTCCTTTTTTGTTTTTCAGCTCGCTTTAACAGATTATATCTATTATCCATTTTTCTCCTCTCTTTCCTTATTTCTCTTATCGTTCCACAGACATGCTTTTTTTCTTGAAGGTCACAACTGTATTATCACCAAATATTTCAGTATGGATAGTTATAAAGAAGAATTTCTCATTAAAACCAAATGAAATTTATGCGAGATTCTATGGGTACTATCTCCGTATATGTCAGTCAGGTGGGAACGGATTTTTTCTTTAATTTCATTTCGTTCTTCCTTACTCAAATGCAATAGCCAAGACAAAGTTCCGACTCTGTCACACCACTCTGCAGTTGTAAACGATACTTTATAATCAAAGTTATAGGTATCTTTCATATTTAAACCATATTCTTCCCATTCTTTGAACCACTCGACTGGAAAACTGTTTATTGATTGCTTTGAATCCGCTTTTGTGCCAGCGGGCTTGAGTCGTTCTGCCGGTATTAACTTTTTTAAGATTACCATTGTATCTTTAACCACATGATCAAAATTGGTAAAACCAGAATCCATTATGATTAAGTAGCCACCAGGTTTTAAGATTCTCCTTATTTCTTTTAAAGAAGCTTCGCGGTCAAACCAATGCCAAGCTCTTAAAACTGTTACAAAATCATATGAGAGATTTGGCAAGCCTGTATCTTCGGAGTACTTGTTTAAGTATTTGATTTTTGCACCAAGTTTTATATCGATTGATTTGGCTTCTTCTATTAGTTTCATGGAGGGTTCAACACCGACTACCTCCGCTCCTTGATCAAACAACATCCTTGTAAGAACTCCAGAGCCTGATCCCAAGTCCACAATGAATTTCTTCTGAAAGTCAATTCCTCTCATCGTTAAACTCGTCGTCAATTCTTCCGGTAAATCATTTCTATATTGAGCGTACTCTTTCGACACTTTTCCGAAGTCTGCTTTCATTGTCTACTACACCTTCCTTTATTATAGTTTATTGTGGTTCCTATAGTGTTGGTTATCAGTAGCTGCTAGAATTTTAGTTAAGCTTATAAGATAACAAATCTTCCTATGTCATTTATTCTTTTGTTTTATGTCTTTTTGAATAACCTTGCCCCTATAGTGCAACAAGCAGTTAGTCATATTAAACTAATGGCTCTGCGAATTTAAAACAAATCACGTATTATTTGTGTCTGTTATTTTGAAAGTTAGTATCCTTTAAATGGTTCCAATCTCTGTTTAACAAAGAAAAAGAATAATGGTCATAATATTTGCCCCTAAATAAATGCTTATCTCTATAAACTCCTTCATTAACAAATCCAAGTTTTTCTAATAACTTCATAGAGTTGACATTATCTAAAGCAACATAAGCGTTAATTCTATTCAATTTCATATGATTAAATCCACTTTCAATTGCACTAATTAATGCTTCTTTCATATATCCTTGTCCCCAATATTCGTGCCATAAATCATAGCCTATTTCAGCGATATTGTTCATTCTGTCCCAATTATCATATCCACAGGTCCCAATTGGTTCGTGGTTAGCATCCTTTTCAACTAATACCCAACGATTGTATCCCTTTTCTTCTGGGTCTTTATTCCATTCAACAAACTCTATTGCATCATTTTTACTTGTGAAAATTTCCTCATCATATAAATATTTACATACTGTTTCATCACTAAAAAGCTTATAAATAAAATCAACATCTTCATTATTTACATTTCGCAATAGCAGCCTATCTGATTCTATGTTAGAAAAATTTTTATGTTCAATCATTTTGACTACTCCTTATCATTAATTAATTTATCTCGCCCCAAAAGTTGCATAAAAGGTAGTTTACCTTCTTGAAGTAATATATAGGTTTATTGAATAGTAAAAACTAATTACAAGGTGCATATTCATTACAGCAACCTCTTATCACAATGATGGAATTAGCGATGTGCTTATATCAGCAAACTTTGGTTTACTCTGTGACAGTAAGTAAATATTGATATGAAAAGTGTTCTTGTTAAACAAGGACGCTTTGTTTAGTTCTCTTGCCTAACTTCAGTATGTAATAGCAAAATGTTGCCTACTCCTCCCGTTATTTAAATATCTTATTGTTCAACTAACCTGCTTAGATATTTAAATAACAGGGGACATCATCTTATCCACATAAATCACCCTTTCGTATTAGCTTAAATCTCTCCCTTACCCATTTAGATGGTTCCAATAAGCCACTGAATCGTTAACAGTGATTCTAATTAACATAAAGTAAAAATATAACAAATAAAACAACTAAAATTGTATCAATGATTGCAAGATAGTAGCTGAGGTTGGACTTTCTCAACCTTGCTATACTTACGTTAAACACAGCGTCATATAGACCGATGATAAATAACACGACTGCAATAATAGTGATAATAATATTGTCTATCATCAGTACCGCTATTAGATAGAACAACCATCTTCTGAAAAAATTAAATACAACGGCAAATAGCAGAACAGAGATACTATCGGTTTTCCAAAACATCTCTTTCTCCTCTTCTTCCGTAATCGCTCCTAAACCTTTTTTTATCTCTTTATGTTCTTTAAGATAACCGTAATTGATCCACAGAATAATACAGCAATATAACAGGATAAACAGAATTTCATTACTCTTTACAACCTCTATTAAGCTGATTAGATCCACTTCCTTTCAAATTATAATTTCTATACGTTTCTATTTAATTGGAAGTTTCACTTTTCAAAGATTTAATTATTTTCGGTAATATTCACTTTCGACACTACCAGTCTGTGTTTTCTTCATTATTTTCATCAAAAAACATATATCTGTTATTAGCTTTGTAAACATTCATTAAGCTGTTCAACTAAATTCCCCGTTAGTAAAATAACTTCTTTGCAAAATACTAACATAATATTATGAACCTTTATCCAAAAAATAAAGGAATCATTAATTTGATGATCCCTTTATTTTAGATAATCTGATGATTCTTATTAAGTTCTAACCTACAGCTATAAAAGGTGTACAATGTTTTTTGTTAAAGTAATGCACCCTTTCACACAATATCTATATCAAACACACCCTCCGTAATCTTACTGTTTGAAAAAAAATTGGGCAGAGGTTTTACCAAAAATGCAAAAATTTATTGATACAAACAATTTGTATGTTAACTTATGAGTTAATCAGCCCACTAAAATCATTAAGATATAAAAACAAAAATAGAGACATAATTCCGGGGTGAAATTAATGCCTCTATTAATCAGTTCTTTGAAGTTTTCTCGTTGTTAATCAAACTCGCTATAATATAAAAAATACCTTTTTAAATCAAATATTAACTACCCATTTTACGTCGGGTCATACTTGGTTTCTTTGCGAGCTGGCTTTGCATATGCTTTGCTGATCCATTGCCATGTATGGTGTTTGTATTGTTTGCTTGTGCTTGTTTTTTCCGTTCCAACTGCTGTTGTACAATTTCTCTGGTACTAAGCTTCTTTTTCTCGGACATCGTATTTGTCTCCTCTTCATTCGTATGTCTCTAATTATAATATTTTTTGCTACCTATAGCTATCTTTATTTGCTCATAGTCTTTGGTACATATATTCAAATTTACTGTAATGATAACAGTCTCTCTTTATCTTTCTATAAAACTTTTCTATTGTGTACTAACATTTATCCTAAATCAATTTAAATTTTGTACCAGAAGTGCATTAAAGAAATTTCTCAAGTTTTCTATTTAGTTAAATGTTGTCAATTCCTCTGAAACAGAATTTAAAAAGTCTGTTTCAAATTTAATATAGTAAGCCTCGTCAATCATTGTACTTACCATTCCATCAATTAATGATACCAAATGTATTGAAGGAAGCTCCATTTTAGCCTCAAACAATTGTTCAATTGGAATATTGCCTTCTATTTTAGTACTAAATTCTTTTAATTGTGTTTGTGATATTACGTTTATTGTTTGATTTATAACTGCATGAATGAGGTTTAATTGGTCTTTATCATCCATACTTTTTCCCACAGTCGCATCCATCATTAATGCTACAACCTCTTCTCCATTCAAACGATGCGTCCCCTTTTTAAATTCAAATGCCACTTGAGATATAGCTCTTACTCGAATATCTTCTTCTAATTCGTAATCTATACCATTAACTGAATCAATCAACGCTGATAACGTATCTAAATCCAAAACTGCATAATAATCAATTTTTACATCAAATAGGTTAGTAACTGTTGTTTTTACACTTTCAGTACCTTCCGCTCCGTAAGCATAAGCATGTGTCAATTTATCATACGAAGTAGTTTCATCATTACCTAATATCGGAACATAAGTATCACGAGGGATAGAGATAAATTTCATCATCTTTTTATCTTTACTATAAGTAAGTAAAAGGTTAATAGGTATTCTATTATTCTCATCTTTCACCGTAAAGAGAGTGGTAACATACTCGTCTTCATGAGTTATTACCCCACTTAGATTACTTCCATTGTTTTCGTTATTAGAGTTTTCGTAAAGAATCGATGGAATAAACAAAAATATACAGAAGCTGACCACTAATAAAGAAGCTGTAAGGATGGAGAATTGTTTTACAATAGAAACAAGAGATTTCTTTTGTGTAGTATTTTTCTCCATTATATTAATTTGTTCAAAGACTTTGTTTCGGTCTTCTTTCGTAAATCTTAATTCTTGATCAAATAGATTATTAATATTATCTTTTATTCGTTTATCCATAAAATTCTGCCTCCTTTAACATCGACTCTAATCTATGTTTTGCTCTTCTTAATCTAGTTTTCACTGTATTAATTGGGATATCTAAAACGATTGCAATTTCCTCTGTTTTTAATGAATCATAGTAGTATAGAAAAACCACTTCCCGATAGACTTTTGGAAGAGAGTAGATACTATCTTTTATTTCTTCATTATTGTATTTATCGATAACTGTTCTTTCTGTTGACGGTAATATTGACTTTGTTGTTTCATTTATAAGTTCTTTTACCTGTACCATCCTGTAATTCCAACTTTTTAAATAATCTTTACATTCATTAATTGTTATACGATAGAGCCATGTTTTTATTTTTGCGTCAAATCGAAACGAATCAAGTTTTTTATAGCATTTGATAAACGTATTTTGAACCAAATCCCTAGCAATCTCTTTATCTTTCACATAATAAAATGCCAAGCGTACCAACTCATCACCATATTCAATCATCATTTTTTCTAATATGGAATCTTTTTCTTCTCTGTCCAATTCTACTACCCCCCTTTTAACCTATTTCGAATTCTGCTATTAGACGATTGCTAAGTCATAATAGGTTCATTTAAGAAAATATTTATTTTAACAAAGATTTTCTTCTAATCGATGTATAATAGTTAATTGCTTTTTTCGAATAATGGATAAATACATTCACACAATTATAACTGAAATACAAAACCTGTATCTCTGATTACCAAATAATCATGGATACAGGTTTATTGTTTTTAAATTATTTTTTTCACTAACCTGTCCGGTTAATACAAAAAGTGTTTAACCATCATCTTAAACTAACGCCCTCTTTAGTGGAACAAGCATATTATAGTTAACATATAAATTAATTCGATAAGAGTGAATGACGCATTATTTTTAAATTTTGATTGAAGTACAATACCTCGTTTGTTCAATAATATATTATAATTTTAACATTATTTCCCAATAGAATAACCAGTATAATTGAAATAATTATTATTTTAGTCTGCTGATTTAGCCATGGGTAATCTTGGTTGACTTTACCCTCCTTAGCTTACCAGGCATTTTTTAGGAATTCTCTTCATTCTATACTTTTCTCTACTTCAATCTTTCTTGTCCTTTTACTTAAAGAATCGGCATTAGATTACTATCGGTGAAATCTCCATAAATCCAGAGATTATTCATAATTTCTTTCCAAGCAGTCTGATATTCAGCTGGCAAAACTTTTACTCGGGTATCGAAGCCTTTCATTTCTTTTGTCATATGCTGCTGGTTACTTTTCTAAGAAGTTTATTGTCGTCTCCTCCTTTACATATTCTCTGATATTCTTATCCTAACTGGCGTTTAAATGCTTTTCTGGCAATCAAATAAGCGATAATCATGATTCCTACACACCAGGCGAGCGCGGTCCAGATACTATTGCCAATAGTACCGTCATACAAGAGAGCACGAATAGAATTCACGATTGACGTCACAGGCTGGTTCTCAGCAAACACACGAACAATGTTGGGCATGGATTCGGTGGGTACAAAGGCTGAACTGATGAACGGCAGGAAAATCAGCGGATACGAGTATGCTGTCGCCCCTTCTATAGACTTTGCTGTCAATCCGGGAATGACCGCCAACCACGTTAGTGCCAGCGTAAACAGCCCAAGAATCCCAACTACTGCGAACCATTCTAGGATATCAGCATTAGATCGGAACCCCATTAAGAGCGCAACAAGAATAACCACCACAATCGTAATCGCATTGGATACAAGCGAGGTTACCACGTGAGCCCACAATATGGACGAGCGTTTGATTGGCATGGTAATAATACGCGACATCAGCCCGCTCTTTACATCTGTAAATAGCCGTAAGGAAGTATATGCAACGCCGGATGCGATAGCAATCAGTAAAATTCCCGGTAATAAATAATTGACGTAATTGTCCGTTCCTGTTTCTATAGCGCCACCAAATACGTAGACAAATAGTAACATCATCATTATCGGTGTAATCGCCACCGTAATTATCGTATCTGGACTGCGCATAATATTACGTAGTAAACGCCCTAGTAATACCCCTGTTTTACTTTTCATTTACTTCTCCTCCTTCTTGCCGATAATCGCTAGGAAAATTTCCTCCAATGTCGGCTGCTTCTCGATATATTCTACTTTTGCTGGGGGGAACATCTTCTTAAGTTCGGTAAGGGTGCCGGTCTTGATTATTTTTCCGCCATGCAGAATAGAAACACGGTCCGCAAGTTGCTCGGCTTCCTCCAAGTACTGGGTCGTAAGCAATATGGTCGTGCCAGCCTCGGAAAGCTCTTTGACAGTATCCCAGACTTCAATCCTTGCTTCAGGATCAAGCCCAGTGGTGGGTTCGTCGAGAAAAATGACTTTAGGAGTTCCAATTAGGCTCATAGCGATGTCAAGCCTACGCTTCATCCCACCAGAATAATTATCAACACGACGGTTAGATGCACTAGTCAGGTTGAATTTTTCAAGTAGATTGTTAGTAACTTGAGCGGGATTAGCGACGCCCCGCAACTTGGCAATCATCATGAGATTTTCTCGGCCGGTTTGCATGCCATCTAAAGCTGCAAACTGTCCTGTTAGACTGATACTTTGGCGAACTTGTTCTGGTTGACGTTGAACATTAAAGTCGCAAATACTAACTTGCCCTCCATCTGGCTTTAAAAGCGTCGAGAGGATATTGACCACTGTAGTCTTCCCTGCTCCGTTTGAGCCCAACAGTGCAAAAATTTCGCCACGCTGGACCTCAAAATCCACCCCTTTCAATACTTTCTTTTCTTTAAAGGATTTTGTTAACCCTTTTACAGAAATCGCTATATTATTCATCCTTTTTCCTCCTTATTGTTAATGCAGTAAGTTGCCATGCTAAATCCATAAAATAAGTGCTTTGTCTGATTCCTAAGCGAATTGTTTAGCTTTCTTACAAAGCTCTAGTCATGATTCGGTCAACTTGTCTTGTACTTCTAAATTGTCCTTTGCCATCTACTCTGTCTGACTTATATTCAGTATTACTTACTACCGGGTTAAAATTTAACTGAATAGTGCTGATGGCAATTCTCATTGCTGCCCGCTATTCAGTCGGAATAATCTATTGTAATGGCATTTCTTCATAATACTTAACGAATAATTTTTGGCGTTTGCCACTAGTTCGGCTAAAGCAGCCATATGTTCCCATGTGATATTTCAAAGTTGTCTGCCTTGTGCTGCTCCGGCTTTTATTACTCGATTTCTTCATGCAATCGAGTAATTTGTTTAACTAGGTAGGGATATGTTAATACTGTATGATCATTCAGAGCAGAATAGAAAGATGACTGTGTGTTGCCTAATGTAGATGCTAGGCGAAAATCCTCTATAATTTCGGCATTAGTCACGTCCAATTGTATTATTCAACTTCTCACGATATTTGTCCTTCCAAGTCTTCGCTTCCTTCACTAGTTCTTCACAGAAAGAGGCTACATCCTCACCCGTGAGGTCAGTGACTTTCTTACCTGCCGCTGCACCTTCCTCGAAAAGGTCGAGAATACCATCAAATATACGGCTTATATCCTTCCAATCGGTTAGGCCACCAACAGTCCACATATAGTTTTGTATTGCTTTATAAGCGTTATGGTACTCACGTGGAAGTGCTTTTGCACGCCTCTCTATCGCTTTCCACTCACGCTTGTCATCCAGACTTCCAATGATTTTTTCTATAAAATTCATTTTACCTTCCCCTTTTGATTTCTTTTGTTTTGAGTTCATTTATTTTGCTTGAGATGAAATCCCACTTTCCCCAAAAAATTTCAAGTTGCTTTTTACCCGCTTCGTTAAGTGTGTAAAATTTTCTTGGTGGTCCCACATTGGATCGTTTTTTCTCGATGTTCACTAGATTGTTTTTCTCAAGCCGCATGGTAATCGTATAAACTGTTCCTTCGACCACATCCGTAAAACCAAGTTCTCGTAGCTGCTGTGTAATTTCATAGCCATAGGTTTCACCACGACTGATGATTTCAAGCACACAACCCTCAAGTACTCCTTTAAGCATTTCTGTGATATTTTCCAAATTAATCACCCATCTGCATTTCATAATTTTATCAGTAATCTGTATCACTGGTATTTAGTAATACTCATTACCACTATATAGTAACGCATAGTAGAGTGGGGTGTCAAGTATGAATTTCCTTGTCATAACCATGTTATGACGGGATCCCATAGGCGCTTCCGTCACATTAGAAAGCTCATCATTCAATCTAAATATAGAACCTGTGGTTGAAGAAAGAAAATGAATCTTCACTACTCATATATTTCTTAACAGAAGTTCATAAGTTTTTTTCATGAACTTTGTATTTTCAAAACTCATGTTGTAACCGAGTTACATCTCTCTTCAGTTTTAAATCTCTTTTTTTACAAAATAACCTAATAATAAATAAAAAATGCTCATCAAAAGAATCGAAAATTCATACATAGTTCCTAACGATCCGATAGAAATAAAATACATAACAAGAAGAGCAACTCCCACTATCAAGCATAATCTAATATACACCCGTCTCCATCTTGTACCCCTCAATCCAAAACAACCTGTAAATGTAATTAATCCAATAACACATATACTTAATATAATTCCTAAAGCAGCTATGTCGTTAGCTGTTGTATCAGTAGTAGAAATGAGTACATTACCTAAAGATCTTCCTAGAAAATATAAAAAGCCATAACCAAATGAAGCGATTACCATTATTATCCCTAGAACAATCCCAAGAGTCTTGGAAAGTTTATATTCATTCATTTTTTAACCTTCTTCTTGATATTTTAATCGTAATCCGTACATCCGTTAGGAAGAAATTCTGTTCTTCCTAGAGTTCCTACCACTTTTATTGAAGTACAAACACCAGGTTTTGTCATATTCTCCTTTAGTTGTATCATATGGTGCATTTATCACCTTAACATCGTTTTCAAGGTCATGAATATGTGGGCCACCTTAATTTTTATATCTAATAACTAATAGCAGCTTTTATTTAACACCGTAGTTGAAAAATGATACACAATATCAGACTATTTGTTACTTAATAACTCTTCCATTTTATTTTCTAGTTCTTCAATTCTGGTTTCCTGTCTTATAAGAATTGTAATTAACACTGCTAATACGAATGCAATCAATATAACTAAAGTCCAAATATTTTCTACAATAATACCGAGGAAGAAAAATGTAAAAACGCAACAAATAACTATACAAGCAAACAATGTACCAATAAATTCTTTCAATTTAAAATTTCTCCTTCATCATAAAATTCTATTTAAGGAATGTTGTCACTTTAGGAATATAGCTTTAATAATTCTTGTTGAGATAGATTATTAGTATTATCTGTCTCAATAAAATATTCTAATTGCCACTTTTGTGTTTCAATAGCTTGTTTGTTAGTGGGCTTATCCCATGTAGGGTATACTCTTATTGCCATTTTTCCCTTTGTAGTGGCTGTTTTAAGGATTTTTTGTTGTAAAAGAACTTCTTTTGGAAAAACAAACTGTCCAAATCTATTTTTATTAGCAAAGGTATTAATAACTAATAAATCGGTAGCTTTCTCATATGAAAAGGCTTGGTTTTTATGAGAAGCATCTTTTTCCCATAAAGATACAAATTGTCCTACCTTATTAGGTGTAGTCTTTGCTACTCTGAACCTAACTGATTTCGAATTCAGTTGAAATATACCTGCACCATAATCAGAATTTTGGGTTTCCTCTCTGACAGTATTTATAACTAAGTGATTTGGTTCATAGTAATTCTCATTTACATATGTTATGGCCTTATAAAATTCATTCATTATTTTCCCCTTATAGTTATACTACTAGATTTGTTCACCACATACCCCTAAAAGTAAATTAAGTGGAATTGAGTTGTTTATAATTTTACGTTTTTCGTACATAACCTCTTCTCCAAAAAACTTAAATCTTACACCAGTTAGCTTAATAATTTATCAATTCTTCCTTTAACTTCAAGTGGTAAAGAATGATTCATTGCTTCCTTTAACAAATGTGGGTATGTTACACCATGAGTTCTAAAATACTTTTCAATAAGCATAGCTTTTTCTTGTTTGTCTGGAATTAATAAATATAAAGTATACCAATCCTCAAGCGAACATAAAGGAATATCAATCCCATGTAATTTTTTGTGAGCTACAATGGATGCCTGTTGCAGTGATAGTTTATAAATTCCTTCACCATGTTGTATTGCAAATCCACCCATCACATCAATATCGATACCATTAATTTTATATTTAGAGAAATATTTGGTGCGAAAGGGGTTAGCACTTAATGCTTCTTTCGGTTTTCCGATGGATGACATAATTTCATTGAATTTGGTAGCATTTCTTTCATCTACTAATATATCGATATCATTTGGTTTATCGATTATGTTATAAAAGCTAAGGAGTAGTGAGCCACCAACTCCCCAGGTTATATTTTCATCACCTAATCTATCTCCGATAAAAGATAATGTTTCTAGCAAATTAAATCTCCTAACCTTATTGTATTTTCAAGTAACATTTACATCATTATACCAAGACTACAGCAAGGTAAATTTGTAACGTTTATTGAAGAAATCAATATCTCGCAAGATAATTAAAATCAGATATTATACGATACAATAACTTTTTGCTTTCTGCATCCTTTTGTCGGTATGGACGTCCGATTTGCTCATATGTCTCTTTTTCTTCCAAGAGCTGTTTTGGGTGTAAGACTTTCGCAGATATTCCGTGTAACTGGAAATATTGCTGAAACAAGGCATCTTCCCGCCATCCCCATTCGGGTAACCCATTGAGAATAATTCTTCCATCGCTATTGTGTGTTACGTATCCAAATGATACTTCTACGTTATCCTTTCGAAAATCAGACTGCCTATTACGAAATTGCTCTCCAACAGGTACTTTTTCATAACCAGCTTTTTCAAGTGCTTTTTCTAATTGTTCTCTAGTTGTTATCCACGTTACGATATCGATATCACTGTGAGTTCTGGTAATTTTACCAAGAAGGAAATCAATTGCCCAACCCCCACGCAGCCAGAATTCAGAATCCAGCTCCTTGAATATCTCAATAATCTCACTTAATACATGTAATTGTGACTTAGTTTCTAAACCAACATTCTCATCTACTATGATAACCCCTCCAAAAAATTTAGGTGTTACTAAGTTACTTTCTTCTCGATAAAGCAGCCATAAGTTAACAAGGAATTGTTTCTATGCTTCTAGCGGCATAGCACGTGTTAGTTTAATATAATCTCCATTTTTCTACTCTTCGTTGCCATCCCTATTGACCTATAAAATTCAATAGCAGATGTATTTTCCTCGGAAACTCCCAATTCAATACCATCAAGTTTGAGGCTTCTTCCAAAATCAAACACGTATTGAATTAGTTTTTTTCCGATACCTTTCTTTCTATGTATTTCACCAACACATAAACTCTTTATAAACAATATTTTCCTCGCTTTGACAAAAGTATTCTCATCTACTTCTTCTTCCTTTGTCACGACAACGCCGACTATATCATTGCTGATAGTGGCCACAAAAATATGGTGTTTGCCATCAACTAGTTGGCCATCAAAAAACGCTTGTTTCACTGGTGTAGAATTCTCTTTATATAAATCTGGTCTTACAGAAACATGAAATTCATGAACCTGCCTAAATAATGGCAACAATGCTTCGTAATCGCTTTGCTTGGCTTTTCGAATAAGTATATCCATAATTATTTATCCCCCAATAATATCCCAATGATATTCTACAACTCTCGTACCTGTAACAAAAAATTATTATCTAAATACTAACATAATATTCCGAAATATAAATAGATTTCAACTGAAAAAAGGTAACCCAAGTTGGATCACCCTCATTAATTTATTGCTTCCTATTCTAGAAAAGTGTCTTAGAATGAATGGCTTATTTGAGAAAATCCGTCGGGAGTTGAAAGAAGATTTACTGTTTTTTTACGGAGAAAAAGTAAAAAACCCCACCAATCATCCAAAAAGGTTCCCAAAAAAGTAATCCCCAAAGCGTTGCATATAAATCTAAATCAAAATCTAAGATATTTATCGTACTTAAGGTAATGGTGATGAAATTAAGGAGCCCATATAAAAACAGTAAGGTCCCTACAATTTTCACAACATAATACAGCGTTCTATTTATGATAGGCTTCTTCCATTGAACAAGAAGAAGCAATAATAAAAGTAATCCAAGCAATTTCATAAAACCGGTAAGCCAAACAATCTTGATGAATGACGGGGAAGGGTTTAGGGACATTTCATATATAGAACCCCCTAGAGATCTAACACCAAGTAAGCCGCCCATTGCCCAATAAAAGCTCATACCTGAAAAAATGATAGTCCAAACAATGCCGAACGTTATAATCAAGTAATTCCTCTGCATTGGAAAACACTCCTCTGTTATCGTCTTGCACTTTTATACTATTCAGCTATTCATATAACATAATTTATCTGGAAGTCTATCAGAACTTATATATGGTTAGATTAGTCTTCCATTTAGTACTGTGATATTTCCATATTCATATCGATAATTTTAACTCTTTCCATCGTGTTAGACTTTATCTTTCAAGTTTTAATACTGTATTAACTAAAAGTATATATTTATTTCCATAGAGAAAAAAGGCTATTCTCCTACTTGAAGAATAGCCTTAAATAATTTGTTATTAGTTTATTTGTATTATTTTTTTAATATATCATGAGCCTCAATATACTTCAAATTTCACCCTAGTATATTTTTACTCTCCAGTTTCAGCAAAACGCTTAATACGTTCCCCGATTTCATCACGTACTCGTTGGAAAACTTGCCACTTTTCTTCATCTGTGCCTTCTGCTTTCGCAGGATCATCAAATCCCCAGTGTTCTCTTTTTACATGTGGTGGTGTCATTGGGCAACGATCAGCAGCATCACCACATAGGGTAACTGCCATTGTCACATTGTTTAAATAATCGCTATCGATTAGTTCGGATTCTTGCTCCGAAATATCAATTCCTACTTCTTTCATCGCTTTTACCGCATTAGGGTTTAATCCATGTGCCTCAATCCCAGCGCTTCGAACTTCCCATTCATCACCTAGAAGCTCTTTAGCCCACCCTTCTGCCATCTGGCTTCTGCATGAGTTACCAGTACATAAGAAATAAATCGTTTTTTTAGCCATAATCATTCTCCGTTTCTATTTTGTTTTATTAATTTATTTTGAATTGCTGCTGTTTTTACCTTTCAATCGTACGTATTGATTCAACCCATTCATTAATACCATTACAAGAAATAAAGCGTAAGATATAAACCAAGTAACGTAATGAATAGGATAGGAATGGTTAAAACAATACCCGTCTTAAAGTATGTTCCCCAGGATATCTTTACTCCTTTTTGTGATAATACATGAAGCCATAATAAAGTGGCTAATGAACCAATTGGTGTTATTTTTGGCCCTAAATCAGAACCAATAACATTGGCGTAAATAAGTGCTTCACGTATTACTCCAGTCGTATTCGTATCTGAAATGGCAATCGCATCAATCATAACGGTTGGCATGTTATTCATAATGGATGACAGAATGGCCGCTATAAATCCCATGGAAATTGTTGCAACAAATAATCCTTGCTCTGCAGCAAGCTGGATTAAATTTGCTAATAGATCCGTCAACCCAGCGTTACGTAAGCCGAATACAACGACATACATTCCGATAGAGAAAAATACAATACTCCAGGGTGCGCCTTTGATCACTTCCATGGTGTTAACTGCCTTACTTTTTCTAGCTACTAGTAGGAAAAAGATTGCAATAACCCCTGCGACAATCGAAACTGGGAGATGGATAAACTCACTAACAAAATACCCAATTAATAAAACGGATAATACATACCAGGATAGATTAAACATCTTCTTATCTTTAATTGCTTCAGAAGGTGGGTTTAATTGTGAAACATCATAGTTCCTCGGAATACTTTTTCTAAAGTAAATTAAAAGGATCACGATAGTTGCAACAAGCGAGAAGATATTTGGTATAATCATTCTCGTTGCATATTCCACAAATCCAATATTAAAAAAGTCTGCAGAAACTATGTTGACTAAGTTACTGACAACAAGTGGTAAAGAAGTTGTATCAGCGATAAATCCGCTCGCCATTATAAATGGGAAAACCATTTTTTCTTTAAAATTCAAATTTCGAACCATCGCTAGAACAATTGGTGTAAGTATTAATGCTGCACCATCATTTGCAAAAAAAGCTGCAACGATAGCACCAAGTATACTTACATAAATGAACATCTTTATTCCATTACCTTTTGCGATTCTTGCCATGTGCAAGGAAGCCCATTCAAAGAACCCAATTTCATCTAATACTAACGAAATAAGGATAATTGCTACAAATGTTAAGGTTGCATTCCAAACAATCCCTGTTACCTCAATCACGTCTTGAAAACCAACGACACCTATTAAGAGTGCCAAGATAGCACCACCACAGGCAGACCATCCAATTGATAATCCTTTTGGTTGCCAAATAACGAATACTAATGTGACCAAAAAGATTATTATTGCGAGTATTCCCATTGCTGACAAATAAGTTCCCCCTTAAGTTAACAACAAGTAATTCGTGTTCCTTGTTCTTCTAATTCTCTTAATTTATCATCTTGATTTGGTAGATGTTTTAGGATTTCTTGAACAAATGGATAATGTTCATGCGATTTATTCATGGAGTAGAATATCCATTGACCTCTCCGCTCTTCTTTTATTAATCCTAAGTCTCTTAACTTACGAATATGTTGACTAATGGATGGTTGGCTTG
This sequence comes from Ornithinibacillus massiliensis, assembly GCF_018310345.1. Lineage (GTDB taxonomy): Bacteria > Bacillota > Bacilli > Bacillales > Amphibacillaceae > Ornithinibacillus > Ornithinibacillus massiliensis. The sequence continues at coordinate 412,471 of NZ_JAGXBY010000002.1, forward strand.
TTTTAAATATTTCCACAAACTCACATACACAACAATCATGCTTATCAAGTAACTTCATCATAGTTAAGCGTGTCTTATCCCCTAATAACTTTAAGATCGCTGACGCTTTATCCATTTCAATAGTTGCTTTTGACATACTCTATTCACCACCTAAAGCATTTATTTATAATTATATAATGATTTGCTTATATGAACAACGTATAAAGTTAGCTTTTTTCAATCTAATGGAGATTATAGCTTCTCCCTTTCTTCTTCCTATCTACTATTTATCAACACGATTTCAATTCAGTTGATCTTTGGATTTAAAAGAGGGTTTACTGTCAAGTAGGTTTAATCCGTGTATGTTGGGTTGATATAGGCTTAAGTTAAAATAGTAAACTGCTAATTATACTGCACATCTTGTTGGTTGGCTGTTCAACAATTTGTTCTAAATGTATGTTAAGAAGATGAGTAAATCTTGTCATGAGCGTATCTTGGATTTAACTCGTTTGAAGACCCGTCCGTTCTTTCCGGTCAGTAGCGCATAGCCATTTTGTAGCAGCTATTATAGTTATAAAATCAAAGAGGATGATAAAAAAGTGCAACACTCTCTATTGGAGTAGATGCACTCTTTTATGCTAAAAATTCTAGTTGAGGTTTGATTAAATAATTTATTTCGTTATAATTTTTATTTCATTTAATGGATAGTAAACAATATTCGTTGTTCCAACTACTTTATCGAACGGTATTGCTCCAATATGTCGGCTATCTGTACTATGCCTTCTATTATCGCCTAACACGAATAGGTGGCCTTCTGGAACGGTTTCACTACCTACTACGGTATCCTCTAAGGTAAAGGATCCTGTTAGTGTGCCTTGTGTTTTTTCTTTAAAACTATCTAAATAAGGTTCATCATATGCTTCTCCATTTATATATAAAACATCATTCTTATATTCAATTCTATCACCAGGGAGACCAATTACACGTTTAATATAATCTTTACCTTCCGGGGCGTGAAACACAACAATATCAAATCTTTCGGGTTCCCCAATTTTTGTTACAATCATGCGGTCCCTGTCCTGTAGAGTCGGATTCATCGAATATCCGTCCACTACAACCGGTGTAAAGATAAATGTGCGAATAAGGACGACTAATACAAGTGCTCCAATTATCGGTTTGAACCATTCTAATATTTCATTTTTCTTCTTTGCCATTTCTCAGCCTCCGCTCAAGTTATTTAACTATATACTTATTTTACCATTAGTTTATCAATCTTTTATATATTTTTCCTAACTATTGTTTGATTAGCTAACTAGTAAACTCTTGAATTAATCTACCTTCCTCTGTTTGGCAGTTTGCACGATTTTGGGGTAATTTTTAAATACAACAAATTTATACGATGCTTTTTCATAAAAACCCACCTCAGTACAATCTATGCTTGTTCTAAGATGGGTAGGACTTAAAATTTGTCGAGTGAATAATATTAAAAAAGTAGGTTCTAGTTGTTTATCTTGTTGTATTGGTTGAATCAATACGTTTATTTCCATATTAACATAATATTCCAAATAAGGAACCGGTATTTTCAGATAAAAAGCGGATTAATAATCTCCCTGTTATTTGCTATCCTATTAACCTATTAGTTAAAATTGAATCTCTTTCAAAGCGTTTTAGTGCATTTTTTTATAAACAAACATAAAGACTACCATAAAAGGTAGTCTCAACCGATTTATTCCTCTATGTATTTAATCGCAGTCCCTACTGCCCTACTTTTTATAATGCTCTTTTCTTGTTTCTCTTCATTAATTCTGCGTCTATTAGTATCTAAAATTCTATTATGCCCTACTGGTATACTTGTGGTTTGAAAGGTTACTCCAATAACTGCGTCTGCTCCTTGTTTATGTGCTTCCTCTTTTAATTCTTCTATAGTATATGAAATATCAGCTGCTACATCAGTATCATAACTAGAGCTCACTAGTCCAATGATTTGAAATGGTTTATCACAAGATGGTAAAGTCGATACTGGCATATTTTTTATCTTATCTAATTCTTGTTCTCTTAATAATTTTTTTTGCAACTTCTGTTCTTCTTTTAATTGTTTTTTTTCCAACTTCTCTTCTTTGCTCTTAAAAAGACTCATAATTTATAACCCTTTCTATATTAATTTAGTATAACCTTGTATAACTTTCTATTAATTTATTAACTGCTATTTCAATATTAGCATAATAAATTTAATTCATAAATGGATATGTCATTATTATAAGGAAGCGCTTCTAATGCATTGAATATTGCCACAGCAAGTTGTATAGACCCCAGAAAATTTAAAGTAAGAAAACACGTTTTAGTACCTATTTGATTTTCCATGGTTGCTAAAACTACTTTTGCTATGATTTTCGTTTACAATTATTCTATTAGCTTAATATTCAATTTCACGAGAATTAATAGTTAAGTAAATAAAGACCGTCAAATTAATGACGGTCTTTCCTTAACTCAAGTATCCTTTTATACAAACTATTAGTGATACCTAAACCAAACGAACCACTCATTTTCCTTGCTTTTTGATAAAAAGATTTGACCTTCTAGTGCACTAGCACTTTTTCCCTCCCATTTTGGGAAATATAATCTTACTAACCACGATTTGTCCGCCACGGCTTGCCCACAAAAGTTTTTTGCCATTTCATAATATACTGCATCGTTTTCTAGCCCTACAGTTTGGGGAAAAGGGAGAGCCGTTAATACTTCCCACTCAGAATACAACTCCCCATACTCCCCTTTTCCATAAATATCAGAAACAATAATCTGAAGTGCACTAAATAGTTCATCTTTATCATCTATTGATGTTTCCTTTACTTGTTCTATTTCCGGGCATTCTATATCGGCTTGTACATAATTAAGGCTTGGTACAAAGGGAATGACAGAGATTAACATTGCTATAACACCAACTATTTTCATAAACTTCACCTCTATACTAATATCCCAATACCTTTTATGCTTATTCAATCATTCTGCTTTTATAGTCCGACTTTGATTCTTCTTGAATTCTATTTTAAGTAATGTTCCTTGTTTCAATTTACTAATAGTAAATATGGAGTTGTTGGTCTTGAGCAATGCCCCCAATCGTCAATTAACTGGTTTTAACATGAATTAAAAAAGGGCATCCCTTGTTAAACAGGAATACCCATGTTTGTGAAAATCATTTATTTGTTTTTTCTATTATATGCGACGCCTAATGAACTAAATAAGATCACCTCAATAATTAATATGAACCAAAATACTAGTTGAATTTGTCCCAAAGGAGAACCTCCAACTCCACCATTAGCAAATTTATATAGCAAAACATGTTCTCCACACATGATGAGCGCAGAAGGTATGAGGTTCTGCTTAGGCAGATAACATTTTGAGTAGTTACACTAGCCATTGGTCATTACATCAACTAAATGCTTTTTTAATCTTTATTCTATAACTAAGACATTCTGATAAACTTACTAAATTTTTGAATTGCCATTTCTCAAAATCCATCGCTCCACCAGGGAAATAAGCCTTACATTTAAATCGGCTTTACTACATAACGCACTAATTTCATCAGGAGAGTAACATTTTAACGACTGGGTATATTTTATATCAGGATGTTCATCTTCCCACCAAGTATCTGTCATTCTATTAAGGTTCTCATCATATCCGTATATACGTGATATTTTTGAATTCGGAAATGGCCTCATTCTTTGACCATTTACTTTTTTCCAGTAGTCTGGCTGGTAAATATCAATTAATGCTACTCCTTCAGGCTTCAACCAATGATAGATTCTTTTTAGTAATGTTAATTGTTCTTCATCTGTCCCTATTCCAAAACCGTCTATATACAAGACTGTATCAAAAGTGTCCTTTAATTCAATATCATAAAAACTACCACAAAGTGATGTTACATTTGATGGTTGATAATTCTTTGCAAATTCTACCATTTCAGGTACTAATTCAACTGTAGTAATGGTTTTATCAAAAGTTGAAAGACTCCGAGCTAATAAACCATTTCCAGCACCAAGTTCTAAAACAGTCGTAAAAGGTCTACCTACCTGTTCGATAATTTCTTCTACGTGAGGTATATAGGGTGTAGATAAATCTACTATGTCTTTAAACATATCGAATTGTTTTCTATAAAATTTATGAGCTTCTTTTATATTCATTTAATAATCCTCCTGTAAAGTATTTCATATTTTTACAGGAGAATGATGAAAGTTCAATATCCCCAATGATGCGTCTCCTCTCTAACTAACAATATGCTGGCAGATATTCCTTTTTACTTTATCTACCATAATATTCCATTATCTGAATAGAAAACTTAAAATGTTTTAAATTCTTCTCCCTGTTTATGAAAGCTAGATAAACTATCTTATTACGTTCACCTAATATCATCTATTAATATCCTTCCTCGTTTCTTATCAAATCTGAATCTATGCATATTTCCTCATTACCACAGCTCGTTTTAATATAAAAGTAACATAATATATTATTAGATTTTACCAAATGAAAAAGGTAATCTTCCCTGATTACTTTTTGACTACAGCCCATATTTTCCATTGTTGTATTATAAAAGAAATAAGCAGTATCTAATTTAACAATCTTTTTAAAATTGGGTTTAACTCGAGAACAAGTGGGATCGAAAATTGAAATTGCCCCTCGTTATTTAACCAATATTGAATAATTATTTTCTGATTACATTTATTCATTATCCTCATTTATTAACATTTCATTTTGTCCATCTCGATCAATTCGATACAGTTCATTGTCTATCTTACTTTTGTAATAAATAAAATCATCATCACCAGTAATACTCCATGCCGGTTTATTGGTGATTTTTCGAATGTTAGAATCACTTAAATTCATAGCATAAATACTATAGTTATCCTGACGGTTGATATAAAGTAATTCGCTGTCTGTAAGGAAAAATTGTGTTGTTATAATGTCAGGAATCGTCATTTCTTTTTCTGTTTGAATATCATACTTGATGACTTGGTAAGCTTCATTCGGGTAATAAATATATCTGCCGTTATAAGCGATATTGTTAAATACAGAAGTTTGAATAATCGTATCTTCTTTTCCAGTTAGTCGATTAATTCGTCTTATTTGATTATCATCAACCACAAAATAAATATATCTCTTATCCACAAAAAAAGAAGTGATACCAAGGAAATCAATGTCATCTGTCGTATGTAGACCTAAAAAAGTATCCTTAGTCATATTTGCATTCTTTTCATAGATTATTTTTTCATCAAAAGTTGTTGTATCCACTTCAATAAGCGAGAGCCGATTGGTTTCCTTATAAAAACCTGACTTATCATAATCCATTTTCATATAATAGACTAATGAGCCATTACCATATATATAATTTTCTATACTCGTTAAGGATGAGAAAGGGCTTCTCATAAGATTCTTTATTTCTCCTGTTTCTTTATCTTCAAATACAGGTCGAATATTCTCTACATCCGATTCATCTATATAAAAACGGTAGGAATCATTTTCAAAAGTTTGTCTAGAAATAGAGTTAAAAATATCGTGTTCATTATCTACCTCATTAGAAAAGTCGCAACCTACAAGGGTAACTGCAATCATGCAAAGAAGCAGCGTTATGCTAAGTGATTTTAGCTTATGACGTCTTTTCCTTGCATACCATGCATTCGTATGATAAAAGAGTATTACTATCCATGCGCCAATTCCTATACACAAACTAATAATTAGTAAGATAACCAACGTCATCACCGGAACCCCTTCATATATCAAGTCTATCTGATCAGTAAAAGGATTACGCTCATATTCACTTCCTCTGAAATATCCTGTAGAAAGCATAAACCCAAGCGGGCCTGGTAAAAAGTACTTCGAAGAGTCCAAAGTAAATAGATAGTACGGAAGCAATAATATAATGGTTGAAGAAAATAACGTTAAAGCATATTTCTTTGTCCATACAGAAAATAACATAATTAACATCGCAAAAATCAAATTGCCAAATATTTTTAAAATGGTAGACCATAAAAATGTAGAAGATAATGAAATTTCTTTTAGGGATGCTCCAAAATAAGGCAAACTTTGAAGAGGGTAGTTCCCATGATCTAAACCATATTTCATATCATAAAATCCATATCTCAACATTATGGATAAAATAGAAATGATAATAACAACGAGGAACACTAGTAACATTTTAGAAATAGCATGCTCTCTTGTTCCTTTACGTAATGTCAAATGAAGAGAACGCATGTCACTTGAATATTCCGCACAAAATACAGGAGTTACTAGCAATAATAACAATAACAGCAAACCAAAGTCTAACTGTTCTGTAGATAGCAAACCATCCCAACCATTTGTAGCCAAATAGTATCTGTTATCGGGGTTTTCACGGACATACTTATATTGATCAAAAATAACTTGAAAACCTCGTTCATTCTCTATTATCTTTTCTAAGCTAGGAATTAAATCCTGTAGTTCATTCTCTGAAATATGGCCATCATAATAATCATCATAGATTTTTGTCAGTTCTGCCTGTGCTTCAGAAATTCTATTAGCTTCATTTCTAAATAGTTGCTCGGTTTCATCTGTATGTGAACCATTTACTAAATCTAAATAATATTGATAAGCAGAATTATTCATTTCTAATTCTGGATTTTTCGGAGAATCAAAAAAGAAAAGAAAGGCGAAACTAAAAATAAAATATAAACTAACCCAAAGCAATCCTTTTTGATAAAAAAACATTTTTTTTATCTCATACCACCATATCGACACGTTTCTTCACCCCGATTCGATATATAGTATTTTTTCTTTGAAATATGAAGATCGATAATAGAAAAGGTCCGCCCCATATTCCCCCAAAAAAGATAGCTGCCGTATAACTTAGTATAGGAAAACCAAATAAATTCACAAACTCCGTTCCACCAAATAAATCACGATGAACAACTAAAGAAAACGGATTAATAACTTTAAATATTATTTGTTCAGAACCCATGTATGCTTCTTGAAAATAAATAAATCCGAACATAAAAAACAGATTGATAATAAATGGAAGTAAAGCGTTTTTAAAGAATAATGAAGTGAATAAAAATAGATAAGAAACGATTAAAAATCCTATTGTCTTTACCACTAATGATAATAGTGCATATTCTCCTAAGTTAATATCAAGGGCTGTATTTGCAAAATTTTCAATTGCATAAATTGGTGAAAATAATGCTTCTAAAGAGCCAAAAAAACTAGCAAATGCAATAAAATCAATTATTCCAAACCAAAAGGATACAGCAATAACAAAGACGGAGGCAGAAAATAACTTGGCAAAAATAGTTTTATGTCCACCTGCTTTAGTCGTCAATAGAAGTACATTCATTTCTGTTTCCTTTTCCGTTACAAATACACTCATTAAAGCATATAAACATATTAATATTACAAGAAAGGCGGAAAAATCATAATGAATATAGTATTGAAACATTTCAGTATAAGAAAACGAATCAATACTTCTTCCTTGAAATCGATTCAATATTATCTTATTTTTTTTATATTCATAATCATTTCCTAACGATTCAAAAAAAGATACGTTTTCCTTAGCGTTTTTTACAACGTCATTCGCATATTGTTTGTACATATAAGAGTATTCCATCGGGTCAACAAAATTCCACTTAAAAAATAAATGATCATTGTACAAATTCCCTGTAAATGTATTGGGGTTATTAGTTTCTGTGCTAGCGGTTTTATCTGCTGTTTGTTGTTCTAATGGTTTGTAAATAGACATTAATCTGTCAATCTTTTTATCTGTCATAACCCCTTTAAACTGTTCATAGATTTCATTCCAATAAAGTTCTTGCCATTCTGGATTAGCTGATGAAGATAATAGAGATTTCTCATGATATTCACTATATATTTTCGCAATATTTAATAGACTGAAGCATATGATTGCGATAACTAGGGACTTTTTCATGAAGTGTTTTCGGAATTCAAAAAAGAACAATCTCACCATTTCTCACCCTCACTAGAATGATACAAGAATACATCTTCTAAATTTGGCTTTACATGAACAGCATGGTCAGCGGGTTTCTCGTCTGCAATCACTCTTATATGTATACCTTGGTCATCTCGCATCATACTACTAATTTTAAGATGAAGCATTTCCTCTAAAGAATCATCTGTTACTGTGATAGACCAGACTTTTCCCTTTATTTCATCCGTAAGTTTCCGAGGAGCTCCTTGCTTAAGAAGTTCTCCATTTTTTAGTAAAATAACCTGATTAGCTACATGTTCAATATCTGATACAATATGTGTCGCTAACAAAACAATTCTATTTTTTGAAAACTTCGTAATTAAGTTTCGAAATCGAATTCTTTCTTGAGGGTCAAGTCCAGCAGTAGGTTCATCTAAAATTAAAATATCGGGATCATTTAACATTGCTTGAGCGATACCAACACGTTGTCGCATTCCTCCCGATAATGCACCAACTTTCATATCCTTAGCTTCACTTAAATTGACCATTGACAATAATTCTTTTGCTCTTTTTTCTCCCTGTTCTTTTGGAATTCCTTTTAGTACGGACATATATTTTAAAAATTCAAGGACTGTAAACTCTTTGTAAAATTGAGGGTATTGCGGCAAATAACCGATATGAGATAAAAAATCAATGCCAATTTTTTTAACATCACTACCATTAATTAATACCCTTCCTTGATCACTCTTTAAAATACCAACAAATATATTAATTAATGTGGTTTTACCAGCGCCATTTTCACCCAATAGACCATAAATACCATATTCTAAATTGGAAGAGAAATCCTTTAGTGCCCATTTTCCCTTGTATTTTTTAGAAATTCCTTCAAATGATACTTTCACTAGCGGATACTCCTTTTATGAAAAGTAATTTATTAAAAATGATTAACTATTATTTTTGTTTCTATATCTTCTTGTTTAGATCCTAATAAAAGAATAATCGTTCTTGTATCATCTACTACCTTTAGAATAGGCTGTTGATAAAGAAGTGCTTCTTCATCAACAGTATTTTGTAGTTCTTCTATTAGTTCTCCAGTCTTTGTATCATAGATACGGATGATAAAATCTTGATTTTCTGAACGAAATGTCGCAAAGTATGCTCCTTCATCAGAGCCTGCAATTATACCACTTTCATCTTTATCTGTTAGTGTATGGATGGTTGTTTTTTCTGTCTTCTGTTCCATTACCATCAATCTACCAGTAGCATTCGTGACATCCTCTGCTAATAATATCCAATCATTGTAAGCTATCAATTCTTTACAAGTATAATTATCAAATGTTTGATTAGACAGATTAGAGCCATCTATATTAACGATTCCACAAGTATCATAAGAGGGTTGATCAGGTTGAGATGGCAGTGTCTGTGCTTTGAAAGCTATCTGTGTTCCATCGTTAATAAAACCAATCTGTTCTAATGCTGCTATATTGGAACGATTATCAAAATTTTCAGACTCCAAATCAAGGATTTTTGTCTTTTTTTCTAATTCGAAATCATATATATATAAACCTGAGTGGGTTGCATAGGCCATATTCGTTCCATCATGATTAAAGGAAATTTGTTTTAATGACATTAAAAAATCGTCTTCCTCTAGCAATTGATTGAAGTCAAAATCAGACACTTGTTTTAGATCCTCATTATAGAAAACACCTTGATAATCAGGCTCCCATTCTGTCATACTAACACTATCATCTTCCATTTCTTGAATAACCACGTAGCCATCGTCAATGATCCAAACCCGCTCATTCTCCTTTGATTCTTGTGAAACTTCTGTTAGTATGTTTTCTGTGTCTAAATCATATAAATATAACCTTTCTGCGGATATCAAAACTTTTCCTTTTCCAGCATAGTGCACATGACGTATATCTCCTTGTATTTGCTCCAAACTCGAAATAGTCGCCGTAGATTTAGAAGGAGAGGAAGAATCCGTATTTCCTTCTGTATCTACAGAAGTATCTATGGGATTATCTTTTTCTTCTTCTAGTTCCTCTCCTGTTTCTGGGGCTGTACATCCTACTATGAAAAGTATAAGCAGAATAAATATAGAAATAGTAAATCTTGATTTCATGGCAGATACTCCAATCATTTATATAATAATACGGATGGTGTTTTTAAGGGCGTAAGGACATTCTCATAAAAGTCTCCTGGATTCACTGGTGTTGATACAACATAAAAGGTACTAAAATCATCTAATGTGTCTATATCAATTTCCACATCAATAACAGACACGTCACCTTTAGTCAATTTAGTTTCAAATGAAGTATTTCCTTCTTGATCAGAGAGAGCTTGATGATTCAAATAAAAAGTGTTTTGATATGCTACACCTGGATGACCAAGAATTTTTAACTTCATATGTAAGTTACCTTGATCAGTTATTTGAAAGTTTGTTTCATTGTCTGGTTTATCTTCTATCTCGACGAAGTTAAATACATTAGTATCTAACATTTCTGAATCAATCGTGGTTACTCCACCACCTAACTTTTCTAGAAAATCATCCGTTACAGGTTCAGTTGATATACTAATGTCGTTTAAAATCTTATTTGTTGGAAGGTCATTCAAATTTAGAAATTCAGGTTTCTCATGAAATTCTATTGGACGTATTACAGACAAAGCATGATGATAACCACCATAAGAGGTTGTTTCCTTCATATCTGGTATAAATGAAGGATTGTATATGCTAGTAATCGTTACATTAACAGTTTCTCCTTCTTTTCCAGTAATCGGTGTAAAGATAAATTGAAACGGTGTATCAACACCCTCTTCTTCTAAATCAAAAATATGCATGTATTGATAAGCTGACTCCGTCGTATTAAGTTTATATGGTTGTGCAATGCCGTCTACATATACTAAGAAACCAATATTGGTTGCTTTTCCTTCTGCTTGAACAGAGTAATCTATTACTAGTTCATCTCCATCATAGGTTAAAGGTATTACTTCATCATTATCATCTACTTCTACATTGGCGTAACTATGCCATATAGAGCCCATAATGACTGTATCTTCTTCATCTATTTCAAATGGATTCTCATTATTTTCATTAATTGCTACTTGTTCTTTTTCTTCCTCCACATCATCTTTGGAGCACCCCGTGACAATAAGAAGCAATACAATGAATGAAAACCCATACGTGAAAAGTAATCTTTTGTTCAAAATATATTTCTCCTTTCATGTTTTTGACTTTCCACGATAGTAGCATTACTTACTCTCTACTAACTTAGGATTATCAGATTCGAAATTATTTTCATCATTAGCTATTAATACATACTCCTCAGTCGCATCTTTTAAAATAACCTTTTCCTTCTCTAGAACAGATTTATCCTTCTTGGAAAGAGTCTGATCAACCTTTTTATTTTCCTCATCATCTGTATGGTTTTGTTCTAGCTTACTTTCAGATGCAAAAACAGAATTTTCGAAGGGAAAATCTGGTATACTAATTTTTATCATATGCTTGTACTGAAAGTTAGTACAAGAACTATTGCCAAAATTGAAAATCCTCGTTTTTTATTTCTGGCGTCCATAATGGAGAAAACCCTATGTTTCATCCCTTTCTTTCCACTATAAAAATTTGTAGAGAATTTGCTTTTCACCATTGGTTGTTTTCTAATAACCCCAATGATTGCTTCAACGTATTTCTGTCGACCATTCATGTCTGTACTTTTCACTACTTCTTCATCACAAGAAATCTCGCACTGAATAGCGATTTCTCTTGCTACTAGATAAACGAATGGATTGAACCAATGCAGTGCTGTAGCTAAAAATACTAATGCTTTATACCAAATGTCTCCGCGTTTATAATGGATCAACTCATGCTTTAAAATAAGCGGAAGCTCATCTGGAGGAATGTAGTTTATTGGAAGCAAAATCGTTGGCCGGAAAAAACCAAGCAACATAGGACTAGAAATACCATGACAGGTTTGCAATTCTATCTGTTTCTTAATTCGCAACTCCGTTTGAACCCCATGCAACATATTCAGTACTTGTTCATCATCCACTTTAATGATCCAACGTTTTACCATTTTCAAGAAATGTCTGTGCCGAATTATATGAATTGTGATAAAAACAGCCACACCGACAAGCCATAGCACACTAAATAGAACAGGCCATGAAAAAATTGATAACGTGGTTATTTCATATGGTTTTACGAAATAATTATTTGTTGCAGGCATGAATGTATCAATTGCAATTACTGATTCTAGCCAAGAAAATCTGAATGGAATAATCATCCCTAAAATAATCACCAACCATGCATAATAACGTCCATTTGCTGTAAAAAATTTGCTTAAAAATGGCGTGACCGAAATGTACACAATCGCGATTATTGACATAGCTATAGACACTTCAAGTAACGAAATCATAAATTGCTGCAAAATTAATTCCTCCGTTCTTTAGCCCATTTCAATAATTCATCTAATTCTTTCTCGGAAGGCTCTTTTGTGTTGTACAAAGTGTTGACTAAGCTTAAAAATGAGTTTTTATGATACTGTTTCATAAACTTTTCTGTTTCTAATTCGAGATAATCTTCTTTACTTATCAAAGGATAATACGTACGCTCTTTTCCCTTTTTTTCTGTTCGTAAAAACCCTCTTTCGACTAAACGTCTCATAAGGGTAAGCACAGTTGGTGCTTTCCACTTGCGTTTATCCCCTATTTCTTCCATAATCATCGCTGTTGTGATAGGTGATTCTTTCTCCCATACAACCTTCATAATTTCAAATTCTGCGTCTGGAAGCCTCTTCATATTTTCCATACAAATAACTCCTTTTCTACAATTGTCTTTTTTATATTCTACACTTGTAAAAATATGATAGTCAATAGCTTTAATGAATATTTTACAATTGTCTAAAATAGGAGTGTATCATTCTAACTAATTAGGTCTTGTCGTTAAGCTGTAAAGCATAGAGGAAATGCTAAAAGCAATTGTAATAATGAGCGTGATCCCAGCCCGAAGCATCATAACATTAAACAATTTCATAATTGCCTGTTTATCCATCCCTTCAAAGCTAGGTATCATTGACAATAAGATACTGAAATACAAGCAATGTCCTTGAATGGATATCCTGAATAGAGGAAATAGGAGGATGAATTGTATCCGTAATTATGGTCAATTCTTCAATTATTTCCTCTTCATTCAGTTCGGTATGTCCGATAGGCCCTGCTACGAAGGCTCCATCAAGTTCATACTGTAGCACTGCTTGAATATATTGTTCCGTAAAGCCTGTTTTTAAGGTTAAATCCACATCTGGATAAACTTTATGATACTTTGAAAGCAAGATTGGTAAACAAACTGTCGCCGTTGTTTCCATTGATCCAATTGCTAGTGGGCCACTTGGAGTTTGATTTGCTTGCACCACACTTTTTGTTTCCTCGACAAGATCAAATATCTTTTTGGTTTATGTTAATAACATGCTTCCCTTGGCTGTTAAAGTAGTTCTACGATTATGTCTATAAAACAAATTAGTTTGAAGATCTGATTCTAACTGTTAAATTTCATTTAGCCATCAATATAAATGATATCAACTATCACTTTTATATATTATACCTTATAGCAAATAAGCTATATAATTTAAATATCAGGTTTATTAAAGAAGCTAGTAGCCGTATTTAAAGAGTTAACCTTTCTACCATTAACAGACGAATTTCATCTTTTAGCATAGCATAAATGCACATAAGTTTAAGAAGTGCCCAAAAGGAATACTTATAATATTGAGTACAAGGAGTATTAACTATGTTAAAGAATAAAATGAAAGAGCTTTTAAAAATAGAATATCCAATTATACAAGCTCCAATGGCTGGTGGAATAACAACTTCAAAATTAGTGGCTGAGGTTTCAAATTCCGGCGGTCTAGGAATGATTGGTGCAGGGTATATGACATCAATCCAAATACAGGAACAAATACGGGAAATAAGACAGTTAACATCAAAGCCTTTTGGCATAAATCTATTTGTTCCTAACGACTTTGATATAATAGAGGATCAAATTAAATCAGCTAATCGTCCCTTAAATCAAATTCGAAAGCAATTGAATTTAAAGCCAAAAGAAAGCTTTGAAATTTCTAATTCTCATGATGTTTCTCATACGTTTATGGAACAAATTAAGGTTGTTATAGAAGAAAAGGTTCCTATTTGTTCTTTTACATTTGGTATTCCTTCTCATGAAGTGATGGCAGAATTAAAACAATCTCATATAACACTGATGGGAACCGCTACAACCGTTAGAGAAGCGGTAGAAAATGAAAAAGCCGGAATGGATATTGTGGTTGTTCAAGGTAGCGAAGCAGGTGGACATCGGGGGAGCTTTATCGATAGTGATAAAGAGAGCCTAGTTGGATTAATGTCCCTAATCCCACAGGTTGTCGATAATGTTAAGATTCCAGTTGTAGCTGCTGGCGGAATTATGGACGGGAGAGGGTTAATGGCTTCCATCTGCTTAGGGGCTAAAGGGGTACAAATGGGTACGGCCTTCTTGACTTGTGTTGAAAGTGGGGCAAATCAAGTTCATAAAGAGGCAATCCTCAGCGCTAACGAAGATCACACTGTATTAACGCGTTCCTTTTCTGGTAAATGGGCAAGAGGAATAAAAAATAAATTTATTTTAGAAATGCAGGAACATGAAAAGATTTTACCAGATTTCCCTATTCAAAATACACTAACTCAAGATATTAGAAAAACTTCTGCTGCACGAAATGACCCAGATTTCATGTCACTTTGGTCCGGTCAAAATCTAAGATTAGCTAAAAACCAAACCGTTTCCATGTTAATTAAAAATATGATCGCAGAAGCAAATATATTAAGTTCGTTAGAAGAACTGTGATTTCTTGTATACACAAAAATCTATTAGCTAATGCTAGATTTTTGTGTATACCTAATTGATTATTCCTCCCCCTTTAGCTTAATGAGATAGAAACAACCCAAAAAACATGGTCTACTTATTTTTGATTTCTTCTAATTAAAGTAATTACTCTTTCATTTTGTTTTATAATAGTATTATTTTGCTTTCTAATTGCCGTAAACTCGTTTGAACTACCCCCCACTTATCGACTTACGGTCTCATTGAAGTGGGGAATTCCTAAGAATACCAACCTATCGGTTAGTTATGGATTAGGCTATCCCCGCAGTTCCTGCGGTTAATCGTAATGCTTCGTTACGAAGATTCAAACTTGCGTTAATATCTCTATCGTGACGGGTTTTACAGGTAGGACACTCCCACTCACGCAAAGCAAGATTTTTAACGTCTTTATACTTATGACCACACGTTGAACAAAGCTGACTGGAAGGGAAATTTTTCGCTACGGTCACAACCTGTTTTCCATACCAATTTGCTTTATATTCCAACATTGTGCGAAATTGTGACCAAGATACCTCGCTGATAACCTTAGCAAGATTATGATTCTTTAACATGTTTTTGACAGACAAATCTTCAATACCAATGATGTCGTGGTTTTTGACAATTTCGGTAGAGATTTTATCTAACATATCCTTTCTGGCATTTGCTATCTTTTCGTGAAGTCGTGCCACTTTTACTTTTTGTTTGTTCCAATTGGAAGAACTAATTTGTCGTCTTGAAAGAATACGCTGTGCTTTTGCTAATTTTTCTTCTAATGTTCGGAAGAATTTTGGATTTGCATACGTCGTTCCATCCGAAAGTGTGGCAAAGTCTTTTAATCCAACATCAATTCCAATTGCAGAACCTGTCTTTCCAAGTTGTTCAACTTCTGTTTCGGCTAAAATCGAAACGAAGTATTTTCCAGAAGGGTTACGTCTAATCGTTGCGTTCATAATGCGACCTTCTACTTCACGACTTTTCGCAAAACGAACAAGACCTAATTTCGGTAGTTTAATATGCTTATCCAAAACAGCAATATTCCCATTTACAAACTTTGTTGTATAGGATTGAACCGGATTCTTTTTTGATTTGAAACGTGGTTCGGCGTTTTGGTTTTTGTAATATCGAGTGTAAGAATCGTTTACTATTTCAACTGATTTTTGAAGGGCGATACTATCGACTTCTTTTAAAAACGGATAGTGTTTCTTTAATTCACGAACTACCTTAATGGATTGGTTTTTATTGAAAAACTCACCTTTCCAATTATTTTCAGTCAGTTGACCGTTCTGCACCATTTCATTGACGATGTACCAATAAGCATCTTTACCTTTTTGTTTTCCAACAAAATAGTTGTAAACAAAGCGAGAACATCCAATTGTTTTGTTAATCAGTTCCATTTTCTTTTTACTTGGATAGATTCGGAACTTGCAGGCTTTTTTCACTACCATTGATTTTCACCTCCTTCATTATGTTTGATGGAAACGAATGGATGACTTTACAGAAAAAAGGTTTTACCACTCGTACCCAAGCTATTATTTATCTCATCAACACGCACTCGAACAGTCGGACAATCGAGGTGGCAAGTAAGCCATCCCTTGTCCGAAGGCGATTCATCCCCCACTTACTCATGGGGCTTTACCCTTCTCATTCCTTGAAGATGGGGGTTTTCTCGCCTATTTTAGATAAAAACACAAATAATATTACTGTTATAATGATCAGCACATCAACTTCCCTCTGATTTAAACTCTGCTTCCACGTAAACGCCATCGTTTCTAACCTATAATCTTTTATTTAGTTGACATATTCAAATGCAACCATGGCACCAGTTGCTTCGAGTAATACACTTATTTTTCAGCACTTATAGTATTTAGATTTAAACATTCTATCTCCGAAAAAATTTGTTCCCAACTCCTATTATGTTCCTCCACGTTACACCTATGGATGGAGCTAGATAACTTCATAATTTCCTCTTTTGTAGTATCGTCTATGGTTTCTTGAGATTGAATACTTTGCTGGAAACTCTTTATCGTCTCTTGCAAAGTCAGAAGTTCTGTATGTACTTTTTCCGGGATTCCTTCTAGAATGGGATCGTTTATGTTATCTATACCCCTATCTAAATTAGCGAAATAATAGTTAAGCGTCTCGCGAACCTCTTGTTCCTCCCACTCAATTTCTACCGCAGGTCTTAATCCTAAATAAAGTAGAAGGCTTCTTATACTACTTTCAACCTCTAAATTATATAGGTACATCGTTGCTGATTCTAATTTATCCTTCTCATTTGCATACTTTCCTCGCTCTGCAAGAAGAAAAACAAAAAGAATTAAAATGGTAATAATTAAAATCCACATGATTAACGAACGAAATTTTCTATATGAATAGTTGTCTGACATTAATAATAGACTCCCTTTTTATATTAACTAAACACATTGGCATCGTTATTACTCCTTAAACTACCCTTCCAATTAGCTTTCAAAAGATCGTTCCATATTAAGATGTAATAACAATTCCGGAAATATGGTTGGTTTCCGCATTTGATTTAACCTTTCGCACCTTTTCAAGTTCTTAATACTCGGTTCCATACTATTTTCTATATCAATGGGTAACATAATATTCTGGAATTTTATCACTAGAAAAAAGCGACACTCGGTAATAGACCTCTGTATTGTTAGCAAAAGGTCAAATTACACCGCACCCAATACATTGTCTCGCATTATTTTATAAAAAAGTTCTTGCTCTTCAATAAAAGGAGTGTGGGATGAATTTTCAAAGGTGTACATTTCCTTGTAGGGGGATTCTATTGATTCGTAAAAACGTCTTGCCTGCGTGTGAGTTGTTAGATAATCATGTAATCCTTGGAGTATAAATACTGGGAGGTTAAGTGTTGGAACTAATTTTATCAGATCAATTGTAGACATAGCATGTGCTAATGACTGATAGCTATAATAACTACCACTTAGGATATTCATTCGTTCTTTAAAAGTATAGTTTGGACAGGAGAAAATATCTCTCAGAGTCATAATGAAAGAGTATCCATCACGTTTAAAACCCCCACCATACTTTTCTGTAAACTTTTTTCTTATTACTGCATACGAATGCTTCTTATAATAGTTTTCATCAAATTTTACTTTCTCTATTTGTTTAATGGCGCGTTTATCATTCCGATCCATTGCTGTTTTTAAGATATAATGATATGTCTCTTTTTCAGAATCTTTTTGCGCCCCTATTTGGCCTACACCAATATAAGCGTAGAATAACTCAGGCCGTTTACTTGCGACAATACTACCAAGATAAGTACCCCAGGAATGCCCAATCAAATAAATCTTGTCTTGGGAATACTTTTTCCGTAAATAATTTACTACTTGAATGGTGTCCTCAACCATTTGTTCCAACGTTAGAGGATTTTTGGCTTCTTTATTATCGTACGACATTCCTGTACCTCTTTGATCCCAATAACAGATATCGAATAATTGCTCGAATTTGGTACCATAGGCTTTATTGACTGGATAGACTGGAAATCCAGGACCTCCATGTAAAAATAATAATAATGGTTTTGCTTGATTTAAAGATTCGATAATCAATCCTTGTCGTACCTCATTTATTTCAATATACTCTTTTGTTACTGTCCCTTTTTTATTTATCTGGTTTTTATTAATCAAAGGTTTCTCATAAGACTCTATAAGCATTCTCTCATTTCCTTCCCTTTGTATTGGTCTTGCTGAGTGGTAATGATTATATATTTACTTACTAAGTCTATTATTTTGAATGACACCTAATACAATTAAAAATAATCCAAGGATCAATAATAAACCGACAAAGAAATTATCAAAAATTGCAGGCATATTTGGCTCACCTGGATAAGACCCATTTCCATTCAGTTTAACAGGAAAACTATCACTAACGTATAGAAATACAGCAATAAATCTTTCTGTTGTATATAATACAGCACTTAATCCAATCATAACTATTCCTGAAACAAAACTAACTTTCCCCATTTGAACTACCCCCTATGTTATATTTACACTTAGAGAAACCCCAGTAGGATGAGCCCAATTCCGAACCGGATGCTCCCTTTTCTTATGTACATGCGCCCAAACTCCGGTCAGATGTGCCCTTTCCACATGTACATGCGCCCAAAGTCCAGCCAGATGCTCCCTTTCCATAAGCACATGAGCCTGAAATCCAGCCAGATGTTCCCTTTCCATAAGCACATGTGCCCGATATCCAGCCAGATGCTCCCTTTCCACATGTACATGCGCCCGAAATCCAGTCAGATGCTCCCTTTCCGCATGCACATGCACCCAAAGTCCAGTCAGATGCTCCCTTTCCACATGTACATGCGCCCGAAATCCAGTCAGATGCGCCCATCTCACATGCTCATGCGCCCGAAATCCAGCCAGATGCTCCCTTTCCAAAAGTACAAGCGCCCTTTTCATAAACATCTTTAATGTCGTATACAAACATTTTACGACAGGCAATTGCCATGCAAGTACAGGTTTTCAGCTTCTTGTTGGTAAGATTAATTTCAACCATCTTAAAAAGTTCCATCATTCTACTCTTTTTTGTTCTTGAAATGACAATTCATTAGTTAAGAATTTGTCAAAGTATTCACTAGAAAATTGCTTCCAAACGTCAATAGCCTTTTAATCGGAAAAAGTCTAAAATTCTTTCCCTTTCTAAATAATAATAATAATCGAAAGCACCGTCTATTTCAAAGAAAAATCATCTTATCTTCCACATTTTTGCCACCGTTCAATTTTTAACCCCTCATACACCGCCCAACAATGGTGCTCATGAAAAAGCAGCTCTTCAACATCATTAATATCAATCCACTTCATAAAGTGGTCCTCTTCTATTGGCTCCTGTAGCTTGTTCAATAATGCTGCTAAGTAAAAGTATCCCTCATTTAGTATTGGCTCATTTTTAGTAGATTGAAAATACCTATTTGCCTCACCTATAAAAGAGCCTATTGATACGCTATATCCAGTTTCTTCTAATATTTCTCTATGTAAGCATTCTTGAAAACTCTCATCCTTTTCAATTCCACCACCAGGTAAAAAATAATCTCCTCTTGAAGTGTAGACAGTTAAAACCTTATCTCCGGTAGTGTTGAAAATTACAGCATAAACGCCTTTTCTTAATAGATAATCAAGACCAGCTTTTTTTTCTCCAAAAATCCTAATCATTTTCCCCTCCCTTTGTTCTTTATTGTACCATTTTATCCTTTCAATAATTGCCCTGTTGGCTTGAAAAGCAGAACATTAATATAAGTAGTCTTTAATTGCTTCAACTTCAGTTTCATATCCGGCACATTCACCCAAGAATAAAAGACCACCAATATGATGATCTTTTATTTCACTCAAGTACACTTAAAATATATTAATATTTATTTCTCAAAACATTAAGGGCTTATTATCCTCGAATCTAAAATTTTATCTAAATGGTAAGCATAGCTCCTCTTTTATCAAAAGTAGAATCCGGGTTATATGCAACTTCCCATATATTATTTTCAGGGTCAGCAAAAGTCGATGAGCGAAAACTACCAGTAGGTTCATTTGGTTCAATTATAATATTTCCCCCAAGGCCCCTAACCACTTCAATTGTTTCATCAACTTGAATTGGCTAATCAACATTTATTGAAAATGTAACACCTTTAAAGAAAGTGTTTGGTTTCATAATTTCTAGCCCAGTGTCTCGCGCCAACTTTTCCACGGAATAAAGTGATAATAAAACACCTGCTGTTTTAAAAATCGCATAGTCTACATATCCGTGGTCTGTTTCTTCCCAACCTAAATTATTATAAAATTTACGAAGAAGAGGTAAATCATAACACCCAATCGTTACCAAACTTAATCTTTGAAGAACCAAACAATCACCCCTATTATTCAATTCCTTTATTAATAGTACATGTTTAAAGTTTAAAATATACACTGGTGCAGAAAAAGCTATACTTATTCAGATTGATATAAGATAATTCCGTTCTTACTTTCTTGCAATTAAGAGAAACCTTTTAGAATTTGTTATAATTCCTTTCTCATTTCTATTGTTCTTTATGAAATCACTTAGTATTTCAATGTCCCTACTATCTTGACCAAAATTAGGAATAATTGGTGTATGTTTAAGTAAAAAAATTAGTTCATCTGTACTTTTAATATATTCGATTGCATCATATTCAAATGATTTAATCTCAGAAAACCCTGCCTCACTAAGTTCACGAATATATCGTTCTTTTAATACACCATCCCTTTCATCAAAAGCCTGGCCACGACCAAATGCTTTCTTTAGGTTAAGTTTATCATCTTCACTTACTTGTTGAGTCAAAAACCAACCCCCTTGTTTTAACACCCTAACTACTTCTGTTGATGAAAATGGCGCATGACGACATGAAACTACATCAAAGAAACAGGCGGGAAACTGTAACTGGTCAGACGACATTTGAAAAAACTTCACGTTCGTTACTTTTGATCTTTTTAAATTTGTTAAAGCTGTTTCCAACATGCCTTTAGATAAATCAATTCCAATTAAGAAGAATAATGAAGGTGCAATTTTTATTAAATTTTCAGCGCCACCAGAACCGATATCTAAAAGAACGTCTGTTTTATTACATCTTTTGATTACTTCTTCATAAAAATTCCAATTAACACCATCAGTAAGAGATTTTATATTACTAAAATCCCAACCGTTTATTTTACCGACCTTATCATATAGATTTTCATAGTCAAATTCTCCCATTTTAACACCTCCCAATATCTAAAAAAGTAAGAATACCCACCAATTCAATAAGGTTATCAAGAATTGACTTAGGTTATCATAGAGGATTAACATATTCGCACCTTTATTAAATCTACTCCACCGTTAGCAAGAAATCTCTGTTCTAATATTTTTATAACTCTATCGAAATAGTAAAATAGTAAAAGTCAGCTATAATTACTTTTCAACTAATGGAATTATATAATCAAATATACTCGAGAACTTTACTACAGATGGATATAACTATCTATTTAAATGGTTTTCGATCCACATCTTCAACTTTTCAGCATAAATTGCTCTTTTATCCGGGTTTGTTTGAAATCCTTTTGTAAGATAGAAAAAATCGTTTTTATACCGAGGATACACGTGAAGATGATAATGCCAGACATCCTGACTTCCAGATGGCTCATTAGGCTGACGGGTAGTAATCCCATCACAATTATATGTATTCTTCATTGCGAATGCGGTAAGTTGTGCTGCTCTATGAATCTCAGCAGCATATTCTAGGGGGAGTTCATATATGTTTTCAATGTGCTGATTAGGAACAACTAGAACGTGCCCTTTATTGTTTGGCCACCATTTACTAGCGATAAACGCAGTGTCATATTCATTTTGGAATATCACATATTTTAGTAATCTATATAATCTCTAATTTTCACATGACCAATATACTATCACTCCTTTTTTATGACAACGCTGAACCAAAAGTATTCATTGTTTATCAAGTAACATTAATATCTCTAATAGAAATTAATTGACAATTTAAGTCTGAATAACTTTAGCAAATCCATGACAGTGTAAAATATTGTAGAATTATGGGAGTTTTTTTACAACTTTCCGCTAGTTTAGTCGAAAACAATCGAATTTCTCTCTAAATACGATTAAATACGACCAATTTTCCCAATACAAATTATATTTAAAATATAATAGAATGTAAAATATACAAAGTTTTCCAGTCAGCATAGATTCCATATATGAAGGGGGGGGAAGATTATAATGCTAAATTTTTCTGTAGATTATCAGGCGGCTAGCACTAATCCTAATAAAGTGCAAAAGCCATCACCAATTGGCTGTGGTGGTGGTACAGGTTGTGGTAATAGCAGTTGTCGAGGCGGTATCGCATGTTGCTACCTTTGCTGTACATCTGATAATGATAATGGTGGTAATTAAGGACCCAAAAATGGAGGAAGTAAAATTCTACTTCCTCCACCAAACAAAAAGGAGTGCGAAGGATGTATCCAAAATTAAAAGCTTTTATCAATAAAAGGTTTATTGAAGATAAAGTTTTTCTTTCCTCTTATGAAGAGAGGCTTATATTTTCTGGTGAATCATCGAAAGTTATATCTAAAATTGTGAGTGAAATGAATGGGGAAAATTCGTTGGAGCATTTAGCCCAAAAATTTGATTTAAGAGTAGATACTATTCAAGATTTAGTGAACTATTTGGAATCAAAAGATTATTTATATTTATCAGAAGATCCAATTAATGATGGTAAAGTGAATAATAACTTACTTAATAAGGTTATTGCAGATTATTTTAATATTGATAATAGTAACATAGAAATTATATTAAACAAAAGAATAGGAATCATTTCTTCTCCCTGCTCTTCAAGGTTAAGAGAATATATGATAGAAATGGGTTTTGTGCGTATAGACGTTATTCCTATTAGTGATATTACTGATAATATGGATCTAGTAATTGTAAACAAAGAAGACCATGATAAGCTTAACAAAGTAAACTCAATCTGCCTGGACAAAAAGGTACCTTGGCTAAAATACTCTACTGGAGTAAATAAGATAACTATAGGACCAATTTTTGAAACTCCAACAACTGCTTGTTATACCTGTTATATCAACAGAAAAGTCTCCAATGATAACTTCTATAACCCAAAAAATTTGGATAGAAAAGATTATTATTTAACTTTTCCTTCGACAGAATTCATATGCTTTGGATTAATAATCAATGAAATATATAAGTATTTTTTATCTAAGGATTATTGTATGATTGTCGCGAAACAGTATGAAATCGATTTAGACACTTTAGACAGTTATCTAAGACCAGTATATAAAATGCCATTATGTTCCTCTTGTTCGAACCAAAATAGACAGTCAATGTATGCAGAATCTGTCGTCGGTGGTGAAAAAAGTGAATAAGTTAATGGATAAGATAATTGATCCTAAGTTTGGATTTGACTATCAAATAGAACGAGTTAATAGTTATCCAGGCTTACCCAGTTTAAACATATTTGTTTCGCAAGGAAGATCTATAAAAAATGAAGAAGGAAAAAAAATCATAAGGCGTTACTCGGAAGGTACTGGTGTATCAAAGGATAAAGATACGGCTATTAATAGAGCAATCGGGGAGAGTATGGAGAGATACTGTTCTTCTTACATTGACCCTGACGATATT
Source organism: Ornithinibacillus massiliensis (assembly GCF_018310345.1). GTDB lineage: Bacteria > Bacillota > Bacilli > Bacillales > Amphibacillaceae > Ornithinibacillus > Ornithinibacillus massiliensis. The sequence continues at coordinate 436,431 of NZ_JAGXBY010000002.1, forward strand.
TTTTATAATCTCAGTTATAAAGAATTAGAAAACGGTAAAGCTATCCATCCGAGGAGATTCCAGCATTACACGGATTCCCAATATAAGAATAAATCATTGCCGTTTAAACGAATTGATGAATATACAAGAATTGATTGGGTAGAAACAACATCATTAATAGATAACAGTACAAAATTGACCCCAGCAGACGTCGTGTACTGCCCTTACCTGGATGGAGGGCAATTCCGAGAAAATATTACGAATGGGTTAGCTTGTCATACGAATTTAAATACCGCCATTCTAGGTGGATTATTAGAATTGATTGAAAGAGATTCTATCATGATTACATGGAAAAATTTTTTAAGTTTACCCATTTATAATAATGATGAAATTAAAAGCCGAAATAATAATCCACATTTATCGGAACTACTGAATGAATGTCATTATTCTAATCTTGATGTTATTTTTATTGATATCACATTAGACTTAGAAATACCAATTGTTTTTTGTCTAATAAAAAATAAACTAAATCAATTACCTTTCATTGCTTGTGGAGCATCCTGCCAGTTAAATGTTTTTGATGCTATGACAAAATCCTTGGAAGAAGCTCTGGTTGGTTTTCACTTTACTTATATTGCTGAGGAAATTCCTGAAAGAATAGAAGAAATTAGAACGATTGAAGACCATTTATTTTATTATGCATCAGGAAAAGATCTAGAAAATTTACAATTCCTGTATTCCTCTAGAAACAAAGCTAATATTGATGAGAAACAAAAATATGCATCCTATTCCTTACAAGATGTTATTAAACTATTAAAAGATAGAGATATCGAAATATTATATAAAGATTTAACTACACCCGATATAGAGGCGATTGGTTTAAAAACAGTTCGAGTCATAAGTCCCGAATTATTCTTTATAGATTTTAAGTATCCAGGATTTAACAATAAGAGGCTTCACACAGTTCCAGAGATTATCAATGCGAACAACTTACCATACTTTAATGAGAATCCGCATCCATTTCCATAAATATAGGAGGCTTTATCAATGAGAAAATTGAATGATTCTTTTGATCCATTATATAAAATATACCATGAAAATTCCAAACTACACAAAGATTTCTATCAAAAGGTACCTGGCCTTCCTGATTATACAAAAGAAATTAAAAAAAAATACTACAATCGGATTGAAGTAAAGCTACCTAAAAACATTAGCTTAGATATTAATAACACAAATCTATTTACTTGCATAAAAGATAGAAAATCAATAAGAAATTTTGATGATAACAGGACTGTTACTCTAGATCAATTATCCATCTTTTTGCAATATTCTTACGGCATTACCCATAGGGAGGCAGATAGATCATTTAGAGCAACACCATCAGCTGGAGCTAAATATCCAAATGAATTATATGTTCTAGTAAATAATGTTAAAGATATCGAAAAAGGAATATACCATTATTCCCCTTATGCTCATTCTTTATCCTTAATAAAGAATGGAAGCTATATTCAAAAGTTTATCGATGAATTCCATCATGACCAGTACCTTAAGGAAATAGTGGGGAGTTCAAAATTCACCTTAATCATAACTGGTATATTTGATAGAACAACACACAAATATATGGAAAGAGGATACCGATTTTGTTTATTTGAGGCAGGGCATATAGCTCAAAACAGTATGCTCATTGCTAATGCTATGTCAATGGGGAGTTGTGGATTAGGTGGTTTTTTCGATGATAATATTAACTCCATCTTAGAAATAAATGGAGTGGACGAGAATGCCTTATATCTTATTTCTTTTGGATATGAAAATAAAATTGTGGAGTATGACTATAATGAGTTTTTTGAATAACTTTACTAAAGAATATTTATTTGAAGAGATTGTAAGACTGCAAAAAGTAAGGTTTTTAATTGGGGTATTCTTGCTTATTTTCAATCTGCTTAGCGTAGCAGGAATACCATATTTAATGAAGCTTATCATTGATGGAATTACGTTAGGTGATTATGAAACAACATGGTTTTATCTATATATGATGATAACATTAGTAGCGATTTCTTTAATTGTATCCAGTGTCTCTTCTTTAACATTAAATAAATTGCTTGCTATTAGCTTTATTAACATACGTAAGAAAATAATATCTAAAATTAGTAAAATTAGATATGAGAAATTAAATAAATATCCAGAATCCGATTTGTTGAACAGAATTGTTCATGAACTATCTTCAATTCAGCGAGATATTCTAAATGTATCTCTTAGTATTATTGGTGGTTTTTTAAATATATTAATATCATTAACTATTATATTTATTTTAAATCCTTTTATTGGCATCTTAGTTGTTTTTTTCATGCCAATATATGTAGTTTCTACTTATATACTAGGAAATAAGTTGAACTTTCTATCTAGAGAATACATTGAGAATCAAACGAATACGATAAATAATGGGTTTTTGTTTTTGAATAGAAGACTAGTATCAGCCGTCTATAATTTCAAAAGGTTTTGGGACAATGTATTTTATCAGCTCTTTTCAAAAGCATATGAACTCGATATAAAGATTGGTAGAAATTATGTTGCAAATGAAATTGTCCAAAAGGTTTTATCGAATGTATCCCTTATAATTATCATCATTATTGGAATACAATCTACTTTAAGCCAGATGGTTACAGTAGGAACAATGATAGCTTTAATAACGTATATGAATCAAGTATTCAATCCGATACAAGGTTTAATAGGGAATATCATGGCATTACGAGTGATGCAAGTTAGTACGGATAGAATTGAAGAAATTCTTGTCTTGCAGGAGGAATCCACAAATAAAGAATCCCTAGAATTACCATTTGAAACAATTAAAAAGCTAAGCATGAAGAATGTGGATTATACCTATTACAATAGTAATAGTAAAATCCATATAACTACTGCTACCTTTGTAAAAGGAAAAGTAAATTTCCTTTTAGGGAATAATGGAACAGGTAAAACAACTCTGTTAAAACTATTACTAGGTGCATACCGTCCCGAAAAAGGAAAACTTTTTATTAATGATAAAGAAATTTCGTTTGATATATTAACGGTAATGCGAAAAAAAGTTGGGGTTGTATTTAGAGAAGGCAATCTAATCCCCGGGGATATAAACGATAATTTTGGTTTAAGCCTATCAAGTAAAGAACTTCTTCAGAAAATAAAGGATATTATAGGTGAAAATGCCAATAAAGTGAAGGATTTAGACTTTCAAAGTTCTGTATCCACTGGACAAGAATACATTATTTCCGTAATGAGAGCCATATTACATAATAAGGAGGTTTTAATACTGGATGAGGTTATATCAAACTTAGATCATAACTATAGAGAAATAATTATGCCATTACTAAGAAGGTTAAGTGAGGATAAAATTATTATTATTATCACACATGAAAATGAGTTAATTACTGAGTCAGATAATATTGTTTCTTTAAATTAGTAGATAACAGGGTGATGTATATGAAGAAATTTGTTTTAAATGATTTTCAACATAAGAAAGGATTGCACTGCTCTTCAACCGCTATTATGAATGTATGTTTTTATTATGGTCACCACTTATCAGAAGCAATGTGTTTTGGGATAGGAGAGGGGCTTGATTTTATATATACTGCCAATCCCAATGCTACTCCGCAAATAAGTCTAATAGGTAGAAGTCCGTTTTTTGAGCCAGTTTTTTTTAAGAATATCGGCTATGATTGGAGAATTAAAAGGCTAGGTAACTTAGATCATAAAACCATAAAATCAAATTTGATTAAAGGCAACCCTAGTATCTTGATTACAGACCTTTACTATCTTGATTATGTTAATTCCAAAAACTATTATTCTGGTCACTCAATTGTCATTACAGGATATGATGATGAGAAGAAACAGTACTTCATCTCAGATAGTCTGAATAGCCAGATAGAAAAATCAAGTTATGAAAGTGTTGAAAATGCTATAAGTAGTATTGCACCACCATTATATATCAATAATCAACATTTTTATCTGGATTACTTTCAGATTCAAGAAGTTTTTGAAGCAGGTTTGATAGCATTAAAAAAGAATGCTCTTAAAATGCTCAAGCCCCCAAAACACAACATGGGTGCTCAAGGGATGGAATTAGCATTATCCCAAATGAACAAATGGTCTTCCATTAATGACTGGAGTATGTTTTGTATATTAGTCTATGAAATGAATGAAAAACGTGGATCTGGTGGAGCGGCTTTCCGAAATTTATTTAAGGACTTTCTAGCAGAATTATCAGTCTACTATCAGTTTTTACTAGAGTTCCATGAAAAATTTAGCAAAATATGTGAAATTTGGGGTGAATTCTTAGCAGTTGTTGGTGAAGCAGGAGTTAGACAAAATAGCTCCTTACTCATCAAAGCTGAGAAACTTTTTAAGGAAATCGTTTGGAAAGAAAAGGATTTTTATCAAACATTAGTTAAGGAGGTAGATAATTATGGTATTAACATTGAAGGCTATAAAAAATTATCTAGAAGATAATGGGTTGAAATATAAAAAACTAGATCTTCTGACAAACATAAGAACTGACTTGGGCCTTGATTCCCTTGAAGTAATAGACCTATTAATATATTTAGAGACCGAGTTAGATATAGAACTCGAAATAGAAGAAATGTACTCTATTAATACGATTGGGGACTTGGATAGATATATTAATAATCATCAAAGTATTTCTTAAACGTCTAGAGTCTTTTTTTCCATAAATAATATAAACTTAGAATAAAGGTTGGTTGTAGACATGATAATACTAGAATACTTTTTATTTTTACTTATCGCGATACCCCTTCCATTAATATTGCATGAGTACGGTCATGTCTTTTTTATAAAACTATTTGGTGGCAGTGTACATAAAATAGTTTATGGAAATGGTAAAAAAATATTTAAAATTGGTAAAAATGTTGTCTGCAAAAATAGATTTTGGACGGCCGAGGTTGATTTCTCAATAGATAGTATGACAACAGGGAAAGAAATCTTAGTTTCAGCTGGCGGTATCATTGTAAACGTAATATCTGCAACAATCTTGTGGATGATTGTGGAATTAAATTATCTCCACCCCTATCTCCCAATCCGTGGCTATATCATTCATTCTTATCTTATAGCTGTTTTTACCATGATTCCCCAAGTCTATGCTGATGGAACTCCTAATGATGGGAAACATATCATGAATTTACTAAGAGTAAAAAGGAAGCAATAATACAGTGACCACTTGTATTTAAGTTAAGATTCTATTAAACTCACCATAATGGTTAATGAGATTTCAAGTTTATGAATGGACTATAATCGTTACATTAATAAAACAACTGGTGTCAAATCATTAGATACTTTTACCATATCCCCTTGAAAGTGTGGAGGTCGTTTCAATCGGGATCATCAGTTCAACTCTTGATATAAATGATTCCTGATACATTGAGGAATCATTTATTCTTGTATTTTTATCGTGTTGCAGACATTTTGACGGCAGAAGCCTATTTTTCGTTGACTTTTGTTGGTTTATTTGATTGAATTTTTGCGGTTTTAGTATGTTTATTTTGATGATATTTTTTAGTTCTTATTATGATAGAACTTGCGTTATAATTTTTTAAAGAACTGACTTCCACATAAGTAATACTTATGTGTTGTGTATATTCATTTATCAAAGCTGAATATTGTAGATGAATTGAGCCACTTATGCGTAGTTTTAAACCACCATTTGCTTAACTGAAAGCCTCTAATAATAGTACAACCGCTCTTTAGATTATAGAGTGAGAGCCACAGCGGAGCTGCTTGCTATTGACTGTAACGCCCTTTTCTTTGCATTTGCTGGAAGGGGTCGGGGACCCACCAGCGAATGCTTTGAGTCGGATTGTTCGGGTAATCATACTTGAGCAGGTGTGCCTCTTTGGCATTATTAATGACAAACCTGCAATTTTTCCTCAACACGGACAAAAGTTAAGTCAATGGTGGCGGAAAATAGTATATGCGCAAATTATGGCTAAACATTGATGGTTAATCTCCCTTCCGCAATTACTTGCTCCCATAACGCATTCAGTGGTTCAAAATTCCACACTGCAAGCTCAAACTGTCAGCAATACTCAATAAAAGCATATGTAGACATCATTGAACTCTTTCGTCTTCAATTCAATTTGGCATCCTTAGTTAATGAAAGTTTGTTCCTTCTTCGGTTTGATATATAAATCTATTCTTTCTTTCATAAATTCACTCTTACCTATATCCCACCATTCAACAATCATGTAAATAATACTTACTTCATTTAGTTTGATAGGGCTTCCAGCTTCGTTAAGATATATTCCGCTTTCAATTGCACCAGTTGTTTCTTCTGCAATGTCAATTCCTGTACCGGTGATTGAGCTAGAATGAACGCTAATATCTTCAACATTTATAACTGCGTGAGTTTCGAAACTTAAGGAGTCTGAAATGTATTCATTTGGATTTTTCATATGTAAAGTTCCATAACCCGCTTTAAAGTTCTCTGGTGTAAGTACAACTTCATAATCGGATAAATTCCAAGTTTGATTTTCCCCCTCTAATAATAAGTATTAATGACTCAACTTTTCACTTCCACTACATCCAGAAAGTAACATAACGAGTGCTGAAAATATTAGAGAGAAAACAATTTTATTATTTCGTGACATTCTATACCCTTCTTCTTTTTACTATAATTTATCGCCTTATCTACCATAATATTTAATTGTACTATTCTTACCATTTAATAGTGTGACTGTACCTTTATATTAACATATTGTGTATCGAATAATAAATGCTTTCAGAAGGCTTATTTCTTTAGAACAAAAACCTCTTCAATACACTTTTAACACGATATCCCTAATAAATTGACAAGAAATAAGATCACCAGTTTGATGATCTTACGTGCAGCTCTTATATACCTTAGCTGATTAACTCATTCTTCTTTTCATAATAATAAATATTAAAAATCCTATGGACCCACCTAGGGCATTCAATATAATATCATCTATATCAAATACACCTAATTGAGTAGCGTATTGTAGCAATTCCACTGTAAGACTAAATAGTATAACTAAAATTATTGATGGGAAAAACTTCCTAAATTTAAATGACAAGATTGGAAGCAATATTCCCATTGGGACAAATAATAATATATTACCTATTATATTAAAAAACCAAATATCAAAATTATAGTTATAAAAATTAATTATGTAGTTTCCGATTGTTGTAAACGGTATTAGATTATGTTGTGCTTCAATCAATGGTTGAAAGATAATCATTCTTGAGTAGATGGATTCGATATTAACAAGACTAACAAATAGTACAACACTAATGTATAAGAAAAAAAGTAATTTAACGTACAAACGGATTTTTAAATTTATAACAAACATTTTCAATAGACATACCTCCTTAATATAGAAAGTTATGTCCTTATAAACCGAATTATACATACTTGTCTTTTCCAGTTATGTGTTCAATAACACTAGTTTATATTGATATTCGATTATTGAACTAAAAACTCATGATCTTGAACATCAGCCCTGCGAAATATAAACATTTTCTCCTCCAAAAACGTGTCATCAAGAATCCTCCATACATAGTACTATTGATAAATATATTATCCTTAAGAACGACCCTGCTAAATTAAGAAAAAATCATTTCAAATTATGCATTACGAGTTTTTATATCCCCAAAGGTAATTTTCATGCTGGGGGCGTATATTAAAGAGGATTCCTTGTTAAATACTTGTGAAAATAGTAGTTCAGCCTCATATTGTTCCTGTGCTTCTTTCAATGAGACCCCACGTTTTATTAAGCTATCCATAAACTGCTCTTTATTAGTCGGTTCGCCACCTACCCCCTCCTCTTTAAGCGCATAAAACAGCCTATCCTTATCTTGTTGATTCGTATCAGGATGTAGGAAGTTAACTTTATCACTGACTCTGCATTGAATGTTCTCCACGCCCAATTCATATAGATATTTTGGTATTTTTGCTCCAATATTTCCATCATTTCCAGTTTTACTTGCTTTTTCTTCAAATATTTTTTGTAATATTCCTAGTGGCACAAGTTGTGATTGTTCATACCCTTCTAATTCATAAGACGACATAGCTGAGATCCAGTGTGGTTCAAAACATATTATTTTTCCTCCGTCTATAACTGAATCTACCATTCTTTGAAGCATTTTTTGAGGCTCAGGCAAGTGTAATAAAAAAGTATGGCAAACAGCAATGTCATACTTACACTCTAATTCTATCTCATTCGTATCTGCTACAATGAATTCTGTGTCATAAGGAAGATCATGAAAATAATCGACCGCCTTATTAATAAGTTGTTGTCCTTTGTCAATCCCCGTATATTTGGATCCCTCTGGTAATAAGGGTAATAATTTCAGTCCTAAATACCCATACCCACAGCCAAAATCAATAATATTTACTGGTTTGGTAATCTTCCAAACCCTACTTACTAAGAACTCTAAATAGTCATCATTATAATATAAATCTCTTGTTCCTTTGAGGTATTCCAGTTGGGTATCCCAATAATATTCCTCCATTTAACTCTCTCCCTATTTCTACATGTCACTTTCTAAATTCTACTAAGCTTGCTCCATTAGTTTGACAAACATTATTCCCTTTGTAGTAGTCTCCTTTAGTCATTGATTACACATCGAATACCACACTAATAATTTCCCAATCACTTGCTTGAAGTTTAAATGTTAAATTTAGAAAAGTGGGCGGGCTGACGATAATCCCATTTTTATCATAAAAATATTCTCTTACATGAACTAAGAATGTTTCTTCCTCATTATCGTACGCATAGCCCTGTATTTTCCAATCATGCAATGTAATCTCACTTTGAGAATCAAATAAGAACCATTCGAAATCGTCTCCAGTATTTGTCAGATATAACTTGTTATCTTTCTCTATGAGATTCGTTCCATCTGACAATAATTTCTCAAGGGCTTTCTTGTCTCCTGTTGTATGAGCTTCAACAAATTCACCTGATAAAATATTTATAATAGCAGGGAGTTCTTTCTCTTGAACTACACTTTCTATACCTATATATTGGTCTTCTTCATATTTAGGTTGTTTATTTACTGGATCTTTATTCTTGTTGAATGTCTCTTCTGTTTCTTTACAAGCAACCATAAAAAGCATGTTAAGTACCAATAACAACAGTAGAAAGTTCCTCATCTTGTTCCTCTCCAGTTCTGAATATAAATTTTCTAACTTCTACTTTAATATTGATAAGTTTAGTAATATGGAGCTCATTTTCAAGGACAATAAATGTGGGCAGCAGATGATATTGTTGGAGGATGAACCCGATCAGGATAGACCAATTATTATGGTAAAATCTCCTTTTTCAAACATAGAATTAATTTGCTCAGCTTCTTTCATAATCTCTCTTTCTATGTAAATTAACACTACACTCTACCAACGTATTATGTCATGGAACATTTTGATTTTTTTAAAATTGCAAACCAATCCTACTATATTTATATGCACTATATCGACGGTTGAACTGATAACGAATACATAGTTTGTGAAAAACTCTCTGGAATTAAGCGCAAATGCTGTTGGAACATTAAACTCTCTCATTTCTGTTGGGTTCATATAATTCTCTATGTGACAACCCTTATTTAAAAATAATTATAATTGTATAACACTAATCATATTTCCATTTATATCAGTCAAATCAAACCGTTTAGGTTCTCCATCTCTTATAGGAGATATGGTTATATCTTTGTCTTTTAGCATATTTCTAACCTTTTCTATATCCTTAACAACATAGTTAAAAGGCGTGTATTTATCAATTGGCTGAAAATCCACAATTTGCACAAGGTGAAATCCACAATTGGGTGCTATTGATAGACTACACATTCTATCATTTTCCCATAGTAGCTTAAAACCAAAAATTTCCTGGTACCAATTCATCGATTCTTTAAGATCTTTCACAGGAAGAAATACTGCGTCAATCCGTTCAATAAATTTTTCTTGTATCTGTTTACTCATAACACTCATCTCCTTGGGTTATTATTACTACCTTGATAAATTCAATCTTCAGTTATCTTGAAAAATGTTTGCATCTCTTCTATTAACACTTTTCCGTTAGTACACAAACTACTACTAATTTCATAACATAATATTCGGAAATTAATAGTTAAGAGACTTCTTTCGATGGTTATCTAGTTTAAATAGTGTAGCAACTACTTGAATAAGGTTAGAACTCGTATAGCAACTTCTTTTGGTTTAACATCTATTTCAGATAATCTACTTATATCTACCCATACTGGCAAGTAAATACCTCTATTTCTCTCTTTATGCGTGTATTCTTCACCCTGGCCAGTTCCGAATGTGCCATTGATGATTTCAGATAAGAAATAGTATTGAATTCCGTTATATTCAACTTCTGCTATACATTCTTTGACCTTTACTTCTACTCCCAATTCCTCAAAAGCTTCTCTTCTTGCTCTATTTTCTGGTGTTTCCCCTTTTTCTATTCCACCACCTGGAAATACATAATAAATGGAACCAGCATTCATTCTTTTAATTAGTGCTACCTTCTGATTTTCGATAATCACAACCGAAGCTCTATTTCGCATATCCATAACCTCTTTTGTTAATAACTCATTTTATAATAACGCAATGTATTGTAGATATCGTTATCATAGCTTTATTGCTAATATGTTTTAATCATTTGATAGTTCTACACTTCCATATAAACATAATTTTCTAAAAAATGAAGATAAGCTGAATTAAAAGTCACCTTGTCTAACTGATATACCATTTTGTTTGAAAATTCATTTCCCTAAGTGAGATACTGCAACCAAAGATCCAATTTCTTACTTTTACTCTGGTATATTAGATGTAACGTAAGTTCTTGCCAATAAATCGTGAATAGAGCGTCTATCCGTTCTTGTGGCTACTAAATAAATACTTGCAATTAGTAAAATACCAGCAGTAATACTGTAAAGTAGTTGCGCTAAAAAACCTCTAATTATCATCGTACCTAAAGTCAACTTTTCACCTGTTAAACAGGCTATTCGGATACCTAGAATTCGTTTTCCTACGGTATAACCATTCCAAAATAATGGAAGGAATACATCATATAAGTAAGAAAAAATTATTGCAACAAATAATGGATGAAAGTCGAAGAGAAAATGCATTAAAATCGAAAACCCAATCGTTATTACTAAATCAATCATCAAAGCGAAGCCACGTTCAGTGATATCTACAGGACTATCCTTTATGATATCAATAAGAACCATTCCCCTCTATGTCATGATATTTTTAAGTATGCAATTTCTTATTCCATCCTGTTTTCATTAATTCTCTAAACCTTTTCCTCTATTGCTATTCGCTTATTATCATAATGAATGCTCTTCATTCCTTCAAAAAAGCGGAACTTAGAACGACATTTGGTTTCTAAATCTCCATTATCATGAATTAGTTGTTGTAAATAATTTTTAGAGAAGCTTATTCTATTTAACATTTCTTCCTTTTTTGTCGTGGTCGAACCGTGACCAGGTATCAAATAGTTGATATTGAAATGGTTTAAAATGTACGAAGCTCTCTCAATGGTATCTACATAATCCTCATACTTACTAAATATAAAAGGAAATTCTACATCGGATAGATAGTCACCTGAGAGGAATATCCCGTATGGTTCAATGATAGTAAATAAACTATCATTTGTATGTCCTGGTGCTTTATAGAACGTTAAAGATAAGTCTCCTAAATTTTTGCTTTCGCCATTTTTCACAATTGGTATATCAACCACTGGATAAGTAGGAACATAATTTCTATCAATATAATACTTTTGGTCAAACTCATACATTTTCTGAACAATTTCTTCTTTATCTGGATTATTGATGAATTCCTCTGTTGCGATTACTTTTGCTTCTGGAAATGCACCCGAACCTATAACATGGTCGTAATCACTATGTGTATAAATAATATAGAGTTCCTTATTATCCAAATGCTCATTTATAAAATTCCTAATTTCCTGGATTTCACCAGGCAGCCAATTAGGATCGGTCATGATAATAACATCATTAGATTGTATGATAGCTGTAGAAGTCATATACAATGAGCTTTGAAAAACAGTAATATTATTCTCTTGAAAATGAAACATAAAATCCCCCCTAGACGTTCTAAGCATAAGTCTATTATCTGCCCTGTTAGACACTGATCTATTTACTGAAAATCGATAAAAAGTACGAATGCCTCTTTCTTTTTAAAAGATAACTTAGTATTAATAAAATGACGGTATAGATACTGAAGAAACCAATCATTAGAATAGCTTCACCAGTATAACTAATCGGCTCATAACCACTATGATTATTAATATGTAATTCTTCTCCTTTGTAGCGAAACCAAAAAATACTGGAAATAAATATATACAAAAGTAGTAGAATTGCTGACTTTAGATAAAATAGTACTCTATTATTTGAAGAAATTGTTTGAAATATATATATAAACAGACCACCATATACAATCATAAAAAAGATTATTTCTGAAATCCCCATTTTATCCCCCTTACTCTAATGACCCTATGAGAACTCCTAACACTTAGTTGAACGCGCTACCGTTAAAGAAACTTTGAAGTTAATCGTTCTCCTTCCTTCAAATAATACAATTCGTTAATGTCTTCTGATTCAAATACTTGAAGCATTTTCTCAAAATCATTCGCTAGATTATAATTCAAAAGGTCCTCTCTATTTATCCAGAATACATTCCCTTCTTGAGAGGATCTTAATTCGCCTTCAAACTGATTCGTTTTATAAAGAAGGACAACATAACGCTCTCCTTCTGTTGTTTGAAATTGTTTGATACCACAAAGTGCAGGTGATGTAATAGTCAATCCTGTTTCTTCATATACTTCACGTATCACTGAATCCGTGAAAGATTCGAATTCGGTCACATGACCACCTGGAAATGTAATACCAGGCCAATTGGAATTCACTCTATCTTGTACAAGAATTCTTCCTTTATTATCATAGATCATACACATATTGGTTAATACGACATTTTCACTTCTGCTCAAGAGTATCACCCTTTTACGTTGTTTTTATGAAGTTCTTTTTGTAAGTTATTGATTAATTGGATTATGTTTCCTAGACTAAGACGCCAATCTGCTTAGCACCAATCTCCAATATTTTAACATAATATTCCAATAATAAGGATCATCAATCTGATGAGCTGCTTTTCTACTATGGAACCTATTAACATCATGATAGTTCCTATCTACTTATTTCTTAAAATAAAAGATTGGAAGTGTAAATTACCTCCAACTATTTCTTTTGGTACCACGTTAAAGTATTCTATTATAAAGAACTTCGATAATAATTCTTTTAGGGTGTGATCTTCATAAAAGGAGAAGAATCTTTTAGGAATATAAGCATCATCTTGCCAGATTCCCTCTGAATTTTCACCACCATAAACTCCTAAATAAAATAATCCATTTGGTGTTAAAACTCGTTTAATTTCATTAAGAACACTTTGTATATCTTCTTTAGAAACGTGAAGTAAACAATTCATTGCCCAGATAGAATCAAAATGTTTATCAGAAAAAACAAGATTTGAAAAACTCATTACTTGAGCATTTAAACCTTTTTCTTTACATAGTTTAATCATTTCAGGCGATATATCCGTACTAAAAGTGTTTAACCCTTTTTCTTTAAAAAACAGGCTATCTTTCCCTGGTCCTGCTCCAATTTCCAATAGACTATTTACGTTTTCACTTTGTATGTAATCTAAAAAAACTTCTCTTTCTTTGACCTTCCATGCTTGCATTGTAGATGAATCTCTTTCCTGTGCCTTTGTATTATATGATTCTGCGATATTTTCTATTGTTCTTTTCATTAACTCATCCCCTTTGTTATTAGCTTATTAAACTATCTGCCTCTACTTATCCCCTTAATTTTAACATATAATTACAGAAAAAATTAAAATTTTAGAATAAAACAAGACGGCCAATAATTGCCGCCTTGTTAAAAACAATTGCCTCAGACCTTCGTTATCTTCATATATTTCATCTACATTTCTAATTTGACACCTTGATCCATCTAGTTAGCATACTCTTCAGGATTTGAGGGGGGTCTTTCAGGATTTGGGGCACCTTCTTCAGGATTTGAGAACTCCTTTTCAGGATTTCAAGCATCATCTTCAGGATTTCATTATAGGATTAACCTAAAGCATCGTTAGTTAAAGTAAATGTAATACTCATACTACAATAATCTTTCAGTTCATTTGTTTATTGAATTCATTAGCTGGTAGAAATGTTCAGGCTTATGAGTCTTATTAAGTTTATACCATGAATCTAATGTATCTGGTGCAAATACATTTAGTTTTTTCAATACTTCATTAGCAAATTCCAATGGAGCTACGCCAGAAGCAGTAATCAGATTTGTATCAGTTACCACAGGACTTCTCTCATAAAAATTATCTCCATTATAATTAGGACAAACCATTTTCAAATACTCTAAGTCATTACTAGTATGCTTTCTGGAATCTAAGTAACCCATATTCGCGAGTCCTTCTGTTGCACCACAAATGGCTGCGATAATTGTGCCAAGTTCAATTGCATCCCCAATTTTTCTCAAAATAGGTTGATGGATTTCTTCACTCCAAGTGGTACCTCCAGGTAAGATTAAAAGCTCCTCACCCTGAAGATTACATTCATCTAGGGTAATATCTGGTTTTATACTTAGTCCTCCCATTGTACTAATTACTTCTTTATTCATTCCAATTGTGACTACTTCTAAAGGTGCTAACCCTTTTTTAAAATATCTTCCTGAGTTTAGTTCAGCAATTAAATATCCATATTCCCAATCTGACATCGTATTAAATACATAAAGATAAGCAGTTTTTATTTGCATCCGTTAACACTCCAATCCTATTGATATTGCCCATTATAATACAACTTCCCTGACAGCTAACGTCAGGGGAGTTGTTATATTTGATGAAATTTTATTAAATCGGATAGAACTTCGATAAGCCTATCCTTAAGACTTATTGGCTCAATCACTTGAATAGATTTCCCATACGATAAGAGTATATTAGGTAAATATGTATGTATCATATCTTTTTCGAGAGTAAATACTGCTTGATTTGAAATACGTTCTTGCAAATAATGCCCTAAAAACCAATTTTGACAAATGTCATCTAGAGAATTTGTATTTCCTTTGATAACTACAGAAATAATTTCTTTCCCTTCATTCAAAGTTGGAAGTAGATTTTTCATAAAATAGCCCCGTGCTAAAAATTGATTTGGCTGATTAAATTTATGTTCAGTTATCAATAAATTTCCAACTCTTTCTATCCTAAAACTACGAATATCATTCCTACGGTGACAAAATCCAATTACATACCACTTATTGTTCCAATATATAATTCTATACGGATCAACCAATCTATCATTTGGTAGATTTTCACCACTTTTTTGGTATAGGATTTTTACGGAATATCCGTCTGTTATAGCCTTTTTTAACTCCTTCAAGTAAGGTACTGTAGAGGAACTTACTCCATTTATTACCTCAAGAATGGATGAATGTTGGTTTAACTTTTCTTGCTGTTCTTGATTAGAATATTTTCTTAGCTTTGAAATAGCCCTGTTTAACGATTCATCTCCGTAATATCCTGCTTCTTCTGCAAACACAGCAGCATGAAGTAATGAGGTTTGCTCTTCTAGATTGAAGATAAGGGGAGCTTGTATAAAATTATTCAATAAAGTATATCCGCCGTTATGTCCTGGTTCTGAAACTATGGGTACACCACTAATTGAAAGCGTATCAATATAACGATACACAGTTCTTATATTCATCTCTAACTTTTCGGAGATTTGTTTAGCAGTAATTTTTTCACCGGAACTTAGCATCCATAAGATTGCTAGTACATTGTCAATTTTAGGCATTTATTTGCACCTCTGTATGGTAGTTAATATAAGTCTAAACGATATTTTAATTGAGGTAAGTATTATAATAAAACAAGTATAGCGTAGTCCCCCTTTTCGTAACAAGCATCCTCGTATTATAAATTAGTAATCGTCTATTGCAGGACCATTCTTCACGCACTAAACAGGGATGGTAGCCTAATAACGTTTATACTTTATACGGAACATTCTTCCTTACAAATCCCAGGTATCTGGAACATTTTTTATCCATACAAAAAAAGAGACTAGCAATTTGCTAATCTCTTGATGAGTCCAAATTTATTTACCGATAAATTGTTGTGTCCAAATGTTCCCTTGTTCCACATACCCTACACCAATGTGTGTAAAGTTCGAATTTAGTATATTTGCACGGTGGCCTTCACTGTTCATCCAAGCATTAACTACTTCTTGTGGAGAGCGCTGGCCTTTGGCGATGTTTTCACCTGCAGTACGGTAAGTTATTCCAAAGCTTTTCATCATATCAAATGGTGAACCATAATTTGGGCTATTATGGCTAAAGTAATTGCTTGCTGCCATATCGCGTGATTTTTCTCTCGCTACTTTACTTAATTCTGTATCAACTTTCAAGGGAGCTAAGCCATTTTTCTCTCTTTCTTGATTTGTAAGCTCGACTACTTCTTGCTCGAATTGACTTAGTTCAGATGCTTGAGATTGGTTTTTCTCAGTTTCTTCTGCTATTTGTTCTGTTGCTTGATCTTTAGCTGGAGCCTGTTCAGTTTGTTCCTTAGCCGGCTCTTTCACTGGTTGTTCTTGTTGCTCAGTCTTCTCTGGTTGAGCAGGTTCTTCCTTTTGTGCAGGTTGCTCTTGTTGCTCAGTTTTTTCCGGCTGAGCAGGTTCTTCTTTTTGTGCTGGCTGCTCTTTTTGTTCAGACTTTTCTGGTTGAGCTGGTTGTTCCTTTTGAGTTACGTTCTTATTTGCTTCTTTCCAATCAATATGATATTTTTCCATCAGTTTATTGATTAGATTATGAATTTTTGCTTGTGCTTCTTGTCCAGTCAAACTACCATTTTCTCCATTGATTGAATAGTAGAATTTATAGTTAAACGAATGATTTGATTCGGCATTTGCTGTATCAAAACCTGCTCCAAAGATAAGAGCTGCTGATAAAGCTGTAACCATTCCAATTTTCTTAAACATTGAAATTTCCCTCTCCTTTTCGCTAAATGTTTGTTTATCAACTTACGAACACATCATAACACACGTTTTTTGTAATATTTATGGATTAATTTCCCATTAACATGGTCGGAATCTACTCGTAACTCCATCATTATATAAAAACACTAGAGTTATTAACTAGAACAGAAGAATAATAGTCTTAATTTTATTGCTATAAAATAGGAAAACAGGAAATTAATTCTAGGAATATAGTATTGACAACTTTTCGCGAATGCGCTTTTTGTAACAATTATCGCTATTTTGTAATATAAATTCCGACTTATTTACGGACATAGAGGCAGAATTACTAGATAAGGAAAAATACACTTGCAGCTAATATCTCCTAGTTTCCTTCTAGTCTTCAATCCTAGCAGGGAAATGTTAGTAAGTAGTCAAGCAATCTAAATTCAGTTCAAAAGAAAAACACCTCCAAATGGGGTGCAGTCGAAGTATTATCACTATTTAAAGCTTATTTTCTGATACTCGTAGTGAATAAATCTCAAAGTTTTCTACATTCAAATCATGAATAACTCTGTTTTTCTCTTTCTCCATGTTTAAAACTCCTAAACGAAGTGGACCACTCCCTTTTGCTGGTGTACCCTTAGCAAGTTGCAACCAACTACCTGGAACAACCTCCCATTCTGCAAATCCTTCATGGGGGACAAAATCAGGTTTACGTTGAAACAGTTCTTCGTACCATTTTTGCCCTTCTTCCATATCTGGTACTCGAATCTGAACAGTCATTTCAAAAATCAAAATAATCACTCCTAAAACTATGTAATTGCATCTTAAAGATAACACTTAATGCCTAATTCAAATTCTTCTGGTTTGCTCTCTTATATTCTGTGGAGATTAAATGCTATAAGGTTAATTAGAGTGTTCTCGTTTGTATGTATGCCATAATAGTTATGATACTTGCAATCTGGGTTGATTAGCTAATCTAGCTTACTTGATAATTCAAACAAAATCTCTGGCCACCAGTCTACCTTTCCAGTTGTTATTCCATTACGAACTATAACAACATTATATTTAGGGCTAACGTAAATAACTTGACCATATTTACCATGTGCAAAGAAATCATATTCTTCTTCTCCACGATTGTAGCCTAACCACATATATGCATAATAACCGTGGTTACGGTTAAAAAAGTCCCATTGTGTAGAGCCATAATAAGAATCCTTCAAGCCCTCAATTGGTTTTGTAGAATCAATTACCCATTGACTCGAAATAACCTGTTCTTCGTTCCAGTTACCTTCATCTAAATACAATTTGCCAAATTTAGCAAAATCTATAGGTCTAGCATTTATACCACTTTCCATTTTTTCGAATCCATGCTTTTTACTGTCTATACTCCAAGAAGCTGAGAACTCCATTCCTACTGGTTCCCATAACGTCTTTTGTAAATATTCAGAAACACTTTGTTTAGTTGACCTCTCTAAAATTATCCCTAATAATAGAGGATTATAATTGTTGTATAGGAACTTCTCTCCTGGTATATCAACTAATTCAGTTTCTTCTAGAGCTAAACTCCTTAGATTAGGAGAATAATATGTTTTAGCGTCATCTCCAAATAATAATCGACCTTCCTCATAATGTATTCCAGAGGACATCATGAGTAGGTTTTGTATACTAATATCTTCAAATCCTTTATTTGTCAATTCGGGTATATAGTTAGTGATGGGTTCTTCAATACTCTCGATATATCCATCCTCTATTGCTTTACCAATCAGAAATGATACAAAAGATTTTGCAGCAGAGAAAGACGTATTTATAGACTCTCTGTTATAATCGTTAAAATATTTTTCATATATTATATGATCATCCTTAATAATAATAAATGAAGTTGTATCCGATTCGGTAAAGAACTGTTCAGCTTCTCCAATCGTATATTTTTCTTGATTATAGTTATAGCTAATATCCTTTAACACATCATCGATCAATTCTTCTTTCAAATTATAGTCGAAGGTGAAGCTATTATCCCCTTTCACAATTTCTCTGTATGCAAACTTCTGATGATCGTAAAAATCTGATTCACCCCAGAGAATATTCCTACTAACATAGGTGAATGATTTATAATCCGGTAATATGAACAGATACGATAATAAAACTAGAATTAATCCTATTAGCAAGATACTAATTTTTTTCATAAGTCCCCCATCGATTTCAATTTTCTAACTCTCTTTTATCTATAATTGACATTGGTGACCCATATAACGAATGTTTATTACAAACATGTTCTAAAAACATAGCTAACCTTGTCGTAATTCATTTTTTCCTCATAAAAATGGTGTGCATTTGTTCTTTGTAAACCTGAAGACAAAGCAACACTTTCATAATTGTTTTCTTTTGCCCAATTATGAACAAAAGTAAGTAGCTTTTCTCCATACCCCTTTGAACGCCTTTTCGCATCGGTTACTAAGTCACAAACCCAAACAAATCTACCGTAGTATAGTGTAATCATAGGTTTAAAACCAATTACTGCAACTAATTCTCCTCTATCAAATAAAGCGAACATTTTATATCTATCCGTATCTCTTGCATCCAACACTAATTCGAGATATGTTTCTTCGTCTAGATGAGTTCGTAGCTGTTTCATAACCGTGAATGCTTCTAAAATTTCGTTTTGTGAATTTAATTCTTTAATTGATATAGTCATTATTATTCCCTTCTTCATCTTTAGTAGTATTTATTGAAAGTAAAAAATTAGATGCCCTTTATGGTCTCCTTACCCCATATCCCCAACATAAGTGGCAATAACGTCACCTTCTGTTTCATATTTTAATAGAATTGGTATCATTGCTTTCGGGTATAAATCAGAATTAGATAATTCTTTCATAGGTATCCACTCAATCCCTATTTGATCAGGGTCAGGTTCGAGATTCTTACCTAATTTATTTAGATCTGAAGGAACTGTGCAGGAAAAAAGATGAACCACTACGTGAGTTTCGCTATCCCAACGAGCGTGTTCATGGTTTTTTCCGATATACTACTTACAAATAGAAGCTCGTTTACTTCAACCTTTACCCCTATCTCTTCTCTACATTCCCTAATTACTGCCTCTTTTAGAGTCTCGCCTGGTTCCTGACCACCACCAGGGAGTATGTTCATAAACTTGTTATAATCATATTTTTTTACAGTTAATAGTTTCCCTTCATTGATGATAATCGCTTGAACAGAGCTTCTTATTTTCAACTATAACTCACTCCATATTCCCATTAGAATTATATAATTTATAATATTTTTAAAAGCGGATCCAATAAAGTTTCTTTCTGACTAACATTATTGCTTAACTTTATAGTGCACCCACACAGAACCTGAACCAACAAGCTTTACCTGAATCATATCTAATTTAGTTATTTCATGTACAGATTGTAATTCATCGCAATCGAATAGTGATGGTGTTCTTCTTCCGCCCACTACTAATGGAGAATATACAATACTAATTTCATCTATTAAACCCTGTCTTAAAAAAGCTCCGTTGATTGCTCCTCCACCACTTAAGCCAAGTTTTCTAAATCCCATTTCATATAACTTTTGAAGTGCTAAAGTTAGGTCAATATGGTCATCCTTGCCTGCAATAATATAGGTTATTTCTTTCGCTTCTAGTTGTTCAAAATAAGCAGGAGGAGCATCTTCTTTCGTTACAACGATGAGCCCATCTGTTTGATACCAATTAATTCGACCTCTCCCGTCAAAAACGATGTAAGCTTTTGATTTTTTAGGTTCATAAACTGATTTTTCTAATTCAATCCAGTGATTGCCATACACCATCAATGTTTCACTTCCAGATAATAATGCAACACATTCTAAGTCATCATATAACCGATGGCTTAGAAAGTGCATCTCCATCAATTCCTTCTTTTGTCCATTCTGATACATTATGGTTTGGGGCAGTTGTCAGTTTTCCATCTATTGAGGAGAAAACATTTAGTATTACTTTCGGTCTATTCATTTCTCTCACCTCTATTCTTTTACTCATACATAATGGTAACATAATATTCAAAAAATAAAATCGATTTTTCTCCTGTAATTATCGGTGATAGACTACTAGAACAGAATGAATTCATTGGTTATAGTAAGAGATACCAATGTTTAGAATTAGTATCTCTTACTTTTGACTATTGATTACTATAACGGGTACTAGTTTGTCTATTTAATCAATGTAAAATATTTAATACCATCTCCGGATAATAGGCGTAAAACAGCTTCCCCATCTTCAACACTACAGTGATTTAACTATTTTTCTAACAACTCCTGAATCCATCTGCTCAACGTTGTTTTGTCAACAAACGGCGCTAGACGAGTAATCGCTTCTGGATTAACATTAGCAATTTTTCTGTCTTCCACAAGTCGATTTAAATATTCCCTTCCAAGAAAAGGTGCTAAAGAGGTGAGAAGGTGTGAATCTAAATGCCATTCCATCGTCCGGTCAACTATACTAATTAACTTTTCGCGGCTGCAGAATGGAGCAAGGTTAACGATCGTTTTCATCTCAACCTCATTACTGATTGCCTGCTCCATTAACTCATCCACTACTTCCCTTCCAATAAACGGTGCTAATCTTGAAACAGCCTTTAAATCCATTCCATCTTTATTTGCTTGGTCAATTAATCCCCTTAACACATCTTTACTGAGGAATGGAGCCATTTTCTGAACAAACCTTATATCAAATTCATCGTCTATCGTTCTGGCTACAACCAATTCATCTAACAATTCTGTTTCGATAAATGGTGCTAAACGTACAAGCAAATCCGTATTTAATAACCGTTTATCCAGTTTTGATGTAACTTCAGTCAATTCACTTGATTTTAAGAGAGGGGCAGCATTGACTAATCCTTCCATATCCGCTTCTCCTGTATTAATCATAGAAGAAACGTCCTCATGTCGGCTTTCAGAAAAACCTTTCATGACGTGCCCAAAGTTCTTAATATATACCGAACTATCTTCATCTGCTCCCCCATTCATTAACTCATCAATAGATACCCCAAAAGTTTGCCCAATAGTCATTAATGTTCCTATATCAGGTAATGAATCACCTCGTTCCCATTTCGACACGGCCTGATGACTAACATTCAATTTATCCGCCATTTCCATTTGTGTCCAATCTCGTTCCTTCCTTAGCTTCGAAATATAGCTTCCAACCTTACTTGTATTTAACATCCTAATTTCCTCCTAAAATTGTTTCAGCGCGCACTGTTACTGAAAGCGTAGCATATAGATCACAAGATGCCTATCAACAGTTAGTTGAGTAGAAAATTCTACTACCAGTAGAATGTAACAACATAGAATTCGGTCTTACGGCTTGTAGGTTATCATACTGTGCAAAACAATACATCTGAATCACGGAAAAAACATAGCAGAGCTAAGCTGTTTTTACCGTTCAGTTACTATAAGGTTGTAAATTTAATTATCAGCAAGAATAGTTGAGGTTTTACGTTATAAATTAAATCTTTGTTTGATCATTTCTGCTACAACTTCCGCACTTATGTTGGTATTATCTATCTTTATATAGTTCTTAAATTTAATTTCATCTTCCAATGAATTCAAACTATATTTTTCCATTGATTGGATTAAATCTTTTTCTGACCAATCAATATTCCTCTTGGAAGGTTTATGTTCGATTCAAACTTTTATTTCGTAAAAGTCTTTTCTCTATATCAGCTTCAAGCTCTACTTAATAAACAGTGCCACCTCTTGATTCAAACAGTCGGGACACTTTATTAACGTATTCCCAATCGGCTTTTAAATCAAAAGCCCAGACATATGTAAAAATAATACCGTATAAATTACTTTTGGATACCTCTTCAAAAATCTCCTGTCGAAACAGATTAACAAGCCTCTTTCCTTCTTTTGTACCGTAGTCGAAAAATTGACTAACTAAATCGATTGTCATGTGATTATAAAACAGCTTTAACCTTGTTATTTTGGCTAACTCCTGTCCAACAGTCATTTTACCAACTGCTTGAGGTCCAAAAAGAAGTACCAATTCTTTTACTACCTCCTTCCTATAAATTTAATAAAGCCAGTAAATCTATTCGTTTATAATATTATGATAAATTTTATCTACTATAATAGAAGGTGGTAGTGTTCCATCCACAATGAAATCCGAACAGGGTTTAATAGACTGGATCATTTCCAAATAGCCTCTTCTCCCTCTCGATAAGTAGTTCTCCATTTCATTTAATATACTTTCTTTAGAACGATTATTATAATCTCGGACTACTCTACGCGCCATGGCAATATCCAAAGGCGTATCAATATAAACAGCCAAATCTATTAAACTTTTTATCTTAGCGTGTTTATAGGCAAACGGATAATCCAATATAATGTATTCTAATGGGGAATCAATCAATTCTTTTAAATCTACAAAAAACTCATCCAAATTCCATTCATCATAGACAGCTCCTTTGTCAACCCAATCAATAATATCAATAGGTCCCTCCACATCATAATCATCAAAGAATAATACTTTTGTATTGGTTAACCTTTTATTTAATCGTTTCGTGATGGTTGTTTTTCCTCCACCAGACACTCCTGCAATGGAAATAACAAATGGATAGTTTCTTTTGTTCAACGTAATTCCCCTCCTATTTAACATCTACCTTACTCACTTAACTTAATTTTCAAAAATATATATGTAAAAATAAAGATCATCAATAAGATGACCTTACTATTTCTTTTACTGATATGCTTACATATCTTCTATTTTCTTATTCCAATCAATATGATTCCGTAATAAAACATAGTAGATTGTATTTACTTGAGGAAGTGTAAATATACTTAACATAACCATTTATACAAAATTACTCAGCGTTCATTCTATTGAAGTATCATTTGAGCAAATCCTAGAAGTCTAATTCAATAACAGTCCCTATTCGTTTTATGTTGAGAATTGGACTAAAAATATATAATAATCTCGCAAAGTTTTTGCTGCATATACACAAAACAACACCAAACTTATCTATTATTTCTAATTTCTTCCAATAATTCTATGACACGATTGTTTTGTTTTTCAATGGTTTTTAGCCTTTTTTCCATGATACTTGAAGAAAAAAATATAATTAGTACAATAGCAATTCCTATTATTAATTCCAACCCTATTCCCCCCGTTACAACATCGGCATCATTTCATTACATATAGTGCTTACTACTTATACGATTTACATCTATAAAAGTTACATACTTATTCTACAACATTTCTTCTCAAGGGAATGAGCTTGGTTACGATAAGAAGTAGAATAAAAGAAGGAAGTCTTTCCATAATAGAAGACTTCCCCCTTTTGTCATGACTTTTGATCTCCCATAATTTCCTTCATAAAACGATGCTTCGCTAGAAGATAATAGGCAATCTGTAATACAAAATAAAAAACCGCAACAATCATAAAATTCACCGTAAATAATGGGTTATCAACGATTCCCCCTGCATCTTTCGCAAAAATAGCAACATAACTAAAGGCAATACCCAAGCCTAACAACGGTGCTAAAAAGAATAGCAAACGCAACTCTTTTGCTAAAACCTTTCGTATTTCTTTTTTCGTCATACCAATTTTATATAACTTATGGAATGTCATTCGCTCTTGATCGATGGATGAAAAGATATTCAAATATAACACCATAAACGAAGAAACGAAAAATAGGGCACCAAGAAAGCTAGACATAAAAAATAGAATGCCCCCAGCTTTTCTATTGGAATTATAGACCTCTATTTTAGCTTGTGGCTCCAATAACACTTCCTCCGTGCTGTAATCTAACCGAGATAGTAATGGATCTTGTCCTTCTATTCCATTTTGTTTCTTTAATTGTTCCTTCCATGTCACATATGCATCACCAGATTTTTCCCAGTTAAATAGGTTTAATGCATGAATCGTTGATTTGTACACTTCAAGTTTTTGAGCAATCCGATCATAATCATCGGGATGCACAATGAAAAAATTAACCTCATATAAGTTAAGTTGATCAAATACCGGTTCTATAATGGATTGCTTTTCCGTTAACTTGATTTCTTTTAGAGCAATTGAATATTTCCCTTCCCCATTCTCATGGTCTACATACGGGTCATGATACTCGGGGTTTATGTTATCTAATCGAATCATTTCTCCTGGAGATACTTCCACATGTTTCGAATACATTTGATTAAACTGTTCTGCAGAAAGAAAACTATACCGATTGAAATAATCTCCTAGAGGACTTTGTTCAAAGTAATCTAGGACATCTAAAGTTACATGCTCCTTAATCTCATGATTATCTGTATTAAATAGTTGTTTTAATTCATCATCCGAGATGGCGTTCTTCATAGCTGTCTGCGCAAAAGATACATCATAAATACGTTGTTCCTCAGCCAATTTCTCTGCAGAAGCGTAGAAATATAGTAACATAGAGGTGTAAAAAATCGTAACCATGGTCATCGTAATCAATAGTAATGAAATTCCTTTTACCTGTTTAAACTTATATTCCACATTTGCTAAAAATAACATCCGATTATAATAAACGGATTTTCTCGATCTCGCGAGCTGTATCAAAAAACTCCCAAAATGGGATATAGTGAAAAACAGACCGCTAAGTAAACTAATTAATCCAACAAGAAGTACTAAACCATCATTTATATCGTAATCAGAATTTGAGAAAAAATAATATTGAAAATTGATAGAACCAATAACTAATAGTAGCCCGACTCCACCAAGCAAAGGACTACGAACTTTATTCTTCTCTGTTACACGATCCTCTTTAAAGATTGTTAAAACTTCTTCTCTTCTAATATCGAGGATAGATTTAGCTACACCAATTGAAAAAACAATTAAAAAGACCCCTACCGTTGTAGCAAACATCGTTATATGTAGTTCAAAAGCAATTGATTCCATTTCTAAAACATGCATCAATAACAGAAAGAACAAACGGGAAAAGATACTACCTGATAACAGCCCTACTCCTAGTGATAATAGAGCAATGGCGCTATTCTCCAGTAAGAGAACTTTACTAATATCCTTATCCGACATCCCCACCATCATAAAGAGTCCAAATTCCTTTTTCCTCCGCTTGATAAAAACCGAATGGGCATAATGGATAAAAAACACCGTAAAGACTATTAATGCAACCGATGGAATCATTAAGATAGTAGATAGGGATTCTCCATCCATTTCATTCGCATTCCGAATGCCTTCATTAAAGT
Organism: Ornithinibacillus massiliensis; assembly: GCF_018310345.1. Lineage (GTDB taxonomy): Bacteria > Bacillota > Bacilli > Bacillales > Amphibacillaceae > Ornithinibacillus > Ornithinibacillus massiliensis. Next base: position 462,663 of record NZ_JAGXBY010000002.1, read on the forward strand.
ACACCGTAGAAAACATAAAGAAAACCATTACTACAAAGCTATTGCACAGAAAATAGAAGAGATATTTTCTGTAGTTAACCTTCGCCATTTTCCAAACGAGTTCAATGAACGTCATGGCTTTTTCCTCCTAAAACTGCAAGGTTGTCCATAATTTGATCCAAAAACTGTTTCCTGCTTCCCTTTTTATTTATCTGGGAATGAATACGCCCATCTTTAATAAAAATGACTTTTTGGCAATAACTAGCTGCAAACACATCATGTGTGACAATTAATATCGTTGTTTGCAATGTAGTAATGATTTCTTCAAAGCATTCCAAAATGGCAGTAGATGATTTAGAATCTAGGTTTCCTGTCGGTTCATCGGCTAATATAATATCTGGTTCATTCACCAAAGCCCGTGTAACTGCTGCACGCTGTTGTTGTCCACCAGATACATGATATGGATATTTGTTTTGTAAATGGCGGATACCAAATAACTCCATTAATTCGTCTGCTTTTTGTTCCATCTGGCTAGCAGATTTCTTTTCTAATACCATCGGTAAATAAATATTTTCTTTAATGGTTAAGCTATCCAGTAAATTAAATTCCTGAAACACAAATCCTAGCGTCTTCCTTCTAAATAAAGCAAGCTCCTCCTTCTCCATGGTGCTTAATTCATCTCCTGCAATACGAACAGAGCCTGCAGAGGGCTTATCTATCCCGCTTAAAATATTCAACAAAGTGGTCTTCCCACTTCCAGATGGCCCCATAATCGCAACAAACTCACCCTTTTGGATTGATAGATTAATTCCATCCAGTGCTGTTGTTGCTCCTTCTTGTTGATGATCTCCATAAATTTTCATTAATCGTTCCGTACGTACAATTTCCATTTCATCGCCTCCTCTCTGTATACTGTAATAAACTTCCAATAATACAGCCATCGGTTACACTAAAAATACCTTACATTTTTGTAAGGTACTGAATTGTGACAGTTGTCCCTTTCTCGACCCCTGATTGAATCGTTAAGCTATGTCCTAATTTCTCGCTAATTCTTCTAGCTAAATAGAGTCCAATACCGGATGCATTTCGTTCCGTTCGGCCGTTTTCTCCTGTGAAAAATGGTTCAAAAATCCGGTCTATGTCGTAAGAAGGGATGCCGATGCCTTGATCGATTATCGAAACCAAACACTTGTCTTCGACTATCTCCATCGAAATCTTGATTTGTTTTCCTTTCCCACCAGAATATTTAATCGCATTGGACAGAAATTGATCGATCAATATTTTATTCCACTTTTTATCTGTTAGGACGTATAACGAATCATAGGAACACTCCATAACAGGATAGACGTGATGGTAGATGAATTCACTTTTACGTTCATTAATAGCCTCCCGAAACGAGGCAACAAGATCAACCGCACGAACCTCTAGGTCATTTTCAAAACGTTGCATTCGAATCATCGTGAGACCTTGCTCTATCCTTATTTGCAATCTATTATTTTCTTGCTTTAATCTCGTGATATACTCCTCTTCTTTCCCTCGTTCATCAGTATGACGCTCCATGATAAGTTCCATCACAGAAACAGGTGTTTTCAAATGATGAATCCAATGCGATAAGAACGCCATATCTTCCTTATGCTGTTCCACTAATGTGCTATGTATTGCCTTTGCTTGACGATTGTTTTTATCAATTAGTTGCTTCACACGTGTTTGTTCTATTGTCATTGGATGAATTTCTGCATATTCATCCTCCAATAAGAGCCTAATACGTTTATGGAACTGATAATACTTCGCTCCATCCAAGCACATAATCACAACTAGAAAAAAGACGCCAATACCGAATGGATAAAAGAATTCCTTCTCCATCGGATCACTTAAATAATTAAATAAAATGATCGTTACGATACTTAACAAATAAGAAATGAGCAGTAATGTTCGATCTTTGACATAATCTCTCAGAATAGATTTACTCATCACTATCACCCATTATTGGGTACTCAAGCATATAACCTACCCCGCGTTTACTTTTAATCATCGTATCTGGTAGTCCAACTGCCACTAACTTCTGCTTGATTCTCGACATATTAACCGTTAATGTATTATCATCAACAAAGGTAATATCATCCCAGACTTCTTCAATTAATTCCTCTCTCGTCAAAAATTTCCCATGATAATCGATCAATTTCTTTAGGAGTTTATATTCATTTTTACTTAACTCTTCATGAATACCTTTATGGCTCATCGTTAGCTTCTGACTATCGATACATAAACCTTCCACACAACAAATACTAGTATCGGAATGTGCATACTCACCATACACTCTACGGATGGTAGCTTTTACTTTGGATAATAATTTGTCAAACGTAAAAGGCTTTGTAATGTAGTCATCTGCTCCAAATTCTATAGCCATGATTTGATCCACATCATCACTTTTGGCTGAAATCATAATGATAGGCACATTAGAATGTTTACGCAAACTGTGACATAAAAAATATCCATCAAAATATGGTAAATGAATATCTAAAAGAACAAGATCGGGATTATACTCTAAAAAATCTTTGGTTACGTTTTTAAAATCCGTTTGTATCATCACTTCATAGTTATGTTCCTCAAGTGATTCTTTCATCAATGATCGTAATTCATAATCATCTTCCACTATGAACACTTTGTACACAATTTTCCCTCTCCCTTAGCGACTAGATTAATACGAAGGGTATTCTACTAGCTAACTAGCTATCTCTCTTTCTAACTACTTCAAAACTTACAGTTACAACTATATCATTTGGTTATAGCGATGCAAAATGAAAAAAGACCATCAATCGATGATCCTTAGTTTCATTTCGTTAGCTTTTTCAATGAGCTGGTAGTATTATGATTCTCCTATTGTCCCTTATAAACCTCTAAAACATGCTCAGAGGTTACAACTATTTTACTATTAGTTGCGGTTACTATTTCCATGGGGTATGTAGCGGATAATTTATCAGAAAATATCCATTCCCTACCAGGCTGATTTAGTATTATAAATATTCCCTTTGATCTATCTCCCATAAAGTTAAGGGATGTTGAAGATAAAGGAGCATTATCTCGTTCATGAATACCAATCGTCATTAGTTTTTTCCCAGCACTTATAGCATCCTCCATGGTAAGTCCAATTTCACTAATATTTACTATTCCTTCTTCAATGGAAAAAGGCTCCTCACCCTTTTTGGATATGGAATGTCTTGAAATGAACTCCACAATGTTACCTGCAGGATCATAAAAATATAAAGCATGAGCTGGTAGGTTAGAAAAAAATGCTTCGTCTTCTTCTTCCCTTGTATTCAATTCTACTCTTTCTTTAACCCATGATTTCGCTTCAACAAACTTATTAGCTAGAATGTTAAAAGCAAAATGATAATATGGATTGCCTTTTACACTTTCAGAAGTAAACTCCAGTTGGCTTGTACCAACTCTAATACGAAAACTATACTCATCCTCCCTAACTAAAGGAAACCCGAACATATCGACGTAGAAGGCTCTCATTTCTTTTATATGACGTGTTTGGAGTGTCAATGATTTGATTTCCACTATGTAATACACCTCTTTTCTCGTAACTCTTTGGGAATTAGTATAGTTTATATAGATGAATTTTTAAAATACTATTTTTATATTGGAACATATAAGTAAAACTTATTACAAAATAGTAGATTTATAAGTAGATAGAACTAACAAACATCGGTGTTTCGTTACATTACAATTTTCCTTATGTTTGCTAGTAAAATTTATAAATCCAAATTAAAAATAAACTGTTCACCAATCCGACCAATTTTTCTCCTACCCGTATCCTTAAACCCTACTTTTGAGTATAATTTCTGAGCGGGAAAATTTTTATGATTAACCGCTAATACAATTTCATCGCAGCTAGGAAATTCACTTTTAACAAAATCGCGTAGAAGGAGCATTGCTTGTTTAGCATATCCTTTACCTTGCTCAGCATAATTAACAGACAGTGTCGTTAATAACATAGCATTGGGATTATTTGAATACTCCTTTATCCGATCAGTGGAGTGTAATAGAAAGAAACCAACTGGCTTATTTCCACATAGTAAGACAATACGATGCTGCCCTTCCTTCACTACCTTATATTTAGATGGTAATGCCGTAAATTGTGCTTGTTCTTCAGGAAGTTCAAAAGTAGCTAATTCCTTCATATGCTCATTCGAAAAATGCTCCAACTTAACTTCATCTATTGATTGCATAAACAAAATCCCTCCTCATCTATTTAAATTACTGTTTGCGTCCATCTAATACCAACAACTATATGACATTAACCTCCGTTTCTTCTTTTGAAATAAGCTGATTATAAGAGGCGATCATTCATCATATTTACCAATTGTACCTTAGTAGAAAACAGTTACTAGCAAATTATACAAAGAATGAAGAATAATGACAGACCAAAGCGAATTACTCTTTTTATACACAAATCCAAAAATAATCCCCATTACAAAGACATTTAATATAGAACCTAAAACATAAGGGAATCCGAACATATCTTTATAAAACCAAATAGGGAAATGAATCGATACAAAGAGTAAAGCTGTAATGGCATTCGCTACCCAAAATCGAAATGAATCCATAAGTTTTCTTAATATAAACCCCCTAAAGACAATTTCCTCGGTTATTCCAACTAATAGAATTGTATTAAGCCATTGGTTAAACCCTAATTGAAAATCAACTTGCTCTAAAACAGAAAAGTTTACTACTACAAAATAGAATATGAAAACGACAGATCCCCATCCGGCCCATTTCAAACCTTTTCTATCGTTTTGACGTAACCTTAAATAGGAAAATGCATTTCTTTGTTCTATCAGTCTAATTAAATATATAACTGGAACGATCCAGATTACTATTTTAACTATGGCTGATACTAATGTTCTCGGTATAGAATCTAACAAATCTAAATATTGAACTAACCATATCTCTCTAATACACCATAGGATAAAGAATATTATGAAATACACCCAGATATAATTTTTATTTACACTTGAGTTTATTAGAAGCTCCCCCATTTCTCTTATAAAATCATGCCTCTCTTACTTCATGAATTCTACAAAATAATAATAGTTTATTATGATTCTACCAGTACAAAGAATTCTTTCAACTCCTTTAGAAGATTTTCTATGTTAGGTTCAAATATATTATGATCGGAATCCTCCAATACAACTAAGTTAGAATTTGGAAATCTCTCCAAATATTGATTGCTATCTTTTGGTGATAGTAGTGACCCAGTTTTCCCACCTCGAATAATAAGAACAGGACACAGAATATTGCCTAATCTATCCCAAAATGATACTTGCTTTGATTCTCTTTGAATTCCATATAATGAATGTATTTTCATCCTTCCTGGTAAAGGCTTACCTCTCCAAATAGGTAAAGCGGTAAATTGCTCTACCCAATTAGTCGGGAGTTGGGAGTGATAAGCAGGATAATCCCCCAACACTAGACCTTTAATTGAATTTAAATTGCTTAGAGCATACCCTAATGTGTAGGAAACTCCTCTTGAATAGCCCATAATGATCAATTCATTTATTTTAAGGTGTTTAATCACTGCATCAATATCACTTATATGATCTTCTAACGTATATCCTACTTCAGGATCATCGCTTTTTCCCCTTCCTCTTAGCGAAATTGCAATACATCTCCTAGGATATAGCGATTGAATTAGAGGAATATAATCTTCTGCGGACTCTGAAAGACCTGGAACGATAACGAAAGGTGTTTCGTTTTTTGTTGAATTTGACTTGCTGTCTATAAATTCAATTAATGTACCTTTATTACTTACTAGATTACTATCCATTTTCACTCATACTCCCCTTTTTATTATTTTGCAAATAAATTCCATTTAAATATGAAAAATTCCTTCTATTTTCTAGAATTGTTTGTGGGCGAACGTGTAGTAATACAAAATGTAAACATATAGAGTTTTTTGTTCATTATTTCGTTTTTTCCACTCCTTTTATTTTCATATTTTTTGAAAGTATACTGTTATTACTTCGTAGAGTAATTTAAAATTAATCATAGCGTAATTTTAATTGAAATAATTAGATATTTCAATTATTATATATAAGAGGTCAGTAATCAGTAATAAATAACATAGCCAATCTTCTTTTATTTCTAATACGTAGTAGAATTTGCAGTGTTTTTAACAAAGAATACTTGCAAGCTTGCTTGTGACAACCGTTTCTACATTTTTAGGTAAGGTAAGTACCTTATTATCTCTCAAAAAAATTAGCGTTACGAAAACTTTACAATCATATTTTTAGAAGGAGGTTTTCAATTATGACAAAAATTCACCAATTAAGCCCGAGTTCTAAATCACTCCACGGCTTCTTCAGTAAAGATTTAGAACCTGCATTAGAAATAGATTCAGGAGATACCGTTCATTTTAAAACACTGGACAGTGCATGGGGTGTTGCGAAACGGAAAGCAATAGGTGAACCTAGAGAAAGATTTAGCGATGTTCAGCCACACCGGATACCTAAGGGGTTTGGTCATTCATTAATTGGTCCTATCAATATTAAGCAAGCAAGCCCAGGGCAAACTTTAGAAGTTCAGATTAATGAAATTATACCTGGGTTGTGGGGATGGACTTCAGCAGGTGGGTTCCCTAGCTACTGGAATCAGAGATTAGGAATGGTTGAAGAAAAAGAAGTAATGTTAGACTTTGAATTAGATACTAATCAAATGATTGGAAAAAGCCAATTTGGAAATTTTGATTTCACAGTAAAGCTGACTCCCTTCATGGGAATTATGGGTATGCCACCGTCTACACCAGGACAACATACCACCATTTCACCCCGGTCAACCGGAGGAAATATTGACTGCAAAGAGTTACAAGCCGGTAGCATATTGTATTTACCAATTGAAGTAGAGGGCGGTTTGTTTTCTACAGGAGATGGGCATGCTGCACAAGGAGATGGTGAAGTTAGTGGTCCCGCATTAGAATGTCCTATGGAAAAAGTCAGTTTGACATTTAATGTTTTAGACGATTTTCCAATACAAAGACCTATGGCTAAAACTAAGGATGGATGGCTTACGATGGCATTTCACGAAAACCTAGAGGAAGCAATGTGGATTGCTTTAGATGACATGCTACAACTTATATCAAATTTATACAATATATCTCGAACAGAAGCATACGCATATGCTTCGTTAGTTGTTGACTTAAGAGTTACCCAAATCGTAAATACTGCAAAAGGAGTTCATGCATTTCTTCCGTTTGATGCATTAAGATAGTTTACGCCATAAAAATTAATCCTTATTACAAGTAATCAAGTAATCCAATCATTTTTTTGTTATAATTATTTTGACTTTTATGTGAAGGGACTGAACTATGCGCAGATATCAATATTCCAAACCTCATAATAAAATAATACACATTGGAGGCTAAAATATTGATTACCGAACTACGAACAGAAAGATTACTGCTGAAAAAAATGGAAGTATCCCATTCTTCTAGTCTATTTAAAATCTGGTCTGATCCCGATGTAACAAAGTTTATGAATATTAATAGTTTCACAGATGAAAGTCAAGCAATAGAAATGATTGAAATGCTTGACATGTTATCTCAAGAAAACAAAGCTATTCGATACTCCATTTTTCTTTTAGAGTCCAACCAAATTATAGGTTCTTGTGGTTACAACTCCTTAGACTTTGAAAATTTAAAAGCAGTAATTGGATATGAAATTAGTAAAGAATATTGGGGTAACGGATTTGGTTCAGAAGCTATCCTTACACTAGTAAGTTATGCGTTTCATAATCTTAATTTCAATAGGATTGAAGCAAAAATTGAACCTGATAATAAAAATTCAATTAAGCTTGTTGAAAAGTTGAATTTTCAATTTGAAGGTACTCTAAGAAGATCGGAAAGATCAAAAGACACGTTTATTGATCTAAATATGTATTCAAAATTAGTAACTGATTAATTTTAGTTTAAAAAGCCTATATAAAAAATATAGGCTTTTTAATAACTTAAGGCTTCCAACAATTGAAGTGTATCTTTATCAGTAATCGGCTTTTACTCATACACTTCCCTGTCAGCACTTTTATTAAGTTCGTTGATAAAAAAATCTACTAGTACCCCTTTAACAAAAGAAATCGCTATAACATTATGATTGATAAGTATAAATAGAGGAAGATGTAATTAGGCTTTCTACACCGTTTGGATGGTATGGCATTAATGTATTTGCTGTGTTGTAATCAACCCATCTTACCTCTAGGATTTCATCCGTATACTTAATTTCACATTCTCCCCCTATTACATCTGCTTTGAATGTAATAAATAACACGTGGTGATTCTCTTCTTTAAAAAACGCTTCATTAATTGCTACTACACTTCCTACCTTAACAGTTAACCCTGTCTCTTCCTCTACTTCACGAATAACTGCCTGTTCTAGAGTTTCACCATTTTCTACTGCTCCCCCTGGTAACGACCAACCTTGACCAGCATTATTAACCATAACTATTTGCTCTTTATCCTTGTTACAAATCAAAGCATAAACAACGTCAATCCTTTGCATATTGTCCTCCCCCACATTAACTGAACCAATAATATTGGTTTATTGTATTAGTACTTAACTTTTCTAACTATTTTTAGAAAATACTTACTCCTTCTAAACTATCGTCTTTTATATTCATTATTTAGACAAATTTTAGAAAAAATACCATTACAGTATCTCAACCAAAAAAGCTTTTGCGTCTTGCAAAAAGTCTCCTTTTTCTATTTAAAATAACAGCGAACTGCTAATAAGCCATTACACTCCTCGTAACTCACTATGTTTAGTTGATTTAATATACCTACTAAATATAAAACGAACAAAAGGACCCATAATGATAATTTGTAGAGGTAAAGCCATAATCAAGTTACTGCTGAAAATGACAACATAATCTTTTACAACTGAACTAGAAGTAAAACCATTATGAATATAAGTTGTAACTAAACCGTAAATAGACATAAAAAAAGCCATTCCAATTACCATACATATTGAAATTGCTAGTACTGTATAGATTTTCTTTTTGGTATTTGCAGTTATTTTTAAAGCAATTTTTTTAGCATTAGGTCCTACTATTAACATATCTAGAATTAATGCAATAACAAAACCAATTAGAAAATCGGATAATCCTTCCATAATAGTCATTTTACCAATCATACCATTTAAATAATAATTATAAACAGTCATCAGTAAAACCATCCCAAAACACATCATTACTCCAAATTGTAGACTTTCTTTCTTAGTTGTCGGCAATTATATCATCCTCTCTTTTTATACCTTTGTATTATAGTGATTATATAAACACTTTCGTAAGTGAACATTTTGTGAGCGTTTATGATAATAGAAGTTGCAGATCAATTTTGTTTGAGTTGACTTAGGCTAGTTCTTTAATATAAAAGTCTCTATAACGGAACTAACCTCAATCAAACTATAATCCACCTTAATAATAACCTAAATTCACCGGAAAAAAGCTAAAAAAATCACACCAAAAATATTGACAAATATTTTTATTTATGCTATAATTTACAATTATCAAATTGTTTTATATAATAAGGTTCTCCTGGCCAGGGGAATCTTATTTTTTTATAGGAGGAAATGGTTTGAAACAGAATGAGTCTAGTTTAACTTCCTTAGTATCAGCATTTGGTCGAGCTTATCACAGTAAAAATGACACACCAATCATTTTTGATGATTTTATAGTAATCAATTTAATTTCCGAAGATGATTTTGCAGCTATTAGCCAGAATATGATTAATGGTATAACATTTTTTAACAAGGATATCGGGGAAAGATTTAAAGAAAATCCAGATGAGATTTTAAAATGGATTACCCAAGTACAGCTCTCCCCAACACCTATAGCACGCTCAGCCTATTGTGAGAGTGTATTACTTAATGAAATTAATTTAGGCGCCCAACAGTATGTGATACTTGGGGCTGGTTTAGACACTTTCTGCTTTCGACATCCAGAATTAGAAGACAAATTAGATATATTTGAAATTGATTATCCTGCTACACAAGAATTTAAAAAGAAGAAGTTAGCAAAAGCTAATTTCTCTATACCAAACAATCTGCATTTTGTTCCTATGGATTTTACTAGTAAGTTATCTCACCGTGATTTAATTGATGTAGGGTTTGATAACAAGAAGACCTTCTTTAGCTTATTAGGTGTATCCTATTATTTAACGAAAGAGGAGATTGCGAGTTTAATAGGTGAATTATTCGCTACCGTTCCAACAGGTAGCTCTATTGTTTTTGATTATGCAGATGAAAATCTATTTAAAGTAAAAGGAAAATCTAATCGTGTTGAAAACATGGTTAAGATGGCTTCTGCAAGCGGAGAACCAATGAAATCGAGTTTCACGTATAGTGAGATGGAGAAAATGTTAGAACAATCAGGTTTACTAATTTATGAACATTTAACACCAACTAAAATAAATGAGGTTTATTTCAAAAATAGAACAGATTATTTGTCCGCATTCGAGACAATACATTATATCCACGCTGTTAAGAAATAGCCTGCTAATAAATTCAAGAGTCTCTCAATGATTACCATATTGAGAGACTCTATTTGTAATCTTCATGTATTGTCTATAGCAATGTTTACAGCTTCAGTGGCATGAATTACCGTTGTATCAAACAACGGAACTTCTGAATCTTCAGGTTTAACTAATAATCCAATTTCGGTACAACCTAAGATAATTCCTTCTGCACCATTTTTAACTAAATTATGAATTACATCCTTGTAATAATCCTTTGATGATTTATTAATTTCCCCTAAACATAACTCTTCATAAATAATCCTATTCACTTGTAACCTTTCTTCATTATTTGGAACAACCACATGGATTCCTTGTGACTCAAGTCGAGACTTATAAAAATCTTGTTCCATCGTATATTTAGTCCCAAGTAATCCAATTGTTTTTATGTTAGCTTTTAAGATTTGGGTTGCCGTGGCGTCAGCAATATGTAAAACAGGTATTTCTATCTTTTCTTCTATTGAATCAATGACTTTGTGCATCGTATTCGTACAGATTACTATAAAATCTGCACCGGCTTTTTCTAACGATAATGCAACTTCACCTAAAGCTTGACCTGCCTTTTCCCAATTACCTTCTGCTTGATATTGTTCAATTTCGCTAAAATCAACACTATACAAAAGACATTTCGCTGAATGTAAACCACCTAATTTATTTTTCACTTCTTCGTTTATGATGCGGTAATATTCTAAGGAGGATTCCCAACTCATTCCCCCTATAAGTCCAATCGTTTTCATTACTATCTCTCCCTACTTAAATAACTATATTTGATGCGTATAATTACCATAAAATTAATATGAATCAAATCCACTCTGATAGTCTGTACATACTTAGCCATTTAGTTTATGATACCATAATAAGGTTATTGTAACTGGAAAAATCAAGAGCTCTCCACCATTTAACATCATTTATGATTTATATTGGTAAATTGTAAAGATCTACCTTAAGCCTTCTATAAAAAAGGATTCTACTTAACTGTTGAACAAATAAGTAGAATCCTTTATGTATATCTATTATAGGAACTAACTACCTGAATCTTGAACAAAACCTAACTCATTACCATCTAAATCACTTATAGTAAATTTTTTAGTCCCATAAGGGGTTGAAAACAGTTCTTCTATTACATTTACTTTATCTTTTACATCATTCCATAATATCTCTACATCTGTTACATTAAAATTAAAACGTCCATGTGATGGGTAATTTTTATCTTCCATGATGGCAAAAGTTGCTCCACTATCAGCCTCAAAATGGGCATAGTTAGGTTTTTCGGGTGGCCATGTTGCTGCAACCTTTAATCCTAAATTTGTTTGATACCAATCTATTGCTAAAGCTAAATCTTTCACATTAACTCGTACATGTGATAAGTTGGTCTTCATCTTTCCTACCCCTTCCTTTTAATCATACCAGGCAGATTGAGGTCTATTTGCTGGGTAACCGTTTTTTTCTCGATACTTTTTTCTTTCATGTGTAAAATCAAACCATTGCTTTTTACTAGTTGGGTGATTCGCATAGTATACGACACATCGAATTTGGTCCTCCACACATCCATCTGTCCATACGCCTAACTGTTGTTCTAATTCATCAAATAATTGTGCACCTTGTTTGTCTTTTATTTCGTTTAATGAATAGATGTTTAATTGATAAACCAATTTTTCAGCTAATTTATAACCAATAGATGGTACAGTTTGAAATTCAGCTAATCCTTTAATAATTCTCGCCCTATCAATTGAAGCATTTAATAGACTAGCTATTCTTTCCGTGTGAAGTGTACGTATTTCAGTTAATTTCACTTTAGCTTTCCTAAGCATTACTCTTTCTTCTAGTGTTAGTGGTAATTTAGGATTAGAACTCGAATGGTCTCCTCCTTATTCATTATTCGTTATACATCAAGAATCTTTATCAAATCTTTCAGTCTAGTTAGAAGCAATCACTACTTCTGAATGAAAAGATAATCCATTCAATTCTTCTAGTATTTTTTGTGCAGCTATACTATATTGTGTTATTGGTTTTCCTTCATACATTGGCACCTTACTGTATACTTTTCTAATGCTAATTGGATACCCACTTCCCGTATTGGAATCATTAATTGTAATTCGATCTGGTTCAAAGAGTAGCGTATTGATTAAGTCCTTGGCTTTACTAGAAGTAGATGCTTTTAACATCGACACAACTTCTGTATCTGTTAAACGCGCAAATCCACTCTTATTCATGGGCTCTGAAGACCAGTGAACCTTAATAGACTCAGCCAAGATTCTATCTACAGCGACCATGTATGGCGATAGAAACAGTTTATGATCTGACAAGATAAGTTCTAATAGGTAGTGTCCTGTTTCTAAATCCGTATCGATTCCTTTAGAGGTACATGTCATTCTGTCTAATAAATCTTTAGGAAGCATTTCCACCATACCAGCCATATACGTATCTCTTAAAAAACTATCCAAATGATCAATTCCAAGTATATTGTCCTTTCCTGTGATAGGTGATGGTTCATTTAAAATTTTAATGATTACATTCGGATCAATATTATGGGCCTTTAACATAGAAGATATTTCCTCTTCTTCTATATATTGTTCTGTTAATTGATGGTGATCAAATCCAAGCGTTTTTTCTACCGCGTGGGAGAAAGGCAGATGTCCGATATCATGTAACAAGGCTGCAACTCGTAATTCTATGTCATTTGGAAAATAGAAAGAAGTTAATTTCCAAACACCTATAGAATGTTCAAATCTACTATGTACAACAGGTGAAACGAGTGCTCCGGCACCGAAATGTGCTAATTGCTTCAGCCTTCGAAGCGGTTTGCTTTTAATTAATTGTATTTCGAGATCAGTTGGTTTGATTGGTGGATAAAGTGCTTCTAAGATTAGTTTCGTTTCGCTCATAAATTATTTAATTCCTTCCATTTTGACTTTTCTTAGTTCGATAGTGGAACCATTAGGTAGAGATACAAATAAGCGATAATATTCCTCATATTAATTGACTAATAATACTCTAATTTTATGGGTGATTTATCAATCTGAATATTTCAGAAGTACATCAAGTGATATAGGGAATTTTTGATAAGTTAATTCTTTAACAGCATTAGCAAGTATTCGAATTTCATATTGTGCATCCTCTGGTAGTCTTAATTCCAAGAAATGTGCTACACCCTGTAATGAGCCTGTCCAATAGTATCTCACAAACATTGAATAGGCGGCAAGGTATAGTCGAGCTTGTTCCGGTGCAATCCCAGTTTCCATTGCTTCTTCATACAGACGCTCTCCTTGCGCAACATGTTCTTCTAATTTCTTCGTAAAAGTACTACCTACGGATGGATGTAATGCTTCACCTGATCCTTGTTTTGAGTTTGCAGGCTTTGTTCTCCATTCATTGTCATGTGGAATATAAAATGTTGGTTCTTCTGTAATATATCGACGTGATGATTCATTCCAAGCAACAAAAGGATCTTGGAAGCCTGAGCCGATGATGTGCTTCCAATGTTGCCTCGCAACATAGAGTGGAACATATATCTCAAACTGTAGTGAAGTGTGCCTAAATGGACTGGTATGTCCCTCCCGTGCCAGAAAATCTATCAGTCTTTCATCTTTTTCATCTAGCATTTCTTTTTTCTTGTTGTACGACACTCGAGCTGAATTAACAACAGATAGGTCTGAACCCATATGATCCTGTAAGATGACATAGCCACCATTTAATATGTCTATTTTCGTCATAGCATCCCGCCTCTCATTTTCCTGTCTAAATTTTACCAAAATTATATCCTATTTAAAACTAATCACATTTTAAATTTGGAAAGCTATCCCTTTAACATCTGTATTTTAGATTAAAATTACCTAAAAAAATAACCCCGATTGAAATTTCAATGGGGCCTGTTTCCTATTACCTAATATTCATGCGTAAAGGGTAATTGATTCTGTTGACATAATGGCGAATCTACATGTGGATGTTCCTCGTTCTCCATCTGTACCGTGACGTGGTTTATTCCTTTATGCTCTAATTCATGTTCAACCTCTCTTAAAATCTCTTGGCTTTGGAGAACAGATAGATTTTCATCTACAACCGCATGACATGAAAGAGCATGCTGCCCACTCGTAATACTCCATACATGTAAATCATGAATCTTTTGAATACCTTTTACACTCTCGATCGTTTTTATAACGGTCTCGGTATCGCAGCTTTTTGGAGCCCCTTCCATTAAAACGTGTACAGCATCTTTGGTCACTCTAAAGCCACTAATTAGCACAAGGATCGCAACTAGTACACTAGCTAGTGGGTCCGCCCATCCCCATCCAAAGAACATCATACATAATGCGGCTGTTACGGCTCCTACAGATCCAAGTAAATCACCTAAAACATGTAGAAAAGCTGCACGCATATTTAAATTTTCTTTCGTATCACTGCGCATTAATATCCAGGCAACCATTATATTAACGAGGAGACCAATAAAAGCGATAATGAACATACCGGTAGATGCAACCTCAGGTGGTTCTGAGAATCGATGATATGCTTCATAAAATATATAGAGAGATATTACTATGAGGGTAACCCCATTAAATACTGCTGCTAATATTTCAAACCTTTTATAACCGTATGTTTTTTTATAATTTGCTGCTTTCTCCCCTAATCTAAAGGCTAGTAGTCCTACACCAAGAGAAATGGCATCACTCAACATATGCCCAGCATCAGAAAGGAGTGCAAGACTATTAGTGAAGATTCCCCCAACTGCTTCTACCACCATATATGTCGTAATTATAATAAAGCTTAACATTAACATTTTTTTATTTGTAGTGTGTGTATGGTTATGATCGTGTCCCATTATATCCCACCTTCTAATATTAAAATATGAGCATTTATTCATATAATGATAAAAAGGAACAAATTAGTTATGACAAGCATGATCAATCATTTGTTTCAGCATATTCATTACATGTTCATCATCTTGAGAATAATACAACGTTGTACCCTCCCGGCGATATTTTACTAAACGTAAATTTTTCAAGAAGCGTAATTGATGCGAAACTGTTGACTGCCTTAACTGTAAGGTTTCCGCTATTCCATTTACTGAGTATTCGTGATGAATTAAAAGATTTAGTATCCGGATTCTCGTTGGATCACCCAATGCCTTAAACGTTTGTGAAACAACGAATAACGTCTCTTCATCCAAATCCTTATTATTAAACGCTGTCTGATTTTGATTATTATCCATAAGATCTTCTCCTTTACACTTATTCCTAGGGTTAAGATAAATTCATTAATGTGTATATATTAGTATATGTTCATATTATAAAACAAGAAATGGATCATGGTCAATAATTTATAAATACCGTATAAATAGTGGGACAAGGCAATATAAATTAACAAAGGAAGGAAAAGGAGTCGTATGATGGCATTCATATGGTTATCAGGAGTAATTGCCTCTGCATTGGGTATTAGTGCTGGGGGTGGACTAGCATGGTTCATGAAGCGTATCCATGGTAGTGTTAGCTTTTTATATTCTCTCTGCGGCGGATTAATAATTGGCCTATTATTTATTGAAATGATCCCTAAAAGTATCCAACTTGGCGGTTGGGTTATATTTGCTCTTGGGACTGCAACTGGAGTTATTCTGTATCTATGTATTCATCGTGTCATAAACATGATAACCCTTGTAACAGATACTCAACAAAAAGTTCTCTTACTCCGTACTGGAGTTCTATTAACCATTAGTATTGCAATGCATAATTTCCCAGTTGGGCTGGCGCTTGGAGCAGCTATCGGTACGGAAATTGGCAAACCCATGTTATTAACCATCCTGTTACACAATATTCCTGAAGGAGTGATCATTTTTACTCCACTATTTTTAGCTGGGTACGGCTTCTTCACTTGGTTGGTAATCACAGCTGTGCTCACCGTCCCAGTAGCAATAGGCTCGTTACTTGGGTTATTTATTACTGCTGAAGTCCCTCTTTTATTTGCTTTTATGATTAATATTGCCATCTCTATGATTTTCATAGTCGCAGTAAGAGAAATTGTTTGGGAAGCAATGAAAAAATCTTCTATATGGTATGGTTTACTAGTTAGTCTATTTGGCATCACATTGGTCTATATGTATTTTACTTTTATTAACTAATATCTTAGGTTCATTTTAATCAACAATTAAACCTTCTTGAAATACTGTCGGTACATTGTACGAGACTAAACTGCAGTATTCCCTACAGTTGAACTTTTCTGTACAATAATACCCTTTTACACAGTAAAACTCCTCCACCACAAAGGAAGAGGAGTTTTATTTTGGATTATTACTCCATAAGGGAGATTTCATGATGATGCAGAATTAGTTTCTCTAGCTTTTAATCTCTCTTGATCTTTTCTTTCCAATTCTTCTTGGGATTGACGCTTATCTTTAATAAAGAGAGCAATCAACAATCCGACTAATGAAAGTGCTGCTACAACAATGAAAGCTACATTGGCACCATAAATGTCTGGATTGACAATTTCCCTACTTGCTGCACTCTCCTCTGATGTCGTCATGACTGTAACGAGAATTGCTGTACCTACAGAAGCCGCTATTTGTCTCATCGTATTATCCATTGCAGCCCCGTGTGGAATTAATCGTTTAGGTAATTGATTTAATCCAGCGGTTGCAATCGGCATCATTACCATCGACAGTCCGAACATTCGGATACTGTATAGAATGGTTATAAAAGCTAATGAAGTCGATGTATCTAATCTAGTAAACGGGATTGACGATACGGTAATGATTATTAATCCAATTATTACTAGTTTTTTAGCACCGAATTTATCAAAGATTCTACCTGTAATTGGTGACATCAATCCAGTAATTAATGCTCCAGGTAACAGAGCTAAACCAGCTTCAAAGGCTGTAAACTCACGCATATTTTGCATATATAGTGGTATTAATGTCTCCACGCCAATTAATCCCATAAAAGCGATCATGCCTATCGCAACGGCCAGCGGGAAAATGGAATAAGTAAACACTCTGAATTCGAGCATTGGATGCTTTAGCTTTAATTGTCTTAGAATGAATCCGAATAATGCTACCACACCAACACCAAGTGATATGATAGTCATCATAGCCAACCAGCCATTATTTCCTGCTGAAGTAAATCCATATAGTAATCCACCAAATCCAAATGAAGATAAAATAATGGAAAGAATATCGAATTTTGGTTTCTGTAACTCTGTTACATTTTTCAAAGCAAAGCAAGCTATGACAATATCAATTACTGCAATTGGCAGAATAATAAAGAATAACAATCTCCACGAGTAATGTTCCGTCACATACCCAGACAAAGCGGGACCGATCGCTGGAGCAAACGAGATTACCAGTCCAATTAGTCCCATTGCAGCACCACGTCTATGTACAGGGAAAATCATTAAAAATACCGTCTGCATCAATGGTAACATAACCCCAGCGCCAGCAGATTGGATGACACGGCCTATTAATAATGTGGAAAAGTTAGGCGCGATACCTGCAACTAGTGTCCCAACTGCAAATATACTCATCGCTGTAATAAACAATTGCCTCGTCGTAAAACGTTCTAATAAAAACGCACTAACTGGAATCATAATCCCATTAACCAACATGAACACAGTAGTTAGCCATTGTCCAGTATTCGCTGTAATTCCCATTTCTTCCATTATTGGTGGGATAGCGGTTATCATTAGCGTTTGATTCAAAATGGCAATAAACGAACCTGCTAATAACAATGGTACTATCATTTTTCTGTTTACTTCTACATTCTGCATAAATACCCTCTCTTCCACCTATCTTAATGTCTGTAATCATATACTTTATACAGGATACATGAATCCATTCTATTAATCTATAAGTTTGCTTACTGCCAATAGCTTACTTTGGCAAGTCTTGGAATGCTTGATTTAACAATAAACTTCCTAATTTCAATGACGATAAATATTAACGCCTATTATCTCGTTCTATCCCTAGCATACATTATTACATGTATGGCACTAATAAAGAATAGGAGGGAATCACGATGATCTGTTTACCAGGCTACCGTTATTGTGGGCCAGGATGTAGTGGTCCAGGAGCACCTACCAATCAGCTTGACTACTTCTGTCTGCAGCATGATCAATGCTACCAGAGAGGTCTACCAAGAAGACTTTGTGATGAACAATTTTTACGACAACTTGCACCATATATGACTAGACGAGATAAATTAGGTAGAGATGCTCGATTGATGTATCGGGTTATTTCGTTTAAATTGGGTTTCTAAACAAACAAAAACACTAACTTAGCCCATCAAGACTAAATAAGACAATCACAAATCCATTCGATTGTCTTATTTTCTATTATTTATTTTTTTATAGATGGCTAACTTAGTAGCGGGTTTAATGGACTAGTGATATCGCCTATTTGAATGGGGACACCAAAGCTCCCGTGATAATCTGACCCACCCGTCATAACTAAGTTGTACGATTTTGCTAGTACCTCCACTTTTCTGTGATCTTGTTCTGTATGATCGATATGGTTCCGTTCAATACCACCTAGTCCGACCTCTACTAGCTCAGGAACCAAATCATAGGAATCTAGTTGTCCAGGATGTGCGACAACTGCCAATCCACCATCTTTTACAATTGCCTCCACTGCAGCGAATACATCGACATACTCAATATCTCCAGCAATAAGATTTTTAAATAGCTTTTGATATAGTTCTTTATACGTTGTTGAGGAATAAGGGGCTTTTATTAAATATTCCATCACATGTTGTTTATAAATCGTCTGACTTGGTAACGCCTTTTCCTTTATGATATCCGGCTCTATTTCATAACCAAGTTTTCTTAATTGTTGGATTTGCCATAGCGATAACTCATTTCTTCTTTCCAAT
Source organism: Ornithinibacillus massiliensis (assembly GCF_018310345.1). Taxonomy (GTDB): domain Bacteria; phylum Bacillota; class Bacilli; order Bacillales; family Amphibacillaceae; genus Ornithinibacillus; species Ornithinibacillus massiliensis. The sequence goes on from NZ_JAGXBY010000002.1 coordinate 482,055, forward strand.
ATAGGGTTACAAACCTTAAGGATATGGGATGCAACAGGTCTATAATGGTAACCGAGTATATGAACCTTACGTTTTCTTTTATAATCAAAGGCGGATATTTCAATTCCAGGGATGGTCGTAATATTATATGCTCGACCAACTTGACGGATTATATCTTGTCCGTCAACTGTGTCATGATCTACAAGACTAATGTGGGTTACACCATTTTGCTTAGCCTTCGTCATAATCGTTTCTATGGAATCAGCCCCATCAGAATAATGACTATGTACATGGAGATCAGCTTTCATTACGAACACCCGCTTTTATGATAGTTGGTTTCGTACTCATGTTAAAAATTTGATCACAGAGATTATCCATGAACGTAATATCGTGAAAAATTCCTACTAATGTCTTCCCACTTGCTTTTAATTTCTCGATAACTTCTCTAACCTTTTCTTTCGATTGATGATCTAGGCTAGCAGTTGGTTCATCTAACAACAATAGTCTTGGTTTTTTAACTGTTGCCATTGCTATGTTTAATCGTAACTTCTCACCACCAGAAAATGTATTCGGAAATGTGTCCCATAGACTTGGGTCCAGCTCGAAATGTTCGAGTGCTGCCTCCGCTTGGCACTTTGCACGGAAATCAGATTCTCCCATTTCCAAAACAGCCTTTTCTACTAATTGTCTGCACGTCCTTCTTGGCATGACATTTAAAAATTGAGAAACATAGCCAATCTCATGTTTTCGTAAATAAATCACTTGTCTTTCTGTTGCTTTCGTTAAATCAAGTCGTCCAAATCTCTCAGACTCAAATAATATATTCCCTTGATTGGGAATGTATGTACGATAAATGCTCTTTAATATGGTAGATTTGCCACTACCACTTTTTCCAACAATGCCAATAAACTGGCCCTTCTCTAGTTGAAAGCTAATCCCATTTATAGCTTGCCTTGTCGTACCGAGATAGTGATTAATAAAATTCTTTCCCAGATTATGAACTTCTAAAATGGCCATGACCTTCCCTCCTATCGTTCTACCTATAATTGGTTGTTGTGATGACTTGACCATTTACCATCGTCATCGTTAACATCGGATAGCCGTCTTCCATTCGTTCAATGATAAGTAAATCTGCCTTTTTACCAGGGTGAATCGAACCTAGGTCTTGGCCCAAATGTACAGCCTTAGCAGGATTGATCGTAACCATGTTAAACATATCATGTAGCTTGTTATTATGTTTTTCATGTAATTCAAAAATAGCATGTAGTAATGCAGATGGATAATAATCACTGCAAAGAATGTCGACAAACTGATGCTGGATCGCTTCAATAGCAGAAAGATTTCCCGAATGAGATCCACCTAGCAATACATTAGGAGCACCAACTAATGTTCGTAACCCTAATTCTTTTGCTTTCTTCGCCACTTCCAAGGTAATAGGGAATTCACTTATAGTCGTCCCGAAGGATTGTACTAATTCTAGCTTATCTATATGGTCATCATCATGGGAAGCAATGGCAATTCCATTGTCTATTGCTATCCTTGCTATTTCTGATATTTCACGTAAACTTAAAGACGCTCTGCTTTTTCGTTCTGCAATAATAACATCCACCTCATCATCTGATACGTTACGATAGCCTTTAATCGTATGGCGGAAGACTTCTAAATCACGATATTGGCCTTGACCAGGTGTATGATCCATGAAGGATAATAGATGAACCTTGTCTTGTTTTATATTTTGGATTAAGTTTTCCACACCATCCATATTATCTATCTCAAATCTAGCATGCAGACGATGACGAATTAAATGGGGCTGAGTAGCTGTTCGATCAATGGCATCCACCAGTCGCTGGACATTTTCAGGATAGCGCATTGGTTTATGGGAGAAGATATCTTCTTGGTAAAAAGATAACGAATGAAAAATGGTAGTAATTCCATGACTGATTAAGTTCTTCTCCGCTTCTCTAAGACTCATATTTACGTCCATAATACTTGTAGGTCTTGGCGAGACAATCGTCTCAATGTAGTCAGAATGGATGTCTATAAAACCAGGGGAAATATAGCCACCCTTTGCATCGATAAACTTCTTATCCGATCCATACTCAATATCGCTCTCTAAGATAATATCCTGAATGCGATCACCCTTAATCACGACAGCATGCCCTTCTATAATTCCTGTTTCCATGACAATTTTTCCGTTATGGATAATAATCAAAGTACGTACCTCCTATAACAACGAATAAACTAATTGTTGCGTATATTTATCAGTCGGATCCTCTAAAATTTGATCTGTTAATCCTTGCTCCACAATCTCACCATTTAACATGACAATAGTACGATCGGCCAGCATTCGAATGACAGCTAAATCATGCGATACAACAATCATACTAATCCCAAACTCACGTTGTATCCGTTTAATTAGGTCTAATACATCTGCCTGTACAGAAAGATCCAGTCCAGTTGTTACTTCATCTAAAAATAAAACAGGTGGGTTATTCGAGAGAGCCTTAGCAATTTGAACTCGCTGCTGCATACCACCCGAAAAATTCCGCGGCTCCTCTTTCATTCGAAAGACAGGAATTTGCACGATGTCAAGCAATCGTTTTCCAATTTCCTCCATATTACCAACATGGCGATTTCCAGCAGCAATTAATTTTTCTGCGATATTGCTTATAGAAGAAAAATTCATTTTTAATCCATGTACAGGATTTTGATAGACCATTCCATATTTGTAATTTCGAATATATCGCTTCTTTTGCGATGACAATTCAAATAAGTTGTCTCCGATAAATTCCTCATCATCGAGATACACTTCCCCAGTAGTTACTTCTGAGTCAAAATAAAGACATTTCATTAAGCTAGATTTTCCACTTCCGCTTTCTCCAACTACACCAAGTATTTCACCAGCAAATAAATCAAGTGAGATATTCCGACAAGCATAAACCGTTCCACATACTTCACAATAATTTTTGGATAAAGCTCTATTATCTGGGTTTTTACAGTTATTACACCCCGGTCCAAATTGCTGATTTAAATTTCGAACAGCTAATAGTGGTTGTTCATCCTTCACTAGTCCCCACCTCTTCTCTTTCCTTTTTATTCAACTGTTCTATACAGAAATTAGTATCATTACATTGAAACACCCGCTCACCTCTATGGTGATCGATTAACTCATCAAGAAATACACCACTTGTTCCGCATAGATGACATGACTTATCTGTAAAATCTTCTGTTCTGAAAGGATGGTCATCAAATGCCAAGGAAACGACATCGGTATAAGGTGGAATTGCATAGATTTTCTTTTCTCTACCCGCTCCAAATAGAATAAGTGCCTCGGATTGATTGAGCTTTTCATTATCGAAACGCGGAATAGGACTAGGTGCCATCACGTAACGACCATTCACATAGACAGGGTGATCTGCTCCGGTGGACGTTGTACCATGCTTCATGATTTGCTCAAATAGCATAAGCCAGGCACCACTATATTCTTCTTCTGAATGAAGTAGTTTCGTTATTGTATTTTTTGCTTCATATGTCCGAAGTGGTTCCGGTTCAGGCACTTGTAGCACAAGGATTTGATCATTCGTTAGATGAATTTCAGGAATTCGATGTCTTGATTGAATTAATGTTGCCTCCCTTGTTTGCTCGGTTATCGCTACACCTGTCGTTTCATGGACAAGTTTCTTAATATTAACAGCATTCACCGATTCATCTGAACCTTGGTCAATGACTTTTAATACATCCCTCTTCCCGATAACTGATAATGTAATCTGGAGACCGCCCGTACCCCAGCCACGAGCTATCGGCATCTCCCTTGATGCAAACGGTACTTGATATCCAGGTATCGCAACAGCCTTCAGAATGCTACGGCGTATTTCTTTTTTAGATCCTTCATCTAAAAAAGCAAAATGAGGGCTAGTCTTCATGTTTTTTTCCTCCTTGTTTCACGGTTCTCACACTATCAAGTTTGGATTGGAATGTGACATAATGCGGTAGTTTCAAATGGGATATAAAACCAGTCGACTCTACGGAATCAATATGTAATAAAACAAATTCCTCGTCATGGGTTGGAAAATCAGCTTCTGGATGCTCCAAGCATTGATCGAGAATGCTCATAGCTATTGCTTTCGTTTCATTCTGACCAAAACAAATCCCATAGCCAATCTCAAATTCTAGTTCTTCCCTTTGCTGCGTATGTTTCTTAACTGGAACAAACGACTCCACTTCTGTTAATTTCACTTCACCAATGTAATAATTTTCCTCCTCGTTTCCTGTTTCTGTAGCTGGTGCAATATAGATCGGTGCCATCCCAACACGAACCTCTCCGACTGTTGGATGGACTTGTCCATAGCCCCGTAACGATGCATAGCCCAATGATGTAACGGTACCTGTTTGACCGCGGGTTAACGTTTGTAATCGTTGACTTCGAGTAGCAGGAAATTGTAGACTTTTTTTCGTAATATCGTCAGGTGGTTCATTATTTTCCACATAACTAGTAAACAACCCCTCTTTACGTAAATACTCCACTACTTTAGGAAAATAGATTAATTCATTACGAGGATGGTCCTTGGATAGCTCCGCTTCATAAGCCGATAACCATTGCTTCATTTCTTCTTTTGTCTCATTTAATAACGTATAATCTAGCAAACGGTGGCTATAATCATTTGTAGCCCCTAGTATCTGGCCACCCGGAATATCCTTAAAGCTAGCAGAAATCCTGCGTTCGACAAACATACTCTCTGAATCTACTGTTTCACTATAGTATAGTCTTGGTAATGTAGAGCGGTGGGCTCGAAGTAGAAATACAGCCTCCTCCATACTCCCTTCAGCTTGTTTAATTGCTAGTGCCGCTAACGTTAGTTCATATAGACTAGCTTCAGACATCACCTGATCAATTAATGACCGCATTGTAGTTAGGATGGTGTGTATCTCTAATACCTCTTGACCCTTTAATCGCTCATACCGTAATCGTTTCAACGATGCTTCAATTGCTTCAGTTCCACCTTTTACTGCTACATAACCCATTCCTAAGCACCTCCTAGCGATTCGATAGTAGTTGTACGTGGTATACAAACAACCTGTAAGCTTGCATCCGTAACAATCATATCTATACCTAACGGATACTCTTTCACTAGCTCATTTCGTTTAGCAAAGATTGCGTTCGATAGATTTACCTGGATAGTAGTTTGCTGGTTAATACCTGGTCCACTTAAACGCAAACTCCTTCCTGTCCTAATTGATGCACACTCCAGCATCCATGTTGCCGAATATTGTGGATCCATTAGATTACCTATCTTACACTCTTCCATTGCCTGTACAATGGTCCTGTCATCTGTACCTTGTAAAACAATCACAAAGTCAGCTTCTTCCATCGGTACTATTTTTGCAGATGTGTAATCCATGATCTGTTTTTGAAGCTCATTCTGCTGATTATTAGTCAAAATATGAAAGCCGATTTCTGCATCAAATAGAGTTAGCATTGTTAACATAGTTGCTTCGTGACATTTCCAACTAGAGAGGTTAAAAGAAGTCTCGTTTAATTTCGAAATTTCACCAGGTCGCGACATACTATGAAGTAAATTACGGAATACAGCTTGTGTGTCATGTACAATATTCATCATCATTACAAATCTCCTTTACATAGATAAGGCTAACTATACTTGCATCGTATCAAAATGGACTTTAGTCGCTAGTAGTTCAGCTTGTTTTTTAATTTTTGATTCTAAGAGCGCTTTTTCCTCTTTTAATAAGGGCTCTTCCCATTCTATTGTCTCTTTCAGATTCGCTTTATAAGCTGCATCGATGATGGCTAAGTGTTTTGCCAGCTCATCTTTCATCCCAGTTACAATACCGATTCCAATATGACCTTTTATATCCACTTTCGCTTCGGTTATGACTACCTCGCCAAGATAGAATAGCGAGCTTTTAGCGGTTTCTCTCATTTTTATCATCGTCAGTCCATATCTAGGGGAAATCACTTCTCGATATGGATATTGCAGCATAATTGTTTCTGCTAATTCTTTTGCTAATTCTGATCTCCCTTGAATAAGTATTTCGGTTCTTCTTCGACGATTCATTTAGCCATCTCCTTTCTTCTACGTCCATGGTAACTTGTTGCCAAGTTACCATGTGTTAAGAAATGTTGAAGTATTTGTAAATTCATTTAACAAAGATAATATAAAAAACTAGCACATTTGCTAGAAAATAAGCGAATGTGCTAGTTTTTATCATGAGGCGGTATGGTTATTTATATTCCCTATCTACGAATGTAAAAACACATACCTAATGATAAATGTTTTTCACGGATCGGTTGTGATATCATATTTAAATTGGTCACTACGATATAGTATTTTCGTATATTCTAAAATGCTATTTGAGTCTTGGTCTACACAATCCGTCTCCAGAATAATTAGTGGAACCATACTATTACAAGATAATAAATGTTGTTCCTCTAGAGTGGGAAACGTAATACTGAGATAGGTTTTTCTGCTAGAAAATCGTTCCGTCCCTTGTTGACGGTAGTAGTCAAACATAGAATGAATCGTTGGACTATCTTGTTTAATCGTTGGAAAACGATGCTCACTTACGTAGGAATAATGGATAGCCATTGGGACGCCATTTATGATACGTAACCTTCCAATTTGATAAACCGTATCCGTTTCTTTGGCTTGTAAAATATCATATATTTTTGGTTCGAAAAGAATTTTTTTACATGATATCGTGACGGTCTTTAAATCATGCCCCATAGATTTCATTTTTTCCGTAAAACTCGTTTTTCCTGTAAGCGAAAGTTGGATAGGTATGGATTTGTCTTTTAAATACCTCCCTTTCCCTTGTACAGAATAAATATAAGAGCGCTCTTCTAATTTAATCAAGGCATTTCTAACCGTTATTCTAGGTACATCATATTTTTCAGCGAGCTCATTCTCAGAAGGTAACTTAGACCCTGGTAGGAGCTTCTTTTCTATAATTTGTTGGATTAAGTCATCGATAATTACAGCTTCTTTATGGATACCCAACGCAACCGATTCCCCTCTTTCCTTACGTATAACGCATTTGTACTTTTAGCTTATAACATATTATAAGCGTATTGCATTAACTAATGGTAATAACAAAATTAAAATTGTTAAGATTTTCAAGGAAATTTTACATTAGCTAAAGAATAGTACTACATACTTTCGCTACACTAAGTAGTAAGAAGTCCCAAACATAGGAGGTTCTATCGTGGCTAACCTAAGATTATTAGATTTCAGCTTTCAAAATTTAACACATAAACATATGACCTTTCATGAAGTTTTCCAGCATATCGTTCGATTTATGAAAAAAGATCCAACCGGAAGGTATCGGTTAATATTTGGTACCGATTCACAAATACACCCAACCTACACTCGATTTATAACTGGAATTGTCATTCATTGTGAATCAAAGGGTGCATGGGCGTGTATTCGAAAAGTTGTCGTACCAAGAAAAATGACCAATCTACATGAACGAATTTCCTACGAAACAACCTTGACAGAGGAAGTCGTATCCATGTTCACCGAAGATAAAAAAAATCAATTGATTAATATTGTCTTACCCAATATATATAAAGGATCTTCCTTTACGATTGAAGGTCATATTGACATAGGCGCCAATAGTCAAAATAAAACAAGAATGTTTGTAAATGAAATGGTTGGAAGGATGGAATCTTTAGGGATAGAACCAAAGATTAAGCCTGAATCCTTTGTAGCGAGTTCCTATGCTAATCGATTTACTAAATAGCACGGCTCTCGCTTAGATGTATTTACTTCCTTCGCGTATGCTTAATTTTGCTAAATCATTTTCCTGGATAAACATTCTTACAGATGCAGGGTTGGTTTTGGAATATTCTCGTAAAGCCCAGCCAATTGCCTTTTGTATAAAAAACTCTGTACTTGAAGCATTTATTTTTATGTACGTATATAGCAATTCTTCATTTGTCCTATCCTTATATTTCAACTGAAATAAGATAGCAGTTCTTCTAAGCCACATATTTTCATGATGAGCCCATTGCGCTATTCTTTCTGGGATCACCTCTGGAGATTCCATTGCTATTTTGCCAATCGGCTTTTGTGCCAACATATCCACTGTATCCCACCAGGATTTTGTTGTAATCAACTTCTCCAATAATTCAAGTTGTTCTTTTCCCACCTTAGGAAGCATCTTTTCGATATAATCCAATGCAATATTCTGATACTCTCTTTCCCTCCGTTCCCATAAAGCTTGTACAAGATTCACATTAAACGGTTCTTTCGTTATACCGGTTTGTTTAAAAAATTGATTGGATATATTTCTTCTTTCCGGGGTTTTAATACCGAGGAAAGGAAAACGTTTCTTCATGTACCTTTCCATATGATAAGCGTTCTCATGATTACGATTTCGTTCAAGTTCAGTGACTAACCGCTCTAGCAACATTAATCTCCCCCTCATTAGTAAAATAGTAAGGTCTAATAAGACGTGAGCCAAAATTAGACCTTAACAAACTAAGATCCGGTAAACAATTGTACCCAAGCACCATGGTAATACCCCACACCAATGGAATCAAAGTTCGGATTTAATATGTTATCTCGGTGTCCTGGCGAATTCATCCATGCATTCATTACCGCTTGTGGGGAATCTTGGCCTTTCGCAATATTTTCACCTGCAGTTCGATACATAACACCAAACGTTTTCAACATATCAAATGGCGAGCCATAATTTGGACTTGTGTGGGAGAAATAATTGGAATTAATCATATCTTCAGCTTTTTTCTCTGCCACAGCTTTAATATCTGCACGGTGTTTCAACGGAGATAATCCAGCTTTAGCTCTTTCCTGATTTACTAGTTGGGCCACTTGCTCCTCAAAGGTAGTAGGACTTGGTGCAGTAGCCCTTAGTCGAATGACAGATCCAATCTGCATGTTTGTTGGTACAACATCTGGATTTAACCGCATTAGTTCTCTATAATCCAACCCATACCGTTTGGCTATAAACCAAAAAGTATCTCCCTTAGAGACTTTATAAAAATCAAATGGAGCCTCTTTAAACATTTTAACCTCGGCACTGACTCCTATAGGAAATGTAATCAAAATCGCAAGAACCAGGGAAATGGTTCGCTTTAACATAATAAAGTCACCTAAGTTACGTAATTTAGCAATCCCCTGCTTCTATTTTCCTCTACACCTGCTTCCTAATGCCTGGTTATTCTTGGTACATTCTATCTTAGAAAAACATGGTTAAACCAATAAGGATTATCATTATATCCGCACAAATATGAATCATCCATGAAGCCCAAATCGTTTGATTTCGTTCATTCACCTTATGGAATATAAATCCAATCGTCCATAGCCCTACAAAACAAAGTGCTATAATCAGCGGACTAAACCATAGCATAATCATCGGAATATGATAACTAGCAAAAAGTAACGGACTATAGATGTAGCCAACTTTTTTCGGTAAATTAAAAAAGATAAATCCTCTAAAAAAGTATTCCTCTAAAAATGAATTTGCGAAAGTAATATAAATACCAACTATAATATAAGTCGTTGTTGTAATTCCTAATCTCTCTGTTAAATCATTTTTAATGGTATGAAGATCAATAAATGGTGAAAATAAGAGATAAGCAAGTAATACAATTCCAGCAGAGGAAAAACCAAGAATCACAATTCGCTTCCATTCTCTGACTGATATCTTTTCCATGCGAACTGGATTTTTGAACCGATAATTCTTAAACAGCCAAACAAATGACCCTACTGTTAGAAAAAATAAAAGTATTTTTAACCCCGATTTTATTAAATAATTCATCTCGAATCCATGTTCGATGAATGCAAGCAAGATACATGTAAATAAAGTACTGCTTACTAAGAAGTAATGTTTTTTCTCCATAAATTCCCCTAATATAACGTATTTGACATTCTTTTTCTCGATTATGACATATTAAGGAAGAAATGGTCAAAGTAAAAAATATAGGATAATTATGTTAAAAAAAAATGAATTAAAAAAGATTTTCGGGGTAACATACATTTTGTAAGGTGAAATGGACAATGTCTATTTCACAAAAAAATTATAGGAGGGTCAGAAAAATGGCGAAAAACAATAAGAATCGCAACAACAACAATAACAACAATGATAATGTTGAATTTGCGAATGAGTTTCTAAATGATAATTTAGATAACAACAACAATAACAATCGCAATAACAACAACCGCAACAATAACAACAACAACAATAATAACAATAACAACAATAACAACAATAATCGTTAGTAGTCTTCAAAGCAAAAACCTGTATTTTTTAATACAGGTTTTTGTTTCGGCTTTATGATAAGAGCTTTATTACACTTTTTACTTGAAGCTCTTCTAATCTTTTCACAACGTTCTCCCGATTATAATTCCAGGTAGCTTGTTCTAAAGGAACCGTAACTGGTACGTCACAACGAATTTCTGCCAGGCTTCTGGATAAATGAAGCATATCTAAATTAGATTTAATCTTGGTTTGTACTCCCTTTGGCAGCTGGTCAATATTCTCGAGCAATTGATCAATAGACTCATTTTCTTGAAGAAGCTTTAAGGCTGTCTTTTCTCCAATACCTTTTACTCCAGGATAATTATCAGATGTGTCCCCCATCAATCCTTTTAAATCAATAATTTGACGTGGTGCAAGTCCCTTCTTCTCCAAGAAATTCTCCTCATTAAATACTTCATAATTTCCTTGCCCTTTTCTCATAATCGCAACACTTATGCCAGGCTCTACTAATTGTAAAATATCTTGATCACCAGTTAGAATCAATACTTGATGTTCGTTAGAAAATTGCTTCGCAAGTGTGCCGATACAATCATCTGCCTCAAAATTTTCAATTCCAATGTTTGGCATATCAAATGCAGCAACAACTTCCTTCACTAAATCGAATTGTGGAATAAGCTCTTCTGGTGGTGCAGAACGATTCCCTTTATAATCCTCATACATCGAAGTTCGGAAGGTCTTACTACCCATATCCCAACAGCAAATAACATGAGTCGGTTGAAACGTATTGACGGCATCTAATAAATATCTTACAAACTGATAGACACCATTGGTAGGTACCCCGTTTTCATTCTTCATAAAGTTTCCTCGAATAGATGTTGCAAAAAACCCTCTAAATAGCAAGGCCATCCCATCTACTAATAATATAGATTGCTGCATGGTTGACACGTCCTTTAATTTATACTTTCTAGTAGTACAGCTAAATGCTCTTCTTTACTTGTTAAAAGATTGATATCAATCGCATCATCTAGAATTGCCATGCTACTTTGAACATATTGGTTAATTTCACTATTAATTTCTTCTGTTATCGTAGTAACAATCGTCTGCCATTGCTTCCCATATGCCTCTTTCATGATGTCTTCTGTTTGCATTAAATAGCTTTGAATTCCTGGTTGCAAAATCTCATAGATGGATTCCTTCATTTTTTCTTTTTCATTCTTTTCAAAGAAAGACTTTGTACTTTTGAACAAAGCATAGGATTTTTGAAATGCATTTAAGTCCAAGTCTTGAAGTGGCTGAATGAATTCTGGCGTATCTAAATTAACTGTATCGAAAGCTGGTAAGCCAAAATTCTCATCTAGCTTTGTTAGCGTATGCTTGAAATTGTCAATCAGATCTATTTGCTGTTCCTTCATAAAAGCCTCCATACGAAGTGAAACAGCTCTTGCTTCCTGTAATGTTTCATATCCGGTGTAGTCTAGCAAATCAATCGTGTTTTTTTGTAATTGATGTACTGCCTTACGACCCGATTCTGTCACTGTAGTAGGGTTAAACTTATCCTTAAACATATCATGAAAACGAATTCCAATTCGTTCCATAACATAATGCAATTGTTTCGCTATTTTTTGATTGATTCTTTCCTGATAGACCATTCCATCAACAGTAAGAACTTCCTTAGAGAGCATTTCCTGTTTATCCAGTAGTTCCTGTTTATATTTCTCTTTTTCTTGTTTGTTTAAATTTGCCTTTTGTTTGAAATGGTTTAGCAGCTGTCTTGTTCTATGCAACTCGTGTATGCAAGATTTGATTGCTAAATGAGATAATTCATTCTCAAGGAAATGATAGAAATCTTCTTCGAACGTACGGAGTTGCTCATTTATTGGAGCTTTAACTAATTTTTCTTCCAGTGATTTTTTACTAGAGACTGGATATAGTTTTGGATTACGAATACCTAATTTCGTTAACTGCTCCTTCACATAATTGGTGACGAGCTGTAATTCTGTTTGATCAGATGCTAGGTCTGCTGCATTGATGATGAAGAACATTTTGTCTAATTGGAATGACTCTTTAACACGCCCAAGCTGCATGACAAAATCTTTGTCTGCTTTCGTAATAGCATGGTTATAATACGTGACATAGAGAATCGCATCAGCTGTTTTAATATAATCAAAAGCTACATTCGTATGTCTAGCATTCACCGAATCAGCACCAGGTGTATCTACTAATGTAATACCTTTTTGGGTTATCGAGCAATCATAATATAAATCAATTGTCTCTACAAAACATGCTTTCGATTCATCTGTTGCATACGCTGCAAATTCATCTAACTGAATGGTTATAGTCTTACCAATTAAATCTTTATGCGCGTCATATCCTTTAATAAGTGCTTGTAAATAGCTCTGATACATCTGACTTAAATCTTCATGATATTGAATCTGATGTTGTTTAATCCACCCCACATAAGTGCTTATATCCGCTTTTGTTGGCGGTGAAAAATGCTTTAGAATATTTGCTAAATCCATAGAAAGGGTATGTTCATTCTTTAATTGAATGACTACCGTTCCATGCTGATATTCGTCTGTAACCGGGGTAATCCGATTAATTACCGCAGTAGTAGGATTTGGTGATGAAGGTAATACGCCTTCTCCAATCAATGCATTAGCAAACGAAGACTTGCCGGCACTAAACGCGCCAAATAATGCAATAGTCATGTCACGATTTTCCAATCGCTCTTTTCTTATCCTTAATTCTCTTGTAATGGACTCAAATCCGGGTAATTCTTCTACTAATTGAGCCGTTTTATCGATTGCTTGAATCACCTTTTGTACATGTGGAACGTCATCTTCATTTGTTATAACGGAAGGTCTTACTTCCTCTCGTTGCGTTTCCGTATTAGAAGCAAGCTCTGATATCGTCTCTCCCTTTAAAAATATGGTGCTTTCTAATTGCTTTTTTAAAATAGACTCCGTTTCGTTGGAATACTCAGGAGAATGCAACTGATTTTCAATCCGGGATAATTGTATATGATACGCTTCCTTCCACGACGCAAGATCATCATGAACTTTAATTAGCTCTTTGTGTTCTCGTAATTGTTTTTCATATTGGGCAATGGTCTGATGCCCGTCATTTTCCATCACAGCAACAATTCTACGTAGGAGCTTACGACTAGCGTTGCGGTATTTCGTTTTTATTGAATGGCCAAGATCATTTGCGTAATTCAGTACATAATCGCCATTGACGGTTGCCCCTTTCTTTACATGGGCATATAAGTCATCGGGACCGATGTTTACTGTCAATTGTTGCAGATCCGTATTTAGATCTTGGTTTACAACAGCATATGTTTTTAGTAGTGCTGTGAATTTTTCACGTAATTTCCATTCAATACTAGCCTGCATGCTTTCTGTTACAGCAGTAAGAAACTCCGTTAACCGTCTCTCTCTTTCTTCCTCAGTCTTTTTCTTGGCACCAAGAAAACCAACCTTAAAGTCCTTTTGTTGGGATTCTAGAAAATCTAATGCTTTGTCACGTACGGTTGCTGGCATGAGGTAAGCATTTTTTAATGTTTGGTCCAATGCTTCGATAAAATCCTTTTCTAAATTTATTGGCTTTTGTTTAATCGTTTCGATTGAGCTTTGTAGATTTTCAACTTGATAGATTAAACCCTCCTCTGTCCCAACCCTACTAGAAAGCTCCGCAACAGACTCCTCTAACTTCTCTTTTAAAAACTGCTTATGTGCTTCGATAATAGTTCGTACGGAAGAATCAATGCGTTGAACGTTTTCCTCTAAAAATAATTCGTTCACTTTTGCTTTAATTTGTTCAAATTGATTTATTGCCATCTCTTTCTTGAACAGGGAAGAGAAATATACTTCTTGTGGTGATAAGCCCCATTGGTCAAACGTTTGTTTGACACTATTCTCAAAGGATTCAAAAGTTAGTTCTTGTTCATTATGCTTATCAATCTGATTGATAATAATATAGAAAGGAATATTCATAGCTTGAACATTCTTCAAGAACATTAAATTAACTTCAGATTGTACGTGATTATAATCCATCACATAAAACAACACATCAACGATATGCAAAGAGGATTCCGTAATAATTCGGTCGGTATCATCTGCCGCATCAATTCCTGGCGTATCAATAATGGAACAATTTTCTGGGATGATTGGCTGACTAGAACTAATCTCTATCTTTTCGATGGAATCTTTGTCTTTACAATACTCCTTAATCATATCTAAGTCATACGGCTCTTCGTATTCAATCGGTGCTTCTTGATGGAAGAAAACACGTGCTACCCCTCTTCCAGAAGAAAGCTTCACTATATTAGCACTAGTCGGAATGGGACTTTTTGGTAATAATTCAGTTCCAATAAGCGCATTAATCATAGAGGATTTGCCAGCGGAAAAATGACCAGCAAAACTAATGATAAATTCATTCCTTTGTTTTTTCTTGTATAGATCGACTATTTTATCGGCATTAAACTGATCACCATGTTCCTTCATCACATGATAGATGCCTAGTAAATTATCATAATTCAATACAGATGTATGTTGGTGAGTTACCTTCACGAAACTAAACCCCTTTATTTCTTCTTGTATCCTTATTATAGCTTAATCTCGTATCGGATTACTATACCTTTGGAGACCTTTTATCATAACACATATTCATTGTTATGTAGATAGTGACAATAAATCTCCATATGATTAGGAGAAGCAATTAAACGTTTTAAAGCAGAAAAGAAAACGGGACAAAAGAATTTATCTTAAAGGAAAAACCGAATGATACGCAAAGACCCCGCTCTGGAATATACTCGCGGTTGCTTCCAGCAAAGAGGCGACATCTGCTCGAAAAAGACCTCGCAGTGTCTTCTTTACCGCCGGGCTGCTGCCTTGAACCGAGGAAGCCCGCCGTAGCTTTGCTAGTAGACACAGGTGCATCTGGGGTCTCAACCTTGCCCTTTCCTCCCGCAGGAGTTTTCCGGAGCTAATATCGTGTATCATTCGGTTATACATTTAATTCTTTTCGTTATGTCTAAGCCTCACTTACCCCTGAATAAGCTCATTGGTAATATGTCGAAGTAAGTCCCCTCTACTGACTACTCCAACGACTTTCTTTGCGGAATCAATGACTGGGATCTTTTTGAATCGATAATGTGAAAACATACGAAGTGCATCATCTATGTCATGGTTTGGTCTTAGCGTTTTGATATCCTTTGTCTTCATCATACTGGACACTGGCTTTGTTAACGCGTATTGTAGCTTATCGGTTAGTTTTTCCTGCTCATTTACCATAACAACAGCAAACATATCAAAAATCGTTCTACTATTGGGCTTCAAATAGCGAATGACATCGCCATCGCTTATGACACCAACTAGAACATTATCCTCATTTACAACCGGAACACCACCAATTTTATGTGAAACTAATAGTTTTAATAGGGCCTTCAAAGTAGTATCTTCTTTTACACTGATAACGTCCGATATCATGAACTCTTTTATTAACATTTTGTCACCATCTTACGTTAGAATATAGTTCATTCATGATTAGTCCAATCTATCCAATATTATTACCTTAAATAACAAGATTAACACTAAATGGAAGAACTATTATCAGTTTACATAATAATAATATTGTTAATTAAGGTGATATAGCGTTGCTTATTATAGGATATGTCAATACAGTCATTTTGTTAGGCAAATACCTAAAAAAAATGACCCAAATAAGCTTAAGCTTATCTGAGTCATCTACCCTATTTATACTGGGTAAACACCGTGTTTTCTTTCTGTAAAAACTACATTTTTTGCTTCGTATATACGGAAGCGTTTCATTAATTCTTCCCTTAATTCATTCGGCTCAATAATCGCATCAATTACCATTTCACTGGCTAGTCGATAAATATCAATATCATCTCGATATTCATCTTGTTTCTGTTTAATGAATGCAGCTCTTTCTTCTTCTGGTAACGCTGCTATTTTATTGGCATATACGGCATTTACAGCAGCCTCTGGACCCATAACTGCAATTTGAGCAGTCGGCAGCGCAATACAGCAATCCGGTTCAAATGCAGGGCCAGCCATGGCATATAAACCTGCACCATAGGCTTTACGCACAATGACCGAAATTTTAGGTACAGTTGCTTCACTCATTGCCGCTAGCATTTTTGCCCCGTGACGGATAATCCCTGCACGTTCCACTTTTGTACCAATCATAAATCCTGGGACATCCATCAGGAATAACAACGGAATATTAAATGCATCACAAAGCTGAATGAATTTGGCTGCTTTATCAGCAGAATCGGGGAACAATACTCCCCCCTTCATTTTGGGTTGATTCGCAATAATCCCCACCGATTTTCCATTGATTCTGGATAGCCCTGTAATTAATTCTGGTGCAAATTTCTTTTTAATTTCACAGAAGCTATCTTCATCAATAATTCGATTAATAAGATCATGCATGTTAAATGGTGCATTTTGATTCTTAGGAATAATTTCTTCTATTGTTTTTTCAAATTGTTTGGCAGCAATCGGTTCATATGCTTCTGGTTTATATCTAAAATTCTTAGGGAAGTATGTCAAATACTTTCGTACATACGTTATAGCATCTGGTTCTGTTTTTACTAGGACATCACCAACTCCAGATACGGAACAATGCATCTTTGCTCCGCCCATTTCTTCTAAAGTTACCTTCTCACCAATAACCTTTTCTGCCATTCTTGGTGAGCCTAGATACATAGAAGCATTACCGTCCACCATGACAACGATGTCACAGAATGCAGGGATATAGGCACCTCCTGCTGCAGATGGACCGAACAATAAACAAACTTGTGGAACACGACCAGATAACTTTATCTGGTTATGAAATATTCTACCAGCCCCTCTTCGACCAGGAAACATTTCGATTTGATCCGTTATTCTTGCACCCGCAGAATCCACCAAATAAATAATTGGTAATTCTAGTGTTAATGCTGTCTCTTGAATTCGTAGTATTTTCTCTACGGTGCGCTTACCCCAAGAACCGGCTTTAACAGTTGAATCATTTGCCATAACGCACACATCTTGCCCGTTAATCTTCCCTATTCCGGTGACAACACCGTCTGATGGTAAACTATCATCCATACAATTAGCAAAAAATGCATCTTCTATATCTATTCCCTCATCTAATAGTAATTCCAAGCGATTACGAACAAATAATTTTCCTTTTTCTTCGTTTTGCTTGTGGTATTTTTCATTTCCACCTTTTTCAATCTGTTGAACTCTGTTACGTAGCTCTTCCAAATATGACATGTACAGGCCTCCCATTGGTTAGTTTCCTTGGTATACTGGAGATCGTTTTTCTCGGAAAGCTTCCAAACCTTCCAGTCTATCGTTAGTTGGAATCGTTTCTTTATAGCATAGGTGTTCTATCTCTAATGCTGTAGCAAGATTCACCTGACTTCCTTGATTGATAGCTGTTTTTGCTTGTCGCAATGCTATTGGCCCATTCTTAGCAATATCTAATGCCATTTGTATTGCTACATCATGAAGTTCCTCATTCGAAACTACCTGTTCTACCAGACCAATGGAAAATGCCTCTTGGGCAGTGATTGGTTTCGCTGTATAAATTAACTGCTTCGCCCGACCAATGCCTATTAATCTAGGAAGTCGCTGTGTGCCACCTGCGCCTGGTATGATGGCTAGGGAAGTTTCTGTTAATCCTAACTTCACATGATCCGCTGCAATCCGAATATCACAGCAAAGTGCAAGCTCTAACCCACCACCAAATGCGATACCGTTTAAAGCAGCAATTACGGGAACCTTCATGGCTTCTACTTCTGAAACCGTCTTCCCAATATTTCGAACCGCCGCAATTACTTGATCATCCGCCATGCCCCGGCGCTCCTTCAAATCCGCTCCTGCACAAAAGGCTTTTACACCGGCACCAGTCAATACGGCACAGTAAATGTTAGGGTCATGATTTACCTTTTGTATAACTTGATTTAATTCATCTAGTAAAGCTTTAGACATAGCATTTGCTGCCTGGGGCCGATTTAATGTGATGACCGCCACGTGACTGTTTACGATTTCTAATTCTACTAGTGTCATAGAATCCTCCCAAATACTATTCTTTTAGTCTATTTCTATAATAGCTAACGTATCCCCTTCATTAACAAAATCGCCTTCCGCTACCTTAATTTCCGTGATGGTACCAGCCTCTTCAGCAGCTATAGGGATTTCCATTTTCATCGATTCTAAAATGACAATATCCTGATCCTCTTCTACTGTATCGCCCACAGATACTAAAACCTTCCATACGTTACCTGCCATCATTGCTTTTATTTCTTCCATGTTTCTTCCTCCTCGTATAATGAACTAGTTTCGTTTAACTGGACTGAAATACGTTTCTATAAATTTTGTTGTCGTTTTACCAGATTGAAAGGCTTCATGTCGTGCAATATCTAATAGTATTGGGACATTCGTTTTAATGCCTTCTATCGTTGTTTTTGCTAATGTATCAATCAATAATTCTATTGCTTCCTTTCGAGTTGCCCCTTTGACAATCAACTTACTAATCATAGGGTCATAAAAAGGGGTGACCTGATAATTACTTGTCACAGCACTCTCTAAACGAATATTTTTCCCCATCGGGATATCAAAGGTTGAAATATAGCCTGGTGATGGGAAAAATGTCTTTGGGTCCTCGGCATAAATTCTTGCTTCAATTGCATGCCCTTTTATTTCTAAATCGTCTTGTGAGATGGAGAGCTTTTGACCGTTTGCTACGTGAATCTGTTGCTCTACGATATCAATTCCAGTGATTTCCTCTGTGACCGGGTGCTCCACTTGAATTCTAGTGTTCATCTCTAGAAAATAAAAATGTTCCTTCTCATCCACTAAAAATTCAATGGTACCTGCATTGGTATATCCAATTGCTTTAGCAGCCTCAATCGCAGCATTTCCCATTTTCCTTCTCGTAGTTTCGGAAAGAAAAGGAGATGGTGCCTCTTCTACTACCTTTTGATTACGGCGTTGTATCGAACATTCTCGCTCAAATAGATGAATAACATTGCCAAACTTATCAGCAAGTACTTGTATTTCAATATGTCTAGCATCATCAATCTTCTTTTCCAGGAACATGGCCCCATCGCCAAAGAAGCTTTTTGCACGTTTAGCATTATTATCAAATGCTTTTCGTAGCTCTTCATCACTGTTTACAACTTGCATCCCAATGCCCCCGCCACCTGCTGATGCCTTTAACATAATGGGATAACCAATTTGCTTTGCTAATTCTACTGCTTCCTCAGGAGTTTCTATTGCTTCCTCTGTTCCAGGGACGATAGGAACATTAGCCTGCTTCATTACCTTCCTTGCTTCAATCTTACTGCCCATCATATCCATGACCTTGCTTGAAGGACCGATAAATGTAATCCCGGCTTCCTCACATTTCTCTGCGAATCTACCATTTTCACTTAAAAAACCATAGCCTGGATGGATGGCATCTGCCCCAGATTGCGTTGCTATAGAAAGGATTTTATCCACATGTAAGTAACTTTCATTGACTCGTGATGGGCCAATTAAATAGCTCTCATCTGCCATCTTTACAAACGGCGCATTTTCATCTGCCTCCGAATAAACTGCAACGGTCTCAATTCCCATCTTTTTAGAAGTGCGAATAACTCTAGCCGCAATTTCACCACGATTAGCAATTAGTACTTTAGAAATCATCTCTTCACTCCTATCTACATCGTATTTCTCCTTAGCTAGCATCCTAGTTGTCTAGCAATAACAAGTCTTTGAACCTCCGATGTACCTTCGCCAATTTCTAGCAGCTTAGCATCACGTAAGTATCGTTCTACCTCATATTCACGCATATAACCATATCCCCCGTGTATTTGAATTGCTTGGTTCGCAGCACGGAAGGCTGTTTCTGTCGCGAATAACTTTGCATAGGCAGATTCTTTCGTAAATGGTTGATTATTATCTTTTAACCATGCGGCTTTGTAGACCATGTTTCTAGACAGCTCTACTTCCATGGCGATATCTGCGAGTTTAAATTGGATAGCTTGGAAGTTCGAGATAGATTTTCCAAATTGTTTGCGTTCTTTTGCATATTGTAATGCTTTTTCTAGTGAGGCTTGTGCTATTCCCAACCCTAAAGCAGCAATTGAAATTCTACCACCATCTAGCGTATATAAGAATTGGCTAAACCCTTTTTGTGGATCACCTAATAAGTTGGCTCTAGGAACACGGACATTATCTAACACAATTTCTGCTGTATCTGATCCACGAACGCCCATCTTATCGTAATTACTAGTTATTTTTACCCCTTCTGTATCGGTAGGGACGATAATAGCGGAAATAATATTTTTACCTTTTTCGTTTTTTCCTGTAACAGCTGTTACGATTAATGTCTTGGCATAACTTGCATTCGTAATGAAGCACTTTTCACCATTAATAATAAAATCATCACCATCAATTACTGCAGTTGTCTTCGTTCCACCTGCATCAGAACCAGCATTTGGTTCCGTTAATCCAAATGATCCTAAAGCCTTTCCTTCTGCTAATGGCTTTAAATACTCCTGCTTCTGTTCTTCTGTACCAAAGTAATAGATTGGACTAGCTCCTAAAGAGACTGCAGCAGCATAACTTAAACCAGTACTTCCACAGACACGCCCAATTTCTTCTACAGCAATTGCGTAGGATAAGGTATCCCCACCAGAACCACCGTACTCTTCTGGAAACGGAATTCCAAGTAAACCTAGCTCTCCCATCTGTTCAAAAATATCTACTGGGAATTTAGCTTCTTTATCAATTTCTATTGTTCTCGGTTTAATTACTTCTTCTGCAAAATCACGTACCATTTTCCGAATCATCGATTGTTCTTTTGTTAAATTAAAATCCATAAGTTCCCCTCCTGTTATCGTATAAGACCGACTGGTTGGTCGGTATTCAACGGAAAAATATAGCTTTCTCTAAAGCTATGCTGGAAGTAGCCAAACTATTTAACCGCTTACATTTTGTTGGTTTATAATCGACCGCATAATTAATTCAACATAGATATCGCCAATCTCGTCAATTGATTTTTCACCAGACTGCTTATACCACTTATATGTCCAGTTAACCATGCCTAGAATGGCCATACCTGTAATTTCTTCTGATAAGTCTTTTCGAAATTCGTTAGCTTGTTTTCCTTCTCGAATAGTATCAATGATAATGTTCTTAAATTGATCCCGCTTCTTTTTGATCAATTCCTCATAATTCGCTTTTAAGTATACATTTTCTTGATAAAACACTGAAATATGCGGCTTATACAAGTCAAAGACTTGAACAAAGCTTTTAATAATTTGTTGCAGTTTCTTCGTTGGAGAGTCGTAGGTGTTCTTGGCTATGTATGCTTTTTCGAGCACATAAGTGATAAAAGTATCGTGGATAACAAATAACAATTCATCCTTCGATGAAAAGTGATGATAGAATCCCCCTTTGGAGGTCCCAATACTATCAACAATTTCATTAACTGTCACACCATGAAAGCCCTTTTTCTCAAATAAATGTAACGCTGCATCGACAATTTTATCTCTTAAATTCGTTACAAGCCCTCCTCTCTCTTTTCCATTTTAGCTTATCATAATTTTCGCAATATAGAAAGTTAAAAATAATCAACGTACTTCAATCGTTCCATAGTGAAACAAGGATGTCTTTCTTTTAAACTGGGTAAAACCTAACTCTTGAAACCTTTTGCTTTTCCAATGATCTTTTAATACCACTCTCTCTTTTGCTACTCTTTTTGCTTCCTCTATAATCTCGGCTGTTATGTCTGATGTAATAGCTTGTTCTCTTATGGTATTGATGCCATTCGATTCTTCAATTCCTTCTTGGAACATTGGATCAAAATATACAATATCAAACGAATTCGTTTCTGCATGTTGAAGGTAATGTAAATGATCCTCACGGACTACTTGGATACGTTGCATTGCTTGGTCTATATCTAGTTTGCCGGTTATATGTGAAGCTAGACCCTCTTTTACTAGTAAATAGAGTAGTTCGTTTCCTTCAATACCTGTGACCCGACCTGTAGATCCAACTACAAGACTTGCAATAATACTGTCTGATGCTAGTCCAAGTGTACAGTCAAGAAAGGACATCCCTTTTTTTAATTTTGCAGTTTCGATTAGTGGCTCTGTTTCCCCTTTTAGAACCCGTTTTGCTCGGATCATTGCTAAATTCGGATGAAAAAACAGTCGCGTGTCACTGTTTTTTGGTGCAATAACTAATTGCTCCTTTCCTACAATAAGCACGTCCTCCTGATAGATCATCTTCATCTCTTCAATCGATAAACCTTGTCTTTCCTTAAATGGTATATGATAAGTTTGTGCTAGATTCATTGCTCTTCGAATTAATAGGCTTGTTGCTTTTCCTGCAGTCGTAATAATCATAGCTTCTCCTTGTAAAGTTGTCTGTCTTATTTATTTCCATCTTACCTTAATTCCGCTTTTAACTGAATACATTAGTAGAGCTTTCTTAAGGATTTACCCTGATATGCTCAAGATAAAAAGACAGACTGCGAATATACAGTCTGCCTCCATTATATTACTCCATTGTCGGATCAAATGGTTTTTCGTAATTGGCTTCTCTCCATGCTTTCAGAACTTCACCTTGATTATCAGAATCAATGACAAACGAGCCATTACTATATCGATCACTATTTGGTAACTCTAATGGGAAGATTTGATGTGTTTCCCCTTTTGATGTGGTAAAGGAAATCGTATCCTGCTCATACGTAGCAAAGAACCCTACAATTCGATGTGGTTTATTCTTAAGCTCTCTCAACATCAGCAGACCACGTTTAGCTCTACTTGATTTTTCAAATTCCCGAAGCTTCATTCGTTTGCATGCGCCTCGCTGTGTAATAACGACAAGTGATGGTTCTGATAAGTCATCAAAGACTTGTCCACCAACTACAGATTCTCCGTCTTTTAGCTGAATCGCTTTAACACCTGCTGCACGCTGGCCTACAACCGGAACTTCTGATTCATGATACCAAAGTCCATAGCCTTTGTCAGACGTAATAAATACGTCAGAGTAACCTTTCGTTTGGCATACACTTACCACTTCATCATCTTTTTTCAAATTAAGCGCAACTAACGCTTTTGAATAACGCTGTGCTTCATATATTTTTAATTCACTTCGCTTAATCATACCGTTTTTCGTAAAGAATATGAGATATTCTTCCTCTTTAAATTCTCTTATAGGTAAAGCATGGACAATATATTCATCTTTATCTATTGAAACAATATTCGAGACGTGCTGACCGATATCCTTCCAACGAATATCTGGTAGCTCATGTACTGGAATATAAAGATACTTTCCTTTGTTCGTGAATAATAGAAGCTTATCGGTTGTATTTGCTTCGATCAATCCTACTAAATGGTCGTCTTCCTTGATGGCGAAATCTTCTCCATTCGATGCAGCATAGGAACGAATACTTGTACGCTTAATATAGCCCTCTTCTGTAACAGAAATAAGGACATCCTCACTTGCTACCGTCACTTCAATGTCGATTTTCAATTCTTCAATTTCCTCTTCAATGACAGTTCTGCGACGATCGGAGAATTGCTTTTTCATTTGTTTCAAGTCCATCTTAATCGTTTCTAATAATTTCGCTTCACTAGATAAAATAGACTCGTATTCAGCAATTTTCTGTTTTAATACCTCTGACTCTTCCTGTAGCTGTGTTACATCCGTATTGGTTAAACGGTAAAGCTGTAACATCACAATTGCTTCGGCTTGTTTTTCCGTAAATCCATATAAATCCATGATTCTTTTCTTCGCATCCTGCTTATCTTTTGATGCGCGAATCGTTGCAACTAGTTCATCTAAGATTGAAATCGCTTTGATTAAACCATCCACAATATGAGAACGATCCTTCGCATGCTTCAAATCGAATTTAGTTGATCTTGTAACAACTTCCTTCTGGTGGGTAATATAAGCATCTAGCATATCGGTTAAAGATAATAGCTTCGGTGTTCTATCTAGAATGGCTACCATATTAAAATGGTACGTAACCTGTAAATCGGTATTTTTATAGAGGAAATTCAAGACCCCTTCACTATTCACATCTTTTTTCAACTCAATCACTATACGTAGACCAGTACGGTCTGTTTCATCTCGAACTTCTGCAATTCCTTCTACTTTTCGATCATAACGTAGCTCATCTATTTTCTTAACTAGATTTGCTTTATTAACCTCGAATGGAATTTCATCAATTACAATTTGCTCCCGATTTCCACGAATCGGTTCAACAGATGCTTTTCCGCGAACAACTATTTTCCCTTTACCTGTTTCATACGCTTTCTTAATTTCATCGACACCCTGTATGATTCCACCAGTTGGAAAATCCGGGCCTTTAATAATCTTCATTAACTCATCAATCGTAGCATTTGGCTTATCGATACGCTTGATGACTCCATCGATTACTTCTCCAAGGTTATGTGGTGGAATATCTGTTGCATAACCAGCTGAGATGCCAGTTGAACCATTTACTAATAGGTTAGGAAACTTTGCTGGTAATACAACAGGTTCGTGATCGGTATCATCGAAGTTAGGCATGATGTCTACAGTTTCCTTGTTCATATCACGAAGAAGTTCAGAAGCAATACTAGAAAGTCTTGCCTCGGTATAACGCATAGCGGCAGGTGGGTCACCATCCATACTACCGTTATTTCCATGCATTTCAATTAGTACATTCCGCATTTTCCAGTCTTGACTTAAACGCACCATTGCATCATAAACCGAGGAATCACCATGTGGATGGTAATTACCAATAACAGTACCAACTGTCTTTGCTGACTTACGAAAATGTTTATCATGGGTATTTTTTTCACGAAACATGGCATACAGAATTCTTCGTTGAACAGGCTTTAACCCGTCTCTTGCATCTGGTATGGCACGGTCTTGAATAATATATTTACTATATCTACCAAAACGATCACCGATTACTTCTTCTAATGGAAGATCGAGAAATTTTTCTGACTGTGACAAGTCATTTCCCCCTTCTTGTTACATTTGGTCTTTATTATTCTTGGTGAATTTTATCATTTTCTAAAATATTTGGATCATCATCTAAACCGAATTCCACATTGGATTCGATCCATTTTCTTCTTGGTTCAACTTTATCACCCATTAATGTCGTCACACGACGCTCTGCTCGGGCAATATCCTCAATGGTTACACGGATTAATGTCCGTGTATCTGGATTCATAGTTGTTTCCCATAATTGGTCGGCATTCATTTCTCCAAGCCCTTTATAGCGTTGAATAATATATCCATTTTTAAACTTATTGATTGCCTCTCGCATCTCATCATCGTCCCATGCGTAGATGATCTGCTCTTTCTTACCTGATCCTTTCGATATTTTATATAAAGGTGGTAAGGCAATATATATTTTACCTGCTTCAATTAATGGTCTCATATAGCGGTAAAAGAAAGTCAATAACAATACTTGAATATGGGCACCGTCCGTATCTGCATCTGTCATGATGATGATTTTATCGTAATTGGTATCTTCAAGATTAAATTCAGGCCCAATTCCAGCTCCGATAGTATGAATAATAGTTGAGATTTCCTCGTTTTTAAATACGTCTTGGAGCTTTGCCTTTTCCGTATTGATTACTTTACCTCGTAGTGGAAGAACCGCTTGGAACTTACGATCTCTTCCTTGCTTTGCTGAACCACCCGCAGAATCACCCTCTACTAAGTATAATTCATTTTTATCCGGGTTCCTCGATTGAGCTGGAGTAAGTTTACCACTTAAGATGGTTTCCTTACGACGTTTTTTCTTACCAGACCTTGCATCATCACGGGCCTTCCTAGCCGCTTCCCGTGCTTCTTTTGCTTTTATAGCCTTTTTCACTAATAGTCCTGAAACATCTGGATTTTCCTCTAAAAAGAAATTCAGTTTTTCAGATACGACTGCATCAACTGCTGAGCGAGCTTCTGAAGTACCGAGCTTACCTTTAGTTTGGCCTTCGAACTGTAATTTTTCTTCGGGAATTCTAACTGATACGAGTGCCGTTAACCCTTCACGAATATCAGTTCCTTCCAGATTCTTATCTTTTTCTTTTAAGGCATTGGTTCTTCTTGCATAATCATTGAAACTTCTCGTAATAGCAGCCTTTGCTCCCGATTCATGGGTACCACCATCTTTCGTACGAACATGGTTAACGAAGGATAACATATTTTCTGAAAAACCGTCATTAAATTGAAAAGCAAACTCTACTTCAATTTCTTGTTGTTCCCCTTCAAAAAATACTACTTCATGTAGTGGATCCTTATCTTCATTTAAATATTTTACGAAGGACTTTAATCCATCGGGATATTCATATACGTCATTTTCTTCTGTCCGCTCATCCGATACCTCAATACGTAAGCCCTTTAATAAAAATGCAGCTTCACGTAATCGTTCAGAAATGGTGTCATAGCTGAAAACAGTAGTAGAGAAAATGGATGCATCCGGCTTAAAGTGTATTGTGGAACCAGTCTTTTTTGTCTTTCCAATCTTCTTGCTAGTTCCAATGGGAGTTCCACCATTTTCAAAGCGCTGAAAATAGACTTCTCCATCGCGGTGAGAAGTTACTTCTAACCACTCCGACAAGGCATTAACAACAGAAGCCCCAACTCCATGCAATCCACCGCTTGTCTTGTAACCACCTTGGCCAAACTTTCCGCCAGCGTGTAATACGGTAAATATAACCTCCATTGTCGATTTACCAGTACTATGCTTACCAGTAGGGATTCCTCTACCGCTATCCTCTACTGAAATACTATTATCTTTATGTATGGTTACTTTAATATTATTTCCATATCCTGCTAATGCTTCATCAACTGCGTTATCAACAATTTCAAATACTAGATGATGTAATCCTCGATGGTCGGTGCTACCAATATACATCCCTGGTCGTTTCCGAACAGCTTCAAGACCTTCCAGTACTTGAATGGAATCATCAGAATAATGTAAAGGTTTCTTGTCCAATTCCGTTAGCTCCCTTCACCAATAGTTCATTGTCATATTTAATATAGTAGAACAGGTGTTTGTTTTTGTAAAGGTCAATTACCAACACAATATTAATAAGTATACTACAACATATTTTAAAATGTATAGAAGTTCTATAATGATAGCTATTTTATCATGGTTTTTCACTATATCTTATCACTAAATAGCTTAGTCAAGGATCTGTTATTTGAAATCGGCATAAAAAAACCGAACTATTCCAATCCTTATAGAAGAATTGCCAAAGTTCGGATTACACTATGATAATTTCTTTTTGCTCCGTATCTAACTTACTTTTTAACTAATACAGCATGTGCAACTTTTATACATAGATCCATGATTACAGTAAAACCTTTTTCGGTTAAATAATCATATGCTTCTTCATTGGTAATTCCTTGTTGAGCCCAGAAAACGTTACAATCCGTTTCTTGAGCTTCTTTCGCTATTTCAGGCAAAAATTCTGGTCTTCTAAATACATTAATAATATCAATTGGTTCCTTAATTTCTGATAAGGAATCATAGGATTTTTCCCCTAATACTTCGTCAACCGTAGGGTTAACAGGAATAATGCGGTACCCTACATCTTGCATTATTTTTGAAATCTGATAGGATGTTCTTTCGGGATTATCAGATAATCCAACCACCGCAATGGTTTTAGCTGATTCTAATATTTCTCTTATGACATTATTACTAGGATTCTGCATATTTGGTAACTCCTTTCATTTCGATTATACTTATTATTAGTTTATCATGTAAGTAAAACACCTTTTGTGTTAAGATTTTATTTATCCTTCATAATTTAGTACCTAATATTAATAGTTCATGATAAACTATATATATAATTTTAAAGAAGAAAGTAGGAAGTTAAATGGAATATGTTCTATTTGCAATAATTGCGTATCTCTTAGGTTCCATTCCATCAGCACTTATTGTAGGTAAACTTGGCTATAAAATTGACATTCGCGAACATGGTAGTGGAAATCTTGGCGGGACGAATACATTTCGTGTGCTAGGAGTAAAAGCTGGGATTATTGTTACAGCAGCAGACATTTTAAAAGGTACTCTAGCTACCCTCATTCCATTATTTTTTGATGCGGATGTATATAGACTAGCGATTGGGATTTTTGCTGTATTGGGACATACTTACCCGATTTTTGCTCGTTTTAAAGGTGGTAAAGCCGTCGCAACATCAGGTGGGATTATATTAGGTGTCAATCCAATTTTATTTGGTGTAATGGTGTTGACATTTCTAGTATCATTAAAAATCTCAAAATATGTTTCACTTTCTTCTATGATTACTGGTCTAGTATCCTTTATTGTTTCTATTTTCTTTGGGGATATTGGTTTAATGATTGTGATAGCTGTTTTAACACTTTTTGTCATTTATCGACATTTAGCAAATATAAAACGGATTATAAATAAAACCGAGCCTAAAATTAAGTGGATGTAAAAGCGGTATAATTGAAATCGAATGAATACTTGCCTTATACTTTGGACAGAGACAAGTCTTGCACTAGAAAGGGAAATAGTCATGAATTCAAACAACATACCGCGTAAAACATTACCTACAAAAGAAGAAAGACATAAATTATTTGGAACTGTAGAACCTGGTCCCAAGCACAAACCAGTGGAAAAAGAAAAAATGGCTGATTTACAAAATATACAAAAAGACTTTTTATTTGAGCTTGATGAAGTTGGTATTACGAATGTGAAATACCCTATTATAATCGACAGTGCTACTGCACCACATTCACAAACAAGTGTTGCATCATTTACCTTTACATCAAGTATCCAACAATCAAGTAAAGGTACGAATATGAGTCGGTTTATGGAGCAATTAGCTGCCTATAGTGTAAATGGATTTCATGCTGATTTTTCCATGTTAAAGGAATTCACTAAAGAGCTTGCTGAACGATTAGGTCAAAAAGATGCGAAGATAACGATACAATTTCCTTGGTTTTATGAACGCAAAGGACCTAGTACAGGTATAGCGGGGTTAAATCATGCCGACTTAACGATGGAAGTTTCCTACAATCAGGATAGTGGATACATCATGAATGTTGGAATGTCTGTCCTGATTACAACACTTTGTCCTTGTTCAAAAGAAATTAGTGAATACAGTGCCCACAACCAACGTGGAAATGTAAGGATGGAGGTTTCCCTCTCCAATGATTTCACTGATTTAGAGGAGGATTGGAAGCTTGCTTTATTAGAGGCTGCTGAGAGTAATGCAAGTGCTAGATTACACCCAATTTTGAAGCGACCAGATGAAAAAATGGTAACCGAGGAAGCGTATGAAAATCCCCGATTTGTTGAGGATATGGCGAGATTAGTAGCTGCTGATTTATACGAATTACCTTATGTGACAGGATTTAAGGTATCATGTCAAAATGAAGAATCTATCCATATGCATGATGCCATTGCAACTATACGCTTCAATAAATAATATTAACTCCTTTTTAAAGAAGGTTCGTATATGAAATATCTATTTATAGGCCTTATTAAGTTTTATCGTAGTGCCATTAGTCCCTTTACACCATCTACATGTCGGTTTTATCCAAGCTGTTCCGAATATGGACTTGAGGCAATACGGAAGCATGGGGCAATAAAAGGCGGATACTTAACAATTAAACGAATAAGTAAATGCCATCCGTTTCATCCTGGTGGAGTGGACTATGTACCAGAAAAGAAGCAAAAGAAAAAGCGCTAAAATTTATGTACTTTAGCGCTTTTTATAAATCAAATTTGGTTATATGATCCCATTTACCCTCTTGGATTAATACCTCTTTTTGCCTTTGACCAAATAGGTCGAAGTGAGGGTATCTTTCATCAAGGTGGATATAGTTAGGATTCAGATGATATTGATTGCCCCACTCTATTAACTTCTCAACGTCTTTGCAACCTACTTTCGTTACACTTGTGCAACCTGGAAAACGATCATCTAACCAATAATGGGTCAAAATGGCAATTTCCCCTTTTGCCACTTTTCTTTTCCATTCTATTAATTCATCTCTGTTCAATCCAAAAGCCATTACTGTTCCCCTTCTATACTCTGCATATATCGTTCATGCCAATTAGGAAATGCTTTTTTTAAAGAAACAGGTCTAAAGTTATCCTTTTTCACGATAACGTGTTTAGTCGTTCCTGTTACCCTTATTTCCCCTTCTTCATCAATAATTTGGTAACCATACACGGTTCTTAGTCCATCATATTTTTCTATCCATGTCTCTACAAATACGTTATCACCATAACGAACTGGTTTTTTAAAAGAAACTTGCGCATCCAAGACAGGAGAAACCACATTATTCTTTTCCAAGTTTACATAGCTTAGTCCTAAGTGCTCGATAAATTTGGTGCGTCCAATTTCGAACCAAACTAGGTAGTTAGCATGGTACACTACTCCCATTTGATCGGTTTCTTGATATCTTACTTCGATTGGTATTTTTACTTTATTCAATTGAAGTCCTCCCTTATTATGTATGTTTAGTTTAGCATATACCCTGGTCGAAACATAAATAAAGAGGCTTCAGAATTTATCCTATTTACTAAAGGGAAAACCGAACTACTATACCATTCTGTTCGATTTCATAATAGTTCGGTTTAATACTTCAACAAAATTATAGATTGGTGGCGTATCCATGTTTAGTATAATTAGCCTCTTCAAAAGATATAACAAGGACAGCTATATA
Source organism: Ornithinibacillus massiliensis (assembly GCF_018310345.1). Lineage (GTDB taxonomy): Bacteria > Bacillota > Bacilli > Bacillales > Amphibacillaceae > Ornithinibacillus > Ornithinibacillus massiliensis. The sequence goes on from NZ_JAGXBY010000002.1 coordinate 512,984, forward strand.
TTATGAGGCTTTTACCAAGTGACTTCACAAATATTCCTATGGCTAACGATCATGCGCTTCATCTTGAATTTCAGAACGGAAGCCTTCAATTGCTTCTTCTCGACGTTTATTTTTTTCGATAATGTTCTGCTTTTCCTCACCTGAAGCAAATTGCATGGTTTCATGCGCTTCCTCGATATTTTGAATCGTGTTTTGAACCATATTTTGTAGTTTTTCTACATTATCACTGCGATCATCTGGCTTTGGTGTATGATTTTTTTCCGTCATGTTCATTCCTCCTTGTTGTATTCGATTGCCATTGGCAATGTTATTGTTTGATTTTCTGCTATAACTATTCAAGAAAACAATAAGCACAAAATGAAAAAGCTCCACCCTATGTAACAAATTTGCTACACATAGTGGAGGTCTGAAGTACTTGATACTAATAACTATGCTTCTTTTCGTTTTGATAGTAAATCTCTGGCTCTCTTTTCTAGGTTTTGCTCAATTCGGTCCAAGATTTCTTTATCATCTAGTATTTGCTGTCTATTCGCTTGAACCAATTCTTCAAATGAAAGTCGTTTTTTCAAAGAAATGGTAATCACTCCCTTTTTAATAGAAGTATTACCATTTCTGTTGGTTTGTATAATAATTTTTAGAAAAATATAATCCTTTAGTTTAAGGAATTCATCATTTCCACCATAAAATCATATGTCATCGGACCGACTTTTCGCGGTACTTGTATAACACCATCCGTACCAATAAAATAAGAAGTTGGAATCGTGTAAGCCATATAATTATCTGTCGTATCGTTATTTTTGTCAATTGCTACTGGAAATGTGTAGCCATATTCATCAATAAAATCACGAACAGCAGATTCATTACGTTCTGAACCGGTGGCATTAATAGCTATAATCGTAATATCATCTCCATATTCTTCGTACAACTGCTGCATCTCAGGCATTTCCTCTTTACAAGGCGGACACCACGTCGCCCAGAAGTTAATCAGTACTTTTTTGCCCTTTAAATCTGAGAGCTTTACTACATCCCCATTTAATAACGGTAGTTCAAATTCTGGTGCCTGATCTCCGACATTTAAGCCGTTAGTACCAGGAGATACGATGGTTACGCCTTCAACAGACGTGTCACCTGTTACATCGACTAAATTAGGACCAGATGTCTCTTTATTATTTAAATCCAATACGTTAATGACTAACGCAATACCTAGAGCTAGTAAGATTGTAATACCTACAAACTTTTTTATCATTAGTTAAACTCCCAACATTATGTATTCCATCTCTGCTATCTATGCTTATAGTATACAATCTTAGCTAAAATAATAAAGAAATAAACCTATCTGTCAAAGAGATTTCACAAATACAACTATTTCGTACGTCGTTATTTGACATATAATACATTTTATCCATGTAAAAACGAGCCCCAAAGGAGCTCGCTTTCTTGAGTATTAGGCTAGTTTATTACGTAATACCATTTGTAGGATACCACCATGACGGTAGTAATCAATTTCAACTTCACTATCGAAGCGTACTACAGCTTTGAATTCAGTTGTTTTACCATTTTCATCTGTAGCAGTAACCTTTACAAGGTCATGAGGTTTAACATCTTCACCAATTTCTAGATTGAATGTTTCTTTACCTGTTAGACCTAACTTTTCAGCATTTTGACCTTTTTCAAATTCTAATGGAAGTACTCCCATCATAACAAGGTTAGAACGGTGAATACGCTCAAAGCTTTCCGCAATAACCATCTTAATACCTAGAAGGTTAGTACCTTTCGCTGCCCAGTCACGAGAAGATCCCATACCATAATCTTTGCCAGCTAGAATAACTAAACCAGTACCTTCTTCTTGATACTTCATCGCCGCATCATAGATTGGCATGATTTCGCCTGTTGGCCAGTAGGTTGTATAACCACCTTCAGTACCTGGTGCAATCTGGTTACGAATTCGGATATTCGCAAATGTACCACGCATCATGACTTCATGGTTACCACGACGGGAACCATAAGAGTTGAAGTTTCTTGGTGAAACTTCTTTTTCTTGTAAGTAAAGTCCTGCAGGCATATCTTTAGCAATTGCTCCAGCAGGTGAAATATGGTCAGTCGTTACCGAGTCACCAAATTTACCAATAACACGTAGGTTGTTTAAAGGTTTTACAGTACCTGCATTTTTGGATAACCCTTCAAAGAATGGAGGGTTTTGAATGTAAGTAGAATCTTCATCCCACTCGAATAACGGTTCATCAGTTGTATCGATTTCGTTCCACTTCTCGTTAGAATTGAATACATTCTCATACTCTTTACGGAAGATTTCTGGATTAACGACACGATTAACCTCATTCTTAATCTCTTCCATTGATGGCCAAATATCATTTAAATAAATTGGTTCACCATCTGCATCTGTACCGATAGCATCTTTAGCTAAGTCGACATCTACTGTGCCAGCAAGTGCATAAGCAACTACTAATGGTGGTGAAGCTAGGTAGTTTGCTTTTACTAATGGATGAATTCGACCTTCAAAGTTACGGTTACCAGATAATACAGATGCAACCGTTAAGTCATTGCTTGCAATTGCTTCTTCAATTTCAGGTAAAAGCGGTCCTGAGTTACCGATACATGTAGTACAACCATACCCAACTAGGCTAAATCCTAATTTATCTAGGTACGGCATTAAACCAGCATCTTCTAAGTAACGCGTTACAACTTTTGAACCTGGTGCTAGAGAAGTTTTTACATAAGCCGGTACTTCCAAGCCTTTTTCAACTGCTTTCTTAGCAAGTAATCCAGCACCTAACATAACATATGGGTTAGATGTATTGGTACAAGAAGTGATTGCTGCAATTGCAATAGAACCGGTTTTCATCACGGTCTCTTTACCATTTGAAAGCTTAATGGTTACTTCTTTATCAAACTCTGATTTATCTAGTCCAAAGCCTTGGTTACCTTGTGGTGCCGTAATTGCCTTATTGAATTCTTCTTTCATTTTAGAAAGTGGAATCAAGTCTTGCGGACGTTTAGGACCAGAAAGGTTTGGTTCTAATTCTGACAAGTTAATTTCAACAACCTCAGTATATTCAGGATCCGTTACTTCAGGTGAATACCATAGGTCATTTTCTTTACAATACTTTTCAACTAATTTAATATGCTCTTCACTACGTCCAGTTAAGCGTAGGTAGTTAAGTGCTTCTTCATCTACTGGGAAGAATCCACAAGTAGCACCATATTCTGGAGCCATGTTAGAAATAGTCGCACGGTCTGCAAGCGGCATATCTTTTAGACCTGGACCAAAGTATTCTACAAATTTACCAACTACATTACGCTCACGAAGTACTTGAGTAACTTTAAGTGCTAAGTCTGTAGCAGTAGTTCCTTGTGGGAAGCTGCCAGTAAATTTAACACCAATTACTTCTGGTTGTGGGAAGTATGAAGGTTGGCCAAGCATTCCTGCTTCTGCTTCAATACCACCTACACCCCAACCTAGTACACCTAGCCCGTTAATCATAGTAGTATGTGAGTCAGTACCTACTAATGTATCAGGAAATGCATCATACTCACCATTTCCATTTTCTACTTCATGAACTACATTGGCAATGTACTCTAAGTTTACTTGGTGAACAATCCCAGTTGCTGGTGGTACTGCACGATAGTTATCAAATGCTTTTTGAGCCCAATGTAAGAACTCATAGCGCTCCCCATTACGTTTGAATTCTAAATCCATATTTGCTTGTAATGCACTTGGAGAACCATATTGATCGACTTGAACTGAGTGGTCAATTACTAAATCAACCGGTACCTCTGGGTTAATTTGTTCAGGCTTTCCACCTAAATCTACCATCGCTTTACGTAAAGAAGCTAAGTCAACTACTGCAGGTACTCCTGTGAAGTCCTGTAGGATAACACGTGACGGTTTAAAAGGGACATCTACCCCTTTACCATCTTTTGTTCCCCATTTTACTAATCCTTTTACATGATCATCATTAATTACACGGCCATCGTATTGACGTACGAGAGATTCTAGAAGAACACGAATAGAAAATGGTAATCTATCAATTTTGCCTAAGCCAGATTCTTCTAATGCTTTAAGCTGATAGTAGTTATAAGACTTACCATTAAGTTCGAATTTCTTCTTTGCATTGAAGACACTATTCTCCCCCATTTTCATAAACCCCTTTCAAAACGGAATTCTCTAGATTTGGAACGTTTACTAAGATAACATAATTTCAACTACACATAAGCGCTTCCAAAGTCTATTAGTTTTCTTACATACTCATCTTAAATGAAAATCGAGTATAAAACAATTGTTTCATACTCGATTTACTATACAAAAATCTTATTCAAGGTGATAAGCATTACTTATACACAAGTTCGAATTAATTTCCTACTTAATTATATCAATAGCAGTAACAATGAGTCCTATTTTGGGAAAATAATCCGAAATGTACTCCCTTTAATTTCATTTTGTAAGATTTCTAACTTTGCATTATGTCTTTCCAATAATTGCTTTGTAATCATTAAACCTAGTCCAGTACCTTGCTGTTTAGTAGTGAAGAACGGTTCACCTAGCTTATGGATAACTTCTTCATCTATGCCTGGCCCTTCATCGACTATGTCAATCTTAATCTCATCAGCCATATCCTTTAGTATTACCGTAATCTTTCCAGCTTCCTCCATTGCCTCAATTGCATTCTTAATAATATTGATTAGTACTTGTTTTATCTGGGATTTATCACAATAGATAAATTGTTCATCCCCAATTATTTCTATTAATATATTTTTCAGATTTGCTTGGGGTTTAAGTAATTCCATTACATCTTTGATCATTTGTAAGATAGATTCTTGCTTCTTATTATCTGTAAGCGGTTTGGAAATAAACAACAGCTCTGATGTAATAGTTTCCATTTTTTCAATCTCATCAATCATAATCTTATAATATACATCTTTGCGATTTACCCCAGCCTGTAGTAATTGAAGAAACCCTTTAATGGATGTTAGCGGATTTCTAATTTCATGCGCAATACCAGCTGCTAGTTGACCGGCAATAGACATTTTTTCTGAACGAATCATCATTTCCTCGGTTTCTTTTTTTTCTGTAATATCTCTTGTCGTGCAAATATAGAGATGTTCCCCAGTTGTTGGATCGGTAATTTTTGCAACTTTAACTTCACACCATATGTATTTTTGATCATAATTAACGATATGTACATTAAAGGTTTGGTTTGTAAACGTGTCTTGATTAAAATCCTTCTTTATGTATGCAACATCTTCAGGAAGTATAAAATCCTGAAAAGATTTACCTACTAATTCTCTAGGTTTTAAACCGAGTATATGTTCAATCGATTTTGAAAAATATAGACCTATACCTCTACTATCCCATAAAGAGAAAAACTCATTACTATTTTGCTCTATCCAATCTGTGATAAACTCTGGTAACATATGAAGACTATCCGTTTCTGATAATACGCTTTCAAAAGGGCTGATTACCACTGCTGAATTTTGCTCTATACTGTCTTTATTTGATTCTTTCTCCATTGGATCCGCCCCTTTACTACAAAATTCTTACAATCTCACAAGCTTACTATACTATATGTTGATATTTATCCAAATATGAAAGTTGTTTAAAAAGTAAACTATAATTATAATAATATTAGCATAGATAATTATTAAAAGTAATAAGTTTATCAGAATTTTAACGCTTAGTAGTAAAATTACATAACTGCTACCTATAATTCAACTAAATTTTGATACGATAGTAAAGTAAAATGAAGGAAAAAGGTGGATATTATGTCATATTTTATAGTGTTTTGGGGATTTTTTATGATTGGATTTATGGCAATCGGTGGATACTTTATGTTCCGCAAATTCTTAAAACAGCTTCCAAAAGAAGATGGAAAATCCATGATGGATTGGGAGCTCCATTATATAGAGAAGTCGAAGCATATGTGGAATCAAGAAGAGAAAGATCTACTTGAGGAGTTGGTCTCCCCCGTCCCTGAATTATTCCGAGATGTAGCTAGGCAAAAAATTGCTAGTAAAATAGGGCAAGTGGCGCTTGAACAAGGGATGAGTAAAATTAATCAGGATGTTGTCATCGAAGGATATATTCTCGCAACACCAAAGCGAGATCATAAATTCTTACGAAAAAAATTAAAAGAAAAACAAATCGATGTATCTCCATATGAACATCTATTTAAACGATCTAAAGAGGATTATAGAACGAACTGGCAAGCTAGTTATAAGAAAAGCCAATAAGTATAGTGTGAAGTGCTAGAGAATTAGATGTCGATGAACAATACGTTTCGAATAAGAAAGGTGCCCTCAAGAAGATGAAGGCACCTTTAATTCTTTTTCTAATTGTTTATACTTATATAACATCGCTAGTCTCCAACTACCAAGCATGCCAAAAGCTAATAAGAAAAACATTCCGCTTGTTTCTCCTAATGTAATTGTTCCTCCTAATGCAATCTTTAAAATTAATCTGGCTATCAGTAAGCCAACTAATATAAATATAAAGGCTTTGGAAGGAATCAAATATATTCTATCATTTCGTATTTCAAAGTTAGAGGTTTTGATAAGAAAAATCGAGAAAACAACTCCAACAGTAAGGGCTTCTAATACTTGAATCCACTTTATCTGAAACTCTGGGAAAAGAAACATCAATGCCCCAGTACTCATAAACAAAGGTGGTAAAATAATTCTTTTTACAGAAGCGGGCTTTCTGGATGCTTTTAAGCGAACAACAATCATGACAGAAGCCATCACAAATGCTACAACTGTACTTGCTATTATCCAAAACATAGTAACACTCTTTCCCGGTGTATAGATTAGCTTGTAATGTGTGATAATACGCGATTAACCGTCTCCAACACACGGTGTTCATCGAATGGTTTTACGATAAAGTCTTTTGCCCCTAATTCTATCGCTTCTACAACCACTTTCTGATGCCCCATCGCTGAGCAAACAAGAATGGAAGCATTCGAATCAATCTTCATTATTTCTTTGATAGCTTCGATACCATTCATAATCGGCATGGTAATATCCATAATAACTAAATCAGGTTTTTCCTTTAAGAAAAGTGATATTGCTTCCTTCCCATTCTCTGCTTCCCCTACAACATCATGGTTATCCTTGGTTAGAATCGATTGAAGAGTCGTGCGCATAAATTTAGCATCATCAACTACCAAAATTCTTGCCATTTAACAAATCCCCCAATTATATAAAATCAAACTTCTGCTTTTGTATCATTTGCTATATTTATTATAATTGTTACGGTTACACCTACTACTGTTAAATACACTCCCAAGTCAAACAACATTGCAGTCGCTAGTTCCACTTCCCCAAATATAGGAAATTCAAAGTAACCAAATGTATGTGATAAAAATGGAACATCAAATAAGAATGAACCTACACCTGTTAAGAATGCAACTAACAATCCGACTGAAATCAGCGCTCGAAAATTAATTGGCAATATTTTGTTTACAAAATCAATACCATATGCCATATATAGTAATACTACAGCTGCTGCTGTAACAAGGCCACCAATAAATCCACCACCTGGAGAGTTATGACCTGCAAAAAACAAATATACAGAAAACCCTAGCAGTATAAAGGCAATAAGTGCAGTTGCAGTTTGTAAAATTAAGTTATTGGGTTTGCTCAAAAATAACACTTCCTTATGTAGAATCTATAGGTATTATAATAATATAGTTTACCGTTAAAATCCATTGAAACCTATCCAACCAGCTAAGAAAGCAGTGAGTTTCGTCATCCAATCAAAAAATAGGGCAATACCTAAAGCAATCATAATATAACCGCCGACTTTAACTAATTTATGGCTATTCCGTTTAATCCAACCTAATTTCCCAATAAAGAAGGAAAGGACAAGGAATGGGACTGAAAAACCTAAAATATATGCAATCATCATCACCATACCTTTACTAGGATCGGTTGCAGTTAATGTAAATACTACTGCTAGTATAGGTCCTGTACAAGGTGTCCACCCTAATGAGAAGGCAAACCCAATTAAGGCAGAACCTAAAAAGCCTGACGGACGGTTTTTAAAAGTTACCTTCCTATCCTTCATTAAAAACTTAAAATTTAAAATACCGACAATGACAAGTCCAAAAAATATAATTAATAAAGCACCCACTTGTCTTATTATATCCTTATAAGTCAAAAGAAATTGAGCTATAGAGGAAGTCACAAATCCAAAAATAATAAAAATACTAGAAAATCCGATTAAAAAGCATATCGTATGAATAATACTATTACGATTTAACATTTTATGGTCATCTTTTATTTCACTAACACTCATTCCTGTTATGTATGATAAAAATGCCGGGTAAAGTGGTAATACACATGGAGAAATAAAAGAAAGAAATCCAGCACCAAATGCAAGAAAAATATTTATCTCAGACATACTTAACCTCCTAATTTGCTTCTGCCATCCATTATATCAGATGGTTGACCAATTTATGCATCTGGAATTTGACAATTAGGTGGATAACCTATTGACAAAACTCTTATATGGTTAAAAGGATAATTATACTATCGCATGAAAAAACCCCTACTAGGAATAGTACGGGGTATCTTTGTGCAATGTATACTTGATTTTGTATAACATGATTGCAGTATGCTATTTATCCATTTGATTATTCATTGCACGCATCATTTGATTGATTTTCTTCTGAGAAGGCAAAGAGATTAAAAACCTAAAACCTTGATATAATAAGGTTTCTCTTACCTAACGAACCACTTTTTCTGTTAAGTAAAATATAGCATATAATGGTTAAATTGTCCAATATTTATAATTAGAGAGGTTAAGTTTCTTCCTATTAAATATTTCACTATATTGCCCAATCCATTGTAAATATACGTATCCCTTTTTGTAATAAGTTAATATCGACAATGTTATATGTATGATTTATTACAGTATGTGTAGTATTCATTTTTATCTGTTCCGTCATATTATTATCAGGCATTATAACCTTAATACGAGTTTCTGGTAGGATGATTTTCCCACTAGATAAGGTAGGATTCCCCTCTTGATAAGCAATGCAAGGTAATTTCTCTATAACTTCTCGGGGTTCGTGCCCTGGAACATAAACAGGGTTATCCAGTTCGTCATAATGATCTATTACTCCCTCAGTCAAGTATGTAAAGGTAAATGTATTAGTCATTGGTCTTATTAGTGATTGATATTCAAATCCTTTTTTTGCTTGAACATCGGAATAAACTAAGTAGATTACATCGTTATATTTCATTGTATCTCCACGCTTTATAGGGAAGTTAGTATGGATAATTCGATCATCAAAATTAGTTTCTATTTTACTTATTCCACGGCTAGATAGTAGAACTTTACGTGTGTTTGTTTCATCATTCAATTTGACAGGGACACCAAATTCATTAATCATAAAATTAAAATCATGCTGCAACATCTAATCACTCTCCAAACAACATAAAGAAGTTAGATTCATTTTGAAGTTGTTCGTCTGTTTTAAGCGTTCTAATTTTACGTTCCAGTTGGTCAATACGTGACATTAAATTTTCATGAAATTGTGAAATTGTCATGTCCTCATGCTTATAATTTTTCATCTGTTGAGGATTGTTGGCTAGTGACTCTAATATAGATAAGGCCGATTGATATATTAATTTTTTTGAAGTTGCAGATTCTGGATTGTATGGCTCAAACGGTTGTAGGTTGTTTTCTTGTAAATAGATGGTTAATTCGCTTTGATCTAGTTGGATTCCCTTTGTTTCCATTTCAAGACGTTGTAAATTGTTCATTTCATCACTCCTTAATTTTGGCAATAAAAAAGACACCCAATTGAGTGTCTATAAATAGATCCGAATGAGAATAGTTTAAGCATGATAAATTCAATAATTTCCCCATCTTTATGGATAAATCAAAATATTATTCACACGCAACTTTATGAGAATTTACAAAGAGTATTAGTTAGAAATCTTTTCAACCCTTCTCCCCTCTCTAATTAAACTTTCTCATTCTCGTTGACATCTCTAAGTATTTCGATACCCCAACTAACTAACAAGTTGAAGCCATTGTTTTGTATCCCCCATTTACTGAACTCATCATCATAATACCCCATCAAGAGAGCATTATACTCTTCATGGACATATGATATATCCTCACTTGAAAATGAATTGACTCCCATATATAGAGAACTTTTACCCATATAATTATCAATTAGCCAATTAATTAAGTCCCCTTTTTCAATATGTTCTTTAACTGTTTGAACGTTTACACTTTTACCTTGATCAACTAAAATTGCACACTCTTGAGCAAAAATTTTCATTAAAGTTATTTTTTTCAATCTTATCATCTCCTTTGTCTACTTTATTCGACAAGGAGATGGAAAATCCTGCTTTCTTAGATAGTTATTTAGTATAAGTGGTATTATCCTCTTTCTCGTATCTGTGTAATAAAATTGAGATAAGTTTTTGCCATTCTATTGCTTCATTAATTGCAGTTTCGTATTTTGGATTATCTTTTTTAATAGGTGAAATTTCATCTAAAAACTTAAATTTAATAGTTGGGTTAAGTGGTTCGTCAATAGTAAAAACTAATTCAACTTTTCTTGTTGCACCTGTATTAGTTTGGTTTCCACTTAAACCACCTATAATTGCACCTACACCTCCAGCCAACACCCCACCTACTAATGCACCACCCACTTGTGAACCTCTTGATGTTTTTGTGATAGATATATCATCCTGAATAATTTCCGATTGAATGATATTTTTTACCTCTATTAATATTGGTTCATATTTAAATGCAAATAAATCTAGTTCATAATTTTTAACATTCCCTTTCTCTCTTTCTCTATTAAAAATCTCTACTCTTTCTGAGATGTGTCTCTCCTTTTTGTTAATTATTAAAATTGCTATTTTTGAGTCATCATAATAAATATTGCTATTTTCTTTTGATAAACGGTATTCCTGCGACGAATAGGATTTAGAAATAATAAAATTATTCCCTTCTAATATTTTTGTTATTTCGTTTTTTTCGAATTCTTCTTTTTTAGTATTTAATTCTTTCACTTTATCCCCCATCAACATAACAAGAACAATTACTACACCTACAATTACAAAAAAATACCAATAATCATAGTTTAACTCCCCAACCAACTAATAAAATAGAAAAAATAACAAAAGTAAATATTCCTTTTTTCATTGCAACACCCCTAATTTAATTAAATTTTTATTTGATATATCTAAGGTGTCGCAACTATTTTACCATAAAATATTATATTGTCATCATATTTACCTAAATTTTTCAAATAATTAGATTTTGGTTAATTTTTCTCGGGTGTGTAAAGGCATATGCTAGGCGACCTCGTTCCCATAATAGGGGTATCCGTGCCTTATTTAAAGCGATTCTAACGTCTCTTATTAACCTATTAGGACTAAATTTCATCATTTGCTTAAACTATCTGATTGAAAACTTAATCATAAAATGCTAATTTATCAAGGTTTCTAGCCGATTCTAGTATATTTATGTATAAAAACTGAATAAAAAATGTCTTATTATACATAGTATATAGACATTTCTATTTTAATGAGATGGATAGAGGATTGACTCTTGTGTTCTCTTGTCTAAATTGAGGAGCGTAGTTGTTCTATTGTAACAGGGACGTGAACAGCGATATATCCTATCCATTCACAATCCCCATTACATCAACTTTTATAATAAATCCAATTTAATTGATAATCATTATCATTAACCATTACTCAACTGTATCAATCTTATCCTTACCGTCTGTACTAACTGTACTATTATTACCCTCACTCATAATCTTATTTAGTTCCATTTGGACATCACTTGTCATAGGAGAATGGCTTAATAAGGATTCTAATGATATAGCACCCATATCACGTAATTCCTTCAACATCTCAATAATCTCCTTATCATTTGAAGGCATAGCATACTGGAATACTATATCCAATGAATCAAAATCATCATCACTAAACTTAATATTTTTATATCCTAACAATGTCCGTATCTTCTCGAAACGCTGTTCAATTCCATCACGCATAAACAACTCATTACCTGCCGCTTTAATGTTAGCCAATTGGAATAGTAATTTGATAGATACTTCACTAAGGTTACTGATGTCCGTCTTATTCATACTTACAGCAGGTGTCTGAGATGTATCAAGCAATGACTGTAACAACGTCTTAAACAACGTTTCGAATGTATGGTAATCCAATCCATTACTCTCCAACTTGAAGTCAGAACCATCATCTAAGGAGATACCGCCACCTACTACATCACTCGATAGCCCATCACCTTTTATCTCTTGTCCTATACTAACAGGAATAGGATTCATAAACTTATAGAAACTATCTGTATATTTACTAATTAAATCTTCCATGTTGTCTAATATACTGATCCAATCATCTAACTCTGACCTTCCTTCAACCTCGTTTAACTCGTTTTGATTGTGATAGATAATAGGTAATCCCGAAAGGTTGTTGTATCTACCAACTAAACGCAATTCCCCACCTTTATTATCATATTCACTCACATATTTAGGTTCATAGACGGTATAATACTCTATGCCATCACTCATAAATGCCTGTATGTAAGCAATAAGATTATTGTTATGGTCGTAAACTGGATAACCCTCACTCGGATCAATCAACTTAGATTTAATTGTTCCATTTTCCATATAAACGTACTCTGCGACCTGTCCATATTTGAGAACTTTGTCCAATATCTTTTGGTTTAATCTATTATATTTACCTTTACGATTCACTTGCTGATACTTCTTAACAATCTTTTCGTTACCAGTCAAAGTAATGGTATTTTGTAATAGATATGCTTTTTGAAAGTTTAATAAGGTCTTAGCATACTGTAATACAATCTTCCTTGGTACAAATTCCTTCCCTTTATACTTGTAACTGGCTTTCTGTAATATCGCATGATTACCGTTTAAATACTCTTTTTTAGCCATTACATCTTGGACACGTCGTTGATTATGTACCTCATTTACAAAAGTAACAAACCAATCGCTTGCACTATCATATTTATCTTTTATATATTGTTGCAAATCCATTTCCTCAACTCCTTATATTTCGACATAATATTTCCCTTGCTTCATGGCTTGGACACTCATAGCCACACTAATTACCAGGTCGTCATGTAATCCACTTCCACGTTTATTTCCCATTTTCCCGTTATCATCTATGTAAATTTTCATTTCTTCTAACGTTTGAACACATTCGATATTGATCTGATTCATCTCAAAATACTCTTTTAGATCACTAATAAGGATTGATTTAGTGACATTAGTAGTCTGGAAACCTAACTGGAAACGTTTCTTGCCACGCTCATTAAATATTTTGCTTTTTAATAAGTTTAAGTAGCCATGTTCCTTCCTAAGACGTTCCAATAATGGAGTGCCAAAACTGTTCCTTTCCACACAAAGAAACGCATAGTTAAAAAATCTACCCAATGCATTAATAACTTTTGCATATTCATAAACAGGCACATCATTAGCATAAAATGAAGCCATTTGTTGACCTTCTACATCAAATATTGAACATGTAGAGTTATCCGTATTACCGCCATTACCTGAAGCAACATCAACCCCACCATACATTCTTATTCCATGCTTAGGTAAATGGTAGATAAATAAACTCTTATTTAAATATGGCTTTAAAATATCGGGTATCTCGTCATATATCTCATTGGTAGGTAGTGGATCAATAACATTTTGTAACCGTTCAACAACCTTATTTGTATCAAATACAGATATATTGGAGGTTTGAAATGCTTCATTAGGTGTAGTTGGAAATTCACGCTGAAACTTTTCCAATGAATTTGTTTCTATATAATATCTCCTAAACATCAATTGTCTGAACGTTGCTTTATACTTATCTCGCAATATTTTTTCGTCATGTTCTAGGTCATTAAAGGACATTCTACGCCCTTGATTATGTTCCTTAAACCATACCTCTGCTTCATCAAAAGAGTGCTTAAATTGACTAGAATATGCTTTAGACAACCATGAATAAAAGTGGGACTTCCAAACGGATTCCTTGCCTCTCCATGCTTTCATAAACATCTCTTGGTAATAATTAAAACCCATTGCGGTTGCTTCAATAATTATCTTAGAATTGGGGTTTTTGGCTAGTGCAGGAATGGAAGTAGCAATAATTTCTTCTTGTTGTTCTGTTGGATATTTTGCCATTTCTGACAAGTGAATTAATTCAAATGTATTCCCTGAAATAGAATCCTCTCCACCAGCCGTTGCCATTTGAATACGTGATCCATTTTCAAAATAGATTTCATCTCTATTGGAGATAACTTTCTTAGGGAACAATTCAGGGTATTTATCATGCGGTAAATACTGATACATTTTATTAATCCTTCTTAATAAGGATTGAGTTACCTTGTTATGATGTGTCATCATCAAATAGTTTGTATCCGGCTTAGTTAATGCAGACCACAACATGTAACCAAGTGAAAGTGTCGTAAAACCAATCTGTCTCCCTTTCAAAATGATGTTATATTTCACCATTTCATTTATGAATTGTTCTTGTTCAGGATTTAATACAAATGGAACACTTTCACCGTTGTTATCAATAATCTTAATGAAATTTTTTGCAAATAACCGAAAATCACCCATAACCTGTTGTAATGCCTTATTATTCGATTTTATTTTAGCAGCCATTTATTTCACCTCATTTTCAAACAAAAAAGAGTGCCAAAAAGACACTCCTTAACTCAAATCAAATTCATCTTCATCTTTTTCGTGATCTTCAATTTCCGTTTTATAATTATGCTTCACTAACTTAGCATTACTTTGTATATCCTTCTGCAATTGTAAAAACAATTTTACTGTTTGAGGATCACCAGTTTCTTTTGCCTTTTTTGATACTAGATTATATATATCCTCATAATCATCATTAACCTTGTAATCTAGGTACAACATCAGTAAATTTTTATATTCGTTTGATTTCTCCCAACGGTAGAATGGTGACATAGATTTACGATTAACAGTTTTAAGGAATTCTTCCTCTGACTTTAACGGTCGGTCACGGTCAAATCTTAGTTCTGGGTGGAGATACTTAAAGTATTCTGCAAATCTAAAATCCGTTTGCTTTAATGCCTGATAAATATTCATTTTTTAACACCTACTTGTCTAGCAATTTCACTTGTTTCTTTAACTAATTGGCTCATAGTTTCTATTTTCTTATTGATCTGCTCTAACTTATATAGGCTAATGACGGAACGATCATAATTCTCACGCTCAACGTCAACTAATTTATTAATTGATTCTGCTAAGGTTCTTTCTTTTTGATTTTCCATTAATAATTACCACCTTTGATTAATATTTTTAAATTGCAAATAAAATAGCCCCTAACCTAAGTTAAGGACTTGAAAATTTAATATTAATATCCGTTTGGACTAATGTCCCATTCATCACCTATTGCATTATCGTCAACATCATGGAAAGGGTTATCATTTCCTTCCTCAACCTCTATGAATGGATTATTAGTTTTATTTTTATAACGATTCAAAAATACACGGAAAGCATCATGATTTACTTTTTTAAATGATTCAATATATTTATAAGAACGTACTGGGACATGTTCATAATTGATTCCCTTTTTACTCCGTTTTGTGTACGTAGCAACCATACAATTTTTATTTAAGTTTATGAGAATGTTAGTAATTGTATCATTGCCATAACCTAACCATTCTTTTATAGTATTAATATTAATATTTGCTTTTCGTTCTCCTGAACCCGACAATTTTAGCAATAATAAATATACACTCACTTCTTTAGACGATAATAATAAGTCATTATACATGTAATCTATCGTTTTAAAATTTATAGGAATATAATAATCTTCTTCGGTATTCGGTTTATCTTCGACAAGGCCTTTATGATTTTTTTTGATATGAGTATTTGGAACATCTGCGGCTTCCAACACTATCAACTTATCAGATTTTACTTTTCCATTATCATCAATTAATTGATCCCACCGATAAGGTGTATGTAACTTAATAATTCCTGCGTTTTCCATTTTCCTCATTAATTCAAGAATCTGATTATGGGTAAGTTTCTTTTTAAGGTTCATTTTTGTAAACTTTACCATTTCACCAATAGTAATACGAAAAACATGATGATTATAATTTTCTTTATCGTCACCGATAATCTGATGTTGCCTAAACCTAAATAATTGCAAATATAAATTCAAACCTTCTTCTTTACCAATTTTATTAAAAATAGATTTCTTTTTACCATCAAACCAATTAGATTTAATTTTTGTACTCGATAATGCAAATTGATTAAATTCCATAATTGTATATCCTCCATTGTTTAATATTGTATAATTATAAAAGACACCAACAACAAATCCATATATGTGTAAGGAAAGGTTTTGATTTTGAACTTAAAAATAAAATAGTTGATGGGAAAAGTTTACTTTAACCATGAAATATTATTTTAAGTTTATTATTTTATTATTTTAATTAATTATATACCTATATGGTTGCAATTTCACACGAATATCCATATACCTAATTCCTATATGGTCGTAAAATCACATGAATTTTCATTTCCAAATCGCGTTTTGGTCGTAAAATCACACAAAATATTATTTATAAATAAGAATAAGTTATAATTTAGCAAGACATTTTTCTTTATCCCTTGATAATATTGACTCTTAACCGTTCCCATTTGGTTGTATTATCACATAACTTTATTTGTTGTTAGTATTATATTCTACTACATCTTTAAATAATTGATTGCTTGATTCGTATAAATAAAAATCTTGTCTTGTTTTAGGGTGGATTGCATGAGTTATAAATTTATAGCCTTTTTCAAACCTCAACCACGAGGACAATTTTTTATCGTAACAAAAGAAGTATTTTCCGTTCATTTTTAATTCTCCCTTAAATAAATATAAGGGGATAATATTAATCCCCTATATTGCTACTGTGTATTTGTAATATTTTTTACGAGTTAATGCGAAACTGATAATATTTTTACCTAGTTCCCCGACTTCATCACCTTGTACTCGTCTACCAACGTTTTTAAACTGTTTATGTAAGGTAAACGGTTGTTTTGGTAATTCTAATTTAATGTCAAGGACTTTTGACAACAACGATAATGGTAATTTTGTCTGTAAATAACCATTATCATCAATCGTTATCTTTTCTGACATTCTATATTTTTCCTGGACTAGTTCGTATTCCTTTTGGGTAGTATTGTTGAGAATATCAATTAGTTCCTCAAATCCCAACATTTCTAAGTACGTATTATGTACTTGCTTAAATCTATTATCATAATGACCTAAAAACCCACTATCAATTGCTAGTAGGATCATTTTACCTTCTCTACTTGCCGGTAATGGCAAATCATAAAATGACCACATCATAATAGCGGTACTCATACAATATTTATCAAAGTAATTATCACCTGATATATTTAAAATTGAATTAATATTTGCCGATTGTTTATTGACTTTATTACCTTGATTTAGACGTGTTACATGATTATCCCAACACCTACCATTAGTAAACGCTAAATCAATCCCTAATGTTGGCTTACGGACATTTTTGTCCATAATATAAACACTCTCAAAGGTATAAAAATAATTAATTTTATTACCCTTTGCCTTTTGTTCAACCATGCAACCAATTAAACTGTCAATATCATCAGTCAAAGTTACCGCTAAGGGGTTATGCTCAAAACACCAAGTTGGGAATTTATCCTTTAATTCTTTATCCATACTAATGTGAAAGAAACTCTCTCACACTTCTCCAAATTAAAACTCCATTTTATACTCTGTAACTTCTTCCTTTGTTTCCTGTGACTTTTATATGGTTCGGCATTTTATTTTAGATTTACCAAACAGCCACAATAAAGGAAGAAGTGTTTAAGTTTTCTCGCTCACATCTTCACCTCAATTCTTTGATTTTTGATTAAATTACTTCTTTTCTATGTAGTCTTTATATCTCTCTATTTTGTCTTTAGACATTTTACAGTCATCATTCTCAAATTTGCTAATTAGAGATTGGCTACAGTTTAATAATTGTGATAACTCTAGTTGTCCAATCCCCTTCCTCCTTCTTAAAATTAAATAGTATTCCTTTTCATTCATTCTCCTTTTTCTCCTTTTTTAAATTAAAAAAGACACTCCCCAACTCTGGGGAATGCCTTTATATCAATGATTATTCCTCTGTTGCTCCAGAAATAGTTACTACTGCGACACCTTTTGGAGAACCTACTTTTAATGTAGATTCTGCGATAACTTGACCTTTTACATTGTCTCCAGATTTTGCTAGTGGCTCAAAGTGTGGTTCACGTAAATATGCAAGGCTAACATAAGAATCATTAAAAGCAACAATCTTATCTGCCGGAACATGCTTACTTAATACAAAATGAACTGTGCCATAATTTGTATTGATAGAATCTACTAATAGACCAAAGTTTGTCGTTACGTGATTGTAGCCGTAACGATCTTTATAGATAGCATCTATCTGCTCTTTAATATCTGCATTAACTAAAGCATAAACAGTTCCCTCTGCAAGGTCTTGATTCCATAGATTACGCATAAATTCTTTTACAGTATCCTCTGTAACATTACCAGTTACTTCAACTGCATTAGATTCATCGGCAAACTCGATTAAACCACTCATTTGACGTTTAAATGGTGCAACTGAACCATCTGCTTTAACTCCATTGATAAATTTCTTTTCCATGTTGATCTTTAATTCAAGAAGGCGATCTTCAATCTCCTGGGAAAATTGAGTAGATTTCATTGCCACCGCTGTCCCTGAAACGCTTGCACCTTTCTTAAAGATTTCAAGAATGTTGTTTAGTTCTGCTCGGGCACTTTCATAAAATTTAATTTCGTCCGATCCTTCTACTGCGGATAAATCTTCATCATGGTCAAGAGTTTTTTCTCTCCATGTATAGACTGTAGATAATGCCTTCTCGATATTACCTTTTGCCATTAACATTGATGTTAGTGGTGTTGCTTGTACTCCAATAACTGCGATTTCCTTCGCTAAAGAAATCTTTTCTGCATGTGTGAAGTTATCTGATTTAAACAATATAATCATTCCTTTTCTTTTTTTAGTTTTTATGTATAGCCCTACTTGGACTTGTTACCCAAATAATTTTGATAATTTTGTTGCTATCATTCCTTGAACGTTCCCGTCCTTTTCAAATTTTGAATATTCGTCTGTTTTTGCATGATCCTGTGGAACATAGCCAGTAGATACTTTAATATCATTTACTACTTGGCCTAACACTTTAACAACTTCCTTTAATTCTTCTTCATTCTCGACTTTGACGATTGAAGCAAATTGTTCTAAACCTTTATCTTTTAAGGATAGATTTACTTCCTTTTGCCATAAATCTTGTTCACGTTGTTGTAAATCCAATTCCTCCTGAGTTGGCTCTTTTGGAAGTTTGCCTTTCACTTCTTCCAATTCTGCAACAATAGGATTTAACTCCTGTTCTTGCCACTCTGCTTTAGCATTTTGAATTGCTTCATCAACTTGCTCTTGTGTAAAATTGTCTTCTGCCATTCTTTAAATCTCTCCTTGTCTAATTAAATTTAATTTTTAATGAATCCCTTACCACGATTGGCAAGTTATTATGAACCCCTTTAAACTCAAAAATAATATCTTGTTTATCATCAGGGGTAACGTAATCAAAATAATAAACACCAACATCATTTTTGTTAGTGTCATCTAATTTAAACTGTTCAATTTGTTGTTTGGTAGAATCATAGATGGATAGTGTTATATCTGTTGGATCAATTGCTTGCCCTGTAAATGTTTTAAATTGTACTTGTAATCTTACTGTATCGCCTGATAAAATCATTCCATCACCTCACTACGACTAGGATTTATAATATAAAAACTCATAGAACCATTTTCTAGCACGTTTACGGTTGCTTGGATAGGAATATATTCAGTAGATATAAACACGTCCCTATGGGCTTGTATTGACTTTATATGGCTCGTTACATCACGATTAGCCTTTAATGGTTGCCTATAAATCTCTGTTACAACATCAGAATGTAACGCATTGACAAAACTATATATATCCCTTACATCAATATTGCCACTTTTAACGTCTGTGGTGACGTTAAAATAAAATTGCGATAGATAACCCTTGACGGTACGGGAAGTAACTACAAAGTGCTCTACATGGTCAGATAATGGCTGTATATATGTGTAAGTATTTATAGTTTCATTTTGGGGCATACCATTAAGATAAGTATTAATTGGTTTTACAAAAGTATTTACTGTAATCTGCATTAAATCACCGCCTATAGTTGCGGTACTTGGATATTATGTATCACCGTTAATTGATCGTTTTGGTTTTGCATATTAAACGGTTCAAATGTTTCCTCGCTTATTGCTTCTCCGTTATTTGGTACATTATAAATAACGGATTTAGCAAATGTTTGAGGTAATGTAATATCAGGATCATTCCCTTTAATAACTATTTGCAATTGTAGGGTATTAGGTAATAATCTTTTTGGCTCGCCATAAATTGGATTAAATAATTCGTCATAATCGACAATCTCCTGTTCGCCTTCAATCATTTGATGAACCCATGTTACTCTCTCGTCATCTGGTGATAATCTTATAATTGGTATATTTGTTTGATCTCGCAACTCAATAAATTGCCAATTCTCAATTATATATTGACGTAATTGTTGATATGCGGCCTCAGTTATTTCTGCCATTTATCTATTCCCCCTTTACTTCTCGTTCAAATTGAGTTAATCGATTGTCAATGTTATCGACTTTTACACTTACATTCTCCATTCGTTGGCTTAATGTATCTAGTGTGTCAGTTGTCTTTTCCACGTGTGCCATCAACCTATCCTCTCGGGTTTTGGAGTCCTTCCGACTATCCAAAAATAACCAAATAAATAATATTGCAAATATCCCTTGTGATAACAACATATCAAAAGGCACTTGTGACAAAATGTCCATTTTATACACCTCCTAAAAGTAATAAATATGAGTAAAAAAAAGAAAAAGAGTAGCCAAAATATTGACTACACATCAAAGAATAGAGGTCAAGATGTAAACTTGACCAGAGAGGATTAATAATAATGTAAGACTAGGGTAATAAACCCCTGTAACCACTCAAATGATTAAATAGTTAAAGCGATCTATTACTGTATTCTATCGTGAGAAATACCATTCTAATTGCTAACATTCTCTATCATAAGTACAACCAAAACAGCGATTTAGAGTTTGCTAGTGAGAGTAGATATCTTTCAATCAGAGTCTTATCTAGTATCGCTACCGTTTACTCTTATACTTCCATTGTGATAAATACCATCTATTGTATGACATTATTTATCATAAGTACAAACAAAACACTGATTTAGAGATGTTTACTCTTTCTAGTAATCTCTAAATTTTCTAAATAGGTAGCATTAATTACCTACCTTCCTTTGTAGACGATTATCTCCAATCCTCTAAAAACATTGATATGACAGTATTTAAGATAGATTTTCTTGGTTTTTAGATATTTTATTTTCGTGGATTTACCTTTCCTTTAATGGTTATTAACAAAAAATAATTTAAAAGACTCCTCAAACCCTTGATAGGACTGGTGTCGTAGCACTTCAAAAGAAGGCACTTTCCATACCGTCAAACCTTAATAGGCTATTATAGATCAAGTCTTAATATCTACTGCAAACACTGATATATCAACACTTCTCATGTTTTTACCAAAAACATCATTGTGTATTCCATCGTGATAAATACCGTCTATTTCGTCATTTTTATTAATGGTAAAGTAAACTACATACCTTCCTTTATAGGGAATTATCTCGATTCTTCTATAAACGTTGATATAACAGTATTTAAGATAGATTTTCTTGGTTTTTAGATATTTTAGTTTGTCGTAATTTCTCATATCTACATTTACCCTTCCTTTAATGGTCATTAACGAGAATTATTTTGAATCACCTTAAACCCCTTGATATGACTGGGTTTGACAGGTGTTTCTGAGAAAAATGTCACGCTTGATCTTTACCATGT
The DNA here is from genome assembly GCF_018310345.1 of Ornithinibacillus massiliensis. Taxonomy (GTDB): domain Bacteria; phylum Bacillota; class Bacilli; order Bacillales; family Amphibacillaceae; genus Ornithinibacillus; species Ornithinibacillus massiliensis. Next base: position 535,035 of record NZ_JAGXBY010000002.1, read on the forward strand.
ATGCTATCGTGATAAATATCAATGACTGTTTACACCTCTATCATAAGTACAAGCAAAACACCGATTTAAAGATACTTACTCGTTCTAGTAATCTCTAAATTTTCTAAAGTTGGACACAAACAAAAATACACCCATCAATTAAGACAGGTGTAAAAGTAATCTTATATAATCTTTTATTTACCTCAATCGTGATAACTTAAAATTTTTACGTCACAACTAGCGACTACTTCCTCAAACTTGCCTTCCATATATGGATTTTTAGAGGGTCTATTTGTTACTATAGTATACAAATTTAGTCTAGGATCATCTGTAGCACTCTCTATTACAACAGTGGCTACCTGTCCTATTAAATCTCCATACTCTCCATCGCAGGTATCACGCACAATCAACACATCTTTTGGCATTTTAGTTTCCATTTTACTATCCCCTTTAATTTGTTTTAATTTAAACAGTCCTCATTTTATAGCCTATAAGTTTAGCATTTAAGCCGAATAAGTTATAACCTTTCTTCTTTACTTCATTTTTAGGTAAGGTCACTTTTGATTCAAATGTAAGTCAACTCTCCAGCCATCAAATTCGGCAACGACTGTATAGATATAATTTTGAAATGGTAGCATTACCGATTCCTCCTGTTAAGGTTCATCAGAGGGCTACTAGACGTTGCCTTTTCTAGTAATTGGTCGTTATCCAATGATTCTAGGTAACGTTGTGTAGTAGATACATCACTATGACCCAACAACCTAGATAAACTATATACATCAATTCCTGCCATTATCGATTGAACTGCGAAATAATGACGAAACATATGCGGACTTACCCTTTTACCTTTAATTCCTACACGTTCAGCCGCTTCAATAACTAAATTATAAACTGCTACAGTTGACATTGCTTTACCTTGATAGGCAAGAAAATAGTTGTCATTGTATTTGATTCTATTAGTAAAGTATTCCTTTTTAATCCGTTCATAGCGTATAAGAATCTTTTTTAATGCAGGGGATATAAATACTATTCGCTCCTTATTACCTTTACCAAATACTTTAATAGTTGTATCACGCACATCATTCTCTTTTAATCCTGCTATCTCCATAGCACGTAAACCACAATCTGCCATCATACCTAAAATGGCTTTATTCCTTATCTCAAGATACTTAGTATTACTAAATGATTCCATCATATCAACTACTTCTCTACTAGTTAATCCAGTTAATAATACTTTAGGTATTCTTGGTAAGGTAACCTTATCCATTGGGTTAATGGTTAAGTATTCTTCTTTAACGCACCAGTTAAAAAATGCTTTCACTTGTTTAGCCATAGACACAATTGATTGTGGCTTCAATCCCTTTTGTCGTTTAATACGTAAATAAGCATCAAGATCATGTGAAGTGACACTTTCCAATTCAGCAATTCCCCTTTTAGTTTGAAGGAACTCCAATACTTGTTTCAATTCTTGACGTTTATTCTTCATTGTTTTTTTAGTAAAATTACGTGCTTGACAATGATACTCATACTCCCTCAGTACATCTTCTAGTAGCATAGCGTATCACCGCCTACTAAATGCCTTACTTGATTTTTCTTAACGAGGAGAAAAATAAACCAAATGTCCCCATAAAACATAAAAAACCACCTCTTCTGCTTAATTTTTTAACAGAAAAAGTGGCTTGGAGTAAAATTAATCAACCGAATCATATAAGTGCAAAGTAAAATCAAGCCGACAACTTTTTTATCACAATAATAATTCGATAAAGTTGTTCAAAACGTTGACATACCAATTATTTATTTATCCATTTGATTATTCATTGCACGCATCATTTGATTGATTTTCTTCTGAGAAGGCTTTTGCCCCATTTGCATCATTAACGTGCGTAGCATTTGCTCATTAATAGGTGGATTCTTTTTCAAATAGCTCATCATATACTTTCTTGCAATAAAAAATCCAAGAGCAACACCAGCAATTAAAGCTGCTATAGCAATTAATACGACCCAAATTACGTCCATCTATTCGTTTCCTCCTTCGTGTTGTCTCTTATACAGTATAGTAAAACAGTCCTAAGAATACAATACTTGATCATTATTATACGCTGTAATTGTCTTTGCAGGCGAAATCCAACCATAATCTTCATATTCGCTATTCATAATGAATAAATATGGATGAAACCGTCTCAAAGTAGGAAATAATAATGCTTCAGCATCCTGTAATGTTTCACAACGAAATTTTATATGTTTTTCTTCAATCTGTAAAGTAATAAATTCCCGTTTATTACCAAGCTCTAGCATTTCGCTACTATTAATTTTTCCAAGTGTGTTTTTAGGCTGTCTCCATAATTGTGAAGTTAAAGAATCCTTAGGGAAGTTCTCCGTAATATAATGGAATTGCATATGTAAATCATTTCTTAATTGATTCAAATGATACTCTTTGATAAAACGATATAAAATATCACTTTTATAGTAATAGTGTTTAGCAAATTCTTCTTTTATCCAATAAACAGTATATTCTTTCATTTTCTATAGCCCCTCCCCTTTTTCATCTATTATACGTTTTCTATTAAAAAAGAATGTCAAACGGTGAAATATATTATCACTAGTTTTGTCGAATGGATTAATAGATGAAAAATAGGTTGGAACTACATTTATGTTATTTTTAAATAGCCCCGAATGTTTTTCAGTCGGGGCTATTTTGCTTTTGGTTATCTTTTAACTAGAAAGAATATCTATGAACTCACTGAAGCCTCTCCTTCTGTTTGAGCCTATGCAATTCCTGAGCTTGTATCATGCACTGATTTAAAATAGATACGCTTAATACCATCTAGATCTAGCATGATTCCATTACATAACGATATCTTTTACATGCTTTACTACATTTTCAACGGTAAATCCGTATTCTTCGATTAACTTTTCTCCACTTGCGGATGCGCCAAAGGTAGAAATGCCAATAATTTTCCCTTCTTGCCCAATGTAACGTTCCCAGCCAAGTGGAGAACCCATTTCCATTGCAATTCGTTTGGTAACAGATTTAGGTAGAACTTTTTCTTTATAATTTTCTTCTTGGCGTTCAAAACGATCCCATGATGCAAGGCTAACCACTCGTACATCTATATTGTCTTCACGAAGTACTTTTTGTGCTTCCACTGCTAATTGAACTTCGGAACCGGAAGCAATTAAGATCGCATCAGGGATTGCTTTATTGGAATCACGTAAAATATATCCACCACGTTTTACACCTTCATATGCCTGTTCCTTTGTACCCTCTAATGTCGGTAAGTTCTGTCGTGTTAATACGAGAAGGGTTGGTTGATCTGTCGATTCCACCGCAAGTCTCCAAGCAGCATTGGTTTCATTTCCATCTGCCGGTCGAATTACGGAAAGGTTCGGCATGCTTCGGAACGCTGATAAATGTTCAATTGGTTCATGTGTTGGACCGTCCTCACCAACAGCAATCGAGTCGTGTGTAAATACGTATGTAACAGGTGTATTCATAATAGCAGATAAGCGTATTGCTGGACGTAAGTAATCACTGAAGACAAAGAACGTACCGCCATACACCTTCACCCCGCCGTGAAGTGCCATACCATTCAGTGCAGCACCCATTGCATGTTCACGAACACCGAACCATATATTTCTACCACTATAATTCTCTCTAGTAAAGTCCTCTTCTCCGGTAATGGTGGTTTTATTAGAGCCAGCTAGGTCAGCACTACCACCAAGGAAATACGGAATGGCTTTAGCAATACCATTTAATACTTCGCCTGAAGAAGCTCGCGTTGCAAGAGACTTTCCTACTTCATATACTGGAAGGTTATCAGCCCATCCTTGCGGTAATTCACCTGCAATGGCCATCTCTAGTTCCTTAGCCTCTTGTGGATATTTATCTCGATAAGTGGCAAAAAGCATATTCCATTCTGCTTCTAGTTTCTCGCCTTTTATTTGTATCTTCTCTTTAAAATCAGCATATACCTCTTCCGGAACACGGAATTCTTCATGCTGCCACTGATAGAATTCTTTCGTTAACAAGACCTCATCCTCACCTAATGGGGCACCGTGTGAAGCAGAAGAAGCTGATTTATTAGGAGATCCATAACCAATAACGGTTTTCACTTCAATTAGCGTAGGTTGTTCGATATTTTCTCTCGCGTCTTTTAATGCCATGCGAATCGTTTCTACATTATTTCCATCCTCAACCCGAATAACCTGCCAACCATAGGATTTAAAACGTTCTTCCGTATTATCCGAGAAAGAGCGGTTTAATTCTCCATCTAGCGAAATATCATTAGAATCGTATAAAACAATCAATTTACCGAGCCTTAGATGGCCAGCCAGGGAAGCCGCTTCATGCGAAATTCCTTCCATTAAATCACCATCACCAACTAAGCAATAGGTATAATGGTCTATAATGTTCATATCACTTTTATTATACTTAGCAGCTAAATACGCCTCAGCCATCGCCATCCCAACAGACATTGCAATACCTTGGCCTAAAGGACCTGTAGTTGCTTCTACACCATCGGTATGATGAACTTCTGGATGGCCTGGCGTCCTAGAACCCCACTGGCGAAACTCCTTTAAATCTTCTATTGTTACGTCATAGCCCGATAAATGTAACAGACTGTACAGTAGCATTGATCCATGTCCAGCAGATAATACAAACCGGTCGCGGTTAAACCATTTAGAATTTTTAGGATTGTGATTCATTATGTCTGCCCATAACGTATACGCCATTGGAGAAGCACCCATTGGTAATCCAGGATGTCCTGAATTAGCTTTTTCTATGGCATCAATGGATAGGGTGCGAATTGCATTAATGGACATTTGCTCTATATTAGTAGACATACGTAATACTCCTTTCGGTCAGAAGAATAGTAATACTTGTTTTCTGTAAAATGTAGATAGTTAACAAGTACTAGTATTCCTTATTATGATATTACTATGTCTAATGTTTTTGGTTTCTTTCCTGCATGTCACGTAACTTTTTAGGAGTCACGTCATTTCCTGATGGATCAATTACCGTCATGGTCTTCAATTGATTCTTAAAAGAGTTGCGGACATTCCCTAAATACTCTTCTCGTAGTTTTTTTCTCTCTTTTTCTTCATCTTTTGTTAGTCCTTCTGCAGTCTTTGCCTTTTTAGCCAGTGCATTAATACGATCTAATTTTTCTTTTGAAATCATCTCATAACCTCCTAGAATAAATCTATCTTATTCATCATTATTAATATTAAAAAGCAAGAACACGACACGTTCTTGCTTTTTAATATTACCTGTTCAACTTATCTGAATCAATTATTTGATATTCTTGGTATCTTCTATGGACAGTAGCCTTTGAGATAGAATATCCCAATCCAGTTAACGTCTTTGCAATTTCACTGAAGGTAAGGCCATTATTTCGTAATCGAATGATTTCCTCGATTGGTACTTCCTTTCTCTCCCTACCTGGAGCTAAATGCTGATTAGCAAGATTCTTAGCTGGATTATAGCCATTCTCTATCGCTTTTTTCATACCTCGTTTTATTTTTACATTGTGAATTTTGCGTTGGTATTCCTCCACTATACCGACAATCTGTAATACCATAGAATCTGATTCGGATAATTCTAGCTTTCCATCGTGAATCGCAGTGTAGATGGAAATATTCAACTTCGCTAATTGATGAAACAATGCTATTTTTGTATTTCCTCGACCTAATCTTGTTTCATCTTGAATAAGGAGAGCATCTGCTTGTCCACGTTCAAACGTTTCAAGCATGTCAAATATTCCATCTCGTTCTACTTCATATCCACTCGCTTGCTCCTCTATACATTTTACAACATGGAATTGATACCGATTTGCCAATTGGCATAATTCTTCCTTCTGTCTAGCTAATGACGTTTCCTGAACTTTTTTATCTGTACTTACTCTGCAGTATATAATGACATTCAATTTATTAACTCCTATTATGCACTAATTAATGATACGTATAAGAAACCTAATGTTACAGCAAAAGCAACAATATAAAATAAATCTGTCTTGTTTACTTTACCAAACATTTTTTCATCATCCCTTCTCGATTATATCACAAGAACCTTTGTTCGTATTTTTATTATATCAGAACATACGATCTTGTCAATGATTTTTCGAACGAATGTTTGCATTATATGCCATACGATGGTAAACTAGCATTAATAAATAATATGTGCGAGGTGTTTAATAGATGACAAAATTATCAACTAGACAACAAGCTATACTTGAATACATAAAAGAACAAGTCAAATTAAAAGGTTATCCACCATCTGTTAGAGAAATTGCTGAAGCAGTGGGCCTTGCCTCAAGCTCAACTGTTCACGGGCACCTCTCTAGATTAGAAAGCAAAGGTTTTATTCGCCGAGATCCTACTAAACCCCGAGCAATAGAAATACTAGATTTGGATGAAGAAAGTAATATACCTAGGGAAGAAGCTCGCTATGCACCCGTTATTGGTAAAGTAACAGCTGGTATACCTATTACTGCTGTAGAAAATATTGAAGAATTTGTGCCAGTCCCTAGCTCAACTGCAGGTCCTGATGAAAATCTATTTGTCCTAGTAATTGATGGTGAGAGTATGATTGAGGCTGGTATTTTAGACGGTGATATGGTAATAGTGAAACAACAGAGTACAGCACAAAATGGAGATATTGTTGTAGCAATGACGGAAGATGATGAAGCAACCGTAAAGCGATTTTTCAAAGAAAAAGATTATATTCGCTTACAGCCTGAAAACGCAACAATGGAACCATTAATATATAAGAATGTATCGATTCTTGGTAAAGTAGTTGGGCTTTATCGTCATATTCATTAACGATATATCGAAATACAAAAACGCATTTGCTCTTCTCTTAGCAAATGCGTTTTTAATAGGATCGGAAAGCTAGTGTAAATTCTATCAAAATAAACCGGTGAGCTAGGAGGATTCTCCTATACTCACCGGTTTTCTTTTCAATTAGTAGTTAGTTAAATATTGATCTCTTTCCCATGGATGTACGCTTGTGCGGAACATATCCCATTCGATTTCTTTTGCTTCAATATAATGTTCAAATAGATGCTCCCCTAATGCTTCTACAATAACTTCATCATTTTTAAGTTCTTGTAATGCATCAATTAGCGATGATGGTAAATCTTTAATTCCAACTTCATCACGTTCTTCTTTTGTCATAACATAAATATTACGATCAACCGCAGGTGGTGGTGTCATATTGTTACGGATTCCATCAAGTCCCGCTGCTAATAAAACAGATAATGCCATATATGGATTAGCTGCTGGATCAACACTTCTTGCCTCAACACGTGTACTTAAACCACGAGAGTTTGGAATACGCATAAGACAGCTTCTGTTTGCTGCAGACCATGCAACATAGCTTGGTGCTTCATAGCCAGGTACTAGACGCTTATATGAGTTAACTGTTGGATTGGTTATCGCTGTAAATCCAGTAGCGTGCTTTACAATACCTGCAATAAATTGATAGGCTGTGTCACTTAATTCTAAATCTCCACTCGGGTTGTAGAATGCATTTTCTCCACCTTTAAATAGGGACATGTTAGTATGCATTCCAGAACCGTTTACTCCAAATAATGGCTTAGGCATAAACGTTGCGTGAAGATTATGTTTTCTAGCAATTGTCTTAACAACTAGCTTAAACGTTTGAATATCATCCGCATGTTTTAATGCATCAGAATATTTAAAGTCAATTTCATGTTGTCCAGGGGCAACCTCATGGTGAGATGCTTCAATCTCAAAGCCCATTTCTTCTAGTTCTAATACAATATCACGACGGCAATTTTCCCCTAAATCAGTAGGCGCTAAATCAAAATATCCACCATGGTCGTTTAGTTCTAAAGAAGGATCTCCCTTTTCATCTAATTTAAATAGGAAGAATTCCGGTTCAGTTCCAATATTGAAAGCATCAAAGCCAAGCTCTTCCATTTTCTTCAAATTACGTTTTAAGTTATAACGTGGGCATCCTTCAAATGGTGTACCATCAGGACGATAGATATCACAAATAAAACGGGCAACTTTTCCTTTTTCTGAAGTCCAAGGGAACACGACAAATGTATCTAAATCTGGATATAAATACATGTCAGATTCTTCAATACGCACAAATCCCTCAATAGATGAGCCATCAAACATCATTTTGTTATCAAGTGCTTTCTCTAATTGACTTAATGGGATTTCCACATTTTTAATTGTTCCTAGCATGTCTGTAAATTGAAGTCGAATAAATTTAACATTTTCTTCTTTGATTTTTCTTTCAATCTCTTCTCTCGAGTAACCCATAAATTTCTCTCCTCCTAAATTATAATCAGTATATTTTATAGGAATTCACTTCCCCTATACCTACCTATTCACAAAAAATCTAGCAAGTTCCCCTTGTCGTAGATTAGCTTTACCAAATCGATTCGCTTCGGTAATTTCTTGTCTTAAAATCGCTCGAAGCTCCTTATCTGTTAGAACAGATTTCTTCTCTTTTGGTAATGCTTTTTCCTTTTCTTCTGTTTTTTCTACATTAGAATCTTCATCAGTTAGTAATAATTTAATCCCTGCAAGGTTTAGACCTTTATCTAGATAATTCTTAATTTCTAGTAGACGATCTACATCATTGAATGAGAATAGTCGCTGATTCCCTTTTGTTCGCTCTGGATGAATTAAATCATTTTCTTCATAGTAGCGAATTTGCCTTGCGGTTAACTCGGTAAGCTTCATTACAATACCGATTCCAAACAAAGGCATGGAGCGTCGATCCTTATCATTCATGACTATGACCTCCCTTATCTACAAAATTATTATAATAAATGTCAGTTATTCTGTCAACCGGATGTTAGGAAACTTAACATATACCATGTATGTTAAGTTCAACCGTTATTTCTTATCTATAATAGCTTGTACAGCTTCCATTAACGCAATCTTTACATGAGCATACGTAAGTCCACCTTGTACGAACGCCGTATAAGGTTTTCGAATCGGGCCATCTGCTGACAATTCTATACTTGAGCCTTGAATAAATGTTCCAGCCGCCATAATGACATCATCCTCATATCCTGGCATTTCACTAGGATATGGTGTTACAAATGAATTGACAGGCGAGTTTTGCTGGATTGCTTGGCAAAAGGCTATCATTTGTTCTGCTGTTTCGAACGTTACGGACTGAATTAAATCGGTTCTCTTTTCTTGGTAATGTGGTGTTGTAATAAATCCTAGCAATTCCAATAATCTGGAAGTAAAGACTGCTCCCTTTAATGCCTCTCCTACCACATGTGGTGATAAAAAGAATCCCTGATACATTTCCTGTAGTAAATGGAAAGTAGCCCCTAATTCCTTCCCAAGACCTGGAGCAGTTAAACGATATGCGCACAACGTCACTAAATCTTCTCTTCCTACAATATAGCCCCCAGCTCGTACAATTCCACCACCTGGATTCTTAATTAATGAACCCGCCATGATGTCTGCTCCAACATGTAGAGGTTCTTTCTCTTCCACAAATTCACCATAACAATTATCTACAAACACAATTACATCATCACGAATCTCCTTGACAAAACGAACCATTTCTTCTATCTCTTCTATCGTAAAAGAAGGGCGATCGGCGTAGCCCTTAGAGCGTTGGATAGCAACCACTTTCGTACGATCATGGATTACTTCTTTTATTCTAGGGAAATTGATATGACCCTCTTCTGTTAATGGTACCTCGTTGTATGTAATCTGGAAATCCTTTAATGATCCTGTCTTCTCCCCTGTAATGCCAATCACTGTTTCCAATGTATCATAGGGCTTTCCAGTAATATAGACTAATTCATCACCTGGTCTAAGTAACCCATACAACACCGTTGTAATGGCATGCGTTCCCGATACCAATTGTGGTCTAACGATTGCAGACTCTCCACCAAATACATCGGCATAGACTGATTCTAGCGTATCTCGTCCAATATCATCATAACCATAGCCACTTGTAGAATTAAAGTGGCTATCACTAACTTTATTCCTTCTAAAAGCATCCAAAACTCGTTTTTGATTTATTTCTACTGTTTTATTAATCTCTCGGTGTATTTCTGCGATATCATTTTCTGCTTGTTCTACGAATTTCTCTAACATGTTACGTATTTTTCTCCTTTACTATTCCATTAAGCGGATGCTCTGCACGAATAAATCCACTTAAACTATATGATTCTGTTTCTTCATCAAAGTTTTTCTCCAAAAGAATTGTCTCATGCTCAAAGCGATTTAGCAAATCACCCTTTTCCACTTCTACTAAAATGCGATAAGAATTCCATTCAGTCGTTAATACTTCCTCTATCTTTTTTACTAATCGATGTAAATCCCTGCTTTCTAGTGCACTAAGGACAATATAAGGGCGATTTCTTGGAATAAAATCATCTTTTAGTAAGTCATTTTTATTATAAACAGTCAGCATAGGTATCGTACTACATTCTAGCTCATCCAATAATTTGAGCACTGTTTCTTGGTGTTGCTCATTGTCCGGATGTGAACTATCGACAACATGGAGAATGAAATCTGCCTCACTGACCTCTTCCAAGGTGGAGCGAAAAGCTGCGATTAAAGTGGTTGGGAGCTGTTGAATAAAACCTACCGTATCGGTTAATAGCACATTCAAACCAGACGGTAATTGCACCTTTCGAGTAAGTGGGTCTAGTGTTGCAAATAATTTATCTTCTTCTAAAGAATCGCTGTTTGTCAACCGATTAAAAAGGGTTGACTTTCCAGCATTGGTATACCCAACAATGGCAATTTGAAACACTTCATTTTGTTTTCTACGTTTCCGATATTGATCACGCTGTTTCACTACTTGCTTCAAACGTCTTTTAATATCATCAATACGTCTTCTAATATGTCTTTGGTCTGTCTCTAACTTTGTTTCACCGGGTCCTCTTGTGCCGATACCAGCTCCCAAACGAGATAATTGGACACCTTGACCACGTAATCTCGGTAATAAGTATTGCAACTGTGCCAATTCGACTTGAAGTTTACCTTCTTTCGTTTTTGCTCTTGCTGCAAAAATATCTAATATTAGCTGGCTTCTATCAATTACCCTTCTATCAAAGTAATCACTTAAATTCCGTGACTGACCTGCAGATAATTCATCATTCGAAATAACTAAATCAACATTTAGTTCATCTATCCTTTGCTTTATTTCCTCCATTTTACCTTCACCAATGTAAAAAGCAGGATGAATTCGTTCCCTATTCTGCGTAACAACATCTACTACGTGACCACCTGCTGTATCGACAAGTGATACAAGTTCTTCTAGAGAAGACGCAAAATAATCATCCTGCAGCTGCGGCTTTTTTACAGCGATTACTACCACTTTTTCTTCAGGCATTGTGCTCATACTCTCCTTAAACTACTATTATGATTCGTTTACTCTTGTAAATGACACTTATTACCAAATCGATTGAATGTCTTCTAGCTTTAAATCATTCCCTGTAAGTAAGATAAGCTCATCTGGCGAAATGTCATCTTTATATAATAAACGTACAGCTTGCATACGAATGGCGTGTTCTACTACATTACGAATAAAACGAGCATTGGAAAAGTTACGATTAGGATCGTTCCTTTGTTTATAGAGGAAATTTCTTAACTTCCATTCCGCATCCTTGGATAATTGATATTCTCTTTCCGATGCCATTTGTCTTGTTATATCCATTAATTGATCCACATCATAGTCAGGAAACTCAAGAATAAATGGAAAACGAGATTTTAGCCCCGGATTTAATGTTAGAAATCGTTCCATTTCATCAGGGTATCCAGCAAGGATGAGGACAAAGTCACCCCCATTATCTTCCATATGTTTTACGAGTGTGTCAATTGCTTCCTTACCGAAATCTCTTTCACCACCACGGGCTAATGAGTACGCTTCATCGATGAACAGTATTCCTCCAAGTGCTTTTTGAATAAGAGCACGGGTTTTTTGAGCTGTTTGACCAATATATTCCCCAACTAAATCCGCTCTCTCCGCTTCAATAAAATGACCCTTTGACAGTAAATTCATATCAAAATAGATGTTAGCTAATTTTCTCGCGACTGTAGTTTTACCGGTACCTGGATTCCCTTTAAAAAGCATATGCAATACTTGCTTTGTATTGGAAAGCCCCATTTGACTTCGCTTTTCATTTATGATGATCGTGGCATAAATTTCTTTTATTTTACGTTTTAAATCCGTTAATCCAACAAATGACGAAAGTTCTTGATCAATATGCGCAAAAGGGTCTTTGCCTACATATTCCTCATGATTATTGTTATCTATCTTAGTAACTTTATTATCTTGTAAAACAATATTAATTTTACCATTTTTGTGATGAATCTTTTGCGTAGCCAACTTTATCACTCCTTAGTCATGTTATTATACGTTTAGAAGGATAAAGTTGTGACAAATGCCTATAAGACCATAACCCATAGAGCAGAATAAAGGTCTGACCTAGACAATACAACAGATGAGAAAGTTGCAATGTCAAGGACAGACCTATTGTGCTCCACACTTTATTTGAAGGATACACCCTGTTTATTCTTTATCAAGATTGACATTTTTAGCTGGTGCAAAAGTGGAAATTGCATGTTTAAAAATTAGCTGCTGCTTTCCTTCTGATTCTAACAATACGGTAAAATTATCAAACGCTTTGACGATTCCTCTTAACTGAAAACCATTCGTTAAAAATACAGTAACGGAAATATGCTCTTTTCTTAATTGATTTAAATATTGGTCTTGAATGTTTACTGATTGCGCCACCTAAGTTTCCTCCTCTTTTCTATCTATACTATTATATTTCTACTTAACTTTTAAGAAATCCTGCTAAATCATGTAAAATCTCATTAACTTTTTCACTTACGGTTAATGGTGTAACATGATACCAATGAACATCCATTTTGTTTTTAAACCAAGTATATTGTCTTTTAGCATACCTTCTTGAATTACGCTTTAGTAATTCAACGGAGGTCTCTAATGACGCCTCTCCCTTAATATATGGTATCAATTCTTTATACCCGATTGCCTTCATAGATGAAGCATTCTCATATCCACAATTAATCAATTGTCGAACTTCTTCTAACAATCCCACACGAATCATCTCATCTATCCGCAGATTAATTCGTTCATATAACAAGGAACGCTCCATTTCCAAGCCGATTAACATCGAATCATAGGGCATTTCTTCTTGTTGTTGTGATTGATAGGCAGTCATTGTTAGCCCCGTTTTCTCATATACTTCTAATGCCCGAATAACTCTTCGATAATTATTGGGATGTATTTTTTCTGCTTGTGTTGGATCAATTTGTTTTAAACGATCATACAATGGCTCTATTCCATACTTGTTCATTTCAGCTTCAAGTGATTTCGTTAAAGCATCATCTCGCTTTTCTTTAGAAAAGTGGTAATCATATAGCACGGATTGTATGTAAAGACCACTTCCACCAACGATAATTGGAATGTGGTTTCGTTCTGATATTTCCTTTATGTATTTTTGAACATAGTATTGAAAATCCGCAACCGAAAAACTTTCGTGAGGGTCTTTTATATTAATCATATGGTGCGGAATCCCTTGCATTTCCTCTTTCTTAATCTTTGCTGTACCAATATCCATGCCTCTATATACTTGCATGGAATCGCCACTAATAATTTCCCCATTAAACTTTTTGGCAACTTCTATGCTTAAGTTTGTCTTCCCTACTGCAGTAGGACCAACAATAGCTATAACCTTTTGTTTCATTCTTCTTCCCCTAATAATTCATTCTATTATTTATATGCGCGATATGCGGATAGCATCCAAACATATTTTTCATAGCTTCCTACTAGCGTAATTAATAAGTCTTTTGTAGGCTCGTCATTTCTTTCGTCTGCAAGCTTAAAACCGACTTCTTTAATCTCTGCAATGAGTTGTTTGTAATCGTCATGTAGTTGATCAAGTATTTCATCTTCTTTATCATCTGCGTTTGCTTCTACTAACGTCGCTTCTTTTAAGTATTTTGACATTGTCGCTAATGGTTTACCATCAATCATCAGTATTCTCTCTGCTACTTCATCAAGGTCTTCTGCGAATTTGGCATACATTTCTTCAAACAATGCATGTAGTTGAAAAAAATGCCTTCCTTGAACAAACCAATGATAACGATGTAGTTTTACATACATAACAAATTGATTCGATAGTAATTGATTTAAAAAATTTATCAGCTTTTGATTTTCCATCTGCACTCCACCTCTTTTGCTACTAGAAAAAGCAGTACCATTTTAAAACAGGGCATATCATCCCTTATTCTTAGGCTTTTATTACTAGCATTATCGAAGTGCAGATGAAATATACCTATTACATCACACGTTTAAACATTTTTTCTAACTCATACGTAGAAAAATGAATAATGATCGGCCGACCATGTGGGCATGTAAATGGATCAGTCGTTTTTCTTAAATCTTCCAGCAAGCGAAACATGTCATCATGGTTTAAGTGATGATTCGCTTTGATGGAACGTTTGCATGACATTAAAATGGCCGCCTCTTCCCGTATCGACTCAACATTAATTCGTTCATCATGCATAATTTGATCTATCATTTCACGAATGACTTCTTCTTCAAATCCCTTTGGAAACCAGTTTGGATAGGATCGAATAATATACGTTTGATTACCAAAATCTTCGAAGAATAGCCCAACACTTTCTAATTCATCCCGGTAATGGTCGATAAAGATAGACTCCTGCTTCGAAAACTCGAATGTTAATGGAATTAGCAATTCTTGAACCTCATTGGTCGTTTTTCCTAACTTTTTCTTAAAGAATTCATATTTAATCCGTTCCTGTGCAGCATGCTGATCAATCATATAAAATCCATTCTCATTTTGAGCAAGAATATAGGTGCCGTGTAGTTGGCCAATTGGATACATGGTTGGAACTCGGTCTTCAGAAGGAATGCCTTCTTCTTGTACTACAGGAGTCGGTGTAATTACTTCTTCCGGCTCAGAACCAAATCGTTCTTCTTTTTCTTGAACATGATGGTGCTTTCCATCTTGATCTACTATAATATCTTGTTTTACTTCTGGTTGGTACGCTGGATAATTATCCAATTTATTCGTAGGTTCTATCGTTTCCTTTAAAATTGTAGCAGACCGATCAAAATCCATTGTATGTTGAATGGATGGTCTAGGCTTTACCA
Source organism: Ornithinibacillus massiliensis (assembly GCF_018310345.1). Taxonomy (GTDB): domain Bacteria; phylum Bacillota; class Bacilli; order Bacillales; family Amphibacillaceae; genus Ornithinibacillus; species Ornithinibacillus massiliensis. The sequence continues at coordinate 550,180 of NZ_JAGXBY010000002.1, forward strand.
CCGGTTTTTGTTCAATCTCTGGAATTAGTCTAGTTTGTCTAAATGTATCTTGTATCAATTGCTCAACTAGTGTAAACAATTCTTTATCTTTACTAAAACGAGCCTCCAATTTTGTTGGATGGACATTAACATCAACTAAATAAGGATCCATTTCGATTGCTAGAACTGCAATCGGCGACCGCCCTATAGGTAGCAGCGTATGGTATCCACGAATTATCGCTTGATTTAACGGTATACTTTTAATATAACGACCATTTAATAGAATAGAAATGTAATTTCGTGATGCACGAGTGATTTCTGGCTTAGCTATAAACCCACTAATCTTGAAATCTAAAGTCTCGCCTTTAATAGGTAACATCTTCCTCGCGACACCCATTCCATATATTTGCGCGATAACTTGTAGTAAATCTCCAGTACCAGGCGTTTTAAATAAAGATTTCCCGTTATGTGTTGCCTCAAACCGAACTTCTGGATGGGATAATGCTAGCCTATTTAATAGATCTGTAATATGACCAAGCTCCGTGTGAATAGTCTTCATATATTTTAAACGTGCAGGTGTATTATAGAATAGGTCTGACACTGTTATCTCAGTACCTTTTCTAGCATCACTTTTCCCCCGCTCCGTTACGATGCCACCTTCAAGGGATAAGTACGTTCCAGCAGCATCCCCTTGAGAAGTTCTAATCGTTAATCTACTTACAGACGCGATACTCGCTAACGCCTCCCCACGAAATCCAAGCGTATGAACATGGAATAAGTCGGATTCATTTCTTATTTTACTAGTTGCATGGCGAAGAAACGCCCGTTCCACATCCTCTTCAACCATCCCTTCACCATCGTCTGTAATTTTAATTTGCTCTAAGCCTGCTTCATGTAATTCTATTTTCACCCAGGTACTACCAGCATCAATACTATTTTCAACTAATTCTTTGACAACAGAGGCGGGTCTTTCCACAACCTCTCCTGCTGCTATTTTATTCGCTAGAGAATCTGGCATTTGAAATATTTTCATTAGAAAGAACCCTTTCTATTAATTACTACTTTGATATCATGTTTTGTTTCACTAATTTTTGCAAGCGATGTAATTCGTTCATGGCCTCTAACGGAGTCATATCAAATAAATCGATTTGATTTATTGCATCTACTAGTTTCCTATCTTCCAGAGGAGGTGTAATCTTCTCCTTCACTGGTTTTACTTCCTCCTCAAATAAGGAAAGCTGATTGGACTCCTGGATATTCTCCTTCACTTCATGATTTTCCAATTGCTCTAAAATAACACTCGCCCGTCCGATTAATTTATCTGGTAGGTTTGCAAGTTTAGCTACATGAATTCCATAGCTTTTGTCTGCTGCCCCTTCTTTTATTTGGTGTAAAAAGACGACATTTCCCTCATATTCTTCCGCACGAACATGAATATTACGTAATCTAGGTAGATTTTCTTCTAGTGCCGTTAGTTCATGATAATGGGTAGAAAATAAAGTCTTGGCATGAATATGATCATGTATATATTCTACAATGGCTTGGGCAAGAGCCATACCATCATACGTACTAGTGCCTCGTCCAATTTCATCTAACAGGATTAGACTCCGATCTGTTGCATGCTCAATGGCATGATTGGCCTCCAACATTTCGACCATGAAAGTACTTTGTCCGGATACAAGGTCATCGGCAGCACCAATCCGAGTAAAGATTTGGTCAAAAATCATCAGCTCCGCTTCATCACATGGTACGAAACAACCAATTTGCCCCATAATAGCGATTAATGCTAGCTGTCTCATATACGTGCTTTTACCAGACATATTCGGACCTGTGATTAATAGAATACTTTTCTCATCATCTAACACGATGTCATTCGGGACAAATGTTCCATCATTCATCACCTGTTCAATCACAGGATGTCTACCATTTTTCACTTGAAGCTTATTTTCCGAAAACGTAGGACGATGATAATTATTTACTTCACTGACTGTCGCAAAAGCTTGTAAAACATCAATTTTACTTACAACATCTGCCAAAAATTGAATTCTAGGAATTTGCGCTTTAATTTGCTCCCGTATTTCTGTAAATAATGTGTATTCTAATTCAACACTTTTTTCTTCTGCTTCTAAAATCAACTGCTCTTTTTCTTTTAATTCAGGGGTGATAAATCTTTCTGCATTCGTTAACGTTTGCTTTCGCTCATATTTTCCTTCAGGTAACAGGTGTAAGTTAGCCTTCGTTACTTCAATATAATAACCAAACACCCGATTATACCCAATCTTTAATGATTTAATATTAGTTTCTTGCTTTTCTTTTTGCTCAAGTTCTGCAATCCATTTCTTTCCATTTCTAGATGCATCTCGATAGGTGTCGAGCTGCTCGTTGTAACCATTCTTGATAATGGACCCTTCTTTAATGGAAATAGGTGGATCTTCCATGATACTTTGTTCTAGCAAGTTAACTAAGTCCTCTGGATATTCTAGCAGTGTTGCTAAACCTCTAATTTCCTTATTGTCAATGGTTGAAAGTAGTCCTTTTATCTCCGGAATCCGTTTTAACGATTTTTTTAATTGTATAAGATCTCTTGCATTCACATTACCAAATGCAATCCTTCCAGCTAATCGCTCTAAATCATATACAGATTTCAAACTATCTCGAAGTGCATCTCTCTCCATAAATGACTGATAAAATCCTTCTACCGCTTCTAAGCGTTTCTCTATCTGTATGCGGTCTAGTAGTGGACGTTCTAGCCATTTTTTTAACATACGCGAACCCATTGCAGTGACTGTCTTATCTAACACCCACAATAGACTACCGTGTCTTCCTTTTCGAAGTATTGTTTCCGTCAGTTCCAGATTTCGTTTCGAATACATGTCCAAAGAAAGGAAGTGATCAAGCTCTAGTACTTCTGCCTGCTTTAGATGATCTAGTGACCTTTTTTGTGTATGTTGGACGTAATTTAATATCCTACTAAAAGCTTTCACTAATCTTTCGTCGTTTAGATTCTCACAAATGTCACGATACTCTCCATTGAATGTAACCTCATCCTGATAGGATAATGTTACGTGTAACCGATCTGTTAATTGCTTTTGTAATTCCTCAGGGAGTTCAGAAGAAATAACAATCTCTTTAATCGGTTGATTATAAAACTCATGAATGACACGGTCAAAACCAGAAGCAATCTGGGCAATGCGGCTCTCACCAGTGGAAAGATCACAGTATACAATAACAAATGATCCATCATGAAAATGGGATAAACTGGCGATATAATTATTGTTCCGTTCATTTAACATGGCACTTTCCATTACAGTACCTGGTGTGATCAGTTGTACCACTTCACGTTTCACAACACCTTTGGCCGTCTTGGGATCCTCCACCTGCTCACAAATGGCTACTTTATACCCTTTTTCAACTAGATTCTTTATATAGTTTTCCGCAGCATGGTATGGTACGCCACACATTGGAATAGGATCTTCTTTTCCTGCATCACGTTTCGTTAACGTGATTTCTAATTCTCTAGATGCCTGAATCGCATCATCAAAAAACATTTCGTAAAAATCGCCTAAGCGGAAAAATAGAAATGCATCTTTATATTCTGCTTTTATCTTTAAATATTGTTCCATCATCGGTGTATATTTTGCCATTACAAAATCCTCCAAAAGCCTACATATTATTCTATTATTATAGCATAAAATGAAAAGAAGGACTTATAGCTCAATTTACCAAAAAAAAACTTACGAGGAACATCCCCGTAAGTTGATTAATCTTTACTTCTACTACTTGAACTACTTTCTAGAAAGTCTGGATTTAAATCACTCAATTCATCTTCGGTAAGTGCGTAATCCCAGCTTTCCTCTTCATCTTGATGTTTGTGAGCTTTAGGTTTTACCTTAACAAATACTTTTGTTTCGCCTAGCACTTGAACCAAAAATTCTCTTTCAATATCTACAAGAATTTTATTTCCTTGGTTTGAAATTCTGCACTCCAAGCAATTAGGTTGTTGTAATACTTTACAAATCACATCATAATCATCGTTAATGCAATTCTCATCTAAAACACCTAGAGGAATATAGTCACAGTATGTTACTCGCTCTGTAACTACCTCCGTTTTTGTATTATCATTATAGGAATACCAAATATTAATCTCATAGCTTCCGTTAACTTCAATGGTATCCTCTGATTTTTTCTTTGCATTATATAGATGATTTATTACCCAGCATCCAAGGATACTTGTAGGTCTATGTGATGGCGAAACGGAATGAGTTGCCTGTGTGAATTTTTTACCCTTACCGATAACCGCTTTTGTAATTATTTCTCGGTAGTCTTTATCTAGAAAACTCATAATGACGTAAACCTCCTCTTTTTTCATAGTCATTTTATGCAAGACAAATACCTAAAGTGCATAATGAATGAAGAAAGAGTGAAAAGGAATTTCGTAAAATAGGCGATAACCGTTTCACAGCAGGTCTTTTAGGGTTTAGAATGGGAAAGCAAAAGAGCCTTTATAGCAGGCTCTTTAATTCTCATTATTTCCAAGTTATATAGATGGTCACTATTATGTTTTTTCAACTACTTAATCATGATTTCCTTTTTAGTGCGATTTTACAAAGTATTGGTAATGTGAAAAAGTGGCTGAAAATAAACTAAAAGACTTAAAAATAAATACTCTTGTATCCCAGCCACTTCCATTATTCTTTACGATTTACATGCTTATTTCTTTAAAACCGACCTCTTAATGGTCACAACCTACACTATTTTTTTCTCCTGTAGCTGTTTTCCCTGATAATGGATCTCCACCAGTTGATTCAATTACTTTATTCGTTACTTCGCGTGCGATCGTTTTAGACACGAGCTGCAATACGTCATTGACAACGATTTGAGTTTCTTTAAATTCCTGTACAATTGGAATTTCGTCAATTTCTGCTTGTAGACGATCTATCTCTTCCTCTATACGTTTTAGCGCCTCTCTTTTTTCATAGGCTTGGAAGTTAACTGCTTGCTTCTGTAACGTCTTAATTTTTTGGATCAATTTTTGGACCTTTTTATTTTCATTGATCTTTGCTTCCACTTGCTTAAACCGATCAATTTCTTCTGTATTAGCAAGCATATCGGCTAATTTTTTTGCTTCTTCTAATATTTGTGTACGAGTATATTCAGCCATTTATTTCACCTCTACTGTATTTTCAACCATAACACCGTTCAATGACCATGTCTTTGCTTCAGTTATTTTTACCTCTACAATTTTACCAATTGCAGACTTTGGTCCTTTGAAGTTAACTAGTTTGTTCTTCTCTGTATATCCAGCCAGAACATCAGGATCTTTTTTACTTTCGCCTTCTACCAGTACTTTGACAACTTTATTCTCATACGACTTCATGGAAGCAGCAGATTGCTTGTTGACAAGTTCATTTAAACGATAAAGACGTTTCTTCTTCACTTCTTCTGGCACATCATCTTTCTTCTTAGCTGCAGGTGTACCTTCACGAGGAGAGTAGATAAACGTATACGCAGCCTCGAACCCTACTTCTTCTACAAGTGACATCGTTTCCTCAAATTGTTCTTCCGTTTCATTCGGGAATCCTACTATAATATCTGTTGTTAATGTTACATTCGGAATAGCTTCACGGATTTTGCGAACTAACTCAAGGTAATCTTCACGTGTATATTTACGATTCATTCGTTTTAAAACTTCATTACTACCAGATTGTACTGGTAGGTGAATGTGGTCAAGTAAGTTTCCACCTTTTGCTAGAACTTCAATCAGGTGATCATCAAAGTCTCTAGGATGGGATGTTGTAAAACGAACACGTGGTATATCAATTTTATGGATATCATCCATTAAATCACCGAATCGATACTCGATATCCTCAAAATCCTTACCATAAGCATTAACATTTTGGCCAAGCAACGTAATCTCTTGATACCCTTGAGCAGCTAATTGACGGATTTCCTGTATAATATCTTCTGGTCTACGGCTTCTTTCCTTACCTCTTGTCATTGGAACTATACAGTAAGTACAGAATTTATCACAGCCATACATAATATTTACCCATGCTTTAATCTTCCCATTTCGGACCTTTGGAAGGTTTTCAATAATGTCCCCTTCTTTAGACCATACTTCAACCACTTGGGCCTTTCCAAACATTGCTTCTTTTAATAAATGTGGTAAACGATGGATATTATGTGTACCGAATACTAAGTCAATATGCTGATGTTTCTTCATGATACGATCAACGACAGATTCTTCTTGAGACATACAACCACAAACACCTAGGATTAGGTCCGGCTTCTCAACTTTTAGTGGCTTTAAGTGTCCAATTTCACCAAATACCTTATTCTCCGCGTTTTCACGTATAGCACAGGTATTGAGTAAGATGAGATCTGCTTCACTTGTTTCTGTGGTAGACTCATATCCCATTTCTGTAAGAATACCTGCCATGACTTCCGTATCATGTTCATTCATTTGACAACCATATGTACGGATGAGAAACTTCTTCCCTTTTCCGATTTCCTGCATATCTTCTGGAATACTAAAGTCATAATGAAATTGTACTTCTTCTCTACGACGCTTTCTAGCTTTCTTTAAATCAGGTGGTTGATAACTAGTTTGAAAATATTTGGCAATTAAATCATCACTAGACATTTTCTTTAAACGTTCCATATTATCTTGCTCTGAATTAAATTCAGTAGATTGAACTGGATTTATTTGTGCTTGTTCTAGTCGTTGTTTTTCATTCATCAGACGATCTCCTTTCTAATGGTCAGGAAAAAATATGTATCATTACTCATTATTACAGTATAAAGCCTTTCCATGAATTTAACAATAATTGTGAGAAAACGACACAATTAATTTTAATCTATTCTTCACTTGTAATAGTGGAGGCTGGTGCTCAATATAAACCGGAAGTAGCTACCGATGGCCTACAGTAGACTGCTCATATTTAACTAGCTACTTTCTTACAACGGGATAAAATACTTGGTCAATATTATTCCCCGAGCAAAAATAAAAGTGCTACGCATATTAGCGTAACACTATGTATTCAGTAGGCTATCTTGGTTCAACAATTAATTTAATTGCTGTTCTTTCCTCGTTGTCGATCATAATGTCTGTAAAGGCAGGAATGCAAATTAAATCCACTCCACTAGGGGCCACAAATCCTCTAGCGATTGCAACTGCTTTGACGGCCTGGTTAAGTGCTCCAGCGCCTATAGCTTGAATTTCTGCTGTGCCACGTTCGCGTAATACATTCGCAAGTGCTCCCGCTACTGAATTTGGGTTTGATTTAGCTGAGACCTTTAATATTTCCAATACTAGTACCTCCTTCATTTCCTATTATAGTTCCTACTGCTACTATATTCTCTTAACCGTTAGCTTATAACCTTATTATGCATCAACAATTCGAAAAATTCAAATATCCCCACTACTTGAAGACCTATGAAAAGAAAGGATGATCTTCATTAATCATGATTCTCTCAATTTTAGTTGCTTTTCCGCTTTCCTCATTAATAGATACTAAGACCCCATTTAATTGATTCCGCCCATTGGTATCTGGTTCAAATCGAACAGGTAAACTGGTTAAAAACCTTTTCAGTACCGCCTCCCGTTCAACTCCTAATATCCCATCATAAGGTCCAGTCATCCCTACATCTGTAATATATGCCGTACCACCTGGTAAAATGCGATTATCTGCTGTTTGTGTATGTGTATGCGTACCAACTACTGCACTTACACGGCCATCCACATACCAACCCATCGCTTGTTTTTCACTAGTAGCTTCGGCATGAAAGTCTAAAAAGATTAGATTAGTTCTCTTCTTAGCATCCGCAATTAATTCATCTGCTTTTGTAAATGGATCGTCTATTGCTGGTAAAAATGTGCGCCCTTGTAAGTTCATAACTGCTATTTCAATTCCATTTATGTTGATAAAGGTTAACCCCTTTCCTGGGGTTCCTTCTGGAAAATTAGCAGGTCTAATTAAATTCTTCGCATCATCTATAAATTCAAAGATGTCCTTCTTATCCCAAGTATGATTCCCCATTGTAATCACTTGTGCACCAAGTCCCATAAATTGTTTATAAATTTTCTCGGTAATTCCCTTGCCTGAAGCAGCGTTTTCTCCATTTATAATAATAGCATGCGGTTTATATTTGTCTTTTAATCTAGGTAAATATTCTTGTACCATATCTCTTCCAGGAGACCCAAAAACATCTCCAATAAATAAAATCTTCATCTTATTAATCATCCTTATCATTTCAATATGTTATTAGTTTTTCATATCCTTTACCTAATGTCAAAGTAATCCAATGAAAAAAAGGACATATAAAAAGTGGGGGCTATTATCCCCCACTTACTTCGTTACCTGTTATTTAGCATATTCTACTGCTCTCGTTTCACGAATTACAGTCACTTTAATATGACCTGGATAATCAAGCTCACTTTCAATACGTTTACGAATATCTCTTGCAATACGTGCAGAATCTATATCATCTATTTCATCCGGCTTCACCATGATTCGAATCTCTCTTCCGGCTTGGATGGCAAATGATTTTTCAACACCTGCGAACGACTCAGAAATTTCTTCTAACTTCTCTAGACGTTTAATATAATTTTCCAATGTTTCACTTCTAGCACCTGGTCGTGCAGCAGATAAAGCATCAGCAGCTGCTACTAGTACTGAAATGATAGAAGTAGGTTCTTCATCACCATGGTGAGAAGCAATCGCATTGATTACAACTTCGTGTTCTTTGTATTTCGTTGCAAGCTCTTTACCAATTTCAACGTGGCTTCCTTCCACTTCATGATCAATTGCTTTCCCAATATCATGAAGTAATCCAGCTCTTCTTGCCAATCTTACATCTTCACCTAATTCAGCAGCAAGTAAACCTGATAAATATGCAACTTCTGTTGAATGTTTCAATACGTTTTGACCATAGCTTGTACGATATTTTAGGCGACCGAGAATTTTAATTAGATCAGGATGTAGACCATGTACACCAACCTCAAATGTTGTTTCTTCCCCAACTTCCCGTATATACTCATCCACTTCACGACGAGCTTTATCCACCATTTCTTCAATTCTCGCTGGGTGAATTCTACCGTCTTGTACGAGTTTTTCTAACGCTATACGAGCAGTTTCTCTACGAATCGGGTCAAAACCAGATAGAATGACTGCTTCTGGTGTATCATCAATGATTAAATCGATTCCTGTTAACGTTTCTAATGTACGAATGTTTCGACCTTCACGACCAATAATACGACCTTTCATTTCATCATTAGGAAGATTCACAACAGATACAGTAGTCTCAGCAACGTGGTCTGCAGCACAGCGTTGTAATGCTAAAGATAAGATGCTTTTTGCTTTCTTATCTGCTTCTTCTTTGGCACGATTCTCAGATTCTTTAACCATAATTGCTGATTCATGTGCTAATTCCTTTTCAAGTCGCTCTAAAATGATGCTTCTTGCCTGATCAGTAGTATATCCAGAAATGCGCTCAAGCTCCGTTTGCTGCTCATGTAACATTGCTTCCACTTTGCTTTCCATTTCTTCAATTTGTTGTTGTTTTTCTGTAAGCGATTGTTCACGTTTTTCAAGCATCAACTCACGCTTATCCAATGTTTCACTTTTTCTATCCAGATTTTCTTCTCTTTGCATCAGGCGATTTTCTTGCTTTTGTACTTCAGAACGACGTTCACGTAATTCTTGCTCTGTCTGCTGACGAAGTTTATGATTCTCATCCTTCGCCTCAAGAAGCGCCTCTTTTTTAGCGGCATCTGCATTTCGATGTGCTTCTTCAACTATTTGCTTTGCTAAATTTTCCGCACTGGAAATTTTAGCTTCTGCTATAGATTTACGAATCAGATAACCAACAAACAAACCGACTATAAGGAATAATAAGGCAAGCAAAATGGAGATGAGTAGATTTAAATCTTCCACGTTTTCACCTCCTCTTGCTATAAAATTGTTTCGGTTCATTCATTTAAATTGTCGGCATGTACCATATTCAATGAATAATTTAAAATCGTATAATAAAAATATAAAATTATACAATTTAATTTTATCTGTCCAGAAAAATAATGTCAAGGAATCGACAAAAATAAAATGAATATGTTTTCCATTAATTAGTATACAAAAAAAGGTCTATTCACCCAACATAATACGCATTAAAGAATAGCATATATGTTAAAGGTGAAAGACCCTTTTACAATTTCAGTCAACAAATTGCTTAAACATCAAGTGTTTCTTGTTCTGGCTCGCCTTCTTCACGTTCCACTTCACCATCTAGTTGATAGTGATCACGAATAGCCTGATGAATTTCATCCATAATATCTTGATTTTCCTTTAAGAATACTTTAGCATTCTCTCTACCTTGCCCTAACCTTTCACCTTGGTAAGCATACCAAGCCCCACTTTTCTGAACAACATCTAAATCGGAACCGATATCAAGTATTTCACCTTCTATGGAAATACCCTCACCATACATAATATCGACTTCTGCTGTTTTAAATGGTGGTGCTACTTTGTTTTTAACTACTTTTATTTTCGCTCTATTACCAATCATATCATTACCTTGTTTCAATGTTTCCGCACGGCGCACTTCTAATCTAACAGATGAATAGAATTTCAAGGCACGTCCACCAGGAGTAGTTTCTGGATTACCAAACATAACACCGATTTTCTCACGGACTTGGTTAATGAAAATGGCAGTGGTTTTCGACTTATTGATCGCACCAGAAAGTTTTCTTAAAGCTTGTGACATCAGTCTAGCTTGTAGTCCCATATGGGAATCTCCCATTTCTCCCTCAATTTCTGCTTTCGGAACTAATGCAGCTACTGAGTCCACTACTAGAATATCTACTGCTCCACTACGCACTAATGCTTCCGCTATTTCTAGTGCTTGCTCACCTGTATCCGGTTGAGATAGTAATAATTCATCTATATTAACACCTAGTGCTCTTGCATATGTTGGATCAAGTGCATGCTCCGCATCAATAAATGCAGCTTGTCCACCTTCTTTTTGTGCCTCAGCAATCGCATGTAATGCGACGGTTGTCTTACCAGAAGATTCTGGTCCATAAATTTCAATAATTCTTCCTTTCGGATATCCACCTATACCTAGTGCTATATCCAATGCTAGGGAGCCACTAGAGGTGGTCGCTAGTTTCTGACCTGCTTGTTCTCCTAATTTCATGACGGAACCTTTACCGAACTGCTTTTCTATTTGCTTTAAAGCCATGTCTAAGGCCTGTTTTCTATCACTCAACGAAACTACCTCCTTAAATTAACTATATCTATCATACATTGTTTTTATCATTTTGCCAAGCAAAAAAACGAATAAATGTTCCCCTTTTTTATAAGGTATTTTCCTTTTAAAAATCGATTACAGGCATTTCCATAGACCTATAATCGATTTTTCTTGAAATATTAATCGAATAAATTCTGTTTTAATAGATTAAATAAAAGTTCAAAACCTTTCATAACAGCACGATGGCGTATACTAGCTCTATCCCCTATCAATTCAAATTTCTCGACAAGGTGAACTTTATCTTGAACAAACACAGAAACATAAACCGTCCCCACTGGTTTCCCTTCGACAGCATCTGGACCAGCAATCCCGGTAAAACTAATGCCAATACTAGAATGTAGCTTTTGAGCTACATTCTTAGACATTTCCAATGCACATTCTCTACTAACCGTACCATAAGATGTAAGAATTTCCTCTGAAACCCCTAATACATCTCGCTTTACCGATTCGTCATAGCAAACAATCGAACCTTTGCAGACTTCTGAGGCACCAGGTACGGAGATGATTTTCTCGATAAACTTCCCACCGGTTAGACTTTCTGCTGAGGCAAGGGTTAGTTTTAGCTCTTTTAAATTATTGATAATAGATTGTTCAATCGTTTCATCATTCATTCCGACATAGAATGGATGAACCTTAGCTAAAACGTTTGCCTTTGTTTCTTCCAACATAACGATAGCTTCATCTTCACTGGCTGCTTTAGCTGTTAATCGTAGTACAATGCCATTACTTTGTGCTAATGGTGCAATGGTTGGGTTTTGTTGCTGCTCCATTAACTCTTTTAGTTCATGTTCAAGTTTCGATTCTCCAATTCCTATAAATCTTAGAACATACGATTTAATGATTTCCGTTAGATTCAATTCTTTTCTTAAAATGGGTAAAACCTCATCTACCATAATAGCTTTCATCTCACGAGGAACACCTGGCAAGAAAATCCAAATCGTATCATTGTAGTGAACGAGCATACCTGGTGCCATTCCAACTGGATTATGAAAAACTAGAGAATCCTTAAATACCCTTGCTTGTTTACGGTTATTTGGGGTCATTTGACTATTCTGTTTAGCAAAAACAGCCTCTATCTTCTCCATGGAAGCAGGATGTTCTACCATTGTTAAACCGCTCATTAATTGAAATGCTTCTCGGGTTAAATCATCATCTGTAGGACCAAGCCCTCCCGTAACAATAACTACATCAGATCGGTCGTTAGCCAAAGCAAACGTATCTTTAACTCTGGTCAAATTATCTCCGACAACACCATGATAATAAACGTTTATTCCTTGGAGAGCGAGTTGTTCCGAAATCCATTGTGCGTTTGTATTAGCTATTTGGCCTAACAAAAGTTCTGTACCAACAGCAATAATTTCCGTTTTAATCTGCTTCATTATTTAGAATCCCTCATTACATGAATATTTTTGGCAAAATAGTCGTAACCAGAAAGTACGGTAAAGAATAATGCCACATAAAGCATGATTGTAGCAAAAGGAAAACCAACAAAAGAGAATGGGAAATTATGTAATAAAAGTGCTGCTATAGCAATCATTTGCGTAGCGGTTTTTAATTTCCCCATTTTCCCTGCCGCAAGGACAATCCCTTCACCAGCAGCAACTAATCGAAGTCCTGTTACAGCGAACTCTCTACTAATAATAATAATCACTACCCATGCAGGTGCCGCTCCAATTTCAACTAATAAGATTAAAGCGGCAGAAACTAATAATTTATCTGCTAAAGGATCTAGAAATTTCCCTAAATTGGTAACAAGATTATGTTTTCTAGCATAATGACCATCAATCCAGTCCGTTGCAGAAGCAATAATGAAAAGTAAAGCAGCGATAAAATGGGATACTGGTAAAGTATTATCACCAATAGACCACTCTCCCCAATTTAAGGGAAGGATCAGTAACAGAATAAAAATAGGAATTAATAAAATTCTAGATAGGGTAATTCGATTTGGTATATTCATCTTTCATACTCCTTCATAATAAAGGGACAAAACCCCTCTTTTAGCATATTGCTACTAGAAGGGTTTTTATCCTATTCATTTGATTCAACTACGTTTAACCATAAACGTTGATGGTCTGCTCCTCTTAATGTTGGATCAACAGGATATTCTAACTCAACACCATTTATTTTAACAGTTAAACCTGGTGTATTACCAATGTTCAATAAGATACGTGTTTCACCAGTTAAATCCAATTCAACCGGTTCATTAGCTGTTACAATTGCTCCATAGAATTTTTGTCCATCTGCATTATCTACATCAAGCCATACATCTTGGGTAGCAATAAACTCTAGAATTAATTCTTCACCAACATTGGTCAATTCAAGCTCCGATTGTGGTCTTGGTACTTGCCCTTCTTCAGTAACAACTATGCTAAGCTCTGGATCTTCTTCATTTTCTTCTGTATTATCACCAGCATCAGGAGGATCCTCGTTAGACTCTTCTTCTGTTTCGTTTTCACCATTCTCATCTACATTACCGGTATTCGGATTACTATTTTCGGACCGGTAAAACTCACCTTCATTTTGTTCGATTGGTGCCTCTTCATCTTTTGCATCATTCTTCGTTGTAAACCACCAAGCTAAAAAGAGAATACCAATGACTAATATAACAACAGTTAAAGTAGGAATAAATGAGAATATAGCACTACTTTTCGTTGGCATATTATCCTTTCTCGACCGTTGAATCCTTGTGTATTGCGTGGTAGTATCCTCCTCAGGGGAAGGAATATCTTCCTTATATTCCTCCATCAGTTCATTGGGATCTAGTCCAACCGCAATTGCATATTCCTTAATAAATGCCTTTGCATAAAACTTTCCTGGTAAAACAGAGAAATTTTCTTCTTCTATTGCAACAAGATATCTTTTCTGTATTTTTGTTGTATCCTGAAGCTCTTCAAATGAAATGTCATTTGCAATTCTTGCTTCTTTTAATCTCGCACCTATTCCCATATTAACACCATCCATTTAATAATCGAACATTGAAAAACCATTATCCTGATTAAATTGCGTATTTTCCACTACTTCATATGTAATTTCCTCATCCTCGTCACTCCGTAGTTCTATAATGTAATCAAAATCATCAATATTATACTCTGTAGATTGTACAAATATATCCGGATGCTCCACTACTTTAATTGCCGGAAGCTGCATTATTTCACGGATTAATTGCCAATGCTTTTCACTTGCCTTTCGGTGTGAAACAATACCATCAATAATATAAATATTATCACTACTATATTCTCCAGCTATTAGTTCATTACGTACTGTTTGTTTAATCAGCGTACTGGATACGAATAACCATCGTTTATTTGCACATACACTAGCAGCAACAATGGACTCCGTTTTCCCAACTCGAGGCATTCCTCTAATCCCAATTAATTTATGACCTTCTTGTTTATATAATTCAGCCATAAAATCAACTAAGATTCCAAGTTCATCACGAACAAAACGAACCGTCTTACGGTCATCTGCATCCCGATGTATGTATTTGCCATGTCTCACTGCTAAACGATCACGTAATTTTGATTTACGTAGCTTGGTCACTTGAATCGTGTCCATCGTTTGTAGGATTAGTCGTAAACGAGTAATCTGTTCGTTATTATCAGCAAGCAGCAACATACCTCTTCGACCGTTTTCGACACCGTTAATGGTTACAATAAAAATCGAAAGCATCCCTAGCAAAGAAGATATCTCCCCTAATAAACCAGGGCGATTAATTTGAATTTCATATTCTAAATACCATTCTGTTTTTGCCACTCAAAACTCTCCATTTCCCAAATTAACCCCAAAGTACCTATACCTTTATAATATATGATTTTGACTATTGTTTAAAGCTATTAATTCAAATTATCCTTAAAGATTTATATTTTTGAATATAAAAGAAGCTACGAATGATACGTAGCTTCTTTTATAGCAGTTGTTCACTTATTGATTAGCTTGATTTTGGACTAATTTTACCATGGAATTGGCGATTGCTTGCTGTTCTTCTTTGGAAGCTGCATTCCATAGTTCACGAAGCACCGCTTCCTCACTATTTTTTGCATCAACACTTTTGGCAAGATAATCTCCAACCTCATAAGCCACTTGTGAAATGGTGTCTTGAGACATCCCTTGTGACTGAGCTTGTTCTAATCTATTAGCTAAAAATTGCTTCCATGAGTCAAAGTTGTCAAGTACAGACATGTTCATTCCTCCTTCTCATAATACATCATGCATAGTATTTGATTTTTTCTATTGATTATGCATGATTTGCTAGGAAGAAAGAAAATATTTAGTCCCATCCACCACTAATACGCAATATTTCTCCATGTATATATGCACCTTGTTGACTTAGCAAAAAAGTAACCGCATTGGCTACATCTTCAGGCTTCCCTGGACGATTAAGAGGAATTTCTTCCATTAATTGCGCCTTTTCTTCCTGAGATAATGGATTCATCTTTGTATCGATAAAACCCGGACTAATTGCATTGACTGTAATTCCACTTGGTCCAACTTCCTTTGCTAAAGCCTTTACGAATGCATTTTGTGCTCCTTTAACAGTCGAATAAACCACTTCATAACTTGCGCCAATTTCCCCCCAAATAGAGGAAATCATAATGATTTTCCCAGATTTTCTTCTTATCATATCAGGTAGGATACTTTTCACTATAGCTAATGGCGCTTTTACATGAATGGATAACATGTCATCCATCACTTTTTCCGGCGTATCTTGTAATAGGCCGTAATATGCGATTCCACTTGAGAAAATTACTGCATCAATTGGATAAGCAATGTTTCCAATTAAACGGTTAATGCCTTGTTCATTTGTCAAATCAGCTTGAATACAGTCTAACAACTGATGATCTGGAATCTCTTTTATCAACTGTTCGAGTGAGTGATAATTTTGATGATAATGAAGGATGAGAGAATAACCTTCTTTCCCTAATTGAAGTGCTATTTGACTCCCAATCTCTCCACTTGCTCCAATAATTAATACGTTCCCCATTTCTTCTCCTTACTCTGCTACAATTTTGCAAACACCTAATCGCTCTTCTGTAATCCATAGTTTTAAAAATTTATTTGCATCCTCTACGGATAAGCTTTGTATCATAGGAATTAATTCGAAGTAATCCACACCAACAGTATGATAATGAATGTACTTACTTGCGATATTTTCAAGTGAATTCATAGAACGTAATAATTGACCAATTTTCTTTCGCTTCATTCGTTCGAAGTCATCCTCATGTATTTCATGTGTTGTAGTCGAAAGTAACAATTCTTTCAGCTTCGAAACAAATTGGTCTGGGTTATCTGAGTTTCCACCAAGAATAGAATAACCAAAGCTTTTTTCTAAATTCGTTTCAAAATAGAAGCTCGAATCGATGATTTTTTCTTGATATAGTTCTTCATAGAACTGCCCGCTCTTCGAAAAATAATACGTTAGTATCATATCCTGCAGAATGTCTTTCTTTACAAATTCTTCCCCTTTAAGTTCTTCTGTTGATTCTTTGATACCAACCGTACACTTAGCGACTGAAACCGGCATTACGATGTTGTTTTCCTTTTTAGCCACTTCAATAGGTTCTTTCGGATAATCGCGTTGAATCTCTTCCAGTTTTTCAAAGCTCTTTGAACGTTGATTATCTTCAATCAACTGCATCATATCATCCGGATCAAATTTACCCGCAATAAAAAGTGTCATGTTTTCCGGATGATAAAACGTGTTATAACATGTATATAAGTCATCCTTCGTAATTTCATTTATGGATTCGACTGTACCCGCTATATCGATATTGACAGGAGTTTCTTGAAATAAGCTTTTCAATGTTCCCATGAACGATTGCCAATCAGGCTGATCGTCATACATTTTGATTTCCTGTCCGATAATCCCCTTTTCTTTTTCAACTGATTCTTCAGAGAAATAAGGGTCTTGTACAAAGTCCAGTAATATTTTTACATTTTCTTCCACATTTGCCGTTGCAGAAAATAAATAAGCCGTTTTGGTAAACGATGTATAGGCATTTGCGGATGCTCCATTTTTTCCAAAATCAGCAAATACATCCCGGTCCTTCTTCTCAAACAATTTGTGCTCTAAAAAGTGGGCAATACCATCCGGAACCGTAATTTGTTCGCTTTCGCCAATTGGTACAAATGTCCGATCAATGGATCCATAATTGGTCGAGAATATGGCATAGGTTTTAGACATTTGTGGCCTTGGTAATAAAAATACTGATAATCCATTATCTAACTTGCGGTGATATAATGTTTCCTCAATATGCGTATACTGTTTCTTATCCATTATTTGATCCCCCTTCACTAGTCAGTAAGTAGACGGTATCTTCTACAATATGCTTACCTACTTCCACAACATCTTCCACTTTTACCTCTTTAATCTTTTCGATGAGTTGATCTGGCTGTAAGGTAGTACCTGCGATTACCTGCTGATACAGCATTTCTATAATTCCTTGGGGATGATCTAATGTTTCTAATAATTGATTGATTATTAAATCCTTTGTTTCTTTCAGTTCATCTTCTGTAATATCGCCATTTTTCATAGCTGTCATTTGCTTTTCCATAATTTCTCTTGCTTTTTCATAATCCTGAGGAGCGATCCCACTGAATACTAACAATAAGCCTTTATGACTCTCTAACCTTGACGATGCATAATACGCCAGACTATTCTTCTCCCGGACATTTATAAACAATTTAGAGCTTGGAAAAGCACCTAATATTCCATTAAAAACTTGAAGAGCAGGATACTTTTCATCTTGGAAACGGATATTTGTACGATAACCGATATGAAGCTTTGCTTGTTGTACATGTTGTTTATCAATTACTTCCTTTGGATCCTTTGAAGTAACTTTCGGTTCTTCCTCTACTACCTTATTGGAAGTACCTTCACTTTTTCTTTCAAAATTTACTCCGATTAGCTCTTGGATTTTATCTTCCTTCACATCACCAAGCACATAGATATCGATTTGGTCTTCTTTTAATAGCTTCTCATAATATTGATATAAATCAGTTGCTGATATATCATCTAAATCTTCTTCGTAACCACTAACATGTAATTGATATGCTTCCCCATCACACATTTCATCAATTAATCTCATATTGGCATATTTCATTTTATCATCAATAACCGACTTTATTTTTTGTCTGAGGGTTTCTTTTTCCCGATTGATAATATCTTCATGAAAGGAATCATTCCTAACATTCGGATGAAAGATGACTTCATTAAGCAGCCTAACCGCCTCTTCTATAATATTCGACTCATTCGGGATGAATTTTTCATTGGCAACTTCTAATCGAAAACTGAGGATATGATGATTACCTTTTTTCCCACCATCAATAGACAATACAGCCCCGTAAAGATTATCTAATGCGATTTGCAATTCCTTTCGGCTTGGATATTCTTTAGGACCTTGCTGCAACACATAAGGTAACAATGCCCTTTTCGTAATGGTTTCACGATTTAATGGAGCCTTAAATTTTATAACGATGTTTACCGTTTTGAATTTATCATTTGGTATCAAATGTAAATTTAAACCATTCAGATTCTTCACATCTTCTTGAATCATAACCATATCTCTTCCTCCAATTTTATACATTCAAAACAAGCTAATCTTTAGTTTGTACCTTTTTTCATAATCAATGAATGTTTTATTAATAACCATAGTTTACCATTTATAAAGAAAACAACCAAAAAAAAAAAAACTGACCTGAATTAATACCTTCAAGTCAGTTTTAATATAGATTATCTACTTCCCTTAATGTAAGGAACTCCACTTGCCTTCGGTGCTTCAGCACGACCGATAAATCCTGCTAAGGCAAGAATAGTCAACACATATGGAGCGATTAATAAGTAAATTTGAGGAATATCTCCAAGTACAGGAATTCCAGAACTTACGATACTCAAGCTTTGTGCGAATCCAAAGAATAACGCAGCTCCCATAGCTCCTAGTGGATGCCACTTTCCAAAGATAACCGCAGCAAGTGCCATAAATCCTTGTCCGACAATCGTAGAATGGGAGAAATTAGAAACAATCGTCAGTGCAAATACAGATCCCCCTAAACCACCTAGCGCTCCAGATATAATAACTGCGATATAGCGCATTCTAGATACATTTATACCGTTCGTATCTGCCGCCATTGGGTGCTCACCCACCGCTCGTAAACGTAATCCGAAGGTAGTTTTATATAGTACATACCATGCTATAAAGGCAAAGATAATGGCGATGTAAGACGTTATATAAACCCCGTCAAAAAAGATAGGACCGATAATTGGGATTTTTGACAAGAATGGTATTGTAGTGGAATTAAATGGTTCTGCTACCATATCGGTTTGACCCTTTCCATACCAAATCTTTGTCAAATATATACCTAACCCAAGTGCCAACATATTGATTGCGACACCACTAACAGTCTGATCCGCATAAAATGACACAGATGCAACGGCATGGATTATAGAGAAAATAGCCCCTGCGATCATAGCAGCAACTAAAGAAATCCACGGTGTCCAAGCACCAAATACATCAGCAAATGTAAGATTAAAGACAATTCCAGTAAACGCACCGATAACCATTAAACCTTCAAGCCCAATATTGACGACTCCAGAACGTTCACTAAAAACTCCTCCCAATGCAGTAAAAATAAGGGGAGCGGAAAAGAACAGTACAGTAGGTATTATGGAATCTAATATATGAAGCATTTATTTCCCCTCCTTTTTAACACGCTGTAATGCCCAACGAATGATATAACTAGAAGCGACAAAGAATATAATGATAGCGATGATAATATCCACTAGTTCTGTCGGGACACCAGCACTAGGCATTTCTCCAGCACCCTCTTTTAACACTCCAAAAAGAATGGCTGCTAAAACTACGCCTAAAGGATTGTTTGCACCTAATAAGGCAACCGCAATTCCATCGAAACCAAGGTTCGTAAATCCTGAAATGACGGATACATTACCATACGTTCCTAATCCTTCCATCACACCAGCTAATCCAGCAAACGCTCCTGAGATAACCATGGACAGAATAATATTTTTATTAACGTTCATACCAGCATATTTGGATGCATGTTTATTAAAACCAACAGCCTTTAATTCATAACCAAGTGTAGTACGTTCAATGATAAACCACATAATGATAGCAGCAAATAATGCTATTAGGAATCCATAGTGCATACGCGAGTAAAATGTTAGGCTTTGCAACCATTCCGACCCTAAGGAGGCTGTGGATGCTATTCTATCTGTTGTGGTACTATTTTCAGTTAATACAGAGCGTACAATTTCATTTGAAACAAACATAGCGATGTAATTCATCATAATCGTTACAATTACTTCATGCACACCGATTTTCGCTTTTAACAGACCAGGTATAAATCCCCATAGTCCACCAGCTATCGCTCCGGCTAGAACAGCTAATGGTAAATGAATAACCATTGGTGCATCAATTGATAAACCAACCCAAACCGCAGCTAACCAGCCAACGATAACTTGTCCTTCTGCACCAATATTAAACAATCCAGTACGGAACGCAAATGCAATAGCAAGCCCTGTTAAGATTAAAGGAGTTATTCTTCTAATGGTCTCACCAATTGTAAACGCGTCATAAAAGGCACCATTCCAAAGGGCTTTATAACCATCTATTGGGTTGTGTCCAGAAGCAATCATAATAATTGCTCCAACAATTAATCCTAGAAGTACAGATATTATCGGAACAATAATACCAAATAGTTTTTTATTTGATGTCACTTGAATCACCTGCCCCATTTATTGTACTACCTGCCATTAACAGGCCTAATTCCTGTTCATTTGTCTCTTCAGGCTTTAGATTAGCGACAATTTTCCCATCAAACATTACTGCAATTCGATCACTAACATTCATGATCTCGTCTAATTCAAAGGATACTAGTAAAATTGCCTTTCCTTTATCACGTTCTTCTATTAACTTATTATGAATAAATTCGATTGCTCCAACATCTAATCCACGTGTTGGTTGAGCCGCAATTAATAAATCAGGAGAGCGGTCAATCTCTCTGCCAATTATCGCCTTTTGCTGATTTCCACCTGATAATGCACGGGCAGGAGTGTACTCACTCGGGGTACGCACATCATATTCATCAATAATTTCTTTTGCCTTCTTGTATATCGCTTTATAATTTAAAACTGAGGCTTTTGAATACGGCTTTTGATAATACGTTTGCAGTACAATATTAGCGCCAATTGGATAATCTAAGACTAAACCATATTTATGTCTATCTTGTGGGATATGCCCTAACCCACTTTTCGTAACATTCCTCGGGCTAAGATTCGTAATGTCTTTTTCTTTTAATTGAATTTTTCCAGAACGAGACTTTCGCAGTCCTGTAATTGCTTCAATTAATTCTGTCTGACCATTACCATCAACACCAGCAATTCCAACAATTTCACCGGCACGTACTTCTAAGTCCAGGCCTTTTACTAAATCTACTTTTCTCACATCCTGAACACATAAATCCTTAATATGAAGAACGACCCCTTTTGGATTAGCTGGTTGCTTCTCTGTCTTAAAGTTAACTTCTCTCCCAACCATTAGCGATGCAAGTTCATCTGGGTTAGTATCCTTGACTTCTACTGTCCCGATACCCTTCCCTTTTCGAATTACTGTACAACGATCACATACTTCCATGATTTCTTTTAATTTATGGGTAATAAGTATAATAGATTTCCCTTCTTTAACTAAGGAACGCATAATTTCAATTAGTTCTTTTATCTCTTGAGGAGTTAACACTGCAGTTGGTTCATCAAATATCAGCACCTCTGCACCACGATATAACGTTTTTAAAATTTCCACGCGTTGCTGCATCCCAACGGAGATATCACTAATCTTTGCGGAAGGATCTACCTTTAATCCATAACGATCTGATATTTCTTGTATTTCTCTTTCCGCTTTCTTGAGATTAATGCTACCAAATTTTCCTTTAGGTTCACTACCAAGGATGATATTTTGTGTAACAGTAAATGGTTCAACTAGCATAAAATGTTGGTGTACCATCCCAATACCTAAATTATTGGCGATATTTGGGTTTGTTATTTTGACTGTTTCACCCTTCACTCGAATTTCTCCAGCTTCTGGCTGATATAACCCAAATAAAACGTTCATTAAAGTAGATTTCCCTGCACCATTTTCACCTAATAATGCATGAATCTCACCTTTTTTTAATTGGACTGTAATGTTATCATTAGCTACTATCCCCGGAAATTCTTTTCGGATATTTAACATTTCAATCACATATTCCACTAATGTCACCCCTCTTAAATCTCTATTCTATTGCTATTATTTTTATAAAATATGATTTTATTGTAGAAAAAATAGGACATCTACCTTTCTGGTAAATCTTCCACCGAATCACTCATTCTGAGAACTTAAAACTTCAGACTACTAATTAGAAACTAGTACTAAAATTGTCTGAGTCCCATAGTAATCATTCTTCAGTAAAGTGTTCGTTTTTCTTATGCAATTGAAAAGGTTGCTACACTTTCCTATGCGAATAAAATCACCAAATGAAAAAGATGCTTCGCATCTTCTTCATTTGAGGATCTTAGGTTTGTATAAAGATTGAGGTGTCCAAAAGGACCCATTACCCAAGAGGGATTTGGTTCTTTCAGACAGCCTCAGGTGTTTCTTAAAGACTTTCTTCGAATGCTTTTAATTCATCACGAGTTGCTGGAACTGTTACTTCCCCGTTAAGGATTTTATCTTTCCATTCGTTCACTGTGTTAATAATGTCTTCAGTCATCGCGTCAGAGTTAGTAGTAGCAAAGCCAATTCCATCTTCTTCGATACCAAATTCTAATTGCTCTCCACCAGGAAACTCACCATTAAGAGACATCGTAGAAACAGATTCTACAGCAACATCTACACGTTTAATCATAGATGTTAATGTTACGTTTTGATCACCAACTTGTCCTTCTTCATGTTGGTCACGGTCTACACCGATTACCCAAATTTCACGATCTGGATCATTTTGTTTAATATCTTTTGCTTGGTTAAACACACCATTCCCTGTTCCACCAGAAGCATGATAAATTACATCGACATCATTGTCATACATGTTTGCTGCGATTAGCTTACCTTTTGCAGGATCACCGAAGCTCTCTGCATATTGCACTTCTACTTCAATATCAGGGTTTACAGATTTTGCACCTGCGACAAAACCAGCTTCGAACTTATTAATTAGTGGAGAATCTAGTCCTCCTACAAAACCTAATTTATTCGTTTTTGTTTTAAGCGCAGCTGCGACACCTACTAAGAACGAACCTTGGTGTTCTTTAAATGTAATACTAGCAACGTTTGGAAGATCAACTACTTCGTCTACCATACCGAAGTGAACATCTTTATTTTGTTCAGCGATTGTTGTTAAATCTTCTTTCAGTTCAAAACCAATTCCATAAATTAAGTCATAGTGATTACGGATAAGACGAGTTAAATTAGGAACGTAGTCTTCTTTTGCATTAGATTGTTCATAAGAATAACCTTCCCCTTCCGTTAAACCATTTTGTTCACCGAAAGATACTAAACCTTCCCATGCTGATTGGTTGAATGATTTATCATCTACGCCACCTAAATCAGTAACCATACCGACTTTAAAATCTCCCGCGTTTTCTGTTCCTTCTTTACTATCCGTATCTCCATTTGATTCATTATTACTATTGTTGCTATTGTCGCTACTGTTGTCATTGTCTCCACCACAAGCAGCTAATACTAATCCTAATCCAAGGATAAGCACTAATAGAAAGCTTAATTTCTTCATAGAAAATACCCCCATTATCATTTTTAAAATAAGTATTTATTCGTTTACTACTAAGCCTTTATTCCTATATTCCGAAAATCACCCCCTAAAAGTGATAGACATATTAAACCCGCTTCCTTAAAACGTGAAAACTAAATACATCAGACCGAAAATAATTTAAAGAATACAGAATTGGCTTATCATCTTCTGTATAATGCATTTGCTTTAGTAGTAAAAGTGATTGATCAAACTCACAATGTAATATATTGTAAATCTTTTCATGATAGCTAACTGGCTCGATATAAGTAATGGCATAGCTTATTCGTTTTCCAGAATGCTCTTCCATAAGCTTAAACAATGAATCGTCTTTATGTGCTACTTCAGTAGGAAGTAATTCCTCTGGTACCTTATCTATACAAAACACTACTGGCTTTCCATCGGCAGTTCGAATTCTTTCCATTTTTACTAGTTTAGTAAGTTCATATGGTTTAAATTTAATTCTCTCTTCCTCAGTAGGCTCAATGAGTTCAGTAGAATAATATTGCGAGCCCGGTTTCTTGCCTGCTTGCTCAATCATGGACGTAACACTACTAAGCTGCTCGATGCCAGAAGATACAATTGGCTTTTGATTGACAAATGTGCCTACTCCATGTCTTCTCGTCACAATATTATCCTCTTCTAATATTCGCAGTGCCTCGCGCAATGTTGCTCTTGAAACACCAAGCGATTTAGATAATTCAAATTCGGATGGTAATTTTTGATTTTCTTTATAATGTCCCGTTTGAATATCTTGTTTAATTTTATCAATTACCTGTAAGTATAAATGCCTAGAATCTGATTTTATGGACATAAGGTCCCCCCTAGTATTTGCTCAAAAACAGTAAGGTGTTTAATTTCCGACAAATACTGACAACTCATACCTTGAATAATATATCATTATTTTAAAAACAAATAAATAGTTTTAACTAAAATTACGAAGAATATTTCATTTAGTACATACTAATAGCCTATTCACTATCCTGAAGCGATTTCAATGTATCGAAAACTCATAATAATGGTGCAATTACACTTCCAAAAAAGGCTAGATGACATCCGTTAACGATGTCACCTAGCCATAATTTTACCCAAATAAAGGGTTTATGAAGTTTTTTCTTCTGTTTGCGTTACAAGGACTGCTCTCGGTTTACTTCCCTCATACGGTCCAACAATTCCTCTTGCTTCCATAGCATCAATTAGTCTTGCTGCTCTCGTATAGCCAATTCTAAAACGTCTTTGTAGCATCGATACACTAGCACTCTGCATTTCTGTAACGAGTTGTACTGCTTCATCAAATAGTTCATCATCCACTTCTTCTACTACATCATTCGTATCCTCTGGAATCATCTCTTCTTGATAACTAGCTTTTTGTTGTTCAATACAGTGGTCAACGATTCGTTCCACCTCATCGTCTGAAAGAAATGCTCCTTGAACACGAATAGGCTTTGAGGATCCAACTGGAAGGAACAGCATATCACCGCGTCCTAAAAGCTTTTCTGCACCACCAGAATCAAGAATAGTACGAGAATCCGTTGAAGAAGATACACTAAATGCAATACGTGACGGTATATTAGCCTTAATAACCCCAGTAATAACATCTACTGATGGCCGTTGTGTTGCGATGATTAAATGAATACCTGCAGCCCGAGCCATCTGAGCAAGCCTCGTAATAGAATCCTCTACATCACTGGAGGCAACCATCATCAGATCTGCTAACTCATCGACAATAACGACGATATACGGGAGGTTCGGCTGTTGTTCCGTCTCATCAACTGTTCGATTATATTTCCGAACATATTCATTATAGCCTTCAATATTTCTCGTACCTGTATCTGAAAATAGTTCATAACGTCTTTCCATTTCAGAAACTACTTTCTTCAATGCTCTTGATGCCTTCTTTGGATCAGTAACAACAGGAGCTAATAAATGTGGGATACCATTATAAACATTTAATTCCACTTTTTTCGGATCAATCATCATCATTTTCACTTCATGTGGTTTAGCACGCATTAATATCGTCGTAATAATCCCATTTACACAGACACTTTTACCACTACCAGTAGCACCAGCTATTAATAAGTGTGGCATTTTATTTAGTTCAGCTAAAACTGCATCTCCAGAAATATCTTTCCCTAATCCCACTAATAGTTTGGAGGCTTGGTTTGTTGTAATCGTATCTAGCACCTCGCGTAAAGAGACCATTGCAATTTCTTGATTTGGAACTTCAATCCCTACCGCAGACTTTCCTGGAATGGGAGCTTCAATTCGGATATCCTTTGCCGCCAGTGCTAATGCCAAATCGTCATGTAGACTAACGATTTTACTCACCTTTACCCCTGCCTCTGGATATACTTCATACTTCGTTACAGCAGGACCAACATTAACTTTTGTCACTCTAGCCTTTACACCAAAACTATGAAAGGTTCTCTCTAGCTTCCTAACAACGGATTGAATTTGTGCCTTATCATGATATTGCGAATTCTGAGCAGGTTCTGTTAATAGACTTGGCGAGGGTAAAATGTATTCCGGATTTTCCGCTTCTGTCATTGGCATGACTTCCACATCGTCATCCGCCTCATCTTCTATTTCCATATCCTTACTATCTCGTTGATTTTCCTTCGAATTAGGTGCTTGTTCAACCTGCTGCTCATCAAAAGCATAGGTAACGGTAGGATAAGCCTCCTCTTTCGTCTCGATTATTGGTTCCGTTGGGACATAGTCCTCTTCTATTAGCTCGTCTACCTTATCATCTGATTTTCCTGCTTTACTATTTTTCAATTTATCTAGTAATTTCTTCATGTTAGATTTGCTTTGTGAAACTAGTTTTGCAACAAAATCTCCCAATGAAAATTCTGTGAGAAAGATGATACCAATTAATATCGAAAAGATAGCTACGATTTTTGCTCCTACAGATGAAAATAAATAATAGCAAAATGCAAAAAGTATTGCCCCAATCATCCCGCCACCAACTTGACCAGCTGAGGCATTACCCGCTACATAATCAAAAAAGGTTGTCCATGTCACTTTTAAGATAGATGTATTACTGGATGAAGCAAGTAAATTCTCATAGGATTGAATATGTGTGTATAACAAAGTTCCTAGTAAAATAATATAGATTCCAATCCATTTCCTGTTCCAAAAATTAGGATAACGTCTCTTAATCATAATATATAGGCCAATACCTAATAAAAATAAAGATGCAGTAAAATACCATACTCCTAAAAAGAATCGAAAAATATGCTCTAAGCCACTTGGAATAGCACCACCACTAATCGCAGTAGCACCACTACCGAATATTGCTAAGAATACAAATAAAAGTCCAAGTAATTCAAACTGAACTTGTTTCTTTAATGTGCTTTTTTTCCTCTTTCTCCCTTTTTTCTTTACCATATACTCACCTCTTACAACTCGCTGCTGATATGAAAACAAACCCCTGCCGTGTTAGGCAAGGGTATTTATCATGTTGATTAACTATAGTATATCATAGACAACCTAATTAAACGATTCCCTTTTATGATAGAATCGTACCTGGTGTAAATTTTTGATTCAAATAATCTTGTGGATCAGTGGACAATAGTTGCACAATCTGGTATTCACCATGATCATTCTTTTCTACAAAACATGTTTTCCCCTCATATGTAATACATTGTCTATTACTGTATACATTTTCAGGTGTTGGGAATATCTCCGATTCTGAAAGTGGCGTATATAAAATCATTGAATAACCCCCTGTTCTTGATTTCCTTTTGTTTGATTGATAAGCTCTGTTACTTTTTTCATTGCTTCTTTCACACCGCCAACTTCATCAATTAAACCATATTCCACCGCATCTGTACCGACCACATTTGTTCCAATATCACGTGTTAAATTACCTTTAGCAAACATCAAATCTTTGAATTTCTCTTCTTTAATATTGGAATGATGAACGACAAAGTTAATTACTCTTTCCTGCATTTTATCTAAGTATTCAAATGTTTGGGGAACTCCAATAACAAGTCCTGTAAGACGTACGGGATGGATAGTCATCGTTGCAGTTGGCACAATAAAAGAATAATTAGTCGAAACAGCAATTGGTACACCGATGGAATGACCGCCACCTAATACAATAGAAACGGTTGGTTTAGACAATGACGCAATCATTTCAGATAAAGCAAGTCCAGCCTCAACATCTCCACCTACTGTATTTAATAAAATAATGACACCCTCAATTTTAGGATTTTGTTCAATCGCGATTAATTGTGGTAGTAAATGTTCATATTTCGTTGTTTTATTTTGTGGTGGAAGCTGTATGTGACCTTCGATTTGACCGATAATGGATAACACATGGATATTTGAATCTGGTGCTTGTGGGACATTCGTTTGACCTAGCGCTTGAATTTTTTGTACTAAGGAAGATGGGTTAGATTGTTCTTCTTGTCCCTCTTTCTTTTCTGTATCTTTTTCCATAAATAAACACTCCTTTCCAAAATTCACTATAAACATAGTATGGGCGTTTCCCTTCAAATACATTCCTATAGAAAAAAGGATTCCCGGTTAAGGAATCCTTTTTAAAGTAAATCTGTTAAAATTTACTCTCCTGTAGAGCACAATTTCAATTGAACCAATCTTATTTAATGGAGATTTTCTAATAATGACTTTACTCTATTTTCTTCTTCTGCTGTCAGTGGCACTAGTGGTAGGCGAACACCGCCTGTTTGTATGCCTTTCATTTTAAGTGCTGCTTTTACTGGTGTTGGTGATGGTGCTTCAAATAATCCATTCATTACTGGTAGGAGCTTACGATGCAGTTTTGCTGCTTTTTTTGTGTCTCCTTGTTCGAATGCTCTAATCATTTCTTGCATTTCATTACCAATTACGTGAGATGCAACAGAGACAATACCATCTCCCCCAATGGAAAGCAACGGTAAAGTTAAACCGTCATCCCCGCTATATAAGGTAAAATCATCACTCGTATTTTCAATAATTTCAGCAGCTTGATCTAAGTCTCCACTTGCCTCTTTAACCGAAACGATATTGTCGATTTTGCTTAACTCAATAATCGTTTCAGCAGACATTTTCACTACAGAGCGCCCTGGGATATTATATAACATTATTGGTAAAGTCGTTTCTTCCGCTATAACTTTAAAATGCGTATAAAGTCCTTGTTGATTTGGTTTATTATAATAAGGAGCCACTAACATGATGGCATCGACACCGCATTTTTCCGCCTCTATTGTTAGCTCTATTGAACTTTGTGTGTTGTTTCCACCTGTTCCAGCTATGACAGGGATACGCTTATCGACAATTTTTACGACATGTGAAAATAGCTCTAATTTTTCTTTCTTTGTGAGTGTTGGGGATTCTCCAGTTGTTCCTGCAACGACTAAGCCTTCTGTTCCGTTGTCTATTAAATAATTTACTAATTTTGTTGTTTCGTCATAGTTGATTTCCCCGTCTTGATTAAAAGGGGTAACCATTGCCGTTAAAATCTTACCAAAATTCATATATACTCACCTTTCTATAATAAAGTCATGTAAAATTGTCGGCCCTTTTGCTAATTCGAATTCATCATGTAATGCATTTACTGCTTTATATACATCTTTGCTAGGAATTAATACCCAAATCGTTGTATGACTATCTGCGGATTGTAATATTTGCACACCATGATTAGTTAAAGCTTGCACGATTCTAGAGGCAACACCTGGAACACCGTTCATTCCAGCACCAACTACTGAAACTTTTGTACAATCCTGTATGACAGTTGGATTAAAGCCTTTTTCTTTCAACTTATT
This sequence comes from Ornithinibacillus massiliensis, assembly GCF_018310345.1. Classification (GTDB taxonomy): domain Bacteria; phylum Bacillota; class Bacilli; order Bacillales; family Amphibacillaceae; genus Ornithinibacillus; species Ornithinibacillus massiliensis. Next base: position 580,020 of record NZ_JAGXBY010000002.1, read on the forward strand.
AATAGCCTTTTTACTTTGTAAATCTGGAACAGTATACACGACACCAGTAGGAGAAATATTGATAAAATCAATCGATATCCCCGCATCCGCCATAACTTTAAACACTTCAGATTGTAGTCTATATGCTTCCTTCTCTTTTGTTTGAACTTTAATCTGGGTAATGTTAGCTAAATGGGCGATTCCAGTAACTAATCGGTCTGATACATCGACTGCTTTATTTTTACTCGTTATATTGGTTACCAATGTTCCTCCGTCCTCCTCATAAGTGGAACGAACTAACATTGGGATTTTTTCTCTCATAGCAATTTCTACTGCTCTCGGGTGAATAACTTTAGCACCTTGATAAGCTAAATTACAAATTTCCTGATATGTTACCACATCAAGAGCACGGGCATTTTTAACTACTCGCGGATCGGCTGTCATAATGCCATTAACATCTGTAAATATTTCTATTCGTTCTGCATGTAATGCTACACCTAAAGCGGCAGCTGTTGTATCGCTCCCTCCACGCCCTAATGTTGTGAGTTCGCCAACTTCATTCTTACCTTGAAAACCTGCAACAACCACTACATCATGTGTCTTTAACTCATTGTAAATACGAATTGGATTCACTTCTTTTATTTTCGCTTGATTATAACCTGAATTCGTCATGATGCCTGCTTGCGCCCCGGTCAGCGCAATTGCTTTAATCGATTTTTTCCGAAGCTCATTCGATAAAACAACCGAAGAAATAATCTCACCACAAGCCATTAGCATATCCAGCTCACGATCTGAGATTGCATGCTCTGGATAATGAACTAAATTTAATAATGAATCCGTAGCATAGGCCTCTGGACTTCTTCCCATTGCAGATACGACTACTACAAGCTTATTATCATTCAGTAGTGCATGTTCTATATGATGAATAACATGTTGTCTAGTTCGTTCATTTTGTACAGAAGTTCCACCAAATTTCTGAACTAATATCTGCACGTTTCAAACACCTCTACCTAACTATTTTAATAAGAACCCCTTTTCAATCATACGTTCAGCAATTTGAACGGTATTCCATGCAGCTCCTTTAAGCAGATTATCAGAAACGATCCATAAGTGGAATCCTTTATCATCATCTAAGTCCTTCCTTACACGACCAACAAATACTTCTTTTTCTCCAGCAGCACTTTGGGGTGTTGGATAGACTTGGTTAGTTGGATCGTCCTGTAAAACAATCCCATCCGCATTGTCTAATACCTTCCAAAGATCCTCCGTTCGTAACCCTTCTTTCTCTACCTCAATATATACACTTTCAGCATGAGAGGTGAAAAATGGTAGGCGAACACAAGTTGCTGTAACTTTCAGTTCAGGTGCATGCAATATTTTTCTCGTTTCATTAATCATCTTCATCTCTTCAAACGTATAACCATTATCCTGGAATACATCGATTTGAGGCAGTGCATTAAAGGCAATTGGGTAATGGTTACGATCGCCATTTACTGGTAATATTTTTGGTGTAACCTCTTCATTATTCAAAAATCCCTCTGTTTGTCTTCTTAGTTCATCTACAGCCTGGTTTCCTGCTCCAGAAACAGCTTGGTAGGTAGATACGATAACTTTCTTCAAACCAAAAGCTTCTTTTAACGGCTTTAAAGCCGCTACCATTTGGATTGTCGAACAATTCGGATTGGCAATAATACCTTTATGCAATGCCAAATCCTCCTCATTTACTTCTGGTACAACTAGTGGTACTTCCTCATCCATCCGATAGGCACTTGTATTATCAACTACTACAGCACCACGTTTCACTGCCTCTGGTGCAAACTGCTTAGACACTGATCCACCAGCTGAAAATAAAGCAATATCTATATCGTTAAAACTTTCGTTCGTTGTTTCTTCTACCGTATATTCTTGCTCTTTGAACATAATCTTTGTTCCTTGAGAACGCTTTGAGGAGAGAAGCTTTAGTTCATTAATTGGAAAATTTCTTTCCTCTAGTAATTTCACTATGTTTTGACCAACAGCCCCTGTTGCTCCAACTACTGCTACATTATAAGTTTCTTTTGTCATGATGATAACCCCTTCCCCCAGAAGAATAAAAATTATTAAATACTATCTGAATCTTAACTATACATTCTATCACAATTTATTCCGAAAATGGTACTAATATCGGTTGTAATTGCTTACCTTCCAAAGCTAAAGAAACTGTATCAGATAATAACTCCATGTTAGCAACTAGTGAATTAGGCTTTTTGTATGGATCGTCTTGGCCATAGGGAACAAAATAAATATACTTACTTGCCATTAAACGCATTAAATTAACACCATTTAGACCTAAAGCATCATTCGTAGATATTCCTAGTACGACTGGAGCTCCGTTTCGCATGGTCGCTTTTGCAGCCATAAGTGGCGGAGAATCGGTTTGCGCATTGGCAAACTTACTCATAGAATTACCGGTTAAAGGAGCAATTACCATACAATCAAGTGGATTTTGAGGACCGAGTGGCTCCGCTTCTGGCATCGTAGAAATTACTTTCTTCCCAGTAATGGATTCGATTCGTTCAATATGATCCTTTGCTTTACCAAATTTCGTATCAACATTCATTACCGTATAAGTAACAACTGGAACAACCTCCGCTCCTAATTCCACTAGTCGTTCCATAGGACCAAATACTGCCTCATATGTGCAATGTGAACCTGTCACACCAAACCCAATTCTTTTCCCTTTTAAATCCATCATAATAACTCCTTTTCCTTTGTTAATATTTGAATGATGACATCTGCTAGTATTTTACCAGCAGTCTTAGGGGCTACTATACTAGGCAAACTTCTTGCTAGCATTGCTTCAATACCTCGTTGCTTTGCATAATCAAAATCTGTACCACCAGGCTTTGAAGCTAAGTCTATAATGACTGCGCTTGCTGGCAAATTTTGAATGGCATCCTTGTTTATTACCTTAGCTGGTATCGTATTAATCAAAAGATCACATTCACTAGTATAAGAAGACAATTTATTTAAGGCGATTGGGGTTAGACCCATTTCTGTAATTCTCGCTAAATCCGTTGAATTTCTAGTTGCTACCGAAACTTTTGCACCAAGCGCTGCAAATTTATTGGCAACCGTATTCCCTACCCTACCAAAGCCAGCAACAATTACTCTAGATGAATGAATGGTATAGTCCGTATTCTCAATAGCCATCATGATTGCACCTTCAGCTGTTGGGATTGAATTGTAAATTGCCACATCGTCCCGGTCCAGTAGAGGGATTAATGTTTTATTGGAATGCCCCACTAATTCTGTCAAATGATTGGTAGTTATTCCGGTGAAAATAACCGCACTCTCTTTCAGTCGATCAAGCCACTCCTTTGTAATATAGATATCTTGATCAGAAAAGACCGTCTCTACCTTGCCCCCTTCATCTGCACCGGTAATAGGTAATATAATAATATCTATATTTTCAACATCTAACTCATTAAAATCTTTTTGATTTAATCCTGTAAATCCTTGTTCTAATTTGTCGTAGCCTACTAGAACTAACTCTATATTTTCAATAGCTTGCAGTTGTCTAATTAGCTCTAAATATCTAGCATCTCCACCTATAACAGCTATGAATTGTTTCATTACCTAGAACACCCTCCAACCTCAAAATAAAAAGTCATCGATAAAAGCCAATATCTCCATATCAAGTTAAAGCATTTTTCTTTATAGCTTATGATTTTATAGGCGGATAGTGAATGCTAGTTATGAAAAGGGACAAAAAAAGGCTAGTATCTCTGTATCGATACTAGCCGTCATAACGCTATTCTGCTTCAATCATAATCATATCCTCGCCAATCTTTTTTATCGAATTCCAATGAATTTTAGCAACTTCTCCTTCTTTCTTTAGACCGAACCATTTATAGTTAGGCAAAATAAACGAATGAATTTGCCCCGTATGTTCATCGATTTCCAAATCTGTCTGTCCTAATATTCCTAATCGTTTACCGTTAGTAATATTCACTATTTCCTTATTACTTATATCATTGTAGCGCACGGATTCAGCCCTCCAATTCCTCCCGTTTTTATAAGTATATGCTAAAAAAACTAGCCCTATGTTACATTCATATTCTATTCTATTCATAATACGTAAAAATTTCACCATAAGTGTGAGATTCTTCATATTATTCTATATAATATAACTAGCAAATAATGGAGGGAATGAAAAGTGTGATAACACATGATTATCGAAAAAAGTACAGGGAAACTTATCTACCAAAAACAGAACAGATTACAATTCAACAACAACCAGAATTAACCTGTGTATCGCAACGAATGATTATATCCTATAATATGGATTGGAACGGGAGACCAGAGCCGATTGACGAAAAATGGCTAGCTTTTCACTATACCTCTAAAAAGAAAAATAGTGGGCAAAGTCACCCGTTGATGACCTTACCCAATAATCCTAGTACGTTTTAAAACTTATACACAAATGAATTTGTATTGGTTAACCAATTTTCGGAGCAATGAGTGCAGTAGATGGTGCTTTACTACCAAAGGTCAACTCGATAACCTGTTTAATCGACTCATGACTAACCGAATCAATCTCTTGAATCATTTCATCCAGTGTTCGATGACGGTTTAGCAACAACTCATTCTTCCCATTTCTGCTCATTCGACTATTAGTGCTTTCCAAACTCAACATTAAGCTTCCCTTTAATTGCTCTTTACTATTTCTTAATTCCTTATCTGTTAAACCTTTTTCCATTAAGTTATCAACCGTTTGTTCAATCGTATCTTTTAACAAAGGTAATTGTTCTTTCCCAGTTCCTGCATAAATAGTAAGTAACCCATGATCTAAAAACGATGAGTGATAAGAAAATACAGAGTATGCAAGTCCACGTTTTTCTCTTACTTCCTGGAATAGTCTGGAGCTCATACTTCCTCCAAGAACATTGTTAAGAATAATAAGACTATACACATCTTCTGAATCAACCGGTAAACCATTATAACCAATACATAAATGAGCTTGTTCTGTATCTTTATGCCTTTCAATCGTATCACTTAAGAAGGTTGGTTTAGTAACCATGGACCGTTTCGCATTTGAGCTATAGTTTCCGAAATAACTTTCAACTGTAGAAATAAACGATACATCAACGTTACCCGCTACGGAAATAACGACATTTTCTGGTGTATAATGACTAGATATGTACTCTCTTAATGTATCTGGAGTAAAGGTTTTCAAGTGTTCTTCGGTTCCAAGTATTGGATAGCCTAATGGATGTTGGCCATACGATGCTCTAGCCAGTAAATCATGCACTATATCATCCGGGGTATCCTCATACATTTTGATTTCTTCATAAACAACTTTCTTCTCGCGTTCCATTTCGTCTGAATCAAACGATGAATTAAAGAACATATCTGCTAAAATTTCTAAAGCATGCTCCTTATGTGTATCCAATACTTTAGCATAAAAACATGTATATTCTTTTGATGTAAAAGCATTCACTTGACCACCTATGGAGTCAAAAGCTTCCGCTATGTCTGTTGCTGTACGTGTCTTTGTCCCTTTAAAGAACATATGCTCCAGAAAATGCGAAATTCCATTATTTATTTCATTTTCATTCCTTGAACCAGTTAACACCCACACACCAATCGTAACTGATCTTACGGAAGGTATTTTTTCTAGTACAATTCGTAGTCCATTTTTGCTAGTATGTTTTTCTATCAAGTTCGTTCCTCCTGTAACCAAGCTATCGTGTTTCTGATAATAATTTATCGATTGAACCTATTTTGTAATCCCTCGCCTTAATCTCTGTAATTAAGGAAGGTAATCCCTTCGCAACCGAGGCTGTTGGATGCATTAAAATCGTTGCACCAGGATGAAGTTTTCCAATTACACGATTCATCATAACATCTACTGTTGGATTCTTCCAATCAATCGTATCCACACTCCAAAGGATCGTATTCATATGTAATTCATCAGCAACTTTTACTACCTCGTCTGAATAGCTACCACTTGGTGGGGCAAACCATTTTGGATCTTCGCCTGTAATAGCATGGAGTACTTCATTTGTATCTTTGATTTGCTTTTCTATTTCAGCTCTCCCTAATCTTGCCATATCAGGATGGTTATAGGCATGATTACCAATAGTATGCCCTTGTTCCTTAATCATTTTCACGTATTCTACATTCTCTTTAGCCCATTTTCCTTCTATGAAAAAGGTGGCTTTAACCTTTTGTTCCTTTAAGGTGTTTAATATGTCCGGAATGTACTCTGTTCCCCATGAAACGTTAATTAGAAAAGAAACCATCTGCTTATCAGGATGTCCACGGTATATTGGGGCTGGCCCTAAATCGTTTAACGAAACCTTTGGTGGTATTGGTTGATAAACTAGTAAATCTTCATCAAATTCTCCAGCTTTTTTCATGCGTTCGTATGATGCAGCGATATCCACTTGACGACCATTTCTGCCTGGTATTTTCTTCCACACTCTATCTATATAGGCATCTTCCGGCTCCTCATTATATCGCTCACTTTTCTCCTCAATTTCTTGATATAGTGGATCTTCTCCTTTTGCTACTTCTACTGGAGAGAAAGTGGCCTGACTTTCCACTTGAAACGGATTATGTTCTATATTAAACGATACCATTACGATTATGACAAAAACAATGACATGTATATAATTTCGATAGTTATACATTAACATCACTCCTCCCTTTCATATATATGAAGGAGGAGGACAAGATATGAAATCTAGACATGAAAAAAGAAACTGGATTTCCAGCTTCTCTTCTTTGTCTTTATAATGTTGATTTTTCAGCTTTCTCTTTTTGTTCCTTTAATACAGCTTTACGAGAAAGATTTACTCTTCCTTGCTGATCAATTTCTTTTACTTTTACCATAATTTGGTCACCAATTTTCACTACATCTTCCACTTTGTTCGTTCTTTCCTCAGCCAATTCGGAGATGTGTACTAATCCATCTTTGCCTTTAAAGATTTCTACAAATGCTCCAAATTTTTCAATGCGTTTCACGGTCCCTAAATAAACTTGACCTATTTCCACTTCTCGAACGATATCTTCAATAATCTGTTTAGCTTTTTCATTCATAGCTGAATCAGTAGAAGAAATAAACACACTACCATCCTGCTCAATATCAATTTTTACACCAGTTTCCTCAATGATTTTATTGATTTGTTTCCCACTTGGACCAATAACATCACGGATTTTGTCTGGATTAATAGACATCGTTAAAATCTTAGGAGCATATTGTGATAATTCGTTCTTAGGTTCACTGATTGTTTGCATCATCGAATCTAAGATCTGCATACGACCTTTCTTCGCTTGTGTTAATGCTTCTTCTAGAATTTCTTTCGATAAACCATCGATTTTAATATCCATTTGAAGCGCTGTAACACCCTTTTCCGTTCCAGCAACCTTGAAATCCATATCTCCTAGCGCATCTTCCATCCCTTGGATATCGGTAAGAATCGTATAATCATCACCTGATTTAACAAGGCCCATTGCAATACCGGCAACTGGGGCTTTAATCGGAACACCAGCATCCATCATTGCCAACGTACTTGCGCAAATACTAGCCTGTGAAGTTGAACCATTGGATTCTAATACTTCTGATACTAAGCGAATCGTATATGGAAAGTCTTTTTCGGATGGAACAACTTTTTCAAGTGCCCTTTCACCTAATGCACCATGGCCAATTTCACGACGACCAGGCCCACGCATTGGTCCTGTTTCCCCTACACTGTATTGTGGGAAGTTATAATGATGCATGAATCGTTTAGACTCTTCTAGATCTAACCCATCTAAGATTTGAACATCTCCTAGAGCACCTAGAGTACATACACTTAAAGCTTGGGTCTGTCCACGAGTAAATAATCCTGAACCATGTGCACGTGGTAGGACACTAACACGTGATGATAATGGACGAATTTCATCTACTTTACGGCCATCTGGACGAATTTTCTCTTTTGTAATTAAGCGACGTACTTCTTCTTTCACCATTTTATCTAAAATAGCGCTAACTTGTGAGATAACATCCGCTTCTTCTTCTTCGTATCGTGCCAATACCTCTTTTTTCACTTCACTAATAGCATCTTCTCTAGCATGCTTTTCTTTCACCTGAATAGCAGCAAGTAACTTATCCTTTGCTTCTGATTCAACTTTCTCTAGTAGAGCACTATCATATTCAAATAATATTACTTCAGACTTTTCTGGTTGGATAGCTTGTACAATTTCTTCTTGGAAAGCAACTAAACGTTTAATTTCCTCATGCCCAAACATAATGGCTTCCAACATGACTTCTTCTGGTACTTCATTTGCACCTGCTTCCACCATATTGATAGCATCCTTTGTACCAGCGACTGTTAATTCAATATCACTCTTCGCCTCTTGTTCAATTGTCGGATTAATAATGAATTCCCCATCCACACGTCCAACATGAACCCCTGCAATCGGCTGTTCAAATGGGATATTGGAAATGGAAAGTGCAATAGAAGCCCCAATCATCGCAGCAATTTCCGTAGAGCAATCTTGATCTACACTCATGACAGTACTAATTACTTGTACTTCATTACGATATCCATCTGGAAATAGCGGACGAATCGGTCTGTCAATCAATCTTGATGCTAATATTGCTTTCTCACTAGGTCTACCTTCTCTTTTAATAAAGCCACCTGGGATTTTACCTACTGCATATAGTCGTTCTTCATAATTAACTGTTAACGGGAAGAATGGTAAATCCTTCGGTTCTTTCGATGCGGTTGCAACGGCGAGTACTGATGAATCACCATATTGCACCATACAAGCACCATTTGCTTGCTTTGCTAATTCTCCGATTTCAACAACGAACGGTTTACCGGCGATTTCTGTGGAGAATACTTGTTTATCTTCTGCCATTATTTATAGTACTCCTTTCATAAAAACACTTCTATTCTTATATTTTATACTTAATAAACAGGAATGTAAATTTCGTCTATGTATGAACGTAGAAAAAAAGCAGGATTACTCCTGCTTTTTACATTATCTACGTAAGCCAAGCTTTTTAATTAGTTCACGATAACGTGTAACGTCTTTATTACGTAAGTAGTTTAGTAAGTTACGACGCTTACCAACCATTTTTAAAAGACCACGACGTGAATGATGATCTTTTTTATGAATTCTTAAGTGATCATTTAATGTATTGATTTCCTCAGTTAGTACAGCAATTTGTACTTCTGGAGAACCAGTATCATTTTCATGCACTTTGTATTCATTAATGATTTCATTCTTACGTTCTTTTGTAATAGCCATGTTAGGCCACCTCCTAATTTCATTGATATCCCCTGTCCCCTAGCAAACGTCGGAGTTTCGATTTGCCAAGCGAAGGTTTTAACTGTTATAGCTTACAACTTTTTGAGCAAAAAAGCAAGGGATTAATAGAAACAATCCTATCTTTTACTTAAATTTGTTTAGATAAATAGGTTCGGATTAATTGTTCATCCTGTTTCATTTGCTCTATTAATTCTTCTACTTGATTAAATTTTTCCTCATTACGAAAGAACTTATACCACTCAATGACAATTTCTTTACCATATAAATCATCGTGAAAATCTAAAATGTTCACTTCAAGTGAGAGGTCAGTACGATTTTCTGTAAAAGTAGGGTTTATTCCAAGACTAGCCATCCCATTAAATCGTGTTCCGTTAATCATCACACCTACCGCATAAATTCCCGGCTTCGGTAGTAATGCCTCTTCGGAATAGTTTATATTAGCAGTTGGAAAACCAATTTCCCTTCCGCGTTTATCCCCTTCAATTACGGTACCACTCGTTACAAGTGGTCTTCCTAACAATTCCGTTACTTTCTCTACTTCACCATCTGCTAATAAACTTCTAATCCTTGTAGAACTTACCTTTTCATTATCGATGGAAACTTGATCAATGATTGTATAACCAAACTTACCGCGAGAATACATCTCAATATTATCCATATTCCCTTTTCCTTTATGGCCATATGTAAAATCAAATCCAGCAACTACATGTTTAATATGTAATCCGATAATAAAATGATCGATAAATTCTTGCGGTGATAACGATGATAATTGTTTATTAAAAGTCACGATATATAATCGATCAACCCCAAGGCGCTCTAAAACCTCTTGTTTTTCATTAAGCGGGGTAATGTACTTTACATCATGGTTATTTTTCAAAACAACAGAAGGATGTGGATAGAACGTAATGACTGCACTTTCCATATGTTTCTCTTCTGCTTTAGATACTGCTTGTCTAATTACTGTTTGGTGACCTTTATGGATACCATCAAAGAACCCTAAAGCAACAACCGTCTCTGGCAATTCATCTGCTGTCATCGAATGGGGATAGGTTAATTCAATTGTTTTCATGTTTTCACCTGCACTTCCGTTATTCGTTAAATACACGAATTGGCTTAATCTCATCTTCCTTTTCAGGATGTATCGTGTAGATTGCTAATAATTCTTCACCATACATTACTTTAAAAGGATTCGTTTGCAACACTTGATCTGGTCTTCTGAGTTTCTGGCCATTCAATACTTTTCGCTTTACATTATCATCTACATAATACGTATCCAGATGGGTTAAACCTCTAGTAATTGGTAAAAGTAGTTCTTGTCCTTTTCCTACTAAGCATGCATTTTCGATGGTATCAAAATCTACTGTGTCACATTTTTTAATATCACCGGTTTCTTCCCGTACTAGCTGCGACATATGTGCTGGATAGCCAAGTTTTTTTCCTATGTCGACACATAAGGTCCGGATATACGTCCCTTTCGAACATGTCACTTGGAAACGAATGACTTCATCATCAGTTGGAAGATAAGTGATCTCATGTATCGTCACCTTTCTTACAGGACGCTGCACCTCTTGATTAGCACGTGCATACTCATATAATTTCTTCCCTCCAACCTTTACAGCTGAATACATCGGAGGAACTTGTAAGATTTCTCCCTTAAAAGATTGTAACACGTTTTTAATTTCCTGTTTAGAAGGAAATTGTTCTACGCTTACTTTTTCGATTATTTTTCCATGTGCATCTTCTGTTTCCGTTGCCATACCTAACGTAAGCTCTGCTACGTATACTTTTGTTGTATCGGTAAGAAATTGGACGATTTTAGTTGCTTGACCTATACATATTGGTAAGACACCTTCTACCTCCGGGTCAAGTGTTCCCGTATGACCAACTTTTTTTGTTTTAAATAATTTCCTGACTTTCATCACACAATCATGTGAGGTGAAACCTTTTGGCTTCCAAAGTGGTAAAATGCCATCCATTCCATTATAACCCCCAAAGGTCTATACTTTAAGCTATTTCAAATATTCTTATGTAAAAAAGGGAATGAGACAATGGGTTTATGCTAAAATCCAAGCATTGTATCGCTTCGCTGAAACGCTACTTAAACCTCACTTTCCCCAAATCTCTAACCCTTTTCCGAATAAAAATCTGACCCAAAAGAGCCAGATTTTTTATCCGAGACATATTAACTTATTGCTTATTTATATCACGTAATATCGTTTCAATACGATTTCCGTATTCAAGTGCTTCATCAAATTCAAAGGTAATTTCAGGTGTTTTTCTTAAACGAATTCGATTCCCAATTTCTGAGCGGATAAATCCTTTCGCCTTTGCAAGGCCAAGTAATGTATCCTGTTTCTTAGCATCATCACCAAGAACAGAAATATATACAGTTGCTTGTTGCAAGTCACCTGTTACTTCAACATCAGTCACTGTTACAAAACCAACACGGGGATCTTTAATTTTTCTAGTTAAGATTTCACCAAGTTCTTTTTTCATTTGCTCTGCAACTCGATTAGCTCGTAAATTACTCATAGTAATCACCTCTTTACTTAAACACATGTATTCCCGATTGCTTATACGACTTCCATCGTAGTAATCGTTCTTTCCAATTCGGAATACGTATCGATAACTCGAAGTACTTCCTGCATTATTTGCTCACCATGATTACGCTCATTGGTTATCGTAACAACACCAAGCTTTGTTCGTTGCCATAGATCATGATAATCAAGCTCTGTTACTGCGACATTGAAATCATTCCGCAACTTAGCCAGTATCCTTTTGATAACTGAACGTTTATCCTTTAATGAGTGACCATCATACATCATGCATTCTACTTCAAGATAGAAGATCATTTTCGCTCAATTTCCTCCATGACAAATGCCTCAATAATGTCGCCTTCTTTAATGTCGTTATAATTTTTGATCGTTATACCACACTCATAGTTTTGTGCGACTTCTTTCACATCATCTTTAAAGCGTTTCAATGTATCGATTTCACCTTCGAATATAACGACACCATTACGGATTAAACGAATACCAGCATCACGTGTAAGTTTTCCATCCGTTACATAACCACCGGCAATTGTTCCAACTTTAGAAACTTTGAATGTTTCACGTACTTCTGCTTGCCCGATAACTTTTTCTTCAAATTCAGGATCAAGTAACCCTTTCATTGCTGATTCAATTTCTTCAATAACTTTATAAATAATTCGGTGAAGACGAATATCCACTTTTTCATTCTCAGCAGTGCTCTTAGCATTTGCATCTGGACGAACATTAAAGCCGATTACAATGGCATTAGAAGCAGAGGCTAAAATAATATCTGATTCTGTAATAGCACCTACACCCGTATGGATAATCTTAATTTTAACACCTTCTACTTCAATCTTTTGAAGTGAAGAAGCTAGTGCCTCAACAGACCCTTGAACATCCGCCTTAATAATGACATTGATTTCTTTCATTTCACCTTGCTTAATTTGCTCAAAAAGGTCATCCAAGCTAACCTTATTTGTTTCAGAGCGATTTTCTTGGATTTGTTTTTGTTGACGAGCTTCACCGATTTGACGGGCGGTTTTTTCGTCATCAAATACAAGGAATTGGTCTCCTGCTTGTGGTACATCATTTAATCCCGTAATCTCTACCGGAGTAGATGGACCTGCTTCTTTTACACGTTGACCAAGATCGTTGACCATTGCACGGACACGACCAAATGTATTACCTACAACGATCGGATCACCTACGTGTAATGTTCCATTTTGTACTAATAGTGTTGCTACTGAACCTCGACCTTTATCAAGCTGTGCTTCAATTACTGTACCAGTTGCATTACGTGTAGGGTTCGCTTTTAGTTCTTCAACTTCTGATACAAGGATAATCATTTCTAGAAGATCGTCAATGCCTTCCCCTTTAAGCGCTGATAGTGGAACGAAAATTGTATCCCCGCCCCAATCTTCAGGAACTAATTCATATTCTGTTAATTCCTGCATAACGCGGTCTGGGTTTGCTGCTTCTTTATCCATTTTGTTCACAGCAATAATAATCGGAACTTCTGCTGCCTTAGCATGGTTAATAGCTTCAACTGTTTGTGGCATGACACCATCATCTGCAGCCACTACGATAATCGCGATATCTGTTACTTGCGCTCCACGTGAACGCATACTTGTGAATGCAGCATGTCCTGGTGTATCAAGGAAAGTGATTTTTTTGCCATCTTTTTTAATTTGGTAAGCACCAATATGCTGTGTAATACCACCAGCTTCTCCAGCAGTAACCTTCGTATTACGAATAGAGTCAAGTAATGTTGTTTTACCATGGTCAACGTGACCCATTATCGTCACAACTGCAGGTCTCTCTACTAAAGCAGATTCATCATCTTCTTCCATGTATTTATCTAGGTCCGTATCTTCTAAAATAATTTCTTTTTCTACCTCAACATCATACTCTGCGCAGATTAACTCGATAGCATCGTCATCAAGGTCTTGGTTTTTTGTTGCCATTACACCAAGGAACATTAGCTTCTTGATTATTTCCGAAGCTTCCTTATTTAGCTTATCGGCTAGCTCACTAACCGTAAGTGTTCCAGAATACTTAATTTCTTTCGGTGTTTCCTTAACAGCAGGCTGCTCTACAAACTGCTTATTCTGCTGTTTGTTCTTTTTATTCTTTGGTCCTTTATTCTGCTGTTTATTATGGTTAGGTTTTGATTTATTATGGTTCATTTGTTTTTTATTATGTTGTTCTTGTTTGTTACTATTCGGTTTTGAATTCAAATTAGTCCCTTTTTCTTTCTTCGTTTCCTGGTCATTTGACTTCTTCTCAGGACTTGATTGTTTTTCTGAAGGATTACTTTGATTTTTCGAGAACTTTTGATCTAGTTTTGCAATCGTGTCACTTTCAATCGTAGACATGTGATTGGAAACTTCAATATTATTCTCTTTTAAAAAGTTTATAACATCCTTGCTTGTAACATTTTGCTGTTTTGCATATTCATATACACGCATTTTACGCATACGTTCACCCCCGAATTTATTTACCCGAGTAGAGATTCTAGTTTATTTGCAAAACCGTCATCTAATATTGCAATAGCTACTCTATGGGATTTTCCGATAGCATTTGATAATGTTTCTCGATCATCGGATACAATCACATATGGAACGCCATATGTGTGACATTTATCTGTCAGTTTTTTACGTGTTTGGGGACCTACATCATTTGCTATAAGTACTAATTTCGCTCTAGTTTTTTGTATGTCTTTAACAATCGTTTCTTCCCCTGTAGAACATTTACCGGCTCGAAATGCTATCCCAATAATATTTAAATAATTACTTTTCATGATTATCACTAATAGATGCTCTTAGTTCTTCATAGATGGATTCATCTATTTGTACATTTAAATGCTTACTAAGTACACCTGTCTTCTCTGCCTTATTAATTACTTCTAGGTCTTTTGTTAAATAGGCTCCTCTACCATTTTTCTTTCCGGTAGCATCTACAAAGACCTCTCCATCTTTATTCCGAACAACACGGATTAACTCTTTTTTTGGCTTCATTTCATTTGTTACTACACATTTACGCTCTGGAGTTTTTCGTTTTGCTACCATATATTTCTCTCCCCTATTCGAATAAATCCTCTTCGACAGCTGCGTAATCTGTATCGTTTTGCTCTGTTAACAGGCCTTCTTCACGAGCTTCTGTTTCACTCTTAATATCAATCTTCCAACCGGTTAGCTTAGCTGCAAGCCTTGCGTTTTGACCGCGTTTTCCAATTGCAAGTGATAACTGATAGTCAGGTACAATGACAGTAGTAGATTTTTCTTCTTCATTGACTAGTACTTCAATGACTTTAGAAGGGCTTAGTGCATTTGAAACATACACTACTGGATCTTCTGACCATTCTACTATATCAATTTTTTCCCCTTTTAATTCATTCACAATCGTTTGTACACGTTGCCCTTTTTGACCAACACAAGAACCAACCGGATCAATCTCCGGGTCCTCTGCAAATACTGCGATTTTAGAACGATCTCCCGCTTCCCTAGCCACAGATTTGATTTCAACAATTCCATCATAAATTTCAGGAACTTCCATTTCAAATAAGCGTTTCAGTAAACCTGGATGTGACCTAGAAATAAATATTTGCGGTCCTTTACTAGTGTTTTCAACTTTTGTTACGAACACTTTTAAGCGATCATGAACCTGGTATTCTTCCGTTGGCATTTGTTCAGACTCTGGTAATTTCGCTTCAATTTTACCTAAATTCACATATACGAATCTAGGGTCAATGCGTTGAATAATACCAGTCATTACATCTTCTTCACGGTCTGAGTACTCACTGAAGATA
Organism: Ornithinibacillus massiliensis; assembly: GCF_018310345.1. Lineage (GTDB taxonomy): Bacteria > Bacillota > Bacilli > Bacillales > Amphibacillaceae > Ornithinibacillus > Ornithinibacillus massiliensis. Next base: position 595,644 of record NZ_JAGXBY010000002.1, read on the forward strand.
ACCCCTCGTTCAGCCTCACGAACACGTTGTGTAACTACTTGCTTAGCAGCTTGTGCAGCAATTCTACCAAAATCCTTTGGCGTCACTTCAACTTCTATAATATCTTCAATTTCGTAATTAGGATTAATTTTCTTAGCTTCCTCTAACGAAATTTCTTGTTGGTTATCCAATACTTCCTCTACAACTGTTTTTCGTGAAAACACACGCATTGTACCAGATTTTTTATCTAATTCAACACGAACATTTGTAGCGGACTTGAAATTCTTTTTATAAGCAGATATTAAAGCAGCTTCTAAAGCTTCAATTAAGATCTCCTTATCAATACCTTTTTCTTTACCTAAATTTTCAATTGCATCAAACAATTGACTACTCATTTTCTTCTTTCCCCCTTATAATGTAACTGCGAGTCTCGCTTTTGCAATTTTCTCAAATGGTATCTCTACTTGATGCTTACGTGTTTTCACTTTGTATTCAATAGTAGCAACATTGTTTGAGAAATTTACTAAAATACCTTCGTATGCCTTTTCACCATTAATTGGTTCAAATAACTTTACATAAACATTTTTGTTTATGCTTTTAGCAAAGTCTTCCACAGTTTTGATGGGGCGTTCCACTCCTGGTGAAGATACCTCTAGGAAATACGCTTCCTGTATAGGGTCAACATCATCTAGCTTTTCACTCAATTGCTCGGACACTTCGCCACATTCGGTGATGTCTATTCCGCCTTCTTTATCAATAAAGACTCTTAAAAACCAATTTTTTCCTTCTTTTACATATTCGATATCGACTAACTCTAGATTCTTTTCTTCTAGAATTGGCCTAACTAGTTCTTCTGTTGTTTTGACAACCTGAGAGCTCAAGTCTAACCCTCCTCCTTTTAACTCTAGCTGTACTTACTATATCTTATTATTGACTAACTGCCTATTTTTCATTTAAAAAGATAAACCAATATAAAACCCTTGCCAATAGGCAAGGGAATGTTACACAACGTAGGCAGATTACGAAGAAAGAGTGGGAATGCCCACTCTTTTGTCCGATACTATCGATACTTACTACTAAAATATACCATAAGTAATATGGCTATGCAAGAAAATAACGAAGAAATAGCCCTTACATTTCTTTATTTGGAAAATAAATCAACTAGGGATTCCCTACTATGATTAGTATCGATTTTTAAATAATCTTGTAAAGCTTTTTGAAGGGAAGCCTTTGTAGTTGCTTTACCACCGAATTCTACATCTAGTTTAATCATATTGCGAACAATCTCTCGCCTTAAACCAGTGATGACTAATTTACTTCCCATCATACCTACACCATCTAACAATTTTAGGAATAACCGAATTGCTTCGTTGTCCATTTCGGCTATGCCAGATAGATCCATAATCAGTGTTTGAATTCTCATTCGACCAACTTCAAATAAGACTTTTTCCTCGATTACATTTGCCCGATTCGTATCAATCGTGCCGATCAGTGGAAGAATACTAACGTCTGGGGTTATCGGAATTATTGGCACAGAAAGATTGTTTACTAATTTTTGCTGTTTCTCAATTAACTCATCTTTATACTTGGAATAGCTAATAAAAAAGCTATTGGTGAATGAGTCGACCAGCTCATTATATATACTCGTTTCTGTATAGAAGTTTTCGCTATTCTTTACCTTATGACCGTTAAGGGTATCAAAATGGTATAAAAACTCCCAGAACGTTTTACGGATTGCTCGAATCCACTCCAATTTGAAGCTGAGTGTCATGGCATGCTTAGCCCAAACTATGCCTTCTTTTTTCGCAAACTCCTCTACTTCATCAAGCTTACCATCCACGATTAAAAGTACAAGTTGATGTGCATTATCCAGTAGATTTATATTACCAATTACATGTATCTCATTAATCTTATCCCGTACATTAACAGCAACACTAAGTAACCTTTCTTCAAATGAAGGCCGATTTAAAACTAGAAAATCATGAAGATCTTCACTTTTAATCAAATTAGGCACTAGACACACTTCCTTCTATATTTGAAATTATTATATCTGGATACAAACGTTATTTTCAAGAAAAATTATAGGTGAAACTTTCGACAGCTATGGTAGATGACATAGAAAAAAAGAGAGGTAGCACCCCAATGTATATACCACATTAAGTCACCTCTCAAACCTAAACTATTGTTAGAATAATGAAAGCTGATTTTTCTCTTCCATGCCTTCTAAACAACCATGATTATCTAAATATTCTAGTATTGTTTTAGAAATTTTACTTCTTTCTCGCAAATCTTCCTTGGATAAGAATTCTCCCTCTTCTCTTGCTTTTACAATGTTGATAGCTGCGTTCGTTCCTAGTCCTTCCACTGCATTGAATGGTGGGATTAACGTGTTACCTTCTACAACAAATTCACTAGCCTTCGATTTATATAGATCCACTTTTTGGAAAGAAAATCCGCGCTCACACATTTCAAGGGCAACTTCTAAAACCGTTAATAAACTCTTCTCTTTAGGTGGAGCATCATTTCCTTTTGCATTAATCCCTTCTATACGTTTACGAATAGCCTCCGATCCTTTAACCATTGTGTCCAAGTCAAAGTCACTTGCACGAACAGTAAAGTAAGCAGCATAGAAGAAAATTGGATAATGTACTTTGAAATAAGCAATACGTACTGCCATTAAGACATAAGCGGCTGCATGGGCTTTAGGGAACATATATTTAATCTTCTTACAAGATTCAACATACCAATCTGGTACATTATGCTTCTTCATTTCCACAATCCACTCATCCTGCAAGCCTTTCCCTTTACGTACGGATTCCATTATCTTAAAGGCAAGTGATGCTTCCAGCCCTTTATGCATTAAATACACCATAATATCATCACGACATCCAATAACCTCTGGTAATTGACATATACCATCGTTTATTAATTCTTGGGCATTCCCCAACCATACATCCGTACCGTGCGATAGTCCAGAAATAATAACTAATTCAGCGAAGGTTTTTGGTTTTGTATCTTCTAACATCTGACGAACAAACTTTGTTCCAAATTCTGGTACACCTAATGTACCTGTCTTACTATTTATTTGTTCTGGCTTAACACCTAACGATTCCGTGCTTGAAAATATTTTCATGACCTCTTTGTCATCCGTTGGAATCGTTTTAGGATCTATTCCACTTAAATCCTGAAGCATACGAATGACGGTCGGATCATCGTGTCCTAGTATATCAAGCTTCAACAAATTATCATGAATCGAATGGAAGTCAAAGTGTGTGGTTTTCCATTCACTTTTACGATCATCTGCAGGGAATTGAATCGGTGTAAAATCATAGATTTCCATATAGTCTGGTACTACAATGATACCACCTGGATGCTGACCAGTGGTACGCTTTACACCAGTACAACCTTTCACTAATCGATCAACTTCTGCATTTTTAAAGACTAGGCTCTTATCAGATGCATAGCCTTTTACATAACCATACGCAGTCTTTTCCGCGATTGTACCAATTGTACCCGCACGATACACATAATCCTCGCCAAATAATACCTTGGTATAGTTATGAGCTTTTGGTTGGTATTCACCAGAGAAGTTTAAATCAATATCAGGTACTTTATCTCCTTTAAAGCCTAGGAATGTTTCAAATGGTATATCCTGCCCATCCTTATTAAGCGATGTTCCACAATTTGGACAAGCTTTATCAGGTAAATCAAATCCACTAGCATACGAACCATCTGTAATAAATTCATTATAATGGCAATCTGGACATACATAATGAGGTGGTAAAGGATTAACCTCTGTGATTTCCGTCATCGTCGCTACAAAAGATGACCCAACTGAGCCCCTTGAACCTACCAGATATCCATCATCTAGCGATTTTTTTACTAGTTTATGAGAAATCAGATAGATAACAGCGAAGCCATTACTAATAATACTATCTAACTCTTTCTCTAAACGATCTGTCACGATTTTCGGAATGTCATCACCATAAATAAACTTTGCTCGTGAATAGCATAAGTTTCTAATTTCTTCATCGGCACCTTCTATTTTCGGTGTATATAAGTCATCTTTCACCGGTGAAATTTCTTCTATTTCATCTGCAAGTGCTTGTGTATTTTGAACGACAATTTCTTCTGCCTTCTCTTTTCCTAGGAAGCTAAAACATTCCATCATCTCATTAGTTGTTCGAAACGGCGTATCAGGTAATGTAATACGATTTAAAGGATTACCCGCTTGTGATGCGATTAAAATTTGCCGATACATTTTCTCATGATCATCAACATAATGAACATTACCACTGGCAATTACTTTTTTATTCATTCGCTCTCCTAGCGCCACAAGCTTTTTAATGATATCTAAAATTTGCGCTTCATTTTGAACAAGTTCTTTCTCTAGAAGATGGGTATAGTTACTCGGTGGCTGTACTTCAATATAATCATAAAATTCAGCGACTTTTTCCGCTTCTTCGGCTGATGTCTGCATCATCGTCTCAAACACTTCACCTTTATCACAAGCAGTACCAACTAAGATTCCCTCACGATGCTTTTGTAAAACAGAGCGTGGAATACGTGGTACCCGGTAAAAATAATCAATATGAGCATACGATACTAATTTATATAAATTCTTTAATCCTTCTTGTGTTTTGGCGATTAAGGTACAGTGGAAGGGTCTTGAGCGTTGATACGCATTCCCCTCTCCCATATGATCATTCAGTTGATTATGGTTCGTAATCTCTTTGTTTAGAACAGCTTGTACCAACTTCCATAGTAAATAACCAGTAGCCTCCGCATCATAAATAGCGCGGTGATGCTGTGTTAATTCAATGTCTAGGTGCTTACACAGCGTATTTAATCGATGGTTTTTTAATTCTGGAAATAAGAAACGAGCTAACTCTAGCGTATCAATCACCGGATTAGTTACTTTGTCATACCCAATTTTGTTATATCCTTGGTTTAAGAATCCGATATCAAAGCTTGCATTATGGGCTACGAATACTGCGTCACCACTCCAGTTGTAAAAATCTCTTAAAACATCATTTATCTCTGGGGCATTCTTAACCATATCATCGGTAATTCCGGTCAAATCAATTGTTGTTTGAGATAACGGGTGATGTGGATTAGCAAACGATTCAAAGCGATCGACTATCTCTCCTTGATGAATTTTTACTGCTGCAAGTTCAATTATTGTATCATATACAGCCGAAAGTCCTGTTGTCTCCACGTCAAAAACAACATAGGTTGCATTAAATAAATCGACATCACTTTCGTTATAAGCAATCGGAACACCATCATCAACCAAATTTGCTTCTACCCCGTATAACACTTTAACCCCGTGCTTCTTACCAGCACTATGCGCCTCGGGAAAGCCTTGTACTCCTCCATGGTCTGTAATCGCTATCGCCTTATGCCCCCACTTAGCTGCTTGTTCTACAAGTCTAGCTGGTGAAACGACCGCATCTAGTTGACTCATTGTTGTATGAGCATGAAATTCGACTCGCTTTTGGCCGTCCTCAGCGGTATCTTGGCGTGAAGCAACTTGTACTTCATGCATATCATTAGCCATCATGGCTAATTCGTTAGAGTACATATCCGTTTGAATACTTCCCCTTGCTTTAATCCACATTCCTTTTTTAAGCTGTTCGAACTTCGCTGCATCTTCGTCGTTTCTAGAGAACATTTTAATTTGTAAGGAATCGGTATAATCAGTGGCCTTGGCAATCAATAGGCTTCTTCCAGATCGTAATTTGCGGATCTCAACATCAAAGACATATCCCTGTACGGTAATCCGTTTTTCTTCCTCTTGGATTTCCTGCATCTCTACTACATCATCTTGGATTTTATATCCTATGACAAATGGCTGATTTTCTTCCACATTTCGATCTTTATCACGTTTTTCTTTTTCTTGTATCGTTTTTAGAATGAGTTTTTGGTCTTCAATAGACTTTTGCTCACGAAACTTCTGAATCTCTTCCATTTCCGTTTTAACATCTACTGTTAATGGGTAATAAGAGATTCCAACTTTTTGACAGAAGGCTTTAAAATTCTCATCTAAACGTTTCTTTAAAGCTGTCGCCTCTGCCTCGTTTCTAGCAGTTAACATAATCTTATTACCGTTAACTCTTGGTTTTTGATTAAAAACTAAATCTCTGTAAGCTGGAGATATATCTGGGGTTAACTGTAAAAATAATTGCCAATAATCACATAGCAATTCTTCACTACAGTGATTATCTCCTGGATAAAGGGTTAATTCTATAGCGGCAAGCTGCTGAAATGCATGCTTTAATCTTGTTAACAGCTCTTGATAGATTTTGGAAGGGAGAACCTTCTCAACTTCTATATGAAAATGCCATATTTTTTTTATCTTAAAGATTTCTAACTTGGTTAATGAACTGTCTTGAAAGTACTGTTGAACATGCTCCCCAGGCATTTCAATTTGCTGAAGCAATAATTTCATTTTCTCTTTTTTTGATATGTCCATTCTTATATTCCTCCTGCCTCTTAAGCAAATCAGGATATTATGAAACGATGGAAACCCTTGTCATTAAAATGAAGACAAGGGTCCCAGTTACTCTACCTATTCTGTTTCTATACTACCTTCTTTTATCAATAGATACAACCATTTCTTAATGGTAATATTTTTAATTTACTATACCCTACCTGAATTAACGGTAAGTGGTTGAGTGTATCGCGTTGTATCAACTTATTACAAGAACAATCGTTGTATATCATTCCAGGTTACGATAATCATCAGTAGCATTAGTAGCGCAAAGCCAACAAAGTGGAATATCCCTTCTTTTTCTGGTTCCATTGGTTTTCCGCGAACAAGTTCAATTCCAACGAATAACAGCCTTCCACCATCTAGTGCTGGTAACGGAACAAGGTTAACAACACCTAAGTTAATACTTAAAATTGCCGTCCACATTAAGAAATTCATAAAACCAGTTTGTACCACTTGGTCTGTTGCATCATATATACCAACTGGTCCAGATAGCATATCAATTCCTAACTGACCTGTTATCAGCATCATTAGGTTCGTTAAGATCATTGAAGTTGTTTCATAGGTTTTTTCAGCACCATATTTAAAGGAACCCCAGAAAGTTTTTTCCATTGCCTGGGTAACACCAACCTGGCCAATTGGTTCTCCTTCTCCCTCTATAGGAGCTACTTCATTCGGAACTACCATTAAGTTAAGTGTCTCACCATCACGTAATACCGTCATTTCAAGTTCTTCACTAGGATTTGCCCGTACAATGGTTGTAAATTCTTCCCAAGTAGAAATCGATTGCTCATCAATTTGAATAATCTCGTCATTTGGTTGGAATCCCGCTTCTTCAGCAGGACTACCGGATTGAATTTGGCTTATTTTTGCCTCATCCACCGGAACACCTTGTACAACACCAAGTATAATAAAGATAACTATTGCTAAAAGAAAATTCATCATTGGACCAGCAAACAATTGCATTGCTCGTTGGCCAGGTGTTTTCGATGCAAATTGTCGGTCATATGGAGCAATTAATGTTTCTTTTTCGTCCATTACAAATAATGCCTTACGATCTACATCGAAATGTAAAAGCTCATCTTCTTCATCAATTTCATAACCTTGAATGATTAATTCATGGTCTAAATCCACTTTTTCTACTTCAATTACTCTGGCATTGGGGTGTTTCGATTTGTTGTTTACAATTATTTTATTTACTTTACCTTCATCATCAAATTCCAAACCGATATGATGACCTGGCTTTAGTTCGATGATTTCTGGATCATCTCCTGCAACCCGCACATACCCACCAATTGGAAGTAACCGAATTGTGTATAAGGTATCATTTTTCATAAAGGCAAATATTTTTGGACCGAATCCAATTGCAAACTCGCGAGCTAACATACCAGCACGCTTTGCAAAGATTAGATGTCCCAATTCATGGACGAATACTAAAAGCCCAAACATAAATATAAACGCAATTACTGTTGTCAAGCCTAACACCTTCCTTTATTGAAGTAGAAAAAAGTATCTAACCCTCACTTAGTTTCCAGTTATTAGTTGTAGGATTAAATGGAGAACAGGAAATACAAATATAGCACTATCAAACCTATCCAAAATCCCACCGTGTCCTGGCAAAATCTTCCCTGAGTCTTTAATGTCGTAATGACGCTTAAATGCTGACTCAACTAAATCTCCAATTTGACCAAAAACGGAAACCATTATCGAAATAATAATAATCGCAGTTATACTATATGGAAAGCCATAAATCAAATGAAAAATTACCCCAACTACTATCGCAAGGATAATCCCACCGACAGCCCCTTCAATTGTTTTGTTTGGGCTTATTTCTGGCCATAATTTATGCTTTCCTAAAGCCCGTCCTGCAAAATATGCCCCTGTATCAGTAGACCATATTAATAAGAAGGCAAAAAAGATATAAGCTAGTCCATCACTACCATTTCTTGTTTGGAGTAAATAGAAAAACCCCATTCCAACATAAAATACAGCTAATAAGACAAAGCCGACATCATCAAACGTAAATTTGTTTTTTAGTAATACTGTATAAGCAAGTAAGACAAAAACAAATACTACGATTATTTGTGCAGTGTTATTAAGGAAAGAAATGGTAAAGTCTACATCCGCTGCCGGGAATAATAGTAACCATAATAATATAATAGCTAGTAAACCCGGTGGGGAAAACCAATTTATTTTATGCATTTTAAGGAGTTCGTACAATCCTACCGTTGCTAATAAATATACTACAATCGTAAATGGCTCGTTACCAATTATTAAAAGTGGTATAAATAAGATTAGTGCGATAACTCCTGTCAGAATTCGTTGCTTCATATACGATACATCACCTTAAATACCTCCAAATCGCCTAGACCTATTCTGATAGTCCATAAGTGCTTCGACAAATATTTCTTCATTAAAGTCAGGCCATAATACATCAGTAAACCAAAACTCTGTATAGGCTGATTGCCAAAGGAGGAAGTTACTAAGTCTTTGTTCTCCACTTGTACGAATTAATAAATCCGGATCTGATAGATGATTAGTATATAAATATTGCGATAATCGTTCCTCATCTAATTGCTCAAGGGAAAATTTGTCTTCATCAAAATCCTTCATGATTAGTTTAATGGCGCTTAATATTTCATCTCTACTTCCATAATTCAATGCAAAGTTGAGTAATAATCCATCATTATTCTTCGTTTTTTCCTTCGCATACCTTACCGCTTCTTTCGTATAATCTGGTAAGGAATCAAAATCACCTATCGTCTCAATACGTACATTATTTTTCATTAGATCAGGTAAGTAAATATGTAAAAATTCCTTTGGTAATCGTAATAAGTATTCTACTTCCTGTTTTGGCCTTCTCCAATTTTCAGTTGAAAACGCAAATAAAGTTAGAACCTTAATGTTGTATTTAACGGCCGTTTCGACCGTTTTTTTCACGACATCCATCCCTGCTTTATGACCTGCAATTCTTGGTAGGCCCTTTCGTTTTGCCCAGCGCCCGTTTCCGTCCATAATAATCGCTACATGTTCTGGTACGTTGGTTAACTCTTCAGATTGTATAAATCTTTCTTCATTCTTCGATTTAAAAAAAGGAAGTTTCATTGGCATAGTTCCTCCGAACACTGGTGTTAATGCATATAGAAATTCTATAATATGTATGTATCATAACTAACAGATATGACTGGACATATTATTACTATATTTTAACATAAAATCGTTCACTCTTTACTATTAAACATCATCAAATGTATAAATCCCATTATAACGTTAATGAAAAGAGAATACAAAAGAGGATGGGACAAAACTATTTCTAACATAGGATAAACCGAACACGAAAGTTAGCGCATCAAACCCGCCCCGGAAATATACTTGCGGTTGGTGGGCGGCTGGTGAGCCTCTTCAGAGCTAACGCTATTCCGGGGTCTCAACCGTGCCCTTTCCTCCCACAGGAGTCTCCGTATATTTCCGGGGCTAATGTAGTGATTGTTCGTTTTTTATTACCTTTGTTTTTGTTTTGTCCCAGCCTCTTATTTATACGTTGGTAAGCTATATACTTTTAACAATTTAGCCTCTCGACATAGTATAATTTATTGTACCAACTATTAGTAATACTAAAGTTCGCTAATAAGTAGCGAACTTTAGGCTTCTACTATTTCATTAGTTAAAATAATAGAATATTACAAGCTTAAACTTCCATAATTTCTTGTTCTTTTTGCTTCGCTAACTGATCAATTTCAGCTATATGCTTATTGGTTTGTTCTTGAACATCGTCCTGAGAAGCTCTTAGTTCATCCTCTGTGAGGTCGCCATTTTTTTCTGCCTTTTTCAGTGCATCATTTGTATCACGGCGAATATTCCTTACTTGCACACGATATTCTTCGGCATATTTTCCAACTACTTTCACAAGATCTTTTCTACGTTCTTCTGTAAGTGGTGGGATGTTAATACGGATCACATTTCCATCGTTGGATGGGGAAAGACCTAAATCAGCCTTTTGAATAGCCTTTTCGATATCCCCCATTGCTGTTTTATCATAAGGAGTAATAACAAGTAAACGAGCTTCAGGAGCAGATATAGTTGCTAACTGATTAAGTGGTGTGTTAGCACCATAATATTCAACAAATACACTGTCTAGAATAGCAGGATTCGCTCTACCAGCTCTTACCGTTGCAAGATTTCTAGAAAATGCTTGTACAGCCTGATTCATCTTATCTTGGCATTCATTCATAATTTGATCTGTCATGATTATTTCCCCCTTATTATCGTTCCGATTGTCTCACCTTGGACAACCTTTTTAATATTTCCTTCTTCTGTAATAGAGAATACAATTAGTGGAATATCATTTTCCATACATAATGTTGAAGCTGTGGAGTCCATGACCCCAAGGCCTTCATTTAACATTTCCATATACGAAATGTTCTCGTATTTTTTAGCATCTTTATTTAAGCGAGGATCATCTGAGTAAACACCATCTACATTATTCTTAGCCATTAAGATTACTTCTGCTTCTATTTCAGCTGCTCGTAATGCTGCTGTGGTGTCTGTTGAAAAGTAAGGATTACCAGTACCCGCAGCGAAAATGACAACACGCTTTTTCTCTAGGTGGCGAATTGCTTTTCTCCGAATATATGGTTCTGCTACTTGGCGCATTTCAATGGATGTTTGTACACGTGTCGGAATATCGATTGTTTCTAGTGCATCTTGTAATGCAAGTGAATTCATTACGGTTGCAAGCATTCCCATATAATCAGCGGTTGCTCGATCCATTCCCATTTCACTACCAACTTTACCACGCCAGATGTTGCCACCACCGACAACAATAGCAACCTCTACACCAAGACTAACAACATCTTTTACTTGTTCTGCAATAGACTGAATAATTTTAGGTTCAATGCCATATCCTTGGGTTCCACTTAAAGCTTCACCACTTAATTTAAGTACAATTCTACGGTAACGAGCTGTTGTCATAATAACCTCCACTTGAAATAGATTTAAACATAGTACCATAATCTATGTGCTCATGGTGAAATAGGGAACATTAGATGTCCCCTATTGTTTTTTATCATTATTTTTTAACTTGGCTCATTACTTCTTCTGCGAAGTTTTCAGAACGTTTTTCCATTCCTTCTCCAACTTCATAACGAACAAATGTTTTAACTGAAGCACCTTTTGCTTCTACATATTTTTTAACTTTTTGATCTGGATCTTTAACGAAGCTTTGTTCAAGTAAGCAAATTTCTTCGAAGAATTTACCTAAGCGACCTTCCACCATTTTTTCAACGATGTTTTCTGGTTTACCTTCGTTTAAAGCTTGTTGTTTTAATACTTCACGCTCATGGTTAATCACATCTTCAGATACTTCTTCACGAGAAACATATTTAGGATTTACTGCTGCAACATGCATCGCCACATCTTTAGCAACTGCTGAGTCAGTAGTTCCTTCTAATAGAGTTAGAACCCCAATACGGCCTCCCATATGAAGGTATTCACCGAATGCATCATTATCAGTTTTTGTTACAAGTTCAAAACGACGTAGAGAGATTTTTTCACCGATTTTTGCAACAGCAGAGTTGATGTAAGTTTCTACTGTTTCACCGTCACCATTTAGCTTTTGTTGTAGTGCTTCTTCAACAGTAGCAGGCTTTTGAGATAGTAAATGACTTCCTAAATCTACTAGTAGTTGTTTGAATTGTTCATTTTTGGTAACGAAGTCTGTTTCACAGTTCACTTCTAAAAGTACTGCTGTATTGCCTTCAGATGCAATGTATGTAGAACCTTCAGCTGCAATACGGTCAGCTTTTTTAGCTGCTTTAGCAATTCCTTTTTCACGTAGATAGTCAATTGCTTTCTCAATATCACCATTTGTTTCTGTTAGTGCTTTCTTACAATCCATCATTCCAGCACCTGTTTTTTCACGTAATTCTTTTACTAATTGTGCAGTTATAGCCATTGTGAATCCTCCTTATAATTGTCTCTATTAACATTATCTTTGTTATTGTTAATATGCTTTCGGTTTATAAATTTACTTCTTTAAAAAAGGTGATAAAAGGCTTATCCTCTTATCACCTGACCTTTTCAGAAATTAAGCTTCTTCCGTTGCAACAGCTGTTTCTTCTTCTGGTTGAGCTTCTTCAGCTACTTCTAGTTCTTCACCTTGTTTTACTTCAAGGATAGCATCTGCGATTTTACCTGTTAGAAGTTTTACAGCGCGGATAGCATCATCATTTGCTGGGATCACATAATCAATTTCGTCTGGATCACAGTTCGTATCAACGATTCCGATAATTGGAATGTTTAATTTATGTGCTTCAGCAATTGCAATACGCTCTTTACGAGGGTCAATTACAAATAAAGCATCTGGAAGTTTTTTCATGTCTTTAATTCCACCAAGGAATTTAACAAGACGTTCTTTTTCTTTTAATAAACCGACAACTTCTTTTTTAGGAAGAACTTCGAACGTTCCATCTTCTTCCATTTTTTCAATTTCTACTAAACGGTTAATACGTTTACGAATTGTTTGGAAGTTTGTTAATGTACCACCTAACCAACGTTGGTTGACATAGTACATTCCAGAACGGATTGCTTCCTCTTTAACAGAATCTTGTGCTTGTTTTTTAGTACCTACGAAAAGAACAGTACCACCATTTGCAGCAAGTTCCTTCACATAGTTATAAGCTTCTTCAACCTTCTTAACTGTTTTTTGAAGATCGATGATATAGATGCCGTTACGCTCAGTGAAGATATATTTCTTCATTTTTGGGTTCCAACGGCGTGTCTGATGTCCAAAATGTACACCAGCTTCTAGTAATTGCTTCATAGAAATTACTGACATTATTTTTTCCTCCTTGGTTTTTTCCTCCGTTTGCATCATTTCTGTATAAAGACCTATACGGCACCATTTTATACAAATCAACAAACGTGTGTGGTTATAAATAATTAGTTTGTATTTACACCAGAAATAAATATATCATACTGAATTATTGATATCAAGCTATATATTACTTTTTTCTTGAAACTTTATAATTAATTCTACTTCTGTTTTCCCACAGCCTAATTTTCGCGCTATTTCTTCGGCGCCTAATCCTTCTTTATAAAGTTGTAGAATTCTGGAATGCTGTGATACTTCTACCTCATCTTTTACAATATCGCTCCCTGGTAGACTGGTTGGTATTTCTTCATGTTCTTCCACTTTTAAAGAAGGTTCATCCTCTACATTTATAGGGGCATCTTCATTCTTGGCAGTGGGCTGGATATTGGCTAATTCCTTCTGCAAGCGTCTATTTTCTTCCTTGATTTCTTCTAGATAGTTTTCCATGAGACTTATAAATTCCGAACTATCTTTCGACTTATTCATGGATAGTTGTTTACTTAATGCATAGATAGCTACAATAGATATAATATGTAATAAAAAGCTCACAATAAATAAAAATGATGTCATAAATCAATTAGCTCCTAATGTCGAAGTTATTCCCAAGGTAAGGGTGTTTGATTGTAGGGTCTTGCTCTGTGTTATCCTCTTGATTATGTTGCTTCTTATCCCCAGGTACAGGACCACCCTTCTGGCTATCTTTTTGTAATTGGATATCATCAAACTCTTGTACTTTTTTTCGTTTTTGATTGTCTTGTTTCACTTGGCTCTGGGCCAATGCTTCCTGAAAATGCTGATTTGATTTAAGCATTTGTTCTTGTAGTTTACCTGCATCTTGTGTTCTTGGAAGCGCAACCTGCATTTCAACAGATTTCCAACTCATCCTATATCACTTCCTTCACTATACAAACAAGCTATCAGTAAATTTTGGAACATTTGTTAAATAGAACGCATATAGATTTCATTTCGAAGAAGCTCAAATTCCACTTGTGCATGTTCCGTATTCATTACTCTAGTATATTTACCAAATGTAATGGTGGTATTACCATATAAATTTCCAGTGACAGTTAATTTAGCCTGATTCAAATCGGAGTTGCTAGCCATAGAACGTAGCTGTTCGTTTACTGAGTTTAACTGTGCTTGATTTTTATCATAGGATGCTTTTTGCCTTTTTAACGTCGCAACCAATTGGGGATTGGATTCAAGATTAGGAGTTTGGCTCAATTTATCACCAATTATAGATAATTTCTCCAGCGTATCTTCAATTTCCTTCTTTTCAGCCTCTAGTTTCTCTAACTTTTCTAATTCTTTATGACTTCTTCCAAGGACGAGGACTGTTTTGGTATTCATATGATTTCCAACATGGTTCACTTGAATCGATTCCCCTGCAGATATTTGCCCACCGATAATACTACCTCGTTCACAAACTAATTCACGGCCAACCACACAATCACTATGAAGTATAGAGTTTTCAACATATAAATTCCCCGCCGTCTGAACCATTCCTTGGTTAATATAGCCAATATGAATATTCTCACCGGCTTCCATATATCCCTTATGGAGACCTGAAAATCCTTCTGAAATGTAAACCGATCCTTTAGCTAATATAGTAGCAGCTTCAACCATGCCATATATTTTCACGTCTCCCCCAGCATGTACCCTAAAACCTGAAGGGACATTCCCTCGAATGACAATAGTTCCAGGAAAGTCCAGGTTACCCTCTTTCATCGATAAAGTATCCGTTACCTCATATACAGGATGAACTTGAATAAGGTTCCCATGCATACTTGCCTGACCAACTTCTTCAGCAAAGAAGGATTGACTTTTCTCATCAAATTGAACATTTTTACCGGGTTTCAAATTTACTGGTTTTCCAGGTTTACTAGAAACTACATTCCCATACACATCTATTCCCTCAACACCAGTAGTCGGCATCGAAATTTCTACTAGCTTGTCCCCTTTTTCTACGGAGGGGATCTGCATGACATCTCGAAAGTTCCAATTATCCGTTTTCTCAATCTCAGGATGAAAATTAATCTTGTAATCTACTTTGCCATCTATTCCGTGAATAGGTTCTTTTCCTTTTGCAATCTTTAACGGAAAATCCTCCAGCGTAATATTGGAAACCAATTGGTCTACATTCGATTGTTGAATGCCATATTTGATATTATATTCTGCAAGTAGTTTCGTAACAGACTCAGCTGTAACTTCCAATTCTTGATTTGCAAGATACTCCTCCGTATATACGAGTTCGGCTACCATACGATCTGCTGAGATGTTTATATTGAAAAATTCGCGAAGATCAATCATTACTTTATTGCTCCTTTAAATAGACATCAACCTTATAAAGCTTCTTGAAGCTTGTTTCTTAATTTAAAAATTGCCTTCTTATGAATTTGCGAGATTCTAGAAGTTGTTAAGCCAAGAACCTGCCCTATCTCGGTAAAGGTTAATCCATCTTGATAAAAAAGACTAATAATCATTTGTTCATTCTCTTTTAAACCTTTTATACTATCAGCTAAATCTTTGTATTGTTCATTCTTTACAATATGTTCATCAGGTTGAACCGATTTGTTATCAGGAATGGCATAGCCGATTCCTTCTTTATGTTCGGATTTACCATCCTTTGGTTTATCCTCGATGGAAAGCATATTAGCAAAAAGCGAATCTCGTACGTACGTTTCAACTTCTTGAACAGACATATCTAGAGCATTGGCTAATTCCATTGAAGTTGGTTCTCGTTGGTATAGCTGCTCAAGTTTTTGAGTAGCTTGTTCAATTTTTTTCGTTTTTTCCCGAATAGAACGTGGCAACCAATCTTCTTTTCTTAATCCATCTATAATGGCTCCTCGAATTCGAAAGGATGCATACGTATCAAATTTTAAATCCCTGTCAAGATCAAACTTTTTTAATGCATCATATAATCCGAATAATGCTAAGCTTTTTATATCATCTTTCATGACACTATTTGGCAAATGACTCATCGTTCTTTCTACATGGTAATGAACCAAATGCATATACTGTTGGATTAACTGATTTGCTGCATCGTCATCTTGATTATGTTTCCATTTATTCCATAAATCTTGTTCTAGAGGAGAGATTTTTGTACCCAAAGGAAATGCTCCTCCCTGTCCTAGTTTTTGTCATCCGATCTTGTACGATTAAATTACGTGTTCACCTTTGGTAATCGTCCGTATTTTTAAAAGGCCAGTCTGTGGGTCAAATTCAATTGTACGACCAAAATTCCCGCCTACATCAGAGGAAATAACAGGAATTTTATGTTCTGCTAATTTAGTCAAAACCGCCTCTACATTGCGTTTACCAATTCGCATCATGTCATTCCCCGTATTAATTTGGAACATCTGTGCACCACCAGCAATTTTCGCTTGTAATTGTGGTTTCCGGATACCTCTACTCATCAGTTCTTCAACTAAGATATCAATAGCGGTATCTGCATATTTATATCGATTTATTGTCGCTTGTTTACCGAGATTAGAATCTGGTAGCATGACATGTGCCATGCCTGCTATTTGTTTATTTTTATTAAAAATGACTACTCCTACACAGGATCCTAACCCTGACGTTCTAATAACATCAGGAGCTGTTACAATATTTAAATCCGCTATTCCTACTTTTACGACAGACTGTTTACTCATAATTCTTGAATTCCTAAAGCTTGAAAAATTTTGTTGAATGATTCTGGCGATGGAAGTAACAGCAACTGTCCATTTATACCTTTTTGTACTTTCTCCGCATCATTCATTTTCGTGTTGATGATAATAGCATAATCATAAACCTCGGATACCTGTAATAACCCAACAGTCAAAATTGCACCAGCCATATCTACACTAAAATGCGGCACAGATGGTTGCATATTAATATTTGTAAAATCAGAAAGCGCGGATAAATAAGATCCAGCTATCATATTTCCTGCTTCTTGAAGAGCAGAGACAGCTAATTCATCCTGTTCACCTTCAGGAAATAACGTAAATTCATTATTGTTGGTCATTTCCTGTACAAGCGTCTCTGCTTCCTCCATAGAGAACAATAAGTAAACCATTCCTGGTGCCTCGCCCAGTATTTGAAATAAAATACCTACGATAATTTTTTCAGCACCACCAACCATTTCCATCACTTCATCAAATGCGACAATATCAATACTTGGTACTTCCATGTCAACCTTTTTTTGTATTAGCTTTGACATGGAAGTTGCAGCATTACCTGCACCAATGTTTCCAATTTCCTTTAATGCGTCTAGCTGTAAATGGGAAAGTTGTTGATAATTCATATGATTTAACCTTCTACATTTTTTAACTCATTAATTTCCTCGTTCGTTAGAACCTTTCTAAGGTCTAGCAAGATTAATAATCGGTTTTCTAGCTTAGCTACACCTTCGATATAATCTGCATTAACAGCACCAATCACTTCTGGTGCAGGCTCAATTGTTTCGGTTGAAATATCAATTACATCATTAGCTGCGTCTACAATCAATCCTACTTCCATATCTTCTAAATTAACGATGATAATACGAGTGGATTCTGTATATTCTGCCTCTTCTATTCCTAAACGGGAACGAAGATCAACGATTGGTGTCACAACACCTCTTAAGTTAATAACACCTTTTACGAAGTGTGCCGTATTGGGCACGCGTGTAATGGTTTGAATACGCTCAATTGACCCAATTTGTTGTACAGATACTGCAAATTCTTCATCCTTTAATTGAAATACAATCACTTTCTTTTCCGTTACTGTTTCATTACTCATTTCTTTTCCCCCTCAAATTAAAATTCCTTATTTAATAATTGCGTTACTATCAATAATTAATGCCACTTCTCCATCTCCTAAAATAGTAGCTCCAGAGATGGCAAAAGTATTGCTTAATAATGATCCTAGTGATTTTAAGACGATTTCTTGCTGTCCAATGAATGAGTCAACGACTAGCGCTGCGATCTTTTCACCTTTTTTCACAAACACAATCGATGTATATTCATCTGGGGCTGCTTCTTGTTCCACACCAAAGATACCTTTTAAATCTATTAAAGGAACTACTTTTCCTCTAAAATCAATAACTTTCTTATGATGTGCTGATAAAATCTGTTCTTTTGAGATAATTGCCGTTTCAATAATAGAAGACAATGGAATGGCATACTTTTCTTTATTTAATTCAACTAACAATGCCGAGATAATGGTTAGGGTAAGTGGTAATTGAATCGAGAACACCGAACCTTTATTATATTCTGAGTCAATGGAAATACGTCCACCTAGTGACTCAATTGTATTTTTCACAACATCAAGTCCGACACCACGACCCGAAATATCAGAGATTTTATCGGCAGTTGAAAATCCACTTTCTAGGATTAATTCATAAATTTGTTGTTCGGATAAACCTTCTGCAGCAGATTCTGTCAAAATGCCATTGTTAATCGCTTTTTGTAAGACTTTATCTTTATTTATTCCAGCACCATCATCAGAGATTTCGATGAAAACATGATTTCCACTATGGTATGCTTTTAATTCAATCGTACCTTTCTCAGGCTTCCCTTTACGAATTCTTTCCTCCGGAGATTCTACCCCGTGATCAATAGCGTTTCTTAGCAAGTGAACAATTGGATCACCGATTTCATCTATTACCGTTCGATCTAACTCCGTATCTGCACCGATAATTTCGATATCAATTTGTTTATTTAAGTCTCTAGCTAGTTTACGAACCATTCTAGGGAATCTACTAAATACGGTATCAATTGGTACCATGCGCATTGTAAGAATGATGTTTTGTAGATCACTTGATATTCTCGCCATGCGTTCCACTGTTTCTTTCAGATCAGCATTTTGTAAATCTACTGAAATTTGTTCTAATCTCCCACGGTCAATAATAAGCTCTTCAAATAAATTCATTAGTACATCTAATTTATCAATGTTAACCCGAATCGTTTTATTGTTGTGGGATGCTTTTTTCGTTTCTTGCTCCTTATCTTTCTTCTCAACCTTATTTTCCGTTACAGAAGTATTTTCCTCTTCAGTTGGTGCTGGTAATACTTCACTCTCATTTGTTTCTCGATAATTGCTAACAGAAAAATCAGATATCGAAACTTCTTCTATTTCGGATACTTTTTTAATCTTTTTCGCGATTTCTTCTGTATCTTGATTACTTACTAAAATGACAGAAAATGTGTCATCAAAGTTCTCCTCTTCTAGATCATTAACAGAAGGCTCGGACTTGATTACTTCTCCTAGTTGCTCAAGGACTTCAAAAACCATGAAGACTCGTGCACCTTTTAATAAACAATCCTCGCGTAATTGAACTGTAATCTCGTAATTTTGGAATCCTCGTTCTTTTGACTCATTTAAAATAGATAACTCAAATGCATCTAAGTTTGTAAATACATTGGATATAGTCGGAGATTCAACCTCTAACTTAATCTCTTTATTCGGTTCTGAAATAGGCGTACCCTTTTCAATCATTTCTAGTTTGCTAGCAATTTCCTTTACATTTAGTGAACCAGTTCCCCCACTTGCAATATCTTCTACCATCGTATTTAAGTGATCTACCGTATCAACCAATAAATCAATCATATCAGACTGTACTTGAACACGGTCATAGCGTATTGCATCAAATGCATTTTCTAGTGTATGGGTCAACGTTGCTAAGTCATTATAACCCATTGTTGCAGACATACCTTTGAGCGTATGTGCCGCTCTGAAAATCTCTTCTATGATGGCTTTCTCGTTAGGGTCCTTCTCTAATTCTAGTAACTTCTTATAAAGCACTTCTATATGCTCATTACTTTCATCGATAAAAACATCTAAATATTGTGTAGTATCCATTTTACATCCCCCCAGATCTATTGGTTAACTTGTAAATCATTTCTCCCATTTGATGTAAGTGAACTATATAATTAACAGCATTTGTTTTAATTGCTGCTTTTGGCATTCCATAAATAATTGCTGATTCCTCTGATTCAGCTAATACAATGGCATCAGGATCGTGCATTTTTAATGTTTCAATCCCTGATGAACCATCACTCCCCATTCCTGTAAGTACTACTGCTACTTTATTCATACGAGCTATTTCAGCAGCAGATTCAAAAAGCACATCAGCCGCTGGGCGGTGCCCTGCTCTCTCCTTTTCACCTGTTAGTTCAATAGCATGGGAAGTTCCTACTCTTCTAATTTTCATATGGTAATCGCCTGGTGCTATATAAACTGTTCTTTCTTTTATTATTTCTCCATGTGTTGCTTCCTTAATATGTAGTGCAGAGAGATTATTTAATCTTTCAGCTAATGACTTCGTAAATCCAGCTGGCATATGTTGTACGATAAGTACTGGACTAGAAAAATCATTGGGTAGGTCCATTATTAACCGCTGCAGTGCCCGTGGACCACCGGTCGATGCACCTATTAATACTAGTGTCTTGGCATATAATTGTTTCGTAGCAACTAGTTTGGGTGTTTCTGTAGTCTCACGTTTTTTGGTTACATCAACCTGTGAGGCAGCAATTACTTTTGTAATAATTTCCTGCTTAATCGTAGCGATATCTAAGGATATGGAACCTGATGGCTTCGTGATGAAATCTACAGCACCACTCGTAATCGCTTGTAATGTACTATTTGTTGCATCCTTTGTTAAACTAGATAGCATAACTACCGGTAATGGATTTGTATCCATGATTTGTGTCAGGGCAGTGATGCCGTCCATAACTGGCATTTCAACATCTAGTGTTACGACATCTGGTGATAACTCCTGTATTTTCTTCAGTCCGTCTTCCCCATTCCTAGCTGTTGCAATTACGTGTATACGACTATCACTTTCTAGTATATCGGTAATCATTTTCCTCATAAATGCCGAGTCATCGATCACGATTACGCGAATGGGAGTCACTATCTTCACCTTCCTTTTATAGTTAATAGACCCTTTAGTCTTTCAACAAAAGTAGAAGATTCCTTTATACTTGTTTCTACTTTTCTATTTAAATAGCTATCTACTAGCTGCTTAATAGATTTAGCAATGGATGATTTGTCATTGCTAATGGAAAACGGAGTCTGCTGAATAACAGAAGCTGTCACTGTTTTGTCCTCGGGTAATATGCCAAGTACTTTTACATCTATTTCAAGAAACTGCTCTATTAATTTCTGAAATCGATTTACCGTTGTTTTGCCCTTCTTAAGATTATCTGAACGGTTTAGAACTAATTGTATTGGCAATGTTCTATTGTAACTTGCAATATATTTAATCATGCTATATGCATCTGTTATGGAAGTTGGTTCTGGCGTCGTAATGACAATACATTCATCTGATGCTAAAACAAAATCAATACTAGATTGAGTGGCACCCGCTCCCATATCAAATATAATATAATCAAATGATGCTAGAACATTGTTGTATTGCGCTAGAAAGTAGTTCATCTTATCCTGATCCACAGAAAAAATATCAGTCAGCCCTGCTCCTCCTGCAATAAACATTAGATCATTTGGTCCTAGTTCCATAATATCATAAATAGGTAATTGGTCCTGAAGTAAATTTACAATGGTTCTCTTTGCTTGAAGACCAAGTAATATCTCTACATTCCCCATCCCGATATCTAAATCGATTAATAGGACCTTTTTCCCCTGTTTACAAAGCTCTAATGAGAAATTTAAAGAGATATTGGTTTTGCCAACGCCACCCTTTCCACTTACAAAAGAAATCGTCTTCGCTTGTATTGGTTTATTTGATGCTTCCTCTAGTTTTCTTCTTAAACCCTCTGCTTGATCATGAATCAAATAAATCACCTACTAATAAATCGCTAATGATTTCTTTTGTTGGATTCAAAATATTATCTGGAACTTCTTGGCCGTTTGTCAGATAAGCTATTCCGATATTTTCTCCTAGAGGAATGTTGAGTAAGCTTCCATATTGTCTTGTTTCATCTATTTTCGTAAAAATTAGTCCTTCCATATTGATGTGGCGGAAGTTGTAATAAATATCAGAAATATCTTTGGGTTTTGACGTTAACGATAGTACTAAATAATGGATGACGTTTTCTTGTTGCTTCAAGTTTGTGGACAATTCCTTCACATACTGTTCATCACGATAGTTTCTTCCTGCAGTATCAACTAAAATCAAATCATAGTTTTTTAACTTCTCCATTGCATTCATATAATCTTCTACCGAATAAGCCACTTCAACAGGTGTATTTAAGATTTTGGCATACGTCTTCAATTGATCAATCGCTGCAATTCGGTAAGTGTCCATGGTGATGAAAGCGACCTTCCTTTTGTCCTGAAGGATACTTTTTGCAGCTACTTTTGCTATGGTTGTCGTTTTTCCTACACCTGTTGGACCAACAAAGTGAACAATTTTCGCATTTTCAGAGATCCCTTTGAAGGAAAGTCCGTCAAGTTGGGACTCAATTTCCTTTTTTACATCATTTATAATCGTTAGAGAATCTGGCAATACTTTATTTTCTCTATGGCGTTCTACCACATTCATCACAATCGAAGTAGCTAAGTCTTCTTTTACTTCTTGATCAAGTAAATGCTGATATACTACTTGATATTCTAACGGGAATAATGAAGGATTTTGCTGACTTGATTGGTTCTCTAACATACGACGCATGTTCTTCATTTCCAAGATAAGTTCTGTCTCTACTGAATTCTTCAGCTTAGATGGACGAGTAGGGCGTACTCCTAGTTTCTCACTTGTTCGCGACTTTGAGACGATAGGATTATGATCCAGTGCCGCAACCACCTCAATCTTACTTTTCTTAAAGAGACCTAAAAATCCACCTTCTTGGATTTCCTTAGAGCTTAAAATAACCGCATCGGCTCCTAGTTCCTTCCGAATTTGCTTCATTGCCTCAGGCATTGTTGGTGCTACATATTTTTTTACTTTCATGCTACATTCACCACTCCAACACTTTGAACTTGTACAGTAGGTTCAAGCTCGTTATAGGATAATACGACAACTTGAGGTAGAAATCGGTCTAGTAATTGCTTTAAATACATTCGAATTGCTGGTGAACATAATATAACTGGATTCTCTTCTTGAAGCGCTAAATTCTCTACCTGTTCACTAATCGCTTTTATAATAGACTGCTGTGAATCAGGGTCTAATGCTAAATAGTTACCATGTTCTGTCGTTTGAATATTATCCGCAATTATTTTTTCAACCCTACCAGAGACAGTGATTACCTTTAATGAATTATCTTGATTGGCATATTGCTTAGTCAGTTGTGCAGATAATGCTTGTCTAACATATTCTCCTAGGAGCTCAGGGTCATTCGTTAACTTACTAAAGTCTGCTAATGTTTCAAAGATGATAGGCAAATTTCGTATCGATACATTTTCTCTAAGTAGTTTTGCTAAAACCTTTTGTATATCTCCAATCGATAACGGATCCGGTGTAGTCTCTTCTACTAGTATTGGATAGCTTTCTTTTAAGTGATCGACTAATTCTTTTGTTTCTTGTCTACCCAATAATGTGTGTGCTTGACGTTTTATCACTTCGGTAATATGGGTTGAAACAACAGAAGGAGGGTCTACCACGGTATAGCCAGACAATTCCGCTTCATCCTTATTTTCTTCACTAATCCACTTAGCTGGTAATCCGAAAGCAGGTTCCTGTGTTTCAATACCATCAATGACATCATTATCTATATCAGGTGTCATAGCTAAATAATGATCGAGTAAAATTTCGCCTGAAGCCACTTCATTCCCTTTTATTTTCAATCGATACTCATTCGGATTCAGTTGAATATTATCTCGTATCCGTACAACTGGAATAACAATTCCTAGTTCAATTGCTAATTGTCTACGAATCATAATTACTCTATCTAATAGGTCCCCTCCCTGTTTCGCATCAACTAAGGGTATAAGGGCATAGCCAAATTCAAACTCAATTGGATCCATATTAAGTAGATTAATGACATTTTCTTGCGTTTTCATCGCAGTTCCTTCAGCTTGATCTTCTTCCTCCTCATCTTTCACAACTGGTATTTTTTGCTTCCGCATCATCAGGTAAGCGCCTAATGCCAGAACAAGAGCTATAATCGTTGTTAAGAAAAAGTTGATTGGAGTAAGGCCTAATAAGAATATAGTACCTGCAGCTATTAGTAATAACTTAGGATATTGCAATAATTGCTCTGCAACATCACTACCTAAATTATTACCGGATGCAGAACTACGAGTCACCACGATACCTGTAGCAGTAGATATTAATAGGGCAGGTATTTGACTAACTAATCCATCCCCTACTGTTAATCGCATATACGTATCAATAGCCTCTTGAAACGTGTAACCTTTATCCATCATTCCAATCGCAATACCGAATAAAATATTGATGAGAACTATAATGATACCGGCAATGGCATCACCTTTAACGAACTTACTTGCACCATCCATAGAACCATGAAAATCCGCTTCATTTTCTACCTTTTTCCTTCTATCTTTTGCTTCTTGTTCTGAAATAAGTCCCGCATTTAAATCTGCGTCAATACTCATTTGTTTTCCTGGCATCGCATCCAGTGAGAATCGAGCTGCAACTTCTGATACACGTTCTGACCCTTTCGTAATAACCAAAAAGTTAATAATGACAAGAATGACGAACACTACAAAACCAACTAGTGGACTGTTTCCAATAACAAACGTACCGAACGTATCCACAACACCACCAGCATCAGCATTATTTAGAATGGAACGTGTTGTAGAAACATTCAACGCTAATCTAAACAAAGTTAGTAACAGTAAAAGGGTTGGAAATACCGAGAACTGCAGTGGCTCTTGCGTGTTCATGGAAACTAATAGAACGATTAGTGCCAGAATAATATTAATTAAAATAAGTACACTGAGTAGCCATCCAGGTAGTGGAATGACTAACATGATAATGACTACTATTACAGCGATTAAAACGGAAAAATCACGGGCTTTCATGGAAGTCTCTCCTTAAGGTTTAAACTTTTTTCTCCATGCGGTATACATATGCTAATACTTCAGCAACCGCTTGATAAAATTCTTCTGGAACTACCTCACCAATCTCTACCGAGGCATAAAGCGACCTTGCTAATGGTCTATTTTCTACAGTGATCACATTATTTGCTTTGGCAATCTCACGAATTTTAAATGCAATATGATCTACCCCCTTTGCTACAACATAAGGAGCACTTGCTTTTTCTTCATCATATTTAATGGCAATTGCGTAATGCGTTGGATTTGTAATTACTACATCGGCATTAGGAATTTCACTCATCATCCGACGCATCGATATCTGTCTTTGTTTTTCTTTTATCTTAGATTTTATCAAAGGGTCCCCTTCGATATTTTTATATTCATCCTTAATGTCTTGTTTCGACATTCGGATGTTCTTCTCAAAGTCATATTTTTGATAAGTATAATCAAATACCGCTAAGAACAGTAGAGCTATCGTTGCTACAATTCCCATGATTAAGGTTGTTCTTGCAAAAAAGGCAAGTGCATTCTCTGCGTTCTTAAACGCAATCATGAGCATGTCGTCCTTAAATAGCCAAATAACAAAGAATGTGATAGAGCCTATAACAACTATTTTTAAAAATGATTTCAATAATTCCACAAGTGCACGTAATGAAAAAATACGTTTTGCACCTTGAATAGGATCAATCTTCTTTAAATCAAATTTCAGTGGCTCTGTTGTAAATAAAAACCCAATTTGCATTAGATTAGACCCAACACCAGCTACCACTGCTATAATCATTACTGGTCCCACTATTTTAGCGAATTCCAACATAATTTCTTTAAACAGCTGAAAGACGTTTTTTTCGGTAAGGTCCCAATGAATAAACTCGGTAAATGTGTGTTGGAAGAGGGCAAGCATATTATCCTTCATAAAACTTCCAAATACCGCCATCATGATTAAAACAAATAGTAGTAAAAAGGCTGTATTTACATCTTGACTTTTTGCTACTCTCCCTTTCTTTCTCTCATCGTTTCGTTTTTTTGGAGTTGCTTTTTCTGTTTTTTCTCCAGCAAAAAATTGGAGATCCAATCGTAATTGCATATTAAGCACCTCCAAATAACATCATTAACCCTTGAATTACTTCAAACATATAACGAAATAGATTTTTTACTAAAACGATATAGAGACTTAAGAAAACTAGGATCGCAACAAAACTTACTAATATTTTTAAAGGTAGCCCCACTACAAATACATTCAGTTGGGGTACCGTTCTAGAAATAATTCCTAAGGCAACATCTACTAAGAATAGACAGCCAACAATAGGAACCGCTATTTGGAAAGCTATAAGAAACATACTATTAAATGCCCTTATGACAAACTCTGCAATACTCCCGTTTTCAAACGGAATAAATGCATCTATTGGGATAAACGAATAGCTATTGACAATCCCATCTATTAAAATATGGTGACCATCAACCGATAATAAGAATAATAATGCGATAATATAGAAATATTGTCCTGTTATCGGGCTTTGTGCACCTGTTTGTGGATCCATAACATTTGCAATAGCAAACCCCATTTGAAAATCAATCAATCCACCTGCAACTTGAACAGCTGAAATGATAATATAGCCAATTAGTCCTATTAGAACCCCAACAAGTGCCTCTTTTATAATCAAAAATAAATATAATTCATCGAATATAATTCCAGATGGATCAACCGTATAAAAAATAATAAATGCTAAAAATACACTAATACCAATTCTAAATTGTACTGGAATGGTTCGATAAGAAAATAAAGGCATTGTAACAAAGAACCCTAATACTCGGACTAATATAAGTAAAAAGACTGGAAAACTATTTATATTAATTAGCTCTAACATTATTTACCCTACAAACCGATTTAAATTTTGAAATAAATCTGCTGTGAATTCTACCAAGGTGGACAGCATCCAAGGACCGAAAAATAACAATCCAACTAAAACAGCTACAATTTTAGGAATAAAAGCAAGGGTCTGTTCCTGAATTTGTGTAGTTGCTTGGAATATACTAACTAGTAAACCAACAGCAAGTGCCAATATTAATAATGGACCTGTTATGAGAAGTACCGTATAAATGCCTTTTTCTGCCAGAGATAATACAAATTCACTACTCAAATCCATAACCCCTCCTTTCCCCTATTTTAAAGACGTCAGAACCCTGACAATAAAGAGTGCGTAATTAAATACCAACCATCAACCATTACGAATAAAAGTATTTTAAATGGCAATGAAATCATCACAGGTGGTAGCATCATCATCCCCATTGACATAAGAATACTGGCAACCGCCATATCAATGATAAGAAATGGGATAAAAATCATAAAGCCCATTTGAAATGCTGTTTTCAATTCACTAATCGCAAAAGCTGGTACTAATGCGGTAAGCGGAATATCTTGAATGGTTTCCGGCGCTTCAATTTCGGCATAACTCAAAAAGAGTGCCAAATCTTTCTGTCTTGTATGTTTAGCCATAAAGTTCTTAATGGGCTCACTAGCCCGGTCATATGCTTCATCCAGTGTAATTTCTTCATTAAATAATGGTTGTAACCCTTGTTGATAAACCTCGCTAAAAGTAGGTGCCATAATAAAAAATGTTAAAAATAATGCTAATCCAATTAACACTTGGTTCGGTGGCATTTGCTGTGTAGCCAGTGATGTTCTAACAAATGATAGAACAATAACAATTCTAGTAAAGCTAGTCATTAAGATTAAAATCCCCGGCGCTAAGGAAAATACCGTTAGCAGTAGGATTAACCGTATCGATGTCGAAACATTTGTAGGGTCGGAACCAGAAAACATATCGATAAATTCATTCATGGATATCTTCCTTCTCGGTATGCTTATTCACTAATTTTTTTCTATTTTCCTTCAGTTTCTCTAGCTCATTAGAGAATAGATTTTTAAAATTTGCGTTGGTATCATTCGAATTCTCATTTGTTTGCTTGTCTTTTCGTTGAAGAAGTGATAGCAAGTTTTCTGGTTTGAAATCAGACTGCTGGTTATAGCTACTTAGAATTTCTTCTTTCATCCCCTCATCTTCTATCTCTTCTAGAAGTTGAACATTCTCCCCTACACCTACAAGGTATACCTTACTTCCAACACGGATAATTTGGATTGATTTGCTAGGACCAACTGCTATTCCACCAAGATTTTCTAAAACCTTCACTTGATTGAAAAGCTTATTACGTCTATTTAAGAACTTTAAAACGAAATATATTAATGCAAGAATGAGAAACAAAGCAAAAACCAATTTAACTAAATCAAAAACTAATGAACCATTATCAGAACTAATACTTTGGTTAGGACTTAAGTTAACGGGGGATTCTTCTTCTGATTCTTGTTTATTCTGATCCTGATTTTCATCATATTGATCAATAACCATATCACCATCAGCAAAAACAGTTAAAGGGGATACTATTAGGAATAGTAATAAACCAAGCAGAATCCCCGCACCACTTTTTATACCCAATTTCCTCACCGTTTCTTAATCCAATGCTTTCTGGATTGCTTCAATTACTCGATCAGCCTGGAATGGTTTTACAATAAAATCCTTTGCTCCAGCTTGGATTGCATCAATAACCATCGCTTGTTGTCCCATAGCAGAGCACATAATAATTTTGGCAGCTGGACTTTGTTCTTTAATTTTTTTCAAAGCCGTAATACCATCCATTTCTGGCATCGTAATATCCATCGTTACTAAATCTGGATTCAGTTCGTTAAAAAGCTCAATTGCTTGAAGACCATCTTGCGCTTCCCCAACTACTTCGAAACCGTTCTTTAATAAAATATCCTTGATCATCATTCGCATAAAAGCTGCATCATCTACAATTAGAATGCGTTTACTCATGTCAAATTCCTCCTAGTATGATTATTTCAGCTTCATAAGTCGATCAGATTGACTTATGATATCCGTCACTCGAACACCAAAGTTCTCATCAATGACTACTACTTCCCCTTGAGCTATTAATTTTTCATTTACTAAAATATCTACTGGTTCCCCAGCTAATTTGTCTAGTTCAATAATAGAACCAGAGGTTAAATCTAGTATATCCTTTACAGTACGCCTAGTTCTTCCTAGCTCTACTGTTACTTTTAAAGGGATATCAAGTAACATATCTAAGTTCCTTGGCTGACTTACCATTTGGCTTTGCTGTTCAAAAGTTGAGAATTCAGCTTGTTGTATATTCGCCTGGTTTTGATTCATTGAATTACCGATTAATTGTGGCTCCGGTGTCGCTTCTCTAGTTAAAGTCGCATTGTTAGCTTGAACTGGTGTTGTTTCTTGATAATTTACTGACTCCTCTATTGCCACAGCTGATTCCGAATGGCTTTCCTGACTATTATTCAATAATTCATCAACTAATTGTTTCGCAAAAGGAACTGGCATTAGCTGCATAATGTTAGAATCTATTAAGCTACCAACTTGAAGTTGGAAAGAAACTTTTACATACACATCTGCTGTACTGTCATCTGCTGCATCTTGTAATTTTTCTTGCGATATGGACGGTGGTGAAATATCAACACGTTTAGCGAAAACAGTGGACATACTTGTTGCTGCTGCCCCCATCATTTGATTCATCGCTTCTTGTACTGCGCTTAAATGAATCTCATTTAACTCTCCAAATGGGCCTAAACCATTTCCGCCAAGCATAATATCAGATATTATGGCAGCATCTTCTTTTTTAATAATTAGTACGTTCTTTCCAGTAAAACCTTCTACATAATTTACTTGAACACTTACATGTTCAAATTGAAATGCCTCTTCTACTTGTGATTTAGGAATTATCGATACTTTTGGTGTCGTAATTTCTACCTTTTGATTTAATAGGGTTGAAAGCGTAGTAGCAGAGCTTCCAAATGAAATGTTTCCAATTTCACCCAGCGTATCAATTTCTATTGATGAGAGATAATCACTCATATCAATCGAGCTTTCAGATGCATCATTTGTTTTCTCTTCGGAGTCATCATCCGCACCAACATTTAATAGAGCATCAATTTCATCCTGGGAAAGCATTCCATCATTCATTTCCTTCAACTCCTTCCTTTATTTCTTCCAACACCTGAACAGATAATTTGTTTTTGTATTTACCAGGCTGTACGTGG
Organism: Ornithinibacillus massiliensis; assembly: GCF_018310345.1. Classification (GTDB taxonomy): domain Bacteria; phylum Bacillota; class Bacilli; order Bacillales; family Amphibacillaceae; genus Ornithinibacillus; species Ornithinibacillus massiliensis. The sequence goes on from NZ_JAGXBY010000002.1 coordinate 626,034, forward strand.
AATTTAGGTTCATCATTTATTTTTAAAATTAATGGTTGATCTATTGGATGATTTAGCGCAATCACATCTTGTGAAGCTAAATCTAAAAATTGCTGAATACTCATAGTTGTTTCACCAAGAATTGCTTTCGCATCAACTGGAACCTTCTCAATATTCTTCGCCAGTTTGTCACTAGCCTCTGGATCACGTTTTTTAGTGGAGGTTTGCATCCAATATTGAACAGATAGCCTTGAAATAATAGGCTCTAAAACAATATGCGGGATACATATATTAATCATTCCACTTACTTCTCCAATAGCCGTATTTAAAGAAACAACGACTACTGTTTCATTGGGTGATACTAGCTGTAAAAACTGAGGATTAATCTCCATATCTTCTAGTTCTGGCTCTATATCAATTAAGGATGCCCATGCTTCCTTTAAACTAACTGTGGCCTTCTCAAATAACTGAGAGATTAATATCGTTTCTATTTCGGTTAGATTATCAATTTTATTGATTGAATCTCCTCTACCGCCTAGTAATCTATCTAACATCCCGTAAGCAATGTTCGGATTTACCTCCATAATAATACGTCCATCCAATGGCGATACATTATAAAGATTTAATACCGTGACTTTGGGAATTGATCGGATAAATTCCTCATATGGAATTTGGTCAACTGATGCAACGGTAATATTCACGTAGCTCCTCAGTTGTGATGAAAATAAAGTCGTTAATAACCTTGCGTAATTTTCATGAATTCTTCCGATACTACGAATTTGGTCTTTTGAAAATCGTAGCGCTCGCTTGAAATCATAGACACGAACCTTTTTTTCACTTTCTTCTTTTTTTAGTTCTTCTGCATCCATATCACCTGTTGTTAAAGCTGATAATAGTGCGTCGATTTCATTTTGCGAAAGAACTTCATCTGCCAAAGATACTCACCTCCATATAGGAGTATTTAGTCTACTGTAATATTTTATTGATTGTATAAACATCTTGTATGGTGCCTTCCGTCATGAGTTCATTTAGCTCCAGTTTAAGCGTATCCTCAACCTCGGAAAGGCCAGTTTTAAATTCTTGCTCATCCATTTTCGCTAATTCCTTAATCAGTATGTTTCTTACTTGGAATTCACGTTTGGAGAGTTCTTCTCTTGCATGCTTACCATCTGTTATGATTTGAAATTGTATACGAACAAAGCTACCATCACTAAGGTCAGTTGTAATTTCAGGTGTTTGATAAGAATATTCGACAATCTCATCGATACTTTGTTCTCCATCTTTATCTTTCTTTTCTAGTACATTGAGGACAATTACTGCTCCAACAACACCTACTAAAATAATAATAACTAATGAAATTAGCATCGTTTTAACAAGTTTACTCAATTGAATTTTTCACCTCACTTAGTGAATGTATAATACCAATCCGCTTATAGTAAGCTGTTATACGTTCTGTTACATCTTCTTCTGTCTCTTTTACGACTACTTTTTTACCATTGATTAACGTAATCGTTGTATCTGGGTAGGATTGAATTTGTTCAATCATAAAAGCATTAACTGTAAAAGATTCACCATTTAGTCGTTTCAGTTTTATCATAAATTGGAAGAAGATGTCTGTAGAGGGGATTTCCCCCCTAAGACATCATCCTACCTCCCTATTATCGTTTTAAATTAACGAGCTCTTGTAGGATTTCATCCGATGTTGTAATAATTCTAGTATTTGCTTGGAATCCACGCTGAGCTGTAATCATTTCCGTGAACTCTTCAGAAAGATCAACGTTAGACATTTCTAAAGCACCACTTACAATAGATGCACCGTCTGTTTCGGGGCTAACTAGACCAGTATATCCAGCGTTTGTGCTATTTAAAAAGAGATTGCTTCCTGCTTTTTCCAGCCCTGCCGGATTAGAGAAATTAGCAAGTACAATCTGACCTGCAACTTGAGGAATTCCCTCTTCATCAACGTAATTAATCGTTCCATCTTTTTGCACACTAAAACTTTGTGCATTTTCAGGAATCTGAATTTGACTCGTTTCCCCCTCTTCTCCAAATCCCATAAGATAATAACCTTGTGGATTAACAATATAACCATCTTGATCAAGATAGAAATTACCCGCTCTCGTGTAATAGGTTGTATCTCCATCTTGTAAAACAAACATCCCATCTCCCTCTAAAGCAAAATCTAGTGGACTATTTGTTGTTTGACGGAAACCTTGGGTATGAATATTATCGATAGAACCTAATTGCGCCCCCAAACCAACTTGTGCTGGGTTAATCCCACCTCGAGTAGCAGTTGGACCTTGTGCACCAGATGTCATCTGACTCATCATATCCTGAAAGGTAACACGACCTTTCTTAAAGCCTGATGTGTTAACATTGGCAATGTTATTCCCAATAACATCTAATTTTGTTTGAAAATTTTTCATTCCAGAAATACCAGCATACATTGAACGTAGCATTTTCATACTCCCCTTTTTCGGTTAAATTTAAGCTGTATCAATCAGTCAACAGCTTTTGGCTTCCCATAAGGGTCCAGCCTAGTCATTTATAAGAATGGTTCCATTAATATTAGTAAATATTCGATTAGAAGCTTCATCCAAACTCATTGCTGTCACTACTGTGTTGTTTTTCGCACTAACTAATAGGGCAGTATTATTCATCACAACGAGTGAATCTGTAACACCCTTTGCCCTTGCTTCGGTAACTTTTTCATTAATGATCTTCCATTGTGTATCATTTAAATGAATATTTCTTTCTTGCAATCTATCACTAGCATGCTTGCTGACTTTTAGCTCTTGTTGTTCTTTAAGAATCGACTTGAAAGATAGCCCTTGATCACTCGTTTTACTCTTAGCTGTTATCGGAAATTGTAACGCCTGTTGACTAGGAATTTGATGAATTCGGTGATCCATAATCTTCACTTCCTTTATTCAGACCCGACCTTATCCTTTTCATTATCTACTTGCTCATTAGTTGAGTCTTCATCGGTGTTCTGTTCGGTTTCTTTTATTCCTAAAATAAAATCTGCAAACACCTTGTCCCCGTTAGCTAATTGAAGAACTGCATAACCTTCTTCTAAGCCGACTGCAACAACTTCACTAGATTGCAGTGGTAGCCATTTGTCTGCCTCTTGGTCATAATTCCGGTAAGAGACTGTTTTCCCGATTAAATGACTATGCTGAACAATAGGGTTAAATTGTTGACTCTGAACTAATTGATTAATAGCAGTTGCCATATTCATTGTTTGTTCTAAAGCTGAAAATTGAGCAAGTTGTGTAATAAACTCCCGGTCATCCATTGGATTTGTTGGGTCTTGATTTTGTAATTGTGCCATTAGTATTTTTAAAAAATCATCTTTTCCAAGATTATTATCAGGAGCCTCTCTTGTCGTCGTTTGATTTTTTAAATATAGAGAAGGATCTATTGTTGGCATGCTATTCACCTACACTTCCATATTTCGAATCAATTCATCTAACCTTGCTTCAAAGTCATCTCCACTATGATTACTTTCTTGTTGGTGATCCATATCATCTGATTGGTCTTGATTTTGACCTTGCAAGGATTGTTCATCCCCCTGCTTTGTTTGTGCCTGTCCTTGACCAGCACCTACATCCTGTCGTTCAATCACGACTTGTTGAGGGGAAAACATATGCTTCAACTGACTAATGTTGGACTCCAGCATATCTTTAGCAGCTTGAGTACTTACTACAATCTTAACTGTCATTTCACCATTAATTTCAGTTAAACGAACCATCATTTCTCCAAGATTTTCAGGTCTTAGGGAAATGGAAAGCTGATTCATTCCATTTGGCATGGATAAGAATTTACTTGTTTTTAAAACCTGATGGAATTGCTCCATTAATTGTTGTTCTACTACTTGTCCACTCATGTTTTGATTAACGAAAATGACATATTGTTCTAGCTTAGGTACATACGTATGACTCGAGAAGCTAGTGTTCTGACTTGGCATCACGTTTTCTGTTCCCTGTTGATTATGTAGTGCATTTTCTAGCCATCTTACAACATCTTTTGTCGTGACTTGTGCATCGTTTTGATATTGGAGTTTATTGGAAAGCGTAGCTCGGTTTTGATATGCCACAACTAGTTCTTTCCATAATTGGTTTTCTTTTGTGCCAGTCAATTCTAACGATTTCGCTTGTTTTTCATGATTGCTTAAGTCTTTTTCTAGTGAAGTCCATTGCTTTAGCAAATCTAATAATTTTGGAGCTATCCTTTTAAACTCCTCCTCAGTAGAAACATCTCGAACTAAGCTTTCAAATTTAGTAAATACTTCGACTAACTTTTGTTGTACGACAGCAAGCACTCTCTCATCCAATCGCGCTATCTCATCGCTTACTTGTTCATCCCTATTAACTGATTCCACTTCCATTGGAATTAGAATATTAGGATGATGACCAATAAGTCGAAGACGTAGCTGTTCCAAATCAAGTGGTTCCATCACAGTCCCCGTTGATATAGTAAGATCTTGAGTTGTTGTTATTTCACTTAACTCATTATCTTCTATATTCAGTTCTAGTAATGCTTCTAACGTTATTATTTCTTTACCGGAAGATTTTGTCTCTAGAGATGAACCATTCTTCATCATATTTCCTTGTTGCAATAACTTAGCAAACAGTGAAGAGGTATTCGCCTGTTTATCATTAGGAGTTGAGGTCTCCAATACATTACGTAGTGTCTGTGATACCATGTTAATCGCATTCACTTCTTTCACCTCCTTTCAAAAAAAGTGCGCTTATTGATTAATAAAAAGTTTCGTAATAGCTGCTGCTGACTCTGGCGTCATATTTCCCAAAATAGCTCCACGATCTTTATTAGACATCTCACTTAATATGGTAAAAGCCGATTCCTGATCCAGTTGTTCTAGTATGATTGCCGCTTGTTCACTACTCATTTCTTTGAAAGAGCTCGACATTTGCTTAATAGATTTACTAGAATCCTCTTCTGTTGTCTGTTTAGCAGCTTCCAAATCCCTCTGCAATTTAGTAATGGTAAGCTCTAATTGCTCTATTGAGCTTTCTAAAGCTGTTTTTTCCTGGTTCAATTGCTCAATTTTTTCATCTTTAGCAGCAATCGTTGCCTGATAGTTTTCTTCTTCCTTCTTCTCTGCAACTTCATCATCTGTTGGAATCAAGGACGATACTACAGGGATATTACTACCTGTATTTTTCGCCCAGTCTATTACATTTACCCCAGCTAGCGATAATACAATTGCTGTTAGCGTAATAGCGATAATAACAGGTATAACGATGGCAAATAAGAACCATAAGATAGGATTCATTTTTTCTTTTTCTTTAACTACTTTTTGCTCTGCCATTTCTATCACCTATTTTTGTGACTAAGATATTGTTGAATAGATATTTCATTCATAAACGATTCTTCCGCTTGTTTTAATTGTGTTAATGATTCGTTATTACGAAATTCAATAATCTTTTCAAATTTTTTCGTTTCTATATGTGCCTCAGATAGAAGCGCCTGCTTAGACTCCATGTTATGCCTTGCTCGTTGTAATTGAACTTGTAATGCTTGAATATTTTTTTCTAATCTAGTAATGTAAGCCAATTGATCCTGAATGAAATCAATATGCATATTAGAGCTTAATGATTCTTCATAAACCGCTTCAGCTGCCTCTTTTTTTTGTAGTAGCTTTAATAGTTTCGTTCCTATCTCTTCGAAAGCATCAACAGACTTATGATAAGCAAGCTGGGCATCTTTCTTTTCCTTTTCTCGTATATCCAATATTTTGGATAAGACTTGGGTCCCTGCCATGATCAATTACCTCCATTAAGCACCATTCTCAAGTTTTCAATTGTTTCTTCTAACGACAGTTTTTCATACACACCTTGTTTTAAGAATGTCATGATCTTTGGATAATATAGAATAGCTTGATCGATTTCATGATCCGTACCACGTTTATAGGCACCAATCTGAATCAAATCTCTATTGTCTTCATACTTAGCAACTAGCGCCCGCGCCCTTTGTGCTAATTCTTGATGTTCAGAGGAAACAATTTGATTCATAACCCTACTAATGGATTTTAATATGTTAATCGCGGGATACTGCCCTTGTTCTGCTAGCTTACGATCCATTACAAAGTGTCCATCTAAGATACCACGAACTGTATCAGCAATTGGTTCATTCATATCATCACCATCTACTAGCACGGTATAAAAAGCAGTTATTGCTCCATTTTTGTCGGTACCAGCTCGTTCTAATAGCTTTGGTAAAATAGAGAAAACCGATGGCGTATACCCTTTGGTTGTTGGCGGTTCTCCTGTTGCCAATCCAACCTCTCTTTGAGCCATTGCTACACGGGTTACAGAGTCCATCATGAGGTTTACGTTATAACCTAATTCGCGGAAATACTCTGCTATCGCCGTTGCTGTATATGCTCCTTTAATACGCATTAAAGCTGGCTGATCGGATGTCGCAACAACTACAATCGATTTATGTAACCCTTCTTGACCAAGGTCTTTTTCAATAAATTCTCTTACCTCTCGCCCACGTTCCCCAATAAGTGCAATTACATTTATATCTGCTTTACTATTTCTAGCAATCATACCGAGTAGTGTACTTTTCCCAACACCACTACCAGCAAATAATCCTATTCGCTGACCTCTACCAACAGTTAGCATAGAATCAATAGCCTTTACACCAACTTGAATTGGTTCATTAATTGTTGGTCGAGACATTGGGTTTGGTGGTGCCTGTTCCGTTAAATAATTGGATAAACCATTTGGCAGCTCTGAACCATCTAAAGGTTTCCCTAATGAATCAATGACATTCCCTATTAAACTTCTGCCTATTTTTACAGTAAGCGGTTTTCCTGTAGACTCTACTAAACACCCTGGTCCAATCTCTGAAACTTCGTTGTAAGGCATAAGTATAATATTCTCATTATTAAATCCCACAACCTCTGCAAGTACTGGCTTTTTACCTTTGTTTAAACCCGGATGAATATAACATACTTCTCCTATATTCGCTGCAGGTCCCACAGATTCTATCATAATTCCTACTACTCGGTGAATCTTCCCGAAACGCTTATATACATCAGCTTCTTCAATCCTATTAAGGTAATTTTCTATATTCATGCTTTTTGCTCCAATAGTACTTCGTGTAAAACTTCGTAAATTTTACTTAATTGCGTATGAATACTTGCATCAATTTTCCCAAATGGATGTTCTATCACACAGCTCCCAACTTCTAATGCTTCGTTTATGTAAATAGAAAGGGTCGCTTTTGACTCTAATATTTTCTCCAACTCATTTTTTTGAGATAGGATATACTCATAATTCTCCGGATGTAAATAGATGGTTACTTCACGCTGATCTTTGATCGTGGAAATAGCATCCTTTACAATCGGTAAAAACAAATCCGGTTCCTTGTCTATTTCTTGCTTGATTATCTTTTTGGCGACATGTACGGCAAGTGTTAGAATCGTTTCTTCACTTTTTTCAACGGTTGACTGATAATCCAGTTTGGAAGCTTCGATAATGCCATTGGCTTGTTCAATAAGGTGGTGATATTGCTCAAGGCTCTCCACCTTACCTTGTTCAAAGCCAGCCTGAAATCCTTCTTGTCTTGCTTGCTCTATTAATTCCAGTTTTTCCTGTTGCCAAGCTTCTTTTGCCGACTGAATTTCTTGCTCTGTATTTGCAATTAAATCTTCTTGTTGTATTTTTATTAATTCTAATCGGTCTTGGGCCGCTTTTAACTGATCTAATTCGGATTGCAATTGTTCTTCAGAACTGATTACTATTTGTTCTGATACCTTATTTTGAATTGGAATAATTTGAATCGTTTTTTTGGAACTTGGTTGAGTATTAGACAATGATATCGTCTCCTCCACCACGGGCTATAACAATCTCACCGATATCCTCTAGCCTTCTAATAATGGCTACTATGCGTGTTTGTGCCTCTTCTACATCACGTAATCGAACAGGACCCATAAATTCCATTTCTTCTTTAAATGTCTCTGCCATACGTTGTGACATATTTTTAAAGACAATATCTTTTACTTCATCACTAGAAACCTTCAGTGCAAGGCGTAAATCTTCGTTTTCCACTTCTCTGATAACCCGCTGAATTGCACGATTATCAAGGATAACAATATCTTCGAATACAAACATACGCTTCTTAATCTCATCAGCAAGTTCAGGGTCTTGAATTTCTAACGCATCCAAAATGGTTCTTTCTGTGCTTCTATCTACTCCATTTAATACTTCCACCACAGACTGGATACCACCAGTTTGTGTATAATCCTCTGTAAAAGAAGAAGAAATATTTCGTTCTAACACTTCTTCGACTTGACTGATAATATCTGGAGAAGTAGAATCCATTGTCGCTATACGTCTTGCAATATCTGCTTGCATTTCCTGTGGCAATGCAGATAGTATTTGTCCTGCTTGCTCCGGATCTAAATAAGATAACACTAATGCAATTGTTTGTGGATGTTCATTTTGAATAAAATTTAATACCTGTTGTGGATCCGTTTTTCTTGCAAAATCAAATGGCCTCACTTGTAATGAAGAGGTTAATCGGTTGATTATATTGCTCGCCTCTTGCTCACCAAAGGCTTTTTCTAACACTGTTTTGGCATATCCGATACCGCCTTGCGAGATATAATCCTGTGCCAGTACTATTTGGTGAAATTGTTCTATTACTTCCTCTTTCATGTTCGTATCAACTTTTTTCACAGATGATATTTCAAGACTTAGTCTCTCAATCTCTTCCTCTGTTAAATATTTATACACTTGAGCGGATACATCTGGTCCGAGAGAGATTAAGAGAATTGCTGCTTTTTGTTTTCCAGTTAGTGGCGATTGTTGTCTAGCCATCTTTCATACCTCCTAATCTTCTCCTATCCATCCACGTAATAGCTTCGCAAACTCTTCTGGTTTGTCTTTGGCCATTTTTTCTAATTGTTTTCTACGTTGAATTGTTTCTGTTGCTTCTTCCACTTCAATATCTGGAACAGTATCAACAGTCTCCACCGCAATTGCTGCCTCACGATTCTCCTCGGCTATTGCGTTAGACTTTCGCTTAAATAATAGAATTATTAAGATTATAATAATTAAAAGTAATACTCCACCTACTACATACATCCAGACTGGAATCTTAAATCCAGGATCAGTTGTTGGAGTAGTCATACCACTAAATTCTTGAAACACGATTGACGTTCTAGGGTCATTCGGATTATCAGCTAGATCCTCCGTTTGAAATCCTGGATCAATCGATGTTGCGATAATCGAATTTAAAATATCATTGATACTATTTCTAACTTCGTCTTCTTGTGCTGCGTTTAATCTATTTCCTTCATAATCTAATCTGTCCACAGCAACTTGTATTCCTAAGTCGCGGACCTTATAGGGACTTTCGATAATTTCTTTTTGAATCCGGTTGAATTCATTATTAACTGTTTCCTTAATATATTCATATTCTCCATCATCACCTGCATCAGCACCTGCATATCCAGGGATGTCTCCATCGCCAGCACCTGCAACTCCTCCAACTTGATTTGCTCCAGCGCCAGAATACGTTTCACGAATCGTTTCGATACTAACTGGTAAACCTTCCATATTCTCAGGATCTGTTGGTTCAACAATCTCTTCCACTCTGTTTTCCTGAGTGAAATCAATATCAGCAGTTACAGAAACGATGACATTGTCCATTCCAACCATCGTACCAAGCATTTGTTGTAATCTTCTTTGAATATCTCTTTCGATATCACGCTTTACTGTTTGTTGATATGTATATGCATCTTGGAATCCATTACTATTTTCGTTATTCATGTCATAAAACTCGGAATATTGATTCATAATGCTGATATTTTCAGGTTGTAGATTCGGTACTGCTTTAGACACTAGTTGGTATAATGCTTTGATCTGATTACCTTCAAACTGATACCCCGGTTCAGTTTCTATTATGATGGCAGCTTCTGTTGGTTGTGTCTGCTCACTAACAAATATAGGTTCCTTAGGCATGGTAATCATTACAGTAGCATTATTAATCCCCTGAATTCTTGTAATCAAATTCGCTAGCTCCGTTTGCATCGCATCTAGGTGCATCACATTAAATTCGTTATCTGTTATCCCCCATGAAGTATTTTCACTAAAGAAGGAGTAATCAATATTGCCACTATTAGGAATCCCTTGACCCGCTAAGTCTACTAACAGACTATCCGCTTGCTCTTTTGGAACAGAAATAGTAGTACCGCCATCGCCTAATTCATACGGAACTCCTCTAGCATCTAATTCCGTTTTAATTTGCCCAACCTCTTGTAACGATAAATTCTTATACAATGGCATGTAATCTGATTTCGTCGCAAATAATGAAATAACTGCTATTAAAGCAATCACAGCAAGCGAAGAACCAATTATTAAGCTTTTTTGACCTTTTGACCGGCTTGACCAAAAAGTTTTTGCCGTTTCTTTTAATTTCATTATTTTTTCGTTGTTCATGTACTCCCCCGCCAAATTCGAAAACAAATTAACAACCAAAACCTTTATAACAAGTCTAGTTATTAATTTTATATTTTTTGTTAAAAGACCATTAAGTCAATCCGATATATACTTTAATAGAATACCTTTTATACTTGCATTCTCATTATCTCGGTATATGCATCAATTGCCTTACGTTGAATTTCAACTGTAGCTTGCAGTGTTACACTCGCTTTTTGAGCAGTAATCATAACGTCATGTAAGTCATTGATTTGGCCCATAGCAAGTGCCTCTGTCTTTTTGTCAGATTCTACTTGTAATTCATTGACATTATAAATCGCATTCTTTAACAAGTTAGCGAAATTCGCTTGTGCTTCTCCAGGTGTAATTAATTGCTTACCATTCGTTGAATTTATTGTTGAATTATGTAATCCATTAATCGATAAACTCATCACTATTCTCCTTATTTGCCAATTTCTAAAGCCTTCATCAACATACTTTTACTAGCATTCAGTGCGGTTATATTGGCCTCATAGGATCTTGTCGCACTCATTAAATCAACCATTTCTTTGAGTGGATCGACATTCGGCATTTGTACATAACCAGCTTCATTAGCATCTGGATGTGTTGGATTGTAAACTAATTTAAATGGCTCTTCATCCTCTACAATACTAGTCACTTTCACACCACTCGCAGGATTATTGGAGGTATTATTCGTTGCCTTATTTAAAAAAGTACGAAAATTACGGTCAGAAGGCTCTACCTCTACCATCTTCCTACGGTATGGTTCTACCGCACCATTTTCATTTACTGATGCTCTTGTTGTATTTGCATTTGCGATGTTGGATGATATGACATCCATTCTTAAGCGTTGTGCTGTTAGTGCACTTGCGCTAGCATTCATTGCGTTAAAGATAGACATGGATTACCTACCTCCTTTTATTACAGTTTGTAAACTATTAAACTTGCCGTTAATTCTGTCTACTAGACTTTGGTAATAAATTTGATTTTCTGCTAGTTCAGCCATCTCTTTATCAATATCCACGTTATTTCCGTTATGGTTATACAACGTGTTATTTCGTTGAACAATTTTATAAGATAAATTTTGCTCGTGTTCAAACGGTAAATGTCTGGGGTTTGTTCGCTTAGCTGTTAACGTATTGGAAAGTTCACCTTGAAGTACATCTTTAAAGACCACTTCCTTGGACTTATAGTTCGGAGTATCCACATTCGCAATATTGGAAGCTATTGTCTGGTTTTTAATCGAAGCGTAGTTAAGTGATTGTTGTAACGTATTAATCGTTCCACTAAACAAATCCATCATTGCAACCTCCTTATGATTACTATTTTTTTAAAGACCGACACAAATAATCGTTTCTCTACGAACATTGTAATTTATATGCGATACAAAGTCTATCAAAATTCGACAGTTTTCTGGTCTAACAAGCAAAACAGGAGTGTAATACTAGGTATATCTAACTATAAAATACGATAATATTTATGGTACCGCTTTCCTAAATAGTACAATTCGATTGGTGAAAAATGTAAAAATCTTACACTAATTATACTAAAGACTTAGTACTTAGTATCTATACAAATGTGAATTTATTGGTAAATATGTGGTGTTTAGCCTTATTTTCCTTGAAGGATTATTAGAAGATAAATTATAACGAGCCAGTTTAGAGGATATCTTTCCTAATTGTCAACTGCTTAAGAGGCAAATAAGTTGAAAATAAAAAAGAGCTACCTTAGGGGTCCATCCCAAAAGTTAGAGTAGAAAACTAACTTTTGGGGGTACCACCCAGGAGCTCTTTTTAGCTATTTATCTAGAACGTAATTTTTCTAATTCAACTAGGAATTTATCGTTTAGTACTTTAATATAAGTACCTTTCATACCTAGTGAGCGTGATTCAATTACACCAGCACTTTCAAGCTTTCTTAATGCATTAACAATAACAGATCTTGTAATTCCTACGCGATCAGCAATTTTACTTGCTACTAAAAGTCCTTCATTACCGTTAAGCTCTTCGAAGATATGATCAATAGCTTCTAGTTCACTATAAGAAAGAGAGCTGATTGCCATTTGTACCACTGCTTTACTTCTAGCTTCCATTTCAATCTCTTCTGTCTTCTCATGAAGAATTTCCATTCCAACAACAGTTGCACCATATTCAGCTAACAATAGATCATCATTGTTAAATGATTCTTTTAATCTACCGATGATTAATGTTCCAAGACGTTCTCCACCACCAATAATTGGTACAATTGTCGTTAAGCCATCCTTGAATAGATCTCTGTTCTCAACTGGAAATACTGTGTACTGACTATTAATATCTAGGTTAGCAGTTGTTTCATGGATATGGAATAATCCTTCTGTATATTCCTCTGGGAATTGTCTTTCCTCAAGCATTTGTTTCATTCGCTCATTTTCAATTTCTTGATTGATGGCATATCCTAATAATTTCCCTCTTCTACTAAGGATGAACACATTCCCCTTAATTACCTCTGTTAGTGATACAGCCATGTCGTTAAAGTTTACTGATTTACCTGTTGCTTTTTGCAACATTGAGTTAATTTTTCTAGCGCGGTCTAATAGTTCCATGATAGTTATTCCTCCATTTTATTTATTATAGTATAAATTGACTTAAGTCTTTATTTTTAACAATTGTGCTAAGTTTTTGATCGACGTACTCTGGTGTTATTTCAACCGTGTCCATCGAAACATCAGGTGCTTCAAAGGATAAATCCTCTAATAACTTCTCTAGTATGGTATGAAGTCTTCTAGCACCAATGTTATCTGTATCTTGATTTACTTGATAGGCAATTTCTGCAATTCTATTTACAGCTTTGTCTGTAAATACTACATTTATACCTTCTGTTTTTAATAGAGCTTGATACTGTTTTAGTAAAGCATTCGAAGGTTCATTTAGAATACGAACAAAATCTTCAACGGAAAGCTTCTCTAATTCTACCCGAATTGGAAATCTCCCTTGCAGTTCCGGAATCAAATCGGATGGTTTAGCCATATGAAAAGCTCCTGCAGCTATAAATAGCATATGATCTGTTTTAACCGGACCATGCTTCGTTACGACAGTAGAACCTTCGACAATCGGAAGGATGTCTCGCTGTACTCCCTCTCGTGATACATTCGGAGAGTTATCTTGTTTTCCGGCAACTTTATCAATCTCATCAATAAAAATAATGCCAGACTGTTCAGCCTTTTGTATCGCTTCTTGTGATACTTCCTCCATATCAACAAGCTTTTGAGCTTCCTGTTGGATGAGAACTTTTCTTGCTTCGGAAACAGGAAGCTTACGTTTTTTCTTCTTCTTTGGCATAAATTGCCCAAGAGCATCTTGCATGTTCATACCCATTTGTTCCATTCCTGAACCTTGTAATAGATCAAACATGGAAGGTGGAATTTCTTCCATTTCAATGGTAACAATATGGTCTTCTAATTCCCCCATGGCAAGTTGATGTGCCACTCTACTCCGTTTATTCTTAATCTCCTCATCCTTTTCACTCTCATCTGAATCCTCTTGATTACCTTGATTAGAAAAAAGCATTTCAAATGGATTGGAGATAGTGGATTGTTTCTTAACTTGAGGCACTAATAATTTTACAAGTTTTTTATTTGCCTCTTCTTTTGCCTTATCCATGACTCCGTTCATCTTTTCTTCCTTTACCATTCGTAAAGACATTTCGACTAAATCTCGGACCATGGATTCAACATCTCTTCCTACATATCCAACTTCAGTAAACTTAGTTGCTTCAACTTTCACAAATGGGGCACTAACTAATTTCGCAAGACGTCTAGCAATTTCTGTCTTACCAACCCCAGTAGGGCCAATCATTAAGATGTTTTTGGGGACTATTTCTTCTTTGAGTTTTTCATCTAATAAGGTTCTGCGATATCGATTCCTTAGGGCAACTGCAACAGATTTCTTGGCACTTTGTTGTCCAATAATATAATTATCTAGTTGATTTACGATCTGTCTTGGAGTATAGTTCATCTCCATTATGCATGGCCTCCTCTTTAATCAAGTACTTCCAGCGTAATTTGATCGTTTGTAAACACACAAATCTCACCCGCGATTTTCATTGCAGCTAGTGCAATATCTGCTGCTGTAAGATGCTCTGCGTAGTTTACAAGTGCCCTACCAGCACTCAGTGCATAATTACCACCTGAACCAATTGCTAGAATACCATCGTCTGGTTCAATTACCTCACCAGTCCCTGAGATTAACAACATACTATCTTTATTCATGACAATCAACATAGCTTCTAACTTACGTAAAACTCTATCACTGCGCCATTCTTGTGCTAATTCCACAGCAGCTCGAGTCAGATTTCCATTAAAAGCCTGTAATTTCCCTTCAAATTTTTCAAAAAGGGTAAACGCATCTGCGACAGAACCTGCAAATCCCGCTAGTACTTGACCATTAAACAATCTACGAACCTTCTTAGCTTTATGTTTCATTACAACGGAATTCCCCAGTGTTACCTGACCATCACCACTCATTGCACAATGACCGTTATGTCTCACTGCAAATATGGTGGTTGCATGAATTTCTTGTGCCAACAAAGATCACCTCTTCCGTCATCCTTACTTTTTTGCCCTTGGGTGACTATTTAAGTAAATATTACGCAAATGATCCTTCGTAACATGTGTATAAATTTGCGTAGATGATAAACTTTCATGTCCCAAGAGTTCCTGTACTGTTCGTAAATCAGCACCCTCATTTAACATATGTGTTGCAAAGGTATGTCTTAATTTATGTGGATGTACATTTATAGTAAGTGCTGCTTTTTCCATCATATTTTTCAACACTAATCGAATTCCTCTAGTTGTTATCGGATTACCTCTTGAGTTCAGAAAAACCACTTCGGAATTTGAACCAGATTTTTCGAGTAACTTTTTTCTACCGTCATGTATGTACAATTGAAGTGCTTTTTCTGCATAGCTTCCAAAAGGAACATATCGTTCTTTCTTTCCTTTTCCTCTTACAAGCAATGTTCCAACAGAAAAATCTATATCCTTCAATCTAAGACTCTGACATTCACTCACCCGAATCCCAGTTCCGTATAGTGCTTCTAATAATGCTTGATTTCGTTGTCCTAATGGATCATTAGCATCATTTATTTCAAATAGTTTTTCCATTTCCTCTTCATAGAGAAATCCCGGAATAGGCTTTGCAGCTTTCGGCAAACTTATTAGCATAAAGGCGTTTGAATCAATTACATTCTCTCTCTCTAAAAACTTAAAAAAAGTTCGTATACTTGATATCTTTCTTGATACAGATCTTCTTGAAAGCTGTCGATCATAAAGAGCAGTAAGAAAAACACGAACAGCACGCTGATCGATTTCTCGAAGGGACTCAAAGCCTTCTCGTTCTACAAAAGCAAAAAATTCTTCTAAGTCATGATTGTAATATTCTACAGTGTATGGCGAAGCATTTTTTTCAATTTGAAGGTACTCTGTAAATGCCTGTTTGTGTTGTGTAAGATAATCCAAATACTCACCCCAAACTTGCTTAACAGCCACATAAAAATATACCACTATGTGATTAACTTTGCAATCAACTTAACAAAATTGTAACAAAATTCTGAAATAACCGCAATACTAAACGAAGTATTTATGTTAGTACTGTCAAGTAGTTCGGCTTACCACTGGATAATTATAGCGACTTCACTATAAATAGTCAATCCGTAACAACTAATTTTTCGACATTTTCCGATACCTTCAAAAATGTAAAAACACCCTATCCCTATTTTTACCAATTGTTCAAAAATTTATAATCAAAATTCACATTATTATTTACCCTTTTCAAAAATACCGAAACATTTAATACAAATTAGAACTTTTTTACTCTTCACAATTAGACATTTTACGCCAACTACAGAACGAAAGCAAAATAAAAGGCGCTCATAGGAGCGACTCTTTTATCCTTGCGTATTTTCTTGATAATCACAATTTGTACAAACAATTTGGGTTTCCTTTTTCAACCTTTTCTCTACCAAGAGTGAATCACATTTAGGGCATGGTCTTGCTATCGGCTTATCCCAAGAAACAAAATCACATTCCGGAAAGCGATCACAACCATAGAATACACGTCGTTTCTTAGATTTACGTTCTACCACATTACCTTTCTTACAAGTAGGACATGTTACGCCAATCTCTTTTAGTATCGGTTTTGTATTTCGACATTCTGGGAAGTTCGAACAAGCTAAGAATTTGCCGTATCGTCCCATTTTATAAACCATCTCATGACCACAGTTTTCACATTCAATACCAGCAGGCTCATCTTTAATTTCTATTTTTTCCATTTCCTCTTCCGCTTTTGTTAAGCGCTTCTGAAACCCATGATAGAAATCATCGATAATATTTACCCACTCCACTTCTCCTTCTTCTATGGAGTCAAGGTCATGTTCCATTTTGGCTGTAAATTCCACATCAATAATTTCCGGGAAAAATTCCTTTAATAAATCCACAACGATAATCCCCAGTTCCGTTGGTACGAATCGTTTGTTATCTAATGTCACATATCCTCGTCTTTGAATCGTATCAAGAGTAGGAGCATAAGTGGAAGGTCTACCAATACCTAGCTCTTCCATCGTTTTGACTAATCTAGCTTCAGTAAAGCGTGGTGGTGGTTGCGTGAAATGTTGGTTCGGATTGATTTCACTTGCCTCTACAATCATTCCTTCTTCCAGATTCGGTAAAAATTTATCCTCGTCTTTTTTATTATCATCTGTACCTTCCACATATACCTTCATGAAACCTTTAAATTTTACCTTTGAACCATTTGCACGAAATTCTACATTATTATTAACTAACTGTACTGACATGGTGTCTAAGATAGCTGGTGCCATTTGACTTGCTAAAAAGCGTTCCCAAATTAGCTTGTACAGGCGTAATTGATCCCTAGATAAAACTGTCTTTAATGAGTTTGGCTCTCTCATCACTGATGTGGGACGTATTGCTTCATGGGCATCCTGGGCATTTTCACTTTTCTTTTCTTTTCTTTCAGTACCTAGATATTCACTCCCATATTTATTCTCAACGTATTCCTTTACTTCACCTTTTGCTGTTTCAGAAATACGGGTTGAATCGGTACGCATATACGTAATGAGACCAGTTATACCACCTGCAGCCTTTCCAAGATCAATACCTTCATACAATTGCTGTGCTATCATCATCGTCTTTTTAGCTCGGAAGTTTAACTTTCTTGCTGCTTCCTGTTGTAATGATGAAGTTGTAAAAGGTAAGGCAGGATTTCGCCTTCTTTCCTTTTTCGTCACTGTATTAATCGTAAACTGTTTATCTACTAGTTTATTTAGAACTTCTTTTACTTCTGCCTCTGATTTAAGCTCTAATTTTTTCCCATCGATTCCGTAAAAAGCTCCTTCAAATGAGTCCTGATCCTTTAAGAAGCTAGCTTCAATTGACCAATATTCTTCTGGTTTAAAGTCATTAATTTCATTTTCACGGTCAATAATCATCTTCAATGCTACGGATTGTACACGACCAGCACTTAATCCCTTTTTAACTTTTTTCCATAGTAACGGGCTAATGTTATAACCGACCAATCGATCCAGCACTCTTCTAGCTTGCTGTGCATCTACTAAGTCCATATCAATAGAGCGGGGATTTTTAAAGGATTCCTTAATGGCATCTTTTGTTATTTCATTAAATACTACACGACATTTCGAATTTTCATCGACATTCAAGGCATGTGCAAGATGCCAGGCAATTGCTTCTCCTTCGCGATCCGGGTCGGCTGCGAGATATATTTTTTTTGCCTTTTTAGCTGATTTTTTTAAATCTTTTAATACATCACCTTTACCACGTATAGTAATATATTTTAATTTATAACCTTCTTCTACATTGACACCCATCTGACTTTTCGGTAAGTCAATAACATGTCCCATAGAAGCTTTTACTTTGTATTTTTTACCTAAGTATCGTTCAATTGTTTTCGCTTTCGCAGGTGATTCTACAATTACGAGATAGTCTGCCATTCTCTTCCTCCTTAGCCTGAGGTAACGAAAAACCTAGTACCATTACTCCTAAATCATTCGTGTCCTAAAAGTGCTATACATCTAAATGTAAGAATTGATGTAGTAAATGTCAACATTTTCAAATTAAACCTAATTAAAATAAGTATATTTACCAGTATATAATTGATTATCAAATCCTCACTAATAATAAATATATACGACATAATTGTCAAACATAGAATGAATTTCATTCTGGATTAGTGCGTAAGAAAGACTTATTTCTCCAATCACTCATAATGTCTTCATAAGTAACTGCCATTGTTGCCCCTTCCTGAATTAGTTTCAGACATCCAATTGATTGAGGGATATGGGGTGATCCTGGTACAGCAAATACTTCCCTTCCCTGATCTAATGCCTGATCTACCGTTATCATGGTTCCACTTCTTTCTGTCGCCTCTATCACAACTGTAGCGAAGCTTAGTCCACTAATAATTCGGTTCCTTTCAGGAAAGTGGAATTTTCTTGGTGGTACTTTTGGTGGATATTCTGAGAGGGCTAAGCCATCTTTTACTAGCAGCTGAAAAAGGAATGTATTTTCATTAGGGTAGATATACTCAAATCCACTACCTAATACTGCAATCGTTTTTCCCCCTTCATGTAATGCCAGTCGATGTGCATAACTATCAATTCCTTTAGCCATCCCACTGACAATGACCCAGTTATCCTTTATTAATGGACTAATAATATACTTTGTTTTGTTCATAGCATCTAAAGAAGGATTTCTAGTACCTATTACACTTATGGATGGAGTTTTATAGAGTAATGTATCGTCCCCATAGCAATAAAGTACGATTGGTGCATCTTTAATTGTTTTTAACATGGGAGGATAGGTTTCGTCAATTAACGTAATGATATGATAGGCTTTTATATCCTGTAAAGTATCATGAATCAATTGTGTGTTGTGTATATCCTGATATAGTATCTCGGCTTGATTTTTTCTAATGGATAGATAATGGCTTATTTCGGTTGAGGATATAAGGAAGATATAAGCTAAGGAGGGATCCATTCGTAGTAAACGTCGTAAATTCCTTCTCGACATATAACGACATCGGTGGAGATGAATTAATCTTTGCCTTGTATTTTGTAACAAATTGTCACTTCCCTTCTATATGCTATCTGTATAAAGGAAGAGGCCGAGACAAAGTAGATAATCACAGAAGATCCCTCTTGTTGATATACAATAGGCTATTTCTGATTATCCCTTATTAGGTCCCTGCCCCTTTAGCTATACAGATTAGTGTGTTTTACACTTTTCTGCTAATCCTTTTTCTTGAAGAACGCGAATCATTGTTTCTCCAATTACTGAAGGCGTTTCTGCAACTTCGATTCCACATTCATTCATCACTCTGATTTTTTCATCTGCTGTACCTTTACCACCAGAAATAATCGCACCAGCATGACCCATACGTTTTCCTGGAGGTGCTGTTGCTCCACCAATGAAACCAACTACTGGCTTCGTCATGTTCGCTTTTACCCATTCAGCAGCTTCTTCTTCAGCAGTACCACCGATTTCACCAATCATGACGACTGCATAAGTTTCAGGGTCTTCATTGAATTCTTTTAATACGTCAATAAAGTTTGTACCATTAACCGGATCTCCACCAATACCTACAGCAGTTGTTTGACCATAACCTGCTTGTGATAATTGATGAACAGCTTCATACGTTAATGTTCCAGAACGGGAAACGACACCAATATGACCTTTCGTATGAATATAACCAGGCATAATACCAATTTTCGATTCATCTGCAGTAATTACCCCTGGGCAGTTTGGTCCAATTAAACGTGTTTTCTTGCCTTCCATATAACGTTTCACTTTAACCATATCAAGTACTGGAATATGTTCAGTGATACAAATAACTAGGTCTAGCTCAGCATCTACCGCTTCCATAATAGCATCCGCTGCAAATGGTGCAGGAACATAAATAACAGAAGCTGTAGCACCTGTCACTTCAACCGCCTCTTGTACTGTATTGAATACAGGTACACCTTCTACTTCAGTTCCACCTTTTTTCGGTGTTACTCCACCAACAATCTTTGTACCATATTCAAGCATTTGTTTTGTATGGAATCTTGCAGTACCACCAGTTATACCCTGGACAATTACTTTCGTATCTTTATTTACATATACACTCATTATAGTCCGCCCTTTCCAAAGTCTAGTCTATTAATATACAAGATTTTAAATCCATTAAGCTTCTTTAACTAAGGTTACTATTTTTTCTGCACCATCAGCCATAGAGTCTGCAGGAATAATGTTCAATCCTGATTCATTTAAAATCTTCTTCCCTAAATCAACATTCGTTCCTTCAAGACGAACAACTAATGGAAGATTTAATCCAACTTGTTTAGTCGCTTCCACTACACCTTCAGCAATTACATCACATTTCATGATTCCACCGAAGATATTAACGAAAATCCCTTTTACATTTTTGTCAGATAGAATAATCTTAAATGCTTCTGTAACCTTTTCTGCAGTAGCACCGCCCCCAACATCTAAGAAGTTAGCCGGTTCTCCGCCGTAATGCTTAATGATGTCCATCGTAGACATAGCTAGACCAGCACCATTAACCATACAACCAATGTTACCATCTAGCGCAACATAACTAAGGTCATATTTGGATGCTTCAATTTCCTTTTCATCTTCTTCATCTAAATCGCGATATTCAAGCACATCTTTTTGACGGTATAATGCGTTATCATCAAAGTTCAATTTAGCATCAAGTGCTAAAACCTCTCCATCACCAGTAGTAACTAGTGGGTTAATTTCTGCAATGGAGCAATCTTTCTCAACAAATGCTTGGTATAATCCAGTCATAAATTTAACTGCTTTCCCTAGCAATTCATCGGGAATATTCATATTAAATGCTAGTCTACGAGCTTGGTAAGGCATTAGCCCAACAACAGGATCTATCACTTCTTTAAAGATCTTTTCTGGAGTAGCAGCTGCCACTTCCTCAATCTCTGTACCACCTTCTTCAGATCCCATCATTACAACACGAGAGGTAGCACGGTCAAGAACAACACCGATGTAATATTCTTTCTTAATATCACATCCTTCTTCAATAAGTAAACGCTTAACTTCTTTTCCTTCAGGACCTGTTTGGTGAGTTACTAATGTTTTACCAAGAATTTCTTCAGCGTATGTACGTACTTCCTCTAAATTCTTAGCAACCTTCACTCCACCAGCTTTTCCTCGTCCACCAGCATGAATTTGTGCTTTTACTACAGTAACGGATGTACCTAATTTTTCGGCTGCCTCTACAGCCTCATCTACCGTATATGCAACATATCCATTAGGAACCTTTACACCAAAACTCTGTAAAACTTCTTTCCCTTGATACTCATGAATATTCATTCTTTGTCCTCCCATCAAAAATCACTGCAGTTTTATTGTATTAAAAAACAGAAAATTGCACAAGAAAAGAGCCAACTTTTGTCGTAAAATATTTTTAAATATTTTTTTGCTCTAGCTTTTGGTCAGCCCTGTATATAAATGCAAACACTTCTGCTACTGCCTGATACAATTCCTCTGGAACTTTTTCATTAATATCTAGCTCAGATAGTAGTTCAACTAATGTCTTATCCTCCATAATGGGTACTTGATTTTCATTAGCAATCTTAATAATATTATCCGCAACTAATCCTTTTCCGGTAGCACTTACTCGTGGAGGGTGCTTCTTATCTTGCTCATAGCTTAATGCTACAGCCTTTTTTCTTATCTGATTCATATACGAAAATCAACTCCTTGGTAGGAAGCTTGTTGTTTAGTTTGGTACGTTGGTTTACTATTCTTCGCCACATTCTCTTGGTTAGTTAACGGCTTAACCGATACATTGGAAAGATAGTACTCAAGCTTCTCTAATCCCTCCTTTAGTAACGGTTTTAGTGACTGGGTAATCCCTTCTATCGGTTGATCGTTTAATACCGTTATGGAGATTGAACGTTTTTGAATATTCATATCAATCACCGTTTGTTCCAAGTTTGCTAGTTCCAAAAAGAACACAATTCGACAATAATCAGGATTGATCTCACCAGCTTCTGTTTTCTTCCCTTCAAAGTTTAACGCAATATCACTATCTAGGCCGATTCTACCACCTGGTAATAAGAGATTAGCCTGAATCATTTTATCGGATTCACTGTATGATTGTAGCTGTATACCATTTATAACATGTAATAGCTTGGTTCCTTGTTCTAGGATCGTTCCATCACTTGATTGGATAAGCTGTAATAACATTCCTTTTAACGAATTGCTCGGATTAGTTTCATCTTTCAAGATAGCTTTCTCATACTGTATTCCCATGTCCTCCAAGATCGTCTTCGTCTGTTGAACAAAAGATTCCTTTATGAAATGATGTAAAAATGAATCCACTTTCGAATAATTTTCTTGGTTACTTAATGTTGCTAAATGGTGGAGTAAGACTCGTAATGATTGTGGGTGATTACGTAATTCCCCATGTTTTAAAGTAAATGGAAGAGTACTTAACTCCACTTCTCGCTTCAAATTAGTAAAATTTTCTTCAGAAATCGAAACATTGTTCGTTACACTTTGTTGAAGAAGATTCTCCCATTTAGTTAATAGAGAAGAAGCATGCTGTTGTATTACTTCCAGCTTGGATATGCTAGCTTGTAATTCCTTTACTGTATTAGTAGTAAACAGCTGATTTAAATTCATCAATCCGTTGTCTGCATTCTGTATTACCCGATTATTCCATATGCGAAACGGAATATCTTGATCAATCATTCCGCTTGCTTTTAAAACATAGACTAATTCCGGACTGTTTAGTAATGGAATAATTTGTTTTACCGGTATTTGGTTTGTATTTCCGGTTAATTGATTAATCTGGGAGACTAACCCATTATTTATATTTGGCTGCGTAGCTAAATTCTGTCGTAACACCGAGTCTAGTGATTCAAGTTGATTGGTAAAACTTCCAAACTTACTTGCAAACAAGGCCTGAAAAACAGAATCGTTTATTGGCATACGACTTACTATCATTTCTTTTAATAAAGCTTGTGCCTGTTCTTTATTACTTGCAGACTCTAATAGAACATAAGAATTTTGTAATTGTCCTTTCTCAAATGGAATCTTTTCCTGCATGAGAACCTTTACAAATTCCTGCATTATTTTAGTAGGATTTATTCCCAGCTGTTGTAGTAAATGGATAATAGGTAACTCTGACCTATTAGGATTAGTAGGAGATTCTGCTATTACTTTCAGCTGGGCTACTTGTCCTAATGCTTGTACCTGAAAGTGATAGTTATTTCCTATTTCTAATGGCGCCTCTAGCTGCGCAATTAACTGCATCACCCCAAGTTGAATATGGGCTTTATTGTTTGGATAAAGCTTCAAAATTCTGCCTTGGACTATTTGACCTAAGCGAAGTGTTTGAACGGGCTCCTTACTATTAGTTAACGTTTTACCTAGAACATCTTGGATATTCAACTACATCACTCACTTTATATTCTCTTTAACTGGTGCAAATGATTTACGATGGTATGGCGATGGCCCATATTGTACTAAATTCACCATATGTTCACGGGTTCCATATCCCATATTGGAGCGGAAATCATACATCGGAAACTCGTTATGTATTTCCTTCATCAGTCTATCACGGGTTACTTTAGCAAGCACACTAGCTGCGGCAATCGATATACTTTTTGCATCTCCCTTAATGATTGCTTCGGAACTATAAGGTAAATCATCTAATTTAACCGCATCAATCAATACATGCTGAGGATAAGGATTCAACTGTAATAGTGCATTCTTCATCGCCAATTTGGTCGCTTCTAGAATATTAATTTGATCTATTGTTTGACTATCAATGATGGATATCCCATAGGAGATTGCTTTTTCCCGAATAACCTCAAAGTATTCTTCTCGTTTAGCTTCATTCAATTGTTTAGAGTCATTGAGACCGAGTAATTTAAAATCCACGGGTAAAATAACGGCAGCGGCAACCACCGGACCTGCTAAAGGCCCCCGACCTGCTTCATCAATACCAGCTACTAATTTCTTACCAACTTGATAACATTTTCTTTCATATGTACACATCTCCTCATAGGCCTGCACTAGTGCTGCTTCATTCCGTTTTCTTTTTTCATACGTTTTTATGAGTTGTTGTACACCTTTACGTGTATCCGATTGAAGTAACATTATCTCAGCATCTGAAAGCTTGTCCTCTTGAAGTAATACTTTTATTTCATTTATTGATTGTTTCCCCATTGTAACACCTATCCTTCTTCCCTTTATATCGGCATGTACCAAAAAAAATAAAAGACATCCATCAACTTGATGTATGTCTTTATGCTTCCTCTGTTGGTCGTTCTAGTGTAATCATACCAAGACGACCCGTTCTTAAATCACGGATAACAATATCCGAAACCTTATCGAAATTGACATTACCACCACTTTCAAGAGCACCTCTTAGCTTACCAATTTTCATAAAAATTTCCAACATGTCATCTTCCGTCTGCTCAATTTGATAACGCTCTTCTAACGAATTAGGGTAATATTCTTGTAAATAATTGATAACGAAAGCCACAATATCCTGTAAGGAAAGTAATTGATCTTTTATCGTTCCAATTGCTGCTAGTCGATATCCGACAGTTTGGTCTTCAAATTTGGGCCAAAGAATACCAGGCGTATCCAATAGTTCAAATTCCTTTTTCACTTTGATCCATAGCTGCTGTTTTGTTACGCCAGGTCGGTCACCAACTTTAGCAATTTTTTTCTTGGCAAGTCGGTTTATTAAAGTTGATTTACCAACATTTGGTATCCCTACTATCATCGCTCTAGCCGGCCGAGGTTTAATTCCTTTTTTTATTAATTTCTCAAGCTTTTTCTGTCCTAGTTCTTTTGCTAACTGAATAACTCGATTGATATCAGCTTTGTCATTAACATTAACTGCTAATGCAGGTATGCCACGTTCTTTAAAATAGTCTATCCATTCATTTGTTACTTTCGAATCCGCTAAATCTCGTTTCATTAATAAAACCATTTTCTCTTTGCTTTGTAATACTTGCTGCAGCATTGGATTTTGTGAAGATAGTGGTGCACGCGCATCTACAAGCTCCATTACAAAATCAACGAGTTTAAGCTTTTCCTCTATTTCTCTTCTTGCTTTGGCCATATGGCCGGGAAACCATTGTATTGTCATAGCTAGTCTACTCTCCTATGAATTCAAATCTATCGAATGGCCAATAAATAACACTTGCTTTCCCAACTATTTGATCCATTGGTATTGGACCAAGTATGCGGCTATCTGTTGAGTTTGTACGGTTATCACCTAATACGAATACATACCCTTCTGGAACGGTACTATAATTACCTGTTAATTCCTCTAGCTCAAAGTTATATGTCCAGACTTCCTTATCATGAAGGAAGTTTTCTTCAATAGGTTGACCATTTATATATAATATATTATCTTTATATGCTACATGCTCTCCAGGTAATGCAATAACACGTTTGATAAAATCCTTTTGGTCATTAGCATGAAATACGACAATGTCAAATCGTTCTGGTTCGTTAAAGTTATACAAAAACTTATTCACAATCATTTGATCTCGATCATGTAATGTTGGCTGCATAGAAGGACCATCGACGATAATGGGTGTGAATAAAAAGGTTCTGACAAGAAAGGCTAATCCGAATGCGATCAATAGTGCTTTTATCCAATCTAGCCACTCACTTTTACCCTTTTTAGCCATAATTCAACCTCCGAAACCTACAATATTGTACTCGTTATTACCATGTAGCAATTCTGTTTTTATTATATTATGT
Source organism: Ornithinibacillus massiliensis (assembly GCF_018310345.1). Lineage (GTDB taxonomy): Bacteria > Bacillota > Bacilli > Bacillales > Amphibacillaceae > Ornithinibacillus > Ornithinibacillus massiliensis. The sequence continues at coordinate 652,314 of NZ_JAGXBY010000002.1, forward strand.
AAAAAGGAGCTTGAATAAAATACCAAGCTCCTTTCTAAATGCTTTTTTTGATTTCTAGTCTTATCGACGTTCTTTAATACGTGCTGCTTTTCCGCGTAGATTACGAAGATAGTAAAGTTTAGCACGACGTACGATACCGCGACGTGTAACTTCGATTTTATCAATACGAGGTGAATGTACTGGGAAAGTACGTTCTACACCTACACCATAAGAAATCTTTCTTACTGTAAATGTCTCGCTGATTCCACCGTTTTGACGTTTAATAACGACACCTTCGTATACCTGAATACGTTCACGGCTGCCTTCGACAACTTTAACGTGAACCTTTACAGTATCTCCTGGGCGGAAATCAGGATGATCGTTACGAAGCTGATCTTGTGTGATTTCTTCGATTAATTTTTGCATCCTGTTCAACTCCTTCCAAACCAATGCTCTTATTTCCAATTGGTAACAGCGGAACATCGTTTATACGTACTTAATCGTACTTAAGCACAATAATTAATATATCATAATACGAGATAGACTTCAACTAGTTAATCATAAAAATAATCATGCTCCACCTACTGCTACCCGAGTTTACTATAGTAGCATAGCTGAATGTTCTACTTTGCAAGTAGATTTTGTTTCATGGACACATAATATTTAACTATTACGATGCGGATAGATCGTCCTATTCCTGTATGCTACATGAAAATTAGAGCATTGATGTTCTGTTACGTTCGGTTTTTAAAATTCTCTAGAATCTTCTTATCTTCCTCGGTTAGTGGATAATTTTCTAGCAAATCCTTTCGTCGCTCATAGGTTCTTTTTAGAGATTCGGCTTTTCGCCAGGCTTCTATTTTAGCATGGTCTCCTGAAGTAAGTACTTCTGGAACTTTCATACCTCTAAAATCGGCTGGTCTTGTATAGTGTGGATGTTCGAGAAGTCCTGTTGAATAAGAATCCTGCGGTGCTGATTCTTGGTTACCTAAAACATCTGGCAAAAGTCGTACCACACTATCTACAACAACCATTGCCCCTAATTCTCCGCCAGTTAAAATATAATCGCCTATCGAAATCTCATCCGTAACAAGATGCTCTCGTATTCGCTCATCATACCCTTCATAATGTCCACAAATAATAACTAAATGTTCTTCCTTTGCTAATTCCTCGGCTTTTTTCTGTGTATATCGCTCACCTTGAGGGCACATTAAAACAACTCGTGGTTTAGCTACTTTATCCTTTGTGGCCGCTTCTACCGCATCAAATATAGGTTGAGGAGATAATACCATACCAGCTCCGCCACCGTAAGGATAATCATCTACTTTATTATGTTTGTTTTCCGTATAATCACGGAAGTTTATGAGATTATAATGAAACTTTTCTTTTTCCTGTGCTTTTTTTAAGATGGAAGTATTAAATACACTTTCAATCATTTCAGGAAATAAAGTTAGAATATCAATTTGCATTAATCAAGCAATCCTTCCATAGGTTCTATCATAATTCGTTTATGATCTACATCAATTTCAATTACCACTTCTTCTATATATGGAATTAAAATATCTTTTCCCTTTGGTTGCTTTACCACCCATACATCATTTGCACCTGGAGCTAGTATTTCTTTCACTTTCCCTATACTATCTCCATCCGTAGTGAATACTTCACATCCTATGATTTCATGATAATAGTATTCATTTTCATCTAATTCAGTAAGCTGAGACTCCTTGATTTTCAAGGTTGAGCCTTTAAAGTGCTCGACATCATTAATATTATCTAAGCCTTTAAAATGAATTAAATCAAAACCTTTATGAATTCGATGTCCATCAATTTCTAATTCGCGAATGACTTTTTGATTCGTAACTAAATATAGCAAGTTCCCAACCTTAAATCGATCATCAAAATCACTTACTCGAAGGACTTTTAAATCTCCACGGATACCATGTGTATTAATTATTTTTCCTACTGTAAACATTTTTTCTTCCATATCTCTCACCTGCTGCTAGTTATCTATTCTGACGACAACGCCGTCTTTAATAATAATGGCTGTTTGTTCCATAATTTCATTCCAATGCGTGCCAACCTTCACCTCAACAAGAGCTTCAACTTCACCTTCAACAATCTCGCTTCCAATTTCTAGCATTTCCAATTGCTCTATTTTAAACTCTACTAGCTTTATTTTTTCTTTTCTATTTTTTATCTCTTGCTGGAATCGATCTTGGAATTCCTGTTTAGACAAGCTTTTTTTATTTTGTAGTTTTCGTTGTTCGAATAACAATTGTTGACACTCTTGTTCAAGTCGCATTTTATGTTTCATAAATTTTTCTTTTAAAGCTGCTTTACTTTTATCCGTGATTACTTGTTTTATGACAACCTTTTTTATGATATTCACGTTATTTCTCGCCTCAACCTTCCCTTTTATTGGTGTCCATTCGTCTGTTATTCTCTTACCAAATATACTCCTAGTATTTCCCTTCGAGTATGGTGTAATGGAACTAATCCGTGCACCTTCAAAAAGTATTTATTATTTCTAAGGCTAAAATGATTGAAAGAAGCTAGTTTCTTGTGAATGTATTAGAAAAACTGTCTCTGCTTATCCTCTACGCAAATAATGCTTATATTGATTTGGGTACACTTTGTTCCCAATCTGCTAAAAAAGGGAAAGGTTTCCCTTTCCCTCACATGATATCTAAATAGATTCGTTTATTAGCATCAGACTTAGCTGCATAAACCACTGTACGAATCGCTTTTGCAATACGTCCATTCTTACCAATTACCTTGCCGACGTCATGCTGATTCACGGTAAGATGATAAACAATCTTGCTGTCCTCTTCTCTTTCCGTTACCTTAACATCCTCAGGGTAATCAACTAATGGTGTAACAATCGACTCTATTAGGGCTTTCATGATATCACACTACTTTACTTGTTAGTTTTTTGTTCGTGGAATTTCTTCATGATGCCTTCTTTTGAGAATAAGTTACGTACTGTATCGCTTGGCTTAGCGCCTTTTGCCATCCAGTCAAGTGCTTTTGCTTCATCTATTTTAACTTCAATTGGATCAACTACAGGATTATAAGTTCCAATTTGCTCAATAGAACGTCCGTCACGAGGAGAACGAGAATCTGCTACTACAATACGATAAAAAGGATTTCTTTTAGAACCCATACGTTTTAAACGAATTTTTACTGCCATTACTTGCACCTCCATTAATATGTTCTTCACAAGAATTGATTTTATCAAAAACTTGAAAGTCTGTAAAGTGTTTTTACATTACATCTATTATAATAGTTGAAAACCACTTATAAATCAAGGGTATTTCTAAATTTTAAAACGGATTGAAAGGAAGCTTAAATCCTTTTCCTTTCTTTCCTTTTTGCATATTCGTCATCTGTTTCATCATTTTTTTCATCTCGTCAAATTGCTTTAATAGCCTGTTTACTTGAGATACAGATGTACCAGAGCCTTTGGCAATTCTTTTCTTACGGCTGGCATTCATTATACTTGGATCCTGACGTTCTTTCTTTGTCATGGACTTAATGATTGCCTCTACATGGACAAGCTGCTTATCATCGATTTGTACATTTTTAAGACCCTTCATTTTATTAGCTCCAGGTATCATCGCTAATAAATCATCAAGTGGACCCATTTGCTTCACTTGACCCATCTGCTCTAAAAAGTCATCAAATGTAAAGCTTGCATTTCTCATTTTTTCTTCTAACGCTTTTGCTTGCTTTTCATCTACTGATGCTTGTGCCTTCTCAATTAGTGTTAGCACATCACCCATTCCTAATATACGTGATGCCATACGTTCTGGATGAAATGGCTCTAATTGATCCAGCTTTTCACCCATACCGGCAAATTTAATTGCTTTACCTGTAACTGCTCTAATGGAAAGTGCAGCACCACCACGAGTATCACCGTCTAGTTTCGTTAAAACAACACCGGTAACATCTAACTGGTCGTTAAAGCTCTCTGCTACATTCACAGCGTCTTGACCAGTCATTGCGTCTACAACTAGGAAGATTTCATCTGGTTTAACAGCGGCTTTAATTTCATCTAATTCACCCATTAACTCCGTGTCTACATGAAGTCTACCAGCCGTGTCAATCAGCACATAATCACGGTGTTCCTCTTTAGCCTTTTCAATTGCCTTCTTAGCGATATCAACTGGTTTTGCTTCTGTCCCCATAGAGAAGACCGGCATATCTAGCTGTCCGCCAAGTGTTTCCAATTGTTTAATTGCAGCAGGTCGATACACATCACAGGCAACTAATAATGGCGAGCGATTATGTTTTTTTCTTAATAGGTTCGCTAGTTTTCCTGTTGTCGTTGTTTTACCAGCACCCTGTAATCCAACCATCATGATGACGGTTGGTGGACGGTCACTTACGGCTATTTTACTTTGCTCGCCTCCCATAAGCTCGGTTAATTCTTCTTTCACTACCTTAATAACCTGTTGGCCAGGTGTAAGGCTCTCCATTACCTCTTGCCCCACTGCACGTTCTTTAATACGTTTAATTAAATCCTTGACCACTTTAAAGTTAACATCTGCTTCCAATAGTGCTAAGCGAATTTCACGGGTCATTTCTTTAACGTCTTGTTCAGAAACTTTCCCTTTTCCGGTAATTTTCTTTATCGTACTTTGTAGGCGCTCGGCTAATCCTTCGAATGCCATAGAAGGTGTCCCCCTAATCTAAGTCTTTTAATTGGTTCATATACTGATGAAGCTTATCATCTTCTATATCTGATATATAGCTTTCTATTTGCTGGATGATCTTCATTCTTTGCTCAAACTTTTCATACAAATGTAGTTTCTCTTCATAGGACTCTAGCATTGCTTCAGTACGCTTAATATTATCATATACTGCTTGCCTGGAAACATTTGCTTCTTCTGATATTTCCCCCAACGAATAGTCCTCAAGATAGTACATTTCCATATAGCTACGTTGCTTGGGTGTCAGTAATGCTTGGTAAAAATCTAATAAATAATTCATTCTTGTCGTTTTCTCGAGCATTTCATCACCCCTTGTTAAGTGAATTACCTTTACATTTTATCTTAACGAACAGATGAACCTTTTGCAAGTAGAAGACCGTTCTAATCCTCGTTTGATTCATCTAAAATATCAGCAAATAACCCATATACAAATGCATTTGCATCAAACTTTTGTAAGTCTTCTGCTTTTTCTCCAAGTCCAACAAACTTTACGGGTATGTGAAGTTCATGCCTAATTGCAAGAACAATACCACCTTTAGCAGTTCCATCTAGTTTTGTTAGCACAATCCCACTAACATCTGTAGCTTCTGAAAAAGTCTTTGCCTGACTAAGTGCATTTTGACCGGTTGTTGCGTCCAATACTAAAAGCACTTCATGGGGAGCTCCTGGAATTTCTCTTTCTATTACTCGTTTAACTTTCGATAATTCGTTCATCAGGTTGACCTTATTTTGTAGCCTACCTGCTGTATCACATAATAGCACATCAACATCTCTAGATTTAGCCGCTTTTATTGCATCAAAAATAACTGCTGCCGGGTCACTTCCAGCAGATTGCTTGATTACATCAACACCTGCACGATCTCCCCAGACCTCTAACTGTTCTATCGCCCCTGCTCGGAATGTATCTCCAGCGGCAAGCATGACGTTTTTTCCTTCTGCTTTCAATTTATGTGCTAATTTACCAATCGAGGTTGTTTTCCCTACTCCATTAACACCAACTACTAAAACGACAGAAAGTCCTTCTTTTTGTATATTTAATGTCTCAATTTCTTGATCATCATCGCCATAATAAATATCGACTAATTTCTCTGAGATAACTTCCTTTACTTCTTCTGTATCTTTAATATTACGACGTTGTACTTCGAATTTTAGCTCTTCAATTAAATCCATAACGGTCATAACACCGACATCGGCAGTGATTAATACCTCTTCTAATTCTTCAAAAAAATCTTCATCTACCTTACGATACCGTGCTATTAAATCATTGATTCTACCAGAGAATGACTTTCTCGTTTTCTCCATTCCTTCTTTATACTTAGTCGAGACTTCTTCTTGATTATCTTGTTTAAATTTATTTTTTAACTTTTGTAAAAAGCCCATGTATATGACACCCCTTTATGATTGTATAAGCTCTTTCGTTTCTTCTAAACGCACGGATACTAGTCGGGACACTCCAGATTCTTGCATCGTTACCCCATATAATACATCTGCCTGTTCCATAGTACCTTGTCGGTGTGTAATGACGATAAACTGTGTATTCTCACTATAATGTTTAACATATTTTGCGAAACGGACAACATTTGCTTCATCAAGGGCCGCTTCCACTTCATCCAGGACACAAAACGGTACTGGACGTACCCTTAAGATAGCAAATAACAATGCGATAGCGGTTAGTGCACGTTCTCCACCGGAGAGCAGTCCTAAATTTTGAAGCTTCTTACCTGGTGGTTGTGCAATAATGTCAACACCTGTATCTAATAAATTTTTCGGGTCGGTAAGCTTTAACTCGGCATGACCACCACCGAAAAGTTCTTTAAATACAATGGCAAATTCATCTTTTATTTGTCCAAAGGTTGTACTAAATAAGTGTTCCATCTCTTCGTCCATTTCTTTAATAACAGCAAATAAGGTTTGCTTTGCTTCAACTAAATCATTTCGTTGATCCGTTAGGAATGTATATCGCTCAGAAATACGATCATATTCATCGATTGCTCCGATATTAACATTACCTAAGCGCTCAAGTCTCGCTTTAATTTCACTTACATTATGCTTCGCTTCTTCGACATTCTCAACCTTCTCGAATTCTTTTTTCGCTCTTTCATATGTCATCATATACTCTGTTTGTAATAAAGATAAACGATTTTCAAGTTCCACATCAATACGATTTGCTTTTACTTCCTTTTGTTGAATATGCTGTAATAGGCCATGATGTTTCTTGCTTTCTTCTTTTAATTCTCGTTCTTCATCCTGCATTCGCTGTGTACGAACCATTCTATCTGAACGCATCTCTTGAATCGATAACGTTATAGCTTCTTTTTCTTTGCTTTTCTCTATTAATTTTTCATTGATTTCCTCTTCTGTCTCATTCGATTGTGAAATACTGATAAGCTCTTCTAACTCTTCAGCAATTTTGGTAAAACGCTCTGTTAGTTCTGTTAATCGTTCTTTCAGAATATTGGACTTCTCTTGTTGGTTTTTTACACGTTCTTCTTGTTCAGCAAGTAGAACTTGATAGTGATGATAGTCTTGTTGTATTTGATCTTGATTTTCCTTTAATTCTAGTTCCTGCTTGGACAACATATCAATTTGCGCTTGGAAGGATTGTAAGCTTTCTTCAATCGCTATAAGTTCTGAACGCAACTCTTGATCACGGTTCTCCAATTCAGCTAAATCCCGGTCATACTGTTGTTTATCCTGATCATATACAGAAAGATTTTCTGAAAGAGATGCAAGCTTTAATTCTATTTCCTTGTGATTCGATTTTGCCTCTTGTAACACTTGTTGTTTTTCACTAAGGCTTTGTTCCCTTAGGTTCAGTTGCTGTTCTAGATCTGCCAATAATTGCTTTTGCATCTTAACTTGTCGTTCAAAATCTTGCGCCTTAAGTTCATAATCCTGTAGCTTTTCCGTAAGCTCCTGGAGATCCTTTTCTCTGGTGAAAAGGGACGAATTTGTTTTCTTTTGTGCACCACCAGACATTGATCCACCAGGGTTTACAACATCCCCCTCAAGGGTAACAATTCGATACTTTCGCATAACCATACGGGCAATTTCGTTCGCATCTTTTAGAGTTTTTGCAATCACAACATGCCCCATTAAATGGTCTATTGCTTTTTGATAAGAGGGGTTCGTTGTTACCAATTGTCCTGCTATCCCAACAAATCCTGAATGTGTTCTAATTTGATTCAATATATCTTGCGGTATATATCTTGGTTGAATGGATTCTAATGGTAAAAACGTTGCTCGCCCATTATTTGTTTGCTTTAACCAAGAAATTGCCTGTCTTGCTGAAGCATCATTTTGCACAACAATATGCTGCGCTTGCCCACCAAGTACAGTTTCGATTGCGGTAATATACGCCTTCGGAACGTCCATGAGCTCAATGACAGCTCCATGAATTGCAGATAAATTCCCATCTTCTCTAGCCTTCAAAACTGCTTTAACACCTTGAAAGAACCCTTGAAAATCTTCTTTCATATCTTCAAGCATTTCTTTTTTCGATTTTAATTTTTCAATATATTGATAGCCTTGATATAGTTTTGTTTGTGATTCCTGGTACTTATCACGCTTAGTTTCAATTTCTTTCTTTAAATTTCGTAATGACTCCTCTTCGTGACGATATTCAGCCTCTGAGGATTCTACCAATTGATGGAGTGTCTGTAATTGCTCCGAATAACTTTCTCTTAGATCAATTAAATCCTGGAACTTATCAGCTTGCTTATCTTTTTTGGCATTAATTTGCTGTACTTGTTGTGCAATTGATTGCCTTTCATTTCTCTTGGCTGCCTGCTTATTAAGGAATTCGATATATTCCGATTTAAGCTCTTCGATTTGATCAACTAGACTATCTTTATCTGTTGTTAACCTTGTCTTTAACTCTTCAACTAGTTTTTTCGTTTTTTTCTTCTCTTCTTGAAGCGTAGCTAATTTCTCTGTTTCCTCTAATAGCTCAGACTCTAAATTGGTTATCTGTTCCTCTGCTTCACGCTTCTGCATTACTAGCTTTTCTTTATTTTCTGAGAAATGCTTTGTACGCTCGTGGAATACTTGTTTCCTTCCCTCATATTGTTCCAGCTGCTGGGTCGTTGTCAGTAGGCGTTCTTGTAATTCATTAATCTGATCATCCATCCGCTCTACTTCTTCACGAGCAGAAGCCAAGCTAGCTTCTTTCTTCTGAATTTGTGTTTTGAGGGCAATCTCATCCAACTTTTCAGCGTCTATTTCTTTTAAAAGCTCTTGCCATTCTTCATGTAATAATTCGATTTCCGTGATTAATAACGATATTTCTTGAGTTTTTAGTAAATCCTTTTGCTTTAAATATTCTTTTGCTGTTTCTGCTTGCCTTTGTAAGGGCTCTAGCTGATTCTCTATTTCATATATAATATCTTCTACGCGGTTTAAATTTTCTTGTGTTTCGGCAAGTTTATATTCTGCCTTCTTTTTACGTTGTTTATATTTAAGCACACCAGCTGCTTCTTCAAAAATGGTCCGTCTTTCTTCTGCTTTAGAGCTTAAAATTTCCTCTACTTTCCCTTGACTTATAATAGAAAAAGCTTCTTTTCCTAAGCCAGAATCAAGAAATAAGTCTACGATATCCTTTAATCGACAAGATTGTTTATTAATATAAAATTCGCTTTCGCCAGAACGATAAACTCGTCTTGTTACACTAACTTCTTCGTAATCAAGCGGTAGAGCTTGATCACTATTATCAAGTACTAGCGTTACTTCTGCTATATTTAACGGTTTTCTAGTATCACTACCTTGGAAAATAATATCTTCCATTTTTGAACCACGTAGTGACTTTGCAGACTGCTCCCCTAATACCCAACGGATAGCATCGGTAATATTACTTTTGCCACTCCCATTAGGGCCAACAACCGCGGTAACCCCTGGCACAAAGTCAACATTTATCCGTTCTGCAAAAGATTTAAATCCAACACTTTCTAAACGTTTCAAAAACATAAACATTCTCCTACCGGAAACGAATCTCTCCAAAATATGTAAGCTCGATTCCATTTTCCCTTTTTCTCTTTTTACCATGATATGTTAAACTATCACTATAATAATTATCCTATGAACTGTGTCTAGTATACCTCAATTAATATGAGACATAACTATTGAGCATATAGACGGTTAACAAGGTAAGATTCCATTAGCATATAGTATAATAAACCATATGGATTGGCTTTTTAATGCATTTATTTTATCATAAAGACGGAAACAAAAGAAGTGTACATAACATATCAACACATTATTATTAACCATAGAGGTGGAAAATGAATTTAAAAAACCCTACAATTGAAAATCTTACATACCTTTTAAACGAATTAGCAGATCACTTATCCGTAGTGAATCGCTCTTTATTTGACCCTGAGGACTATGACCTTTCAAAATATGAGGATATTAAATTTATGTATGATATGGTTGTTAAGAAAGGGAATCTATCCGCATTAGAAACCCAGGCCTTCATTGAGGAACTTAGAAAAGTAAGACTATAAAATGGTACATAAAAAAGGGGTTGCCCTACATTGAAATGTAACCTTTATAACAGGACATTCTAAAGTAGGGCAACCTCTTTTTATACTCCAAGTTGATCTAGCGCATTTTTTGCTGCACGCTGCTCTGCTTCCTTTTTGGTACGGCCGATCCCCGAGCCAAGTACTTTATCATTAATACGCAGCTCTGCTACAAACTCTTTATTATGTGAAGGACCTTTTTCCTCTATAATTTGATATTCGATGGTTTGATTTTTGTCTTGCTGAACTATCTCCTGAAGCTTACTCTTATAATCCATCCCATGCGAAAAAGCACCAGTGTCAATTTTAGGAAATACGTGTTTTTCTAGAAAATGTAAGGCTGTGTCAAATCCTTTATCTAAATACAAAGCCCCTAAAAAAGCTTCAAAAACATCTGCCAATAAAGCGGGACGGTTTCTTCCACCCGTCATCTCTTCTCCCTTACCTAAAAGGATATGATCACCAAAATTTAAGCTACGTGCAAACGTTTCCAATGAAGGTTCACAAACAATAGCAGCACGTAATTTAGTCATTTCCCCTTCAGGCATTTGAGGATATTTTCGATATAAGTATTGTGAAACTCCGAGTTCTAAAACTGCATCCCCCAAAAACTCTAAACGTTCATTATCAGAAGTGTTTATGTCACGATGCTCATTCACATAAGATGAATGGGTAAATGCTTGCCTGATTACATCAATATTTTGAAATTCTATTTGAAGCATCTGTTCTAACTTTTTTCGATCCATAGATACTTGCCACCTCTTGTTGATATATAGAAAAGTCTCGCATTAGCGAGACCTTAAACATGTATTATATTAGCCCTGTAAATCCTTTATGTAATTTACAGCATCACCAACAGTGTTAATTTTTTCTGCTTCTTCATCAGCAATTTCCATATCGAATTCGTCTTCAAGCTCCATTACAAGCTCAACTACGTCTAATGAATCTGCTTCTAAATCATCTTTAAAAGATGCTTCCATTGTTACTTTTGACTCTTCTACATCAAGTTTATCAACAATAATTTCTTTTACCTTTTCAAATACGTCTGCCATTAACGTTCACCTCCCTTCAAAGTATTATACCGATTACATGACCATACCGCCATCGATATGAATGGTCTGTCCTGTAATATAGTTTGCATCATCAGATGCTAGAAAGCGTACTACTTTAGCAACATCTTCCGGTTCGCCAAGTTTTGCGAGAGGAATCATACTTAGCATACCTTCAGTTTGTTCCTCTGTTAATGCATCCGTCATATCCGTTGATATAAAACCAGGAGCTACTGCATTTACTAATATATTACGACTAGCTAGTTCCTTAGCCGTCGTTTTCGTTAGTCCAATGACACCCGCTTTAGCAGCTACATAATTTGCTTGGCCAGGATTACCACTTACACCTACAATAGATGCCACATTAATAATTCTACCAGAACGTTGCTTCATCATTTGACGTGTTACAGACTTCGTGCAAACAAAGACACCTTTTAAATTTGTATTAATAACTTGGTCAAATTCAGACTCTTTCATTCTCATTAGTAAATTGTCTTTTGTAATCCCAGCATTATTTACAAGAATATCAACACTACCAAATGTTTCGATGGTTAATTTTATCATATCTTTTACTTGTTCTTCATCTGCAACATCCGCTTGGAATTTTATTGCGTTAGCACCTAATGCGATGACTTCCTCAACAACAGCCTGTGCCTTTGCCTCATTACCAGCATAGTTTACGACCACATTAGCACCCTTTTCCGCTAATTCTAATGCTATAGCTCTTCCGATTCCTCTTGAACCACCTGTGATGATTGCCGTTTTCCCTTGTAACATTACGCTTCACCTCGATACCATGTAATAAAATCATTTAAAGATGCTTGGTCTTGAACAGTAAATATCGTAGCTTTTCGATCGATTTTCTTTACTAATCCACTAAGTACTTTTCCAGTTCCTACTTCTACAAATGCCTCAACATCGGTTTGCATCATATTTCGAATCGATTCCTCAAAGCGAACTGGTGAATATAGCTGTTTTAAAAGTAATTCCTTTATTTCGTTTTGGTCATTAACAGGATTTGCTGTAACATTTGCATAGACAGGAATCTCGGCATTCTTTATGTTCACTTGGTTCAAGTATGTCGCAAAATCATTATTAGCTGCTTCCATTAATCTTGAATGAAATGGACCACTGACATTTAGCGGGATTACCCGTTTAGCGCCTTTTTCTTTTAACTTGTTACTTGCTTCCTCGATTCCTGCAACAGAACCAGAAATAACAATCTGTCCTGGACAATTGATGTTCGCAACGTCCACAATCTCTTCCGTAATCGAATCAACTACTTCTTGGATCGTCTCTACCGATAAACCTAACACGGCTGCCATGGTCCCTTGCCCTTTTGGAAATGCTTGTTCCATTAAGCGACCACGTGTGCTAACTAATGGCAGAGCTTCTTCTAGTGTCATTGCTTTAGCAGCTACTAAAGCACTATACTCTCCAAGACTGTGCCCGACTACCATAGATGATTGAATTCCCTCTTGTTCTAGTAAATTCTGTAGTGCGATACTAGAAAGTAATAAAGCAGGTTGTGCATTTTCTGTTTCAGTCAACTTCTCTGACGGTCCTTCAAACATCAAAGAACGTAAATCTTTCCCTAATACTTCATTAGCTTTTGTATATAGGTTTTGAACACTCTCATACGCATCATGAATTTCCTTCCCCATACCAACCGTTTGCGATCCTTGTCCTGGGAACATAAATGCTACTTTTTTCATTCTGTTTCCTCCTCATCCACTTGCATCGACTCCACTGTTTCTTTAATGGTCTCTATGACATGGTGGTCGACCATATGGCAGGTCTGCTTTATGGCACTATAGATTGCTCGGTGGTTAGAAGAACCATGTGCCTTTACAACAGGAGCTGCTAATCCAAATAATGCTGCCCCACCATACTCAGAATAATCTAGTTTATCTTTTAATCCTTTTAAGTCCTTTTTCACTAAGCCTGCCGCTAGCTTTGTTTTAAGTGAGGACATAAAGGTTTCTTTAATCATAGAAAATAGTACAGAAGCTGTTCCTTCAATCGTCTTTAATGCAACATTTCCACTAAAGCCATCAGTAATGACTACATCTGCGACTCCGTTTAATAAGTCCCTTGCTTCCACATTACCAACAAAGTTAATCGGGGCTTTTTTCATTAATTCGAATGCTTTCTTCGTTAGCTCGTTCCCTTTTCCATCTTCAGTACCAATGTTTAATAAGCCAACTCGTGGATTTTTTATCGAACGTACCTTTTCAGCGTAAACTGAACCCATAATCGCGTACTGCAGCAAATGGTTTGGCTTTGCATCCACATTTGCACCGACATCCAACATTAAGAAGCCTTCCCCTTCTAATGTCGGCAGGGTCGGACTTAATGCCGGACGATCTATCCCAGGTATTCTTCCGATAACAAACAGACCTGCACTCATTAAGGCACCCGTATTACCAGCAGATATACATGCATCTGCTCGTCCCTCTTTCACTTCAGCCGCTGCCTTTACCATAGATGAATTTTTCTTTCTTCTTACCGCGCGAACTGGCTCATCATCTCCAGTAATAACTTCATCTGTATGTAAAATCTCAATTCGTTCTGAGTTCGTTAAGTACTGATTGATTTTTTCCTCATCACCAACCAATGTAATCTGTAAGTTCTTTATATCTTGGACAGCATCCATTGCACCTAATACGATTTCTTTCGGTGCATGATCGCCTCCCATAGCGTCAATTGCAATTCTCATAGGTTATTCTCCTTTTTATCGGTTGACCGATACATATGGAATTCGCCAGAAAAGACTTTTTCACTATCTACAAAACTATCAACCTGTACTAACGTTAGCCCTTTTTCATCTGTACCTTGTACAAAGGCTTTCGCGACGACTCTTTCCCCTTGTCGAACCTGTCTCTTAAAGTTAAGGACAGATTTTGCTGTTAGGGCAAGCTCATCATTCATAACTGCAACAGCCAATGAATTAGCCTGTGCAAACAAATGATGTCCTCTTGCAATATTATTTCTTGTAAAAACATGTTCTCGTCCTATATCTAAAATCGAGATTGCTCGATTATCTAACTCTAAGTCGATAATTTCCCCAATAACATCTTCTAGTGGCAAAGATCTGACGGTTTCATTCCACTGATGCTTTGCTACTGTTTTTATTCTTTCCCTTAACTCTGGAATGGATAATTCCATTCGGTCAAGACGGATAGTTTGAATACTTACATCAAATTTTTTTGCCAATTCCTCATCGGTTATAAATGGAGTCTCTTCAATTGTTTCTTTTAATTTTTCTTGTCTCTTTACTTTCGGTATCCTCATCAAAGCACCATCCACTTTTCTATATTTTAGGGTAATAATTGTTGCTATTATGACTTGGTACTAATAGTAATATATATTACATGATGAAATTATGCAAGTAAGAGTTAGTCAAGCACTCTATCAAATACCCCTTCATTATCTAGAAAATTCCTTAATTTAACGTATTTAGGGTCTTCCTCCAATAAGTTAAATTGGATAATTTCTGCAGCATCATTTCTCGCCGTTTCAAGTGCTCGATAATCATGAATCATATCTGCCACTTTAAAATCTGGTATTCCACTCTGCTTCGTTCCAAAGAAATCCCCTGGACCACGTAATTTTAAATCCTGCTCTGATAACTCGAAACCATTATTCGTTTCGGTCATAATCCGCATTCGCTCTTTACCTGTCTCACTTTTCGGGTCAGCAATTAGAATACAATAGCTTTGCTTATCTCCTCTACCAACTCTTCCTCGTAATTGATGTAATTGCGATAGTCCAAATCGTTCCGCGTCATAAATGACCATAATGGTCGCATTTGGCACATTAACACCTACTTCTACCACCGTGGTAGAAACGAGTACTTGAACTTCATTAGCTGCAAATTCTTTCATCACTTGATCCTTTTCGGTTGGATGCAATCTCCCATGCATCAGTCCGACACGTATAGATGGTGGATAAAAATCAACTAATTGATTGTATAAATCAACAGCATCCTGAATATCTAGTTTGTCTGACTCTTCAATAAGCGGACAAATGATGTAGGCTTGTTCACCAGCTTTAATATGGTTTTCTATAAATCCTAGTACACGATCGAACGTATTTGCCTTCGTCCAATAGGTTTCTATTTCCTTTCGCCCAGCAGGCATTTCATCAATGACCGACACATCCATATCACCAAACGCCGTAATAGCAAGTGTCCGTGGGATTGGAGTAGCAGTCATAAACAACACATCCGGGTGTAATCCTTTACTAGAGAGTGCTCGTCTTTGCTCAACCCCAAATCGATGCTGTTCATCTACTACAACAAGACCTAAATCAGCAAAATGCACCTCATCCTGGATTAGTGCATGGGTACCTACTAGTATATCAACTTGGTGATTTTGTAGATCTGCTAAAATCTCTTTTCGCTTCTTCCCTTTTACCGATCCCGTAAGTAGCTCTACTCTTGCCAGCTCTCCAAACATTTCCTTTAGAGATTGGTAATGCTGTTCTGCTAATATTTCTGTCGGGACCATTAAGGCACCTTGCTTAGTTGCCGTAATGGTAGCATAGAGTCCAATAGCAGCTACAGCTGTTTTCCCTGATCCAACATCCCCTTGTAGTAATCGATTCATTCGATAGGGAGATTTCATATCCGATAAAATTTGATTTAATGATTTAGTTTGTGCATTGGTTAAAGAAAACGGGAATCCTTTAATGAAATTTGCCACTTTAGCCTCATCATAATGTTGTGCATTCCCCATGGAAGCCTCTCTACGTCGTTTTCGTAATAGCTGTATTTTCAATTGAAATAATAGAAATTCTTCATACGTAAATCTTCTTCTTGCATGCTTTAAAGCGGTTCGACTTTCGGGGAAATGCATGGTTTTAATCGCATGGTTACGTGTCGGGATCTTATAGGCTGTTATCATATCAGGAGGAAAAATCTCTTCCACTTTGTCTCCGAAATCTTGGATAGCTTGTTGAATAGCCTTTTTAAGTCGAAAACTTGTTACATCGCCTCTAACAGAATAAATAGGTTGTATATCGGAGGATTTTTCCATGGAGCCTTTTTGATAGTTACTGACCGTTATTTGTAAACGATGGGCATCCCACTTACCGGTTAATGTAACGATATCCCCTACATTAAGTTGCTTCTTCGCGAACGCCCGGTTAAACATCACTACCTTAACGGCAATATTTTCTACCTCAACATTAAACGAAAGGCGGGATTTTTTTCTTCCAAAATAGGAAAGAGAAGGGGTATTTAGTACCCTTCCCTCAATCGTTACTTTATCCTCATGAATTAATTCACTAAGCGGAAGAATTTCTAAAACATCATATCTTGAAGGAAAATACAGCAAAAGATCCTCCACTGTATGAATATTTAATGCCATTAAATCCTCTGCAAATTTCTCTCCTATTCCCTTTACTTCGGATACAGAATAATCTAGCATAATTTATCACTCTTTCTAAACAGACCTTCTAGAAAATCTTCTTCACATATTTCTAGAATTAAAAAATTATCTTACACAAAATGCTCATTATAGAACATGTTCATTAGCCAAAAATCTTTTCTTTTAAAAATCTACCTGTTGGTGTATCAGCTAAACCACCCTCACCGGTTTCTCGTAAACTTACAGGCATTTGTCTTCCAATCCGATACATCGCGCCGATTACTTCATCACATGGGATACGGCTTGTCACTCCAGCTAAGGCCAAGTCAGCAGAGACAATTGCTAAAGAAGCACCTCCCGCATTCCGCTTTACACATGGAACTTCAACAAGTCCAGCAACTGGATCACATACAAGTCCTAACATGTTTTTTAATGTCATGGCAAATGCATCTGCCGATTGCTGTGGGGAACCACCTGCCATTTCTACAATCGCAGCGGAAGCCATGGCGCCAGCAGAACCTACTTCTGCTTGACATCCGCCTGCTGCGCCAGAAATAAATGCATTATTCGCAACAACTAATCCGAATGCCCCTGCCGTAAATAAATAGCGAATCATTTGCTCACGTGTTGGGTTCAGTTGTTCTTTAACAGCAAATAATGTCCCCGGAACACAACCTGCACTACCAGCAGTTGGCGTAGCACATATCACACCCATTGCAGCGTTCACTTCATTCGTTCCCATTGCTTTACTAACCGCATCTAGCATTAAATGTCCAGATAATGGTGTCTTCTCTCGCATATAGGTTTGAACTTTAACAGCGTCCCCACCGGTTAGACCAGTTACTGATTGAACCCCTTTTAAGCTATCTTCTATCGCTTTTTCCATCACTTGCAGGTTCTTTTCCATTTCTGCAAATACTTCTTCACGTGTTTTATTTTTAACATCCATCTCTTGACGGATCATCACTTCAGAAATTAACATATTTTCTTTCTCAGCAATTTCTACTAATTCCGCAACAGTTCGGAACATGGTACTTCTCCCCTTTAGCTAACGATTTTTGCAATTTGAATAATGTGGTCAGCCTTTTCTAATTCTAATAGAATTTCATCTTCAACATTTTGGTCAACCTCAATAACCATTAATGCTTCTTTGCCGACATCCTTACGATTAACTTCCATATGGCCAATGTTAATTTCATGCTTCGCTAATATTTTGGTTACCGATGCAATGGCTCCAAATCTATCATTATGCATAATAAGTACAGCTGGATGATTACCAGATAACCTTAATTCAAAGCCATTTAGTTCTGTAATTTCGACCTTTCCTCCACCAATGGATATCCCAACTATCTCTAATTGTTCTTCTTCATCTCCAATGACCATACGAACAGTATTAGGATGGTCTGTTTTTGCACTATCTTCAATAAACTCTATTTTAATTCCTTCGTCCTTCGCTATATTCAATGCATCTCTCATACGTATATCATCTGTCTCAAATCCCAATAATCCACCAGCTAAAGCAAAGTCAGTTCCATGCCCTTGATAGGTTTTGGCAAAAGAGCCATATAAGTATATTTTAGCCCATTTCGGTTGTTTTCCAAACAAATTACGGGCAGCCAACCCAATACGTGCAGCGCCTGCAGTATGCGAACTTGATGGCCCAACCATAACTGGACCAATAATATCAAAAACAGAATTGTATTTCATCTTGACACCGCCTTCATACTCTTATCAATTTAAACATCTATTGTAAATTATAACAAAAACTATTATAATAATCATTTGTGGATTATAGAATAACATAATTATTTTATAATCGGGTGGGAGAGGGATACGAAGAAATTAGGAATTTACATGCCTATATTTTCCAAGTATACAAAGAAAACATATCGGAATGAAATTATCGCTGGTATTATCGGTTATCTAACAACAGTGTATATTGTTGTTGTAAACGGATCTATTCTTAGTGAAGCCGGAATATCAGTAGAAGCTGGTATGATGGCTACGATTTTAGCAAGCTTTGTCGGCACCTTGATTATGGGGTTATATGGCAGATTACCACTAATTCTAATACCTGGTATGGGAATTAATGCTTTATTCGCCTATTCCATTATTCAAGGAAATGGACTAACCTTCCAAGAAGGGCTCGCTGTCGTATTAGTAGCATCCTTGCTTTTCTTAGTAACAGCATTTACCAAATTAGGGCTGCTCCTAAAAGAAGCTATACCAGATTCGTTAAAACACGGTATAAGTGTTGGGTTAGGGCTATTCCTTATATTAATTGGACTTGAAAAAAGTGGTTTGATAACGAATGGTGAAAGTACCATTATATCAATCAGTGATTTTAGCTCACCAACTATTCTAGTTAGTATCCTAACATTATTTATCGCGATATTTTTATTTGTTAAAAATGTACCAGCTAATTTTCTGATTACGATGGTAATTGGTACGATATTAGCTTACTGTTTTGGCATTATAGAATCTGGTACGACGATGGATCATGTAAGTAGTAACGTAGTGTTTATGCCATCTTTTTCAGCCATAAATGAACTTTCATTTTGGCTAGCAGTATTTCCGCTAGCTATGATATTGATTTTCGAGAATATGGGACTACTGAATGGGCAGCTAGCGATGTTAAAGCGTGGAGAGAGCGCGTATCAAAAAGGTTATAAAACGACTGCTATCTCATCAATAGCAAGTGCTTTCTTAGGGACATCGCCAACTGTTTCTGCAGCTGAAAATGCTGCCGTTATTGCTTCTAAAGGTAAAACAGGAATGACGGCGATAATTGCTAGCTTATTATTTCTAGCTACTATCTTCATAATACCTTGGATTACCATGATTCCCAATGTAGCAATTAGTCCTATCTTAATCATAGTAGGCTTTCTGATGGTACAAAATATTCGTCACATTCCTTTAGATAATATTTCAGAGGCTATTCCAGCATTCTTAATTATTGTCATGATTCCGTTTACGTATAGTATTGCTGACGGTATGGCATTTGGATTTATCGCCTATCCAATTGTTAAGCTTGCTTTAGGTAAACAAAAAGAATTATCTGCTGCTATTATGGTTATCTCTTTACTCTTCATTTGTGACTTCGCATTAAAAATAGCAGGTATATAAGAAAAGAAATAGCTGACAGGTCTTTTTCCTGTCGGCTATTTCTTTATGTCCTTCGTTTCATCTTCTCCAGTAAAAAGTATCTTCCAGGGAGAAGAATTTAACAAAAAAGAAAACCGAACTATAGAGGTTGGGACATAACGAAAACAAAGGTAATAAAATACGAACAACCACATTAGCCCCGTAAATATACGGAGACTCCAGTGGGAGGATAGGGCACGGTTGAGACCCCGGAAGAGCTTTAGCTCTGAGGAGGCTCACCAGCCGCCCGACGGCAAGGTAGACACTGCGATGGTCTTTTCGATCAGATGTCGCCCCTGTACTGGAAGTGAAAGCGAAGTATATTTCCGGAGCGAGGTATTTGCTCATCATTCGTTTTTTCCTTTACGATAATTTCTTTCGCCCTTCTTTTCACCTTTTCCCTGTAAGAATTTCCTTTCCGGAGAAAAATTTAACGAAAAAGAAAACCGAACTATCTGTCATTCATAAAGATTGACAAATAAGTTCGGTTTTCTTTTTATTAAACTGTATTACTCAACAGAGAAAATATAAGAATAAATTGGTTGATTTCCATTGTGTACTTCTATCTCAACATCTTCATAATTCTCTTCTACATAACTTACTAATTCATTCACTTCATCTTCTGACACATCTTCACCAGATAAAATCGTAAGGATTTCATCGTCTTCGGTAATTAATTCTTGGAATAATTGTTTTACCGCTTCTAGACGGTCTTTATCGGTCGTTACAATTTTACCTTCAGCAATTCCCATGAAGTTACCATTTTCAATGGATATGCCATCAATTTGTGTATCTCTAACCGCATAGGTAATTTGTCCGGTTTTTACATGTGAACTAGCTTCCAGCATATTTGCTTTATTCGCATCAAGATTTTCTTCTGGATGGAATGCAAGCAATGCACTAATCCCCTGTGGAATCGTTTTAGTTGCAACTACCGCAGCATTAACTTCCGATAATTCAGCAGCTTGCTCTGCAGCCATCACGATATTTTTGTTATTTGGTAGTACAATTACATTCTTGGCATTAGCCTGATTGATTGCATCCGCAATGTCTTGTGTACTTGGATTCATCGTTTGGCCGCCTTCTATTACTACTGTTGCTCCCAGACTCTCAAACAATGCCTTTAAGCCAGAACCCATTGCAACCGTCACAATTCCGAACTCTGCTTTCTCTTTTGGTGTAGCCGGTTTAACAGGCTCACCGACAATAGCAGTATGCTGTTCACGCATATTTTCGATCTTCATATTGATTAAGCTACCATGGCGTTGACCAATCGTTAATACATTACCAGGATATTCTGTGTGAACATGCACTTTAACAATTTCCTCGTCAGAAACAACTAATAGCGAATCACCATGTTGACTTAATTCATTACGGAATTCAGACTCATCAAAAGGATTTTCCTGTAACTTGTCTTCTTCAAATTTCACCATAAACTCTGTACAATAACCAAATTCGATTTCAGAAGTATCCATAAAATCCTGTGCAGATTTATGATGTTCCGCATTTATCATATCATCCATCTCAACTACGTCATCTGGTAGTTCTTCACCTTTTAACGCTGATAAAAATCCTTCATAAACCGTTACAAGACCTTGTCCACCAGAATCAACTACACCAACCTCTTTAAGAACTGGTAATAAATCTGGTGTGCGCTTTAAGGAAGCTTTAGCTTCTTGTAGAACCTTTTCCATCATAACAATTACATCATCTTCTTGTTCGCCTATTTCTACCGCTTTTTTCGCAGCATCTTTAGCTACTGTTAGAATGGTACCTTCTACTGGTTTCATTACAGCCTTATACGCTGTTTGCACACCAGAATCAAATGCAAGCGCTAAATCTTTAGTTGTTAAGGATATCTTTTTATCCATCCCTTTTGCAAACCCTCTAAAGATCTGGGAAAGAATTACACCAGAATTCCCTCTTGCTCCCATTAACAATCCTTTAGAGAAAGCGTTTGCCACATCGGAAATACTTTCCGATTTATTTTTCCGTACTTCATTTGCACCAGAAGTCATCGATAAGTTCATATTCGTTCCAGTATCACCATCTGGTACCGGAAATACATTTAAAGCATCAATTTTCTTGGCATTATTGGTTAAATGGTGAGCTCCCGTGAGCACCATTTGTGAAAACATAATACCGTCAAGCTTTTGTACTGCCACAATAGTTCCTCCCTTAGCAGGGTAGCAAAATTAATCTTTTGCTACACGTACCCCTTGTATGTAAATATTTACGGAATCAATTTCAAGTCCTAATGTTTTACTCAAGGTGTATTTCACTTGAGATTGTACATTATGTGCAACTTCAGATATTTTAGTACCGTAACTAACAATAATATACATATCAATATGTAAGGAATTGTCTTCTTGTCTAACTACGATTCCTCGAGAATAATTTTCCTTACGAAGAATCTCTGCAATACCATCTCTGATTTGACTTTTAGATGCCATTCCAACAATACCGTAGCATTCAACAGCTGCACCACCAGCAATTGTTGCAATAACTTCATTCGTTATAGTTACATGACCATCTTTGGTATTCAATTCAATGGACATTATAATCCTCCTTAGACAACATTATCTTACCGATATTTTACTACAATTATTATGTTTTTGCACATCACGTCATTATTTCAATAGAAATTGATTTAAGGCAAAACAAGTATATAAATAGAATCTCAACACTTTTTGCCTCTTACTACAATGAACGATTACATTCATTCTGTCAAGTGAAAATTCTTTATATACGTATTGCAATCTTTTCGTAGTTATGGTAAATTGTATAAGTATTAACTTGACTTTTGTTTAGAGTAGGAGGGATTAACATGGCTAGAAAATGTGTTGTTACTGGACGTAAAACAACTAGTGGAAACCAACGCTCACACGCTATGAATTCCAACAGACGTAAATGGAAAGCTAATGTGCAAAAAGTTCGTATTATGGTAGATGGAAAACCAAAACGTGTTTATGTTTCTGCACGCGCACTTAAATCAGGTAAAGTGGAACGCGTATAATATATACCTAATTCATTTTACTGATACATTAGTTATTAGCTAAAAGCACCCAAACTAAACGGGTGCTTTTTTCTATAGTTTTATAGCTTTCTAGTCCATTTAACAGTACCCGAGGGAATTCACTTTATGTGTTGTTTATCAATGCTCGCACTGTTCTCGCTTGCATCTCACTAAGGTAAAGCACGATAGTTTAAATTCAGCTTTATTATAGTTGAACTAAATACGAGCCACAGGCTTGGCAATTCCTCCCGCATAATAAATTCCTCAAAAAAACTGCTTCTGCCAATTATTGACAAAAGCAAAACAAAGCCTTACTTATCTTTCTTAAAAATACCAATTACAACACGTACAAATCCGCCAATTACTCTAGGGAGCTTAATCGTATAAAATTTCATAAGTTCGCCCTCCTCCATTTCCAAACACGCTTCATGAATCGCTTTTTTACCTAATCACGACTCCTTACAACTAATACTATGCCATCATCAAATGAAAAAGTACCATTATTTGAGATTAGCTTGTTTGAAATAGAAAGAGTGGATCCCATATGTATCGTTGCCTTCGATAGCGGATAATAAAATCCTTCGAGTGTAAGTCCACTGACTTCTTGTGTTAATGGAATAAACGATACAATCGGGTAATTCTCACATCTCTTAATCGTATAAGAACCCGCAAACTTCAGTTCAAGATGGTTCTTACTATCGATCACAGCTCCACCAATATTCTTTTTAACCAATTGTTGTAATAACTGGATATTGATTAATGTGTGGTCTAATCTGCCACCTGTTACACCAAAAAAGTAAATCATCGTTGGACGCAAGGAAATTGCAAGCCTTAAAGCAAGCTCCAAGTCGGTTTCATCTTTTTCCACGTTATGCTGTTCAAACCGCTTTGCTTGTATCTTTATTTGTTGGAGTTCTCCATCATTTACCGAATCGAAATCACCTATAGCATAATCTAATTCTATATTTTGTTGGATAATAGAAAGAGCCCCTCTATCGGCTCCAATCCAAATATCTATGTTATGTTGATAGTGAGATAAATTTGGAATTAGATGAGAAGGGCCATTTCCAATAATTGCTATATTTACCATTTCTTCTATCCTCTACATTTCACATGCTTTACGAATATCTAATATTGCTTTTGTCCGATCCTCTTGATTAAACACTGCACTACCTGCCACTAACACATCTGCTCCAGCATCAACACATTGTTTCGCTGTCGATACATTTACTCCACCATCAACCTCAATTTCAAACGTATAGCCATTTTCTTCACGCCATGTTGCTATTTGCTTAATCTTTTTTAACGTTGATTCAATAAACGACTGACCACCAAATCCAGGGTTCACAGTCATAATTAACACTAAGTCCACATCACCTAATACATCACGAATCATTTCTGCAGGTGTACCTGGATTAATGACAACCCCTGCCTTTACATTATTTGCTTTAATTAATTGGATTGTTCGATGTAAATGGACACTAGCCTCCTGATGAACCGTAATAATCGATGCTCCAGCCTTTACAAAAGCAGGAATATATTGATCTGGATTTTCTATCATGAGGTGAACATCTAACGGTAATTTCGTTGTTGGCTTAATAGCTTCCACAATCAATGGACCAATCGTTATATTGGGTACAAAGTGACCATCCATGACGTCAACATGAATATAGTCTGCATTCCCTTTTTCCACATCTTTTATTTCTTCCCCTAATTTTGCAAAGTCTGCTGATAATATAGATGGTGCTATTTTTACCATGTTAATACCTCGGCTTTCGTGTTTGTATTTCTTCCAAAAAACTGATGTAATGGTCATACCGATATTTTGGAAGTTCTCCGTTTTCTACTGCATCTTTTACTGCGCATTTTGGTTCTTTTGCGTGTAAACATCCCCTAAATTTACAGTATTCCTTCCTTTCACGCATTTCAGGGAAGCAATCCGACAACTCTTCTGCTTCAATCTCATCAAAATCCAACGCGCTAAATCCTGGGGTATCCGCAACTAACCCATGATTAATTTCAATTAATTCGACATGTCTAGTCGTATGTTTCCCTCGTCCGAGACTTTTGGAAATATCCGCTGTTTTTAATTGCGTGTCAGGACTTAATACATTAATTAAAGAAGATTTTCCTACTCCAGATTGTCCAGCAATTACAGTGACGTGGTCTTGTAAATAGCCTTGTATTCGCTCAGAATCCATCGTTTTCTTAGTAGAAAACAGCTCTGTCCTATACCCTATTGCTTCATAGTCTGCTTGATATTTTTGAATGACCTGTAATTGTTCTTCTGTAAGGAGGTCTATTTTCGTAATAAAGATAATGGGTTGAATACCCTTTGCCTCAATTAATACTAAGAACCGATCCAATAAGGTCGAACTAAATTCCGGCTCGATCGCGGAGCTGACTATAATGGCTTGGCTAATGTTCGCAATAGGAGGACGAATTAATTCATTCGTCCTTGGTTTTATTTCCGTAATATAGCCTTCTTTATCCTCACGAATATCAAAGGATACAAAGTCACCTACAAGTGGTGTAATATTCTTTTTACGGAATACTCCTCTACCTTTACATTGAAATATATCCTTAGTTGTTTGTACATAGTAGAAGCCACTCAAAGCTTTAATTATTCTGCCCTCTGGCATTTATTCACCCTCTTCATATGAAATCGTCTCATCATAAATTACTTCATTATCACGCATTACTCGATACCTCGCCTGACTTTTCTGTTCAATCATTAAGTCTATATTTATTTCGGTATCTTCCGTGATTGACATTTCTTCATTAGCAACCGTTATATCAGGATTGTTCATATCCTGTATATAAATGGTAATTACTTGTTGTATCGGTTCATTGTTTTCCTCTTCCTCCAACGTATATTCAATTGGAAGTGTCACGGAATAGGATCTTGGAGGTAATATTTCTGGACCGATAGAGAAATAGACATTTACTTTATCACCTTGATTTAATTCTGTTTTAGCTCTAGGGTCTTGTCTAATAACCTGACCTTCTGGTACGGTATCTGAGTACTCCTCATGAGGCTCCATTATTAACCCTTTTGCTTCAAGATATCCTCTCGCCTCTTCTCTAGTTAATCCAGTTAGATTATCCAGTTCGATAGGTTCTTTCCCTTTACTAACTTCAAAAATAACTGTCGTTTCTTCCGGAACTACCTCATCTCCAGGATCTGGCTGAGTTTGCTTGATAATGACACCAGCAGGTTCGTCCGAAAACACCTCATAAATTTGCGGTGGCTTATATCCTTTTTCTTCCAGTAATCGTTCGACATCTCCAATTTGTCTACCAACATAATCGCCAAACATATCTTTTGCTTTACCTTCACTAACATAAACGGTTATCGTTTGTCCTTCTTTAATCGTTCTACCTGGTCTTGGATTTGTTTTGACGACTTTTCCTTCCTCTATTTCATCATGAGGCATATCTTCCCTTTCGACAACTAAGTTAAGGGCTTCTAATTCATCTTCTACTTCACTAAATTCTTGACCGATTATATCCTCTGGTATCGTAACATCCTTCGGTTTCGTTAGTCCAGGAACGATAAACAGAAGGGTAGCCACGATTAACAAAAGCAAAAAGGATAGAATAGAAATAATAAGTATTTTTTTCTTATTGCGCTTTTTCTTTGTTTTTCCTTTTGCTGTAGAAGTGCTTTTGCCTTTTCCCTTTGACTTCTCTTTATCTTCTACCTTCTTTGTTTCAGCATTTGCCTGATGAACAATCGTATCATGATGGATATTTTCAAGTTGGTTCTCCGTAATAATTGGGATAGCTTTAGTTTCTTCTCCTATTTCTGTTGGTGGAGTGAATTTAGGTTCGTCCAACCTATCAGGAGAAAGTGCCAATTCCAAATTATCTTCCATATCATAAACGGTTTCAAATCGATGAAAAGGATCCTTCGCTGTCGCTTTAAGTACGATATTCTCGACACTTTGTGGAACCTCAGGGCTAAACCTACGAACGGATGGTGTTTCACTTTGTAAATGTTTCAGTGCAATGGAAACCGGGGATTGTCCAGAAAAAGGCAATCTACCGGTAAGCATTTCAAAAAATACGATACCTAATGAATAGATGTCTGATTTTTTCGTAGCCATTCCGCCTCTTGCCTGTTCAGGAGATAAATAGTGTACAGAACCTAATACAGAATTAGTTTGCGTTAATGATGTTGCACTTAACGCCATCGCAATACCAAAGTCTGTAACTTTAATATGACCATATGTATCAATTAAGATATTTTGCGGTTTTATGTCACGATGAACAATTCCATTCTCATGAGCGTGAGATATCGCTGCTGTGATTTGCTTCATAATTTCGATTGCTTCAGGTACATCGATCGGACCATACCGCTGAATAAATTCTTTTAATGTCATCCCATCCACATATTCCATCACCATATACAAAATTTGGTCCTCTTCACCAACATCATAAATGGTTACGACATTCGGATGTGACAGGCTCGTGGCAGACTGTGCTTCACGATCAAATCTAGCAATAAATTCTTCATCATTGGCATATTCCAATCGCAGCACTTTTATAGCTACTTTTCGATCTAATATAATGTCTTCGGCTAGGTAGACGTCTGCCATTCCGCCTCCGCCAATTTTTTCTTTTATTTGGTAACGCTCACTAAGCAAACGACCATTTAGCATGGTGGTTCACCTTCTTCCAACGATGCTTCATGCTGTATGATGATAAGAGAAACATTATCCTCCCCACCACGTTCATTTGCTAAATCAACTAATCGTTTGCCAACCTCTTCAATATCTTCAGTAGACTTTAAATAATCAGCAAGCTCTCCGTCATGTACTTTATCTGTTAAACCATCTGAGCACAATAATAGTCTGTCTCCAGCTTCCCAATTAATGGTTTGGATATCAGGTTCAACTAATTCATTCGTTCCTAAAGCTCTAAGGACAACATTTTTTCTCGGGTGGTACATCGCGTCATCCTTTGAAATTTGTCCCGATTGAACAAGTGCATTGACTAACGAGTGGTCTTCTGTAATTTGTTTAAATCTAAAATCGTTGAATAAGTAGCATCTACTATCACCAATATGAGCAACCGTAATAAATTCCCCTGTACAGACAGCAACAACAACAGTAGTGCCCATACCTTGGCATTCTTCCTTTTCTAGTGATAGTTGATATATAGACGTATTTGCATCCAGTAGAGATTGTTGTAACCATTCTTCTACTTCCTCTGGGGAATCAAAGCCTTTAATTTCTTTCCATTTCTTCTCCAAAATGGTCGTCGCCATATCACTTGCAACATCTCCTGCTTGATGGCCACCCATACCATCAGCAATAATTGCCAGATATTGTCCGTGACTGTTTGAGAATATTCCACCAGAGTCTTCATTATGTGCTCTCACTTGACCACGATCCGTCAAAAAATGTCCTTCCATTTCTACCACCCCTTTTCCTTAGCATCATTCTACTTTTGTACATAAGTATTACACACTTTTCAAATTAAGAATATCCTTTTCTAGTACTTTATACTGTCAGCATATCCATTCTAATTATTTTTTAAGATTTTTTAACCATTCTAGTTAAGAAAAAACCGTCTGTTTGATAGCTTTGTGGAAAAATCTGTAACCCATATTGTGTAATACCTGGTGAAGCGTTTAATTCAGTAGGCAAGTCCTCATAAAACCGCTCATCGATTTGGTAATTATTATTTTCTCTTAAAAAATCTTTCACTACTTCTTCATTTTCTCCAGGATCCACCGTACAAGTACTATATACTAATAGCCCACCAGGCTTTAGCAATGGAGCAACGGTTGATAAAATATCCTTTTGAATGATAGCAAGTCTTTCAATGTCTTCTTCACTTTTATTATACTTTATATCTGGTTTGCCTCTCATAACACCTAAACCAGAGCACGGCGCATCTACTAATATACGATCGAAGGTTTCTGGTTTATATCGTTCTGCTAATTTCCGAGCATCTAGTTGTTCAGCTTTGATATTGGTCAGATTTAATACTTGTGCCTTCTCTTCTATAAGCTTTATTTTTTTCTTATGCAAGTCATGGGCATACACAACGCCATTATTCTGCATCTTTTCCGCTATATGAGTGGCCTTCCCACCAGGAGCACTACAGGCATCCAGTACGTTTTGACCTGGCATAACCTGAATCATTTCACCAACTAACATCGAACTTTGGTCTTGAATCGTAGCCATTCCTTCCATAAACAAGGAAGATTTTAAAACATTTCCTTTTTGTACGATAATTCCTTGTTCAGAAAACGGTGAAGTTGAAACAACATAGCCCTCATCCTCTAATTGTTTCATTGCTTCGACTCTTGAAATTTTCATTGGCTGAATCCGTATCGAGATGGGCTTGTGTTGTAAATTCGCTTCACACATTTCTTTTGTCGTCTCATAGCCATAATGATCTATCCAGCGTTTGACCAACCATTCTGGATGACTTGTAGCAATACTTAAACGCTTTGTAGGATCCTCTATGTTTTCGATTTTTGGGACACCATTCCGTTGTATATTCCGAAGAACAGCATTGACTAAGGAGGCTATTCCTTTGTGGCCTCTTTGCTTAGCTATTTCAACCGCTTCATGAATAATGGCATGGTCTGGAACTTTATCTAAATACACCATTTGGTAAATAGACATCCTTAACAGCATACGAACCCATAGTGATAGCTTTTTCTTTTTATCAATAAAAGAATCGATATAAAAGTCCAATGTCATTTTATATTGAATGGTTCCATAAACAAGCTCCGTTAATAAACCCTCATCCTTTTGTGATATATGCTTAGCATTAATCTCATGACTTATTAATAGATGACTATAACCACTATCTTGTTCAATTCTCATTAATAATTCTATTGCTGTATTTCTAAGAAGATATTTTTCCATATTATTCACCCATTTTAATACCGATTTGGATTCGATCACTGGAGCCTTGTAAATAATCTTTTACAGTCATTCGTTTCTTCCCAGCTGGCTGTATTTCGGTAATTCGTATTCCTTTTTGATTTCCACATACAACAATAAAAGCTTCGTCATTCTCTTTCGCCACAATCTCACCTGGCTCCCCATTAAGAACCTGCTCTACTGGTTCACCCCACCATATTTTCATGGTTTGATTAGCATAGGTCGTAAAGGCAACTGGCCATGGATGAAGACCACGTATTTGATTATAAATTTCGGTATGTGATTGATGCCAGTTAATCTTTTCTTGTTCACGTTTTATATTCGATGCAAAACTAGCCTTGGAGTCGTCTTGTTTAATTGGTTGAATTTGTCCTCTAAACAAGTTGGGCAATGTTTCCATTAATAATTGTGCACCAACGACGGAAAGCTTATCATGTAGTGAACCTACATGGTCTTCTAATTCAATCGGAATACTTCTTTGAGTAAGGATATCGCCAGCATCTAATTTTTCAGCCATGTACATGATGGTGATCCCTGTCTCCTTCTTGCCTTGCATAATGGCATAATGTATTGGTGCACCACCACGTAATTCAGGAAGTAAGGAGGCATGGACATTAATACAGCCATATTGTGGACCTTCCAGAAGCTCATTCGGTAAAATTTGACCATATGCAGCAGTCACAATAATATCCGGTTTTACATCTAAGATTGGTTGATAATCATGGCGAATTTTCTCCGGTTGAAAAACAGGTATACCATGTGTTTCTGCTTCTACTTTTACAGGTGGAGGAGTTATAACCTTTTTTCTCCCTTTTGGTCGATCTGGTTGCGTTACGACAAGAACGACTTCATATTCCGATTGAACAAGTTCTCTTAATATAGGGACAGAAAAATCTGGTGTTCCCATAAAAACGATTCGTTTCATAACATTACCTCTTTCTACATCAGGTGATATGGTTGCATATCGATTGTAATTAATAAGTCCTCTTTGCGAGCTTCATCCGCAAATTGGTCGATTATCTTTTTTAAATACTTTCTTAAGTTAGGTTCATTTCTGTATTTTATCATGCATTGATAGCGATATCTATCTTTGATCCTAGTTATTGGTGACGCGGTCGGCCCGAGTACAACGGTTTCCTCATTTACAACTTTTAGAAGTAATTGAACAATTCGTTGTGTAATTTGTACCACCTTCACGTGATTAGGATGGGAAACAGTTACCAATGCTAGATATACATATGGAGGATAGCGAAATGTCTTTCTTATTTGCATTTCTCGTAAAAAGAATTGATTAAAATCATATTCACTTGCGAGTTGAATACTATAATGATCTGGTGTATAGGATTGTACGATTACTTGTCCAGGAAGCTCATGTCTACCAGCTCTACCACTAACCTGTGTTAATAGTTGAAATGTCTTTTCACTTGAACGAAAGTCCGGTAAATGCAGCATAGAATCTGCGGTTAACACACCTACCAACGTCACGTTGGCAAAATCTAACCCTTTGGCAATCATTTGTGTTCCTAATAATATATCTGCTTCTTTATTGGCAAAGCTTTTAAGCAGTCTTTCATGAGCTCCTTTTTTTCTCGTAGTGTCCACATCCATCCGAATAACTCTAGCATGGGGCATTAACTCATGTAACGATTCCTCCACACGCTGTGTCCCTGTTCCGAAATATCGGATAGCATCACTAGTACATTCCGGGCATTGATTTGGCATTGGTTCCTCATACGAACAGTAGTGACATTTTAATTGATTTGATCGTTTATGATAGGTCAGTGCGATATCACAATGTGGACATTGCTTTACATGACCACAATCTCGGCACATCACAAAAGTAGAATACCCTCTCCTGTTCAGCAATAGAACAACTTGTTCCCCGCGATTGATTGCACTTTCCATACTTTCTTTTAACCTAGTAGAAAACATAGAACGATTCCCGTTATGCAATTCCTCTCGCATATCGACAATTTCGATATCTGGCATTTCCTGTTTGTTAGTACGTTCACTAAGGGTAGCAAGTTGGTATACGCCCTTTTTTGCTCGGGCATAGGATTCTAATGTTGGTGTTGCACTACCTAGTACTACCGGACAATGATGATATTGTCCGCGTTTTATGGCAACATCTCTTGCATGGTAGCGTGGTTGATCCTCTTGTTTATATGTCGTTTCATGCTCTTCATCGATAATAATAATTCCTAGATTTTCAAACGGTGCAAATATTGCTGACCTAGCACCTACTACGACCTTAACCTTTTTAGATTGGATTTTACGCCATTCATCATATTTTTCCCCGTTAGACAACGCACTGTGCATAACAGCGACTTTTTCCCCAAAGCGTCCTTTGAACCGACTAACCATTTGTGGGGTAAGGGAAATTTCCGGAACTAATACAATAGCTTCTTTACCCTGTTCTAAAACTTCTTGAATTGCTTGTAAGTAAATTTCTGTTTTTCCACTACCGGTCACCCCATGAACTAAAAATACATCATGTTCTTTTTGCTGTATTTTTCTATTGATAGGTTCTAGTGCTCTCTCCTGTTGTACTGTTAACGTAAGTGGATACGTTTTTTGAAAGGAGGCCTCCTCATAAGGATTACGGTATACCTCTTTTTTATACTCTCTTAATAACTGTTTTTCGAGTAACGCCCTTATTACGGTTCGGTTTGTATTCGTTAATTTAAAGAGCTTACTTTGTTCTATTGGTTCAGGAAATTCTATAAAATACGAAAGAACTTGCTTTTGCTTTTTGGCATTATGTGATAGATCCATGAACGCCTCTTCTAATAAATAAGTCTCTTTATTCGGTTCAATATAGGTCACTTGCCTTTTCGTAACCTTTGACTTTACGACATAATTAATGGAAATCGTTGTATCCTGAATGGCTCGCTGTAATTTTGAGTATGAAATACTAGAATGCTCAAATTCTTCAAAACCTATCACATCTCTGCCAGCAAAGAGGTCCTCCATTTCCGGAATGAGAGGTTCTTCTGTGTTTCGTATTAATTCTTTCTTATATTGTGCTTTTAAAACTTGTGGAAGCATGGCTTGATAAGCTGTAATATATAATGTTAACGTATCTTCCGCAACCCATTTTCCTAATTCTAGTAATTCTTTAGTAAGAACCGGCTGGATATCTAATACGTCAAGAATTGGTTTAAGCTTATTAAATTCGGATTCTTCCTTTATTGCTACAACAAATCCGGTTATCTTTCTAGGACCAAAAGGAACAATAACGCGCATTCCTTCTTTGATAATATCTTGAAACCGTTCAGGAACAAGGTAATCAAATGTCTGATTGATTGTTTTTGCCTGGACATCCACTATAACCTTCGCAATACTCACGCCTTCTCATCCTTCATATCACGTAATATATATTGCAATATTTGGATTGCTACTTCTTTCTTTGATGCTTTTGGAATTTTGTATTCCTCTAAGTTTTTATTTAAATACGTCACGATATTTGTATCACTACCAAACCCTGCTCCCTGTTGTGATACATTATTCAACACGATGGCATCTAAATTCTTTCGTCTCAACTTATCCTGACCATATTCTTGTAACTTTTGTGTTTCGGCAGCAAAGCCTACCAGATATTGATTTGTCTTCACTTCTCCAAGTTCTTTTAAAATATCTTTTGTTCGCTCTAATTCTATATGTAGATTACCGTCTTGCTTTTTCATTTTTTCCTCATAAGTAACTTTGGGACGGTAATCCGCGACAGCGGCTGCTTTAATTACAATATCTTGCTCTCGAAAATTATCCATCATTGCTTGATACATATCTTCAGCAGTGGTGACATGAACCAATTTAATGGATCCTACTCCTGATTCTAATTGGATATGAACAGGTCCAGACACTAAGGTTACATCAGCTCCTAATTCATAGGCTGCTTCTGCTAATTTATACCCCATTTTCCCTGTAGATCGATTAGAAAAGAATCTAACTGGGTCTACCTTTTCCCTTGTTGGTCCAGCAGAAATTAATACTTTTTTGCCAGCTAATAACCTAGTATCTTGTTGATGGGCTTTAATTACTTCAATAATCGTTTCTGGCTCCTCTAGTCTGCCTTTTCCAATCCAGCCACACGCAAGGTACCCTGCACCTGGCTCAATAAAATGATAACCATACTCTGTTAAGGTTTGCATATTTTTGATTACTGCAGGATGCTCATACATATGGACATTCATCGCTGGTGCAATATAGACTTCCGCTTTAGTAGCAAGTATGGTAGTGGATAACATATCGTCCGCTATGCCATTTGCTATCTTGCCAATTACATTTGCTGTGGCAGGTGCTAGGACGATAATATCAGCCCAATCTGCTAGTTCAATATGAGCAATTTTTTTAGGATCTTTTTCATCAAATGTATCCGTATATACTGGATTACGTGATAAAGCTTGGAACGTAAGTGGCGATACGAACTTAGTTGCCGATTCTGTCATCATTACTTTAACATTAGCACCTTGTTGTGTTAATTTACTCGTTAAGGCACATGCCTTATAAGCCGCAATTCCACCTGAGACGCCTAGCAATATTTTTTTATTTCGCATAGTAACATACACCTTTCCAGTCATGAATAAATCTTCTAGTCTAGTTATACCATAATTTCGACATAAAAAATAATCCCTCGCATTTTACATGCAAGGGATTATCCGTTTTATTGTTCATCTTCTAATTTTAGTTCCTCTGCAGCAATCTCTTCTAGTGCCATACCAACAAATTTATGTGATTTTGGACTTTCAATTCGCAGGTTTTTTAATTCACGTAGCTGTCTAGCTCTTTTCGCAGATAATGTCACAAGGGAATATTTTGATTTTACCTTTTCTTGTAATTCATCAATAGACGGTTCTAACATCATGATAGTTCATCCTCCAATAACTTTTTATATTGTGCGGCAATGCGTTCTCTCTTACAATGTTCACTTTGAATAATGGATTGGATTTTATCGACTGCCTTGTCAACATCGTCATTCACCACAACATAATCATAGGCATCCATCATTTCAATTTCATTGCGCGCTTCCTTTAATCGATTAAGGATTACATCCTCTTCTTCTGTACCACGATTAGTTATTCTATTTTTTAATTCCTCTAAACTAGGAGGGAATAAGAAGATAAATACGCCTTCTGGGAAGTTCTGCTTTACTTGCATGGCACCTTGAACTTCAATTTCTAGAAACACATCATGCCCTTTATCCAATGTTTCCAATACATAGTCCTTAGGTGTACCATAATAATTATTGACAAATTTAGCATACTCTAACAGTTTTCCTTGTTCAATAAGTTTTTCAAACTCTTCATTTGTCTTATAAAAATAATCTACACCATCTACTTCACCAGGACGTTTTTCTCTAGTAGTCATAGATATCGAATAGCGTAATTCGGTTTTACGCTTAAAAACTTCTTTTCTAACAGTCCCTTTTCCTACACCAGATGGTCCTGAAAGAATAAATAAAATGCCTTTCTCTTCAATCAAGTTTTTTCCTCCTAATTACCCGTGTTTATTCATCAGCGATTTCTTCATGACTTAGTACTCGTTGGCCAACCGTTTCTGGTTGTACAGCAGAAAGCACTACATGATCACTGTCGGTAATAATAACCGCCCTTGTTCTTCTCCCATATGTAGCATCTACTAATTTATTGTTATCCCGTGCAACGGTGATAATTCTTTTTATTGGTGCTGATTCAGGTGATACAATCGATATTACTCTATTCGCTGAAACAACATTTCCAAAACCAATATTTATTAATTGTAAACCCAACTTGCCTTCCCCCTTAATCATTCTAAACTATTATATAGGCTTTTTTAGGAAAATAAAAGTGTCAGAAAAAGTTTTACTCCATGTTTTGAACTTGTTCTTTAATCTTTTCAATTTCGCTCTTTAAGCCTACGGTCCATTCTCCGATCTTGTGGTCATTTGATTTCGACCCAATCGTATTGGCCTCTCGATTCATTTCCTGTACGATGAAGTCGAGTTTTCTTCCTATTGGTTCATCGCTTTGACATAACTCTTTCATTTGGTCTAAATGACTATGTAGTCGTGTCAGCTCCTCGGTAATATCTCCCTTTTCTGCTAATAAGGCTATTTCCTGATGGATACGACCATCTTCTATTGAAATTTGGTTATTAACATATTCAGAAATACGTTTTTTTATACGTAAACGATATTCCTCGACAACCGCTTCTCTTCGTCCTTCTAACAATCGTACCATATCTCGAATAGTGGATACACGTTTCATAATATCATCGACTAAGTACTTCCCTTCTTCTACACGCATTTCTACAACTTGCTGACAGGCTTGTTCTACATGAGTTAATAATTGTTCCTGAAGTTGACTTGGCTTTTCTTCATTTTCCTGAACTGTCATTAAGTCTGGGAGAACAGTCAACATAGAGAGGGGAATGTCACTAGGAAGCGAATAGCGATCCTTAGCGATTTGTAGTTGTTGCATATAGTGATCCATTAAATCCCAATCCGTCAGAATGGACTTATTAACAAAACCCTTTCCATCCATGTCGATATGTATTTCAATTCGGCCTCGATTAAAGTAAGATTTTATAATCCGTTTAATTTTATCTTCCAGGAATAAAAATGTTCTCGGATACTTTGGTACAATATCCAAAAATCGATGGTTTACCGATCTTATTTCTACTGTAATGGATGTATTCTCTAAATTGAATGTGCTTGTTCCATAACCAGTCATACTTTTCACCAAAAACATCACCTACTTCAATTAACTTATCATTAATTATAGCATATCTTGTTGTCATCCTACGATTATTGGACTTTGAATAGTG
Organism: Ornithinibacillus massiliensis; assembly: GCF_018310345.1. Classification (GTDB taxonomy): domain Bacteria; phylum Bacillota; class Bacilli; order Bacillales; family Amphibacillaceae; genus Ornithinibacillus; species Ornithinibacillus massiliensis. The sequence goes on from NZ_JAGXBY010000002.1 coordinate 688,814, forward strand.
AATACAATTTGTGATGGAAGCAACTAATTCGAGGTTGAAATAGAACGGTAAAGTTACAGTACAAGCCAAATTATAAGCATTCTCTTTACTCAAGAACACAAAAAGAGGCTGGGGACAAAACGAAAACAAAGGTAATAAAAAACGAACCATCACTATCATTACCCGGAAATATACGGAGACTCCTGTGTGAGGAAAGGCATCGGTGAGACCCTGGGGAGCTTTAGCTCTGAGGAGGCTCACCAGCCGCCCACGGAAGTAGTATATTTCCGGGGCGGATTTGATGCGCTAACTTTCATGTTCAGTTTATCCTCTGTTCGAATTCGTTTTGTCTAAAGCCTCTAGATATTAGACACTTTCTTTCTAGCTGAATTACTTCCTTGTAAAACCAAATAGGACAGTTGGTATTGCACCTAGACCTAAGATTAGCAACCAGTCACGTAATCCTAATGATACAGTATGGAATATCGGCTGTAATGGTGCCCAGTAGATAACGACTAATAATAGAAGGACTGAAGATAACACAGCTAGTACTAAATAGATATTCCCAAAAGGGTTTCGGTCAAAGACAGAAACTTCACTACGGCAGTCAAACACGTGAATTAACTGGGCCATAACTAGTGTTGTGAAAGCAACTGTTTGAGCATATACAAGGTTTTCAGGATTATTCTGGTACGTAACCATAAACGCAATTAGCGTAACGATACCAATTAAGATACCTCTTGTTATAATTTTATAACCTAAGCCCCTAGCAAAGACTCCTTCATTCGGACTTCTTGGCGTACGTTTCATCACATCATCTTCAGGCTTGTCTAAGCCAAGTGCCATCGCAGGTAATCCATCTGTTACAAGATTAACCCAAAGGATTTGTACTGGCACTAATGGTAGTGGCATACCTAATAACATAGCAAAGAGCATAACTAATATTTCTCCGACATTTGATGCCAATAAATAACGAATAAATTTTCGAATGTTCTCGTATATATTACGTCCCTCTTGAATAGCTGCTTTTATCGTAGCAAAGTTATCATCCATTAGAACGAGGGAAGAAGCTTCCTTCGTTACATCTGTACCACTAATTCCCATACTAATCCCAATATCACTAGCCTTAATGGCAGGTGCATCATTAACCCCATCCCCTGTCATCGCAACGATATGCCCTCGAGATTGAAACGCCTTTACAATTTTTAACTTATGCTCTGGGGTTACACGGGCGAATACATATACATCTTCAATTATATCTTCTAGTTCTTCCGTAGACATTTGATTTAGCTGACTGCCCTCTAATACCATTCCATCTTCCGGTAAAAGCTTAAGCTCTTTTGCAATTGCACGAGCTGTTTTTACATGATCCCCTGTAATCATAACCGTTTTAATACCAGCTTGGCGACATTCTTCTATTGCTGCTTTAACCTCTTTGCGAGGAGGATCTATCATGCCATACAAACCAATAAATGTTAAGTCTTTTTCAAGAAAAGCCGTTTCCAGTGACATTTCCTTAGATAAAGGCCTTATACTTATCGCAATGGTTCGTAATGCCTTGTTGGCCATTCCATCTATAGCACGTTCTATCTTGTCCTTATCCTGTTGCTTTAAAATTCTTCGATTGTCCTTGTCTAATACATAATTACAGCGTGGTAATAAAACATCTGGTGCACCCTTCGTAATTAGAAACCGCTGCCCATTATCATCATCAACCACTATACTCATTCGCTTGCGATCTGAATCAAAGGGGATTTCTTTCACAATATGAAAATTATCTCTACTTAAATGATTTAGACCAATTTTTCTAGCTGCAACTAATAATGCACCATCTGTTGGATCTCCATCAACCATGTATTTACCCTTTTTTACTTGTAGCTCCGCATTATTACATAACTGGCCGTATAGGAGCATCTTCTCTAAATTCGGATACTCATCCGTTAATTTCTTATTACCGAGTAAGAAGCTTCCTTCAATATCATACCCATCACCAGTAACGGTAATAGATTCGCCATTTACGTACATCTCCTTAACAGTCATTTGATTCTCTGTCATCGTTCCGGTTTTATCAGAACAAATAACCGAAGCACAGCCTAATGTTTCTACCGCGGATAATTTACGTACAATGGCTTTCTTGCGAATCATGCGTTGAACACCTAATGAAAGCGCAACGGTAACAATAGCAGGTAACCCTTCCGGAATTGCTGCAACCGCAAGCGATACCCCTGCAAGAAACATATTATAAACTGGATGACCTTGTATTACCCCAAGACCAACAACTAAGATAGTTAGTAATATAGCAACAACAATTAATATCTTTCCTAATTCTGCAAGCTTTCTCTCTAATGGGGTTGGAATTTTTTTCGTATTAGACATAAGAGAAGCAATTTGTCCCATTACCGTGTTCATACCAGTTCCTACAACTATTCCTATACCTGACCCACGGGTAACTAAGGTACCCATAAAACCCATATTTACTTGGTCTCCGGCATCAAGACCATCCCTAGTAATAGCAGTAGCATGTTTCATAACTGGTAAAGATTCTCCAGTTAATGCGGACTCCTCCGTTTCTAAGCTATTCGATTGCACGATGCGAATATCTGCCGGGATACGATCACCACTAGTCACTTTAACGACATCACCAACCACAAGCTCTCGTGATAAAACCCTTTCCCATTTTTGATCACGATAGACATGCGCTAATGGTGCAGACAATTCTTTAAGCTTTTCCAGTGACTTTTCTGCTTTTTGTTCTTGAAAAAATCCAATAACTCCATTGACTAATACAATGACCATAATCGCAATCGCATCAACAAATTCGCCTAACATACCTGCAATCAAAGTAGCAGCAAGTAAGATGAGTACCATAAAATCCTGAAATTGCTTTAAAAAAATTATCCACCTCGATTGCTTTTTGGCCGATTCCAAAACATTATAACCATACTGCTTATGCCGTTGATCCACTTGTTTTGAACTAAGCCCTCTATTGGTGGTTACTTGAAGCTTTTGTTCTACTTGTTCTACATCTAACTGATACCACTTTTTCATGACGCATTCCTCCACGCTTAACCTCTTTAGCATTTCAAAACCATAAATCTTATAGTGATATCTATGCAGACTTGTCCTATTTAATGCTATAATTTGGATTGTGAGGTGAGTCAAATGCCATTTGACGGAATAGTAACAAGAGCTGTGACAAAAGAATTGTCCGACACACTTGTCCCCGGAAAAATAACAAAAATATATCAACCTACGGATACGGAAATTATTATGACCATTCGTAGCCAAGGAAAAAATCATGTTTTATTATTATCGATTCATCCTACCTATTCACGAGTCCATCTTACAAAGGACTCTTTTCATAACCCTGCTGATGCACCAATGTTCTGTATGGTACTTAGAAAACACTTGTCTGGTGCTATCTTAGAAGCGATTGAACAGGATGGAATGGAAAGAATCGTAACATTCTCTATTAAAACGAGGAATGAAATCGGCGATATATCTTATAAAAAGCTAGTTATCGAATTAATGGGCAAACATAGTAATCTAATGCTTGTAGACAATGAAAAAGGACATATCATCGATAGCCTGAAGCATATTACAATGGCACAGAACCGATATCGAACTGTTCTACCTGGCTCTGTTTATGTCCTACCACCACAGCAGGATAAGTTAAATCCATTAGAAGTAGATGGAGAGACATTTATTAGAAAACTTGACTTTAATGCTGGGAAACTAGATTCTCAAATCGTTCGATTATTTGTTGGATTTTCTCCATTTATTGCCAAGGAATTACTGAATCGTGCAAGCCTCGGTACGAATGAAAAATTCATGGAAGAATTTCTTAAACTTCAAGAGCAAATAGCTGATAACCGATATCAACCAGTGATTTACCGGGGAAGTAAAGAAGAATTCCACGTAATTGAAATGAACGATTTTCAAGGTGACAAAGAATATTTTTCAACAACGAACCAAATGCTTGATACATTTTATTCTGGAAAAGCAGAACGAGATCGAGTCAAACAACAAGCAAAAGACTTATATCGTTTCATTCAAAACGAACGGGATAAAAATGAACGGAAGCTAAAGAAACATGCTCGTACACTAAAAAAAGCGGAAAGTGCCGATAAATACCAAAAACTTGGGGAATTGCTCACAGCGAATATGCATGTCGTAAAACAGGGAGATACTTCTGTAACCGTAATCGATTACTATGACCCGGAACAAGCCGAGGTTACAATTGATTTAAATCCGAACAAAACCCCAAGTGAGAATGCGCAAGGTTACTTTAAAACCTATCAAAAATTGAAAACCTCTAAAGTGAAGGTAGAAGAAGAAATGGTCAAAACGAAGGAAGAAATCTCATACTTCGACCAGCTCCTGCAACAAATAGATGTTGCTGGAGTGGAGGATATAGAAGAAATCCGTGAAGAGCTCCGTGAAGAAGGCTATTTGAAAAAACAAAAAATCGGAAAGCGTAAAAATAAGCAAACGACACCTAAACCAGAAGAATATATCGCATCCGATGGTACGACCATATTAGTTGGTAAAAATAATAAACAAAATGAATATTTAACAATGAAGCTTGCCCATAGGGATGAGATTTGGCTACACACGAAGGATATCCCAGGGTCCCATGTTGTGATTAGAGCAAAAGAACCAAGTGACGAAACCATAACAGAAGCAGCACAATTAGCGGCCTACTATAGTAAGTCGCAAAATTCTTCGTCTGTTCCGGTTGACTTTACGAAGGTTAGACATGTTAAAAAGCCAAACGGTTCTAAACCTGGCTTTGTTATTTATGATAATCAACGAACCATCTATGTTACACCAGATAAATCCGTAGTGGATAAATTAAAAAAATAATCTAGCTTTTAGCGTGTTAGCAAAACAGAATGGATGAAAATATGTTAGAATTCTAGCAACCTGGTCGACCTGTTTCCTGATGGAGTCATTGAACCAGAAGTAACTTCATACCGTTTCGTTCTCTAAAAAAACATAAAGGGAAAATGCGATGATTTATTCACATTTTCCCTTTACCTATTTATTGAAAGAACCTTCTATTAAAAATAATGATTATTCCTTAAGAAAAGCTTACAAGAATGTTTCTCTAGTTAGCATGTTTATAAATGCATTGACTTGCGGTAATTCTAGTATTCCTTCTTGGTAAGACACCCAAGTATATCTCGTTACCGGCTCTCCATCCAATTCTAACGCTACATTTGGGAACTCATCCATTAAGGAATCCGATATGCTTTTAGGAAGAACAGCCATACCAATCCCTTGTTTCATAAATTGCTTACATGTTTCGATTTGATCTACGGTCATAGTGCGTACAGGTTTAATTTGATGCTGATGATGATAAAGCCAATTATCCACTAATTCGTGCATACTATCATCACTTTTAAATGAAATCAACGGGCGTTCTTTTAAGGAATCCTTGGGAAATGGTTCTGTATCAAATATGTAAAGTGGATCATCGAACAAACGTATACTTGTGGATTCCTTCAGCTTTTCACCACGTGTGATACATACATGATAGTCCTTATGGTTTCTTCGGATATCTTCACTAATTCCGGTTACGAGATTAATGGTTACATTGGGATACAGATTGGTATATTCACCTAATATCTTCGGAAGGAACCGTTGACTGATGACAGATGAACAGGCAATGGATAAGGTACCATGTACTTCATTACTAGATTTCGACAGCCTATTCTTTAATAGCTGCTCTTGTTTGATCACTTGTTTGGCATGCTCTAAAATAATTTCCCCACTCGGTGTTAGCACAAGGCTTTTCGGTGTCCGAATGAAAATCATTTCCCCAAAATAATCCTCAATATACTTTAATCTCTGGGTAACAGCAGGCTGTGAGATAAGGATTGCTTTTGCAGTACCCCTGATTGTTCCTATTTCATTTAGTTTTAAGAGTAATTCATAATCCTCAATTTTCATCGATAACAACCTCGAATTAGATAATTAATAGTTATGTAGCTTCATTATATAATAATTATCTAATAATGACACTGCTTTTACGATTCTAAAGCATTACGCCAATCCAACAAAATAGATTTTTCTCGATCGGTGAGTTTGCCATCTTCTACTAAAGCCTGAAGTAATGCATCATAATTTGTTAGACTTTGATATGCGATATTCGCTTTTTCAAAATTTTCATAGGATGATGATAATCCATATGAAAAAATTGACATCACCTCTAGAACTTCAGCACCAGCTTTACGAAGGGCTTCGACTGCTTCTAGAGAAGATCCGCCAGTTGATATTAAATCTTCTATGACGATTACGTTCTTTCCTTGAACACTTCCCCCTTCAATTTGATTTCCTTTTCCATGGGCTTTCGGCTTAGAACGAACATAGACCATTGGAAGATTTAACCGGTCTGCTAGCCATGCAGCATGTGGGATACCAGCTGTGGCACAGCCGGCAATCACATCCGGTTTTATTGCCATTTGACTTACTCTTTCTTCAAATGCAGCTGCTATTTTTGTACGAACTTCCGGATAGGACATCGTAATCCGATTATCACAATAGATTGGTGATTGGATTCCAGAAGTCCAAGTAAAATAATCAGTTGGATTAATCTGTACGGCTTTAATTTGTAACAATTCTCTAGCTAATTCACTACTTAATTGCATGACGCTTCCTCCCATTCCCTAACAGCTTGGTCATAGTTTTCTCTTGGATAATCAGACTTTGTTATACTTCTTCCTATCACTAAATAATCTGCACCATGTTGACGAGCAAAACCTGGTGTTGCAATACGTTTTTGATCATCTGCTGTGGTATGACTAAGGCGTATTCCTGGTGTCACCGTAAGAAATTCTTCTCCACAAGCTTTTTTAATGGCGCTTGCCTCATGTACGGAACATACGACACCATCAGCACCATTGGTATGCGCTAATTTTGAAAAGTGAACAGCTGTTTCCGTTACATTATCCGTAAGCTTCAATTCCTGATGTAGCATTTGCTCGTCCATCGATGTTAAGATGGTGACCGCAATCAGCTTGGTATCATAGGTTGGATTACCATTTGTTAACCCTTCTTTAGCTCTTTGAATCATTTCACTTCCACCCAAGGCATGAATATTCACGATATCTACCTCTAATTTCGATAGGATATGCATTGCCTTCATGACGGTTGTAGGGATATCATGCAGCTTTAAATCCAAGAAGATACGATGATTATCCTTTTTTAGTTTCTCAATGACTTTTAATCCTTCATTATAAAATAATTCCATCCCGACCTTCACAGGGACACCTTTTAAATCATTTCTTTCCAAGAAGATGCTCGTCTCTTTCCAGTTCGGGAAGTCTAATGCTACATATATCGAATTTGTCATGCTATTATCCCCTTTCCAACTGCTTCTTGCACCGAAGAAAACCCATAGCTTTCTAATACAATCGGTAGATTATCGATAATTTCCGAGCAAATATATGGATTTTGAAAATTAGCTGTTCCAATAGCGACTGCACTAGCACCAGCTAATAGAAATTCAAGCACATCTTCCGCCGTTTGTATCCCGCCCATACCTATGATCGGAATATCCACCTGTTGGCTTACTTCGTAAATCATTCTTATCGCTATTGGTTTGATTGCAGGGCCTGATAATCCGCCAGTTTTATTAGCAATAAGGGGCCTTCTAGTTGGTAGATGTATTTGCATCCCTGTAATGGTATTGATCATTGATAAGCCATCTGCGCCAGCGGATTCAACAGACTTTGCCATCGCTACAATATCCGTCACATTAGGAGATAGCTTCACATAGACTGGTAGATTGCTAGCTTTTTTCACAGCTTCTGTTACACGAGCGGCCATTACCGGATCAGTACCAAATTGAATTCCACCTTCTTTAACATTGGGACAAGATATATTTAATTCGAGTGCATGTACCTGATTGGTGTTATTAAAAGTACTAGCTACTCTCACATACTCCTCTAATGAACTTCCTGCAATATTTGCGATAATACAAGTGTCAAATTCAGCTAAAAACGGTACCTCTGTTTCGATAATTTTAGTGACTCCTGGATTTTGCAGACCAATAGCATTTAGCATCCCACCCGTTGTTTCAGCAACCCTCGGTGTTGGGTTACCAAATCGTGTGTTTTCAGTTGCGGCTTTCATTGTTACCGCACCGAGTTTACTTAAATCATAGAATTGACTAAATTCACGTCCAAATCCGAAACATCCTGATGCTGGGATAATTGGATTTTTCAATGCAAGACCTGGTAACTCTATTGCTAGATTTGTCATATTCGGACCTCCTCTGAGGCAAAAACTGGACCATCCTTACATATCTTCTTATAGCTATTGCCATCTTTTGTTGGTAAAACACAAGCAAAGCATGCTCCTATCCCACAGCCCATTCTCTCTTCTAAAGAAATATAGCCTTTCTTCCCTTCTAGCTTTGCGGTTAACGCTTTTAGCATTGGAAGCGGGCCACAGCTATAGTAGGAATCATATGCGCTAACCTTGCTTAACACATCGGTCACTACTCCTTTATGACCATAGGAACCATCATCGGTAACAATATACAATTCTCCTAGGTTTGAAAACTCCTGTTCATAGAAGACATGCTCCTTTTGCTGAAATCCTAGAATAGAAATAATCGTAGCGCCTTTTTCCTTCAATGTTTTACCTAAATAGTACAAAGGTGGTACACCAATACCTCCTCCTACTAATAAAATAGTAGAAGGTGTATCTGTATCAATTGGAAACCCATTCCCTAATGGTCCTAGTGTATCTACTAAATCGCCCGGTTCATAGGCAGCTAAGCGCTTCGTACCATCCCCATTTATTTTAAATAAAATAGTGATTGTTCCTGTATCCTGATCACAGTTTGCTATAGAGATTGGTCTTCTCAACGTATGATTTTCAACTTGAATATGCAAGAACTGCCCAGGTATTGCATATTTACTAATAGATTCATTGTGAAAAACCATTTTTATCGTATCGAGCGCGATAACTGTTTTGGATAAGATCTGCATTTTTTCCCTTTTTATCATAAAAGAACTACCTCTTTTGTTTGAACTGGATTCGCACTAAATGTTGTAGAATCGATTACATTCAGAATGGCATTTGCTGTATCTAGATTAGTTAAACAAGGAATACCTCTTTCAACGGCTACTCTTCTAATCATAAAACCATCTGATCTTGGCTGTTTTCCAGATGTTAATGTATTCATGACAAATTGTACTTTACCTTCCTCAATAATGGATAATACATTAGGTTCATTTGCCCCTAATTTTGCTACTTCGATAACTGGAAGATTTGCGCCATGTAAGAAGGATGCTGTCCCCTCTGTTGCATATAATTGAAAGCCAAGTTGATGGAAGCGTTCTGCAATTTGTAGCATTTCAACTTTATCCTTGTCTGCTACGGTAATTAATACGGCCCCTTCACTAGGAACAGATATTCCAGCTGCTAGTAATCCTTTATATAGAGCTTTTTCCATGGTTTTATCATAACCAATAGCCTCTCCAGTCGATTTCATTTCAGGTCCTAAAATAGTATCAACACTACGCAATTTTTCGAATGAAAAAACTGGTATTTTAACAGATACTAATTTGTTTTCTGGAAGGATACCGGATGTATAACCTAAATCCGTTAGCTTTTCACCGAGAATACACCTGGTAGCAAGGTTTGCCATTGTTACGCCCGTTATCTTACTAAGGAATGGTATCGTCCTACTTGCTCTTGGATTTACTTCTAAAACATACACATCTTCATCACAAATAATAAACTGAATGTTGACTAAGCCTTTCACTTTCAGCGCCTGTGATATTTTCCAGGTTGCTTCAAAGCATTTTTCCTTTACCTTTTCTGATAATCGTTGTGGAGGATACACAGCTATCGAATCTCCAGAATGAACACCGGAACGTTCTATATGCTCCATTATTCCTGGTACGATAGTTGTCTCACCATCACTAATGGCATCTACCTCTACTTCAATTCCCGTAATATACTTATCTACTAGAATCGGATGGCGATCGGTGATATGGCCAGTTTTTTGCAAATATGCTTCGAGTTCGTCTTGGCTATAGACAATCTCCATACGACTGCCGCCGATAACGTATGAAGGACGAACTAATACTGGATAGCCGATGGAATCCGCAACATCGATTGCTTGCTCTATTCGTTTAACTGCTTTCCCTTCTGCTCTTAATAATCCTAGCTCTTCTAATAATATTTCAAATTTATCTCTGTCTTCCGCTTTATCGATTGCCTCTAGTGCTGTACCTAAGATTGGAACACCTCTTCTTGCAAGACCTTCTGCTAAATTAATTGCCGTTTGGCCTCCGAATTGGACAATAACTCCTTCAGGTTTCTCTAGATTAATAACATGCATAACATCCTCTAACGTAAGAGGCTCGAAGTATAATTTATCGGATATACTAAAATCGGTAGACACTGTTTCAGGATTATTATTCATGATAATAGCTTCATAACCCATCTCTTTAATGGCAAGTACAGAATGCACGGTAGCATAATCAAATTCTACCCCTTGACCAATTCGGATTGGCCCTGATCCTAACACTAACACTTTTCGATGACCTGTTGGTATCGACTCATTTTCTTCCTCATAGGAACTATAAAAATAAGGTGTTTTAGAATCAAATTCTGCTGCACACGTATCCACCATTTTAAATACAGGAACAATATTTTCTTGGATACGAAACTGATAAAGCTCATCAACAGTACTATTCCAAAGCCTAGCAATTTGATTATCGGAAAATCCTTTTTGTTTTGCTTGATAAAGTATTTCTTTAGAAAATACATTACTACTAATAACGGCTTCAAAGTTTACTAATTCTTGTAGCTTAGTTAAGAAAAACGGGTCAATCTTCGTCAAGTTAAATACTGTATCGAGTGATACCCCTCTACGGAATGCTTCCGCAATAACAAATATTCTTTCATCATCTGCTACTTTTAGTCGATATAAAATATCATCCTCATCCAGAAAAGCTAAACTAGTTAACCCTAACTCCTCTGTCCCAATATCCATGGAACGAATTCCCTTTAACAGTGATTCTTCAAAGTTCCTTCCGATAGCCATAATTTCTCCAGTTGCCTTCATCTGCGTACCTAATTTACGATCTCCTGTAACAAACTTATCAAATGGGAATCGAGGTAATTTCGTCACGACATAGTCTAATGCAGGTTCAAATAATGCATAAGTTGTTCCCGTGATAGGATTCATTATTTCATCTAGTGTCAGTCCAACCGCAATTTTAGCTGCCATTTTTGCTATCGGATAGCCTGTTGCTTTCGATGCTAGTGCAGACGAACGGCTCACACGTGGATTAACTTCAATGACATAATAAGCAAAACTAGTTGGATCTAAGGCTAGCTGAACATTACATCCTCCTTCAATTTCGAGTGCACGGATAATCTTAAGGGAAGCATTTCGAAGTAACTGATATTCCCTGTCACTTAATGTTTGTGAAGGAGCAACGACAATAGAATCACCTGTATGAATACCAACTGGGTCAATATTTTCCATATTACATACGACAATCGCTTGGTCATTTTTATCTCGCATTACCTCATACTCAATCTCTTTAAAGCCCGCGATATTTCTTTCGATTAAGCACTGATTCACTGGTGATAACGCTAGTCCATTACGGGTAATTTCTCGCAAATCATCCTCGTCATAGCACATCCCTCCACCAGTACCACCTAATGTATATGCTGGTCGAACAATTAATGGAAAACCAATTGTCTCCGCGAAATCAACGGCCTCCTCTACTGTATTAACAATACGACTTTCTGGTACAGGCTCATTGATTTCTTGCATCAAGTCACGGAACTTTTCACGATCTTCTGCTTTTTGGATTGCTTCTAACGATGTACCTAATAGGGCAACATTATATTGCTTAAGGATTCCAGTTTTATCTAAAGCTACTGCTAAGTTTAAGCCTGTTTGCCCACCTAGTGTCGGTAATAATGCATCTGGTTGCTCCTTACGAATAATTTTAGTTAAAAATTCAACGGTTAATGGCTCCATGTATACTCGGTCTGCTACTGTTTGATCTGTCATAATGGTAGCTGGATTAGAGTTTGCTAAAATAACTGTGTAGCCCTCTTCTCTAAGCGCTTGACAGGCTTGTGTCCCCGAATAATCAAATTCTGCTGCTTGACCAATTACGATTGGGCCTGATCCAATAACAAGTATTTTCTGAATGTCTGTTCGTTTAGGCATAGACTTTCTCCTCCTGCTGTTTCGTTATCGTTTGATCAATTAAGCGTAAAAAATCATCAAATAAATAGTTGGAATCTTCCGGTCCAGGTGAACTTTCTGGATGGTACTGCACGGAAAATGCTGGGAATACTTTATGCCTGATTCCTTCAACAGAATGATCATTTAATGCTATTTGTGTTAGTTCTAAATCCGTATTTGCTAATGAAGCTGTATTTACCGCATAGCCATGATTTTGCGAGGTAAGAAATGTTTTTCCATGAAGTATATCCTTTACTGGATGATTTCCACCACGGTGACCAAACTTCATTTTTTCTGTTTTTGCACCACAAGCAAGTGCTAATAATTGATGCCCTAAACATATTCCAAATATCGGGATTGCACCAATAACACGTTGAATTGTTTCAATAGCTTCCGGTACATCCTGTGGATCACCAGGACCATTTGTAAGCATAATTCCATCTGGTTTTAACCGTAAAATATTATCAGCTGAATAGTTATAAGGAACGACGGTTACATGACAATCACGTTTCGTTAATTCTCGTAAAATACCATGCTTCATTCCAAAATCAATTAATACGATCCGACGACCTCTTCCGGGAACAATATATGGTTTAGAAGTAGAGGTTTGTTTCACTTGATCATGTCTTACCGGGATTTGCTGTAACCTTCTAATAATCTCATCATCTGGTACTTCTTCATTAGCAATGTAACCTCGCATTGTTCCTGCCTTCCGAATACATTTAGTTAGCTTCCGAGTATCAATTCCTGCTAATCCTGGAATATTATGTGCTTTTAGAAAACTATCGATTGTTTCATCACACCGAAAATTAGAAGGATACTCACTGTATTCTTTAACGATTAAACCATTTATAAAAGGGGCAACTGTTTCAAAGTCATCTCTGTTTATCCCATAATTCCCAATAAGCGGATAGGTTAAGGTGACAATCTGCTCACAGTATGATGGATCAGAAATAATCTCCTGATACCCTGTCATACTTGTATTAAATACTACTTCTCCACTTATCTCACGATCACTACCAAACCCTGACCCAATAAATACGGTTCCATTTTCTAGTACTAGTTTACGCTTTAACATAGCTTTCCTCCTCATAGACGATGTTCCCTTCATAGATCGTAACAACTGGTATACCCGTTACGTTCCAATTATGAAATGGTGTATTTTTCCCTTTTGAATAGAAGGTATGTTTATCAATCCTTGTCTCCCTAGATAAGTCAATTAATGTTACATCTGCTATATCATTTTCTCTTAATCTTCCATAGGGTAAATGGAACACCTGTGCAGGTTTTATCGTTAACCAGTCTATCAGTTGATGTAAGGTTATTTTTCCTCGTTTAACTAAATTCGTATAGAGGAGTGGAAAGGCTGTTTCTAACCCTACAATTCCAAATGGTGCATGAAGCATTCCTTGGGCTTTTTCATCTGCACTATGTGGCGCATGATCTGTCGCAATAAAGTCAATCGTTCCATCTAATAGACCTTCCAGTAATGCTTCTTGATCTGCTTTACTTCTTAATGGTGGATTCATTTTCCAATTACCATCATCTTGGGTAATGGAGTCTTCATTTAAAATTAAGTGATGTGGTGTCACTTCTGCCGTGACATGAATTCCTGCTTTTTTTGCATCTCGGATTACACGAACAGATTCCTTCGTGCTCACATGGCAAACATGATAATGACACCCTGTAGCTTCTGCTAACAGGACATCCCGAGCGATCTGGACGGACTCACTTATTGAAGGAATACCTGGTAAATCAAGACGCTCACTTACATCGCCATGATGAACGACACCACCATACACGATAGAGTTATCTTCACAATGGGCAACAATAGCTTTCCCTGCTGCTTGTGCTCTTTTCATTGCCGAGTACATCGCGTGAGCTGTTTGGATGCCTACACCATCATCAGTAAATGCAAATACATTATGTTTGGCTAACTCCTCTAAATCCGTTAGCTCCTCTCCTTTTAACCCTTTCGTAATCGATGCATAAGGTATGACCCTAATGAGAGCATCTTGATCTATTTTCTCTAGTAAACTAGTAATGGATGCTACATCGTCCGGTACTGGATTCGTATTTGGCATAGCACATACCGTTGTAAAACCACCTCTGGCAGCAGCCTTTGTCCCTGTTTTAATCGTTTCCTTATGTTCTCCTCCTGGTTCTCGTAAATGAATGTGTACGTCGATAAATCCAGGTGTTACAAGCTTACCCTCACAGTTAATCAAACGATCTACAGCTTCATTTTCAATCGATTCACCAATTTGCTTTATTTTACCTTCCTCAATTAGAACATCACAGCTTTCTAGTACCCCATTCTCCATCAATCGGCTAGCATTCTTTAATAAGATTCTCATTTATAATCCCCCATTTTTGTAATACATGTGTTAAAATTGCCATTCTCATAAAGACCCCATTATTCATTTGCTTAAATATTCTAGAGCGGCTACATTCCACAAGGTCACTATCCATCTCTACTCCTCGGTTAACGGGAGCAGGATGAAGAATAATTGCCTTACTTAACATCCTTTGTTCCCGTTCTTTTGTTAATCCAAATTGTTCTAAATACTGTTTAGTATCATGCTTTTCAACATGTCTTTCATGTTGAATCCTTAACATCATCACAACATCACAAAATTCAACTGCTTCATCTATTGTGATATATGGGAAAGGTAGTGATTCATCTTCGTAGCCTGGTGCAGCACTTAAATAGACATTGGCACCTAATCGTTGAAGTGTATGCGCGTTTGAGTTTGCTACCCTGCTATGTTTAATATCGCCTACTATCACGATGTTAAGATTTTCGAACGTATTAAATTCTTGATAGATTGTCAGAAGGTCAAGCATTCCTTGGGTAGGATGCTCACGTGTTCCAGCTCCAGCATTTATGATCGGAATAGTGATGTGTTCTAATTCTTCTATCCATTGGTCTGCATCATGTCTAATAACTAGTGCATTTGCTCCAATCGATTCAAAAGTCTTCACGGTATCATATAGTGTTTCCCCTTTTGCTAAGCTAGAGGCTTCTGCGTGAAAGTCTAACACTTCTAAACCTAGCTTTCTTTCTGCTACAGTAAAGCTCATTTTAGTTCTAGTACTTGGCTCGAAGAATAAATTCGCTACAAAAAGTTGCTTGGAAATTTTCATTTTTTTCATTTGATACATTTGTGCATCCTCTAGTAACTGAAAAATCTCTTGCTTACTTAACTGGTCGATGGATATAAAGTGTTCCATTTACAGCCCTCCCATTCGTCTAAGGATTTTACCTAAATAAAAAAACCTCTTTGCATTTTGGTCGCAAAGAGGTAGACGTGCAGAATTCTATCGCACGTAATCAAAGCAACCTTGTAAACCTCTCTGGATTTAATTAAAGGTCCTTTCATTATTTATTTTTCATAAATAGATACTAAATCGATTTGGTCCGTTTCATTAAGTCGGACTACTATAATCTCCTTCTCTGATGTTGGTATATTTTTTCCAACATAATCTGCACGAATTGGTAGCTCACGATGCCCTCTATCCACTAAGACTGCCAGCTGTATTTGTGACGGTCTGCCAATATCCATTACAGCATCCATTGCTGCTCTAACCGTTCTCCCAGTATATAAGACATCATCGATTAAGATAACCTTTTTATTCGTAATATTATCTGGCAAATCGGTTTTGCGTATTTCTGGTTCATTTGAATCTATAGCCTTTGCTAGGTCGTCACGATATAATGTTATATCTAGTTCCCCAATTGGCAAGGTTAACCCTTCAATTCTTTTAATCTTTTCTTGTATTCTTTTTGCCAGTGGTACACCTCTCGTTTTAATCCCAACGATGACAAGGTCTTCTCCACCTTTATTTTTTTCAAGGATTTCATGGGCAATTCGGGTAAGTGCTCGGTTTATTGCCTGCTCGTCTAGAATTTCGGTTTTTTTGATCATATGTGTTGCGCCCTCCTAAATAAAAACCCCCTTTTCTCCATAAGGAAAAAAGGGGGAGTGATTACAAATATCCCGTAAAAGTCGTTCCCTTTTTAGCCTCTCTGGACTGAAAATTTAAAGGTTTCTATTCATTTGTTACATTATTTCAGAATTAACTCTTCTTGTCAACTACATTAATTCTAAATTAGTTAGTAATTCTTTAAAATAGGCAGGTGGCTCTACTTCAAATTCTAGCCATTCCCCTGTAGTAGGATGTGTAAACCCTATTAGTCTTGCATGTAATGCTTGACCATTTGTATCCAAAGTTTTTCTAGGTCCATATTTTGGATCGCCTACAAGCGGAAATCCAATATACCGCATATGAACACGTATTTGATGTGTTCTACCTGTTTCTAATTGACATTCAATATGTGTAAATTCATTAAAACGGTTTAGCACTTGAAAATGAGTGACTGCGGGCTTCCCATTTTCCACCACGCCCATTTTTTGACGATCTTTCGGATCCCTTCCTATTGGCGCATCAACCATTCCTGTGTCATGATTAATGACACCGTGAACAACCGCTTCATATTTTCGTTTCACATCTTTATTCGATAATTGTTCAGATAAACTGGTGTGAGCTTTGTCATTTTTAGCAACGAGCAATAAGCCACTAGTATCTTTATCAATACGATGAACAATTCCCGGACGCTCTATCCCATTAATTCCAGATAGATCCTTACAATGATATAGTAAACCATTCACTAATGTGCCAGATTGATGCCCTGCAGATGGATGGACGACCATTCCTTTCGGCTTATTAACCACTAATACATCACTATCTTCATAAACAATATCTAAAGGAATATTCTCAGCTTCAATATCTAATGACTCCACCTCAGGAATTCTCCATGTAATAACATCTCCTACTTGACACTTATAATTAGCCTTTACTACCTCATCGTTCACCATAACAAGCTCTTTCGTAATCCATCCTTGAACCCGTGAACGAGATTCATCAGGGTTTATGTCGGCTAATAGTTTATCGATTCGCATTTTATTTTGAGTTTCTGTAACAACATGTTGTAATGTCATTTATTTTTTCCTTTCTGCTTTTTCTCATCCAATATTGTAGCAATTATCACGAATATTACACCGATTGTCAGTGCCGAATCCGCAATATTGAAAATCGGGAAATCATATCCAAAAATTACAAAGTCGAAAAAGTCTACTACTTCTTGATGGAATAAACGATCAATAAAATTACCAATAGCACCACCTAAAATTAGGCCTAAAGCGATACCAAATAATTTGCTTTCTTTTCCAAATTTTTGTAGATAGTAAATGATTCCGATAATCACAATTATCGTTACTATATAAAAGAACCACATTTTACCTTCTAATATTCCCCAAGCTGCACCACTATTTCGATGCGAGGTTAACGAAAAGAAGCCATCTATAATCGATATTTGCTCATATAATTCCATATTTTTTACTACTAAGTACTTGGTAAATTGGTCTACTGCTATGACGAATACTGCTAAAATATAGTACCGATACATTCAGGTTACCCCTCCATATTGACTACTTCACTCTATTATTTGTATATAAATCCTTAGTTAATCTTATACCGTATCCTGTAAAAATTCAATGATTTGTCCATTATCATTCTGTATAACTGTCGGAAACGTATACGGATGAAAGAAACCCGAACTAATTCGTTGATATCAAGCGAATTAGTTCGGGTTATTCTAGTTTTATTGCCTTATAAGCTTCACGTTATTTTTATGCCAATTATAACACTTATGCAAAATAGTGTTTTTCTACAACATCGGCACAGCGGGAGCAAAGTGTTGAATGTTTTTCATTTTGTCCTACTGTATCTGAGGCAACCCAGCAGCGTTCACATTTTTCAGCTGGATGTTTTTCAACAAGAACATCGACATAACGGTATTCTGCTGCTTCCTCTGATTGTTCCTTAACAACAGCCTCTGAAACGATTAGAAGCTGATGAACATCGTTAATTGAATTTATTACTGTCTTTGTTTCTTCATCTCTTGGAACAACCGTAATCTTAGCCTCTAGAGACTTACCAATTACTTTTTCATTACGTGCCTCTTCAAGTGCTTTTAGTACATCATCACGGATGGCCATGAAATGATTCCACTTGTTCTCCAAACCATGAAATCCTTCGATTTCTCTTGGTTCTGGAATATCTGTCAATTGAGGGCTCTCTTCTTTAACCCCCGGAATATATTCCCATACCTCATCGGCAGTATGTGGGATAATCGGTGTTAACAATTGTACCAAGGTGGTTAGGATTTCATAATACCCCGTTTGGATACTACGACGACGATGATTATCTGCCGCTTCAATATAAAGAATATCCTTAGCAAAATCTAAATAGAAGGAGCTTAGATCATCTGCAACGAAGTTATGGATACGATGGAAAATAGGAGAGAACTCAAATTTCTCATAACTTTCCCGTACTTCTTTTACTAACTGTTGCAAACGATGTAACATGTAACGATCTACTTCTTCCATTTCTGCTTCCGGTACACGATCTGTTTCTGGATTATAGTCAGCTAAATTTGCTAACATAAATCGGAAAGTGTTTCGGATTTTACGGTACGCCTCAGAAGTTTGTTTCAGAATGTCATCTGAAATACGGACATCTGCTTGATAATCAACCGATGCCACCCATAGACGTAAAATATCTGCACCTAGCTGCTTTAATACTTTACTTGGCATGATAACATTTCCAAGTGATTTACTCATCTTACGACCATTACCGTCTAAAACAAAGCCATGGCTAATAACGTTTTTATATGGTGCTTTACCTGTAACAGCTACGGCCGTTGATAAAGAAGAGTTAAACCAACCACGATATTGGTCACTACCTTCTAAATAAACATCAGCTGGTCTTGTATGATCTTCTCTATTTAATAATACTCCTGCATGCGAAGACCCAGAGTCAAACCAAACATCCATAATATCCGTTTCTTTCGTGAATTCACCATTTGGACTATGCTCAGAAGCAAATCCTTCTGGTAATAGATCTTTCGCTTCTCTTTCAAACCAAATATTAGAACCATGCTCTGCAAATAATTTCGATACATGTTCAATTGTTTCATCTGTAATAATTGCTGTTCCATCCTCACCATAAAATACCGGAATTGGAACTCCCCAAGCACGTTGACGAGAAATACACCAGTCCTCACGATCACGAACCATATTGTATAGTCTTGTCTCTCCCCATGCTGGATACCAATTAACTTGTTTGATTTCATCTAAGATATCTTCACGGAAATCTTTGATTGAAGCAAACCACTGTGCGGTAGCACGGAAAATGGTTGGTTTTTTAGTTCTCCAGTCATGTGGGTAGGAGTGAGTAATAAAGGAAAGTTTTAATAAAGCACCGACTTCATCTAACTTTTCAGTAATTACTTTATTTGCATCGTCATAGAACATACCTTCAAATCCAGGTGCTTCACTAGTAAACACACCTTTATGATCCACTGGACAGAAAGCCTCAATGCCATATGCCTTCGAAACATAAAAGTCATCTTCCCCATGGCCAGGAGCTGTATGAACACAACCTGTACCTGCATCAGTCGTAACATGCTCACCAAGCATGACAAGAGATTCACGGGAGTAGAATGGATGTTTTGCTGTTACGCGCTCTAATTCTTTTCCTTTGAAGCTTTTCACTACTTGTAGATTTTCCCACTCTAGTTCTGTTATTAAAGATTCAAGTAGTGCTTCTGCCACAACAAATTTGTCATTATTAACTTTAACTAACACATAGTTGATATCAGGATGGACACTGATACCTAGATTAGCTGGAATTGTCCATGGAGTTGTCGTCCAGATGACAATTTTATCTCCAGAATCCAGAACTTCTTTTCCATCTTCTACTTCAAACGCAACATAAATAGAAGCAGAGCGTTTATCATAATACTCAATCTCTGCCTCAGCAAGCGCTGATTCAGAAGAAGGAGACCAATATACTGGTTTTAGTCCTTTATAGATATACCCTTTTTTGGCCATTTCACCGAATACTTTAATTTGAGCCGCTTCATAATCTTTCGTTAATGTTATATATGGATTATCCCAATCACCACGTACGCCTAGTTCTTTAAATTGCGAACGTTGACTATCGACTTGGGTTAATGCATATTCTGCACATAGCTGTCTAAATTCTGCTACAGATAGCTCTTTACGTTTCACTTTTTTATTCTTCGTTAATGCAGTTTCAATCGGAAGACCATGTGTATCCCATCCTGGAATATAAGGTGCATGGTAACCTGACATTGACTTATACCGCGTAATGAAATCTTTTAAGATTTTATTTAATGCATGGCCAATATGAATATCACCGTTTGCATATGGTGGACCATCGTGTAGGATAAATGTTCGTCTACCTTTTGTTCTTTCCACTGATTTTTCGTATAGGTTCATTTCTTCCCATTTTTCACGACGTAATGGTTCTTTGTTTGGTAGATTCCCTCGCATTGGAAATTCTGTTTTTGGCATCAGTAATGTTTCTTTATAGTCCACTGATTAGACCTCCTTATGTTTTAACTTTACTTGATAATTATGTTTGGCTATTTTTTGATTTGTTGTATAGTTTCGCGGTTAGAACATAAGCTCGCTTAAATTAACCCAACTTCCCGAAAAACCATCATAAAATAAAAAAAGCCTCTCTGATCCCAGAAAGGGACGAGAAGACTCGCGGTACCACCCTTATAAATTTAAAATGATAACATTTTAAATTCACTCGATATTCGTAACGTGAACAAGACGTCCAATTTTACTTGATTTATTTCAAATTGGATACTCAAGAGTGATTTTCTAAAAACGTGCTGTACTAGGCTTTCACCAGACCCTAGCTCGCTCTGACAAGCAACTAGTTTTTATACTGTCTCTATCATCGTATTTGCTATTATTTTAACCTATTCGTGTAAGCATTATATGTAAATTTTAATAAAACGTCAAGGTTTAAGATTCATTATTAGCTAATTCTAAATCTTTACCAACCGCTTCCTCAAATAAATCTTCCCAATCATCTGATCCAATCATATCTAATTGAGCTTCCACAAGCATTCTTAGACGAGTACGGAAAACTTTAGCTTGTTTCTTTAACTCTTCGACTTCCATTGAGATTTTGCGAGACTTACTTAGCGCATCGTTAATAATACGGTCAGCATTTTTCTCTGCCTCTTTAATGATGAGTTTCGACTCCTTTGAAGCATTCCCTTTTAATTCTTCAGCCGTTTCTTGAGCAATAAGGATTGATTTATTTAATGTTTCTTCTATATTGGTGAAATGGCTTAACTTTTCATTCATTTGTTCAATCTTTTCTTTTAATTCTTTTCTTTCTCTAATTACCATTTCATAATCCTTAATAACCTGATCTAAAAATTCATTTACTTCATCTTCATCATATCCACGAAAACTTCTCGTAAATTCTTTATTATGAATATCTAATGGTGTTAATGGCATAACGGCTACCTCCCTATGATTTTATAAAAATATTAGTCCATTTTCAGTATACCAGTATATTTCGACAAAAAATATGTATTTCCTGCAATTTATGCTTACATTTCTAGAAAAAAGTCAAAAAGCAACTATTCGATATCATTATATATCAAATAGTCACTCTTTACTATACCTGTAATAATGCAGTTGTAACTTTTATTTTTTCCTTTTTGGTTTGCCCATTGACAGCGATGAGCTTGCTTCTACCTTTTCCTCTTAGAGAAATCATATCGCCTTCTCTTAAAATGAATTTACTATCCTCAACCGTACGATAGTTAACTTTAACTAATCCTTTATCAATAAGAGTCTGTGCCTCTTTGCGGGATAAAGAATAAATTTCTTTTAACATCGTATCCAGTCTTAAGGAAGAAACAATTTTCTCAGAACGAGACCAAATAGGTTCTTGTTCAATTAAATCCGAAAAAGGTTTTTCTTCGAATGTAATTGTAGATTTCCTGATCATTGTCATATTCATCTGGACATAAGCGGAAATATCTTTATCTAAAGCAAGCTGAACCTTGCCTTTACCAGCCAAAATATCTCCTACTTTTTTTCGTTTCATTCCTAATGATAAAAAGGCACCTAACACATCTCGATGAGTGAGCGAGACGAATTTTTCATGGTAGGTAGCCTGTAATAACGATATATTAAAGGAATCCTCGTTAATCTCTTCATAAAGAGGAGCAATAATCGCTCGTTTTCGCTCAGAATATGTTCCTCCACCAAAAAATAACAATTTCAGCTCATCATTTGAGGTTCCAATTAACATTTCAATAATTTGTTGTTCCCTCGGGTCTAAAAAATCTGTCAATCGAGGTAAATAAGAGCGCTCCACTTGTTCCATCCATGATAAAACTTGATCAATGAAGCTATGCTCTTCTTTACGAAAATGTTGATATATATCCATCTACCTGTAATCACCCAATTACCAATCGTACTAAAATATCATATATAGCCCACAACCCAGCCCCTGCTAGCTGTAACACAATAATCGCAACAATAGGTGAAATATCGATCATTCCTAGTGGGGGGATAAACTTACGGAAAGGTTCTAAATATGGTTCATACAATTTTGAAAGTATTTCCCCAAATGATGATTCTCTTGCTCCAGGAAACCATGACATGAAAATATAAATAATTAATCCGAAACTATAAACACGTAATACATTAGACAAAATCAAAAATAACGTATATAACGACATGATCTACTTTACCATCCTTTATTGAATTCTTCTTCGAAAGCTTCTGTGATAGAGCCAGAGACATCAACATTATCTGGTGCACAGAGGAATGTTTGTGAACCTAAACGTTGAATAACCCCGTTAACGGCATACACTGTCCCACTTAAGAAATCTATCATTCTCTTTGCCTCATAATGTTCTACACGTTGTAAATTTATAACAACGGTTCGTTTATTGACAATATTATCTGCAATTTGCTGTGCTTCATCAAACGTCCTTGGCTCACAGAGTACTACTTTGGAAGAACTTGTTTTAACACTTTTTAAGTTGATTACATTATTACTAGTAGCCGGGATTACGTTATTGGAGGAAGATGTAGCTACTTCTTCTTCAATGTATTCATATTCATCGTCCATAGCAAATAATGTCTTTAACTTGTTCTTAATACTCAAATTATCCACCTCACTTATTAGCCCCAACCAGCTTAGAACCGATTCGAATATGGGTTGCACCTTCCTCAATTGCAATATCATAATCATTGCTCATTCCCATGGATAAATACTCACATGGTGCAAAAGGATAGTTTCTCTCTTTAATAGTGTCTCGTAAATTTCTAAGTATACCAAATACTTGATGTAGTAGCTCTTTATCTTCTGTATGTGGAGCCATGGTCATTAACCCAACAATATGTATTTTAGTGTATTGAGAAATTTTCTCAACAAATTCCATTACTTCATCCGGATGTAGTCCGTGCTTGGAATCCTCACCACTAACATTAACCTGGATAAAACAATTAACAGTAGATGAGGCACGCTTTTCAATTTCTTTAGCTAATGACAGTCTATCCAAAGAATGAAGATAATCTACCTTATTTATTACATCTTTTACTTTCCTTGTTTGTAGACTACCAATAAAATGCCATGTAACATTGTCTTGTATTTGATCATACTTTTCTAAAAATCCTTCTTGACGATTTTCTCCAAGATCAGATATTCCAGCTTCGATTGCTTCCATCGTTCTTTCTATTGTAACATATTTCGTTACAGCAATGATGGTGATCTCATTTGGATCTCGATTTACCTTATGACTAGCTTCATTAATTTTTGTTTTAATTTCTGCTAAGTTTTGTGCTACATCCATGATGACATGTACTCCTCCTTACCACTAACCCGTAAAACCAATATATCCTAACATTCGACCGGTTTTCCCTTGATCCCGTCGATGTGAAAAAAACAAATTTTCATCTCGATACGTACAGTAAGATGTTACATCTATATTACTACGAAACACGCCAGCTTGTACAAGAATTTCGACATTTAATTGTTTTAAATCTAACAAATAGTGGTCATGACCTGTCTCGATCAAAACCACATCATGAAACTCCTGTGGTATGCGATTTTTTACATAGTTATCTACCTCGTAATTTTCAGTAGATATAGAAGGACCTATCGCTACACGTATATCTTTAGGAGCCGAACCAAGTTGGATAAATTTCAGGATCGTTTTCTCAGCAATTCTAGCAACCGTTCCTTTCCACCCTGCATGGGCAATACCTACGTATTTTGTTACCGGATCAAAAAAGAATAAAGGTACACAATCGGCAAAAAAGGCTGTACAGAGGATTCCTTTCTGGTTACTGATCAATCCATCTATTCCTATTAGAGACGATTCTACAGTAATTGCTCCTCTACCAGCATCTTGAGAATCAACAATATGTACTTCAGAATGATGGACCTGCTCACCACTTACCCAGTTATCTAGTGGAATATGTAAAGTTGTAGCTAATCTTTTTCGATTTACAAGTACGTCTTCTACATCATCAAAAACATGTAATCCCATATTATTTGTATGAAAGGGTTGCTTACTAACACCACCATGACGAGTCGTAAAACCGACTGTTAAGTTTGGTTCCATTTCCATCCACTTATTTATATGAAGCAATGAATTTCCATCATATTGGAATATGTCTTGCAACGTAATTCCCCCTGCTAGAATAATTATTCAAGATATAATTTAGCCCCGTCAACATCTTTTACTAAAATCACGTCGGAACCAATTGTGACGATTTGCTCCCAATATATCATTAATTCATCAGGTTTTCCAAAGAAACCTCCCTTTTTTTCGCGAATATAAATAACTAATGCAATTATTCTTCCGCGATCAGGATCAATCTCTAGATCGGAAATATGCCCTAATCTTCTTCCGTCATTAATAACGATCAGTTCTTTTGCTTGCAAATCAGATAATGTAATCACCCGTCTCACCTACCCTTACTAGTGATATATATGCACTAGTTTAAGAGTTCATTCAGGGCTTAGCCAACGAAAAATTATTTACTCCCGCTTAAGATTTTCTTACATGAAATAGAGGCTGGAGCAAAACGAAAACAAAGGTAATAAAAAACGAACAAATTACCACATTAGCCCCGGAAATATACGGAGACCCCTGTGGGAGGAAAGGCATCGGTGAGACCCCAGGGGAGCGTTAGCTCTGAGGAGGCTCACCATGCGCCCAACGGTAAAGAAGACACTGCGGGGTCTTTTCGAGCAGATGTCGCACTTATACTGCGATAAAGTGCAAGGTAGACACTGCGAGGTTCTCTCGAGCAAATGTCGCCCCTGTACAGGAAGCAACCGCAAGTATATTTCCGGGGCGGGTTCGATGCGCTAACTTTAATGTTCGGTTTATCCTATGTTAGAAATAGTTTTGTCCCAGCCTCATATATCACTATTCAAACATTTGCTTATTCATTTGACTAATTGCAGCTTTTTCCAATCTGGACACTTGCGCTTGGGAGATTCCGATTTCGTCGGCAACCTCCATTTGTGTTTTCCCTTGGAAGAAGCGTTTATTAAGTATCATTTTTTCTCGCTCATTTAGTTGATGCATTCCTTCCTTCAAGGAAAGCTTGTCTACCCAGGTATCATCCCTATCTTTATCATCACTAATTTGATCGACTACATATATCGGGTCGCCACCATCATTATAAATTGGTTCAAATAGAGATACCGGATCTTGTATTGCATCCATTGCAAAAACGACATCCGAATGTGGTACCCCCATCTCTTCAGCAATTTCAGCTGGAGTAGGTTCTTTTGATGTTTTATTAATTAATTTCTCACGTACCTGAAGTGCTTTATACGCAATATCTCGTAAAGAACGAGATACACGTATTGGATTATTGTCACGTAAATACCTACGAATTTCACCAATAATCATCGGTACGGCATAAGTAGAAAATCTCACATTATGACTTAAATCGAAATTATCAATAGATTTCATTAGTCCGATACAACCAACTTGAAACAGGTCATCTACGTATTCACCACGATTATTAAATCGTTGGATTACGCTTAACACTAAGCGGAGATTCCCATTAACCAATTCTTCTCTTGCGTAGATATCCCCCTCTTGCATTTTAATAAAAAGCGCTCGCATTTCTTCGTTTGTTAAAACAGGTAACTTAGATGTATCTACACCGCATATTACTACTTTATGTCTAGTCATTCTGTACCCTCCCAGTTGGAGATGCTGTTCATGGACAGTATCTCCTAGGAAGGAAAAAATTATGCAGTGTGAATCATTGATTTAAAATATATCAACCCCATTAATTCTTGCTATATCAAGCTACACCATCTTATTAAATTCTTTTTTTAACCTACGAATAATTTTCTTCTCTAATCGAGAGATATAGGATTGAGAAATACCTAACATATCCGCTACATCTTTTTGTGTTTTTTCTTCCTCACCTATAAGACCAAATCTCAATTCCATTATTTGTTTTTCTCTAGCATTTAATTGTGATAAAGCATTTTGCAATAGATGCTTATCAACTTTTGTTTCTAAATTTTTCGTAATAACATCTTCCTCTGTGCCTAACACATCAGATAATAGTAGCTCATTCCCATCCCAATCAATATTCAATGGCTCATCAAAGGAAATTTCCGATTTAAGCTTATTGTTTCTTCTTAAATACATGAGAATCTCGTTCTCAATACAACGAGAAGCATATGTTGCAAGCTTTATCTTTTTCTCTGGATTAAACGTGTTAACTGCTTTAATTAATCCAATGGTGCCTATACTAATTAAGTCCTCTATATTAATCCCCGTATTCTCAAATTTCCTTGCAATGTATACGACTAAACGAAGATTTCGTTCGATGAGTACAGATCTTGCTGACGAATCTCCTTTGGTTAGTAATACTAATAATTCGCTTTCCTCTTCCTTAGATAACGGTGGAGGCAATGCTTCACTACCACCTATGTAATAAATTTCTTTTGGTTTAAAACCTAATTTAACTAATAACTTATACCACCAAACCCGAAATTTTAATTTTAATTTTTCCATTTGTATCGCTCCTTTTTTATGCTGAATGAATAGTTGCTAATTTTATTAGTTGCGGGTGTAATAAACAATGATAGCTTTTGTCATCTGTTAAATCAGAAAATTGGATGCCGATTAATAGTTTACTAGCAACAATTTGTTGTTCCCCATAGTAAATAGTTAGATTGTCAGGCTTTAATGCAAAGAGAAAATTACTTCTACCTTCCACACCGTGAAAAGGAACAACTTGCATATAGCTAGCCCAGTTCACAGGGATATCTTCCATATTTAAATTCTCGTAGGCCTGCCTTAATTTGATCCAATCGTCGTGTTGAAACCATTGTTTTAAAAAAGACTCATCACAAATGACCACAGGCCTTTTCGTTAATGGATCGACTAATTGATTACCACTATCAATAAATCCAGTAGTTGTAAAGCTTTTATTATTAATCGTTAAGCAAACTTCATAGAGTTGATCATATCGAATTTTTTCTACCACGTGCTTGTCCATACGATTCTTTGTAAACCAAAGAGCAATCGGAAATCCAATGACAACAAATAGCCAACTAACCGGATCACCATAGCCAGTACTAAATGACAAAAATCCTGAAGCCGAAAGAGCAATCGGGTTTTGTAATACATAATGTGCCGCGAACAGTCCCCCACCGATTGTAAACGTTACAAAATAAAACAATAAAAGCTGCTTCATCATTTGTTTTACAGATACAAAACGGAATGTAACTGCGATGATGAGAATAGAATAAAGTATCTTACCAAATAACGTTGAGATATATGCATTTGGAAAATAAAGTGTTATTGGTACAATGAAAGACGCAACAATGGCTCCTAAGACTAATCTCCCTTTAGGGGTATACACTCTACTTAATGCTTGTGTTAACATCAAAAGCATTAAATCTAAAAGGAAATTCAACACCCAAACTGCGTCAAGGTAAATAGTCATACTATTCTTCCTTTCTTGAGCTTGAAAAGAGTAGATTGGTTATGACATTTAAGGGATTCACTCCTTACTTTTAATCAGAATCGTGTATAGTAGAAGCTTATATAATGGATTCATTGGTAAGAATAACGTATTAGAAAGACTCGCATTCTCCCAATCTCTAGCAAATGCGTTAGCTTTTCTAAAACTAGTTGGGAAAGTTTTTCATACTTTCCTATCTGCTAAAAAGAAGTATAAACTAGTTATCAAGCGAAGTCTGTCAGTTCTTGTATGCAAAAATAAGCTAATTTCAACTAGTTATGTCGAGGGTCTTAGTCAATAATTCGTAATTCACCTCGGGTATATTTATGAGCGGAAACCTCTGATGAATCGACGTGGTAAGTGGAATTACGGTGCAACATGTCATTATATATTAGCCATTTAGAGTGAGACATGTCATTTCTATTGAAATACTTATGTCTAGGATATCGACTCAACAAAAAAATCTCGTACCACCTATTTCGTGATACGAGATTATTTATTATCGTCAGTTAAATTAGACTCCCCTTTTAGAAAGTCTCTCTATTAAGAAATTCTTAGCGATTACGATTTCTGTTACGTAAAAACGTTGGAATGTCTAACACATCTTCTTCTTGACGAGGACGTGCTTGTTGTGGTTGTTCTTTGGTTACTTCTTCATTCACTCTAGTTGCTGCATGCTGTGTTTGATTTACAGTAGGACGTTGTCTGGTTGGTTGCTCAGGTTTTTTGTTTTCATCAAATCCAGTCGCAATAACGGTAACAATAATCTCATCTTTAAGATCTTCATTTATGACGGATCCAAAGATAACGTTAACCTCTTCATCTGCAGCATTTGTTACGAGGTCCGCAGCTTCTTGTACTTCATATAAACTTAAATTAGTACCACCAGTAATATTCATCAGGATACCATGTGCACCATCAATTGAAGTTTCTAATAATGGTGAAGAAATAGCTTTTTTAGCTGCTTCTGTCGCACGATTTTCACCAGTTGCAACACCAATCCCCATTAGTGCAGATCCTTTATTAAACATAATCGTTTTAACGTCAGCAAAGTCCACGTTAATAAGACCTGGTTTAGCAATTAAATCGGAAATACCTTGTACACCTTGACGAAGAACATTATCTGCTTCTCTAAATGCTTCTAACATCGGTGTGTTTTTATCCACAATTTCTAGTAATCGATCATTTGGAATAACAATTAATGTATCCACATTATTCTTTAATGCATCGATTCCAGAAACAGCTTGGTTAGATCTTCTTCGTCCTTCAAATGAGAATGGGCGAGTTACCACACCTACTGTTAAAGCACCTAGATCTTTTGCAATTTGTGCAATAACTGGTGCAGCACCAGTGCCAGTACCGCCACCCATACCAGCTGTTACAAAAATCATATCTGCACCTTGTAATACTTCTTCTAGTTGTTCTTTGCTTTCTTCAGCAGCCTTTTTACCTACTTCCGGATTGGCACCTGCCCCAAGTCCTCTCGTAAGTTTCCCACCAATTTGTAATTTCGTTTCCGCTTTTGATAAATTTAATGCTTGTGCATCTGTATTAACTGCTATAAATTCAACACCTTCAACACCATGGTCAATCATTCGGTTTACAGCGTTATTTCCGCCTCCACCGACACCAATAACTTTAATCGTTGCTAATTGGTCAATACTTGTATCAAACTCTAACATTTTTCGTTCCTCCTAATATGCAAATTACAAGATTTCTAGAAGCTAATTTTAATGTGGGAACGCTGATTAATCGAAGAAATACTTAAATAAATTAGCAATTCCAGACTCTTTTTTATTATTCTCTTTCGTTTTCGTTGTTGTAGCTTGTGTAGGTTGTTTTTTGGTCCGTTTCGGTTTTGGTTCTTCCATTGATACAGTGATCGCAGGGAATAATTCTTTCCCTTGAATCTTTGCATTATGATATGCAAACTGTAATATCCCAACCCCTGCTGTAAATTGTGATTCACGAACACCGATATAATCCGGGATTGCAATTCGAACATTTGCTTGAAAAACGTCTCCAGCAAGTTCTAGTGCACCAGGCATTTTCATCGTACCACCAGTTAGAACATATCCACCTGGTAACTCATGATAACCCATTCTTCTTATTTCTCGCTCTGCATACGCATAAATTTCTTCTAGTCTAGCTTCAATCATGTCAGCAATCTGAAGCTGATTAAAGGTTTGCTTCGCATTACTTCCAATAATCGATGCTTCAAACACTTCCTCTTCTTGGGCGTCATTATAGAAAGCATGACCATGATTTAGCTTAATGTCTTCAGCTTCTTCAGTCGTTGTTCTAAGGCCTATTGACAAATCCTTTGTGATATTATCACCACCAAGCGGCACTACACTAGTAGAAGCAATATGGTCATTTTCAAATACAGAAACTGTTGTGCAGCCACCGCCGACATCGATTAATGCGACACCTAAGTTCTTTTCATCCTTAGAAAGTGCTACTTTACCTGCCGCAAGAGGTTGCAAACAAATGTCTGCCACTTTTAAGTTAGCACGTTCCACACATTTTAGAATGTTATGTAATACGGTTTTTGAGCATGTAATAATGGTACCTTCCATTTCCAAGCGAACACCAATCATCCCTCTTGGATCGGTAATTTCATCAAGCCCATCTACAATAAATTGTTTCGGAATAACGTCGATGATTTCCCGTTCAGGTGGAATAGAGATTACTTGAGCACCATCAATTACACGTTTAACATCCTCATTCGTAATTTCACGATTTTCACTTTGAACAGCCACTACACCATGACATGGTTGTAATTGAATATGATTTCCAGTGATTCCAACTACTACACTTTCAACTTGCATTCCTACCATTCGTTCTGCTTGCTCTACTGCATTACGAATAGAATGAACTGTCTGATCGATATCTACAATAGCACCTTTTTTCATTCCGTTTGATTTTGCTGTACCAACACCAATAATGTTCAATGAATCATTTAAAACTTCACCAATAATAACTTTAATATTTGTTGTACCTATATCAAGACTGACCAATATATCATTGTTGTTCAACAAAGGCACCTCCTATTTCAGAAGCATCAAAAAACGACTATATTTCTTAATGCGATGTTTGTATCAATTATTTGTGTTTAACTATACTATAATCTATTATTTTAAAGGATTTTCTCTAAAAAAGAAATAAATATTGGATATTTCTCTCGAAAATCTATTGATTTTTAAGAGAATCTACCATCCATTTCATAAAATCTTCACCACGTACCCTATTCGTCACCATCTGTTGAAATAATTTCTTCTTCTGTTATTTCTTGGTTGAATGGCTCAAAATAGGCACCTACACCTATATGGATAATGCCTTCGCTGCCTGGTTCAAGCTGAGATGCAATGGATGGATATACCTTCATCTTTTCTGAGAAATTTCGTATGGAGGACTGGACCATGAACCCATCAGTCATATAAAGTGTGATGTCGTTCTTATTCTTATCTGTAGGTGTCCAATGTATTTCAGAAATGATGTTTAAAATATTACTAGGTAGGTTACTCAATTCCTTCGACATTTCCACTAAAACATCTTCTTGTGAGAAGCTTAGTAGTAATGGGGCATATCCTGATAAACGTTTTATTTTACTTTCTTCTAGAACGGTTCCATTCCCTAGAACTGGATAGTATTCATTTTCCTTTTTTATGTAACCAACCCGTTCATGTTCTATTAAATGAATTTCAACCGTCCAAGGTAGTTTCGTTTCTACTTCCGCATTCTTAATTAATGGGTCGTTTTCAAGAGTTTGAATGATTTCCTCTTTATTTATTGTCCATATATTTGTACCCTTCGCGATACCACTTTGCTCAATCACCTCATCTTCTGGATAAAAAGAATTGCCAGTTACAATTATTGATTTCACATGGCTTAATGGTGACTGAAGATAGACAATGATAGCTATTAAGAAGAAAAAAATAGATAAGTAAAATATAAGGCGCCGGTTGGCCTTTTTTTTACGTGCTTGTTTCAATTTAGGTATACGATCCTCTATTGAAACAATCTTTTCTTTTTCCATTCCTATTCTTTCCTTTTTGTAAAATTAACACATGAAAACGGCATGCTGGATGCCGTTTTTGTTGAGTTAATTAAATTATAACACAACCTGTCCTAAAACATATAGTCCGCAATCAAATAGTTTGACAATAAAATTTTTCTATATAGAAGAATGCTATACTTTAGCACTACGACTTATATTTAATAATATCCCTACTGAACATAAGGTTAGCGTTAAGGATGAACCGCCATAGCTTAAGAACGGTAACGTTATCCCAGTAACTGGAATTAATCCAATCACGACACTAATATTGATCATAACTTGAACAATTAACATCGACACTATACCTAAAGCTAAGAATCTACCAAATCCATCTGGTGCTTCTATCGCTATTCTTATCCCTCGCCAAAATAATAACCCAAATAATAATAAGAGTATTGTACCGCCAATAAATCCAAGCTCCTCACCTAAAATAGCAAATATGAAGTCAGTCTGTGGTTCTGGTAAATAAAAGTACTTCTGTAAGCTATTCCCCAATCCTACTCCCATTAAACCACCTGGACCAATAGCATAGAGTGATTGAATAATTTGGAAGCCATCCCCTAATGGATCCTCCCAAGGATTGAGAAAAGCAGTGATTCTGCTTATCCGATATGGTGCCGATAGAATGAGTAACGCAAAACCAGCTAAACCAAGCAAGCCTAAGCCAACAAAATGCCAAATTCTCGCACCTGCAACAAAAATCATGATCATACAAGTTAATACTAAAACCATACCTGTACCTAGGTCTGGCTGTAACATAATTAATCCAAAAGCGGTGAAAACAAGTATTAAAGCTGGAAAAAAACCCTTTCTAAATGAGGTAATATACTTCTGATTTACCGATAAGTATACAGATAAAAATATAATCAGCCCTAATTTCATAAATTCCGATGGTTGAATACTAAAAGCCCCAACACCTATCCAGCTTTGGGCACCTCCGCGTACTAGTCCAACACCAGGAATTAGTACAAGTAATAAAAGGGAAAAACATACGATTAATATGACTTTGGAATACTTCGCCCAATTACTATACGGAATATACATAAAAAACAACATTCCTACTACTCCAACACCTGAAAAAAGCAACTGCCTTTTAACAAAATAGAATAAATCATCATATTTATATTCAGCCCATATATACGAAGAACTGTACACCATTACGATTCCTATTATTAACAACAATATAATGACACTAAATAAGAAATAGTCTGGCTTGTCCTTAACTGACATCTCTTTCTTAAACAAAAAAAACACCCCTTACATCCATTATGAGTTAGGGGCATTTCCAATAAAAATAACCTTATTAAATTTTATTGTACGTATCACTTAAACCGCCCCTACTTAATTGTATGCACGGCTTGTATAAACATGTCTCCTCTTTCTTCAAAAGTCTTGTATTGGTCCCAGCTTGCACAGGCTGGTGATAAAAGGATGACATCACCAGGCTCTGATATTTCATAGGCCTTTTGTGTTGCATCTTGTACGTCTATTGCGCGAGTTATGATAGAAATACTAGCCTTCTGTGCAACTTCCTGTAATTTCTCCGCTGTTTGACCAAAAACAACCATAGCCTTTACATTCTCAAGATACGGAATTAACTCATCAAAATCATTTCCTCGATCCAGTCCACCTGCCAAAAGAATTGTTGGTTGGCTAAAGGCATTTAATGCTTTCTGGGTCGCAAGAATATTAGTTGCTTTAGAATCGTTATAGAATAAACGACTATTTATCTTTTCTACAAATTGGAACCTGTGCTTCACTCCTACAAACGATGAGAGAACACGATATATCCCTTGATTACTTGCTCCACTCAATTTAGCTGCACTAACTGCGGCTAGTATATTTGCTAAATTATGCTCGCCAACTAATACGATATCCTTTAAAGCGATTACTCTATCCCCATTAAAGTATATATAGTCTTGATCTACCCAGGCCCCCTCTTCTAATTTTTTCGAAACAGAAAAAGGAACCTTGATTGATTTAGCATCCTTAACAACGTCCACAACATTAGGCTCATCTGCATTATAAATTAGATAATCATCTTCTACTTGATTGTAAAATATATTCGCTTTTGCCTGTTTATAATTATCAATCGTTTTATGATAATCAAGATGTGCTTCAAAAATATTAAGTAAGACAGCTATTTTAGGTCTAAAGGATTGAATACCCATTAACTGAAATGAAGAAAGCTCCAACACCATCTTTTCATTCGGTTGGAGTTCTCTTGCTATATCTGTTGCAACGATACCTATATTACCTGCAAGCTTTGCTGGAACCTTACTCTGCTTCAGCATTTCGTATATTAAGGTCGTTGTGGTCGTTTTACCATTAGATCCTGTTATACCAATTATAGGGCCATTAGCTAATATACCAGCTAATTCAATTTCAGTGACAATTGGTATTCCCTCATTACTGGCAGCTTGTAAGATCATATTTTCATATGGTATACCAGGGTTTTTTACAATAAGGTCAATATTGTCAAGGACAGACATCGGGTGAGAGCCTACAATTACTTCAGCTCCCAATTCCTGTAAGTATCGAACACCTTCATCGTTTTCATTTGCTTTTAAATCATTAACACGAACCCTTATACCATTTTCAAGTAAAACTGTAGCTGCGGCTGTACCGCTTTTGGCAAGCCCTAAAACTAGAACATGGGAATAAGGAAAATCAACTAATTTATTCAACCTAACCACACCTCAATGTAAATACCTAGAGCAGCAAAAACAAGCCCCATAAACCAAAACGTGGTCACGACTCTCCACTCAGACCAACCAACTAGTTCATAATGATGATGTAGAGGGCTCATTTTAAATACTCGTTTGCCGGTAGTTTTAAATGACACTACTTGAATCATAACAGATAGAGTTTCTAAAACGAAAACTCCACCGATAATTACTAATAAAATTTCTAACTTGGTTAATATCGCTACTGCTGCTATAGCACCGCCTAGTGCAAGTGAACCGGTATCCCCCATAAACACTTTAGCCGGGTGAGCATTAAATACTAAAAATCCTAATAACGCACCTACCACAGCTAAGGAGAAGATAGCTACTTCATTTTGCGGCGTGCCATACCAGGCAAGAATGCCAAAAGCACCAAACGCAATTGCAGCTGTTCCAGATAATAATCCGTCTAGGCCATCTGTTAAATTTACACCGTTTGAAGCACCTACCAACATAAATACAATTAAAAATGCGTATCCAATCCCTAGATCCCACTGAATATCAGTACCTGGTATTTGAATATATGTTGGGAACCCTTGATTCCTTAGAATAATATAAAATATAATTGCAATAATAATTTGGCCTAACATTTTTTGTTTAGAGGTTAAGCCTAAATTCCTCTTTAATGCAACCTTAATAAAATCATCTAAAAATCCTAATAAACCATATCCCAATAAAACAAATAATAATAATCCTAGTTCATAACCGAACCCACCATACTTACTTGCCATAACAATGGATGTGATGACGATACTCAGTACAATCATAATCCCCCCCATTGTAGGGGTACCAGTTTTTTTCATGTGAGACTTAGGTCCCTCTTCCCGTATGCTTTGTCCAAACTTTAAACGCCTTAAAAAGGGAATTAAAATTGGGGACAAAAGGACGGTAATCAGAAAAGCTATAGCTATTGTTATTACTAGTCCAAGAATATTCACGAATTTTCCTCCTTTATTACCAACCGTCCAACCATATAACTTTATTAAATTTATTTAATTTCTTCAATTATCGATTCAAGTTTCATTCCCCTAGATGCCTTAAATAAAATTAAAGTATCTTGATTCAAGTGCTGCCTCAACTCTGGTAGTACCTCTTCTTTTTGAGAAAAATGCTTCACTATCATTTCTGGGTATTTCCTTTTAACCGCACGACCAATTACGGCTGAGTCTTCTCCTACGGTGTAAATGTACGAAATCGATTCATTTACTGCATCTGCAACCGTTTCATGTAAGCTCTTGGAGTCTGCACCCAACTCATAAATATCGCCAAGTACTAATACCTTATTACTAAAACCATTCATCTTCTGTACCACTTGAATAGCAGCCATCATGGAAGTAGGAGAGGCATTATAAGCATCATTAATGATAGCAACTCCGTTTTTACCTGTCAGCATTTCCAATCGCATTCCTGTAAGTGTAAGAGAATTTAGCGCATGTTGAATTTTATCCTTATCAATTCCAATTAATTCACCTAATGCAATACCAAAGCCTGCATTTTTAGCATTGTGAGAGCCTAATAATGATACAGTATACGCTATTCCATCTGAACCTATAAAAGAGGTCTTTTCGCGTAATAACTCAATATTAGAAATGATAAAGTCATTATGTTCACTGAAACCAACTTTTACCACATTTTCATTCTGATGAACATGGGATAGTAGTGCTTCATCTCCATCTATAATTAGTTTACCGTGTTTTTTTAGTCCACTTACTATCTCTAATTTAGCCTTGGCAATACCTTCTCTCGAACCTAGGTACTCAATATGGGATTCGCCAATATTCGTAATAATTGCGTAATCCGGTTTTGCTATATTCGAAAGTAATTCAATCTCTCCAAAGCTACTCATCCCCATTTCTAATACGAGCATCTCGGTATCTCGTTGCATGGATAATATTGTAAATGGTAGACCGAATTCATTATTAAAATTTCCATCTGTAAAATGCGTTTTATATTCTTCTTTCGCAATGGCAGCGACAATGTCTTTCGTTGTCGTCTTCCCATTAGAGCCTGTAATTCCTACAACTATAGGATTCACTTCATCCCGATAACAACTAGCTAAATGTTGTAAAGCCTTCGTTGTATCGTCTACATAAAAAATCAAGAAATCTTCTGGTAATCCTTCTGGAAGCTGTTTGCTTTTATCCCATAGGCTTGCTATCGCACCATTCTCCAATGCTTGCATGATAAATTCATGCCCATCAAATTTCTCCCCAACTATGGGTATAAATAATGCATCCTCTGATACAATTCTACTATCTGTAAAAAAGGTTTTAATTTGTTTATCTCCATCCATCTTTCCTTTAACATTTGGAAAGACATCAGATAGCCAATTACATGTAAATAACATAATTCAATTCTCCTTAAGTAACAATGCTTCTTTGGCCACTTCACGATCATCAAAGTGATACTTTACAAGGCCAATTTGCTGATAGGTTTCATGCCCTTTTCCTGCAATTAATATAATATCATCTTTAGCCGCTTGATGAATAGCTTGATGAATAGCTTTGCGACGGTCAACGATAATTTGATAATGACCATCTGTAGGGGTTAATCCATTAACCATATCATGTAGTATCATTTCAGGTTCTTCTGTACGAGGATTATCGGAAGTAAATATCGCTTTATCAGCGTATCTCAATGCTATCTTAGCCATTATCGGTCGCTTTGTCCTGTCTCGATCACCACCACAACCGACAACTACATAAACCTTACCCTTAGCTAATTCTTGGATTGTCGTTAACACATTTTCCAACGAATCAGGAGTATGTGCGTAATCCACTATCACAGAAAAGGATCGGGAATGTGGTACTAATTCAAATCGACCATTCACACCAGGAATGGTTTCCAGTGCACTTTTGATAACCTCCAAAGGGATTCCATTCGATAGAGCAGCAGCAGTTGCAGCTAACATATTGGAAACATTAAATTTACCAATTAGTTTACTATTAATCATAGTATCCCCATCTGGGGTACATAATAAAAAGGTAGTTCCTGTTGATGTTAATGTAATCGATTTGGCCATAACCATGGCATCACGATCAATTCCATAGGTGATAACAGACTGGGCAGTAGAACGAATTAACTTCTTAGAGGCTGGGTCATCCTGATTAATTATGGCAAATTTCTTAGCTTTACAATCATACCTATTCCCTAATTGGGCAAATAGAAGACTTTTAGCCCTTAAGTAGTCATCCATAGAATCATGATAATCTAAATGATCCTGGGTTAAATTTGTAAAGATAGCCGTGTTATAATCACATCCATAAACCCTACCTTGATCTAACGCATGGGAGGATACTTCCATGATTACTTGTTCTACTTCTTGGTCAATCATTTCCCTAATTGTTCGTTGTAAAAATAAAGCGTCGGGGGTTGTGTTATCTACAGGATACACGTCCTCCCCAATTTTCATTTGTATGGTTCCTATTACACCAGTTTTCTTTCCACATTGCTTAAAAATGTTTTCTAGTAAATAGGTAACAGTTGTTTTGCCATTCGTACCTGTTACCCCAATTAGCGATAACTTACTAGTAGGATATTGATAAAAGCATGAAGCTGCCATTGCCAAAAATCGCACTGTATCTTCGACCACGATTACTGGAACCGTTGCTTCAACATTCCTCTCGGCTACAACAATAATAGCACCCTTCTCAATAGCTTCTTCGATATAATCATGACCATCTACAGTAAAGCCATTAATACAAACAAACATATCTCCGTTAGTAATCTCTCTTGAATCCATTTTTATAGCGTTAATTTCTATGTCGTAAAGTGCAGAGAATTGATTAGCGAATGGATGAAAAGAAAGAATTTCCTTTAATCGCATAAAGAATCTTCCTTTCTCCAATAATATTCTCTAAGTTGACGTGAATTAAGAGGGTTGATACCCTCTATATGACATTCACACCCAATATATTATAACAAAAGAATAAGCTATCCTGAATCTTTTTCTTTCCAAATCATTCATTTTAGATTAATGTCTACTTCACTATTATTCTTCTTCATCTTCATGTGTTACTTTTTCATCAGATAGATAGATTCTAACGGTTGAGCCTGGTTCTACTTTTGTACCAGCAGCAGGTTCTTGATCAATAATGTAGTCTCCCGTACCACTTGATTCAATGGAAAGGTCTGACAAAATTTGCAGCAATTCATTTCTCTTAGTGCCGATTAATTCCGGAACCTCAACATTAGGCTGTTCAGGCCATAGATATTCTTTTTCTAGACCATCTTCTCGTGGCTTAACCCCCATTACTCGGAGACTATCCCCAATTATATTCCCTACAATAGGAGCAGCAACTGTTCCACCAAATTGTTGAACACCTTTAGGATTATCCACCGCGACATAGACAACAATTTCCGGGTCATCTGCCGGTGCAAAACCAATGAACGAAACGATATGATTATTTTCTAAATAGCCACCATTGGGACCGACTTTTTGTGCAGTACCTGTCTTTCCACCTACTCGATAACCATCTACATATGCAGGTCTACCGGTTCCCTTTGCTACAACACTTTCTAAAGCAAGTCGTATTTCTTTAGAAGTCTCTTTTGAAATCACCCGATGTTTCAATTTTGGTTCTGTTTCAGAAACTATTTCATTTGTTTGAGGGTCTACCCATTGCTTCGCAATAAACGGTTCATATAAATAACCACCATTTATTGCAGCAGATACAGCCATTACTTGTTGGATAGGCGTAACCGATACACCTTGACCAAATGCGGTTGTGGCAAGTTCTACCGGTCCAACATTTTCAGGCTTAAATAAAATCCCAGATCCCTCACCTTGCAAATCGATTCCCGTTTTCGTTCCAAAACCAAATTTCTTAATATAAGAGAATAACTTTTCCTTACCTAACTCTTGACCTAAATGAACAAAACCAGGGTTACAAGAATTTTGGACGACCTCTAAAAACGTCTGATCTCCATGTCCTCCTGCCTTCCAACAACGAAGTCTAGCACCACCAACTTCAATGTAGCCAGGATCAAAAAAACGATCTTCATGAAGGTCTACAGCTTTCTCTTCTAGTGCTGCAGCTAATGTAATAATTTTAAACGTAGAACCAGGCTCATATGTACTCCAAATTGGTAAATTACGATTATACACAGAAGGATCTACTTCCTGATAATTCTCTGGATTAAAATTTGGTCTCGCTGTCATTGCTAGTACACCACCTGTCTTTGGATCAACTGCAATAGCTAATGCTCCATCAGGGTTATACTTCGCAACTGCCAAATCAAGCTCGCGTTCCACTATAGTCTGTATTTTTGAATCAATGGTAGTAACTAAATCATATCCATCCTGTGGGGCTTTGTACACATCAGCTAACTGATCAAGCCTTCTTCCTTTAGCATCTGAGTAAAAGGATAAACTCCCCTGCTTTCCTTTTAACATTTCATCATAATATAGTTCTAGCCCCATAAGACCTTGATTATCGATTCCTGCAAAACCAAGAACATGTGATAAATCATCCCCAAAAGGATAATGTCTAGAAGAATCCTTTGCTAAATAAACTCCATCCATATTTAATGTGCGAATTGCCCGTTCTTGCTCTTCAGATATCTTTCTACCCTCCGGATGAAGATTTACTGAGCTAGCAGATCTTGTTACGTATTCATATGCCTTTTCCTTAGACATGTCCAAAATTTGTGCCAATTTATTAGCCGTATACTCAGGGTCATTAATTTGTCTTGGGACAACAACTATAGAAGGTGCTGTAACATTTTCTGCTAGGATAGTCCCATTGACATCTAGGATCCTCCCTCTTTCTGGTTGAAATTTGACATTCCTGCTCCAAGACTCGTCCGCTTTTTCCACTAGTTCCTCACCTAAAACAAATTGAACATAACCTAAGCGAAAATCAATTATCCCCAAAACCATGATACCAATAAGAAAAACAGCGACTAATCGTTTTCTAACTGTAACAGTTGATACACGTTTCATAGTCCATCTCCTTCACATAGGTAGGCTTGTATCAACTATATGTAGTTAAAATTTGATTAGAACACTGTTTTTTATCTTATTTTTGTAAAATTAGCCACTTACTTATTCAAAACTGTCAGCAGATTCTTCCTCTTCAGCTTCCTGTGCTTCAGAACTCTCGTCACCTTTTATTTCCATTTCTTTTAGTTCTTTAGGTGTTTTAAGCTCCACACCAAGGTAAGCACCTTTGCTTAAATCACTGCCTGGTTCAATACCTTGGGTGATAACAAAACCATTCCCTATAGGTTCTGTTTCTAAATCCATCATCTCACTAAGCTTCAATACATCTCTAAGGGACCAACCAACAATATCAGGCATGGTAGGGTGATCCGTTAATATCAATAGACGTTCATTTGGTAATACTTTTGTTCCTTCTTCTACACTCATCCCCACTACCTTATTTCCTGAACCGATGACAGTATAATTCACTCCGATTTTTGTTAAAGTTTCCTTCACTGAAGATACGGATTTCCCTACTAAATTCGGAATCTCAGAAGCTATAACATTAGTAGTGGATTCCCCTCTATCAGGATCAATATTTAAATAATGCAAAGCGTTTTCCATTACATTATTAAAAATAAAGGATACAGGAGCAGAACCAGGTTCAATACCAGATTCAAATTCTAATGTTGGCTGCTTAACAGAGACATACATCATCAATTCTGGATCATCAGCTGGAGCCATTCCTAGGAATGAAAATACATAGTTTTCACTCCCCGTTAAATATCCTGGTTGACCAGGGTTCGGGTTAGGAATTTGAGCAGTACCAGTCTTACCACCAACCGAATAGTCCTCTAAGTGAAAACGACTCCCTGTAGCCTGTTCAGATTGAACGGCAGAAACAAGTAATTCTCTAACTTGTTGAGCTGTTTCTTTTGATATTGGTTCTCCAACTACTGTCGTTTCATGGTTTTCTATTATAGTCCCAGTATCTGGGTCTACTATTTTATCAATAATATACGGTTGTAGCATTTTACCATCATTAGCAATAGCTGTCGCTGCTTTCATGATTTGAATTGGTGTAGCTGTACTTCCTTGCCCAAATGATGTTGTGATTTTTTCTAATGGCCAATTATACAGAA
Organism: Ornithinibacillus massiliensis; assembly: GCF_018310345.1. Classification (GTDB taxonomy): domain Bacteria; phylum Bacillota; class Bacilli; order Bacillales; family Amphibacillaceae; genus Ornithinibacillus; species Ornithinibacillus massiliensis. The sequence goes on from NZ_JAGXBY010000002.1 coordinate 730,811, forward strand.
TCTGCCCAGTAACTTCCCCAGGTAAGTCAATTCCTGAAGGCTTATCAAAGTCAAAGGCTTTTAAGTATTCTAAGAAGGTTTCAGGGCCCATAATTTCCCAAACTAATTTACTTGCAGCAACATTTGAGGATCTAGCAAAACCTTCATCATACGAGATTACTCCCCAACCTTTACCACCATTAAAATCCTTTACAGGCGTGATATTGTTACTGATTTGATATTGGCCAGATTTATATTTGTCACTACCCTTATAAACCCCTGATTCTATTGCAGCAGCCCATGTGAACATTTTAATTGTAGAACCTGGTTCGAATGGCGTTGATATCGCGTCATTATACCAATTCTCCACATTTGCTGGATTATTAGGATTATAACTTGGTCGATTACTCATTGCGATAATTTCACCAGTTTTTGGATTCATTACGATAGCTGTCATCCGTTCTGGGGCATATTTTTCATCCACCTGAGACAATACGTCCTCAAGTAAAGTTTGGATTTTTTGATCTATCGTTAAATATACATCATCCCCATTGTCGGGCAATTGGATAATTTCATTTGGTTTTAGTAATTTTTTATTATAGATATCTCGTTGATAGGATATAAAGCCGTTCTTGCCTTTTAATAATTCATTCATTTCACGCTCAATCCCGGCAACTCCCTCAATTTCTGCCTCTGCTTCCTCATCATCTTCTGGGTTCGTTTCTCGGGCAAACCCTATTATATGAGAAGCAAACATACCATTTGGATAGTATCGAATGTTTTCACGAACAAAATTAATCCCTGGTAATTTCAAAGCGTCTATTTCTTCCTTTGTTTGAATGGAGATACCCTTACCAATCGTTCCAAACTCTATTTGTTTAGCTTTTTCATTACTTAAACCATTATTTAAACGTTCCAATAGATAGTCTCTATCTGCATTTAATAAAGGAGCCAACTTATCTGCTGTTTCAACTGGATCAACAACATGCTGTGGCTCCTCTAGATTTTCTGAATATGCTTCATCTACAATGGCATACATTCGAAAGGTAGGCATATCATATGCCAACATCATGCCATTTTTGTCATAAATCTTACCCCGTTCGGCATCTAATGTGTAAGAGGTTGTTCTGACCTTTTTTGCCCATTCATCAAGTGATACGCCATCCACTTCGCCTGAGGCTTGGATATATAAAAAACGACCTGTAACAATTAAAAATGCCATGATGAAGACCACCATTAACACTCCAGCCATAGCATGAGTTGTACGGTTCTTATTCATTAGGAATCACCTTCTATTGGTTGAAAGCATTGGCTTGTTTAATTTCAGCAGCTTGAATAGTGAATCCATGCTCTTTTGCGAATTGGGTAATTCGCTCAGGTCTGCTTAGATCTTTTATTTCGAATAGCAAATTTTCATTTACTACTTGTTGATTAGCGATGGTTTGTTCTAAGTTTTGAATATTGCGATTAAGTGTATCCATTGAAGAGGAGTAGGAAACAACAAATCCCCCTGCAATTAAGAGACAAGTTGCTACAAACGAGTATAGCATCTTTTCACCTTTCGTTATCCAGCTCTTCTTCCGAATAACGACTTTTTTCTCCACTTGCGGCTGATAGGAAGTATATGATTGTTCCCAACTTCTTGCATGATTTGCTGCCATTATTTATTCCACCCTTCCCCATATTCAAAATCACTTGACCAATTACCTACTTTTTCTACAATACGTAACTTGGCTGATCTTGATCTACGATTTTCTTCTAATTCATTATCATTTGCAACAATTGGTTTCCGATTGATAAGTTTAAATGGCGCTTCGTACTCTTTCGGTATCACCGGTAAATTCTTAGGTGTTTGTTTATGAGTACTCCATTTTTTAAAAGCTTGTTTACAAATACGATCTTCTAAGGAATGAAAGGTAATAACTGCAATTCTCCCTTCTACACCAACCATTCTTGCCGCTTGATGGAGGGCATCGTGAAATGCTTGTAATTCATCATTTACAGCAATTCGAATAGCTTGGAAGATACGTTTTGCGGGATGTCCTCCCTTTCTCCGTGCTGGAGCAGGTATAGCATCTTTTATAATATCCACTAGCTGATAGGTGGTTTCAATCGTATTGGTTTTACGATATTCTTCAATTTTTCGAGCGATTTGCTTCGAAAACTTCTCTTCTCCATACTTAAAAAAGATGGAAACTAAACCATTATACGACCACTGGTTAACAATTTCAAAAGCCGATAATTCCTGGTCTTGATTCATTCTCATATCGAGCTTTGCATCATGCTGGTAACTAAAGCCTCGCTCCCCACGGTCTAACTGTGGAGATGAAACCCCTAAATCAAAAAGTATACCATCAACATGATCTATTTTATGGTTTCGTAATTCAACTTCTAAATTACGGAAGTTATTGTGAATGAATAATATTCTGTCCTGGTATAGCTTCAGACGTTCTTTAGCTGCTTGTAACGCATCACTATCTTGATCAAAGGCAATAAGCAGTCCATTTTCATTAAGCTGTGAGGCAATTCTTTCAGAATGTCCTCCACCACCTAATGTACAGTCCACATAAATACCATCTGGCTTAATATTTAATCCTTTTATTGATTCTTCTTTTAAAACTGTGTAATGATCAAACATGTGTACACCTCGTTAGCGAATTTACCATTAGATATCAAAGTCCATTAGATTTTCAGCAATTTCAGCAAAGGATTCTTCAGACTCATTAAAATAGTCTTCCCAATTTTCACTAGCCCAAAATTCTATTCGATTTGATACCCCAATTACCACACACTCTTTATCTAAACCAGCGTAATTCCGAAGAGGTTGTGGAATATTTATTCTTCCCTGCTTGTCTACTTCGCATTCGACCGCGCCAGAGAAGAAAAATCGCGTAAAGGCTCTAGCATCTTTTTTAGTGAGTGGGAGTTTTTTTAATTTTTCTTCAATAAGACTCCATTCAGACATGGGATAGGCGAAAAGACATTTATCTAATCCACGAGTAACCACAAAACGTTCGCCAAGCTCATCACGGAACTTGGAAGGGACAATAATTCGGCCCTTTGTATCAAAGTTATGTTGGAATTCACCCATGAACATGTAGTCCGCCCCCACTTTCATAAACTTATATTACCACATCCCCCCACTTTCCACCACTTGTTTTTCTAAAAAAGTTATCAAAACGATTAAATTAGGTATTTATAACTAAAAAAACACTGCCTCCCCTACTAACAGAAACTGCCTAGAAGCTTATATAACAAGCATTCCAAGGTATTTCTAGAAGATAGGAAAGACAGTATCTAAAAAAAGGTGGGAGGAAGTGGAGGATTAAATATACACAACGTAATGTTCTTCTTCAAATGAACAATCCTCGGCACTTATCTCTTGAAAGAAATGTAAACCATACGCATTGATGAATGGGAGTGGATTCCACACTCTTTCTTGTAATCCACCGGGATATAACATATTTTCAAGTAGTGTGAATTCGTTTAATTCTTTATGATATTGTTCTTCCAATGCACGTACCATTCTTTTCTCTAAAAACGCTACATCACGAATCAAATAATCTAAATTCTTTTCAGCTAGATCACGTATATCTGCACGTACCTGATGTGCAATCGTCCGAAGTGGTTCATGAGCTTCAGTTATCTTCTTCTTCAATTCCTCTACCGTTTCTTCAATTGGAGGATTAACCTTTTCTTTAAACCAAGCTTTTCTGATTCCACTTATCTCACCATTCAGTGCTAGTGCAGAGGATATATGATACTTGTTTAGTGTTTTCTCCGTTTTTCGATCCATATAGGTAAACGATAACCTTGGTACGACCGGTGGCATCTTCATTTCCATCGCATGAAAAGCCGGCTTCAACACAGCCCAATAACTAATCTCACCAGGTCCACCAATAAATGCTAAAGTTGGTAAAAGTAAGTCCTGCATTAGCGGTCGAGTTACGACATTGTTACTTAATTTCTCTGGTGTTTTTTTAGCCATTTCCATTAACTCATCTGTCGTAAAAATAACTTCTAGTTGCTTACCTACCCAATTCCCTTCTTGATTTTTCGTTAGAAGGATACGCTCTTCATCTTTATGATAAAATAAATTTCCGTTTTCTGGTGCTACATCTAACGCAATTGAATAATCATTTGATGTTAGCTGCTTATAGGCATGACACACACCATCGCTTATTTCTTGTTGCTTTGTAATCATTTCTACAAAGTAATCAGATTCGAGCCTTCTAATCTTTTCATTTCCTGAATCCATTAGAACAATACCATCTTCTTCAAACAATAAGAAAATTAACCTAGCAAAAAAATCAACATATGTAGTAGATTTATGTAAACTATCTACTATCAGTGAATAGATATCTTTTGTATGCTCTGTTTCGGCTAACTGTTCGAAAATGGACTCTAACCAATCTAATATAATCGGCTCTTCTAATTCAATCTTCGAAACAGATCGTTTATCCAGTAACCGTTGGCCAACTTTAAATTTCTTCATCATATTTTTCACCTGTAAATAAATATGATTAACTTCTTCAAAATCGTGATCCTCACCAGCTATCCAAAACAACGGGACGACTGGAATACCCAAATCTTTCTCTTGCTGTCTAGCTAATTGAATAATGGATATAACCTTGTTAACGGAGTATAAAGGTCCAGTTAATACTCCCGCTTGTTGACCACCTACAACCACAACACTTTGGTCATCCTTCAGACGCTCAATATTTCGAAACGTCTTCTCAGGTGCCCCCCAGCTTTGATTTAAGTGATAAAGTACCTCAACCAATTCTTCTCGCTTATATGTACGTTGCTTCAATTCCTGAAGTCTGCTTGCATAATCATTCATTCCATAATCAAAGAATTCCAAAATGGATTTATGTTGATTGCGATAATCACGCATTAATTTAGTTTGTTTCTGAATCTGTACTGGTTCAATTCGCATTCATTACGAACTCCTTTAGAGTTTTTTGTCTATATCGTATTGTACAAGAAAGATAGTATTATTTCATGTTTCCTGTTTCAAAAAATATAATTTAGCCGTATAAATACCTCATTTCATAATAGAATGTTTCGAATTACACCATATACTACCAACACTAAATACAATACAAAAAATAGTAAGAAGGATAATCGCCATAAGAATTTAAACGCCCTACGATAGTCAATTTCCGTATTTCTCCTCCACTGAATAATAATTAATATTGTTAGCATGCAAAGTAGAACACCAATACAATATCCAACATAAAAACCGCCAAATAATTCATTAAGGATTACATTTACTGCCGCTATGTATAAAGCGGTAGTCCAATTAATCGCCTGGTGAAATGCTTTTACAGGATTTTGATACAGGTATTTAAATAAGAAATACAATAAAATCGTCACTATAATTGGTATGGTTATGATAGATGCTACTATCATTAATACAATATCTAACATGACTTTATGAATCCCCTTTTACAACATATCGATTGAATCATTTCTTAATTGTAACAAAATAATAATTATTTGTGACTAACAATGGTGATTATTTTCATTGCTTTATGCGTTTTCATTATTTAGAAAGATGTATTATAATAGATACAAAATATATATTTTTCTGACAACAAAGGGGCTGAGGTACGTGGGGGAAGTAAAAGTAGAAAACCTATTAATCAATTATAAGACACTAGAAGAATTTACACGCTTTAAAGAATATGGACACCAAGAACTATCCATGTTAGAGGATTTACAATCTAATATCGTGGAAAATAATAGTCAATCACCATTCTATGGAATTTATTTCGGTGATACATTAATAGCAAGGATGAGTTTATATCGAGTCGATAAAAAATATGATAAATACTTTGATCCAGCTCAAGATTATTTAGAGCTATGGAAATTAGAAGTTTTACCACATTACCGTGGTAAGGGCTATGGAAAGAAACTAGTAGAATACGCAAAAGGGTACAACTTACCCATAAAAACTAACCCACGCATCAACTCCCATGGTTTCTGGGAGAAGATGGGTTTTCAAAAGGCAAACTATGAAATGGAGCGAGATTTGGGGCAAAACCCATTACTATGGTTGCCTGAGAGGGTATTCGAACGAGTTGTCCAATAAAATGTAAACTCTTTCATTGTAAATAGAAGAGGCTCATCAATGGAGATAAGCCTCTTTTTCATGTAGGTTTATATATAATGGCGTAAGCGAAATTATTATTTGTCTTTAATCCATTTCCATAGGTTACCCATTTCCTCCCAGGCATTTTCATATCGCTGTAATTGTATTTTTAGTTTTTTATTTTCTTCTTCTAGTTTCTTTAGAAGTTTTTCCTGCTCTTTTTTAGCGATATCCTGATGTTCAGCGAAGTTAGACTTCATTTTTTCAAGTAGCATAATGGCTGACTCTATCGTATCTTTTTCTTGGTCTAGTTTTAAGCCATCTTCCGTCCAAAAGACTTTTCTTCCACCGAGCTTTCTTTCTTCTTTTGCACGTTGTATTTCTTCCTGATATTGTTTACGGATGGTTGCGTTCCATCTGAATCCACACGCAGCAGACGTTCTAGACAACTGCTTCGCCACTTCCTTAAATGCCTCAAGCTGCGTTTTCCCTTCACGAATATAGCGAAGCACTGTATCAGCTAATATAACATCTTCATCTTCAGTCCAGGCATCTTGCCTTGTCGCATTCATAACATCACTCCTTATCTCTTTGCTATCAATGTATGCACAAAATAGGAGTGATAGAATACTCTTTATCATAAATTTCTAAATTATTCTCACGTGCTAGCTTCGGTGCAAAAATGTAGACACAGCATCTTTATGCTCTTTTGACTCCCATAAAGAAGCACAGCGAGAAACTTCCCTCTCCATTCTCTCCTTCAACCCTAGTACACCTATTTCCTCTAGATATTGTTCCTTTAGAATTTTCATTTGTGCCAAGGATTTTGATAAATATGGGTTTAATAGATTGTCCCGATCCTTCCATTCATCATGATTCACCACTCTATGAATCCATCCTTTTTGGACTAAATCCTCTACGTTGTAAACCGTACCTTCGATTATCCACTGGTTGGCAAAACTAGTATGTACTCTTTTAGCCAACAAGACACCACCACCCCAACCAGGGATAATTCCTAACTTTGTTTGGACAAACCCAAACTTTGTTCCTGTTTTGCCAATCCGTATGTCACAGGCAGAAGCCAATTCACAGCCTCCACCTCGGGCTCCACCATTTAAAAGTGCAATGGTTGGCACCTTAAATACTGTCAAACTATATAATACTTCCATCATATTTAATAGACTCTTCTTTGCTTCTTCCGTTGCTAGTTCTCCATGTAAATCATTCAAGTCACCACCAGCACAAAATATCTGTTCACCTGCACCTGTTACGACTAAAAACTTAATTGGGTCTTTCTCAGCTTTTTTGATACAGCTCATAAAACGTTTCGCCATTGCAATCGAAATAGCATTTCGTTTCATCGCACGGTTAATGGTTATGATTCCATATCCTTTATCTGCTATGTATTGATATTGTACGAGTTCATCCATATCGCTTTCTCCTTTCATTGTAAAACTTGTTATCTATAAAAAAACAGACCACATGCAATGTGATCTGTTTTCTAATATCCTGTATTAGCTGTTAACAACTTCTTTTCCATTATAGTGCCCACAAGCTTTACATACACGGTGTGGTCTAGATAATTCTCCACAATTTGAACATTCTACCATGCCAGGCACGTGTAATTTGAAATGAGTACGACGTTGTCTCTTTACTTTTTTAGAAGTTCTTCTTTTAGGTACCGCCATGACTTACACCTCCTTCAAATACGAAAGCAAAAACAATCAATTAACTTCTTATTTTTCTTTCTCGGTATCTTTGAATAATGACTCCAGTTTTTTAAAACGTGGATCAATTTTCACTTCTTTTGGTATTTCGGAAAGTACTTCCCAATCATTTCCTTTTTGAAGTACATCCGCTGAATCTACTTCATCGGAGAATACACGAAAAGGAACCTCCAATAAAATATTTTCCTTTATATACGGCATTAAGTCAAGCACTTCTCCATGAATCGGATGAATTTCTGCGTCATCTTCCTCATTAGAATAAGGTGATGATGAAAAAATCTCTTCTGCTTCTATTTTGAATGGATACGAAACATCAACCAATGTACGAGCACAAGGTAAAATCATTTCACCAATTATCGTGAACTTAAAGAAAAATTGATCACCCTGTCTATTACACGTGCCGTCTACCTGAACAAAACCAATCTTTCGAATATCGTTGTTCATCGTTTCTAATTCCGAAACATCTACTTCACCAGAAAAATGGAAAGGCTTATTAAAAGCATCTTTCTTCAATTGTGCTAATGTAAATTTCATCTTTTTCACCTCAAGGCAACAAGAGTAATTTTAAAAGGAAAATCGACTTTTGTCAATATATTTTCTTTACAGTATAAAAAAATATTCGTATTTGTAGCATTCCCGCAGATGATTTTCTATAATCAACCATAACAGGAAAATATTAATTGTAAAGTTTTGGGGTGCTGAATATGAAAGCATGCGGGTTAATTGTTGAATATAACCCATTTCATAACGGACATAACTATCATCTAGAACAGGCAAAAGCAAAAACAAATGCAGACTGTATGGTAGCTGTTATGAGTGGGGCATTCCTTCAAAGAGGTGAACCAGCCATTATCGACAAATTCCACCGGGCAAAAGCTGCTCTTATGACAGGAATAGATATCGTTGTTGAACTACCATATGTGTACGCTGTACAGAGCAGTGACCTATTTGCAAAGGGTTCAGTGTTAACCTTACAAGCGTTAGGGGTAGATAGTATATGTTTTGGGAGTGAGTCAGGTAATATCGACGCATTCATCAAAGGATATGATGATTATAAAGATAACCAAGTAACCTATCAACGTGAACTAAAACATGGATTACATGCTGGTATGTCATTTCCTGAAGCTAGTAAAAGAGCATACGAATCAACTGGATTAACGCAAGACGGAATAGACTTATCGAAACCAAACAACATCTTAGGTTTTAGCTATGTAAAAACCATCCTTGAGCATAAACTACCGATTCAACCATTGACTATCAAACGGAAAAACAGTGGCTATCATGATACAGAGATAACAAGTTCCATTGCGAGTGCAACAAGCATAAGGAAACAATTGTTTAACCAACAGACACCACTATCCGAATTAAAACACACCATGCCTCCATCGACAATCAACGAACTCGAAAATTACCTAGGCCTGGCAACAACCTTACATAATTGGGAACCTTATTTTCCGTTCCTTCATTATAGAGTATTGACCATGTCAATGGAAGAACTAGCCTTAATTCACGGTATCGAAGAAGGGCTTGAACATCGAATTAAGCAAACCGCTAAGCATGTTACTTCATTTTATGACTGGGTAGCCGCAATTAAAACGAAGCGTTATACATGGACAAGGATACAGCGAATCTTCGTCCATCTTTTAACAAATACGACAAAGTCTGAAATCGATGAGTTAACCGCTCCTAACTTCATTAGCTATATTAGGCTAATCGGTATGACGAAAAAAGGACAGGAATACTTAAACAAACAAAAAAAACAAATGAATGTGCCAATTTATCCCAAATTATCACGGAATCTCCATCCGATGCTTCACATTGAGGAACGAGCTACCAATGCTTATTATAGTATCCTACCTGTTCAAAATAGATATACCTTATGGAAACAAGAACTAAGAGGACCTGTAATAATTCCATCATAGACCTCTAGTACGAAAAAGACAGTCCCAAATCAGTTAGGGGCTGTCTTTTTCGTACGATGTTTATTTTAATTCTTCCTTCAAGTACCTAAGGGCATCATCGAAGGTATCAACCGGAACTATCACCATATCGGTACCAATCTCTTCGGCTTTCTTCTTAGCCACTTCATAATTAGAGTCGCCTCCACGTCCACCTTCATTTGGAGCGAAAAATACATCAACTCCCTCGCGATCAGCAGCTACTACCTTCTTGTCTATTCCACCGATTCTGCCAACATTTCCTTCATAATCTATTTCTCCAGTTCCAGCAATCTGATGGCCTTTAGTCAGATCTTCTTCAGTTAATTGGTTATAGATCTCAAGTGAAAACATTAACCCTGCACTTGGTCCACCAATATTACCACTAGAAAATGCAAGAGGAGGGTTAACTTGAACATCACGATCGGTAACTAAAGTGATACCAATCCCAACTTGTTTCGTTTCTTCATCAATTACACCTAACGTAATATCCTTGGATATCTCTTTATCATCACGAATTAATCGAACAGTAATTTGATCTCCAATCTTCTTCTTCTCTATGTAGGATATTAAATCATTGGACTCTTTTATTTCTAAATCATCAATCCCAATGATTCTGTCCCCCATTTGTAAAATACCATCTGCTGCCAATCCAGGAACAACACTTACTACATATACACCATTAAACTCAATCGTTATATCCTTTCCAGCTGCAGTATAAGCAACTACAGTGGAAGCTTCTTGAGAGCTCTCCATCATTTGTAATTGTGCTTGAAAATATTCTTCATCCGTTATTCCCTCAGGACGAACATCATTAATATCTAATATTTGATGGTGCGGGAGGATTTTAGCTAAAGCATATTGTATAGGAGTAGCTTGCCCCCCCCTTACCGTTACTAAATGAAAGTCTCCTTCACTCTCATTGGCATTCTCTACTTGAACAATAGGTTTTAATGCGTCAGCTCCACCAGGTTTTTGAATATAGTACGGTAACTTATATGTAGAAAGAAAAAATGCAACAATTACGGCTAAAATTAGAGAAACTATCTGTTTCTTTGAAAATTTCATTCTTAGACCCCTTTCAAAACCACTCAGGCCTTTATAATACCTTAACTTTGAAAATCTTTTCTTTCGAAAAAAGTGTATGGCATATTCAGGCAATGTACAAGCGTATATTGATATAGATATATGAAACTAACCCTTTTAAGTTTCATTATTCTACGTTTCATTTCAAACTAGTTTTATTTTACTACTATCAAAATAATAAGTACAGTTTAGCAAATTACTAGGAGGCAGTCTTTTGAAGCAATTAGTTAAAACATTTCTGTTTGCCGCTACAACTATTTTCTTTGCATTTACGTTAATTAAATATCCTAATGACGCTCTAGAGGCAAGTATTCGTGGACTTGATATGTGGTGGGAAGTTGTTTTCCCTTCCCTACTGCCTTTTTTTATTACTGCTGAATTATTATTAAGTTTCGGTGTTGTGAAGTTTCTGGGAGTAGTATTTGAACCAATTATGCGCCCATTATTCAATGTTCCGGGTGTTGGTAGTTTTGCCTGGATAATGGGCATGGTTAGTGGTTACCCAACCGGTGCAAAATTATCCGTCCGACTGAAAGAGCAAAAGCAAATTTCACAGATAGAAGCAGAACGTCTTGTTGCGTTCACTAACTCTTCTAGTCCATTATTTATTTTTGGAGCGATATCGATTGGCTTTTTTCATGATGCTAAATTAGGGGTACTATTAGCAGTTTGTCATTATGTGGGGAATGCCTTAACCGGCATCTGTATGCGTTTTTATGGTAGATCTAAAGAGACGTATCAAAAAAAGGAAAACCGTAAAATTTCTCTTAAACGAGCATTCTATGCAATGCATGAAACGAGAATAAAGGACAAGCGCCCAGTAGGTGAGATTATGGGAGATGCTGTAATTAATTCCATTAAGACACTCGTTATGGTTGGAGGATTCATCATCTTGTTTTCGGTGTTAAATAAGATGCTATTTTTGATAGGAATAACGCCATTTATTGCCATCTTCTTTCAATCCGTCCTGCAGTTCTTTTTCATACCTGTAGAATTAGCTCTACCATTTATATCTGGGCTTTTTGAAATAACATTAGGTGCAAACATGATCTCAAAAGAAAATGTTGATCCCTTTTTGGCTAGCGTTATTGTAGTAAGTTTTATATTAGGATTTAACGGCTTCTCTGTGCAAGCTCAGGTTGCAAGTATTATTTCGAAGAGTAATATTAGGTTTTATCCATATTTTTTCGCACGTATTTTACATGGCTTTATAGCTAGTATTCTTGCCATCTTACTTTATAAACCTTTCTATTTAGATAGAATCGAATCAAGTGTAAAAGAAATGCCTGTACTCAATCCAAGCATAGATAGTCAATGGGTACGTATATTAGATCTTCTCCAGGAAATCGGACCATTAATTACCATTGCTGCTTTTGGATTAGCTTTCATTATTATGTTTCGTCGTTTTAGATATTCAAAATAATGAATTGAAGTGTTAGCAAGAGTTCCTTACAAAACTTTTTACGATCATTTTCACATTTTCACAAACATATATTACCCCAAAGAATACGATGGACTAGCGATTGTAAAAGATTAGAGAGGCTTTAGACAAAACTATTTCTAATATAGGATAAACTGAACTTGAAAGATAGCGCATCAAACCCGCCCCGGAAATATACTTGCGGTTGCTTCCAGTACAGGGGCGACATCTGCTCGAAAAAAACATCGCAGTGTCTACCTTGTACTTTATCACAGCATAAGTGCGACATCTGCTCGAAAAAACCTCGCAGTGTCTACTTTACCGTTGGGCGGCTGGTGAGCCTCCTCAGAGCTAACGCTCCCCTGCGGTCTCACCGATGCCTTTCCTCCCACAGGAGTCTCCGTATATTCCCGGGGCTAATGTAGTAATTGTTCGTTTTTTATTACCTTTGTTTTCATTTTGTCCCGGCCTCTTAACCATCGCTAGTCCTGATTTTCTTACCGCTTATATTTACTTTTAAGTGCTTCTGCTACAACTACTGGTACAAGGTCGGTCACGTCTGCCTTATATTTAGCAACCTCTTTTACAATACTGGAGCTTAAGAATGAATATTGATTATTGGTCATCATAAATAGTGTTTCTATTCTTGAATCTAACTTCCGATTCATTGATGTAATTTGCATTTCATATTCAAAGTCACTTACAGCCCTCAAACCTCTAAGTATGACTTGTGCATTCTTCTCCTCCGCATATTCTATTAATAAGCCATCACTTGCATCCACTTTTACATTAGGCATATGCTTCGTCGATTCTCTAATTAATTCCATTCTTTCTTCCACTGTAAACAACGGAGATTTGGATCGATTATTAAATACAGCAACAATTACTTCATCAAAAATTTTAGAACCTCTTTCAATAATATCTAAATGCCCTAATGTAATGGGATCAAAACTCCCTGGACAAATTGCTAATTTTGTCATGCCAGCACCCCTCTAAGCTAAATTTTTTGATAGATGGTAACTCCAATAGTTCCGCCATAGTGAGTTTGTTTTTTAACCGTTAGACTGGAGTATGTATCTGGTAATTGATCGTGAATATCATGTTCACAGTAAATAATACCATCACTATTTAATAACTGTTCTGATTCAATTATTTCTAATATTTTTTCGTAACTTACTTTAGTATAAGGAGGATCAAGGAATATTAAATCGAACTTCAGCCTTCTTTTTGCAGATGCTGATAAGGCACGGAATGCATCTGCACGAAATACTTCTACTTGATCATCAAGTTTTAACATGGAGACATTCTCTTTAATAGTCTGAATGGCTTTGGGATGATTATCGACGAAAATACATGAGTCCATTCCGCGACTTAACGCCTCAATCCCTAACGAACCACTCCCAGCAAATAAATCCAGTGCCTTTCCACCTTGGAAAAATGGGCCAAGCATTTGAAACACCGCCTCTTTTACCTTATCCGTAGTAGGTCTAGTATTTTTACCTGGAACTGCCTTCAATTGTCTTCCTTTATGTATTCCTGCTATTACTCGCATCACATTCACCTCTGTTACTCACTCGTTACAATCCTACCACAAAGGAAAACGATAATAAAACAGAAAAAAACTATTACAAAAAATAAGATTAACATGTATATATTTTTTACCATTGAACATAATAGCTTAATGGAACAGCTAATGCGTAGCTTGGTTGTTTCAAAACACGGAGAAGACTTACACTTCCCCATAAGTTCTCCTCCGGTTTCTCCTCTCCCTTTGCCTTTTTGTTTTCTGGCAAGAAAACAAAGGGACCTGCAGGATTTATTTCTGCAGGTTTTTTTAATTTATTCTCAAAACCCTATCATTATAGAAACCAAAAACCTTCGTGAGGTTAATCACGAAGGTTCTATATTCCCATTTTATAATCGTATTGTTTTGCTTTATCTGGTTTAGCGTTTTCATATTCTGTACGAATAAATGGCTTATATGAGCGATCTACCCGTGATACAAAAGGGTATTTTAATAATTTCTTCTCAATTTCTTCTAGATTAGATTGATCCACGTACATTACTGCATACTTTAGCTTTTTTGATGTATAAAGAACATTTCCCAATCGTTTGATTTGTTTCATATTTTTGGCATGTTGATACCAAACAATAATCCCCTGTCTATTTGTTCTCATGAAAAATCCTCACAATTTCAGGTAGTTTTGAAATAGTTTATCAGAATATAGCTTTTGTTTCAACAATATAACGATTAAGACGCCTTACATCCACAGCCTCCGCCGCTGCCACAACCACATCCACTGTCCGTTAGTGCTGCCCCATCTCTTGGAACCTTTATTTGTTCACTAACACTGAATGCAATATACTGACTAATCTCATCTAATAAACTTTGAAAATTTCTCTCAGCAATTTTATATGCTGCTACTTTATCATTTAAGTCCATAGCACGTTTTTTAGTGCGGACAAGTTTCATAATTTCAGAGTAATCTGGATGATATCTACCAAATCTCTGGACGTCTTCATATTGATCCTTAACAGCAGTAAACTCCTTAATAAGCTGTTGGGCTTCGGAATCATTTACTAAAGCATGTTTAGCTTCTGCATATGCTTCATAAACCTCAGAGTCCAAAACCATCCTCCCTAGCATTTCAGAGCGGTCTAAAATATCGACATATTCTAAGGTAGCTATCATATTAAATTCACCTCCACCAATAGTTTATCACTTTTATGGTGAAAATGTAAAAACAATTAATCTTTCATCATTTCCGCAAATTGTAATAGCATACCCACCATTTGAACATTTTGGTTGACCTTTTCCAGCTTTTGAGAGAAGGTTTTACCATAAAATCGTTTCGCTTCAATTTCTATTTCAGCTATTTTATTCGGATCTCTCGATAGAAATCGATACCATTCTGGGTTGTAACGGATAAAATGAACTAAATCAGGTCTAGTTAGTAAATAGTCATGTAATGTTTTATTCATCGTAATCACTAATCCCTAAACCAACCAAAAGGATTATGTTCCTGTGGTTTTGGTCCTTTTTTAGATCCTTGATATTGATCAATCAACTCTTGAATGGTAGCAATTGTTCCACTTAACTGGGATACCTGCTTTTGTACTTTATCGATATCCATCTTCTCAGCATATTTTAATAGCTGACTAAATAGTTCAGCCTTACTCTCGGTTCCATTCTTATCACTATTAACTTTATTTGATGATTCATCTCTAAACTTATCCCAATATTCATCCTCTTCACCTAGTAGAATCCATTTTTCATAGTATTCTTGCCATGACCTTCCAGTTCTTCTAATTTCCTTCCTCAGCTTCGGATGTTGATTAATAAATTCTCGGAAGCGTTGGACAGTTGGATTTAAATTATTCGTACTCAAATCATCTCACCCCTTTAGCTTTACACTTAGGCAACAATCGACATACTATAATTTATGCTTTAACCATTGTTCTGTGCATTTCACCTAATACAAGGAACTGAAAATAGAAATTTAACCATTCTTCTCACATGCAACCTCTCCCCCATTCCATCAAGGGATATAGAAAAACCCGAACGATTTCGCATTATCATGGTAGAATTACGAATAATAGTTCGGGTCATTAATGAAATGTTCTTTTATATGCTACTACTAGTTATAAGGTTTCGTTAAATAGTTTTGTGTATAATATAGCCTATACACACCTACTCCTAAATGGGTGTATTCATCATTCAAAAGAGCGTCCCGGTGACCTTCACTATTTAACCAACCTTCAACCGCTGCAGGAGCATCGACATATTGGGCGGCAATATTTTCACCTGCTGCAGTGTAATAGACATCTCTTCCTTCTAATCTTTCTTTTAAGCCATTCCCATTTTGACTATAATGGGAGAAGTAATTATTTTCTGCCATATCCTTACTATGTAAGAAGGCAACCTCGCTAACCCTATCCTCCCATTCTAACGCATTCTTTTTAAAGTTGTGTCGGATCACATTCGTAATATCAAAAATTTGTTGTTCCATTCCACGCTCAACTTCTTCCCATTTAGCATCCGTCAGATTAGGAAGATTAGGTATTTTTCCTCTATAGCGTAATCCATATGGTCGTTGTATAAGTAGTACGTCACCAGTCATAATGCGGACAGAAGAAAGCTGATCAGAAAAGGTATCAAAATATACTTGTAAAAAGAGATCATCTGATAGCTTTACTAAGGGACGCATTTGAACATCTTCGTCGTCTAACAAAAATGTATAAGAAGTTATTCCTTTTTTATACGTCACTTCATTTTTAAATTCTAACTCTTGATGAACACTTTCATAACTGTCACCAATTGCTAATGGTGAAATGGAAATATCACCGCCAGTAGCATAAATCGTATGAATTTCCTCCCCTATAACACCGAATTGAATATATTGTGTTTCATTATTCGTATACACCCACCAAGTATATCCATAAGAACTTAGATCCTTGCGCTTCGGTTCCCCTAACGCTTGAATTAACTCATCCGTACTCCTTCCAATCCAATGAAATAGTTCCCCCTCATATTTCCCTTTGGCAATTATATTATTGGGAACCGACTTCTCCTTTACATTCTCCTTCTTCACGATTAATGTATGATTAAGACTATCAATTGCTTCACGTGATTCTATTTGATTCTTTTCTAAAATAAAAAATGTAATAATGACTATCATAATTAAGCCTACAACGCCTTTTATCCATCGCATTTCGTCTAGCTCCCTCTACTAAATAGTATAGTAAACTATATGTTTTACTATATTAAAACATGCTATAAAATTATTAAATACTATATACGAAATTAATTCATTTGTAGTTAAAAACAGAAATATACGAACATTGGATTAGTCAAATCGTTACAATTATATGACAGTTCTAATTTCTCGAAGATGAAAAACCCCATTTTCATTGCAACTTCATTGAAATAATACTATTATTAAGGTAGTGAGCAAAAATGTGAGGTGTAGAAAATGAAATTAGAAAATATTGGAATTGAAGATACTATAATGGAAATAAAACCATTAGATAGGATCATGGGAAATAATGCCTTTATCCGTGCTGGACAGTGGGATTATGAACGAGTTACATATGATTATAAAATCGGTTCCAATGAGAAAAACATTACATATTATATCCGTGTTCAAGGTTACGCAATTGAAGGTGATGTTGACCGTGGTGATGCCGTCATTAAGTTATTAAGTCCATTACTTGGTAAGCATTATTATCCACATGGCGTGGAATATGGTGAAGAAGAAAACTTCCCAGAAAATCTGGTAGAAAGAGCAACCAAGATTCTGCAAAAAGTTAGTGAAGAGCTTAAAGAACTTAACGTTGAGTAATGAACAAATTGGCCAACTACTCTCACGGCGGGAGTAGTTGGTTTTTTTGTCTATCTGTTTCACGAGTTATTCCTATCCAGATGGATGATTTCGTGCTATATTTTTTATAGGTACATTATAGAATTTTCCAACACCCGAAAGGAGATACCCTTTTGTTTCGAAAAATCATCTTATTCATCAACATATTGTTATTATTAGTGGTTGGATATTTCGTATTGTCTATCTCTATTCCTTTAATTATTGCACTAATAACAGCACTTTCATTAAACCCTGTAGTGAATTTCATTCAAAACCGAACGAGAATTAACAGGAAATTTTCGGTACTAATTGTATTTCTATTGTTTCTTGTGGTAGTTGGATTTGCAGGAGGCTTTATTGTCACAAAAGCTGTAGGT
The DNA here is from genome assembly GCF_018310345.1 of Ornithinibacillus massiliensis. Classification (GTDB taxonomy): domain Bacteria; phylum Bacillota; class Bacilli; order Bacillales; family Amphibacillaceae; genus Ornithinibacillus; species Ornithinibacillus massiliensis. The sequence goes on from NZ_JAGXBY010000002.1 coordinate 748,794, forward strand.
CAAGCAATTAACTTTGTAGAAGACGTCCCATCCCATATCAATAAGATTAACCAAGTATATGGAGAATGGCAAAATCGAATAACTGAATATGGTAATGATTTGCCTTCTGAGTTTGTTGAATCTGTAACAGATAGTTTTGATACATATGTTACACAGCTAAACACAACACTTAGAGAAAAGGTAACCATCAATAAAATTGCTAGTATCTTCGCTCAGGTTCCGCAATATATTGTAAGTATTCTAGTATATCTGATAGCCTTGTTCCTCTTTATGCTAGAACTACCAATATTAAAAGATAAAACATTTAATTTATTTACAAAAGAAACTGCTGAAAAAGTTTCCTTTATGAACAATCGAATTAAAAATGTTATTGTTGGCTTCTTTAAAGCTCAATTTTTAGTTAGTTTAATTATCTTTGCGGTTTCGCTAATTGGATTATTTATTATCGCTCCAGAAGTTGCTTTGATAATGGCGCTTATCATATGGCTAGTTGATTTAGTTCCGATTATTGGTTCAATCATTATTCTTGGACCATGGGCTATCATTATGTTTATGGCTGGAGATATACAAATGGGAGTAGAACTGTCCATTCTTGCTATCATTCTGCTTGCCATAAGGAGAACGGTTGAACCTAAAGTGATGGGAAAACATATGGGATTGTCACCACTCGCAACACTAATTTCGATGTTCCTAGGATTAAAGATATTTGGTATATTAGGATTTATCATTGGGCCATTAATCCTAATCATTTACATTTCAGCTAGGGAAGCTGGAATCCTGAAGCTTAACATTAAATTTTAAATCATAAAAAATAACGCATTTGCTTGAAAAAAGCAAATGCGTTATTTTTATACCATCTAATTAAAAAGTTTATTAAGTGCCAAATATTGCCTTTAATAAGCTTGTTGTATGTCCACCATGATAAAGAACATATAATAAGAAGTATACGACAATACCAGTACTCGCAGATCCGAACCAGATAATGGAAGTAATCGGACCAATTTTTCTGTGCTTTCCGATTTTACGCTTGAATGCTAAGTATAGCGTTACAAGCCCAAAAACCGCACCTGTTGTAGCTAATGTTATATGGAAAACTAAAAATATCGTGTAGTAGATTTTCAATTCATCTGGACCACCGAAACTCGTGTTTCCAATAAAAACAGTTCGAGACATATAAATAATAAAGAACAATAACGCACTGATTGCCGCTGCAATCATCGTCTTCTTATGTGCTTTAGGTCGATTCGTCGCAATCAAACGCCATCCAATTGCAACTAATACTGCACTTAAAAATATAAAGAAAGTACTTATAGTAGGTAAAATTTCCATAATCTTATCCCTCTCCTAAATCAGAAAGAAGTGAAATGCTTCTCCCCTTCCATTATTTATTCTGTTGTATTAGCAACCGTATTCGGTAATGGGTCTACCTTTAAGGTTTCCGGGCTAAACCAAGCATAAAATACTTTAGCTAAAATGACACCATAAATAATTTCTTGCATTATTTTCATAATAATACCACCAAGCTGCTGATCTTCTAACGTAGACATCGATGAGAACATTTCTGGCCCAGTGATTTGAGAAGTAGTAGTTAGTCCACTTAGAACGTCACCTGGTACACATAGTGCCATAGCTTGAATCCAAGCACCACTCGAACTATATGCTGCATATAACGGTACATCTGCGAAAATAATCAATATACAGGCTGGTGTTATCAATACACTATTACCAAATATATAGAAAATCTTCCCTAACGGATGTTTAATTTGCCATTCTTTAATAGGCGACATAATTGGGAACCATACTAAAAATCCAAATAATAAAAGCAAAATATGGAATGAAGTATGTATAGCCGGTGAAGATTTCGTCATATCAAAAATAGCTGGCAAATGGTAAATAGAAAATAACGTATTAAACAATAAAATTGAAATTAACGGAAACGTAAGTACTTTCATCACAGGTTTAATAACTGGTTTAAAAAGCACACCCTTCCAAATCCAAGCCGGGATCCCCTTTATCATAAGAATTGGAAATACAATTAAATAAATTGCCATTTGCATCATATGAGCTGTAAGGGTAATATGACTTAACAAGTCTATTGGAGATCCCTTAACAATATAAAGTAATACTAGTCCGATATAGAAAAAAATCTTTTGTTTCGTTGTTGGGCCTTCAACGGAGCCAAACTTATGGCGCAGTGGCCCAGTAATCAAGTAATATGTAATTCCTAAACCCAAAACAAATAAAAAGAAATATGGACTCCATAAAGCACGAAATCCAAAAAGTTGTAAATTAACCAACATATCATTCACTCCATAGTTATCCTATTATCTAAGTTCCATTATAACCTATAAATATACGGTAAACACTGGTAAACTGTGACAACTTTTTAAAGACTAGTTAGATACTAGAAGAACAATTATGAATATCCTCATTGCATTCTTCATTTCATATCCAAAAAATTAGGACCAGGGAAAACAATTCCCTGATCCTTATTTAGATTACCACCATATTACTAAGCTAAGTGCAGCTACGGTTAATACTGCCGCCCATACTCCACCGTAAATCATAATAGCGACCATATCATGCCCTTTATCCTTCATATGCATAAAGTAGTAGAATTGGAATGCTACTTGTACTACAGCAAGAATTAGTAATAATGGAATCGCGAGCATCTTACTCATTATGCCTGAACCAACAATGACAAAAGCAATAATAGTAAAGATTATCATTGTAGCAAAGGTAATCAGCTGCTTTTTCATTTCCTCTTTATTTTGTTGTTTGTGAAATTCATTGGTTTTGGTGTTATTTGCCATCAGTTACCCCACCTTCCCCATTAGGTATACCACTGTAAAGATGAATACCCATACAACGTCAATAAAGTGCCAATATAAACTAAATGTATTGAATTTTGGTGCATTGTAAAGATTTAATCCACGCTTTGCGTTTCGAATCATAAGAGCAGCTAACCAACAAAGACCAAAAAGTACGTGTCCACCGTGGAAGCCTACTAATGTATAGAACGCAGATCCAAAAGCAGAAGAACGGAATGTAAATTCGTACTCATGAATATAGTGATAGAACTCGTAAATCTCACATGCAAGGAAAGCTAGACCAAGTAAACCGGTAATTCCAAGCCAAAGCTGCATTTTTGCGAAATTATTATTCTTCATATGATACATGGCATATACACTAGTTAAAGAACTAGTTAATAATAGCATGGTCATAAAGAATACTAATTCGAGTCCAAATAAATCCTCAGAACTAGGTCCACCAGCAGTCGAATTCTTCAATGCAAGGTATGTTCCGAAAAGGCTAGCAAATAATACTGTTTCTCCGCCAAGGAAAAACCATAATCCTAAAAACTTATTTTTCCCTTCAAGTGTTGCTTTTTCGGGATGATGTGGCATTGTTTCTGGATTTAAGGTATGATCATTAGCCATATTATTCAGCCTCCTTTTCGAGATCTTCTTTATGGATATGATATCCAAGGTCATCTTTCAGTGAGCGAAGTAGCATACATAATAATGCTAGCCCCATGCCACCGAAAAGCAATACATAAGCAAAAGTAGATTGATTATGGTAAATAAACCCGAATCCTGCAATAAAGAAACCTAATGACATAATAAACGGTAGAATAGATCCATTTGGCATATGGATATCTCCTACAGGTTCTGCAGGTGTCATTTTACCATTACCTTCCATCTTCTCAATCCATAATGCATCAAGTCCACGAACAAGTGGAAGTTGTTTAAAGTTATAATGTGGTGGCGGTGAAGCAACTGCCCACTCTAATGTACGTCCATCCCATGGATCTTGCGGTGCAGGCTTTTCTTTAAACCAAGAATAAAATGCATTGAATAAGAATACTAGTACACCGAATGTCATAAAGAAGGCACCGACTGTACTAATAGCGTTACCTACATCCAACCCTTGATCTTTTAAGAAAACCCAATAGCGACGAGGCATACCCATTAGCCCAAGGAAATGTTGGATAAAGAATGTTAAATGGAATCCAATAAAGAATGTCCAGAATGCAAGCTTACCTAATTTCTCATTAAGAATTCTTCTAAACATTAATGGCCACCAGTAATGTAGTGCTGCAAGAATTCCAAATACTACCCCACCAACAATTACATAATGGAAGTGGGCTACAACGAAGTAAGAATCATGGTATTGATAATCCGCAACAGAAGTTGCTACCATAACCCCTGTCATTCCACCTAGTGTAAAGGAAGGAATGAATCCTAATGACCAAAGCATTGCACTATTGATTGTAATATTTCCACCCCAGAGGGTTAGTAACCAGTTGAAAATCTTAATACCAGTTGGAACAGCGATTGCCATCGTAGCGATAGCGAAAATAGAATTCGCAACTGGACCCATACCTACTGTAAACATATGGTGAGCCCATACCATAAAGCCTAAGAACGCAATAAGGATTGTCGCAAATACCATTGCTGTATATCCAAATAGACGCTTTTTAGAGAATGTCGCAAAAATTTCACTAAAAATACCGAACGCTGGCAAGATTAGAATATAAACTTCTGGGTGTCCAAAGATCCAGAATAGATGTTGCCAAATGATGCTGTTACCACCAAGTGCTACATCAAAGAATGCTGAATCAAACATACGGTCGAACATTAGTAAGAATAAACCAACTGTTAAGGCTGGAAATGCAAATAATATTAATACGCTGATTACGAATGTTGTCCATGTGAATAATGGCATACGCATATATGTCATACCAGGTGCACGCATATTAACAATCGTTACGAGGAAGTTAATTCCCCCCATTAACGTACCAGCACCCGATATCTGTAGACCTAGAATATAATAATCTACACCATGTCCTGGCGATGACGTTGATAGTGGAGTATATGCTGTCCAACCAGCATCTGGTGCACCAGTTAACCAGCTGACATTTAGCATAATTCCACCAAACAAGAATAACCAAAAACCTAATGCATTAACAAATGGAAACGCAACATCACGAGCACCAATTTGTAACGGCATGACGACGTTCATTAATCCTAGTAATATTGGCATGGCCGCAAAGAAAATCATCGTTGTTCCATGCATAGTAATCATTTCATTATATAGACCAGCAGATATAAAATCGTTCTCTGGTTTCATTAGTTGAATACGAATAATTAAAGCTTCTAATCCACCGAGTAGGAAAAAGAAACCCCCACCATAAAGATATAGTTTACCTATTTTTTTATGGTCAACAGTCGTTAAATAATCCCATAATACGGCAGCGAAGCTTGTTTTCTGAGCAGTTGCTGAACTCACAAAATAAACCTCCCTTTTCAATCATACAAACCTTAAATCAAAAGTTAGTTACCCGCACTCTCCGGAGTAATTTCTGAAGGGCGTAACTGTAATAGATACTCTGCAATTAATGCAGCATCCTCTTCACTAACTGATGGGTACATACCAGTCATTTTATTTCCTGGTTTCATTTCTTCTGGATTTACAATCCACTGAATGATATTTTCTTTTGTCATATCTGCTGTACCTGCTAGTTTTGTACGGTCTCCAAAATTGGTTAAGTTAGGACCGACTGCTACAGGTGAAGATCCAATTGCGTGACATGCAATACAGTTGTTCTCTTCAAATAATGCTCTACCATCAACTGCTGTTTGTGTTTCTGGTTCTGTTTCTGGATCAAAGTTTTGCATATCAGCGACCCATTGGTCAAACTCTTCTTGACTTACTACGACAACCTTGAAGTCCATAAGTGAGTGTGAAGGTCCACAAAGCTCCGCACATTTACCCCAATACACACCTTCTTCATAAGCCTGAAGATAAAATGTGTTTTCATTTTCTGGGTTAACATCAAGCTTACCAGAAAGTGCAGGAACCCATAATGAATGGATAACATCGGAAGATAACATGTTAAAGTAAACTTTTTCACCTACAGGAATATATACATCCTGACTTGTTTGGATATCTAGTCCATCATAATCAAAATGCCACCAATATTGGTTACCGGTAACGTTAACATTTAATGAATCACTAGCATCCGCTTCATCAGCTAAATCAAACGTATAGATTACTGTTGGCACCGCAATTACGATTAAAAGTAAAATCGGAATAACAGTCCAGATTGTTTCTAATGTTTGGTTTCCTTCAACTTGCTTTGGAATAACATCTTCTTGACCTTTTTTCTTACGGAATTTAATAAGCGCTACTGTAAATATAACCATTACAATTACTAGAACAACAGTCATGATAACAGTAGGTAGAATAATTAGATCTAGAGATTTTTCCGCGCCGTAGCCTTTAGGGTTTAACGCTGTCAAGTTCTCCCTACCACAGGCTGATAGAAATAATGCTACTAAACCCAATAGGGATAATACTTTGAATCTTCCCATCCAACCTTTCATGTATTAATACCTCTCTTTCAAATTTTCCTTCCTTATATAGAAAATAGTAAGGATGATAATTAGTAATGGGAAACCTTAATTATATATGTACCTATTCCCCATTCGTTATCGATACATTCCTTTTTAATACAATTTAAGAAGACAGTATTTAATATTCCTAACAAAGCTAAAAATATTGTATTTAAAAGGAAAGTAACTAAGGCAAGTACCAATTCATTCTTTTTCAGTAAATCCATCAAAATTTACTATCACTTTTTACTCCCGTATGTACAATAGCATCGCCCAATTTTTGAGGAAGTTGTCTCATTTGAACGCACCCTGTATATCCCCCCTTTAACCCCCAAAATAAAAGGGACATATAAAAGAAGCATACTCATCCTAACATTGTTCATATTCCCATAAAGTATGCTATCTATTAATGCTCATTGTATCACGGTTCCATCTTACAATCCATTTGCCTCTAGGATAACACTGTCATAATTCGCACGAACTTCTGACAATTATGTGAATTTTATATTGTAAACAAATAAAAGGCTAAAACGCCTTCAAAAATTCAGCCACCTATGTAATTGCTTTCGTCAGAAGTTTAACTACTAATTTACAGTATATCCCCTATATTATTTCTAGCAGACAATGAAAAACTTTGCAAGGGTTTTTTCTTATTTCAATCTGTTCGATATTTAAATCCATCTATTGTTTAACAATTCTGTGTCAATTGTCTTTATATTGCATAAAAGATTTGCTTTATACGCGAAAAAAAGATTATCATGGAGAGTGGTATAATAATATTGTCGTAATACATAACAACAAAGTAGAAGTGAGGATATTGATAGTATGATAAAATTATTAAAATGGCTCTCGGTTCTAGCGGTCATCGGAATGACGTTTGTCCTTATCGGAGGGGCACTAGTGACTAAAACCGAGTCAGGTGATGGGTGTGGTGATAGTTGGCCACTATGTAAAGGAGAATTAATTCCATCTGAAATCGATATGGAATTAATTATTGAATTGAGTCATCGTTTAGTATCTGGTTCTGTTGGTATTATCGTTCTTATCCTAGCTTATCTGTCTTGGAAGCATATTGGAAATATTAGGGAAGTGAAGTTTCTATCTATTTCCTCTGTTTTCTTTTTAGTTTTGCAAGGATTAATCGGTGCCGCCGCTGTAATGTGGGGACAATCTGACTTCGTTTTAGCAGCACATTTTGGAATTTCACTTATTTCCTTTGCAACCATTTTCTTATTAATGTTACTTATTTTTGAAATTGATAAGAAATTTGATGCTGATTCACTTTACATAAAAAAGAAGCACCGTGTTGAAATCTATGCTCTAACCATATTTACCTTACTCGTTGTTTATACAGGCGCACTCGTAAGACATGTAAACGCAAACTTAGTTTGTGGGGATTGGCCGTTCTGTAAAAATACAGCACCATTCGATTTCTCAAGCTTTACATTTGAACAATGGATTCAAATGGGACATCGTTTGTTTGCTGGATTATTATTTATTTGGACACTAAGTCTATTTATTCGCATTCTAAAAGATTATCCAAAAAGTAACATTATGAAGTGGGGTTGGACAGCAACCTTTACATTGATACTTCTACAAGTTATATTTGGTGCTCTCATTATCTTTACGTTATTAAATTTAGGTGTCGCGTTAATGCATGCACTAGTTATTACATGTTATTTCGGAATGCTAAGCTATTTCTGTCTCTTATCAACAAGAAGTGCTGTAATGGCTCGTAAAAACGCTATTCCAGAAGAGGCTCTTTCTAACATAAAATAAAAAAGTAACATCCTATACATCATTAAACATAAACGAAGTAAAACCCCCGTATCCTTCTATCAAGATACGGGGGTTTTAAGGTAAGTTAACATTATTAACCCAATTACATCAGCACGCACTTTAAAAGCTGATAAATTCTATTCCAATTCAATTAATAAATCATTCACTTCAATTGTGTCACCATTCTGTACATGGATAGCTTTTACTACACCGGTAAACGGAGCTTGAACAGTTGTTTCCATCTTCATCGCTTCCGTAATAACTAGCTCATCGCCCTTTTCTACCTCTTGCCCTTTTTCACACACTACTTTAAGCACTGTTCCAGGCATCGTTGCTCCAATATGTTTACCATTCGTTTTATCTGCCTTCTGTCTTAACATAACATTCGTTTGGACACTCTTATCCCGGATATTAACTTGGCGAGCCTGGCCATTCAATTCAAAGTAAACTACTCTTGTACCATCTTCTCTAGGTTCAGAAATAGATACTAATTTAACAATCAGTGTTTTTCCTTGCTCGATCTCTACTTCAACTACTTCACCAATCTTCATCCCATAGAAGAATGTTGGTGAATCTAATACAGATACGTCCCCATATGATTCATAGAATTGGTGATAATCCATAAATACTTTCGGATATAAAGCATATGAAATCATATCAAAACTAGTTACTTGACGGTCTAATGTATTAAATAAGGTTTCCTTCAAGTGGTCAAAATTTACTGGATCTAATAATTGTCCAGGTCTTTCTGTAATCGGCTTTTTTCCTTTTAAAATGATTCGCTGTAATTCTTTTGGAAATCCTTGATATGGCTGACCAATATAGCCACTAGCAAATTCTACGACTGAATCTGGAAAATCAATGGTTTCTCCCTTTTCGTATACATCATCTTCACTTAAATTGTTTTGTACCATGAATAGTGCCATATCCCCTACTACTTTTGATGAAGGGGTTACTTTTACTACATCACCAAACATATCATTCACACGACGATACATAGATTTTACTTCATCCCAGCGATCTCCTAAGCCTACAGCTTTTGCTTGCTGTCGTAAGTTAGAATATTGCCCACCAGGCATTTCATGTTGATATATTTCAGTATGCGGAGCATTCATACCACTCTCAAATTCTTGGTAATACTGCCGTAAAGATTCCCAATAATGACCTAGTTTCTCATAGTTTTCGATATCCACTTTCGGCTGTCGTTCTTTACCTTCTAACGCATGATATAATGTTTGCGCACTTGGTTGTGAGGTTAGCCCTGCCATCGGTCCATTAGCAACATCAACAGCGTCTACTCCAGCATCAATCGCTCTAGCATACATATAAACTCCATTTCCACTTGTGTCATGGGTATGAAGATGGATTGGAATATCAACTGTTTCTTTTAGCTCTGTTACTAAACGATACGCAGCTTCCGGTTTAAGTAATCCAGCCATATCTTTAATTCCTAAAATATGCGCACCTGATTGTTCGAGCTCTTTAGCTAATTTCTTATAATAAGCTAAATCATATTTGGTACGGTTTGGATCCAGAATGTCCCCTGTATAACACATAGCAACCTCTGCAATCTTATCATTATCCCGAACTGCTTGGATAGCAGGTCTCATACCATCTACCCAGTTTAAACTATCAAAAATACGGAAAACATCTATTCCGCCATTTGCACTTTTTTCAACAAATTCCTGAATTAAGTTATCTGGATAATTTTTATATCCTACTGCATTACTTGCGCGTAGAAGCATTTGAAGTAATACGTTTGGCATTTTTTCTCGCAGCTTTAACAATCTTTCCCAAGGGTCTTCCTTAAGGAATCGATACGCAACATCAAAAGTTGCTCCTCCCCACATCTCCACAGAGAATAGGTTAGGTAAAAGTTTAGAAGTTGGCTCAGCTATTTTAACCAGATCCTTCGTACGAACTCGAGTCGCTAGTAACGATTGATGAGCATCTCTAAACGTCGTATCGGTTAATTGTACTACCTTCTGCTCTTTTAACCACTGCGCAAGCCCGTCTGGTCCTCTTTCATCAAGAATTTGCTTCGTTCCATGCGCATAATCAAGATGTTCTACATTTGGAACGATTGGTGTATCAAAGTTCGGTTTTTCTTTTTTAGTAATGCCTTCAAATCCATTAACCGTTGTTTCCCCGATAAAGGTTAACATTTTTGTTCCACGGTCTTTTCGCTTAGGGAAAACAAATAATTCCGGCGTTTCATCTATAAAAGTCGTATTGTATTCACCAGTCATAAATTGATTGTGTAACATGACATTTTCTAAAAATGGAATATTCGTCTTAATACCTCGAATACGAAACTCTTTAAGATTACGCACCATTTTTAAAACAGCTTGTTCGAAAGTTAATGCCCAAGTAGACACCTTTACAAGCAATGAATCATAATGTGGGGTAATTTCTGCACCTTGGAATCCATTTCCAGCATCTAAACGAACACCGAATCCACCACCAGTCCGATAAGCCATGATTTTCCCTGTATCTGGCATAAAATTATTTAATGGATCTTCTGTTGTTACACGGGATTGAATAGCATAACCCTGAGTTGTAATCGATTCTTGTTCAGGAATTCCGATTGATGGTTCATGGATATGTTGACCATCCGCAATTTTGATTTGAGTTTGTACGATATCAACCCCAGTAATTAATTCTGTAATCGTATGCTCTACTTGAACGCGTGGATTTACCTCAATAAAATAAAAGTCATTTTCCTTCACTAAAAATTCAACCGTACCTGCGTTTACGTAGTTCACATTTTTCATTAGTTGAACAGCTGCAGAACAGATTCTCTCCCGTAATTCATCTGTTAATGATATACTTGGCGCAACCTCTACTACCTTTTGGTGTCTACGTTGAATGGAGCAATCACGTTCATATAGATGAACAATATTTCCAAATTCATCCCCGATAATTTGAACTTCTATATGCTTCGGTTGTTCTATTAATTTCTCAACATATACTTCTTCACTACCAAAAGCTGCTTTTGCTTCCGATTTAGCTCTTTCATAGCTTTCACGAACATTATTGGCACTTCGTACAATCCGCATGCCACGTCCACCACCACCTAGAGCTGCTTTAATGATGATAGGATAGCCATGCTCCTGACCAAAAGCTTCTACTTCCTCTAGCGACGTAACAGGACCATCACTACCTGGAATTACTGGAAGACCAGCTTTTTGTGCTTGTGTTCTTGCTCTTACTTTATCCCCAAACATATGTAAGTGTTCACTTTTAGGACCTATAAAGATTATACCTTCCTGCTCACAGCGTTTAGCAAATTCTATATTTTCCGATAGGAATCCATAACCAGGATGAATTGCATCTACCCCAACACGTTTGGCAATAGCTATAATTCCTTCAATATCCAAATAAGCATCAATAGGTTTTTTGCCTTCCCCTACCAAATAAGACTCATCTGCCTTATAGCGATGATAGGATCCTAAATCTTCTTTTGAATAAATAGCAACTGTTCGAATGTTTAACTCTGTGCATGCCCTAAACACACGGATTGCGATTTCCCCACGATTGGCAACGAGTACTTTTTTAATTTTATTTAACTTGACCATCTTGTTCCTCCTTTAATAAATGGATTATTTGGTATATCTTGTTTCATTGCAGGAACTGGTTCACGTTCCTGTTTTTTCACATTCATCGCAATATTATTTAATACTCCCATGGATACTAATAATATGAGTAATGAAGATCCACCGTAGCTAACAAATGGTAACGTAACACCCGTTATCGGTAAAATACCACTTGCCGATCCCAAGTTAATAAATGTTTGTATACCTACCATAGAAGAAATACCTAGCGCTAGTAACGCTCCAAAACTATCCTTACATTTACGTGAAATAAATATTCCCCGTAATACAATGATCGCTAGAGCACCAATAACAATGATGACACCTAGAAAACCCAACTCTTCAGCAATTACAGCCATAATGAAGTCCGTATGTGGACCAAATAAGTACCCTAGCTTTTGTACCCCTTGTCCAAGACCTTCTCCTGTTACCCCTCCAACACCAATGGCTACATACGATTGGATTAATTGATAGCCATCAAGATGTGGTGACTCAAATGGTGCATAGGCCCCCGTAAAACGGCTAATCCTTTCATCAGTTACCATATTAGGAACGGCGATTGCTAATAATAATAACCCTATTGCAACTAATATAAATAAATGTTTAAAACGGATACCTGAACTAAATATGACGGTACACGCTATTAAAAAGATAATGGCAGCTGTTCCAATATCAGGCTGAGCTACAATTAATGCTAGAATAAACCCTGTTAAAATTAAAGGTGGTAATACCCCTCGATTGAAATTATTGATATATGCCTGTTTCTTTGAATATACGGAAGCTAGATACATGATGATACCAAGCTTAGCAAATTCAGAAGGTTGTAAATTAATCGGCCCGATATTTATCCAGGATTTTGCGTTACCCGCAGAATACCCAAAAAACCTTACCGCTAACAACAGTAGTATGACCCCTAAAACGATTAATTTGATTAATTTTTGATACTTTTTATAGGGAAAAAAGGTCGCAAATAGAAATCCAAATAATCCTATTGCAAACCATTGTAATTGCCTCAGTAAATAATGATTGCTTTCATAGCCCTCCACTATTGCTAGCACCATGCTCGCACTATAAATCATCACAACACCAAATCCACTTAATATTAATGGTGTTATAAGAAGTGTAAAATCAAATTCTTTTAATTTTGTTAACATCGTTTCTCTCTCCAATTGTGATAACTGAATATAATTAGCTATCCGTGCAAGTCTATTGGTAATTAATCAATTTTCAATGAATTAGGTCTATTCGTCAAGTGGTAAATGTCTTGTCAAGTCCCACTTACTTAAACAAAAAAACCTTGCCATTTCATATGCAGGCAAAGTTTTTACCAAAAAATCTTTCCACACGAAATGCATAAGTGTTACACAGATTTTTGGGCCGCTTCATGAAGAATGTTTAAACGCCTCTCCAAATTCTCAAGAAGTGCTTTTCCTTCATCTTCATTAATTAAATTTAATCGAACAGCAAAATCAATCTCCCGTGAGAGACCATACATTTGCGTGTCTAAAACCTCTTCATATAATGGACATTGCGGCATCGTTAAATTATCAATTTGTACCTCAATAAGCCGCAATATTTTATCAGCATCAGCCTTTAGAAGGGCATAGGCTTTTTCACGATGATCTATCGTTACCTCTGGCATCAATATATCCCCTCCACCAACAAACCTTATCAGGATAATAAGCTTGTTTTCTTCTTTGTACATATACATTTACTCTAATATTATATTATCCTTTACTACTATAAAATGCAATCTTTTCCTTCAATGAAATACTAGGAAAAATTGAGGTTAGAATATAATGCTTAGCGATTTCATTTATTGTAGTTGTCTGCTATTCTTAATAGGTACAGATATTATCGGAAAGGTGGAAAAACATGATTGTCCCTATTATTGGTAATGTTACCTACCAAATTACAATGGATCCTACCGTATGGATATTTGATGATCGCAAAATTATTTTAGAAGAAGCATTCTCCAATCATGAAGAAAAAGATGAACGAAATGACGTCCAAGAAGCACAAGAGAGATGGGAAAGAGCAGTAGGATTCCAATCGAAACCTCCTGTTAATAGAAGTTTAGCTAAGCACGAACGGGAGAATATATTAAAATATTCCTATGTAATGCCAATTGAAGACTTTTTAAATCATGCTGAAATTAAAGCTGATGCAAAAGAAGCACTACTTGTAACAGAGAGTAAAGAAATAATAATTTCGATATCTGATTTATACAACAGTTACTTACTGTTTGCATTGGATGGAAAACCGTTAACTGAAAATGGCCCTGTGCATTTATTATTCAAAGACGGATCTAATAAGGACAATCCAATTAAAGGTATTACCAAAATTATTGTAAGTTAATGAACTATGATTAGGATCTTAAAAGGCAGGCAGACCGCTGTTTCTATTAGGATCCTTTTTTCTATTGTATAATTTGGCATCTAATACTCCAAAATAACGGTATAGTTATTCCCTGTATCCACAATTTTTAGGAGGAGTTTTAGATGTATATTCGTTTAAGCTTAATAGCATTATGTTTCCTTTTTCTTTTAGGATGCGGACAGAATGATGAGGACCGGGCTCTACCTAGTGAAAGAGAAGACCCAAATGACAGAATAATTAATGTAAAAAATTCTGCGCCTCGAGAAGAGCACGATTTTTCGAATGAGCAAATTGCAGATCACTTAGCCCATGTGGCAAGCGATGTTCCTGAAGTTGACGACGCTGTAGCCATCGTTGTTGGACCCTATGCTGTTGTCGGGATAGATGTTGATAAAGAATTAGATATGTCAAGAGTTGGTACCATTAAATATTCTGTAATTGAAGCACTTCAGCATGATCCATATGGTCGTACAGCTGTAGTAGTAGCAGATGCCGATATTACAGAAAGAATCCGCAGAATGAATGACAAAATTGCGCAAGGGTATCCCGTACAAGGGATTGTAGATGAAGTAGCTGCTATTGTTGGTAGATATATGCCTGATTTCCCGACGCCAGAGCACCGACCAGAAGAACCTAATCAAAACCAACAAATTATAAATGATGATGAAGAAAGACAAAAAATGGATGACATAGTGGATGAACAGTCTAATAATCACAAAGAAAAGCGTGAAGAATAAAGAATGAGGTATCCAGTTCTGGATACCTCATTTCTTATTCCGTCGCTTTTATGTTGTTATAATATTGAACACCAAACTGGGACCCCTCGGATACCATTTTAGCATTTTCAAGTTGATCTAGTTCCAATTCATCTACCTCATCTGGCTTACCCGCCTTAAAGAAGGTCAAGTCTTCACTAATTTCGCTGTCGTTTGAAGAAGGATGTTTTTTAAATTTATTAGCACCTATTAGATATCCTGCAATTCCTGCCCCAATAGCAGATACGATATAACGTTTTTTCATGTCAACCATCCTTTCTACCTTTTCTCTTAATGTACCTCTTCTTAATAGAAAATAAACATATTTTTGATTCGTTATGTTATAGTGGTAATATAGTCCAATTTGAGGTGGTTATGTGCAAGTAAAATGTGTATTATGTGATGTCGTTGAGAATATAGAGGATTTTTCGCTTCAAGCTAAAAGACTAAGAAATAAAAAAACGTATATGTACCTATGCGATAACTGTAACGAACGTATAAAAGAAAGAACGTTAGAACGCCTTGCAACAAACAAATTCCGTTTATACGAAGAAAAGAAAAAAGAAGATGAGTTAATATAGGTATCCGATAAAACAAACAAAATTCCCATATCACTTACTGTGTACGGGAATTTTGTTTTTTACATTATTAATTGGATAATAAAATTAAATCCGTTCAACTTTTCCGTATTATAGCTACAGGTAGCGTGACTAATACCTAATACCCACGTTATTTGACAAGAACATAAATGTCCTTCCAGAATCCTACTTTTATGCTTTTTTCGCTTGTCTCTGTAAATACATGCGAATACGATAGATGGCAAGTACTACACAAATTACAACTAAACTCTCAGTCATTGGTAATGGTTGTGCGCCAAGAGTTGCTGGCATAATAATAAATAAAATATTTAGGATGAAGATTCCTATGGCTAACAAAATATAGACTATAACTGATTTTAAGATAGGTAGTTTTTTTGCAAAACCTAATTTATATGCAATTGCAGCTAGAATTAAATTTGCAACGTATAGTATATTAAATACTTGATCTACACCGTATTGTTCCATGACATAATTATAAACCATTCAAATCCCCCATTATGTATATTCACCACTATCATACTAAATAAAAAATAAACTTGCTAGTGTTAGCTAAGTACGTAATTTATCGTGCGATACCACTTACGTAACAACAACTATTCATTATAACAGTTTTTTGAATAAATCCTCAGTTCCTTTATGTATAAGAAAAAGACTCCTTGTCTGATATAGGAAAAACAGATATTTAACCTTTCCTATCACTCAAAAAAGACTTATACTAGATATTGTACAATAGAGGGAGTGTCTTACATGAAAAAAATAAATATACCAGCATTATTACTAGCATTAGTTGTTGTATCGATGTTTATCGGAGTAGGATTGGCAATTGCCATGCGTAACATTTGGTTGATTGTATTATTTATTGTGTTAGGGTTTGCTATTATGGGATTTGGGATAGCAAACAAAAAGAAAAAAAGCGGCTCACAGGCGTGAGTCACTTTCTTCCTTTTGCAATAAAATCTTTAATGATACGGTTATGAACATCCGGATGACCGACAAAGACAGCGTTTCTTCCTACCATATTAATCGGATCCCCATCAATATTCGTTGTTACACCACCAACTTCATTTACAATTATCATTCCAGCAGCAATATCCCATGGTGATAAGCCCATTGTTAAATAACCTTCTAATATTCCTTCTGCAACATAAGCAAATTCTAAGGCTGCAGAGCCATATGTTCTCGTCCCACGTGCAGTTTTCACCAATTGCTGCATTACTTTTTCATCAACTAATCGGTTCTCACAAAGCCATAAATGATTTAATCCAATAACAGACTCTTCTAGAATCATTCCTTCTTTGAGTGGCGAAAGCTTTTTCTCACCCTTAAATGCTCCTTCCCCCCGTAAAGCAGTGTATAATTCATCCTCCATCACGTTATAAATAAGACCAATTTCCCCTACGCCATCCTGATAAATCCCAACCGATATGGCAAAGTTTCGTTTTTGCTGAACAAAATTCATTGTTCCATCAATAGGATCGATAATCCAAACCGTCCCATCTAGAGAATCAATCTCATCTCCAAACCCTTCCTCGGAAAGTAATAAATGATCTGGAAATGTTGTTTTAATTTTTTCTACAATGAACTTCTCCGTGTTTTTATCCATCGTAGTTACTAAATCATTTGGATTTGATTTTGTACCAATTTCTAAAGGGTCATCTATTGTATTCCGTATTATATTTCCGGCTTCCAATACCCATTCCTTAGCATAATGAAATATCTCTTCACGTATTAAATTATCCATATGTATAGCCTCCAATATGTCTACTCCTATTTATAGTATCAGAATTTTAAAAGCTAGTCATACTTGAGGGCTTTTTCATTAACCTTTCTAGAATAAACCTATAATTACTTATTCAATAACTAATCGATAAGTATCTCTTCGCTCAAGTGAGTAATTGTTTACAGTCAATCTGCCAAAAAACACTCAAGGAAGTAGAAGCTGTGCGCTTCTTCCCTTGAGTAAAGGAGGTTATTTATCTAAGAGCTCTAATAGATTTTCGCGTAACTGCTTTAGTCTTTCTTTCGATTTTATAATCTGAACTTTATCATTTTCTTGTAAAGCATCATAAAGCGTTAATAATTCATAATCAATCTCCATTTTAATAATAGGAATCTTTTCCTTCTCTTCCAATCTTCTAACTTCTTCTAATATATATTTCAACAGCCTACACATCCCTTCAATCGAATTCCTAGGTAAATAACCTGTGTTGTCCAAGTTTTCGTGAACAATCTGTTTGTTTCTTTATATATATGACTTTTGGTTCAATTCGTTCATATTTATAACTGTCCAAATCGTACTATAACGATTTAATCACTTGACTAGTTTATATTCAGTTGTTCATAATAATAACTATAAATAAATAGGAAAGGTGTTTTTCATGAGTATTAAAGGATTTGTCAAAAGTGATTTTGACACATTTCATATAGATGGATTAGATGCAAGAATGGAAGCAATACAAACTCGGATCCAACCAAAGTTCAAGGAAATTGGACAGGAGTTGGTAGAATATCTTTCTACTCAATTAGGAAATGAAGTTTATCTCCATATTGCAAAGCATGCTAGAAGAACAGTAAACCCGCCAAAGGATACTTGGTTAGCCATTTCTCATAATAATAGAGGGTATAAAAAACATCCGCATTTCCAGGTTGGATTATTTGATGATCATTTGTTTATTTGGATGGCTTGCATTTATGAATTAGAAAATAAGAGTGAAATCGCCAAAGCTTACTTAGCTAATTTTGATCAAATAAAGCAATTATCTGGAGACTTTGTTATTTCGTTAGATCATATGAAAAAAGATTCTTTATCTATTCAAGAGCTAGAAGCTAAACATGTAGAACGATTCCGTGATGTAAAAAAAGCTGAATTTCTTATTGGGAAACATCTTTCTTCTAGCAATCCTGTTGTATCTAATGGAGAAGAATTAGTTCAGTTTATTAAGGACACCTATGAACAGTTAATTCCATTTTACCGAATGGCACTTCAATCATAATAGCAAAAGGGAAATTCCACATACTTTTGGAACTTCCCTTTTTTTCATCTCATTTTAATTAGTCCACTCTCACTATCTCTTGCCATTTTAACGACTTGGTAACAAGAATAACCAGAGTCTTTTTCAAACTCTTGAAAGTATCGTTTTTCTTCACTTTTTGCCGGTACAATATGCTTAAACTTTCGATAGCCAGCAAGCAAAATATCCCGGTCGATCCCTTTTTCATAAGCTCTCTCTATTAATGAAAAAAATTGGACAACATCAATTATTTCTTCTTTTGACCAACTTGTATCAAAAGGGTATGTGTAATTCATCCTTTTCCTTCACCTCATTCCTTCCACTTCTTGCGTATTCCTTCCGCTTCAGCAATCATTCTTTCGATTAGTTCTCTTACAGAAGGTATATCATCTATTCCAGCTACCCCCTGTCCTGCCCAACCAAACCCGTTATCTGTTTCGCCTTTATAAATATAATTCCTATTCGCTACTCCACTTATGTAATCTTTTAACCCATCATATCCAACTTCTTTTTCTTCTAATTCCAATATTTTATCTGTCCAGGAATTTTTTAAAGCCCGAGCTGGAGTCCCTAACGAACGTTTAATTACAACAGTCGAATTTTCATCTGCTTCTATTATTGCCTGTTTGTACACTGGATGAGCATGAATACATTCTTTCGTTGCAATAAATCGTGTCCCCATCTCTATACCTTCTGCACCTAATGCAAGACTAGCCATCAATCCCCTTCCATCTATAATACCACCGGAAGCGATGACTGGTATGGATACATTATCAGCTACATCCGGTGTTAATACAAAAGTACTCGTATCCGCTCTCCCTAGGTGACCACCACCTTCATGTCCTACAACAATAACAGCGTCTGCTCCCAGTTGCTCTGCTTTCTGTGCTTGTCTTTTCGCAGCTACTAAGACTAATGTCTTGATGGGATGTTCCTTCACCATGTCTAAAACACCTTTTGGATTACCACCTGTCACTGAAACAACCGGAACTTTCTCCTCGATAGCCACCTGCACCATGTCTTCATATGGTCGATTATGTTGCCCGATAGCAAAGTTTACCCCAAAGGGTTTATCGGTAAGTTCTTTCACTCGTATAATTTCACTTCTTAATTCTTCAGGTCCAGGCAAACTCATAGCAGTAATTTGTCCTAGTGCACCAGCATTGGAAACAGCAGCAGCTAAATCTGCGTATGCTAAATATGCAAGCCCACCTTGGATAATTGGATATTCTATATGGAATAAATCTGTAATTCTAGTAGACCATTTCATCCTATTCCCTCCATTCCATAGTTCTTTATCCATCTTACCATGCTTTTTAAGTAATATAAAAAAAGTTGCATGGCTATGCAACTTGAAAGAGGATGGTATTGCGCTGTTTTTAATTATCTAAAGCATTCATTACTTCGATTTACATTTTGGGCAAGTGCCATACAATATTGCCACCTTTTCATTTTCATAATGCTCAATAGTAACCTGGCATTGTTGACAAACGATTGTACCCATTTAAAACCAGCTCCCCTTTTGTATAACACTTTATTCTATAGTATGCACCAATTAGATTACAAATTACATTTAGTATAACACAATCAACAAAAAAAGTACCAGCGATAATTTTCACTGGTAACATTTCCTACGTTCACTCTATCGTCTCGATTAAATCAGGGTCAACAATCTCATATCCCTGTTCTCTAAGTCCTTCGACAATATCCCTTAACGCCTCATTCGTCCATTCGCGATCATGCATTAAAAGGTTAGCTCCTGGCTTTAGTAAAGAGTATGGAACATCTACCTCTGGCCCTTCCCCTGTTACCATAGCTTCTACTAGCTTGTCCTTATTCATATAAGGAGTAAAGTAATCATAGCCATAAGACCAGTTCATTAAAATCATTTTTTCTTCTTTCGCTATTTTTTTCGAGTCTTCTGTATTGATACCATGAGGTGCACGGAAAAATTTAGGTCTTTCTCCAATAATCTCTTCAATCTTATCATTCAAGAGAACTATTTCCTCACGTTGTTTTTCAGGATCATGTACTATGCTTTCAAGATTGACATGGGAATACGTGTGATTCCCTATGGTAAAGCCCATATTGTGAATTTCCTTTAATACTTCTGCTTCTTGAGGTGTGTCTATAAAATGTCCATTGACAAAAAATATCGCACCAGCATCTAATTCCTGTAACGTTTTTGCCATTTGTAAGGCATACTTCTCAGGAGCATCATCAATGGTAAGTAACACAACTTTCTCATTGGTTCCATCTTCTATTGGGACAACGGACCAATCTTCAGAAACACGATATTGTGGTTTAATTTCTTCTGTATTTTCCTCGTACTTTTGATTAGATTCCTCTTCCTTAACCTTAGTTATACCGTTAGATGCCTCTTCCTCTTCCATTCCACTTACTTGATTTTCAGACTTTTGATTGGTTTGTCCTACTAAATCATCTGACTTGCTTCCTTCAATTTGTTCGAGCCCGGGGCTACAGGCAGATAAAAATAAAATAACTAGTGTTGAAAAAACGAAAACTGCTAATCTCATGTAACACCCTCCTGATGATTTACTCCTAATATACTCAGTTTAATCGATGAAAAAAAAGAAGACAACCTCTTTATTTTTGCGAAAGTTCTCCTAATAGTTGGGGATAGTAATATAGACACTACGAATTAAAGAATCAGATAGGAATGATTTAATATGAATAAGGTAACGAAAGTTTTTTATATTTCAGTAATCATTAGTCTGTTATTCATTATTTGGGGCATCATTCCGGATAGTGTATTACCCAATGGAAACCTAGAAGCAGTTACTTCAACCATTCAAACGTATATTGTGGACAAATTTGGTTGGTTTTATTTAATCAGTGCATCATGTTTTCTCTTATTTTGCCTATTTCTTATATTCTCTAAATATGGTGGAATTAAATTAGGTAGACCAAACGATAAGCCGGAATACTCCTATTTGACATGGTTTGCCATGTTGTTTAGTGCAGGAATGGGGATTGGATTAGTCTTTTGGGGGGCGGCAGAACCATTGTCACATTTTCATAATCCACCCTATGGCGATTCCATGACGAGTGATGCAGCAAAAGCCGCTATTCAATATAGCCTTTTTCATTGGGGATTCCATCCTTGGGCTATATATGCCACTATAGCACTTGCTTTAGCATATTTTAAGTTCAGAAAACATTCAACAGGATTAGTTAGTGATATATTAGTTCCCTTGTTTGGTTTAAAAGGAAAAGAAGTATGGGGAAGTATAATAGACTTTATTGTGGTATTTGCTACTGTATTTGGTGTTGCAACCTCCCTTGGATTTGGTGCGATACAAATTAGTGGTGGGTTATCATTTGTCTTCGGAATCGACCAAACTTTCTTGTTTCAAATGCTGATTATCTTAATTGTGACAATTCTGTATATGCTCTCTGTATCTGCTGGTTTGAATAAAGGAATGAAATATTTGTCTAACTCTAATATTGTCCTTGCAGTAGCTTTAATGATATTCCTGTTATTTTTAGGACCTACCACGTTTATGTTAAATTACTTTACTACATCCATCGGGAATTACATTCAAAATTTGCCAAGTATGAGCCTACGTATGACACCTTTTAACGAAGATAATACTTCATGGATCAAAGACTGGACTATTTTTTACTGGGCATGGTGGATTGCTTGGGCACCATTTGTCGGGACATTTATCGCTAGAGTGTCAAGAGGAAGAACCATTCGGGAATTTATACTTGGTGTTTTACTTGTCCCTACTATTTTTAGCGCGCTTTGGTTTACCGTTTTCGGTGGTTCGGCAATACATTTAGAATTCTTTGAAGGACTAGATATTTTTCATTATGTAGGTGAACTTGGTGAAGAAACTGTCCTGTTTGCCGTACTTGAACATTTCCCATTATCCACCATCATGTCACTTTTAGCTATCTTGTTAATTGGTACCTTCTTTATTACATCAGCAGATTCAGCGACATTTGTTTTAGGGATGCAAACAACTGGAGGAAGACTAGATCCACCCAATTCTGTTAAGCTGATTTGGGGAATTATACAGTCTGGTGCTGCCGCGGTATTATTATGGCAAGGTGGGTTAGGTGCACTGCAAACTGCTTCTATCATTGCTGCCTTCCCATTTAGTATTATATTACTTTTAATTGTAGTTTCACTGATAAAGTCTTTTAGACAAGAAATAAAAGAAATCGAAATGAGAAGAAAAGGTTAATTCACTATTATGCCATAAATTGCCTAAGTATCTGATTAGGTTAATTAGCCTTATCCTTTTGTATGAATAAACGAAGATTATCGGTCAAAAAAAGAGTGATGTCGGTTCGTCAAGAACCAAACATCACTCTTTACTTTAAAATTAAAGCATATGAATAGGTGTTCCGAGTGCAACTTCAGCTGCTTCCATCGTAATCTCACCAAGTGTTGGGTGAGCATGAATAGTTAATGCAATATCTTCAGCAGTCATCCCTGCTTCTACAGCTAATCCAATTTCAGAAATCATATCACTTGCATTAGGGCCAGCGATTTGACCACCTAGAACTAGACCATCTTCTTTACGTGTAACTAATTTCAAGAAGCCATCTGTATTATTTAATGATAATGCACGACCATTAGCACCGAATGGGAATTTAGCTACTTTTACATTGTAGCCTTGTTCCTTCGCTTCTGCTTCCGTTAACCCTACTGATGCAAGCTCAGGCTCAACAAATGCTACGGCAGGCATACCGATATAGTCAATCTCAGATTTTTCACCGCTGATTGCTTCAGCAGCAACTTTACCTTCATAAGAAGCTTTATGAGCAAGTGGCGCTCCAGGAACAATATCCCCAATTGCATAAATGTTTTCTACATTTGTACGACATTGCTTATCTACTTTTACTAGACCTCTTTCGTCTAATTCAATACCAACTTGTTCAAGACCAATTTCACTAGTGTTTGGACGACGACCAACAGTAACTAGTACATAATCAGCTTCAACAACTTCCTCTTTTCCGCCAACTTCGTATGTTACTTTCACGCCATCTTTTGTTTCTTCAACACCTTTAGCCATTGCTTCTGTAACAATTGTTGCACCTTTATTTTTAAGACGTTTCTTAACAAGAGCAGTCATTTGTTTTTCAAATCCGCTCAGAATATCTTTTGCACCTTCAAGGAAGACAACTTCTGTTCCGAAGTTTGCATAAGCGGATCCAAGCTCACTGCCGACATATCCTGCACCAATTACTACCATTTTCTTCGGTACTTCTTTAAGATTTAATGCACCTGTTGAATCAAGTACACGTTCTGAGAATTTGAATGTCGGAATTTCAATAGGTGATGAACCTGTTGCAATAATACAGTTTTTGAATGTATATGTTTGAGATGTTTTTTCATCCATTACTTTAACTGTATTTTTATCTACAAAGTAAACTTCGCCTTTAATGATATCAACTTTATTACCTTTTAATAAACCTTCTACACCAGATGTAAGCTTATTAACTACAGATGCTTTCCACTCTTGTACCTTCGCAAAATCAAATGTAACATTTTCAGATTTAATACCTAAATCTTCATTACCTTTTGCATGAACAACAGAATGACCAGCTTCAATTAGTGCTTTTGAAGGAATACAACCAACATTTAGACATACGCCACCAAGAGCGCCTTTATCTACGATTGTAACTTTTTGACCTAATTGTGCAGCACGAATTGCAGCAACATATCCCCCAGGACCAGCTCCGACAACTAGAGTGTCTAATTCAATTGGAAAATCTCCTACTACCATAATCCTTACGCCTCCATCATGATTAATTGTGGATCATTTAATAATCGCTTGATTTGATTTAAGGCCATTTGAGCAGTTGCACCATCAACAATACGGTGGTCAAAGCTCAAGGAAACTGCAAGTACTGGAGCAATTACTACTTCTCCGTCACGAACAATTGGTTTCTCAGCAATTCGGCCAATACCTAGAATAGCTGCTTCTGGATAGTTGATAACTGGAGTAAACCATTGACCACCAGCAGAACCAATGTTAGAAATAGTACTTGAAGCGCCTTTCATCTCATCTGGTGCTAGTTTACCACTTCTAGCTTTTTCTGCCAATTCATTAATTTCAGCAGAAATGGCGAAAATAGATTTACGATCAGCATTTTTAACTACAGGAACTAATAATCCTTTATCTGTATCTGCAGCGATTCCAACATTGTAGTAATGTTTTTGAACAATTTCTTCTGTAGCATCATCGATAGATGCGTTTAAAATAGGATATTGTTTTAAAGCTGAAACTAGAGCTTTTACTACGTATGGTAAGTACGTAAGCTTAATTCCTTGATCAATTGCTGCTTGTTTAAATTTCTTACGATGTGCAACTAGTTCTGTAACATCTACTTCGTCCATTAACGTTACGTGAGGTGCTTTCGTCTTCGAATTAACCATCGCTTTCGCAATTGCTTTACGAATTGGACTCATTTTCTCACGAGTTTCTGGGAAGTCACCTTCTAGTACAGGTGCTTTAGCAGATTTTTCTTCAGCTGGTGCTGTTTCTGTAGCAGTAGCTTCCGTACCCTGAGCTTGAGATGTGCCACCTGTTAAGAAATTATCAATATCTTCTTTTGTAATACGGCCATTATTTCCAGAGCCTGTTACTTGTTTGATATTAACGTTGTTTTCACGAGCATATTTACGTACAGAAGGCATCGCAATTACACGCTTTGTTTCATCTACAACAGTTTCTGCTTGCGCGTTATTTGGAGAAACTTCCATTTTTGGTGATTCTGTTTTCGCTTCTTCAACAACAGCTTCAGCTGGTTCTTCACTTCCAGCATCTTCATAGCCTTCTGCATCAAAGGAAATAAGTGTATCACCTACGATAGCTACTTCTCCTTCTTGTACAAAAATCTTTGTTACCGTACCTTCTACTGGAGAAGGGATTTCTACTACAGCTTTATCGTTTTGTACTTCACAAAGAATGTCATCTTCTTTAACTTCGTCGCCTTCTTTTACCATCCATGAAACAATCTCACCTTCGTGGATTCCTTCACCAATATCCGGTAATTTAAATTCAAAAGCCATTTAAATAGCCTCCTTTTACTTTTAGAAATTCACTACTGTGTTTACTTTTTCAATGATGTCGTTGTAATTTGGTAACCAAACTTCTTCTGCTTCTGAGAATGGGTATACCGTATCAGGTGCAGTAACACGCAATACTGGAGCTTCTAAATGTAAAATTGCTCTTTCTTGAATCTCAGCAACAACATTTGCAGCAATACCAGCTTGACGCTGAGCTTCTTGAACCACAACTACACGATTGGTTTTCTTAACTGATTCTAATATAGTATCTATGTCAATTGGAGAAACCGTACGTAAGTCGATTACTTCAACATCAATTCCATTCTTCTCAAGCTCTTCTGCAGCTTTTAGAGAAGCATGTACCATTGCACCGTAAGTTACAATTGTTACGTCTTTTCCTTCACGTTTTACATCTGCTTTTCCAAGCTCGATTGTATATTCACCTTCAGGAACTTCACCACGGAAAGAGCGGTATAATTTCATGTGTTCTAGGTAAATTACAGGATCATTATCACGAATAGCTGAAATTAATAGTCCTTTTGCATCGTATGGAGTAGATGGAATAACTACTTTCAAACCAGGTTGTTGTGCCATTAATCCTTCTAATGAATCAGCATGTAATTCTGGAGTGTGTACTCCACCACCAAATGGTGAACGAACAGTAATAGGTGCAGTATGAGTACCACCAGAACGATAACGCATACGTGCCATTTGACCACTAATAGAATCAATTACTTCATACACAAAGCCGAAGAATTGAATTTCCGGTACTGGGCGATATCCTTGCAATGCTAGACCAATTGCAAGACCACCAATTCCAGATTCAGCTAATGGCGTATCAAATACACGATCTTCCCCGAATTCTTTTTGAAGGCCTTCTGTAGCACGGAATACCCCACCATTTTGGCCGACATCTTCACCAAACACTAACACGTTTTCATCATTTTTCAATTCTACGCGTAGTGCATCAGTGATTGCTTGAATCATTGTCATTTGTGCCATTTTTTACTTCGACTCCTTTGCTTTATACTCTTCCATTTGTTCTACTAAATTATTTGGAAGTTTCTCGAACATATTAGAAATAAAATCAGTAACTTTTTGTTTAGGATATTGGTCAGCTTTTTTAATAGCTTCTTTAATATCTTCTTTTGCTTGTTCAATTACTTGATTTTCCTCTTCCTCAGACCATAATTTCTTACCTTCCAGGAATTTACGGAAGCGTACTAATGGATCTTTTTTCTCCCATTCAGAATCAAGATCTGCAGAACGGTAACGTGTTGGATCATCGCCAGCCATTGTATGAGGACCATAGCGGTATGTCATTGTTTCAATTAACATTGGGCCTTCTCCAGCAATTGCTCGTTCACGAGCATGTTTTGTCGCTGCATATACAGCAAGAACGTCCATACCATCTACTTGAATACCTTCAATACCAGCTGCAATAGCCTTTTGTGCTAATGTTTTAGCAGCAGTTTGTTTATCTCTAGGTACAGAAATGGCAAAACCATTGTTTTGTACAATAAAGATATTATTAGCTCCATATGCTCCAGCAAAGTTCATACCCTCGTAGAAGTCACCTTGTGATGTACCACCATCACCAGTATAAGTAATTGCTACAGCTTTTTTACCTCTCATTTTAAGACCTAAACCAACACCAGCAGCTTGCACATATTGAGCACCAATGATGATTTGTGGAGGTAATGCATGAACTCCCTCAGGCATTTGGTTTCCATGGAAGTGTCCTTTAGAGAATAAGAACGCTTGATATAGTGGTAAGCCATGCCAAATCAACTGAGGCACATCACGATACCCTGGTAAAATAAAGTCATCTTTTTCTAGTGCAAAATGACTACCTAATTGTGAAGCTTCTTGACCTGCAGTAGGAGCATAGAAGCCTAAACGTCCTTGACGGTTAAGCGCGATCGAACGTTGGTCTAAAATACGAGTATAAACCATTCTTCTCATAAGCTCTTTTAATTCATCATCTGATAAATCCGGCATGTCATCCTTATTGACAATTTTCCCATCTTCATTAAGAATCTGGAACATTTCGAACTGACTTTCAACACTCTCTAAAACGTGTTTCAAAATAGTTCACCTCTTCCTTTCATGTATCCTTATAAATTTATCTTTACTATCCTTCCCAAAAACTTGGAAAATCTGTACCTATTTGCTCATATTTATGCCTACATGCAAATCGGTTGTAATCATAAGTGGAGAAACAGCCAAAACTGTTACATAAATTCCGCAAAAAATACTGGTACAATTTTTAATACATGTAAAGTTTAGCGTATATAATCCCTTTAGGTCAACTACTTTGTTTTATATTTTCACATCTTCATTAAGACAGTTTCTTGGACACTGCCCTAATCTGTTATAGTTACAATTTTATTCTGTTACATTTTGAAACAAAAAAGAGCCTCCCTAATATGCTAGGGAAGCTCTCTTACAAGTTAGGCTTCGTTAATCAATATATTTCACATTAATCTCAGCTACTTCATAGAAGTTCTTTTTTAATTCATTATATTCAGAAGTATAGTCATTAAAAAGGCTATTCGCTTCAATTACTTCTTGATACTTTAAATTAACCTTCTCAACTTGTTCTTGCAACGCTTCTTGCTCTAAATCCTCACGTTGTAGCATCTCATATAATTGCTTTTCAAGCTCTAAGGACTCATTATATGTCTTGTTTAGAATATCATAAGCATCAAAACGATTAATCATGGTGTCATACATCGTTAACGCCTTCTCTTTAACTTCCTCATCCTTTATTTCGCCAATCAACTCTTTAGACTGTTCGAATTCTGCGCGAGAAGCATCTAGGCTTTCTTTCTCCAAGCTTATTCTTTCGTCTCTCTTCTCAATGGACTCAAGCGCTCTTTCCGCGAATTCTTTTATTTGATCTAGTTCTTCAATTCCTAGCTCAATGATTTGTTTATATAATTCTTGTTCTTCCTGCTCTAGCTTCGTAATTTCATCTTGTTGCTCCTGAAAACCCTCTTCTAATTTAACTGCCTCTTCCAAATGATTATATATTTGCGTTTCCGGACTATTTCCACACCCAGCTAATAGGAAAACCATTCCTAACATAATAACTAGTATTAAGTGATTATATCTCACGTTTTCTTATCCCCCTCAAAAACTTCTCGTATAATAACTACTCTGTGTCGAACTGTTAAATAGTATATCATAAATTATCATTAAAGCATTTATTAATTATTACTTGTCTTCTATAAGTAAAAATATGCCTTCTAAACTAATTATATGATAAACTATTTAATTGACTATAATATGATAAATATAGGACCATTATAGAGTTGGAGTGAATCAAAATGCTAACTATGAATGATATTGTACGTGAGGGGCACCCTTCATTAAGGGAAGTTGCAAATGAAGTACCACTTCCACCTTCCGAGGAAGAAGTTTCCTTACTAAAAGAAATGCTTGAGTTTTTACAAAATAGTCAAGATGAAAAAATCTGTGCACGATATAATTTGAGACCTGGTGTAGGGCTTGCAGCACCACAATTAGGAATTAACAAAAGGATGATGGCTGTGCATTTCGAGGATGGTAATGGCGATCAATATAGCTACGGTTTGTTTAACCCTAAAATTGTAAGTCATTCTGTTGAGAAGGCTTATTTAACGGTGGGAGAAGGATGCCTATCTGTTGACCGTAATGTAGAAGGTTTTGTTCCACGTTATGCACGTATTACCGTTACTGCAACAGATATAAATGGTAATCAAGTAAAGCTTCGTTTGAAGGATTATGCTGCAATTGTATTCCAGCACGAAATTGATCATTTGAATGGTATTATGTTCTACGATCATATTGATAAAGAAAATCCTTTTGCAATTCCTGAAAATTCGAAAGCTATCGATTAGTTATGAAGGGTCGACCACAAGGTCAGACCCTTTTTTTATACAATGCATAGAAAACGGTATTCTCGAGAAACATAAGGTTAAGAAACTGGACCTTGGTACCTAACTAACGTTTAAATAGCTTTCTTAATAAAATGTTTTTTAAAGTAAATCGTTGATTTTTATTTCAATATTTTCAAATCCATACTATACTATAAATAAGAGGGATTGGACGGTAGAAAATTATATTTGCTTTTCTTTAATCTTTTGAAAGGAGTGTATGTCCTTATGTTACGTCGCCTAAAAGAAAAGCTAAAGAAGCGTTGGAAAGATTTTTTAGGCCGAGGACGTGTACCATCAACTTTTAGAGAATAAAGAAAAAAAGGCAGGGTATAAATGATAGCCAATCTACCGATAATGATAAATCTAACATAGTCATTCACCTGTCTTTTTGTTAAGTTACATGGTGTGAACGGATTATAAAGATGCGGAATATAGTTAGGATGTACGATAGACTCTAAGTCAATCGTTATATTAAAATGAATGGATTAAACGGACCGATTCTAATCGGAAATAATTACATAATGAGCTTAAGCTAATTAGTAATAACGGATATCTTCTTTACATTTTTTGAATGGTAAATATAAAGTTATAGAGAGAGACAGGAGAGATAGTATGATTTTTAAAGTAATATACCAAGAATCTAGACAAGAAATACCAGTACGAGAACGTTCTAAAAGCCTTTATGTTGAAGCAGATTCTGAAAAGGAAGTAAGACAAAAATTAAGCAATCGCAACTACAATATCGAATTCATCCACCCACTAGATGAAGCACATTTAGCATATGAAAAACAATCCGAAGATTTTAAAGTGGAGAATGTTTAAAAAATGAAATTCGTAAAAAATGATCAGGCAGCAGTATTTGCACTAGGTGGACTTGGTGAAATAGGAAAAAATACGTACGGAGTACAATTTCAAGATGAAATAATTCTAATTGATGCTGGGATTAAATTCCCTGAAGATGAGTTACTTGGTATTGATTATGTTATTCCTGACTACACCTATTTAGTGCAAAATCAAGATAAAATAAAAGGCTTAATTGTAACACATGGTCATGAAGATCATATTGGTGGAATTCCTTATTTACTGCGTGAAATTAACATTCCTATATACGCAGGTAAGCTGGCGATTGGCTTAATTCGAAATAAATTAGAAGAACATGGATTATTAAGAAATGCAAAATTACATACCATTCAAGAAGATGATATCATTAAATTCCGTAAAACATCTGTTAGCTTTTTCCGTACCACACACAGTATTCCCGATGCATATGGTATAGTCGTAAAGACACCACCAGGCAACATCGTTCATACCGGTGACTTTAAGTTTGATTTCACACCAGTTGGGGAACCTGCAAACTTAGCAAAAATGGCAGAAATAGGAAAAGAAGGTGTACTTTGTCTTCTTTCAGATAGTACGAATAGTGAAGTTCCAGGCTTTACTTTGTCTGAAAAAGTAGTTGGAGCAAATATTAGCGATATATTCAGTCGTGTAACTGGAAGAATTATTTTCGCTACCTTTGCCTCAAATATTTACCGTCTTCAACAGATGGTAGAAGCTGCTGTTCGCTATAATCGAAAAGTTGCTGTATTTGGGCGTAGTATGGAATCTGCTATTAAGTTAGGTCAAGAGCTTGGCTATATTCAAGCTCCAAAAGATACATTTATCGAAGCAAACGAGATTAATCGTCTCCCAGCAAATGAAGTAACCATTCTTTGTACCGGATCTCAAGGCGAGCCGATGGCAGCATTATCTCGAATTGCAAATGGGACACATAGACAAATTCAAATAATCCCTGGTGACACAGTAGTATTTTCTTCTTCGCCAATCCCTGGAAATACATTAAGTGTTAGCAAGACCATCAATATGTTGTACCGTGCCGGTGCAGAGGTTATTCATGGTAAATTAAATGATATTCACACTTCTGGACACGGAAGCCAAGAAGAACAAAAGCTAATGTTACGCTTAATGCAGCCGAAGTACTTTATGCCGATTCACGGTGAATACCGTATGTTAGTGGAGCACACTAAATTAGCTGAAATGTGTGGCGTAAATCTAGAAAATTCCTTCGTTATGGATAATGGTGATGTGCTAGCTTTAAGTAAAGATACTGCACAAGTATCCGGAAAGATTCCTTCTGGTTCTGTATATGTAGACGGAAGCGGTATTGGTGACATAGGTAATATTGTCTTACGTGATCGCCGTATTCTATCGGAAGAAGGATTAGTTATTGTAGTCGTAAGTATTAACATGAAGGAGTTCAAGATTGCTGCAGGACCTGATATCATTTCTCGTGGTTTTGTTTATATGCGTGAATCAGAGGACATGATTAATCAAGCTCAAAAGCTTGTTTCTGCACACTTGAATAAAGTAATGGAGAGAAAAACGACACAATGGTCTGAAATTAAAAACGAAATTACAGATACAATTGCTCCATTCCTATATGAGAAAACGAAACGCCGTCCAATGATCTTACCGATTATTATGGAAGTTTAAAAAAGTCTTCTAAGGGGTATGACTCCTTAGAAGACTTTCTTTTTTATGTAATATGAACAAACTCCATTCCATTAAAACGAAAATTAATCATCTATCACTAGCTGCCTTTCAAATCTAGCAATGTCTTTATCTGCACCTACTACAACTAATATATCGTTTTCTGTCAGTATATCGTCTGGAGTTGGCGATACGTTTATATCTCTCCCCTGCTTAATCGCAACAACTGTACACCCGAATTTTGCACGTATATCGAGTTCAATAATAGACTTACCTGTCATTTTCTTGCCTGCTTTTACCTCGACAATACTGTGGTCATCTGAAAGTTCTAGATAATCAACAATATTATTGGAAATAATACTATGAGCTATTCTTCGGCCCATGTCTCTTTCCGGGTGTACTACTTGATGGGCTCCAATTTTATGTAGTATTTTGGCATGGTAATCATTTTGAGCTTTTACTGTAATTCGCTGTACACCTAATTCGACTAATACTACGGTTGTCAAAATACTAGCTTGGATGTTATCACCAATAGCAACAATAACATGGTCAATGTTTTTAATACCTAATTCTTTCAATGTCGTTTCATCGGTTGAGTCAGCTATCACTGCGTGAGAAGCAATATGTTTAAATTGATTCACTTTTTCCTCATCACGATCTATAGCTAATACTTCCATTCCCTCACGGCTTAATTCCTGACAAATACTCCCCCCGAATCTTCCTAAACCAATAACTGCAAATTCCTTTTTTCTCATTAGAGTTCCTCCATCAATATCCTTCTATCAATTATACTTTAACAATTGTAAGAAAAAGAAGCAATTTCCCTATCGAAAATTGCTTCGTGTTCCTGTTTTACATTGCATCGAGCATTTGAAATTGTGAGCGTACTAAATGATAATACTCTCCTTTTTGCGCCATTAATTCATCATGGTTTCCATTCTCTAGAATCTTTCCATGCTCTAATACATAAATATTATCTGCTTCTCTAATAGTTGATAATCTATGAGCAATAATTATCGCTGTTCTACCATGCAATAATGTTCGTAGTGCAGCTTGTATTTTTAACTCTGTTTCCGTATCGATGCTTGCTGTTGCCTCATCTAAAATAATGATACTAGGATTAGCTAAAAGTGCACGAGCAAATGATAATAACTGTCTTTCTCCGGCAGAAAGAATATTCCCTCGCTCTTCCACTTCTGTTTCGTAGCCTTTTGCCAGACGTTTAATAAAATCATCTGCCCCGACTACTTTAGCAGCTTCCAATACCTCCTCATCGCTTGCATCCGGTCGGCCGAAACGGATATTCTCCATAATCGTTCCCGAGAAAATAAAGGTATCTTGTAAAACTACACTAATATGTTTACGCAAGCTCTTTAATGACACATCTCGTAAGTTATGACCATCAATCTTCACTTGCCCTTTTGTCGGATCATAGAATCTACTAATTAAATTAGCAATAGTTGATTTACCACTTCCCGTATGTCCTACTAACGCAATTGTCTGACCTGCCTTCATTTCTAAAGATACTTCATGTAGTGCAATCCGGTCATTATTATAGGAGAATTGAACTTTCTCAAATTCAATATGCCCTTTCATTTCAGTAAATTCATAAGGGTTATCCGCTTCATCAACATTCGGCTTTTCATCTAAATACTCGAAAATCCGTTCAGATGAAGCCATGGCTACAAGCAACTGATTATACATCTGACCTAATCGAGAAATAGGATCCCAGAACATACCTAGATAGAAGGCAAAGGCTATAAAGGTACCAACTGCTATACCACCTGCATCGGGTCCTAAAATAATTAAATGCGCACCATAGGCAATTAGTATTACTGTTCCTATGGCATTACTCATTTCTACAAACGGACGGAACATAGCACTTTTTCTCGTTGCATCAATCCATGCAGAATAAGTGTCCGTATTTAACCCATCAAAGAACTCAGTGTTTTCCTTTTCCTGTGTAAACGACTGTGTGATACGAATACCCTGAATGCTTTCATTCAAATGTGAATTCATACGTGATTGTTGAATACGAACTTCCTGCCACGTACGTCGAATCTTTCTTCTTAATACTGTTGTAATATAAAACATTAACGGCAAAATAACCATCACTGCAACTGCTAATTTAGGACTTAAGGTAAATAGAATGGTAACAATACCAAGTAATGTAACAATATCCATTAATAAATTGATGATACCGTTTGAAAATAACTCTTGTAAGGAATTGGTATCATTCATAATACGAACTAGGATAGAGCCTGCAGATCTTTTATCAAAGAAATTATTAGATAAGCTCTGTACATGGGTGAATAAATGCTGTCTTAAATCATATATGACATTTTGCCCTAGCAAATTCACCCATTTAATTCTTAAATAGTTCGCAATATAGCTTAGAAGGTACAGTATCCCTATAATAATAACGAGATTGATTAACAGTTTCGTATCTTTATTCGCGATTGCTATATCAAACGCAGCCTTACTAATTAAGATAGGGATTGCTAAGCGAATAGCCGTGGATACAATCATAGCGATAATGGCACCTAGTAAATATGTTTTCGTGTATGGTTTTAAATATACAAGTAAACGCCATATCTGCTTCCAGTTAAAGGGCTTTTCTATCGCTTGATCTATCGTATAATAAAATCGTTTTAAATGTCTTTTGTCAGGAATACTCTCTTTTTTACTTGCCATCTTGATCCCCCCTTAGTTCACAGCATTCATAATCGTATCATGGTCTTGATATTGGATATCATAAATTCGCCTGTAGGCACCATTTTGTTTTAATAACTCCTCATGGCTACCTCTTTCCACAATCTCACCATTATCTAATACAATAATTTCATCCGCATGTTTTAAGGAGGAAATTCGGTGAGCAATGATAAAGGAAGTACGCCCCTTCATTACTTCC
Source organism: Ornithinibacillus massiliensis (assembly GCF_018310345.1). GTDB lineage: Bacteria > Bacillota > Bacilli > Bacillales > Amphibacillaceae > Ornithinibacillus > Ornithinibacillus massiliensis. The sequence continues at coordinate 783,680 of NZ_JAGXBY010000002.1, forward strand.
TTTAATGCTTGTTGGATACGGAATTCTGTTTCCATATCTACAGCGGATGTGGCATCATCAAGAACGAGAATACTCGGATCCACACATATGGCACGCGCTATCGCAATACGCTGTCTTTGACCACCGGATAATCCCATACCTCTTTCACCAAGTAACGTGTCATACCCTTTTGGCATTTCCATAATAAACTCATGTGCTTGTGCACGCTTTGCTGCATCTATTATCTGTTCATCCGTTGCATCTGGATTACCATACGCAATATTTTCACGAATGGTAGTAGAGAATAAAAACGATTCCTGTAGCACAAATCCAATATGTCTTCTCAACGTCTTCAAATCATAGTCTTGAACAGGTCTGCCATCGACCAATACCTCACCACTCTCAGGTTCATAGAAACGAGTAATTAATTGCGTAATACTTGTTTTACCTGATCCTGTACCTCCGATTAACCCAATTGTCTTACCTGGAGGCGCATCAAAGTTAATATTCTTAAGTGCAGAATCATCATCTTTTGTATAGGTCAAGGTTACATTTTTAAATGTCACATGACCTTTAATTGATTCTTTAATGGCATTTTCTTTGACTACAATTTCTTCGTTCTCTTCTAATATCTCACGAAGTCTTTCCCCTGATGCTTTCGCTTGTGAAAACATGTTAATAACGTAACCAACATTCATTAATGGTCCCATGATATACCAAACTAAGCTAAAGAATGCTAGTAACTCACCAGGATTCAAACTACCATTAATAACTAAATATCCACCAAATCCAAGTAGTGCAACAGCACACACATTCCCAATAAACTCCATTAGTGGGAAGTACTTTGCCCAAAGCTCCGATGTTTTAATGTAATTTTGACGATAGTCTGCATTACTTGTGGAAAACCTGCCAATTTCGAAATCTTCTCGTGATAATGATTTGACTGTTTGCACACCGCTTATATTCTCTTGTACCCTTGTGTTTAGTCTCCCAAAGGATTTTCTTATTCCTCTAAATGCCACGTGTGCAAGCTTTTCAAACCGCATCGCTACTAAAATGAGGAAAGGCATTGCTGCCATTGTGACTAATGTTAATGACACGGAGTAATAAAACATTACACTTAAACTAATAGCGATAAGTAAAATTATTCTTATCAACTCGGAAAATCCAAAGGATAAGAAAAAGCGAAAACCTTCTACGTCTGCCGTTAGACGTGACATAATATCTCCTGTTTTAGCGTTATCGTAATATTTAAATGATAGGACTTGAAGCTTCTTGTACAATGCATCACGTAACTCATAGACTGTACTTACACCAAAACGGTCCCCTAAAAACTGGTGATAAAATGTTGCAATGCCCTTAATAAGCATTAGAACAATAAACACTGTAGCAATATAAGGTACTAACTCATATTTTTCTTTTGCTACAACTTCATCAATTGTTAACTGTAAAATGATAGGATACACAACTGTAATAACCGTTACAAAAAACAAGAAGAATAATGATCCAAAGAAGTAGTTTTTATAAGGCCAATAAAATTGTTTAAGCTTTTTAAATGTATCCATCCATTCCCCTCCCCCTGAAGTTATTTTCTTTTATTCACGTAATTACTAATATAACGGTTTCCGAAATAAATTACCACCTCTTTTTCATAATTTATTAAAAAATTTTTTATAATGAAAAAGACATAAAAAAAGAGGCCAAACGTGACGAGCCTCTTTTTGATCTTACTAGCTTAATTTTTCGTTTACCATTTGAGCAATTTCTTCAGCGTTCTGTCCACTCGCATTAATTACTGGTCCTGCTATACTTGTATCCGCCATACCCATGACGTCTTTGTCAAGTCCAGAGATTACACAGCAATCACAATGCGCTGTGTCAGCCTCTGATTTTAATTCAATTACTTCATGACCCATTGCCATTAATGCTTCCTTAACATCAGTAAGGGATTCTTCTACCCCGATTCTAGCCATCTTCTTCACTCCTCTAAGTATGCAATTTACAACTTTAGTTTTACCGAAAGTGAAGAAGATATTCTATATTAATATTCCTTTGACGATATGGTTTTAAGCATTTGGCTTACTATTTTTACACCAACCCCGAGAGCCTCTTCCTTTGGAGACAGTTTCGCATTATGTAATCCGTAGGGTGAGTCGACACCGAGCCAGAACATAAAGCCTGGAATTTCCTTTAACATAAAACCAAAATCTTCCCCAGTCATTGCTTTCTTAGCGCCTAAATAGGTAAATTCAGATTGCTCCACTACAGCTTTGAATAACTGGACATAGTCTGAATCATTATATACTTGATAGTAATTGGATCCATAGTCTAATTTTATTTCACAATCATGACTAATCTCAAACCCTTGTGCCATTTTCTCTAACTTTTGCTTTATTCTTGTCATCGCTTCAGGATTTAATGTTCGGATTGTCCCTTCTAGCCTAGCTGTTTCAGCAATGGCATTTTGCACATGTCCACTCGACATCTTTCCAATTGTCACAACTGCACTATCTTGAGGATCCATTGATCGAGAAACAACATGTTGTACTTGAGAGATAAAGCTCCCTGCAGCTACAGCCATATCCTTCGTTAAATGCGGAAAGGCAGCATGCCCACCTTTTCCAATAAAATCAATATATAATTCACTTGTATTAGCAAATAATAACCCCGGCTTACTAGCAATAGTTCCAACGGAATATTCAGGTGCAACATGAAGTGCAAAAATACAATCTGGCTTCCATCTTTGAAATTCCTCTGATTGCATCATAGGAAATGCTCCACCTGGACCCTCTTCCGCAGGTTGGAACACAAAGACGACATCGTCTTGAATAGGATGCTCTATAACATATTTCAGGGCTCCTAACGCAATCGTCATATGAAAGTCATGGCCACATGCATGCATCTTCCCTTCATGTGTAGAGGCAAACGCAGATCCAGTAAGTTCTTCAATCGGAAGTCCGTCTATATCTGCCCGGTATCCTATTTTTTTCTTTGGATTTAAACCCGACACCTTCACGAGTATACCTGTTTTCCATGTCTGTATCAATACGCGATCTGTTGCTATATCATGAATAAACCGTAATAAATATTCTTGGGTTTTCCATTCCTGAAACCCTAATTCCGGAATTCGATGTAAATCTCTCCGTATTTCCTTCAGTTCCGCAAGCTCCATAGGTTTTCTCCTTGCTCTAATTATCTAGATTACGAAGTTCTTGCATAATCTCCGTTTTAGCCTTTGTTCCTTCATCAATTTCTTTTAATACTTTAGCAGGTGTTCCGGCAACTAATGTATTCGGCGCAACATCATTAGTAACCACTGCCCCGGCAGCAACAACAGCACCTTCACCAATTGTCACACCTTCTAATACAACAACGTTAGCACCAATAACAACATCATCTTCCACTATTACTGGTTTTGCAGAAGGCGGTTCAATCACACCAGCCAACACGGTCCCGGCTCCAATATGACAATTCTTTCCTACCGTCGCTCTACCACCTAACACCGCATTCATATCAATCATCGTACCGTCACCAATTACTGCTCCAATATTAATCATGGCACCCATCATGATAACAACACCGTCTCCAATTTCTACTTGATCACGTATAATAGCACCTGGTTCGATGCGAGCATTAATATTTTTTAAGTCTAATAATGGAATTGCCGAATTACGACGATCATTCTCTATTACAAAGTCAGTAATGGCATTATTATGTTCGTTTAAAAATGCCGAAACCTCATCCCACTCACCAAATAGTACCCCACTTCTTTGCTCTACAAAGGCTTGAATAGTACCATAGGATAGTGCATTCAAGTTATCACCTTTTATATAAACCTTTACAGGTGTACTTTTTTTACTATTTGAAATAAAATTAATAATTTCTTTGGCATCTAACATTTTCATGGTCAGCCACCTCCTAATTTTTCTAATTTTCACTTTAACAAACTGTTATCATTTGAGCAAATATTAAATTTAAAAAAAGTTCCTTTGCAGTTTTGCAAAGGAACCGTATTAACGACCTTGTTTGTTTTTTCCTGAATAAATATCTTTTCGTATTTCTTTCAAAATAGCTCTTCTTGTTAGTATGCCATCAAAATATCCTTCTCCATCCACAACACAGACAAACGGATAATCAATCAATGCCTTCAGCCCATCAGCTAATGTATCCTCTTTTAACACCCTAGGAACGTCTGTTACCATGACATCTTTAACTTGCAAATCTGATAATCGATCAATTTCAAAGCGTTCTAGTCCTAATATTTCATTTAATATCTTTGTCTTACCAATTGTACCTTCCAGTTTGTATGTGGAGTCCAATACTGGGACTGCAGAATATCCAGATTTGACTAAGACTAAGAGAGCATGCTCCAATGGATTATTCACTTGCACATGAGCCACTTTTTCAGAAGGTATCATCATATCTGCAATCGTTAATGCTGTTAATTCTTGATCTTGCAACAAACTCATTGTACCCACTCCTTAAAAAACTATAGTGCAATTTCAATTGCGAAGGGGCTTTCATTTCTTATCCTACTCTAATGTAATCATCACCTACATTAATTGTAACATACTATAAGTTGTTTTAGCATGTACAACATATCTTACTTCACAAAAATATAACGCTAAAAGCATTAACAACGTACCACTTTGAAAAATACTATGAAGCGAATGGCTCTTACGATAACAATGTCCGAAAACAAGTCAAATACTATCATAAAAAAGATATGATAATGTACTTAAATTCAGAGGAATGATAGAAGGGGCTTGAGAACCCCGGAAGCGAAAACGTAATAGTGGTTCCCTAATCCCATGACGACAGGGTAAGCACTCCAGTGTATAGTAAAACAGATCCTGTCTTCTTATTGAAAATACACCTATTTCTCCGGGGGCACTTCTGATATTCTGTCGTTTACTAATTTATCCTTCATCACTTTATTAAAAAGGAAATTTATTTAACCACTGTCCACCATCCATGGTCACGACCTCACCATTTATATACGATGCCTTTTCTGACAATAGGAATAATGCTAATTCAGCAATTTCTTCAGGCCTACCTAATCGTTTTAACGGCACAGATTCCAACGTACGCTTTGCAGCTTCTTCGGATAAGAACAACTTTTCAGCTCCACCAGTTCGCTCTATTGGTCCTGGAGCAATAGCGTTTACTCGAATCCCATATTTTGTTCCCCATTCAACTGCCAATGTTCTTGTCATATTTAGCACACCTGCTTTAGCTGCTGAGGAATGGATTACACCCGCTCCGGCATTCCATGCATAAGTTGCTACCATATTAAGAATGGAACCGTTTATTTTATTTTCTATCCAGTACTTTCCTACCTCACGACTACAATAGAACGTCCCATTTAAGACAATATCTATTACCGCATTCCAACCATTTATAGACAGTTCTTCTGCCGGAACGATAAAATTACCAGCAGCATTATTTACTAAATAATCAACTCTTCCAAAATGAAGTACTGTATCCCTTACCATTCGTTCTACATCTTCTGGGCTCCGAACATCCATTGGAACAACTAGAAGTTCCCCTTTTGCAGTTTCTGTTAATTCTTCCCGAACGATATCAAGCTTCTCTTTCGTTCTACCTGTTAGGACAACATTTAACCCCTCGTCTGCAAACTTTTTTGCCATGTACTTTCCCATACCACTTGAGCTACCCGTTACGATTACCGTTTTCGTATTCAATTTTTTACTCCCCCTTACTTAATTCTTTATCTCTATAGTATTTCCATTTATCAAAAAAGTCAAAATACCATTTTTTGTATTATCATGTCATACGTATTTTTGGAATAGGTATGTTATAATTTAAAAACATTATGTTCACGAAGGTGAAAGTATGAATAGAAGATCTTTTATAAAAAAACTATTAGCTGGTTCCCTTGCATTTTTTGGCATTAGTGGAGGTACATATTATTACGCAAGAAATGTTGAACCGGCATTGCTTACCGTACATAAAGAAACCATCCAATCCAAGAAAATACCGTCCTCATTTGATGGATTTAAAATCATTCAATTTTCCGATACGCATATTGGATTTCATTATACGCTTGATCAATTTCAAGAGCTAGTTAAGAAAATAAACGCTTTAGAACCCGATTTAATTGTTTTTACCGGTGATCTAGTAGATAAACCGAATCAATATAATTGGAATCCAAGACTTACTAATCTATTAAGTTCATTACATGCACCAAAGGGTAAGTTCTGGATATACGGCAATCACGATCATGGTGGCTACGGAACAGAAATTGTAAAAGAAGTCATGGGACAAGCCAATTTTCAATTATTAAAAAATAGTCACCATACCATCGAACAACAGGTTGACCGAATCCTTATCGCTGGAATCGATGATGTTATGCTTGGACAGCCAAATCTTTCTAAAACATTAGAAAATACCAACCCTGATTTATTTACGATCCTTCTAGCCCACGAGCCTGATATTGCAGATAAATCAATGGAATTCCCTGTCGATGTTCAACTATCAGGTCATAGTCATGGCGGACAGGTTAGACTACCTTTTGTTGGTCATCTTTATACACCGTTATACGCGGAGAAATATGTAGAAGGAAAATATAGATTTGAATCTAGTAATCTCGACTTATATGTAAGTAGAGGCATTGGTACAACACGACTACCTTACCGGTTCCTTTGCAAACCAGAGATCACGTTGTTTACTTTAAAAACACAATAACCAGGCTCTTTCATACGGACAAATGCATATATTGTTATTAGTCCATTGATGAAAGGGAGCGTTATAGATGACTACTCCATCTCTAGATTTTGAGTACTATACTGTAAATAATACAAACCAACTAGATGAACGATTTTTCCCAATTGTTCCATTTCTAACCGGTTTAGTAATTGGACCATTATTATATCAAGCATTCAATCCATATTACAGCTATCCATATCCTCTACCATACCCAGTACCCGTTCCTTATTATAATAGTTATGGGTATGGTACAAGTTATTATTAGCTTCAATAAGTTATAATCTATAATAGATGGATTAGGCTTACTGATGACCTAAACCACACTTGGTGGCTAGAATTCAAACAGTGCTATGATAAACTGGATATAAACTAATGAGACCATAAGAAGTCCTACATCCAGTATAGGTCAGCAAGAATTCTAGCTACTCAACCCTATAGTTTATGCATCCTCTTGCTAGCTGTAACAGTTTATTCATAGTTTTCTTCACCTTTCCATGTTAGAATAAATGAAGATTGAATTTACATACAGTGGAGGATAATTACATGTTTAAAAAAATTCCCTTGTTCGTGCTATTTGGTTCCATTCTCTTGTTAGCTGCATGTGGCGGCAAACCTGAAGGTGATTTCTCTATAGACGTAAAGGACTTTACCTACACAAACCAAGATGGTGAACAAGTAAGTAAAAATGATTTTGAAGGTAAAATCTGGATTGCCGATTTCATTTATACAACCTGCTTAACCGAATGCCCTCAAATGACCTATAACAAGCAAAGAATTGAAAAGGCTTTAAAAGAAGAAGGTATTGAGGAAGTTGAATTTGTTTCCTTCAGTATAGATCCTGAAGTTGATACACCTGAAGTACTAAAAGAATATGGAGAAGTCCGGGGAATTGATTTCGCAAATGGTAATTGGACGTTTTTAACCGGTTATGATTATGATACGATTAGGGAATTTGCGGTTTCCTCTTTTAAGACAATTGCTGAGGATATGAATGATGGTACATATGCACATGGTGTATCATTAACTATTGTAAACCCTGAAGGAAAAGCTATTAAGCAATATAATGGAATGTATTTAACAGAAGAAGAAATTGAAGAAGTTGTTGAATTCATTGATAGCATGTTATAAGAAGCCGAGACCCGGCTTCTTCATTTATTAATTGAAAGTGGACAAGCTTTGCGATACTATAAAAAGAAATACAAGAGGAAGATGGAAAGGAGGTTTGTCGATGCCAAATAGTGAAACGGTTTCTTTGCGTGATTTGGCCAGAGCTATTTATACGGTTAATCGTCATGCCAAAACTGCTCCCGAACCACAACATCTATACTTCATTAAGAAAGAAACCATTAAACAATTATTAAAGGAAAAACGGGCAAAAAAAATCGGGTTGCATTTCTCCGATCATCCCAAACTTAGTAACCAGCATTCAACCCTCTTAGTTAAGGTGGATGACTATTACTTTCATATCCCTCCAACGAAGGAAGACTTCCAGGAACTTAAACATTTAGGATCACTCGATCAAAATTATCGAAATCCCCAAACAAAAATGTCATTATCACAAGCAAAGAAAATAATCTATCAATATATTGACTATAAACCAGTCAATCATAAGCAAAAAAGAAGACAATACAATTCCTCTTACTTTACGCCGTCTTCTTTAGGTAAAATGGAATGGCCACCTAAGAAAAACTTTCGATGAGTTTATAATATCCATAAACAGAGCAATCCTCATAGTGAGAACTATGAGGATTTTTGGTTTCGTTGGATTTAGCATAACTTTTAGAAAATATGATTTGATAATAGAATTTATTAATTTATTCTTTACGAGCAGGCCAAACTAAATTTCGCGCGGCTTTACTTACCTTTCGCGCGACAAAAACTACACTTCGCGAGTCCTTGCCACTCCCGCGCGATTTCTGCCTCCTGACGCGCGATTTCTCTTCTTCCCCGCAACTTCTGCCTCCTGTCGCACTATTGTTTTACTTTCCGTACGACATCCTCCACCGCACGCGCGAATATAGTGCTCCCTATGTAACACGTCTCTTCTATACTTTCTTCCTCCTCTGTTTCATTCCCTTAAATACATGCATTACACATAACACAAGACCGAATATCGCTAATACTTGTAAGGAGATTTTAAACAATTCATAAGTTAACATTTCTATATCGCCTATAAATAACACCACTATAAAGAAAATGACGATAAATGCTAGACCGCTTAGTATGTAATTTAATAGCCTTTCAGATTTTAATGATATGAGAATTAGAGCAATTGGTCGTATAATAAAATAACAACCTAGAATTCCCAAAAAAATGAACAGCGTAAAAAAAGCCTCTTCTGATATTCCAAAAGATTGTAATTGTGATATATTGATCCAATTTATTCCCCAGATATATTCCATCAACATCTACCATTCACCTCTGCACCCTCTATTATTATCCATTCTAAACGAACTATGAGAAAACTATACTCCCCTTCTCTTATTTAGCTTATTTTTCACTAATTTTGCTATAATTGATATAGTAATGAATCATGTAGAGGTGGTATGATGGTTGAATAAAGCAGTTATATGGATAATAGTAGGTGCAGCATTATGGGGGACCATTGGTTGGTTTGTAAAGAATTTATATATGTACGGTTTTACACCAATGGAAGTTGTCACACTTCGAGTAACATCAACTGCTATTCTTTTAGTAAGTTATGTATTATATCATTCTCCTAAAGCATTAAAACTACATTCTTTTTCAGATGTAAAATACTTCATCGGTACAGGGATTTTTAGTATTATATTTTTTAATTACTGTATGTTCATGGCCATTGATTTATCTACCATTCCAATTGCAACAGCTTTACTTTATACGGCTCCTGCCTTTGTTACCATCTTATCTTTTTTCTTATTCAAGGAAACTTTCACAAGTCGAAAAGTACTCTCCCTGATGGGCACTATAGCTGGAACAAGCTTCGTAGTTGGACTGTTACCTAGCAATTTAAGTGCCATCCCATATCAAAGTATTCTATTTGGAGTTGGCTCTGGTATTGGATATGCTTTATATAGTATTTTTAGCAAATACGCGTTAACCAAATATACTAGTCTAAGCATAACAGCCTTTACATTTATTATTGCTACCGTTACATTATTACCGTTCTTTCCCTATAGTGAAAAGCTAACAATATTAACGGAACCGGCGGTGCTTTTTTATGCGTTTGGACTAGGACTTTTTCCAACGGCTATTGCGTATATTGTCTATACACACGGCTTGAAAAAAACCGAAGCATCTAAGGCATCTATTCTATCAACCATTGAGCCGGTAGTTGCAACTTTTATCGGCATTTTAGTATTTCATGAATCGTTTACATTTGTACAGATGTTAGGTATGGCGCTTATTATAAGTTCGGTTATTCTCATGCAAACCAACCCAAGAAAATCTTTACAAACTTAACTAATCATCAAACAACCTGGAGGAAGACCATGGAGCATTTATTAAATCAACAAGTTAAAACAATAGAAATATCTGGAATACGAAAGTTCTTTAACATGGTAACAGATGTTGAGGATGTTGTGTCACTTACGATTGGGCAACCAGACTTCTATACCCCCGAACATATAAAGGAAGCTTCTATTAAAGCAGTAAAAACTAATAAAACGACCTACACGAGTAACGCTGGCATTATCGAATTAAGAAGGGCAATAGCACATTATTATGAAACGAATTATCATGTTAGCTTCCATCCCGAAGATGAAATCATCGTTACTACGGGAGCATCCCAAGGGATAGATATTGTGCTTCGAACTATTTTAAATCCGGGTGACGAGGTAATACTCCCTGCTCCCATCTATCCTGGTTATGAGCCATTGATTACACTGGCAGGAGCGAAAACGGTTCATGTTGATACTTCTAACCACCAATTTAAAATGACGAAGGAGCTATTAAAGCAAGCTATAACAGATAACACAAAATGTATTGTTCTCCCCTATCCATCTAATCCTACTGGAGTCTCTTTAACTCATTCAGAATTAAAAGAGCTCGTAGACGTATTAAAAGACAAGAATATATTTATACTAGCTGATGAGATATATAGTGAATTAGTTTATGATTTTGACCATACATCAATTGCGAGCTTTCAAGAAGTTGCAAATCGTACAATAGTCATTAACGGCGTTTCCAAATCTCATTCGATGACTGGATTTAGGATAGGTTATGTCCTTGCACCGAGATGGCTTACCGCACATCTATTAAAAGTTCATCAATACAATGTTGCTTGCGCCTCTTCTATCAGTCAATACGCAGCCTTGGAGGCCTTAACACACGGAATTGATGATCCTCCAAAAATGAAAGAGGTTTATGTAAAAAGAAGAGATTATGTATATGATCGTTTTTCTAATATGGGGATTTCTGCTAACAAACCGAACGGAGCTTTCTATTTATTTCCGAATATTTCAAAGCCTGGTATGTCCTCCTTGGAATTAGGGGTAGACATAGTTAGAAAAGGGAAAGTAGCATTAGTACCAGGGGGAAGTTTTTCAGAGTATGGAGAGCAGTATATGAGGTTATCTTACGCATATGATTTCACCACTTTAGAAAAAGGCCTCAATCGTCTTGAGGAGTATTTCTATCGATATATTAAAGGCTAAGTTTAGATGGGATATTCATCACTTAGGATATCCCTCCTATTAGCCACTTTATCCTTATCTGGTCATATTCTTTTCATTTTTCACTTTTTCATAGATATTTAATAATCGATCTAGCTCTTGACTAAGTGCTATGGATTCTAAACTTGTTATTCCTTGCGTTAAGGCAACAGAACTCATTTTATTACGTAATTTTTCTATTTCTTTTAGGAGCTTGTCTGTTTCACACAAAATTAACAAAACCTCCTTTTCTATTTCTATTAATTTAGCATAAATAGGCTTTTTTTAACAATGAAATACCAACTCTTTTTTAAGTATCAAAAATTTACACTGATTTACCTTTATTCTTGCTATAATAAATATAGCTGAAATACATAATAGAACTTTTTTTAGTTGAAAGGAATGTCTTCTTTGACCGAAGTAAAACAAAAAAATGAATGGAAAGAATGGGGCAAAGCAATATTAATTGCCGTTGTTCTAGCCTTCTTATTACGCACATTTGTATTCGCAACTTCCATCGTAGAAGGTGATAGCATGGACCCTACGCTTCAAGATGGAGAGCGTGTTATATTTAATAAATTTGTTTATTTGATTAACGAACCAAATCGTGGAGACATTGTAATTATTCATCGTCCTGAGAAGAATTACGTAAAAAGAATTATAGGGTTACCTGGTGAAACAATTGAGATTAAGGACCATAAATTATACATCAATAATAAGCTTCATAATCAAACGTTTCTAACAGAGGATGCTAAGAATCACACGGGTAATTATGGTCCGATTACAGTACCAAAAGGAAGATATTTTGTTATGGGGGATAACAGGTCCATCAGCAAAGATTCAAGAAATGGGCTTGGATTTATCATGGAAGATGAAATTATCGGTAGATCTGAGTTTATCTTTTATCCCTTTAATGAAATAGCGAAAACACGATAAACCATAATTATGAAATATGGAAGGTTGTCTTTTTAGTACATGGGCTAAAAAGACAACCTATTTTTTGTTTATTATTTCTCGTTATCTAATATACAGCTTCCAATAAAGTACAATAAAATTACAAAACATAATATACCAAAGTATGTTTCAAACATAGTGAAGCACCTCCTAGAATTTATTATATGTATTATTTCACTATTATAAAAATACACTAGCCTTTTATATCATACCACATATGCCCCCTAATTAAAGAGAAATGTGATAAGATATATGTAAAAATAATGACGAAGTTAATCGAAATAAAAGAGAAAGCAGGTGAATATTTTGTTGCATTGCCCAAAATGTGGCTCCATCGTAAAAGAAGAGGAATTATACTGTGTAAGCTGTGGTGTAGAATTACCTAATGATATTCACTTACGTTCTATAAATAATAAGAAATTCAATAAAATATGGTTTATACCAATCATAACCATCTTCATCACGTTATTAGCCAATAATCTTTTTTATAATTTTCTACAAAATCAATCCTCACAAGCAATAAAGCATTACGAGCTTGGAGCGAAGAGTCTTGAAGCAGGAGACTATGAAGCAGCAAACATGTATTTTACACTTGCCTTGAAAGAAAAGCCAAATTTTAATCAAGGTGAAGTTGCATTAGAGTTTATTCAAAAAACATCCGATATTACCTCTTTATTAGAGGAAGCTAATCAGGAATTAGAGAATAATGAATTTCAAACTGCACTTACTTTAATTAGTCAAGCAGAATCATCTTTAACAAACTTCAATGGAATAGCAACCACTGATCTAGTAGATGAGATAGTATCTTTTCGTGATCATGTTAAAATCGAACAACTGAAAAGCATATTGAATCAAAATCCATCTGTTGATGAGTTGAAGGTATTACTTTGGGAAGCAGATGCGATAAAAAACAATGAAGCAACGGAAATCACTGACACTATCCGGAACCAAATCGTTGAATTCATCTTCACAGAAGCCAGTAAACAACTAAGCGAAAATCAGTTCAGTGATGCTTTATTTATAGTGGATGACGGGCTAAAGTATGCCCCAAATTCAGAAAAGCTCCAAAGTCTTAAAACAACAATAGAGAAAGAGAAGGTTTCATTTGAGGTTACACAACAGCAGCGTATTCAACAGGCAATCGATACAGCTGAAGAGGAACGAGAAATGAACGAAACAGATGCTATTGAATTAACATCAATTAAACTGGAAAATGATGACCATGGGAACTTAGTAGTTAAAGGTGAAGTAACGAGTGTGGCAACCATTCCAATTAGTTCCATTCAAGTTGAATATTCCCTACTGACGAAGGATACAGAATTTCTCTCGAATAGTGTTTACGTTTATCCAGATACTCTATATCCTAATGAAAATGGAAAATTTGAATTTACCCATTATGATATAGGCAAGGATGTTAAGAAATTCGATGTCAAGGTATCCAAAATCACCTGGTATACAAATTATTAAATACTCTATTGGAGTGAAACTATGTTACAAAATAAAAGAAAATTCCCGATAATCATTACGACTATTATAATCGTTATTGGTATTGCTACGTCAATTTATCTTTATATATCTTGGCAATCAGAGCCATTAGTAATAAATAATCCTGCCATTAGTAAAGTGCAAACTGACAATGAAACGGTTGACTTAAAGACGATTATTCACGAGGCAGAGAAAAATGTCGTCCAAATTGAAGCTAAGAATGATTCCCAAACCCTAACCGGTTCAGGATTTCTTTATAATGAAAAAGGCGATATCATAACAAATGCACACGTTATTAAACAGGCAGATACAATATATGTCCGAACTGCCAATGCCCGTGTCTACCCTGCTGCTGTCATTGGAATCGGTGAAGAAACCGATATAGCGGTTATACGTGTACCTCAGCTAGCAGGGGAAAAAGGTCTCTCTATAGAGAAAGATCAATTAGCTGAACTTGGTGATGAAGTAATCGCGTTAGGAAGCCCTCATGGATTTCAAAATACCGTTACACTTGGCATTATCTCAGGTAGTGAACGTAACTTCTATGTAGAAGGTTACGATTATAAAAATGCCTATCAAATCTCTGCTCCAATCACACATGGTAATAGTGGCGGTCCCTTAATTAATCGCAACAGTGGCAAAGTGATTGGAATAAATTCTGTTGGAACTGAAGACGGAACCATTGGCTTTAGTATACCTATTGTTGATGTCATTCAAGAGATTGAAGGCTGGTCAAAGGAAGCTCAAAATAGTGAATTGACCTATACAAGTACAGAGGATTTACTTAATTCGATTAATCCCGAGCAAATGAAGCAGGATGCGGAATATGTGATGGAGTACTTTATCGATAGTATTACGATTCGCGATTATGTCGCTGCATATTCACTACTCGGTGATTCCATTCAATCTACGACCTCTTACGCTAGTTTTCGTGAAGATTATATCCAAATAGTAGATGTTAACTATACCCACCAGTCGACTTCTATTTTGGATAGCAATCATGCATCTGTTCTAGTAGATGTTACATTAACCCAAAATAAACCAAACGAAGAGGAACAGTTAGAAGAACAAATCCAATATGAATTTACCATCGGGTATGAAAATGACCAGTTGAAGATTATAGGAATTGACTATCAAGAACAAGATTAATCATAAGAAAAAACAGCACAATCACTCCTCTTCTAACGATTGTGTGTGTGTTAGTTTTTTCTTATGATCCAGCTTTCGGAATGTATTTTTTTTACTTTCCTATCTATCAAGAAGGAAGACCACGGAGCTCTTTAATCATGATCACGAAGCTCCGAGGTCTTCCTTCTATCTTAATCACCCTAGAAACGGTGTTAGTTTTTTTGGTGGTAGAGGCCTACTAAAGAGATATCCTTGCATTTCATCACATCTTTCACTTGTCAGAAAATCCAATTGTTCCCTCGTTTCAACCCCTTCAGCAATCACCTTCATATTCAAGGAGTGGGACATATGGATAATCGATTTTACAATTGCTTGATTTTCCTTCTTTTGTTCATCTAAAAACATTTTATCTATTTTTAATTTTGTAATTGGAAAAACACTCAAATACTTAAAAGATGAGTAACCAGTTCCAAAATCATCTATTGAAACGAGAACACCTAGCTTTCTAAGTGCATGTAACGTCTCTAATATTTCTTCTTCATTGGACATGGCCATTCTCTCTGTTATTTCTAGTTCTAAATACGAAGGCTCCAGGCCCGTTTCATCTAAAATATCGTTAATCTTCTCAACTAAATTACGTTGGTAAAACTGTTTAGCAGATAAATTAACACTTACTGTGATTGGCTTATATCCCTTGTCTTGCCATTCTTTGTTCTGACGACATGCTTCCGATAATACCCAATCCCCAATATCAATAATTAATCCTGTCTTCTCAGCCAATGGTATAAACTCACTCGGACTTATAAATCCCTTCTCCGGATGGTTCCATCTGATAAGCGCCTCTAGACCAACAACTTCATTCGTTAGTAGATTTATTTGGGGTTGGTAATGCAATTCAAACTGTCCTTCTTTTAAGGCCCGTCTCAGTTCTGCCTCCATCGTTAACATTAATTTAAAATTCTCTGAGATAGTAGAATCAAATATATTGTAATAATTCCGATGTCGTTCCTTAATTACATACATAGCAGAGTCTGCATGTTTAATTAAATCAGAAGCTGTTAACCCGTTATCCGGAAAGATGCTAATCCCAATACTGACAGTAGTATATATTTCATAATCATCTATCGTGATCGGTTTTTCAAATTCAGCAATTAGCTTTTCAGCAAAATCAATTGCATCTTCTTTCTCTGTATGCCGTTGAAGAAGTAAGAATTCATCCCCCCCCATTCTAGCAAGAAACGTATCCAATTGCTGGAATAATTTCAACCGATTCGCACAAGCCTGCAAAAGCTTATCGCCAAACGAATAACCTAAAGTATCATTAATTTCTTTAAAATAATCCAAATCTAAGAAGAAAACTGCGACTTTTTCTTCTTGTTGTTCGGCTTGTATAATAGCATCTTTTAACACTTTATTAAAAAAATTTCGATTAGGTAAATCGGTTAACTCATCATAATAAGCCATATACTCAATTTTATTTTCTGCTTCAATTCGTTCCGTTATATCTTTCACACTAGCAGCACGTATAATCTTACCATTCTTATAATAAGGGTATTCGACCATTTCAATATAAAATAATGTTCCATCCTTGCGTACACCTTTTAATTCAAGTACACCATTAATAGTAACCAAATCAGTCTCGATAAGCTTTCGATAGCTCTTTGCATCGATTAATTGATCCATCGTTTTCCGTTTCAATTCTTCTATTTGATACCCAAACATCGTAGCAAACGTGTCATCACAATCTATAATAGCTCTTTTCCCGTATAAAACGATCCCCTCTACGGAGTTATTCGAGATTTGATTAATATAGCGTTTAATTTCATCTGCTCGATTCCTGATGGACAATTCATCAAGAATCAAACAATAGAGATTTTCGTTTACTTGAAGTGATTTAACTTCTAATAATTTTCCCTTTTCTGTTTTCATTTCCATTAACAAGTGAGATTGAGAAGCATCCAACAATAATCTAAAATCAATGTAATCTTCGATAGAATTACTAATTATCTGTTCTTCATTCAATAAGGTATATGCCTTTAGATTACCTTCAATAATCATTCCATCCTTGCTTACAAACACAATTGCCTCTTTAAAAAAAGATAATATTTGGCTATTTAATGGCATGGTAAGCTGCTCACTCATTTGATTTCTCCTCACTTGTCTCTGAATTTAACCGATACTAATTCTTTCCTTTGGATAGTGATAATCCCCTGATCGCTTTGTTTTCTTAAACATGAACAAGAAGGTAAGAATCCCTACTCTACCAATAAACATTAATGTCATTAAAATAATTTTAGTAGTGGTTGATAGCTCTGATGTGATACCCATGGAGAGCCCTACTGTTCCAAAAGCAGACGTTACTTCAAATAAAATTTGCGTGATGGTAAAAGGTTCATATGTAGTAATGAATAATACAGAGATAAATACCATAAAGATTGCCATTAGTGTAACGGTTACAGCTTTCATTAAATCTTCTTCATGTATTTCTCTTCTAAATATCCGTATACTACTTCCACCCCGTGCATACGTAATAATAAAAATAACTGCTAAAGCAAAAGTAGTCGTTCTAATTCCCCCGCCGGCACTACTCGGTGACGCCCCAATAAACATTAAAAACGACATAAACAAATGATTCGATTCCGAAAGCTCACTAACATCCATTGTAGAAAGTCCACCACTTCTAGTCGTAACAGACTGGAACAACGAATAGAATAACGACTCATGCCAGCTTTTTCCAACAAAATAATGCTGTACGTCTAATAAAAAGATACCTATAGTCCCAACAAATATTAAAATTGCAAAAGTCAACGTCGTTAACTTTGTAAATAAACTGAAATGGGTTAACATGCGATTACGGGAAAATAAGAAATTCTTCACTTCAATTAATACAGGAAATCCGATAGCGCCAAAAATAATTAATAAAATGTTTAGAAACTGTACAAAGTAGTCATGCTGAAATGGTATTAGAGACTCCCCAGTAATATCAAATCCACCATTGGTAACTGCGCTAATTGTTCCAAAGAAACCATGTAAATAAGCTTCTCCAGGAGAAGAGAAATATTTTAAGAAATATGTACCTAACACTAAAAATGCAATAAACTCAACTGTAAGTAATACTAGAATAATTTGTTTAATTAAACGAACCATGCCCTCAAAATTGGTTTGATTCTGGTCTGTCATAATTAATTGACGTTCCTTTAAGCCGATCTTCTTCCCTAACAATAGCCAAATAAATGTACCTATGGCCATAACACCTACCGCACCAAGTTGAAGAATAAACGCCAAAAGAAATATACCTGTTGTGCTTAACGTGTCTGCTACCGTAATCGTACTTAATCCGGTTACACTTAATGCACTAACTGCGGTAAATACGACATCAATAAAATCTACCTCTACCCCGTCTTTATAAGCAATTGGTAAACTCATTAATATAGTAGAAAATATTGCAGCTATTATGTAAAAGAATAAAATAATACGTACTGGTGAAAGTGTGTTAATCCACCTAGAAAATGATTTTGGTAAAAACATGTATTTACAGACTCCTTAGACCACTTTTATTCAGAGTGTTCTTTCGTTTTAATTATAGCACGATTCTAAAAATTTTCCTCTACTTTCGACAATTCGCTTGTTTCCCTATAAAATATTAGTACAACATCCAAAAATTATAACGAAAAAAAGACCATTTGGAAAGACTTGTACATACGCTTGGAGGAGTGTAAATGGAATTAACCCCTACCTTAGGACAAAAAATAATAAACGAAACAAAGAAATTAATCAATGAAAATATTATTATTGTCAATAATCAAGCCATCATTATAGCAAGTACCGACTGCTCTAGAATAGGTGATTTCCACGAAGGCGCCCTTCAAACAATTAAAAACAACACGACTACAATATTAACAGAGGACCATCTACAGAGCATGAAAGGAATACGTCCCGGTGTTAATTTACCGATAACTATCGAGAATCATGTCATTGGTGTTATCGGCATTACTGGTAATCCAAAAGAAATTATTCCTCTTGCATCACTCATGAAGAAAATGACAGAGCTATTAATACGGGAGAATATTTATGTTCAAGAACTTGAATGGCACGCTCGGGCTATGGAAGCCTATTTCTTTGAGTGGGTGCAAATGGAGCAACCATCTGAAGAATTCCTTAAAAGAGGTAAACTACTTGATATTCATCTCTCCCCTCCTTTAAGGTGCTCAATCATAGAAATCGATTTCTCCAAGCATAAGGATGTCATAAATGAAATTCTAGACCTCCTTTTGTTAAAACTGCCGTGTGTAGCGATTCGCTGGGGACATAATCGTATCGTACTATTAACTGAAGAAGATAAATTCGAATTGGATACGTTGAAAATACAGTTTGAAACATTCCAGAGCTACATAATAAACAAGTTACGTATACCGTTTTCAATTGGTATTGGATCAAAATCAAACTCTTTCTTCATTAAAGACTCTTATCAAAAAGCAACAAAAGCCCTATCTCTTACAAACGCTAATACCATTACAGCGTATGATGAATTATTATTAGAGACTTGCTTGGATGAAGTTAGTCATAATGTTCGAATCGACTTTATTAACAAAGTACTGTCCCCATTAGATAAAGAAGAGGCTTTACTCAATACATTAAAAGTATTTCTAAAGAATAATTTAAATTTAAAGGCAACTGCTTCGGAGCTGCATATCCATATTAATACATTACATTACCGCTTAAGTCGAATTGAGCAGTTGACAGGACTGAATCCCAAAAACACCTATACCATTGCTGTTTTCTATATAGCTTTTTCCTTCTTGGATGAAAACCCAAAAAAATAAGCTTATAATTAAATTTTTTTGTATATTTCACCATATTAAATCATAGGCATTTATTTTAGAATAAAATAAAAAACATTTAGGAGAATAGCCTATGTTTACGGAAGAACTGAAACAAAGATTCATCACCATAGTCGGGGAGAAAAACTTCCAGGATTCAAGAACTAGTTTACTTACCTATTCCTATGATGCTACACCAGGATTTCAATCCTTTCCCGATGCAATACTATCTCCACGAAATACAGAAGAAGTTTCCAACATTGTAAAGCTTTGTAACGAGCATAACATCCCCATTACTCCAAGGGGATCTGGCACGAACCTAAGTGCTGGTACGACCCCTTTACACGGTGGAATTGTCATCCTAATGAAGCATTTCGATAAAATACTAGAAATAGATGAAGAAAATTTAACCGTAAGGACTCAGCCAGGAGTTATTACCAAAACCCTCATTGAAGCGGTGGAATCGAAGGGGTTCTTCTATCCACCTGATCCTAGTTCTATGAAAATATCTCAAATCGGAGGTAACATTAATGAAAACTCTGGTGGATTACGTGGTCTTAAATACGGTGTAACACGTGATTATGTGATGGGACTAGAGATTGTATTACCAAATGGAGAAATTATTCGCACTGGAGGAAAATTAGCAAAAGATGTAGCTGGATATGATCTTACTAGCTTATTTGTTGGCTCTGAAGGCACATTAGGAATCGTTACGGAAGCAACCTTAAAACTCATCCCTAAACCAGAAACGAAAAAAACAATGCTAGCACTTTATCAAGATCTCGATGCTGCTGCACGTTCTGTATCTGCCATTATTGCCAATCGGATAATTCCAGCTACACTAGAATTTTTAGACCAACCCACTTTAAAAGCTGTAGAAGATTTTGCACAAATCGGCTTACCCACGAATGTCAAGGCGGTTTTATTAATTGAACAAGATGGTTCTAAACGTGAAGTTGATCAAGATATGGAAAAAATCACTACCATATGTCGAAACAATGACGCTGTAGAAGTACAATTAGCCTCTTCAGCTGAAGAAGCTGAAGCCTTAACAACAGCAAGAAGGTCTGCCCTTTCTGCACTCGCTCGTTTACGACCAACTACTATTTTAGAAGATGCTACTGTTCCCCGATCTGAAATCGCGAAGATGGTAAACGCCATTCAACAAATTGCCAAGCGTTACGATGTTAACATTTGTACGTTCGGACATGCTGGTGATGGAAATCTACACCCTACTTGCTTAACAGATATTCGTGATGAAGAAGAAATGAAACGTGTGGAAAAAGCATTTGAGGAAATCTTTATTAAAGCAATTGAATTAGGAGGAACCATTACAGGTGAACATGGTGTTGGTGCAATGAAACTACCTTATTTACATTTAAAAGTTGGAGAAGCAGGGATAGAGGTTATGCGTAATATCAAGGAAGCAATAGACCCTAACCATATTATGAACCCAGGCAAAATCTTTGCTAAATCCGATAGAAGAAGAGTGGTGGTTCATAAATGATGAAAACGCGAGAAAAAGAACGAATTGCTCATGAATTTAAAGAAAAAATGGACTATGATGAGCTGTTAAACTGCATGCGATGTGGCTTTTGTCTTCCAAGTTGTCCAACCTATATCGAATCAGGAATGGATGAAGCACATTCTCCTAGAGGACGAATTGCCATGATGAAAGCAGTTGTTGATGGGGATATCGAGCCAGATGATGATGTTAAGCGTTCGTTAGATCTATGTCTAGGGTGTAGAGCCTGTGAACCGGTCTGTCCATCAGGGGTAAAATATGGACATTTACTCGAGCAAGCTAGAGATATTATTTTTCAAAATAAAAAACAATCGTTACCGGTAAAGACTGTACGAAGTATGGTATTTCACAACTTATTTCCGAAACAAAATCGAATAATCAATGCCACCAGTTTACTAGGCTTCTATCAAAGGTCAGGATTGCAGAAAATAGCTAGAAAAAGTGGTATTATGAATTTTTTCCCAGACACATTAAAAACGATGGAAAAAGTACTTCCACCTGTGCCAAAGAAAAAACAATTGAAGAGTAGACCAACACATCTATTACCACTACAACAGCAAAGGAAGAAAGTTGCCTTCTTCTCAGGTTGCTTAATGGATACTATATTTATGTCAACAAATGACGCAACGATGAAACTGCTACAATATGCCGGATGTGAAATTGTAATCCCTAATACACAAAATTGCTGTGGTGCCTTACATGGTCACAGTGGTGAACGAAATAAAGCGAAGGAATTAGCGAAGAAAAATATACTAGCCTTTGAAAAGGCGCAAGTCGATTACATCATTACTAATGCCGGGGGTTGCGGAGCTTTCCTTGTTGATTATGGCTATTTACTAAAGGATGATCCAGAATGGAAGGAGCGAGCAGCTACATTTTCATCAAAAGTTAAAGATATAACTAGTGTCCTTGTAGAATTAGACTTTCATAAAGAACGATTAAGCCTACCGGATCAAATTGTAACGTATCAAGATTCCTGTCATTTAAAAAATGGTCAAAATACCTTTATGGAACCAAGAAAATTATTACAATCTATTCAAGGTGTCACATATGTAGAAATGAAGGACGCAAGTAGATGTTGTGGTTCTGCTGGTATTTATAATATTGTTGAATCTGAGATGTCTATGCAAATATTAGATTATAAAATGGAACAGACGAAAAATACAAACGCAAAAACAGTCGTAACAGCAAACCCTGGCTGTCTTCTCCAGATGAACTTAGGGATAGAACGCGAAGGTCTAACTCACTCCATCCGTGCTGTCCACATTGTAGACTTATTATTAGAGGCATATGAAACAAGTAATCATACGCAATAATATTTTAGGCTAGGCTACATACTGTCTAGCCTCTTTCTACATCAGCTTTTTAAACTTCTCTAATAATTGTTCACCTTGGTAGCCTTGTTCGATAAGCTCACCTAACATTTCTTCAATTTTACTTTTTCGTTTATCAACAATAGTACCAGTAAAAATGACATTAATATGCTCACCTATATTGTTTATACTATCAATGGAGGTAATGAATGTGGCAGGAGCATTGCTCATTTTTGAAATTTTCACTTCAATCATAACTTGGTCACGCGTATTTTGCATATTTTCAAACCAAGCCATATATTGCTTATTGATCAGTGCCTCGATAAGCCAGCTGTTTTTACCATCTTCTCTATTTATGACTAAACCATCGATTAATTCAACTTCTGTCTTTACGATATCTTCGTTATTACTTTCAACAATTTGTAACTGTTTTAGTAGGAACGTCTTCATCGTGTCCCCTCCCTTCTATCCTTCTATATAAATTCAGTGTACCAAATTTTTTTCAAATTGATAACTATTTCTAAACACGTCTACTATCAAGAAATAGGTATTGTTGCTTATCTCCCTGTTAATCTCTATTCACCTTATCGAGCATGAATTGGATTGATGAAGATACTTTGTCAATATCAGTCCCAGATAGCTCTCCTACCTATAAAGAGGAACTGGAAAACAGTAATGATGAAATCAAGGACATCATGCTCCAGGTGTACTAAAACATGTTACCAGATTTTTACGTGGTTAAATTAAACTAAATATACAAAGACTATGGGTGTTCCAATGAGGAGCACCTTTTTTAAATACACTATTTCAACTCACTGTCACGATAATGGTAATGAGCTTCTACTTGAGGAGGAAACTTCATATGACTGTAGGAAGTCAAATTAAACAAGCTGTTGCAGGATTAAAGAGTGTGCAAGCAAGCTTTGAACAGTTTGCTTTACAAACTGAAAATAAGCAAGCAAAACAATTATACGAGCAAGCTGCACAACAAACCCAAAGCATTTTAAACTCTGTAGAGCCTCGTGTACAACAGATTGAGCAGGAAGAGCCTCAATATAAGGGTTTTTAATTAGTGGGGAGTAATATCCTCCCCACTATCCATTTAATATAGAAACAGGTGAAAAAAGATGCTTAAAAAGCCATTTTTAATAGTAGTTGGGATAATATTCATTGTTACTTTAGCAGGTTGTAACCCTGAAAACAACACCCAACGTAATTCAGATCATCCTATCAATGTTACAGAAATATCAGCTAAAAATACGTACGACCAATCTAAATCCAATAAAGCCAAGAAAATCCTCTCCAAAAAAGAAAACATAACAAGGGTCTTAGCTGCCAACACAGATAAAATACTTATAATAGCGATTGAAATACCTCATCATGAACGGTTTGGCTTACAAAAGGTTAATAAAGAATTATCAAAAGAGATGGATGAAGAATTTAAGGACATTAAGGTTGAACTAGTAACCGACAAAAAAATTGTAATTGAATTAGAAAAAATTGAAGAGAGATTACAAAATCACGACATAACGAAAAAAGAACTTGAGAAAGAGCTTAAACATATAAGTAAGCTTCTAAAGGAGCAGACCTAAAATTAATAAGCATAATAGAAAGAAGGGATACAAATGCCAGATAAAAAGACAAAGAACTTACCACCTCAGGCACAAACGTATCAGGCATTTCAGGATAAACGAGAAGTTAAACGTCCAGTTTTAAAAAATTGCGTCAAAGCTTTTCTAGTAGGTGGATTGATATGTTTTATCGGCCAGTTAATTACGACATTTTACATCTATTATTTTGACTTTACGGAACAAACAGCTGGGAACCCGACAGTCGCAACATTAATCTTTATCACCATGCTGTTAACTGGTTTTGGCGTATATGACCGGATTGGACAGTTTGCAGGTGCTGGTTCTGCCGTTCCAGTAACAGGCTTCGGCAATGCTGTCATATCTGCTGCTATTGAACATCGTACTGAAGGATTTGTTTTAGGTGTAGGTGGGAATATGTTCAAGCTTGCTGGTTCGGTTATTTTATTTGGTGTATTCTCCGCTTTTATCGTGGCTTTGATTAAAACGATTTTGACTACATGGGGTGGATTCTAAATGTTATCTGGACATAGCACCTGGTTATTCGAGAATAATCCTGTCATTATTTCTACTGGTACTGTAGGTGGTCCGTTTGAAGCAAACGGCAAAATCCCTGATGCCTTTCATATTCTCCATGATGATATATGGTTGGAACAAGATTCCTTCGAGAAAGCGCAGCAAATGATGATGGAAGAAGCATGCCAATACGCTATTAAGAATAGTCCAATTGAAAAAGAACAAGTCTCTTTCTTTATAAGTGGCGATTTAATCAATCAAATTACACCATCCAGTTTTGCAGCTAAGACATTAGGTTCACCTTATTTTGGATTGTTTAGTGCATGTGCAACATCAATGGAAAGCTTAGCCTTAGCAGCATTCATCATTAATGCTAACGGTGCTGAATACATTATAAGCGGTACTTCAAGTCATAATGCAGCAGCCGAAAAACAATTCCGTTATCCTACCGAGTACGGAGGTCAAAAACCCCCTACAGCTCAATGGACGGTTACCGGTGCTGGTTGTGCATTAGTTGCAAAATCAGGACAAGGACCACGTATTACATCTGCTACTATCGGTAAAATAATCGATATGGGAATGACTGACCCTTTTAACATGGGTGGTGCTATGGCTCCAGCTGCTGTAGATACGATTCTAACCCATTTAAGAGAACGTAATGTCGATGCTTCCTATTATGATTTAATTATTACTGGGGACCTCGCCCATATCGGTAGGGAGGTTGCATTAGACTTACTGCATAAAAATGACATCAACATACCTGATGAAAGGTTTGTTGATTGTGGACTTACAGTATATCGTGAAGATCAACCAGTATTAGCTGGTGGCAGTGGACCGGCATGCTCTGCCGTGGTAACCTATGGACATTTCTTAGAGCTTATGAAAAAGGGAGAACTGGATAGAATATTAGTCGTTGCAACCGGTTCCCTCCACTCCCCCCTTAGTGTTAATCAAAAAGATTCTATACCTTGCATCGCCCACGCAGTATCTATCGAAATAGGAAGTGATAAGTCATGATATTCTTTTGGGCATTTGTAGTTGGAGGATTAATTTGTGTAATTGGTCAAATTCTATTTGATGTATTCAAGCTCTCACCAGGACATACATTAAGTATCCTGGTTGTAGCTGGGGCAATATTAGATGGATTAGGACTATATGAACCTTTAATTGATTTTGCAGGGGCAGGTGTAACCGTACCAATCACAAGCTTTGGTAATTCATTAGTACATGGTGCCATGCAAGAAGCAGAAAAACATGGAATTATCGGTGTTATTACTGGGATGTTTGAAGTGACCAGTTCCGGGATATCAGCAGCGATTATCTTTGGTTTCATCGGTGCGCTAATCTTTAAGCCGAAAGGATAATCTCATAAAGGAGGAAACATAAACCATGACAGTAGGCTCACAAGTGAAGACCTGCTACGCTTCTATCAAAAATATTGAAGCAACATTAGGAGTACTTGCTTCACAAACAAATGAAGCTAATGCAAGAAATGTATATAGGGAAACAGAAACACTCATACGTGAGATTAAGCAGGATTTAGAGAAACAAGTATTAATGCTAGCTAGAGAAGAACCCCAATATAATCAATAGGAAGGAAAGTAAACGATGGCAGATTGGATTCAAATCGCTCTTAGATCGATAACATTACTCACTATATTGTTCCTTTTCACTAAATGGTTAGGTACGAAACAACTGTCCCAATTAAATATTTTTGAATATATAAGTGGAGTAGTATTAGGAGGAATTGTTGCCATCCATGTCAGTACATTAGATAGCCCTTTCTATTACGCGTTAATTTCCATGTTTGTGTGGTTTATTATTCCATACGCTGTCGAGTATTTCGCATTAAAGAGTAAAGTATTTCGCAATTTTGCTCAAGGTAAAAGTACTGTCTTGATTCAGAACGGAAAAATAATGGAGGACAATTTAAAGAAGGAACACTTTTCAACGGATGATTTATTAGAAAGCCTTCGCGATAAAAACATTTTTAAAGTAGCAGATGTAGAATTTGCCGTATTAGAACCAACTGGAAAGTTAAGTGTACTACCGAAGACAGAAAATCGCCCATTAACCGCCAAGGACATTGGACTAAAAGTAGCACCTGATCGAGAACCACAAACGGTTATTATGGATGGAAGGCCACTTCTAGAACCGTTAGCTAACCTCTCCTTAAATCCTAAATGGTTAGAAACGGAACTAGAAAAAATGAATATTAGCATGGAAAATGTATATCTTGGTCAAGTTGATAGTGATGGTCAATTAACGGTTGATCTTTACGATGATAAACTTACCGTACCAAGTCCAACACAAAAACCACTTTTACTTGCCACAATGAAGAAGTGTCAAGCTGATTTAGAACTATTTGCCCTTTCAACAAACAATCAAGAGACAAAGCAGTTGTATCAACGCAATAGCGAAAAAATGCAAAAAGCGATTGACCTTGTTTCTACCTATCTAAAATAGAACCCTAATCCAAAAGGGTTTTATTTTTTGTATTACATATTTTTAACTAGGTGTGGAATCGTATTAATAAACATTATGTTGGAGTTGTAAATAGAATGGTAAAGAAAACATTTAGACGTTCCACTAGAAGTAGACAGAAATTGACCGACACTAACTCAATAAGTAACATCAAGAACTCCATAATAAACCCGAACCTAGAAAAAACCATTGAGCAGTTTAAGACTTTATATTCGTATCCAACAAACAAAGATGTGGTAGTACGCAATCTACATATACCAGGACTAAATAAAAATGTTGGAATAGTATACATTAATACTATAACGAATACTACAGATATCGAAGCATCTATCTTAAGCCCCCTTCTTCAGAACCAGGATTCAACGAAGGGAATTAACGAAATTATTACTTCTCCATCTGTCAGTACATTAATAAGAATGACCGAAATAATATCAGGAATAAACAATGGAAATGTAGCTTTATTTATAGAAGGAGAAAGTCAAGCATATCTCTATAATGTGTCTAACTTTGAAGGAAGAGCTATAGAAAAAGCAGAAAATGAAAATGTCGTTAAAGGACCAAAAGAAGCATTTAATGAAAAGGCAAGTACGAATATTTCCTTAATTCGTAAAAGAATTAAAAGTGAAAACCTACTAGTAGAATCTGTAGTTATATCTGAGCGCTCAAAAAATAATGTATTTATGGTTTATCAAAAGGATTTGGTAAATGAAAAATTACTACAAAATGTTCGTGATCGCCTCCAATCATTGGATGTTAATGCTATACAGAATCTAAGTTTATTAGAACAATATATTGAAGAACGAAAATACTCTATTTTTCCAACGTTATTATACACAGAACGACCTGATCGAGCCACATCCTTCTTAGAGGATGGTTATATTGTTTTATTAATGGATAATTCTCCAGATTGTCTGGTACTCCCAGCAACATTCTGGTCGTTTTATCACATATCAGAGGAGCATTATCTGCGGTTTGCTTATGGGAATTTCACTAGGGTACTCCGTATTTTGGCACTTTTTATAACTCTATTTACTTCTTCTTTATATGTAGCAGTTGTTACCTATCATGCAGAAATGATTCCTCCTGACTTATTACTGGCCATCGCTGCTACAAGAGAAAGGGTTCCTTTTCCAGTAGGAATTGAGGTTTTTATCATGGAGTTGGCTTTTGAACTAATTCGAGAAGCTGGTTTAAGAGTCCCTAGCCCAATAGGACCAACAATTGGAATTGTTGGGGCATTAATCTTAGGACAAGCAGCAGTTGAAGCCAATATTGTAAGCCCAATCGTTGTCATCATTGTTGCACTTGGGGGCTTAAGCTCCTTCGCGATAGGTGACATTAGTATGAACTTTGCAATAAGGATATCACGATTTCTTTTATTGTTAGCAGCAAGTTTCTTAGGGCTTTACGGTTTAACTGCTTTCTTTACATTGGGATTATTTTATATGGTTTCTATAAAGTCATTTGGTGTTCCCTACTTATCCCCTTTAACGCCTAAATATAAGTCATCCGGTGACACGATTTTAAGAAAAATACTTCAAAATGAACTATTACGGCCTGGTTATGTGAAATCTAAAGACATAAAAAAGAAAGCTTAGAGGGATTAATAAATGGTCCAAATAAAAGAAAGAATCGGTATAAGAGAGTA
Source organism: Ornithinibacillus massiliensis (assembly GCF_018310345.1). Lineage (GTDB taxonomy): Bacteria > Bacillota > Bacilli > Bacillales > Amphibacillaceae > Ornithinibacillus > Ornithinibacillus massiliensis. Next base: position 812,481 of record NZ_JAGXBY010000002.1, read on the forward strand.
TATAGCTATTGTATTAATTATGACAAGCACTAAACTAACTGATAATACTCCCGTTTTATTATTTGAGCCTTTATACAACGCAGGATGGATGGCACCGGTAATAAATAGTATTTTATCTATTATTCCTATCTATTTGCTTATACGTGTTATGGGAAATTATCAAGAGAAGAATTTACTAGAAATCTCTGACCGATTATTTGGGAAATTTTTAAGTACATTTTTATTATTGGTTTTTTTATTAATAGCATTTAGTACCTTAGTAGTTGACACAGCGATTTATACAGATATCATTGGAACGATGTATTTTATTAGAACTCCCACAATAGTTATCTATGGAATTTTATTAACCGTTAGCGCATACGGAGCGAAAAGAGGATTAGAACAAATTGCTTCTGTTTCGTGGTTAGTACTTCCTTATTTACAGGTTACTTTACTTTTCGCTTTAATCCTCACCATTTGGGATGGAAATATTTCATTTATTTTCCCTATTTTTGGACAGAGTAGCTGGGAAGTAGTAAAGGAGAGTGCTCTAAGACAATCTATATTAGCTGATTTTCTATATTTATTTATACTTTATCCCTATTTAAAGAGTAAGAAGGATTTCTCAAAAGGAACATGGTTAGCACTATTTTTTACAACGCTAAACTTAACAGTGTCTCTTGTATGTTTTTTACTTTTTTTTGATTATAATACCGTAATGCAATTGAATTATCCCTATCATGAAGTTATTCGAACTATTTCTTTAGGCTTTCTTACCAATATGGAGACATTCTTTCTTCCTTTTTGGCTTATCGCATCATTTGTTAGGTTTTCCATTTATTTATATATTGTAGCGTTCTTGTTCGGACACATCTTTAAAATAAAACACTATGAGTATGTTACCCCATCGCTGGCAACTGTTATTGTATTTCTTGGCCTAATACCAGAAAGTCCTACTTTCACCTTGTTCAATTATAAAGATTTTATATTCATTCTTACATCACCGGTGTTTTTCTTCTTCCCTATCCTACTGTATGTTGTTGCAATGCTAAAGGGGGAATTTAAAAGTGCAAAAAAACAAAAGGTCGGTTAATATCGTTTTACTACTCGCTATTCTTCTATTCTTAACTGGCTGTTGGGACCAAAGAGGAGTTGAAGAATACGCTTTTGTAATTGCTCTAGGAATAGACAAAGTAGACAATCAAAAGGATAAAGTAAGAATTACCTATTTAATTGCCAATCCAGAAACAGGTTCAGCAGCCTCTAGTGCAAGTTCCCAGGAGCCACCTAGGGAGATAATTTCCTTTGAGGCTAACAGCCTAATTACAGCAAAAAGCCTTGCAAATATAGTAATAAACAAGGAAATCACCTATGATCTTGTTAGGATGTTATTCGTGTCAGAAGAACTAGCAAGAGATAAGGAATTCGTAAAGTGGATATATGATGCGGCTAAGTCTATGGATATAAGACGTGACGTACAATTCCTAGTAACAAAAGAAGAAACCTCACAATTTATACAATCAAATAAACCATTATTAGAAACTAGACCACATGATTATTACGAAAAGATTTTTAATGTGGGAGAAATATTTGGAACAACACCACCTTCGGAATCGAATACTTTTTTTCGAATTACAGAAGCCGACGCAGACTTATTTTTAGGTATGTATGGAACAACCGAGAAGGTTCAAGAACATAAATTAAATCAAGAACCTGATCAAATCAAAGCAGGTGAGTTTCACTATACGGGAGAAACTAATACAACTCAAATTGCTGGTTCTGCCGTTTTCAAGGAAGGCCGCATGATTGATTCTTTAACTATAGAAGAGACTAAATTAACCTATTTACTTAACCCAACTTTAGAAACAGGGTATTTTCTTTTTACCTTCCCAGATCCATTTGACGAGGACTATCGAGTTGATGCACAAATTGAATTGGACAATCCAATAAAAATAGACATGAACCTTAAAAGGGATACACCTAAAATTGATGTAACGGTTCCGATATCACTTGAAGTATTATCCAATCATAGTATGACCGATTACTCAAAAGATCCAACGAAGCAGGATAGACTAGAATCATCCATAAAAGAGGATTTAACAAATAAAATTAAAGAGCTTATCAAAAAGACCCAGGAAGAATTTAAATCAGAGCCCTTTAACTGGTCTTTAATCGCTAGAAAAGAGTTTCCGACTATTCCAGAATGGGAGAAATTTGATTGGATGAAAACGTACCCCGATATGGATATTAATGTTTCTGTCCAATTGAATTTAGAGAAATTCGGGAGACAAAATGAACTGCCGAGAATAGAAGAAATGAGGGATTAAATGAAGCTAGTAATTTGGCTATTGATGATAATCATGTTCGTTTACACGATAGGATTTTCTATTACTCTTTGGAAAGGCAAAAGTAAAATAGGTTCCATTACAACCTTTTTGCTAGCACTTGCTATCGTGATCCTCCCCTTTTTCACTATTCTAAGGTAAGCATATTATTGATGAGGAGGCTTATTATGCCTCCTCAACTATTAGTAAAGCTTCCCCTGTCTATACATAATCATAGAAAGCTTCATTACTGCATGGATATAGCAATTTCGCCTTAGCGGATAGGGGTCTGCGAAGAATTGTGGTAATACAGTATCAAAGGTTTCTTTCATTTTTTCATATAGTTTTTGGTATACTTCTTCCTCTTGATAAAACTGGGTCTCCCTGCCTTGTAACCACTCTAAGTAAGATACAATTACTCCCCCAGCATTAGCCAATATATCTGGTATGATGACGACTCCCTTTGCACTTAAATATTCATCCGCTTCTGTTGAAACTGGTGCATTAGCACCTTCTACAATAATTCTTGCCTTTATATCCTTCTTATTCTCCCCATGAACTTGATTTTCAAGTGCAGCTAGGAATACTACATCTGTATCTATTGTCAATACCGCTTCTCGATTTAGAATTTCTGCTTTTATACCTGCCAACTTTACCATCTCATCTGTTTTCGGAAGGTCACCATTATTTGCGTAACTATACTTTACTAAACTAGGTATATTTAGTCCTTCCGAATTGTATAAGGTGACATTACGATCACTTACCGCCACTACTTTATTATTTAAATGATTACATTGAAAAGCTGCTAATGCGACTACAGATCCAACATTCCCAAACCCTTGGACAGCGACCGAAAGTAATTTATCTTTTAAAGCTAAAACAGTTTTAGCAAATGGATTATCCCGCTCCGCTAACCAACTTTCTTGAAGGTTGAGAAAATCATGCATTAAATAACGAAACGTATAGTAAACACCTTTACCAGTAGCTTCTCTTCTTCCTAAGGATCCCCCATTTTCTACACTTTTACCTGTAAAACTACCTCGATACGATTCCCCTGGTCGAATGCTTTTATATTCCCCCATCATCCAGTCCATTTCCCGTTCTCCTGTTCCAACATCTGGAGCTGGTATATCTTTATCTGGGCCTAAACTATCACTGAAATACTGTACATACTTTTTACATATAACATATAGATCCTTTTCGCTAAATTCTCTAGGATTAATGACGACTCCGCCCTTAGCTCCGCCAAATGGAACTTGGTGTAAGGCGTTTTTCAATGTCATAAGAGCAGCAAGGTTCACTACCTCATCTTCATTGACCGATTCGTGAAAACGAATTCCTCCCTTATATGGACCTAATATGTTGTTATGTTGTACTCGGTATGCAGGGATTCGCACAACCTGCCCATTCTCCAGAGCAATTCTTAAAAACGATTTATTGACATGATTTGGTGTAGATAGGATTGCTAACAAGGACGTAAATGCCTTTTTTCTACGCTCCCCACTTAATTCTGGTAAAAAGGATTTGTCATCTACTAAAGCTTGTAATGAACTTTTTACAATATCGACTGTTTGATTTCCCACATTAATACCTCCAACTGATTTATCTAACAATAAAATTGTAACAAAATCAACGGAAGATACCAATTAAGTTATCGAAATTTACAGAATAAAAACAGCTGCCATAACCATTACTAGTAAGCCTATGATTACTGGCAGGAAGTTTTTCCGTACCAGATCCATAACGGAGACCCCACAAAATCCTGCAATTGCAATTAAGGATGACCACGCTACGATCGTCCCTCCACCGGTCCAAATGGCTCCTAATTGGCCGATAGCAGCTAGCGTTCCTGCATCCATCCCACTCGTTTCAAGTGATGCTGCAAGTGCACCAGTAAGTGGTAAGCCTGAGAATCCAGATCCATCCAAACCAGTAATAATCCCTATTACTAGAACACTGATCGCTGCTAGTAATGCACTTTGGGGAAGAAATTCTTGTGTGGATTCTACTAATCCAAATAATAATGATGGGCCTTCCTCGACTCCAAGAATACTCCCCGAGAAATCAGTACTGCCTAGAAAGAAAAACCCCGCAATTGGAATAACCGGTCCCATTGCTTTAAACGCAAACACAAACCCATCCGTAATATGGTTCGAAATATAATCCAATGCATGATGCCTACCAAAGGCAACTGTAGATAATAATAGTAAGATAACCGCAACCCCACCAACAAAGGCTGCCCCATCTCCTCCAACTAATCCACCACTTCCGGTAAAAAGCTTGTTATACATCATATAAACTACAACGACTAAGAGAGCTAGGGGAACAAATACGGCAAAGATTTTACTCCATCTGGTGAGATTATTCGTTTTTGCTTCATTTTTTGTACTTTCAGCTGTGTTTAATGTTGTTAATTCATTTTTATTTAAAGGGTCGTCTTTAGAGCGAATAGATTTTCGATTTATTACATATGCAAGGAGAATTGCCACACCTCCTGCTATTAAAGATAGGACAAGTGCTTTATCAGCAACCAGCCCTGGATTAATTCCTGCTGCTGTCGCAGAGAGGCTTGGAGCTACCTGGACAATATAGTCAGACGATAAAGCCATACCTTGACCAGCAAGTGCAATAGCAACAGCTGCTACAATGGCTGGTAATCCTGACCGGACAGCAGCTGGTACTAGTAAAGCACAAATTAATGGTACAGCAGGTGTTGGCCAGAAGAATAAAGAAATGATATAGGTCGTTGCCACTAATACAAAAAATGACACATGACCATTAACCATTACCTTCTGTACTGGCTGAATCATTCGAACATCAGCACCTAAATCTTTTAAAGAATTGAGTAAGGCGAGCATAAAAGTAATGATGAGGAATATACTAAATAATTCTTGTGCCGCGATTAAATTGGCATTAAATATTGCTGTAAATCCATCAACAATACTTCCTTTATAAACCCAAGCTATAATAAATGTCCCAAGTAATGTTGGAAGTACAACTCCTTTTCGGAAAATCATCGTTATAATGATTAAGAGCGTAAATATACCATATAACCAATGGACTAAAGTAAGCTCCATGTACATCTTCCTTTCTTACCGTAGTGCTATAGCCTATGTTAGTTTAACAATAGCGGTGAAAAGAAGATCTCATGGATAAGATTACTTTGTCCTTAAAATTCTTATAGTTAGAAACTAACGGCAGACATGTGCTTCGCTTTATTTCCCTTCAGAACACATAACTTGCATAGTAGTTCTCCTCCATCATGATGCCCATCAAGGAAACCGTTCTCACAATAAATCTCTATTCCACAACGATTACAAATTCCAACTAATTCCTTCACTGGAACACCCCCATTTTAATATATAGAGCCAGATGGTTTACTATGTTTCAAAACAAAACCAAAAAACGACAAAATGTAGAAAAAAATAAAGGTAACCTCTAATATGAGATTACCTAGTTGTGAGCAGATTGTTCAATTTTTATGCAGATCGTAATAATCGCTTAGGTTGTTTAATAAACAAGAAGAAGACTACAATTGCAGATAATATAAATGATGGTAACATATAAGATCCATTATAAATTAGAGAAAATAACCATACCGGTTGACCTTCTGGTGCTGTATCACCCCAAAAAACGATTCCTGCATAAAAATGGGCCAGAAAACGTAATCCAGAGCCTATCAATACCCCTAAGGTAATATACACTAATCTTATTGCAATTTTACCTTCCTTAAGTGACTTTTGAATTGGCTTAGCGAAGATTCCTGCTACTCCTAAAACAGTAAAGGCAAATCCATATTCAATAAATGCTTGATATAAGTTAAGTATATATGCACCGAATGCTAATTGGAGCACTCCCCATATAAAACCAGCTAACAGACCTCCCTTTAGCCCCCATCGAAATGCAACGATAAAAATAGGAATCATTGCAAATGAAATAGAACCTCCATTAGGCATCTTAAAAGTTGGCAGTAGATCTAGTATTAATGCTAGTGCTGCAAATACAGCAACCTCAACCATAAACAATGTGCGTTTAGAACTCACTTTATTTCCTCCCCTAAATGTATTAAAAAATCAATATTCTTCGATTTTTAAACACAAAAAAAGCAATGCCAAGGGGAAGCTTCCTGATGGGGGAATTCCGCTCACATTGCTAATAATTCCATCAAAAAAGCCACCATCCCTACGCTAGTACTAACTAACAGGTTCAAAGGGTCTGAACATATTGTTCACTCTCAGCCAATCGGCTCCCCCTGTGGACTAAAAATCATTCGCTTTTTTTGCTATTGATATTGTAGCCTAGTTTTCTCTTTTTAGCAAATGTTCTTCCTTACAGTGAAACAAACTCTTCTACATCTTTCACACAAAGTGCAATAGCATCCTCCCAGAAATCTGGTTTTGTAAGGTCTACATTTAAATGCTTCATTGCTAAATCTTCTACATTCATACGTCCAGTATCACGTAATAATGCTATATAATCATCTTCAAAACTCTTATCACTTTTAGTAGCATGAGCATAGATCCCTAGACTAAATAAATAACCAAATGTATACGGGAAGTTGTAAAAAGGTGTTCCTGTAATATGGAAGTGTAATTTGGATGACCAGAAATTCGGATCATATTCGCTTAACGCTTCACAATATGCTTCTTTTTGCGCTTCTATCATTAATTCATTTAATCTATTAACGGAGACCATTCCTTGTTTACGTTCTTCATAGAATCTAGTTTCAAATAAGAATCTAGCATGGATATTCATAAAGAAAGCAATACTGCGCTGTAATTTATCTTCCAGTAACTCTAACCTTTCTTGCTTATCTTTTGCACTTTTCACTGTAGCATCTGCTACAATCATTTCTGCAAAAGTGGAAGCCGTCTCCGCTACATTCATAGCATACCTTTGATTCATACCATGAATATCATTCATGACATGTTGGTGATACGCATGGCCAAGCTCGTGTGCAAGAGTTGAGATATTGGATGTAGTACCTGAATATGTCATAAACACTCGTGTTTGTTGACTATCTGGGAAGCTAGTGCAGAATCCACCAGGACGTTTACCGGCACGGTCCTCCGCCTCAATCCAGCGTTTCTCAAATGTCATCTTTGCAAAATCTGCCATTTTAGGACTAAACTTATTAAAGTTCTCCATAATAAAATTCGCAGCTTTTGTATATGGTACTTTCTTTACCGTTTTCGCTATAGGGGCACTAATATCATATATACTTAGTTTATCTTTACCGAGAAGCTCGGCCTTTTTATTTAAATACTTTACAAAATGTTTTTTATTTCTTGAAATGGCATTCCACATAACATCTAACGTTTCACGCTTCATCCGATTTATTTTAAGCGGTTCTTTCAAGACATCTTCCCAACCACGATGTTTATATGTTTGTAATCGAAATCCAGCTAAATGATTAAGTGTTTGTGCAAATAAATCTGCATTGTCTTCCCAAGCTTTACTAATCTGCTCAAATACATACTTTCGAAATTCTGGGTCTGAGCTGCTTAATTTATTGGCAGCTTGCCCAACAGAATAGAATTTCGTTTCTCCATTTTCTTCAATTTGTACTGACATTTTGCCTACGATAACTTCATACATTTGTCCCCAAGCATTATAACCATCAACCGCTAAATCATTAATTAGCACTTCTTGTTCCTTTGGAAGCATCTCTTTTGCTTGTGATCTTGTTTCATCAAGTACAAAAGCTACCTCTTGTAATGATGTATGCTGTAGTAGTTCTCCCCATTCCGAGTCCGGAATAGATGCAAGTTTTTGATTTAACGTAGTATGTATCGTTCCCATCTTCGCGCCTAAATCACTTCGTTTGGCGACCAGTAGGTTAGCGTTAGTATCCTTCACATTCTGTGCACTTAAACAACTAATAAATGCAAAGGACTCTCGAAGCTTTTTCATCGTTTTTTCCAGTTTTGCTACTATATTAGCTAACTCATCAGTTATTCCCTGACCTTCCGGATTAAATGCATGAACAATTGTCGTTAACTCTTTCATTTCATCTTCTACTGTCTTTAGGTAGGATTGAAACTCCTGTGACTCACTTCCACCTGGAAAGATTACATCCAGATCCCATGTTTTCTCGTATTCTCTTACTTTTTGCATCAAACCTCTCCTTTATAAAAAATTTCAACTAATTAATATATTAACAATAAGTTCATCATTTTTCACTAGAAATATTTTGGAAACCGAAATATTTTATAATAGAAATAAATTGTATGAAATAAAAACCTAATAATTTTGTAAAGGATATCCTGCTCCAGAAATATTATGGTGAATCATACTAGATTTGGTAATCATTATTCGCAAATAGTTTACGAGGTTCTCCCCACCCCTTACCTGAACACCAATTCCAGATATATTTCCAGAGCCGATTATAATACTTCCTTTTGAGATGACTATTTCTCCTGATAAAGCATTATTTATTATCGATTGGAAATGGTGGCACCAGTATTTGGGTGTGCATAAATTTGCACTCTTCCAAAATCCCTTGTTTCAATAATATATACATGAGCTTGTGTGCTTCCTAGTATTTCATACGTTAAACCACCGAATTTCTCGGGATTTAAAAATCCAACCTCATTCCCTTTTACTGGGGATACCTCTAATGGATAGACTCGCCAGGAATTTATACTTGATGGTAAGTGCAGGTGCTTATGGGTGGAGGTATTTGTGTTATTATCTAGCTGTAAATATATTCTAGTTCGTCCGTTGGTTGGCTTTATACTGGCACCTGTACTTGGATGACCGTATATCTTTACTTTTCCAAAATCATTTGTTTCAATCGTGTAAACATGTTCTTGTGGTATATCTAAAATTTTATAGGTTAGTCCACCGAATTTTGCAGGATTTAAAAATCCTACCTCATTCCCTTTTACAGGAGCAGCATTTAATGGGTATACTCGCCAAGAATTTTCTGAAGCTGGAAGGTGAATATAATTGCCAATTCTCTCTCTTGATTTATCGGTCGTACCAGGTCCTAGTGAATTATTTTTCTCAGTAGGAGGAGAGAAAATGGGAGTAGTAACATGATCTATCTCGTCTTTAGGCTTTCTATACGTAAATCCTACATATTGACAGAAAGCCCTAACAACTGCTTCAGCATAAGCTAAATGATTATTCCGTAGTTGTTCAATATCATCTCCTGGTGAATCCGCAAATCCATATTCAATAATATTAGTAATAACTATCCCAGTCTCTCGAATGATAAAGTAATAATCTTTACTTGTGTTACCTGGCAATGTTCTCGTGAAAACACGCCGAATATTTTGCCCTTCTCTCTTTAATTCCTGTGCGATTTGCTCGGCCATTTCCTTCCCATCATAAATCGAATGAATGACCTCAGCACCATCTCCTCCCCCCGCATTTATATGATTAGAGTGACAATATTTTACTCCACTATTTCGAACAATCCTTGTTCTTTCATCAGGATCCAATGTTTTATCAATGGTTCTTGTAATCGCCACAGGTACACCCAATTCCTTATAGCGATTATATTGATATAAAGAAATTTTCAATGTTAGATCTTTTTCCTTCCAATAGCGATTAGTCCCTCCACCTGGATCGACTCCCCCATGTCCTGGGTCAATAATTAAGATCGGTTTTGCCATTTAAATTTCCTCTCCTTTGCGTTGATCAATCCTTTTTCTCGTAATACATCCCTCTGCTGTAGCCCTTTCTTTGTTATATAATTATTTTTAAACCATGTATTTAGTGCAGTAATTGTAGTAAAAAGTGAAGAAATAACAAGCTCTAATGTCTCACTATCAATTGGAAGAGGCGACTTGCCAAAAATAACAAGAAGCTGATTAATTAATGCAACAAACAATAATACAGTTCGAATTACTGTGCCTTTATCCATTCGTTCATACCTCCCTTCGTTAGCTTACTTTATTATTTTCATCTGTCCGTTAATTCGTCACGGCGATTAACGTTACTAATGTATTTCTACTTCTAAAATCGAAGGAGTTTGAAAAAAGGAGGCAAAAGGAAGATTTTTTTACATAAATTTATCTTTAATTAATAATATTTTAATTAAAGTATATTGACTTTGAATGTTTATACAGCTATAATAAGTTACGTAAAGTAAGTAATGGATTAAATATTATTATCGGAGGGGAAATAAACATGACAAAAGCAGTGTGGAATGTTGACAAAAGCCATAGTACATTAGAATTTTCAGTTAAGCACATGATGATTTCAAAAGTAAAAGGAGCTTTTACCGACTTTGAGGCCACAGTAGAAGCAGACCCTACAGATTTAACCGATGCTAAAATCGAATTTACAGTAAATTTGAATAGTATTGATACACGTAATGAAGATCGAGACAATCATCTTCGCTCCAATGATTTCTTTGATATTGAAAATCATCCTAAGATGACATTTGTTGCTACAGATATTAAGAAAAAATCGGATGATGAATATAATGTCACAGGTGACCTATCCATACGTGGTGTTACGAAGCCAGTAACCTTTGAGGTTGAAATGGAAGGAGTTCATAAGGATCCATGGGGAAATGAAGTAGCGGGATTCAGTGGATCTACAAAAATAAACCGAAAAGATTTTGATTTAGTTTGGAATGCCGCCCTAGAAACTGGTGGAGTTCTTGTAGGAGAAGAAGTTAAAATTAATATTGAGATTGAAGCACACAAACAAGCTTAATTAAATTAAGGGATTGTCTCTCCAATAATCGGAGGACAGTCCCTTTAATTAATTTTAACCTCTTCTGATGAAAAGATTCGAATTACCATTTTACCATCTATAGCTTTTGCCCGTATTAATATTGGGTGACTATACTCATTTTTAAATATAAAATCCGGCCCCCACCAACTTACGGTTGCATCTTTTCCTGGTGGAACATATGGAACCTTCCGACTATGGGAATACCTTTCTACAATTCGGATACCTTCTAGATTTACAGCATTAAATAAAGTGGACGATACTTGACAGATCCCTCCACCAATGTCTTCCGATAATTCTCCTCTAACAATTACCGGTGCACGTTTGTAACCTTTTTCTACAGTACGCTTACCAACCACCTTGTTAAATGAAAACTCTTCGCCAGGAAATACAACAGTATTATTTATTGCTTCAGCTGCTAAATAAATATTGTGTGAACGTTCTTTGTTACTTTTTCGATAATACGTTATATAATTTCCAATTTCTTTAGAACGAATATCGGATAATAATTCACTATCCACCTTTGGATAAATCTTTCGTTTCGGTACCTTCATTTCAAACGATACATCGCTATAGAAGAATTGATAAAAAAAACGAATAAATCCTTCCCGATCTAGCGTATACCCATGTTTCTCTGGAACAATAGTCCAAGAATCATCTAATGAAGCATTAATTGGAGGTACATAAACCTGTTCTTCCAAACGATCCATTAAGGCATATAATTTATCCGTATTCATAAATATGGAATCAATGTAACGATAGGTGAAATCATCACGAATAATTTTCTCTTTCACATCTATATCGGAAATAATTAGATTATTGGCTGAGATACTATCGGTAAGAACCATAATAAAGACAACCCCTAATAAAAGGACTCTTTTCACCGTGTCACCTCCTATTTCCTATTATTCGATATACTTGCTATTTCATGTATAAAAAACCACCCTACTGTCTAATAGTAAGGTGGATGCGTTTATCTAAAGTCTCGATTATCTTCCATTTTTCGACTAGTAACGATATAGCCAATCATTGTTGCAATGCCAACCACTAACCATTTTCCTATTTTTCGCATGCCACACACCTCTTTTTAAAGAATTAGAACGGACGAAATTTTCCTTTTTTCAATAATAACTTTGGTCCACCAAGTAAAAATAAATATCGATCATCCACAACTTTTTTCATTGTTGCAGCCGATTTACCATATAATTTTGTCCCATTTAGTATGGACCCAACGGCATCTGTTACACCTAAACTTGCAACGGTCCCTTTATCACTAAATACAAATTCCTCCAAAGGCTCGTGATACATTAAAGCTCTGATATTTTGAGCACAAGTTGTTGCATGCTGCATGGCAGCTTGTGCTGTAGGCGGATACGGGCGATTTTCTGCTTTATTCATTACCCAAGCACAATCTCCAAGAATAAAAATGTTATCATATCCTGGTGCACGCAAATCGCCATTTACAGTTACTTTCCCTTTCGTTAGTTCAAAGCCAGACTTATCTAAGATGGAATTTCCTTTTACACCACCAGTCCATACAATGGTTCCAGCTTTAATCAGTTCGTTATTTTCGCCTACAATAAATCCTTCTGCAGTACATTCGTTAATTTTGGTTCCTTCTATTATTTCCGCACCACGTTCTTGTAATGACTTTTTAGCATATGCTACTAAATCATGATCAAATCCCGGTAAGATAGTAGGTGCCGCTTCCACATTGATTATTTTTACTTTACCCCGATCAATGTCATATTTTTTACAAAGCTTAGGGATCTTCTCCACAAGCTCCCCTACAAATTCTATTCCAGTATACCCGCCTCCACCTACTAATATCGCAAGACTAGCTTCATCCATCGTCGGATCACTATGGTATCTTGCAAATTGATATTCAATATGCTCTCGAATTAATTGACAGGATTCAAAATTCTCAATAAAGAAGGCATGTTTGTCCATCCCATTTATGCCAAATGTGTTAGATTCATATCCTAATGCGACAACTAAATAGTCATAGGTTAGTTCACTATTTTCCATCAGGACTCTTTGATTGCCCTTATCTATTTCCACTACCGTATCATAAATTAACCGAACTCGATTTGGACTAATAATATCACGAATCATGATACGCACTTGATTAGGATTGATGGTACCCGCTGCCAGTTCATGCAGCCAAGTGGTTTGATAATGATAATTATGTTTATTAACTAATACAATCTCTGCTTCTTCAGGAGATAAATTCTTTAGTAACTTCTTTGTTGTCATCATTCCCGCATATCCTGCACCTAGGACTACAATTCTTGGTTTCGCTTGCATATGTATTCACCCTTTTCTTTAATTTAGCTATGTTCTATCCAATAAGACATACATAGTATTATGTATAAAGTGCCAATTATATCCATAGCTTTACTAACTTCATAAAAGATGGTTATTTTTTGTTAGACTAGCATATATATGGGATAGGGGGGATAGGTACATGCCACTTGAAACATTTCATGATCTTTCTGCTGATACCATAAATTTGCTTAAAGAAGCGATTAAGAAGAAGAAAAAGAAGAATCGTTATGAAACATTACGAAACACCTCTCTTATAGGTGCTCTTATACTTTTATTGTTCCTATTTATGATGCTCTACCTTTCAGACTTTACCTATGTCGCTGATCCTTTTAGAACATTTGCTAGTATTCTCTCCAATCCATTTTACTTATTCATGATTGGATTACTATCGATATCATTGGCTTATTATAACTTCTATCAAAAAAAGTTAAAAAAAGAGAAAGAAAAATTAAATAAAGTACGTTCTGAAGTAATTGATCACCTGAACGATTCTAAAAACTTAAACCTACAAGATAAATGTGCTGCTATTAAAGAAATGATGAAAAGAGAATATGATATTAATCTTTATGTCAAAAATAAATAATCGATTATGTTAACATTGTTAAAATACTTAAATTAGCTATGTTAATACACTACTAATATATTTTTATATTTCCATTAATCATTCAACTAACCAGACTCAAGAACCGATTTTCAATTCCGCTGAAGAAATATCCAAAATGGTCGTTCCCGGGTAATAGAACTCGATAATTTCTCGATACGTTTTTCCTTGTTCTCCCATGAAATGAGCCCCCCATTGGCTCATTCCAACACCATGGCCAAATCCTCTACCTTTCATTGTATAGGCGGACTTATGTTGCTCAAGGGAATCAATCAAATAGCTCTTAAACACAGTTCCTCCTATCATAGGACGAATTTGATTAAGATTAACATCTTTTAAACTCATCTGTTCAAACAAGATTAATCCTTCAAGCAATTGCCGCATGAAGATTACACTAATCGATCCAGTAACGCTTCTACCAGAAGCAAGTTTATCACCATTTAGTTCAAACTGATCAATCTCTAGGATTTTTATCTTACCAGGATAACCATTACGGTTTAGCCAGCTTTTGAGGGAATTAGAAATTTCTGCATCTTTTTCAACCGTTGTATCCCACCATGCTGGATTCGAAAAATCGATTGCGTCATAAGCAATTTGCGTTTTGTGTATTGTAAACTCCCATGGATGGGTAGGATCGTATGGATCATCCTTAATTGGAAAATAGCGCATAGAATCGCCACCCCATACGTTAGCATTGTTTTCTGTTTTCCCACCATTACTAGCAGAATAAAACGTTTCGATTAATCGATTATCATAAGTAACAACTTCTCCCTCGGTCTCTTCAACAGCCTGTGTTGTACTCGTATCCCATTCGTAGCCACCATATACTTGATAACGAATTGTATCGTCAATTACTTGTTCCATTTTCGAAACAGCATAGGTTCTAGCAGCTAAGGTTTGCGCCTTTAGCGTTTCAAGTCCCCAAGATGAAAATACTTCAAACGGGACAACCCCTTTTAAGTAATCTTCTAATGGTAATTGATTAACTGGACGTATATTCTTTTTATCCTCAATTAAAAACTCCATTGCACCAAGATACGGTCTATCATTAATATATACAATATGATCCATATCATAGGTCTGTGGAACGAGGATAAATCCCCCTCCTATCTTTTGCTCTTTTTCCCCTTTTTGTTTTAAAAATAACTCCCCCTTCCTAGACTGTAGTGTATAGTTCACCCCTTCTTGTAGTTTTAATGTAGGATCTAACGTAAAAAAGTCCCCTTCTACTTTAATGATTAGTTCATCAGTATTCCCTATATAGTTTACAAGCTTCACCGTCACCATATGTTCCGCACTAATTTTAACAGGAACAATTAAACAAAATACAATTATGAATAAAAAGGTAAAGTGTCTCATATGGATATTTTTTCAACTAGGAGAAGAAATATACATATGAAAAATAGATTGACTATCCGTACATTATTGTGTAATATCTAGTTAAGTTCATACGGTTACCTTTAATTCAGTCCTGTGAGACTGGCAAGGTGTAAAGACAGTTTAGCTGTCTTTCATAATAGTAGAAATGGTATACCCATTTCTATATTCTTATGCATAAAAGCACCTTAGCCTAATCCGGCCAAGGTGCTTTTCTTTTTATCTCTTACCTGGTAACTGTAGAGCTAATGAAACAAGGGAGAGATTCTATATGGCAAAATTCGATGAAATTCAAGTTGATCAACGGCTACCTTTCTTTCAAAGTCTACCGTTAAGCTTTCAGCATTTATTCGCTATGTTTGGATCGACTGTATTAGTACCAATCCTTTTCGAGGTTAATCCTGCTACTATTCTACTAATGAATGGTATAGGAACATTGTTATACATTTTTATCACAAAAGGAAAAATTCCAGCATATTTAGGTTCGAGCTTTGCATTTTTAGCTCCTGTCGGGATTGTAATTAGCCAATTCGGTTATGGGTATGCACTTGGTGGGTTCTTAGCTGTTGGAATCATCCTAACCTTAGTAGGTTTACTTGTAAAGGTCGCAGGTACCAAATGGATTGATGTTTTATTTCCACCAGCAGCTATGGGAGCAATAGTATCCGTTATTGGACTAGAATTAGTACCAGTTGCAGCAGCAGATGCTGGATTAATTGGGGAGAACCTAAATCCGACAACAATTATTGTTTCTTTATTAACTTTAGGAATTACAGTAATTGGTTGGGTAACTTTCCGAGGTTTCTTTAAGATTATTCCGATACTAATTGGATTTATAGCTGGATACATTATTGCTTTCTTCTTTGGATTGGTTGATCTAGAACCAGTAAAAAACGCTCCTTGGATTGCGATGCCAGAGTTTTATACGATGCAATTTGATTGGTCTGCCATATTAATTATTATACCTGCAGCGCTTGTATTAATTCCGGAACATATTGGGCATTTATTCGTAACATCTAATATTGTTCAGAAAGATTTAGCTAAAAATCCTGGTCTGGATCGCTCATTCATCGGAAATGGTGTATCTACGATTTTATCCAGTTTTGTAGGCTCTACTCCAAACACAACATACGGGGAAAACATTGGTGTACTAGCAATTACTAGAGTGTATTCAACTTGGATAATTGGCGGAGCAGCAGTAATTGCTATCTTACTTTCCTTTGTAGGAAAATTAGCTGCACTTATCTCCTCTATTCCAGGGGCTGTTCTTGGTGGAATTTCTCTACTATTATTCGGTATTATTGCCGCAAGTGGGATTCGAATGTTAGTAGAAGCAAAAGTAGATTATAGTAAATCCCAAAACTTAATTCTAACTTGTGTAATTTTAGTTATCGGTATTAGTGGTGCCACGATTCAAATCGGTCAAGTCGGACTTTCCGGAATGGGATTGGCTACTATAGTTGGAATTCTATTAAGCATACTATTTAAGTTATTTGACATGCTAAAATTATCTAATGAATAAGAGATACGTAAGAGGTAGAAATACTTCCTCATAATAAAATAAAGAGGCTAGGACTTAAGTAAAAATGTTATAAGGAAGAATCCGAACCAGTATAGGTGGTTCAAATTCTTCCTTATTATTAGCCCTTATGTCCTCAACACTTTTTACTTTTCAAACTCCATTTTCCAAGCGTAATAATCTTCGTCTGGATTTTTTTCATAGCTCAAATAAGCATTAAATTTCTTCCCCTTTTTACTCGTTAATCCTTTAACATAAGCTTTTTTATTCTTTAGGATATTTTTTACCATTGTCTTGGTAGGTTTTTTTCTTAATGCCTGTAAGTATTTATCGTTTTTCCATATGACAAACTTACATCCTTTTTTCCAATTACTACACCCAAAGCCTTTCCTACCTTCGATAATGTTGCCGCCGCAATTCGGGCAAATTCCAAGTATATCATGACTAGGTTTAGCTGCATTGCTTTTCACCTCATGAATGGTGACTTCTTGATCTGCCTTAATTATTTCAACTGATTCTGTCGTAAATTTATAAATCGTTTCAAGGAAAGCTTTTTTAGGAACAATGCCCTTTTGAATGTCAGAAAGTGTCTTTTCTAGTCTTCCCGTAAATTCAAGGTCAAACAATGACTTTACTGGTAGCGTTTCTACCAATTTCCTCCCAAGATCTGTACTGATAAGATTTTTACCTTGTGTGGAAATATAGCCTACATCTTTTAGTTTTTTTATCGTTTCTGCTCTTGTAGCAGGGGTACCTATGCTAAAACCGGTTAAAATACTACCAACTATTTCTTCGTCGTCCTCATCATAACCTTTACCACAAGTTTCCATCACACGTAGAAGCGTTTTTTCTGTATGAGGCTTAGGTGGTTTCGTAACATGAGTTGTCAAATCGGATTCAGCTACCTCCACCCATTCACCTTTCTCAACAAATGGTAGCAGCTTATCTTTCGAATTAATGTTCTCTACCTTTTTCCAGCCCTCTTCAAGCTGAACTTTCCCTTTAGATTCAAAGATCCCGTTTAACTCGACATCCTTAATCTTCGTAATTAACCTCGTTTCTTCGTACACTGCAATAGGCATAAACTGCATAATAAAACGATTCTTAATAGCAGTATATATAATTTGTTCATCTGCTGTTAACCGCTTTGGTTTCATATATGTCGGAATTATCGCGCTATGGCTTTCCACCTTGGCATTATTAAACACCCGTTTTGTTTTCATAAATTTAATTTCATCTTTATAAGGCAGCTCTTCTGCTAGTGTACTGAGAACTCTAGCAGTTTTACCGACTAAACTTTCCTCTAATGCTGTACTAGATGTTCTCGGATACGTAATAAATTTCTTCTCATACAAGGACTGAGCAACTTTTAATACTTTATCTGAAGTCCATCCCTTATATTTACTCGTAATATATCCTTGCAAGTTAGACAGATTAAATAGAAAAGGTGGAAATTCTTTTTTCTTTTCTACCTTTTTGTGAGTAATAACCGCTTCTTTTTGTTGGATTTGTTGATTTACAATTTCAAGTGCTTCCTTTTGCTTAAACTTCTCTCCTGATTCCTCTACATATGTACCCTCGTACATTTCATTATTATTCGTTTTAAATGTTGCTACTAATTTAAAATAATCTTCAGGGACAAAGTTCTCTATTTCTTTATCACGATCATAAATAATCTTTAAGGTAGGTAGTAAGACACGACCTATATTAAGTGCCTTTCCTCTTCCTTTTTGATATTTCAGCGTTGCAACAGAGGTTAAGTTAATTCCAATCAACCAATCTGCCCATTGTCTACTAACTCCTGCATCTTGTAGAGGACGTAATTCATCATTTGGTTGTAGTGATTCAAGGCCACTTAAGACCTCATCCTTCGTCCATTCATTTAGTAATAATCGGGATACAGGCTTATTTAATCGAGCTCGGTAAATAATACTATCTCCAATCAATTGCCCTTCTCGATCAAAATCACATGCGGATATAATTTCCACTACATCTGTTCTTTTCATCAATTGATGAATGATAGCTAATTGCTTCTTTGCCCCTTGATCTGCCCATTGTCTATTTTTTGGATTGCTCTTTATTTTGTACTCAAACTTAGTCGGGATAAACGGGAAATGTTCCATTTTCCATCTAGCCATTTTACTGTCATAGTCTTTGGCATCATAGAGCTGTAATAAATGACCAAAAGCCCAAGTAATAATATAATCATTACCTTCATAGTAGCCGTCTCTTTTACCTTTAATCCCTAGAGCATCGGCTATATTCTTTGCTACGGAGGGTTTTTCTGCGAGAATTAATTTCAAACTTACACCTACTTTCAGTATTGAAGCATATGGGAAGGGAATCTAATAAATATTAGGAGGATAAAAGATGGGTGAATCTATTATACTAATAAATAGAGGAAATGTTAACAGAGAAAATAGAATATCGAACACTCACTTTTTTGCAAATAAAGGGTATACTTGTAGAAAATAGTTTAAGGAAAGGAGTAATTAATATGTTAGCTACTATTGAGAAACAATCCAATGAATTATTGGTAACATTTCAGCGCCACTTAAAACAATCAAAGATGGATGTATGGGAAATGCTTACCAACAATGAACGGTTAGCTCTTTGGTTTGATGAGTTACGAGTTATTAAGCTGGGAAAAGGTGGATATTTGCACTTTGATTTGGGGAATGGAACATTTCAACGAATAGATATAATCGACTTCGAGGAGTATGAGATACTAGAATTTACTTGGGATGATAATTTCGTTCGGTTTGAACTGTTAGAAGAGCCTAATGGGTGTAATTTAGTACTAATTGAAAGAATTACAGAAATTACAGAGCATACTGCGAAAGACATTGCTGGATGGCATGTATGTTTAAATGTTATCCAATCAATCTTAGACAATGAACGAATTAATGCTCGAAAAGAACAATGGGAATATTGGTATGAAAAGTACACTAAAGCTCTAAATTCCTACTTATAAATGGAAGTAAAGAAAAGCAAAACAATCAAGAAGAGCGAATTGTTTTGCTTTTTTCCGTGATAATAAATTCTACTAAACGGTCAATAATTTGTGGCCCATCTTCTTCATCAAGAAGATTATTCAGCATAATAGAGAAAATCAATTCTTCCCCTTCACGAGTCGTCAAATAGCCTGATAGGGTACTGACCCCCATAATTGTTCCTGTTTTTGCAACAACTGGTAACCCATACATTCTATCATGTAATGTCCCACCTATCATTCGGTCACCATCACCTGCAACCGGCAGAGATCGGTAGAAACTAGTAAACCAGTTTGTACCCTGTATGCGGAATAACAAATCAGTTATGACATTGGCCGGGATTAACGTAACGTGTGAAATTCCAGATCCATCTCGAATTACTAGTTTACTTGTATCTATTCCTATATCAACTAAATAGTTATTTAACACTTCTAAACCACTTTCCCAACTGCCCTCTCCTCTTTTTACCTTTCCTAATTCCTTAATGATAATCTCACCATGCCCGTTATTACTAAGCTTCATAAAAGGTATAGCTAATTCGCTTAAGCGAATAGAATTCCTAACAAAAAGTAGCCTAGCGTCTTTCGATGTCTCACCCCGTGTTAACAGTCCAGTATAACTTATCCCTACCTGTTTCAATGAGCGGGAAAAGATTTCTAAAGCATACTCTGAAGGTTCCCAAACGGAGACCCATTTATTTATGGTTGCAGAATATTTAGGGATAGTCCCTTCCAATACAACTTTATTATTCCCGTGTTCACGTGTAACCGTAATATCAGCCTCTTCCTCACTGCCAATCTCTACGGTAACTACCTTGTTTATTATAGTTATGTATTTCGTGTATGGATTCAATACAATCTCTGGTCTATCTCCTTCATTATCCCCTGGTATTATCGTCAGCATTACCGTACCTGAATCATAATCCTCATTTGGTGAAACAGTTAGGGCTGATACTTGGGCACCATAGTATTGATGTTCATCATTCCAATTTAGATCCTGAGATAATCGAACTCCATCATACCATGTATCGTCACCAATGATATTGCCGTTTATTTCTTTAATCCCATATCCTGGTAATACCTTAGCTAATTTATCAAAATCAGCTTGTAACAAAGTTGGATCCCCTTTACCTTTAATATACAAATTACCCTCTAATCTCCCTCCAACCATTTCACCGTCCACCCATAATTCGGTTGGAAAAACATAGTTCTCACCTAACACCTCTAATCCTGCTGCACAAGTAAATAGTTTCATATTCGATGCTGGGTGCAATCGAGTATTACCCATATGCTCATATAATAATTGTCCAGTTTCTCTCGAACGAATACTGACCCCTACTAACGCTCCCTCTAGTTTTGGTTCAAGTTTTATTAATTCTTCCAATCTAGTCCATTTCATGTCCATTTCTCTACCCCTTTTATCATTTTCATTAAGACTTCTTATTTAAATTCAATTCACTCTACCTATATTTAAATAGCAAAATTTAGGAAAAGTTTCCTAAAAAACTGCGAAACTAACTCGTTTTTTATATATTTTCATATTTTGTTGAATATTGTCACTATTATATAGTATTTTATCTCTTTTTTGATTATAATGAAAGCCGTGGAGGTGAAAAAATGGGAATTAATTTGGGAAAGTCAATTAAAATCAATCGATTACGAGCAAATATGACACAAGCAGATTTAGCGAATGGAATCATTTCTGTATCCTATTTATCTAAAATAGAGAATGGTACGGCTGAGCCAACAAATGAAATAATGCAGCTATTAGGAGAAAAACTGAATCTTTATCAGGCCGATTTAGAGGACCAAATTACAAATCAAACTATTATTAGATGGTTTCTATATTTACTCCGCTCTCATAAAGAAGAAGCGATCAGACTATATGATCAAATCAACTTTGCTTTACCTAATGGAATCGATAAACAACTGCTTTCATTAATAGATATCCATAAGCTCAGCTATTATGTTCTAGTT
Organism: Ornithinibacillus massiliensis; assembly: GCF_018310345.1. GTDB lineage: Bacteria > Bacillota > Bacilli > Bacillales > Amphibacillaceae > Ornithinibacillus > Ornithinibacillus massiliensis. The sequence goes on from NZ_JAGXBY010000002.1 coordinate 834,269, forward strand.
AATAATTTGGAAGCAGCAGGACAACTTCTCATCTCCCTTCATAAAAGCTCCAAGAAATTCAATGACATAGAAAAATACTATTATTATAAATATGCAGGAAACTACTACTATAAGCAGCTTGCTTATAAAAAATCTCTTGCATTCTATCAAAAAGCCGAAAACCAGCTTAATCCTGAGCTGTTCCATCAAGATGAAGAAACCCATAATCTATATTACTTAATTGCCCTAGCTGCTAGTAAAAATAGGCAGACCCATTTATGTTTACTGTATTCCAAGAAAGCATTGAAATATTACCAGAATAATTATGAATTAAAAGAATGTGCAGAATGTCATATTTTATTGGGGATATCTTACCGAAGAATTAATGATATTGAGCAATCAAAAGCGAATTACAATCAAGCTATTAAACTTGCTAAAAGGTTTGAAAATAACGAGACATTAATACTTTGTTATCAAAACTTAGGTAAATTGTTTTCATCTATTGAAAAATCAAATGAAGCAATTAAGTATTATAAAAAAAGTTATGAGTTGAGAAAAAATGCAGCGATTCATAGAAAGCTTACTCCTATTTCTAGTTTAATGAAGGAATATTATAAAACTGGCGACTTAGAAAACACCAAGAAATGGCTAGAAATTGGGACTAATTTATCTAACGAAATTAACCCCTATGACTCTATTCATGTTTATGAGTTTAAAGTTTACCATTATTTAATTAATGGGTTTAATGATTCATTTGAGTCTTTAACAATAGATCACATCATACCTTTCTTCAGTGAAAAACAAATGCATTTTGAAGCTTCAACTTATATAAAACTTTTAGCAGACTATTACTTTGAAAATAGAAAGTATAAATTATCTGCAACTTATTATAAAAAGTTAGTTAACATTCATGATTTATCTTGAAAGGAGGTGACTAAGAATGAAAAAAGTTTTATTCTTTGCTTTAATTTCAGTAGCAATACTATATACTAGTATCTCAACGAGCAGCTTAGTTTCTTACAAAATTTATGATTTAGCAAATAACGAAGAACCATATCCAGGTTGGACAAAGGATTAAACATCACCAAAAAAGATGTGTATATTTCCTTGCCTTTAAAGAGATAAAATTTGGAAGGATATACTCTCTATACTAGATTTCCTTTTTTCTTTATATCATACTTAATTCTTAGGAAAGGCAAGGAAAATATCCACATTTGATGTAAAGCTTGCAAGCACCCATTATCTAACTGTTTCATGTCAAATTGCTCTTCTAAAGGTAACTTCATATTGCTCTTTCCAATGGTCAAGTAGATACCAGCATCTGAGTACTTAGACAACCTTTTACTTGTTAAACAAAGCCCACTCCCCTGCTGTTGGAGAGCCAAAATCCCTGTCATAGTAGTTCTTGGTAATGGTAACGCTATATTCATATATCGCACACCTGATGTTTCATGCTCCGAGTACAAAGCAACAAAAACGGTTTCATTATTTATCTTACGAATCCACGCTCGAACATTCTCTCGACCATCCTTCGAATCCTCTACATCGATAATTCGTCCAGTCATTTCTATTTGCTTTTTACTTAATGGTAAGTTAATTTGTTTCATGAGCCGACTTATCAACTTATATATAGCTGCAAACGGTAGGAACCATCTACTCCATTTTACTTCAGCATACAGTTCATAGTCATTGGTATTTTCATAGAAATCTTGTATATTATTGGCCATACTATCACTTTCCACTGTAAAAAACTTTTCCATCCTGTCTACCAATCCGTTATGAACATAGTCGCCTCTTTTATCTTCTAAGATTTTTTCACCGATAATACATTTTCCTTTAATTTGACTTACCGGGAATAACGTTTTCGTTACTCTTGAATTTGGTATATCTATTGACCAGCCGATTAACCCAATAAAAGCAAAAAGTACCGCGTTGATTAGCCCATGGGATTCTATCATACGATCAATCCCAAGGGAATATAGACCAGTTAAATTCCCAAATGCATAGATAAATGAAAACAAAATGGATATGCCCAATGATCCAAAGGAAAGATTAATCAATACTCGTTGGATATTGCTGCTAATGGGAGCTTTTATACTAAAGTAAATACTAATATAGATGCCAACAATGTATAAAATAACCGATAATACTTCTATGAAAACCGAAAAGGTTATTCCAAATGCAACTATCCAAGGAGAGATAATAATCATCATCCCGGCCAAAATAAACAACCTATTCCTATTAATCATTCTACCAAGTAACCCCAGGAAAACAGGGAACAAAAATGCCGAATAATGAAAGTGAATACTCGTTAACCAAGTAATCATTGGCGAAAATCCCACATCCAGCTTTACTTGATACGCAAAAAACCAAGCACCACCGATAGCTAAATAGATAAACCCTATATCAATTAAAAATTCCTCAAAGTAAATAAATCCTCTACTTACAAAGCGCATTATCCCGCCAATAGCAAGTAAGCAAGTAAATAATAGATAAATAGTAGAAAGCAGAAAAATAAGGATTTGATTATGAACAAAGTATAATAAGAAGACGGCAATAGAAGACATAAGAACTGAATATGGTAGAAATCTACCAAACACTTTATTAAAATCCTCGCGAAGCAAGTACAGTATCGACGGTACAAAAATTAGTTGCGCTACCGTTAATAAAGTTAAATACCAGCCTGAACTTTGTGATAACAGGATTATCAATAATAATAGTATATTTATAAGTAACAGATCACGTATCCTCATCTTCCTTAAACACTCCCTCATAGGAGAAAACTCGTCCTATAATTGGATTTTTCACTTTAACATCAATTGTATACAATGCCTTTTCATCACAATATCCTTCCCGTACAGTAGCTTTCCCTTGTAGCATTTTTGGCAACTGAATTTCTAGTTTCCCCATTATTAGCCGTTGTTTGTTGGATTGAATTAATAATCCACCATCAGCTTCGACATGAAATATCAGGTCCGAATACAACCTTGGTGGTTCTCCTAAATAGTCATTAATAATAGGTAGTTTAGAGTCTAATTTCATCAAGGCATTAAAGTACCGATAGTGATTTTCAAATTGAAATATTCTTTCCCAATGAATTTGTTCTTCTCCATTTGTTCCTATCCTTGGCGAGTTTTTTATTAAAAACGGTATATTTTCTCCTGATTCCGGGATAAGAAGCTTCCATCTTACACCGAATCGAAAAAGTGGATAAAGCCATTTAGGACCCCCTTTTACCGTTTTCATTATCCCTTCCCCCCGAAAAACTCGTTTCCCCATCGATAGATAACGATATTGCAGCATGGGATGTAATTTTTCAAATTGATCTTCTAGCACTTTTTCATATATAGACATCCTAACTTCCCCTAACGTTTTCGTTTACAATTTCGTGCAGTTGGAACATCCTTACTAATTACTATCCCAATAATGGATAAAACAAATAAAGCTAGATTAAATGTTAATGGGTTAAAGGGTTGAACTAAATATTCCACATTCGAAACGATCGCAGCTAGCATCAATACGGGAAAAAGAATAGCTTGAATGTAGAATAACCTTCTCTTATAAGGATAGAAAATCCATATGATGCCTATAAGAACTTCTATAACACCTACAGTTAATACGATTAACTCCCCCTGCTTCATGGTTAAAGGAAGTGTATTCGTTACCATCATCATTTCCTCTGGATGCATAGCAACTAGCTTCGGGACAATTCCATGGTATAACCAAATAAACATAAAAAAGATAGATAGCATGACATGACTAAAGAAACGTATAAATTGTGAAGCAGGAGTCTCTTCTTTCTCCATCCATCGTTTTAACACATCAAAACTAAGTGCTGTCGCCCAGCCCATTAAAGGACGAAAAAGAAAGTGATCGATAAACCTACCAACTTTTCCAAAACTAGGTTCATAGTTATATTGCGTTAAAAATTGTAAAGATTGATTTTGCTGATTTGGTATGTACTTCCAATAACCTCTCCCCTCTTTTATTATCGATATTTTCTGATTGGTGCCAAAATGAAGCGAAGAGGTCCGAGAACCATCCTCTGCATGAAAGCTTCCAACACTTTTTCCCCAGCCTTGCACAGAAATTCCAAAGCCTATATTCGTCTTGTATAAGAACTCCTGTGGTTTTCCTTCTTCTTTTGGCATATATGTAATTTCAGAGAACCGTAAATCCCATTGCTGATGTAATCCTGGATCCTGTGTCGCTTTCCAGACCTTATCCATTCCCGCCTCGATAGTTGTCTCTACATATATCGGCTTACTCCTCACGTCTACCTCCCCCTTTTAAGTCCTTCTTTTGGTTCAGTTTACCATAAAGAAAGAGTTGTAGGAAAACTCCCTACAACTCCCTCTCTATTTGCTCAGTCTTTTCTTTTCGTTTAATAGCTCTTGAAATTCCCTTTCTAATTCTGGATCAGGATTAATACTTAGCCTACTTAAGACATCTGTTAGCTTCGTTTCAATAATCATCAAATCTTGTTCCTTTTCATCCAATGTCTTCGGTTGATAATTGATATACGAATTGTAATTCCCCTCGAATAACTTCATTTCTTGATTTTCAATCGCTATAATTTTATCCGCAACTTTTTCAATAAATCGCCTATCGTGGGATACAAAGATGATGGTACCTCTATATTCCCTTAATAAAGATTCCAATGCCTCTACAGCTGTAATATCTAAGAAATTAGTTGGTTCGTCTAGAACTATTGTATTTATATCACTTAGAAAAATTTTGGCAAAGGCAACCTTTACTCGCTCTCCTCCACTTAAAACTTTTACTTGCTTATAAACATCATCTCGAAAGAAATGTAATCTCGCCAAAACTGTTCGAATGAGCGTTTCATCCTGTGATGAGGTGGTCGTAATGTTTTTTAAAATCGTTTCTTCCACATTTAGGATATCTAAGTTTTGACTAAAGTAACCCACTCTTACCGATGGAGATATTTCTATTCCATTTTCCTTGGATAGTAATTTTTTGATGAATGTTGTTTTACCAACACCATTACTTCCTATAACCGCTACTTTATCACCTGCATGAAGTTGAAAGGATGTTTGGCTCCATAGTAACCTATTTCCTACCTTTCCTTCCAATTCCTCTACACGAACAATGGCCTTCTTTCCAAGCATTTCCTCATGAATAATATCCATATTTAATGGCGGATCCTCTTTTACTTTTTCTACCTTTTCAAGCTTTTCTATTCGCGTTTTAATGGCATTAGCAGTTTTCTCTAGCTTCTTCTGTTTTTTAGCATAATATGGACTACTTCCCATTTGATTTGCATCTGAATCGTTTTTCTTTTTAGGATTTTTCGTAGCACGGGCTGCTTTTTTCTTTTTTAATTCTAAGGCAGACTCCAGTTGTCTCTTCCTTGTTATATATTGTATATACTCTTCTTGTTGTTGTTGGATTTTTAGCTCTTTTTGCTCACGATAGGCTGTATAATTCCCGGGGTAGACCGTAACTTTACAGTGCTCAACCTCCCAAATCGTCGTACAAAGAGCATCTAAGAAAGCCCTATCGTGTGAAACAATCACAATTGCCCCTGTCCACCGTTTCAATTGATGCTCTAATTTTTCAATATGCTCTTTATCTAAGTTAGTAGTTGGTTCATCTGCGAATAATATTTGTGGTTTCTTTGCGATTGCCTTATTAATATATTGCTGCGTTATCTCTCCACCACTCTTCGTTGTATTGGTATGCTTCAATTGTGGTAATAATTCCAAGCTTGCTTCCGATTGAATAGTACCCTGATAGTCTAACTCGCGACCTGTCAAAATATTGACTAAGGATGTTTTACCACTGCCATTCTTTCCGACTACACCAATACAGTCACCATGTTGTATTTGCAGATGTTGAACATTTAAAAATTCTTTCCCATTCACTTCATAAATAATATCCTGAGCTTCTAATAACAGCATGTTTTCACCTCTTTTTTAACTAAAAAAAGCCCCCAATTCACAATTGAATAGGAAGCTTTTCAGGCTAAAAACCATGCTAAATAAACGATTATTACCGTTATCCGTGTTTACTAAAGCAGAGCTAATCCTATTCAATGCGTGAATAAATTGCATGCTAAAAAGTGGGCTTTTTCCCAATCTTTTAAACGTACAACTATCCAATTCACGATTTTTAAAATAGGATTAATTTAACATCTGCCCAAGTAACACCCTTTCCGCTTTTCTTACTAATACTATAAATGAATGCTTTTTTCCTGTCAATGGAGAAAAAGATGACCCGTTTGTTATGGATCACCTTTTTCTAGTCTAAACTTTAAATTGTCCTACAAGTGTGTTTAGTTCTTCCGCTAATTTAGCTAAATCCTCTGAGCTTTTTGCCATTTCTTCCATTGAACTGCTCGTTTGTTGCGAAGAAGCAGACGTTTGTTCAATACCAGCGGCTGATTCCTCAGATATAGCTGCAATTTCTTCTATTGAAGTATTCATTTCATGTGTTGTATCAGATATTTCATTCAGGTTTTGTTTAACAACTTTAATGCTTTCTACCATTTCTACTATTGCCTGATTAATATCATCAAAGGTTTCTTTTGTAAAGATAACTTGTTTTGTTCCTTGTTGTACTTCTTCATATCCGCTCTCTAATGACTCGGTTACGGAACGTGTTTCCAACTGAACCTTTTTCACAATGTCAGTAATATCCGTTACTGATGTGGATACTTGTTCAGATAATCTTCTTACTTCGTCTGCTACTACTGCAAATCCTTTTCCATGCTCGCCTGCTCGCGCCGCTTCTATTGCTGCATTAAGTGCTAGTAGATTGGTTTGATCGGCGATATCACGGATGACAGAAACGAGCTGACTAATCGTCTTCGAACTATCATCTAATCCACGTACTTTTGTAACAGCTACCTTCATGATATTGTCGATACGATTCATTTGCTCACCTGAAGCCTGCATCAACTCATTACCTTGGTTAGCTAAATCTAACACAAATTCAGAAGAATTCTCTATCTTAGTTCCATTCTCGTTAGCTTCTTGAACTCTTCGTGAGAATTGCTGCATCGTATAGGTTAAATTACTTGCACCATCTGCCTGTTTTTCCGAACCTGCAGCCAATTCTTGCATTGTTGTGGCTACTTGTTCTGATCCAGCTCTTACTTCGCTCGCTGACAGCTTCAGCTCCTTGCTTTGCGTAGTGACCGAATTGGAAACAAGGGAAACTTGTCTTATCACTTCTTTTAAATAGGCGCTCATTCTCCCAATAGAAGATGCTAGTTGTCCTATTTCATCCCTACCATCATAATCAACTTCTGGTACGGTTAAGTCTCCTTCTGCTATTTGATTACTCACTTCAACAACTTTTTTGAGATTGCGGGAAATAGCTTGACTAATGAATACAATCAACAGAACTCCAATAACAATCGTCACCGCTAAGATAATTAATTGGGTTACGAATGTTTTCTTTTGGCTTTCCATTGCACTACTAATCGCTTGTTGTCGATCCGCATCTAACATACTGACTAATTCATCTAATAAGCTGACCGTCTCATCTCTGATTTCATTTGTCTGACTAAGGAATGATTCTGCCACATCCATATTTCCATTCTGAATTGCTGAAACAATATAATTGGTAAACATACGGTACATTTCTTGATTCATGGAAGTGACTTCTTGATAAATCTCTTCTTGTTCTTTTGACTTTAAATTAACGCGAACTTTGCTTGCAAATTGATTATACATTACTTGGTTCTCTTTAAACGATTCTACCAAATCAGGATTTTGTTCTTGATAATAAGAAACGATATAAATGCTCATATTGCGTGTTAATGATCCCATTTCGGAAATGCTCATCGCTAAATCACTTTTTGCTTCTAATTCTTCTATATTTTTTCCTATCCCAATAATAGAGTTTGAAACAAGAGCCGAAGAACCGATAAACAGTAATATAACAATAGCTAGTGTCAAGCCATACTTCCAACCAATTCTTATATCACGGTGTCTTATTCTTCTCAGTCGAAGTTTCTTTAGCATTTCTTTTCCTCCCATATTTTATAGATCAATTAGTAAACAACTCTTCTTTCAAAATCGTTAACTAGTTATGTATAAAATACTATCCCCTACTTTTTATAATAAGCTATGATTCGACAATTTACAACAATTCTCAAATATGGCTATTTACATAAAAATAGCCACTATTTCAATGGTTTAACATAATTGACTTCCGATATAGCAGTTAGTATGATGTTCTTAATATTTATATTGTTCAAACTTGGCATTTTCTATATACTTATCAGTCATTTTTAGGGGGACGATTATGAGAAAAATATTTATTAATGGGAACTTTTATACATTAGATCCAATTAAACCTGTTGTACAAGCCGTAGTTGTAGAGAACGGAAGATTTATTGCTATGGGATCTGAAGCAGACATATTACTTCAATGGAACAATCATACGTGTGAAGTTATTGACCTTGCTGGGAAGACGGTAACACCGGGGTTAGTGGATAGTCATCTCCATTTGTCACTTATCGCTGAACAATTTATGCACTTAGACCTTACTGGTATTACCTCTAAAACAGAAATGTTGGAAAAAATTCAAGAGAAGGCTAACACGTTAAGACCTAATGAATGGTTACTTGGTGGTGGTTGGGATGAAAATCTATTTATGGATGGATCCATTCCTACCCTTGAAGAGCTGGATTATGTTGCTCCCCATAACCCACTCTTTTTAACTAGAATTTGTACACATGCAGCTGTCGCTAATAGTAAAGCTTTTGAATTAAGTAACTATCACCCTCATATGTCTATACCAGAAGGTGGTAGTATTGTCTTAGACGAATCCTCTCGAAAACCGACTGGATTAATCCTTGAATCCGCTTCGGAAATATTTAAGCAGCACATCCCGCAAAAATCATACGCGGAACTAATCCAGGCGATGAGGAAGGCTATTCAATTTGCTATTCAAAAAGGATTAACTAGTGTTCATACAAATGACCCACTCTTTCTCGGTGGCTTACAGCAAACATATACAATTTATGATACCTTATTAAATCAAGAGGGGCTTGGACTTCGGACGAACCTTTTAATTAATCATGAATTTCTTGATGATTTGAAGACCTCTGGTATGTATACTGGTTATGGAAATGAAACACTGCAAATTGGTGCAGTTAAAATATTTGCTGATGGGGCCTTCGGACGAAGAACAGCACTACTATCTGAACCCTACCATGATGCTCCAGGTCATTATGGAGAGGCAATGCTTGACCAAGAAGCTCTAACAGATATTGTTAGGAGGTCGCGTGAATTATCGATGCCTATTGCCGTACATACGATTGGTGATCAAGCATTAGTAAATGTTCTAGATGTCTTAGATCAATTTCCTACCGTTAGTCATCGCGACAGACTTATTCACGTACAAGTACTAAATCAAGAATTAATTAATCGTTTAATACATCCAAGCCGCATTGCTGATATTCAGCCTAGATTTGTAGCTAGTGACTTTCCTTGGGTTATAGAAAGACTTGGTACGAGCCGTTCCGAAACATCCTATGCATGGAAGACATTGATGGATTATGGTGTTATTTGTGCTGGTGGGTCAGACTCTCCAGTTGAACCAGTTGACCCATTACTCGGTATTCACGCTGCCGTTACGCGAAAATTACCAGGTGAAACGCATGATGGATGGAATCCTAAAGAAAAGCTATCTATGATTGATGGCTTTCGGTTATTTACCGAATTTACAGCTTATGCAACAAGTGAGGAAATATTAAAAGGAACTATTTCTAGAGGAAAACTTGCGGACATGACTGTTCTTTCTAATAATCCGTTCGAAATGGAAAATCCTGATGAATTATTAAAAACAGAAATTGAAATGACGATTATTGGTGGAGAAATCAAATACGAAAAATAACTTCGGTTTTAATAGATGAGGCTAATGACATAACAAAAGGTTTAACCACAGACCTAAACGTATCATCACTAGCTAGGAAATATACAGAACCTCTAGACGGTCCAGATGCTTAGAGGACATTGTGGGGAAGTTTCAAACAAATGTCTGTCGCGCGAGTTCTTCTTATTGCCGCGCGATTTTCCTTCTAGGTCGCGTGAGGTTTCACCTTTCTCGCGCGAAACTTGCTTCAGCCGCGCGGGCACTTCTTTTTCGCGCGACTTTTTCTCCATTTCGCGCGGGCATCCTTGTTTTTCGCGCGAGATTCCTTCTCTCGCGCGAGTTCTTCTTATTGTCGCGCGATTTTTCTTCCACGGTCGCGCGAATTCTTTCTATTGCGCGCGATTTTCCTTCTAGGTCGCGCGAGGTTGCATCGTACTTGTATGCTTTGAAAGCAAATATATTTCCTGTGCAGGGATATGCATGGGCTGCATCTGTCTCCGGCCTCATTTATTAATTTTATTCATTCCATCTCAATGCTACGGTTAATCTACAGCACTTTGTATCATTAACCCTGGATACAAAATCTAATCGCAAACCGTCTGGATTCACTTGAATATCTACATCCGCTGTTATTCCAATACTTTGGATTAACCGCCTAACTTCCTCTACATTGGATTCTTGCGCGGCAGTCATAACCTGCTCATCAAACTCCTTTGATGATGCAAAGCGATCCAAAACCATACTTACTTCTTTCATTAATTTTTTTGTTTCATTTGCAGAATCATATAATAAACCAGGGTCCACTTCAGGAAACTGGCGATAATAATTCCTAAATAGATAAGAATGTGGTAGATAATAATAAACTGGATACCAATAATACAAGCTCTCCCCTCCTCAATTCCCATATAACACTATATGCTTAAGAAGAAAATAAGGAAATTGTCTAGCCCCATGTTTGGATTATGAATTTTTTTCCATTGATAATCTATTTCCAGCACCATATAATAAGAACAAACGTTCCTATTGGTGGTGAAATGTAATGCAAATAGATTATTCTACTTTTCCACGTCACAATGTACTATGTATTGATATGCGATCATTCTATGCTAGTGTGGAAGCTGTTAAATTAAAGCTTGACCCAATGACCACAATGCTTGCTGTTGTTGGGGATCCAAATAGATCCGGAAGTATTGTACTTGCCGCTTCACCTGCTCTCAAAGCAAAATACGGAATTAGCAATGTGAGTCGTTTCTTTGAATTACCGAATGACCCTGCTATTCATATTGTTCCAGCACATATGGCTGATTATCTTCAAGTTTCGGTGGAAATCACTAGGCTAATTAACCAATACGCTCCAAAGGAGGCCATCCATCAATACTCTGTCGATGAGGTATGGGTAACACTTGATGGATTAGAGAAGCTATTTGGGAATCCATGGGAGATTGCCAATCAAATTAAACAAGACATTCTCGATAGTTTTGGCATTACGTGTTCCATTGGAATTGGCGATAATAAATTTTTAGCAAAGGTTGTCATGGATTTACACGCTAAAAAAGTTGGCATAGTAGAATGCCGGTATGAGGATGTAGAGGAAAAGCTTTGGCCACATCCTGTGGAAAAAATATGGGGAATTGGGAGTAGAATGAAGCGCAATCTCAATCGTATGGGGATTGTCACCCTTGGACAGCTTGCAAAATTTGACTTGAATCGTATTAAAAAGCGGTTTGGTGTAATGGGAGAACAGCTTTATTGGCATGCGTGGGGGATTGATTTAAGTCCAGTATTTGGGGATTTTGTTAAGCACGAGCAAAAAGGCTTTGGTCACGGGATTGCTCTTTTACGAGATTATACGAAGGATGAAGTTGCGGTTTGTATTTTAGATCTTTGTGAAGAGGTTTGTCGTAGAACCAGAACGGCTGGAAAAGTCGGTAAAACTATTCATCTTGGAATAGCCTATTCCAAGGAAACCGGCGGTGGTTTCTCACGCTCTAAGTCTATCCCCATTCCGACTAATATCACGATGGATATGTACCATATTTGTATGCTGCTTTTCAAGGAATTTTATGACGGTCATAGTACAATTCGCCATGTTTATGTCACGTTAGATAACTTATATGATAAAGCCGAAACACAACTAGATTTATTTGAGAATCGCTCCAAAAAAAATGATATTGGCTATGTCATGGATGCTATTCGTGAAAAATATGGTACAACTGCCATCCTCCGAGCTAGTAGCTTTACCGATGCTGGAGTTACATTAGACCGTAGTAAAAAAATTGGTGGCCATTACGCTTAACAGGAAAACTAACGCATTTGCTCTTTCCCAATCAAATGCGTTAGTTTTTTTCTTATGCCTGACGAGATGCATCCCTATCTACGAAGTGAACCATCTTTAGCTTTATTCGTTTTCTAGCAATGCACCAATTGCTCCAGTATGAGTACCTTTATCTAGAAAAACTGGCTCATAGGACATCATGTCACGAAATTGCACAAAAACTTCCTTCAATGCAGGATTATTCGTAACTGTACCACCTACAAATACAATTTGTTTAATTTGTTTTGCTGTCGCAACTTGAGTTGCTAATAATAAAATGGTCTCCCCTATCATTCGTATTACACTCGCAAGATGATCATGTTCTGTAGCATCTTTATTTAAATGTGCTTTCCCTAAATTGGCAGCCGTTAAGTCCCTATATATAGGAGGCTCTTCGGGGGCATAAATATCTCGTACTAGCAAATCACTTTTTCGAGAATCACCATTTCTAGCCATCGTTGTGAAGGTTTGAAAATCATTTTTCCGGGTAATTAGATAACCTAAACCCATCAAAGTACCACCACCGATACCACTACCTAGAACACGTTCAAATGAGTTATGAGTAACATGAAAAATGGAGGTTCCTGTCCCAATGTTAACTAAAATGTATTCCTCATGATTAATAGCCTTTTCTTTTAACAGATAAGAAGCACCTCTCGTAACTGCTTGAAACTCATTAACCAATTGGCAGTCAAAAGAGGGCAATTTTGTAAAGGAGTTCGCTTTACCACCTGTTACAAACAGACTCGCATTAGGAGACAAGATTGACAACCACTCCAACACTGCATCTATATCCAGACTAGAAAAGGTTTTAGTATGAATTTTTCCATGGTCATAATAAGCAAGCTTGACTAGTGACCCTCCAGCATCTATACCAATTTTATTCACCAACTTGTATTCTCCTCCTTGTCCTAAATTACCTTCAATTTACACGAACGAGTGCAAAAAGAAAAGCCAAAGATTGGCAGGCAGGTTGTCCATCTTTATAGCCATAATGAAAATTAGAATTTAGAACAAATTAATGAAATAGAAAGCAATTAGGAAGGAATGTCTATATGAACACAAAACTTATTGACTGGCCTACTTTTATTGGAGCACTAATTATTTTGCTAAGTGTTTCACTACCATTAATTACCTTTCCAGAAGCCGGGGCAAATGTCATTAATATCATCAATAACTATATTACTGGAAAATTTGGTGTCCTCTTTCTAGCCCTAGGTCTATTCGCTTTAATCTTTATGTTATATATTGCCTTCAGTAAGTATGGGAAAATAAAATTAGGAAAACGAGGAACAGAAAAAGAGTTTGGATCTTTTTCATGGGCAGCAATGCTCTTTTCTGCTGGAATAGGCTCTAGTATTTTATACTGGGGAATGATTGAATGGGCTTATTATTATCAGGGTCCGCCCTTTGGTATAGAGCCAATGACAAAGGAAGCGATAGAATTAGCCGCGACCTATGGAATTTTCCACTGGGGTCCGATTGCTTGGGCAATCTATACACTCCCGGCCCTACCAATTGCTTATTTCTATTATGTGAGGAAAAATCCAGTACTAAAAATAAGTTCGGCCACAAAGCCTGTTATCGGCAAGCTCGCAGATGGCCCAGTAGGAGTGCTAATTGATATTCTCTTCATCTTCGGACTATTAGGTGGTGCAGGAACAACTCTCGCTCTAGGAGCACCAATGATTGCAGAAGGTGTTAGCCATATTACAGGTATTCCGGTTACCCTCTTCTCACAGGCGGGTATCATGGTCCTATGCACATTAATTTTTGCAATAAGTGCCTACTCTGGATTAAATAAAGGAATAAAAATATTAAGTGATATTAATCTATGGCTTGCCATTTTCATTCTAGTGTTTATCTTCGTTTTTGGTCCTACCGTATTTATAAGTGAATCCACCTTTACCAGCTTAGGTGTTCTTATAGACAATTTCTTTCATATGGCAACTTGGTTAGAACCGTTAGCAGCATTTGAAGCATATCCTGAGACAAGGTTTCCCGAGACATGGACTGTATTTTACTGGGCATGGTGGGTTGTTTACGCTCCATTTGTAGGATTATTTGTAGCAAGAATTTCTTATGGGAGAACGATTAAAGAGATGATATTAGGAACGCTAATTTATGGAACACTGGGCTGTATTATGTTCTTTGGAATCCTAGGGAACTTCGGATTATACTTACAATTATCTGGTTCTTTTGATGTTATCGGTCATATGAATACGTTTGGGGCACCAGCAACAATTATTGCTATTTTAAATCAATTACCTATTTCGGGATTCATTGTACTAATGTTTACCATATTAGCGATTATCTTTCTATCCACTACCTTCGACTCTGCTTCCTATATATTAGCTGCAGTAGTACAAAAGCATGTACCCGGCGGGGAAGCATTGCGATGGAATCGTTTATTTTGGGCTTTTACATTATTAATCCTTCCTCTTGTACTCATGTTCATCGGCGATTTAGAAGCACTACAGACCGCTAGTATTGTAGCGGGTTTTCCCGTCATGTTTATTATGCTTTTACTTGCCATATCCTTTGTAAAAGCTTGCGGAAGTGATTTACGAGCATCAAAGGAATATCGTTCTCCTACAATTTATATAGATCGTAGAACCATTCAGAAAAAGGATAAATAAAAAGTAGAGGAAGAAACGTGGACTTCCTCTACATTCTATTTTTCACCTTTAAAACTTAATTCAATTAATAACGAACGGAAGCATTCACATCAATTAGTCCATAACGTACATCTCTTCCAACACCATTCATATAAACGGCTGTATTCTGAATAGCAGCTCGGACTTGCGTGTTATTTCTTCCTTGACCAGTAAGTAATGCTGCTTGACCAGCAACATGTGGCGCTGCCATGGAAGTACCTGACATATAGACATAGCGATTACCTGGATAAGTAGAGGCAATATCAACACCCGGAGCCATTACATCTACCCAGGTTCCCCAGTTTGAAAAGTTTGCCTTAACATTTCTAGAATCAACTGCACCAACAGCTATTACATTAGAGTAGGAAGCTGGTTCAAATGTCGTGCTAACACCATCATTTCCAGCAGCAGCGACCAGAACAGCACCGTTATTCCAGGCATAATTCACGGCATTTTGTAAGGTTTGAGTATGACAGTCACATCCAAGAGAAAGGTTAATCACCTCTGCCCCAGCATCTGTTGCATAAATAATACCATCAGCAATATTAGCTAACGTTCCATTTCCTCTAGCATCCAGTACACGAACAGCTAATATTTTTGTATTAGGTGCCATACCTGCTATTCCTATCCCATTGTTCGTCCCCGCTGCAGCAATACCAGCTACATGAGTGCCATGACCATTTTGATCACTCGGGTTCCAATCATTTTGCACAAAATCATACCCTCGAATAACTTTCCCAGCTAAATCAGGATGATTATAATCTACACCCGTATCTAGTACAGCTATCTCTTGATTGGAACTTCCCCGAGCAACATCCCATGCTAAATGCGCATTGGTGTTAAATAAGCCATACTGGTAAATAGGGCTAAAATACGGATCATCTGGTGTCCAGGTCGCTGATAGAATGTAGTTCGGCTCTGCATACTCAACATCTGGATGATCACTTAAAGCCTTTACAACAGCCTCTACACTCTCTACCTCCAGTACGGAGAAAGGCGATTTTACTGCATTCACATCTGCTTTCACTTTAGCATTCACCGTTTCTAGCACACTGATTTTCTGATTTTCCGTAACATGCTCTTTAAACTTTACAATTACCTCATCTTTCACATACTCCCCACTAGAGGAAACTTGAGTGCTATTCGTAACCTTCTCTAAATTCCCATCATCCGCTGCTGCACTTCCCACCATAGGAAATAGTAAAACAAGCACCGCAATAACAATACTACCTAACCAAGATTTTCTCATGAAACTCCTCCTCTCAAATGTACGATAAAGTATACTTCGAGAATATAAGTTTCATTATGAGTACTCCTTACTAAAAAAGTTGGGAAACAGAAGGAAATTTAGATTCTAAGTTGCAGGTCTATATGACTAAAAAATAATAAAACATGCATAAAAGTTTTTCACCAAATTGCCCATACTAAAAGTAGACTCAAGATGGTGGTGAAGTTAATTACAAATGGAATATAAAAAGGATTTTATCAAACTTCTAGACACGACCATTTATTGTGAATCTGTTATTCACAATAAACCAACTATCGTACTCATTCATGGGTTTGTGGCTTCGTCTTATACATTTAATCGTTTAAAACCACTACTCGCACAAAATTACTCGGTAATTACATTAGATTTACCCGGATTTGGTAAAAGTGAAAAATCTACTACGTTTACATATTCATTTAAAAACTATGCCAGTCTTGTGCTTCAATGTTTAGATTATTTTCAGATTAAGGAAGCACATATTGCTGGTCATTCAATGGGTGGACAAATTGCGTTATACACTGCAAAAATGGATCCCAGTCGCGTGAAGAAGCTTATTTTAATAGGGAGCTCTGGGTACTTGCCTCGAGCGAAAAGTTACCTAATCTATAGCTCCTATCTCCCTTTCTCT
This sequence comes from Ornithinibacillus massiliensis, assembly GCF_018310345.1. Classification (GTDB taxonomy): domain Bacteria; phylum Bacillota; class Bacilli; order Bacillales; family Amphibacillaceae; genus Ornithinibacillus; species Ornithinibacillus massiliensis. Next base: position 850,966 of record NZ_JAGXBY010000002.1, read on the forward strand.
CATGTTATCGCAAGGCGAAAGATTAATTCACAAAGTGTAGTACGAAATTTAAAGAATGTCTTCTATAATCATTCCTTAATTACGGCTGACCAAATAGAGGAATATGGTAGACCGCTTCAAGATAAGAATTTCCCTAAATCATTAATTAGATTATTACGTCATCGCGAGGGAGATTTATGTACGGAACAGTTAAAAAAAATACAGACTCCTACACTACTTCTCTGGGGAAAAGAAGATAGGGTCGTACCACTAACGATAGGTAAAAAACTCACCCAAGATCTACCGAACGCTAAGTTGATCGTTTATGAAAAGGCAGGGCATTTAATTACCGAAGAAAAACCACAACAACTTTATGAGCAGATTATTTCTTTTACAGAGGAGTGAATGCAAATAGAAACAGTATTTCCTATAATAGCCCACTACCTTTATTTAAAATTGCATAATCTGATAGTAGAAAATTTTAAAAGTATGGGGGGATGTCTATGGCATCGAAAAGGAAATTACCAAGCCACTTCGATATTGATATGACCCCATTACACGATTTTATGAGAAACCTAGATTCCTTCTTTAATCATTCCTTTAAACAAATGAATGAACACTTTCACTTTAATCCATTCTGGTTAGATGTAAAGGAACATAATACCCACTTCACCATTGAAGCGGATCTTAAAGGCTACAATAAAGACCAAATACAGATCGAAGTGGCAGGTAACCGAATTCGAATAGCTGTACAGGATTATCATATGATGGATCAAAAAGATACGAAAAAACAGTACAGGGAAACCCAACAACGTTATTCTAAGAAAGAACGCGTTATATCATTACCATTTGACATACCGAAAAAGGACATCAAGGCTTCCTTTAATAAGGATAGGTTGAACATAACCATTCCCAAACCAAAAACGGATCATAGGTTTATCGAAATTGAAGATTCATAATCATTACTTGGATTCGGCACATAGATATAGTCGAGTCCTTTTGATTGTACAAGAGGAGTGATGAAGAATTTGTCCGTAATACGAACAGATAAATGGCTAGAGAAGTCATATAACACACCAGAACTGATATTCAAGAAGCTTTCTCCTTACTTTGACCATTTATATCCTAAAGTTATCGCTAACCTCCTAATACAGAATGGAATGTATCAAAAGCCAGAGCCAGAATCGGAAGATTTATTAAAGAAGCTTCAACATAATAAGATCTGGGGAATAGTGAAACAGGAGGAACGATATCTAAAACAGGAATGGGAAGGCCCAAACTTGCCAATATTTATTTTCCCTTCTAATTCTTACAATCGTAAAATTAGGGAACATTATAATGGAAGAACCGGCCTCGCATTTCAAGATAAACTATTTTTATTTATATCTACTAAAACGACAAAAGAAGAAGTAAAAGCCCTATTCACCCATGAATATCATCATGCATGTAGACTATTACACGATCAAAAAAATGATGAAGACTATTCGTTATTAGATGTTATTATTCTAGAAGGATTAGCAGAAAATGCAGTTTATGAAAGATTTGGTAGAGAGCCGTTAGCCCCATGGACTTCCTATTACTCTGATTCAGAATTAGAGGATCTATGGTACAAAGTAATACTTCCAAATAAGGATTTGCCAAAGACCTCTAGGAAGGCTATTCAACTTTTATATGGAAAAAGCAATTATCCAAATATGATTGGGTATTGTGTAGGATATTATTTAGTTAAACAATATATTAGAAAAAATGGTAGATTAAGCAGAGATTTAATCCGTATTCCATCTGAAGAATTTGTACTCGATAACTAACATATAGGCAAATAAAATGTTTACCTAATATCTAGGTATCTATCCCAAACAAAAAGAATGAGCTTTCATATAGTATTAACAAACACTAAATAAACAGTGTTTTTAACTAAGGAGATATCCTTAGATTAATTGAAAAAGTACGTTAGGAGGGATGTAGAATGTCATTCGGATACGGTTGTGGTTATGGCGGCGGTTACGGCTACGGCGGAGGATATGGCTACGGCGGTGGTTTTGCGCTGATTGTCGTACTATTTATTCTTCTAATCATCGTAGGTGCTGCTTGGCTATAATAAAGGAAATACCTTCTGGACTACAATTAGGCGGGGATCTGATCCCCGTCCAGGTAGTTAAGGTTTAGGTTTATAAACGAAAAACTATATTTCTTCTAAGTTTAATGGCCATGAGGTGGGCCAATTGTTCAAATATAGCGAATAAAAGGGGGTTGTCCGAAAAGTCATTGAAAAATGACTTTTGAGGATAGCCCCTCGTTTTTTGTTTTTGGATATTACTTATAAAAGGGTTGTTGATTTCCGCTGCAGGTTACTCGCTTTCCGCGGGCGGTCCG